>NZ_JBIAWO010000002.1:783527-1011767 GCF_042895685.1 Streptomyces sp. NPDC001381 | reverse complement strand
GGAGGGCGGCAGCCGTGCGGCACGACGGCCGCCCGCTCGCGCCGACGGCGGTCGGCCAGGACCCGTACCGCAGGACCACCGGATACGACGCCCGCTCGGGCCCGGCAGCCGACGGCGGTCGACCAGGAGCCCGTACGGCAGGACGACCGGATGCGACAGCGCATCGAGCGGGACAGCCGGCGCCGGAGGGCGGCAGCCGTGCGGCACGACGGCCGCCCGCTCGCGCCGACGGCGGTCGGCCAGGACCCGTACCGCAGGACCACCGGATACGACGCCCGCTCGGGCCGCGCAGCCGACACCGGTCGACCGGGAGCCGTGCGGCAGGACGAACGGAGGCGACGCGTGCTCGGTCGGCGGTCGACCGGGAGACGTGTGGGCGGGCGTCGCCCCACCGCGTTCCCGGTGCGCAGCTCACGTGGGGCTCGGGGTGGCCGCGCCGGTGACTTTGAGGACCTCGGCGACCGGGCGTCGGGGCAGTGGCCGTACGCACGGCGGATACCCGAGCCGGAAGATCATCTGCGGGAAGGCCCCGCCGCTGAGCGTCTGCCGGATCCTCGTCCGCAGGGACGGCACCTCCAGCGGCTGGGTGTGGAAGGCCGCCATGACCCCCTGGTCCGCCGCTTCGAGGAGGACCCGCTGAAGGGCCTCCCCGGCCCGCAGCCAGGCCGCCGGGTCGTCACGGTCCGTGCTGAGGATCGCGACGGGCCCGGTGCGCGAGGTCCGGCGCTGCGGGGGCTCCGGGAACATCCGTGTGAGGCCGACGTAGTCCCGTCCGGCGAAGTCCGTGACGTCCGGGTGCGTCCGGTCGGCGTCGCCGGGGACGCCGTCGTACCGCGGCTCGCCGGGCCACCAGGTCCACCGCCGCTGCTCGGCGGCGTACTCCGGACGGGAGCGGCGGGCGTCCTCGGCCCTGCGCACCAGCTCGGCGAGGTGCCGTCTGCCCGCGCGGTCGGTGACGAAGTCCAGGGTCGCGCCCGCCTCGTGCGCGTGTTCGCGCAGGGCCTCGGCCAGCGACGGGGGGAGCGGCTCCGCCAGGAACGGCCCCTGCACCGTGTGGCGGCGCCGCACGGCGCCGAACAGACGCTCGTCCTCGGGTGCGGGCCGGTGGTAGGCGCCCCAGGTCACCCGGGCCAGGAACGCCGGGTCCGACGGGCGCGGGAAGTGCTCGACGACCGGGTTGAAGCCCAGGTGGCGGACGGCGAGCCGGATGTTGAGAAGGGCGGCTCCGCAGCTGATGACCATTTCCCTGCCGCTGGGGTCGGTGAGGGGAAGGCGCCGGGCACCGTCCGCGTGCAGCTCGACGCCCCGGTCCTCGTCCTCCGCGACGAAGATCCAGGGCTGGGTGTTGTACGGGGACGGGGCGGTGACGGCGGCCCGCACCAGATAGGCGGCGGCGTGGCAGGGTTCTGCACGGACGTCGGAGATCATCGGGAACACCCTTTCTCGGGCCCGGCTCCGGCGGACGGCCGCCGGAGCCGGGCCCGCGTCAGTCGTGCGGGACCAGCGCGACGGGCCGGCGCACGTGGTGGAGCAGCGCGTGGGCCACCGGGCCGGTGTGCGGGCCGACCGCGGTACGCCGCCGGCGGCGGCCCACCACCAGCAGTCCGGCCCCGGCCGCGGCGTGTGCGAGGACGTGGGCCGCCCGGCCCTCGTGGAGGTTCTCGCGCACGACCACCTCGGGGTACTTCGCGCGCCACGGTTCGAGCAGTTCGGTGAGGTCGCGCTCCGCCATCCGCCGCAGCCGCGCACGCTCCTCGGCACCCGGGACGCCGCTGGTGAGCGGCGCGTGCCAGGCGTGCACGGCGCGCAGCGGCGCCTTGCGGAGTCCGGCCTCGCGGAACGCGAAGTCGAGGACGTCGTCGCAGGCCCCGCCGATGTCGACGGCGACCGCGACCTCACGGCACGGAGTGCTGGTCGACGGCTTTCCCGAGCCGTCGGGAAGGTGTTCGTCGGTCGCCGTCTCACCCGCCCGGACGAGGACGACGGGCCGGTCGGCGTGCGCCACGGTGGCCAGGGCGACCGAACCCGACATGAACCCGCCGACACCGCCCGCTCCCTGGCTCCCGATGACCAGCAGCTCCGCGGTCTCCGACTCGGCGAGGAGCGCGGGCCCCGGTTGCCTGCGCACCTGCTCGGCTGCGATGTACAGCCGCGGATAGCGCTCGTGCAGCAGTTCGAGGGCGGCGCGGAGCACCCGCCGTGCGCGGTACTGCGGTACCCGGACCTCGGGCAGGTCCGCGTCGGTGTCGTCGTCGGGCAGGCCCTCCCAGGCGTGCACCAGACGGAGCGGCAGTCCTCGGCGGAGGGCTTCCCTCGCCGCCCAGTCGGCCGCGGCGAGGCTTTCCTTCGAACCGTCCAGACCGGCCACGACTGGCCTCGTCATGACCGTCACCTCCTTCGTCCACCCGCGCTCGCGGGTCCTTCGGCGAAGGACCCGCCCAGCGCGGTCCGGGGCTCCTCTACAGGTGGGGGACGACGGCCACCGGGCAGCCGACGTGGTGGATCGCGGCGTGGGTGACGGGACCGGTGCGGGGGCCGACCGGGCGTTCGGTGAGGCGGTGGCCGACGACGAGGAGACTCGCCCCGGTCGAGGCCCGCACGAGCGCGGTCGAGGGCCTCTCCTCCACCACCGTCGCCAGGACCTCCACGTCGGGGTACTTGTCCCGCCACACCTGCAGCACGGCCTGGAGGAAGCCCAGCCACTCCTCGCCCTGCTCCGGGTCGTTCACCAGGCCGACGTCGCCGGATCCGAGGCCGATCGGGCCGACCGTGTGCCAGGCGTGCACGGCGCGCAGCCGGGCGTGCCGCAGCCGGGCGGCCTCGAAGGCGAACTCGATGACCTCGTCACAGGCTTCGTCGACGTCGATCGCGACCACGACGTCCCGGTAGCCGGTGTCCGTCGCGGCGCTTCCGTCGCCCGCCGGCAGGTGTTCGTCGGCCGCGTCCTCGTCCGCCCGGACGAGCACGACGGGGCGGGTGGCCTTCGCGACCACGCCGAGCGCGACGGAACCGACGAGGAACCCGGTGAAGCCGCTCAGGCCGCGCGAGCCGAGGACCAGCAGGTCGGCCTGGTCGGCCGCCTTCAGCAGGGCGGCGACGGCCGGGCCCTCCATCTGTTCGTCGGTGAGGCGGACGTCGGGGCTCTCGGCCCGGACGTGTTCCTCCGCCCGCCGCAGCGCACGCCGGGCGAGGTGCCGCTGCGCGGCGCCGGCGATCTCGCGCTCCTGCTGGCGGGGGTGCCAGTCCCAGGCGTGCACCAGGTGCAGCGGCCGGTGCCGCCGCTCGGCCTCACGGGCCGCCCATGCCGCGGCGGCCAGGCTCTCGGCGGATCCGTCGACTCCGGCGACAACGGGGGAAAGCATGTCGGCACCTCCAGCGCTCGGTCTGTCATCCGGTACCAGCGTCGCGCCGCGGCCGGTGCGGGGGCAGAGGCTGCCCGGTCCTCTCCGGGGGCCGTACGGCCCCTCTGTGCAAGGCCAACGGCGGCCGACCGGCAGCCCTGCCCGCCGTCGGAGCAGGCCGGTCCGGAGGTCGGTCCGGAAACCGGTCGGCAGTCCGTCCGGAAGCCGGGCGGCAGTCCGTCCGGAAGCCGGGCGGCAGTCCGTCCGGAAGCCGGGCGGCAGTCCGTCCGGAAGCCGGGCGGCAGTCGGTCCGGAAGCCGGGCGGCAGTCCGTCCGGAAGCCGGGCGGCAGTCGGTCCGGAAGCCGGTGCGGGCGTCAGTCCGCGAGGAGGAGGTGGCACTTCTCCCCCGGCTGCACGCTCACCGCCCGGTCCGGCAGCCGGATGTCGATCGGCGAGCGGTCGGACGGCGGCACCGTCACCTCCAGGCCGCCGCGCTCCAGGCGCAGCCGGACACCCCAGTGCCCCTGGTAGCGCAGGGAGAAGCCGTAGGCCGACAGCTCCGGCAGCGGCACCGGATCGAGCCACAGGGCGCCCTCCCGGGTCTCCATGCCCGTCAGTCCCCGCTGGACGAGGTCCAGGGTGCCGGCCATGGCGCCGAGGTGGATGCCCTCGGCCGTGGTGCCGCCCTGCAGGTCGGCGATGTCACCGCGCAGGGCCTCCTGGCAGTACGTCCATGCCTCGGCCCGCCGCGCGCGGGCCAGGACCCAGCCGTGGACCAGGCCGCTGAGGGTGGAACCGTGACTGGTGCGCAGGAGGTAGTGGTCGACCGTCCGGCACCAGGTCTCGTCGTCCAGCCGGTGGCCCAACCGTGCGAAGAGGTCCCGGAGTTCGCCGGGCGAGAAGAGATAGCCGAGCATCAGGACGTCGGCCTGTTTGGACGCCTTGTAGCGGTTGACCGTGTCGCCCTCCGCCTCCAGGATCCGGTCCAGGCGCCGGATGTCGCCGTAGCGCCGCCGGTAGTCCTCCCAGTCGAGCTCGGCGAGGTCGCCGTAGCCCTCGAACTGGCTGATGATGCCGTCGTGGAACGGGACGTGCAGGGTGCGCGAGACGTCCTCCCACTGTTCGAGCTCGCCGCCGTCGAGGCCGGTGCGCTCGGTGAGTTCGCGCCGCCGGGGTTCCGGCAGGATGCGCAGCACCTCCAGGGCGCGGGCGAGCACCCAGGCGGCGGTGACGTTGGTGTACGCGTTGTCGTCGAGGCCGGGCCGCGGCGCGCCGGGATAGGCGTCATGGTACTCGTCGGGGCCCATCACGCCCCGGATGCGGTGCCGGCCCAGCTGCTCGTCCCAGGTCGCCGAGTCCGCCCAGAAGCGGGCGATCTGCAGCAGCATCTCGGCACCCTTGGTGTGCAGGAACTCGGCGTCCCCGCTGGCCTCGCAGTACTGCCACACGTTGTACGCCACCGCCGAGCCGACATGCCGCTGGAGCCGCGAGTGGTCCGGCAGCCAGCGGCCGGAGCGGGGGTTGAGATGCAGCTCCTGCGTCTCCTCGCGCCCGTCGCTGCCGCTCTGCCAGGGGTACAGCGCGCCACGCCGGCCGATCGCGCGGGCGGCGGCTCGGGCCCGGTCGAGGCGGCGGTGGCGGTAGCGGAGCAAGGCGCGGGAGACCTCCGGGAAGTGCAGGTTGAGGTACGGCAGCACGAACAGCTCGTCCCAGAAGACATGGCCGCGGTACGCCTCCCCGTGCAGCCCCCGGGCGGGCACGCCGACGTCCAGGTCCGCCGTGTGCGGGGAGAGGGTCTGCAGGACGTGGAAGAGGTGCAGCCGCAGGATGTCCCCGGCCTCGCCGGCGACGTCCAGTTCGGCCCGCCGCCACAGCTGGTCCCAGGCGGTCAGATGCCCTTCGAGCAGTTCGTCGAAGCCGGGCGCCGCGCCGACCCGGTCGAGCGCCGCGTCGAGCGGGTCGCTGATCGCGGGATCGCGGGAGGTGTGCAGGGCGACGATCTTGTCGACGGTGACGGTACGTCCGGGCAGCAGGCTCAGGCGCACCCGCCGGCCGACACGGGTCTCCTCGTGCCGTGCGGTGCCGGGGTCGTCGGCGTCCAGCCTGGCCACCATGCCGACGCGGACGTCGGAGGTGCGGGTACGGCAGTGCAGCCACACCGTGTCCGGCCCGGCGGATCCGGTGTGCACCTTGGTGAGGTGACGGCCGTCCAGGTCCCGGTAGCGCGCGACCCCGGAGTTGGTGACCCCGGCGTCCAGCGCCGCCTCCACGTCGAGGTCCCCGGCGAAGCCCTCGGCGGTGAACTCGGTGCGCAGGGCGGCGAGATGGGGATCGGCCATGTGCACGACGCGCTGCTGCCGCACCGCCAGCACCCGGCCGTCGCCGAGCGCGTACCGCGTCCGGCGTTCCAGCAGCCCGGAGGCCAGGTGCAGCACCTGCCGGTGCTCCAGCACGGTCGCGGTGTCCGGGGTCAGCCACGGCTGTCCGGCGAGACGGAACCGCAGCGGCAGCCAGTTCGGGGCGTTGACCATGTCCTCGTTCTCCACCCGGCGGCCCGCGACGTCCGTGGTGAGCCGGTCGTAGCAGCCGGCCACGTAGGTGCCGGGATAGTGCACCTCGTCCGCGACGCACTCGGGCAGGGCCCCGCGGGTGGCGAAGTAGCCGTTGCCCAGCGTGCACAGCGACTCGCGCAGGCGCTCGTCCGCGGGATCGTAGTCGTCGTACGCCCAGGTCCAGCCCGTCACTGCGGTACCCCCTCGTCGAGCGGTTCGCCGAGGCCGGGTCCGGCCTCGGAGCCTGCCGGCGGAGCCGCTCTGCCCGTGTCCACCACGTTCACACCGTCTCCGGCACGACCGCCACCGGGCAGTCCGCGTGATGGAGCAGGGTGTGGCTCACCCGGCCCAGCTGGAGCCCGAGACGGCCCTGCCTGCGCCGGGCCCCGACGACCACCAGGTCGGCAGCGGCCGAACGGCGCGCGAGGACCCGGTGGGCCGGTCCCTCCACCGTGACCCGCCGCACCCTGACGGCCGGATGGTCGGCGACGGCGTCCCGCAGCAGCGTGTCGATCAGGGCGGAGGCCCGCTCCTCGTGCCGGCGCATCGGCTCCTCCCCGGGGGCGGGATCGCCGGCGCCGTCGTGCGCGGGGCAGCGCCAGGCCCGTACGACGTCCAGGGTGCATCCGCGTGCCTCGGCCTCGCGGAAGGCGAAGCGCGCGGCGCCCGCGCCGGTCACGGGTTCGCCCGCGCCCAGCAGGATCCGCTCGTGGGAGCCGGCCAGGCCCGCCCGGTCGCCCCGCACGACGATCACCGGGCACTGCGCGCGGGCGGCCACGGCCAGGCCGACCGAGCCGAGGAGCAGTCCCTTCAGCCCGCCGCGGCCGCGTGCCCCCGTCACCACGGCGAAGGCGTCCTCCCCCTCGCGCAGGAGGGCGTCGGCCGCGTCGTCGGGGACGATGTCGGTGGTGACCTTCACATCGGGGTTGCGCCGCCCGGCGCGCTCGGCGGCGGTGGCGACGAGGTTCTCCGCGAACACACGCTCCGACGGGCGGCCGAGGGTGGTGGACGGGACGGCCCGCTCGTACCGCTCCCAGCGCGAGGCGTACACCAGCCGCAGCGCGAGACCGTGCCGGGCGGCCTCGTCCACCGCCCAGTCCACCGCCGTCAGGCCGGCGTCGGATCCGTCGATTCCCACGACCAGGGGAAGGGTCATCGTCCCCACCGCCTTCCGTACCGCACAGGGGCCCTCTCATACCGTCGCACCGGTCGGCGGTCCGTACGAGGGGCGGACCGGCCCCTCGCGGGGGTCGTCCGGCCCCTGTGTCCGTCCGCGCCGGGCGGGCCGGGCCGGGTGAGGTGTGTCGAGTGCCACTCGGCCCGCCGCCGTGCCCGCCCAGCCCATGGGGTCGGCGCGTCCCTGGGCGCACGCTGAAGTCGAGCTCCCTCAGGGGGAGTTCGTGACACCGGTACCCAGGAAAGCGAGGCTCGGCCATGAAGCCCACGAGGACAGGCGCCGTCATGGTCGGCGACGTCGTCACCGCACGGTGCGACACGCCGTTCAAGGACGTGGTGCGCCTGCTCGAGGAGCACCGCATCAGCGGCCTCCCGGTGATCGACGAGGACCGCAAGGTCATCGGCGTGATCTCCGAGTCCGATCTCGTGCTGCGTCAGGTGCGCGAGCCGGGGTCCACCGGCGTCCGGGCGCGCTGCCGGCGTCTGCTGAGCGGCCGCGCCCGGCACACGGCGGCCAAGGGCGTCGCCAGGACGGCCCGCGGGGTGATGACGGCGCCCGCCGTCACCGTGCGCGCCGACACCACGGTCACCGAGGCCGCCCGGCTGATGACCGAGCACCGCGTCAAGCGGCTGCCCGTGGTGGACGAGGAGGGCACCCTCGTCGGCATCGTCACGCGCCGGGACCTGCTCCAGGTGTTCCTGCGCACCGACGACGAGATCCGGCGGGACGTGCAGCGGGAGGTTCTCCTGAACACGCTCTGGCTGGCACCGCACACCGTCGAGACGGCCGTGCGGAACGGTGTGGTCACGCTCACCGGCCGGCTGGAACGGCGCAGCGAGATCCGCGTCGCCGTCGCCATGACGCGGCGGCTGGACGGCGTCGTGGACGTCGTCGACCACCTCACCTACCGCATCGACGACAAGCCCGAGCAGCCCGCCGGCCTGGCCGTGCACGGCGTCGCCGACGACTGGCTGCGCTCACTCTGAACGAAGGTGACAGAGATGATCCCCGTCCTTCTGATCGTCGCCACGGTGCTGGGCGCCTGTCTGGTGTTCGGCTACAGCTCGTTCGTCGTCGGCTTCGCACTGATGGTGGTCGGCGTCCTGGGGCTGATCGCCTTCCTGTCGACGCCGGGCGCCGTGCTGCGCCCCGGTGAGCGGGAGTTCGTCGAGGAACGGCACTACTTCGGCAAGAACGACGACCACCGGGAGTTCCGGAAGTGACCGCCGCCGGCCGGCCGGCACACGGGAACGGTGCCGGCGATCCGGCGCACGGGAACCCTGCCGGTGGACAACGAAGCGTGGGCCGGGGATCAGGTCCCCGGCCCACGAGAGCGATGCCCGCGGCGCGTCAGGAGTGCACCGACACGCGGTGCTCGGTCCGCTCCGGCCGGTGCGGCGCGGGCGGAGGCGTCCTGGGTGTCCGGCGGCGCAGCAACCGGACGGCCAGACCGTCGAAGGCCGCGGTGAGGACACACGTCAGTCCCGCCGCCAGCACGAGCAGCATCGCGAACCGTTCCCAGAACTCCGGTGTGAGACTGGTACCCACTGTCCTCGCCCTCCCTGGTCGGCGTCGTTCTCCCTGCCTCCAGCCAACTCCGCGGCGGGACGGCGCGCTTGAGCCGAGGGGGCCGGGCGAAGGCCCGGAACGGCCCTCGTTCCCGGGCCGGTCGGCCCTGGTGGCCGCGAGGTCGCCGTGGTGTGCTGGAGGCGGCGGGAAGGACCCGGCAGAGAGACGCGGAGAAGCGGCCGTCACAAGCCGCGCACCGCGCAATCAGGATCCGCGAGAAGCGGGTGGCGTCCTTCCCGCCCCTTCGGGTGCCCCGGCCCCGGGGCAGGACGTCCGTCAGCCCTTGCCTCCGCTGAGATTCCGCCACTGCGGGCCGACGCGCTCCCACTCCGCGGCCCACTCCTCCAGACGCCGGCGCAGCAGCCGCCCGCGTATCAGCCGTCCGCCGGCCAGGACCGCGAGTCCGGCACCGGACGCGGCCAGCACACCGGCCCCCGCCACCTCCACCGTCCGCCGTGTTGCCGTGGGCGGTCCGGAGACCGGATCGCCGGCGCTGTCGAACCAGGCCGTCACACGGGTGCCCGCCGCGGCATCGGGATCGACCTTCGTCCGCGCCGTGTGCGTGACGCCGTCGGCACTCGTCCAGCGGACCCTGGCCCACACCCTGCCGTCGTCGAAGCCGGTCGTGGTCGGCGGTATCTTCACGGCGTCCTCCAGCAGCACCACGGCGACGGCATGCACCTCCGCCCGCCGCGCGGCGATGTCCCGGTCGACCGCCGTCGCGGCCGCCTGGCCCGCGAACGCCCCGCCGAGGAGGGCCAGCGTCCACGTGGCGAGCACGATCCTGGCTTCCACGACGTCGCTGCGGCGGCGCAGCGGATTGCGCCGCCACCGCCAGCACCGCACTCCGGTCATCGTCGTACGCCGCGTCCCGGCCATGAACCTGACACCTCCTCGTGTGCCGCCACGGTCACACCACGGTCCCGGCGCCTGCGCCGTCGGCCCGGGCGGTCGGGGCGTCGTCGGGGAGATCCGGGTCGAGGTCCGGGCGTCGGGGCGGCCCGGACAGGGCGCAGTCCACGTCCACCACGCCTTCCACCGCCCGCACCATGCGCGTGACGACGGGGACGAGCGAGGTGTCGCGGACCCGGCCGGTGAGCGTCACGACCCCGTCGCGCACCTCCACCCGGATCGGTTCGACCGGCACGGCGAAGAGCCGTGGGACGACGTCCCGGCGCACCTCTTCGGCGATGTCGGCGTCCTCCCGGAGGAACACCTTGAGCAGGTCGGTGCGGCTGACGATGCCCTGCAGCACGCCCTCGCCGTCGACGACCGGCAGCCGCTTGAGGCGGTGCCGCGCCATGACGCGCGCGGCCCGGGCCACGGTCTCGTCGGCGCGCACGGTGACGGCCGGAGCGTTCATCAGGTCCTCGGCGCACACCGCGTCGGCTTTGGCGAGGCCCGAGCCGCCGGACGGGCGCCCGTGGCGGTCCGGGTCCCCGTCGGGGTCGCGGAGCATCTCCTTGGGCAGGAGGTCGGCCTCGGACACGACCCCGATGACCCGGTGGTCGCCGTCCAGGACGGGCAGGGCGCTGACCTTCCAGCGCCGCATGGTCCGGGCGATGTCCTTGAAGACCGCACCCTCCCGCAGCGCGACCACCGTGCGGGTCATCACGTCACTCACGAGGTAGGGCATGACGTCCTCCAAGTGCTGGGATGCCGTCCTGCTTCACTTCCAGCCTCCGCCGCCGGGCCCGCGAGGACATGGGCCCCATGGCCCTGTTCCCGAGGTCCGGAAGCCTCTACTCACGGGTTGCCACTCCCTGCATCGGCCCGCCGCTACCGGCGGGCGGTCGCCCCGGCACGGACGAGCGGTCGCCCGGAACCGGCAGGCGTCCGCCCCGGCACTGACAGGCGGTCCCCCCCCCGTACCGGCGGGCGGCCCCCAGCACCGGCGGGTGATCGCTCGCAACCGGCAAGCGGTCGCCCCGGCACCGGCGGGTGGCCCCCAGTACCAGCGGTCGGTCCCCCGGCACTGACGGGCGATCGCCCGGAACCGCCAGGCGTCCACCCCGGCACTGACAGGCAGTCCCCCCCGTACCGGCGGGCGGCCCCCCAGCACCGGCGGGTGGCCCCCAGTACCAGCGGGCGGTCCCCCGGCACCGGCGGTCGGTCCCCCGAAACCGGGAGGCAATCCCCCGGCACCAGCGGGCAGTCGCCCGGAACCGACGGGGCGGTCCCCCGGCACCGGCGGGCGGTCGCCGCAGTGCTGCCGGGCGGTCCCCAGACACCGGCGGGCGGTCCCCCGACACCGGCCGGGCTCGCACCCGGCCCCGGCGGGCGGTCGCCCAGAACCGGGAGGCGGTCCCCCCGCACCGGCGGGCAGTCGCCCGGAACCGACGGGCGGTCCCCCGACACCGGCCGGGCTCGCACCCGGCACCGGCGGTCGGTCCCCCGAAACCGGGAGCCGATCCCCCGGCACCGGCGGGCAGTCGCCCGGAACCGACGGGGCGGTCGCCCCGGTGCTGCCGGGCGGTCCCCCCGGCCCCGAACGGGCGGTCTCCCGGGACCGCCGGGCTCGCACCCGGCCCCTACGGCTTGCGCGACGGGACGCGCCACACCAGCGTGGTGCCGCCGCCCTCGGGGGTGCCCAGCTCCAGTCGGCCGCCCAGTTGCTCGGCGCGCTCGGCCATGTTGCGCAGCCCGCTGCGGCGGCCCTCCGGCGGGATGCCCACGCCGTTGTCGGTGACCGACAGCCGTACCTCCCGGCCGTCCGTGGCGAGGAGGACGTCGGCCCGGTCCGCGCGCGCGTGGCGGGCGATGTTGGTCAGCGCCTCGGACAGCACCGCCACCACATGGTCGGCGATCTCCTTCGGCACGTCGGTGTCCAGCAGGCCCTCCATGCGCACGCTGGGGGCGAACCCGAGGACCGGCGCCGCCTCCCCGACCACGCGTACGGCACGCGCCCGCAGCCCCGACTCGCCGGTGCCCTCGCGGGTGCGCAGCCCGAAGATGGTGGACCTGATGATCTTGATGGTCTCGTCCAGGTCGTCGACCGCGCGCACCACCCGCTCCGCCGCCTGCTCGTGCTCGATGAAGCGGCCCGCGCTCTGCAGGGTCATGCCGGTGGCGAACAGCCGCTGGATCGCCAGGTCGTGCAGGTCCCTGGCGATGCGGTCGCGGTCCTTGAGCACCGCGACCTCCTCGGCGTCCTGGCGGCGCTCCGCCAGCTCCATCGCGAGGGCGGCCTGTGCGGCGAAGCCCTGCAGGGTCTCGGTCTCCGTCGCCGAGAACGCCGGCCGGCCGGTCTCGCGCGCCAGCAGGACCACGCCCCGCGGACCCGCCTCGCCGGTGCCGATGGGCACGGCCACCGCGGGGCCGAGCCCGCCGAACCGCGGCGGCTCCAGCGAGACGCGGTCGTCGTGGGTGACGTCGTCGCTGGTGACCGGGGTCGCTGCGGAGAAGGCCAGCCCCATCAGGCTCCGGTCCATCGGCAGGACGAGCCCCCGGTGCGCCTCGGCGTCCATCCCGACGGCGACCTCCACGGCGAGCGACCCGGTGTCCTCCATGGGCAGCGCGACCGCCGCCAGCGCGGACCCGGTGATCTCACCGGCCTGCTCGGCGATCAGGGCGAGGACCTCGCCGCGCGCGCCGCCGGACATCAGGCTGTGGGTGATCGCCGCGTTCGCCCGCAGCCAGCGTTCCCGCAGCCGGGACTCCTCGTACAGCCGGGCGTTGTCGATGGCGACACCGGCGGCGACGGCCAGGGTCAGCGTCACGGACACGTCTTCCTCGTCGAACTGGCCCCCGCCCCGCTTCTCGGTCAGGTACAGGTTGCCGAAGACCTGGTCGCGCACCCGGATGGGGACGCCGAGGAAGGTGTTCATCGGCGGGTGGTGCGGCGGGAAGCCGTACGACGCCGGGTGCTCGGAGATCTTCGCCAGGCGCAGCGGCTCGGGGTGGCGGATCAGCTCGCCGAGGATGCCGTGGCCCTCCGGGTACGGGCCGATCCGGGCGATCTGCTCCTCGGTGACGCCGACCGTGTGGAAGGCCGACAGCCGCTTGCCGTCCGGGCCGATCACACCGAGCGCCGCGTACTCCGCGTCGACCAGCACGGCGGCGGCCTCCACGATGCTGTGCAGGGCCTGCTCCAGGTCCAGCTCCCTGCCGACCGACAGCACCGCCTCCAGCAGGCTGTGCACCCGGTCGCGGGTGCCGCGGGCCGCGTCCAGCCGAGCCTGCAATTCCTCCAGCAGCTCGTCCAGTCGCAGCTGAGGCAGCCGTACGCGAGCCTCCTCGGGGCTTCCCACCTGCACTCCTCCGGTCACACGGACACCCACCGGTCCGATCATGTGCCACGGTAGTGGTCGGCCGGAGGTCGCGGTAGCGGATCGGGCCGAGTTCTCGGCGGTTGCGCGCCTGGGCCGGTCGGCCCAGTGGAGGGGACCTGCAGCACCTGCCCCCGCGGTCCCTGCGGGCTGACGCTGGAGGAGTATCCAGCCCGAAGCCCGACGGAGGAGACCGGCGTCATGGTCCGTTACGTGTACGACTTCACAGAGGGCGGCCGTGACCAGGCCGACCTGCTCGGCGGCAAGGGCGCGAACCTGGCCGAGATGACCCGGCTGGGCCTGCCGGTCCCGCCGGGCTTCACGGTGACCACCGAGGCCTGCCGGGCCTTCCTCGCCGCCGGCACCGAGCCGGACGGCCTGGCCGAGGAGATCTCCGGGCACCTGACCGCCCTGGAACAGGCCGCCGGACGGAGCCTGGGGCGGCCCGACGACCCGCTGCTGCTGTCCGTCCGTTCCGGGGCACGGTTCTCCATGCCCGGCATGATGGAGACGATCCTCGACATCGGCCTCAACGACGAGTCCGTCCTCGGCCTGGCGAAGGTCTCCGGGAACGAGCGGTTCGCCTGGGACTCCTACCGCCGTCTCGTGCAGATGTTCGGCAGCACGGTCATGGGGGTCGACGGCTCCCGCTTCGAGAAGGCCATGGCCGACCTCAAGCGGGCCCGGGGCGCGGCGAACGACCTGGGTCTGGACGCGGCGGACCTGGCCGGGCTCGTCGGCACGTACAAGGACCTGATCCGGCGCGAGACCGGCGAGGACTTCCCGCAGTCGCCGGCCGAGCAGCTGCACCGGGCCGTCCTCGCCGTCTTCGAGTCCTGGCGGGGCGAGCGCGCCCGCGTGTACCGCCGCCGTGAGCACATCGCCGACGACCTGGGCACCGCGGTCAACGTGCAGACCATGGTCTTCGGCAATCTCGGCAGCGACTCCGGCAGCGGCGTCGCCTTCACCCGCGACCCGGCCACGGGCCGGCCCGGCCTGTACGGCGACTACCTGGCGAACGCGCAGGGCGAGGACGTCGTCGCGGGCATCCGCAACACCGTCCCGCTGACCGCCCTGCAGGAGCTGGACCCGGTCTCGTACGACCAGTTGCTCGGTCACATGCGGACGCTGGAGGCGCACTACCGGGATCTGTGCGACATCGAGTTCACCATCGAGCGCGGCCGGCTGTGGATGCTGCAGACCCGGGTCGGCAAGCGCACCGCCGAGGCCGCGTTCGCGATCGCCGCCGAGCTGGCCGACGAGGACATGATCACCCCGGACGAGAGCCTGGCCCGCGTCAGCGGCGAGGGACTCGCCCGGCTGATGTTCCCCCGGTTCGACACCTCGGCCGTCGGCGACGCGCTCGCGCACGGTCTGCCGGCCTCGCCGGGAGCGGCCGTGGGCGCGGCGGTGTTCGACTCGGCCGAAGCGGTCCGCCGGGCCGCCGCGGGCGAGAAGGTCGTCCTGGTGCGCCAGGAGACCACGCCCGACGACCTGCCGGGCATGATCGCCGCCCAGGCGGTGCTCACCAGCCGCGGCGGCAAGACCAGCCACGCGGCGGTGGTCGCGCGCGGCATGGGCCGGGTGTGCGTGTGCGGTGCCGAGGAGATCACCGTGGACACCGAGGCCCGTCGCTTCACGGTGGGCGGCACGACCGTCGAGGAGGGCACCGTCGTCTCCGTGGACGGGTCGAGGGGCGCCGTGTACCTGGGCGCCGCCCCGCTGGTCGACTCCGCCGTGATGCGGTACTTCGAGACCGGTGAGCGCTCCGCCGGGCTGGTGGAGGCCGTGGCCCGCGCGATGGACCGGGCGGACGGCGTGCGGCGGCTGGAGGTGCGGGCGAACGCCGACACCCCCGAGGACGCCGCCCGCGCCCGGCGGTTCGGCGCGCAGGGTGTCGGCCTGTGCCGTACCGAGCACATGTTCCTCGGGGAGCGCCGCAAGCTGGTCGAGGCGATGATCCTGGCCGGCGACGAGAGCCGGCGCGAGAAGGCGCTGGCCGCGCTGCTGCCGCTCCAGCGGGAGGACTTCGTCGGCATCCTGGAGGCGATGGACGGTCTGCCGGTCACCATCCGGCTCATCGACCCGCCCCTGCACGAGTTCCTGCCGGACCGCACCGAACTCGCCGTGCGCATCGCCGCCGCCGAGGCCCGGGGCGCGGTCCCCGAGCCGCACGACACCGAGCTGCTCGACGCGGTCAACCGCATGCACGAGGAGAACCCGATGCTCGGCCTGCGCGGGGTGCGTCTGGGCCTGGTCGTGCCGGGACTGGTCGCCATGCAGGTGCGGGCGATCGCCGAGGCGGTCGTGGAACGCACGCGGGCCGGGGGCTCCCCCAGGGCGGAGATCATGGTGCCGCTGGTCGGCGCCGTCGAGGAACTGCGCATCGAGCGGGCCGAGGTGGAGCGCGTGCTGGCCGAGGTCTCCGAGGAGACCGGCGTCCCCGTGCGCTGCCCGGTCGGCACCATGATCGAGCTGCCCCGGGCCGCGCTCACCGCCGGCCGGATCGCCGAGGAGGCGGAGTTCTTCTCCTTCGGCACCAACGACCTCACCCAGACCACCTGGGGCTTCTCCCGCGACGACGTCGAGGCGGCCTTCTTCTCCGCCTACCTCGACAAGGGCATCTTCGCCACCTCGCCGTTCGAGACCCTCGACCGTGACGGGGTGGGCCGGCTGGTCCGGATCGCGGTCGACGAGGGCCGCGCCACCCGGCCCGATCTGAAGATCGGCGTCTGCGGTGAGCACGGCGGGGACCCCGAGTCCGTCCACTTCTTCCACGCGGCCGGGCTGGACTACGTCTCCTGCTCGCCGTTCCGCGTCCCGGTCGCCCGGCTGGAGGCCGGACGGGCCGCGCTCGCCGGGACGGAAACGAGTGACAGCAGGTGACAAGCAGGTGACAAGGAGGTGGCCGACATGGCCCGCATCGTCGGTGAGGTGATGACCCGCGAGGTCGTCGAGGCCCGCCGGGAGATGTCGTTCAAGGACGTCGTACGGCTGCTGGACCGGTACCGGATCAGCGGGCTGCCCGTCGTGGACGACGACGACAAGGTCGTGGGAGTGATCTCCGAGACCGATCTGATCCGCCGTCAGGCGGCCCGGTCCACGGGCCTCCTGACCCGGCGGCTGCGGCTGCCCCCGCTGGGCCGGTCCGCCCGCCGTGCCGCCGCGGCCGCTCGCGCCGGCACGGCCGGGGAACTGATGTCGACCCCCGCGGTCACCGTGCATCCGGAACAACGGATCGCGGACGCCGCGCGCGTGATGGAGCGGCACGGCGTCGAGCGTCTGCCCGTCGTGGACGAGGAGGACCGGCTGATCGGCATCGCCACCCGGCGCGACCTGCTGCGGGTGTTCCTGCGCACGGACGACGAGATCCGCCGGGAGGTCCACGACGAAGTCCTGACCCGCGCCCTGGGCCCCTCGGCCCACGGCGTGACCGTCTCGGCCCGGGACGGCGTGGTCACGCTGGAAGGACACCTGGAGCACCTCGACGACATCCCGCTCGCGATCCGGCTGACGTACCGGGTGGACGGAGTGGTCGGCGTGGTCAACAGGCTGACGGTCCGTGTCCCGTCGGGGCCGGTCGGTCCCGCGAAGGGACCTTCGGGTCCTGGGCCGGAGCACCGCTGACGTAAGACGCTGCTGGTGGAAGCGGTACCGCGGCAAACCCGCCGGTGCCGCTCCCACCCCGCGCCGCCGCCCGTGCGGCGCCCCCCTCGACCACGGAGGCTCGCCCCCATGACCCGCCACGACGACCGCAGTGCGACCACCGACCCCGCCGGCGCGCCGTCCGACATCGCCATCGCGGTGGACCGCCTGGTGACGAACGGGCTCAAGGCGCTCACCGACTACGAGGCGCTCGATCAGGAGCAGGTCGACCACATCGTGAAGAAGGCCTCGGTCGCCGCCCTGGACCAGCACACCGAGCTGGCGCGGCTCGCGGTGGAGGAGACCGGGCGCGGCGTGTTCGAGGACAAGGCGGCCAAGAACATGTTCGCCTGCGAGTACGTCACCCACAGCATGGGCCCGATGAAGACGGTCGGCGTCATCGCCCGCGACGACATCGACGACATGACCGAGGTGGCCGAGCCGGTCGGCGTGGTGTGCGCGATCACCCCCGTCACCAACCCGACCTCCACCACCGTCTTCAAGGCGCTGATGGCGCTGAAGACCCGCAACCCGGTCGTGTTCGCGTTCCACCCCTCCGCCCAGCGCTGCAGCGCGCAGGCGGCCCGCATCGTCCGTGACGCGGCGGTGGCGGCGGGTGCGCCGGAGCACTGCGTGCAGTGGATCGAGACCCCGTCCGTCGAGGCGACCGGCGCCCTGATGCGCCACCCGGGTGTCTCCCTGATCCTGGCCACCGGCGGCAACGCCATGGTCAAGGCCGCGTACTCGGCCGGCAAGCCCGCCCTGGGCGTGGGCGCCGGCAACGTGCCCGCCTACGTCCACCGGAGCGCCGACGTCCGACGCGCCGTCAACGACCTGGTGCTGTCGAAGTCGTTCGACAACGGCATGATCTGCGCCTCCGAACAGGCCGTCATCCTCGACGAGGAGATCTACGACGCGGTCCTCGCCGAATTCCGCACCCTGCACGCCCATCTGGCCACCGCCGAGGAGAAGGCGAAGCTGGAGACGTTCCTGTTCCCCGCCGGCGCCGCCGGCGCGGGCTGCGAGCCCAAGGTGAACGCCGCGGCCGTCGGGCAGAGCCCGGCGTGGATCGCCGAGCAGGCCGGATTCTCGGTACCGGCGGACACCTCCCTCATCCTGGTCGAGACCGACCTCGTCGGCCCGCAGGAGCCCCTCACCCGCGAGAAGCTCTGCCCGGTCCTCGCCGTCCTGCGCGCCGGTTCCGAGCAGCAGGGCTTCGACCTGGCCGCCGACATGGTCGCCTTCCACGGGCAGGGCCACAGCGCCGTCATCCACACCGAGGACATGGAGCTCGCGGAGGCGTACGGCAAGCGCATCAAGACCGTGCGGATCATCGTCAACGCCCCGTCCTCGCAGGGCGCCATCGGCGGCATCTACAACAGCCTGCTGCCGTCGCTGACCCTGGGCTGCGGCTCCTGGGGCAGCACCTCGGTGTCCAACAACGTCTCCGCCGCCCAGCTGCTGAACGTCAAGAGGGTCTCGGTGCGTCGCAACAACCTGCAGTGGTTCAAGGTCCCGCCGAAGATCTACTTCGAGCCGCAGTCCATCCGCTACCTCGCCTCGATGCCGGACGTCCACCGCGTCACGGTCGTCACCGACGCCACGATGACCCGCCTCGGGCTCGTCGACCGGATCGAACGGGTGCTGCGCCGGCGCCGCGAGCCGGTCACCATCCAGGTCATCGACAACGTCGAGCCGGAGCCCAGCATCGACTCCGTCCGGCGCGGCGCCCGGCTCATGGGCGACTTCCGGCCGGACACCATCATCGCCCTGGGCGGCGGCTCCCCCATGGACGCGGCCAAGGTGATGTGGCTGCTGTACGAGCAGCAGGCCGAGGGCAAGGACGTCGACTTCGCCGACATGCGGCACAAGTTCTCCGACATCCGCAAGCGGGCCTTCCGCTTCCCCGTGCTCGGCAAGCTGGCCCGTCTCGTGTGCATCCCCACGACCTCGGGCACCGGCGCCGAGGTGACCCCGTTCGCGGTCATCTCCGACCCCGCCACCGGCAAGAAGTACCCGCTGGCCGACTACGCGCTGACCCCCAGCGTGGCGATCGTCGACCCGCTGCTCACCACCGCGCTGCCCCGCGCGCTGGCCGCCGACAGCGGCTTCGACGCCCTCACCCACGCCATCGAGGCGTACGTGTCCGTCTACGCCAACGACTTCACCGACGGCCTCGCCCTGCACGCGATCCGGATGATCTTCGAGAACATCGAGGCGGCGGTCAACGACCGCGCCGCCCGGCCGCAGGCGCAGGAGAAGATGCACAACGCCGGCACCATCGCGGGCATGGCCTTCGGCAACGCCTTCCTGGGCATCGTCCACGCCATGTCCCACACGCTGGGCGCCACCTTCCACATCGCGCACGGGCGCACCAACGCGGTGCTGCTGCCGCACGTCATCCGCTACAACGGCACCGTCCCCACGAAGCTGACCGGCTGGCCCAAGTACGAGAACTACCGTGCCCCCGAACGCTTCCAGGACATCGCGCGCACGCTCGGTCTGCCCGCCGCCACCCCGGCCGAGGGCGTCGAGTCGTTCGCCTCGGCGGTGGAGCGGCTGCGTGAGGCCGTGGGCATCGAGCCGACGTTCCAGGCCCTCGGCGTCGACGAGCGCGCCTTCCTCGATGCGCTGCCCCAGCAGGCGCTCAACGCCTACGAGGACCAGTGCGCACCCGCCAACCCGCGGATGCCCATGCTCGACGACATGCGCGAGCTCATGCGCACCGCCTACTACGGGCGTGACGTGAGCGCCGACGGCGCGGTCCCGGCGAGCTGACCGGGACCGACGGCGGTCCCGGCGAACCGACCGGGGCCGCCGCCCCGCCCGCTTCCCTCTCTCACCCCTCTCCCTCCCCTTTCCTGCCCCTTTCCTGCCCTTTTCCCTCCCTTCACCCGCCTTCCCAGGAGTCTTCATGCTGTCCGCGGAATCCGCCGCCCTCGTAGAGGCCACCCTGCCCGCCGTGGCCGGAGCCCTCGACGAGATCACCACCCGCTTCTACGCCACGATGTTCCACGACCGTCCGGAACTGCTCGACGGCATGTTCAACCGCGGCAACCAGGCCAGCGGGGCCCAGCGGCGCGCACTGGCCGGCTCGATCGCCGGATTCGCCTCCGCCCTGCTGGCGAACCCCGAGGCGCGGCCGGACGAGCTGCTGTCCCGGATCGCCCACAAGCACGCCGCCGTCGGTGTCACCGACGACCAGTACACGATCGTGCACAAGTACCTGTTCGGCGCGATAGCCGAGGTGCTCGGCGAGGCGGTCACCCCGGAGGTGGCGGCCGCCTGGGACGAGGTCTACTGGCTCATGGCGGGCGCCCTGATCAGCCGGGAGGCCCTGCTCTACCAGGACGCGGGCGTCCAGCCCGGCGGGATCTGGCGGCCCTGGACGGTCGTGGAACGCCGTACGGAGACCCCCGACGTCGTGTCGTTCCTGCTCCGTCCGGCGGACGGCGAACCGGCGCCGCGCGCCCGTGCGGGCCAGTACGTGAGCGTCCGCGTGCGCATGGCCGACGGGGTGCACCAGCTGCGCCAGTACAGCCTGTCCTCGGACCCGGGCGGAGAGCTGCGGCGGATCACCGTGAAGCGGGTCACGCAGGAGGCCGACGCACCGGCCGGTGAGGTCTCCACCCTGCTGCACGACGAGGTCCGCGCCGGGGACGAACTGCTGCTGTCGGCGCCGTTCGGCGACGTCTTCCTCGACGAGCCGGCGGACGCCTCCGCGCCGGTGGTGCTGGTCTCGGCCGGCATCGGGGTCACGCCCATGACCGGCATCCTGGCCCATCTCGCCGCCCTCGGCTCCACCCGGCCGGTCCTGGTCCTGCACGCCGACCGCTCCCCCGCCGACCACGCCCTGCGCGCCGAGACGAACGACCTCGTCGGCCGGCTGCCGGACGCCCGGGCCGTCTACTGGTACGAGCGCCCCGGAGCCGAGGAACCCGACGCACGCACCGGCCTGATGGACCTGAGCGGGATCGAACTCCCCGACGGCGCGACGGTGTTCCTGTGCGGTCCGCTGCCCTTCATGCGCGAGGTGCGCGCCCAGCTGCTCGGCGCCGGGGTTCCCCCGCGCGGCATCCGCTACGAGGTCTTCGGACCCGACCTGTGGCTGCCCGGCACCGCGGCCTGAGCCGCCCCCGAACACTCTGACGCACCGACGGAAGGACCCGCATGACCAGCGAGAACGCCCAGGAGACGCCCAGGGTTCTGCTGCGCTCCGACGGCGCCGTGGACGAGGCGACCCTGGCGTACGCCCGCACGAAGATCGACGCCGTGACGGAGCGGCCGGGCCTGCCGGTCGTCACCGGCGAGGTGCGCATCGTGCGAGCGGCCGCCCACCACGGCGACCACCCGTGGTCGGCCACGGCCGACCTGCGCATCGGCGGTCGCCAGGTGGTCGCGGCGGCCGAGGAGCCGACGGGCACGGAGGTCGTCGACCGGCTCCAGGACCGGCTGCGCCGCCAGACCGACAGGGCCGCCCAGGCCCGCGACGGCGGACACCGGACGACAACCCCGCCGTGGCGCCGCGAAGGCGGCCCGTCCCACCCCGCCACGCCGGAGGACACCCCCCGCTCGGCATGAACCCGAGTGCCCGGGCCCCCGCCCGGCCGACACCCACCCGGCGGGCCGGCACCCGCCGCCCGCCGCCCAGTTGGCGGACACCGGCCCGCCCGCCACTCGGCAGGCCACCATCACCCGGCAGGCCGCCCACCGGCCTGTCCGGCACCCGGCGGTCGAGCCCCCGCTCGGTGCCACCCAGGTGAGGACACCGGCCGGCCCACCACCCCGGCGGGCGAGGCCCCGTTCACCTGGCCCGGGGGGCAGCACGGGCCCCGTTCGCCGGCCCCGGGCGGCGGGTACCGGCCCCGTTCCTCACCAGGCGGGCCGGTAGCCGGTCCGTCCGGCGGGCGGGCGATGGGTGGGGTGGCCGGGGGATGTGAGGGACGTCCGGGCCCACATGGTGACCAACGGCCCCCTGACGGGAGGCACCGGTGGCGGCGAGCCTGGGACCGCGGTTCCCGATCGGCGGGAAAGCATGAGGAGTTGTGTGATGGCGAAGGCATATCTGGTGGGCAGCGGGATCGCGGCACTGGCCGCGGCGACGTACCTGATCCGCGACGGCGGCTTCGAGGGATCCGACATCCACCTCTTCGAGGAGCAGCGGACCCTCGGCGGCAGCCTGGACGCGGGCGGCACACCGGACGCCGGCTACACCATGCGCGGCGGCCGCATGTTCGAGGCCGAGTTCCGCTGCACGTACGACCTGTTGTCCCGGATCCCCACCCTCGACGATCCCAAGGTCTCCGTCACGGAGGAGATCCTGGCCGGCCACGAGGACTTCGCCTGGGACGACATCGCCCGGCTGGTCGACGGGGACGGCAAGATCGTCGACACGACCTCGATGGGGTTCTCCGAGCGCGACCGGCTGGAGCTGGTGCGCTGTCTGGCCACTCCCGAGGGGCACCTGGACGGCAAGCGGATCACCGACTGCTTCGGCGAGCACTTCTTCACCACCAGCTTCTGGTTCATGTGGTGCACCACGTTCGCCTTCCAGCCCTGGCACAGCGCGATCGAGTTCCGCCGCTACCTCAGGCGCTTCATCCACCTGTTCCCCGAGTTCGCCACGATGAAGGGCATCCACCGGACCCGCTACAACCAGTACGACTCCATCGTGCGGCCGTTGACGGCCTGGCTCCACGAGCAGGGGGTGACCGTCCACACCCGCTGCCGGGTCACCGACCTCGGGTTCACCCCCGGCATCCACAGCGGCACGGTCGACACCCTCCACCTGAGCCGGGACGGCCAGGACGAGAAGATCGCCGTCGCCCCCGACGACCTGGTCTTCGTCACCAACGGCTCGATGACCGACGCCTCCAGCCTCGGCTCGCACACCTCCGCGCCCCCGCCGGCTCCGCACAGCTCGGACGCCTGGCTGCTGTGGCACCGGCTGGCCCGTGGCCGGGAGAACTTCGGCAACCCGTCCGTCTTCGACAAGCGGATCAAGGAGTCCCGCTGGGAGTCGTTCACGGTCACCACGAAGGACCCCGCGTTCGAGAAGGCGCTCGAGGAGTTCAGCGGGCGTCCGGCCGGCAAGGGCGGTCTGATGACCTTCACCGCGTCCAACTGGCTGCTCACCGTCGTCGCCAACCGTCAGCCGGTCTACCGCGACCAGCCCGAGGGCGTGACCGTCTGGTGGGGCTACGGTCTGCACCCCGGCCGGGCCGGCAACCACACGCCCAAGCCGATGACGATGTGCAGCGGCCGGGAGATCCTCGAGGAGGTGCTGCACCACCTCCCGTTCGACGAGCGGACGGCGGCGCGGATCCTGGAGACCTCCACCGTCGTGCCCTGCGTGATGCCGTACATCACCAGCCAGTTCCTGGCGCGCCGTCGCGACGACCGGCCGAAGGTGGTGCCGCAGGGGTCGGTCAACCTCGCCTTCATCGGGCAGTTCGCCGAGGTGCCCGACGACGTCGTCTTCACCGTCGAGTACTCCGTCCGCACCGCCTGGACGGCGGTGGCGCAGCTGCTGGGGCTGGAGAAGCAGCCGCCGGAGGTCTACAAGGGCCACCACGACCCGCACGTGCTGGCCGCCGCCCTGGAGACCATGCACCGCAGGTAGGACGGGCAGCGCAGGCCCGAGGGGGGACGTCCGGCCCCCCTCGCCCGGGACCATCGGCACTGGTGGGAACGGCGTGGCGCGAGGGACAGTGAAGACAGGAGCGGCACCGATCCCCCGCGGTGTCGCTCCGTCGCGTACGGCCCCCGCCCGCCCGGCGCGGAACGGGGCCGCCGGTCATCCTCGCGGGACGAGGACCACCGGGCAGTGCGCCCGGTGCAGCAGGGTGTGGGCGACGGGACCCAGCCGCGGGCCGAGCACGCTCGTCCGGTGCTGGGCGCCGATGACGACCACCGCCGCCCCCCGGGTCGCCGCCAGCAGCTCGTCCGCGGGAGCGGCACGGACCGTGCGGGTCTCCACGACGACGTCGGGGTGCCGGTCCCGCAGCCGGGTGAGGGCGTAGCGCGGTACGGCCTCCTCGGCCCGGGCCGTGCCGGCCAGCCGTTCCTGCCCCGGACTGCGCGTCGGCACGAGGGAGGGAAGTTCGGGCGTGATGTGCCGGTGGTTCCAGCTGTGCAGGACCCGGAGCCCCGCACCGCGCCGTTCGGCCTCCTGGAAGGCGTACGCCGCCGCCCCCGCGTCCCGGTCGTCCGCGAGGCCCAGCAGTACGTCCCCGCCGTCGTCGCACGGGTGGTCCCCGCGGACGACCAGGAGCGGGCTCTGCGCGAGGGCGGCCAGCCGCAGGCTCACCGAACCCAGCGCCGGGCCGCTCACCGCGCCCAGACCGCGGGTCCCGACGACGGTGAGGTCCGCGCCGGCGCTCTCGCGCGCCAGCGCGCGCACCGCGCCGCCCTCCGCCGCGACGGTCTCCACGGGCAGCCCCGGATGCCGTGCGTGGACGCGTGCCTCTGCGGCGCCGAGGACCGGTGCGGCCTCGTCACGGTCGGGAACCGCGTACAGCACGCGCAGAGCGCGGCCACGCCGTGCGGCCTCGGCCGCGGCCCGGTCCAGCGCCCGCACGGAGATCAATGAGCCGTCCACTCCGACGACTACGTGATGCAAGGTCATGGCCGTACCTGTCCCTTCTGTGGTTCGGGTGACCGTTCGACGGAGGCGGCGCCCGACGGGCGCACCGGCCTCCCCCGACGATGCTCCTCGTGCGCCGTCGCCCCGGGCAGAAGCCGGGAGAACCCCCGGGAACGCCGAACGGCCCCTGCTTCAAGGGCCGTTCGGACCAGTGCGGGACAGGGGTGGTCCTCCCGAGGGGCGGGGTGGGCGCGGATCGCCGGGGCCGGCCGGGCGGCTCTCGGCGCGGGTCAGGAGGGGAGCCGCACGCCGTACAGGGTGCGTCCGCCGACGAGTGCGCGCCCGGTGACCAGCTCCGGCTCGATGCGCACGAAGGCCTCCCGTGGGGCCGGCACCCAGGAACGCGGACCGGTCATCAGCAGCCGTGCGTGTTCGGCGGGGTCGGTCACCAGGGCGGCCGGCCCGGTGACCACGACGCTCCAGCCGGAGTGGGTGGCGGCGTCGACCTCGTCGGCCTCGAAGGCGACCACCGCTCCGTCGACGGCGCTCACGAGTTCCGAGGAGGCCGAGGTGCGCACCAGCACCGCGCCGTCGTGGTCCAGGCGGAAGTTGACCGGCAGGACGGCGGGCAACGCCTGCCGTGTGTACACGATGCGCCCCACCGGCACCCCGGCCATCAGGCGCAGGCACTCGTGCCGGTCGAGTGCGCGGAATCCGTCGTTGGCGTCCATCGGCCTTCTCGTCTCTCACGTGACAGAGCGGTGTCTCACGGTCCATCGTCGGGCGGCGGGGACGCCCCCGACCAGGGACCATCGGTCCCCGGCCGGCTGAGAGAGACCCCGCTCAGACCGCGATGCGGCGCCCGGTGACGGCGTACGGTTCGATGCGCACCCACACGTCGCGCCGGCCGCCGGTCCACGGCGCGCTGTACGCCTGTTCCGCGAGCCGGCGCTCCTCGGCGACGTCGGTCACCGTGCGCCCGTACCCGCGCACCAGGACGCTCCAGCCCTCGCTGAAGGCGTCGTCGATGCGGTCGACCTCGAAGGCGACCGGGCAGCCGGACGCCAGGGACGGGGTGGCGCCGCGAGCGGTCCTGAAGACGATCGTGTCGTCGACGACGGTGTAGTTGACGGGGACGATCACCGGCCCGAGGGCGGTGGGCACCGCGATCCTTCCGACACCGTGCGACGACAGCAGGACGGCGCACTCGGCCTTGCTCAGCTCGGTGAACTCGGGTGCGCGCCCGGCCTGTTCACGACCGGGCGGCAGATCGGTGTCGCCGCCGGTGAGCGCCGAGACCGTGGTCTGCAGTGCCGCCGCCAGCGTGAGCAGCGCGCCTCGGCCGGGCGCGGCGTCGGGGTGCTGTTCCAGGTGCGCCAGATAGCTGGGGGCCATGCCCGCCCGGGCGGCCGCCTCCTCCCGTGTCAGCCCGAGCTGGACGCGGCGTGCGGCGAGCCGGCGGCCCAGGTCGCCCGAGGGCGCGCCGCCCGTCACGTTCGCCCGTGTCTGTTCGGCCATGGCCCCTCACGTCCTTTCGTCAGGCCGCCCGGACGGCGACCTCGTCGTGCGGCTGCTCGCCGAGCACCACCTTGAGGGCGCCGGTGTCGGCGGCCCGGGAGAAGACGTCGTACGCCTCCTCCATCTGCTCCAGCGGGAAGGTGTGGGTGACCAGCTGCGCGGTGGGCAGCCGGCCGGCGGCGGCCATGCGCAGCAGGGTGGGTGTGGAGTGGGTGTCCACCAGACCGGTCGTGATGGTCACGTTCTTGATCCACAGGTCCTCGAGGTGCAGCGTGGCGGGCCTGCCGTGGACACCGACGTTGGCGACGTGGCCGCCGGGGCGCACCATGCGGGTGCACAGCTCGAAGCTCTCCGGCACGCCGACGGCCTCGATGACCACGTCCGCGCCGAGCCCGTCGGTGAGGTCGGCGATCAGCTGCTCGGGGTCCTCTCGGGCGTCGGCCACGGCGTCGGCGCCGAGCCGCTTGGCGGCCTCCAGCCGGGACGCGGCCAGGTCGACGGCGACGATGCGTTCGGGCGCGAACAGGCGGGCCGTGGCGATCGCCGCGAGGCCGATGGGGCCGGCCCCGACGACGGCGACGGTGTCGCCCGGGCGCACCCGCCCGTTGAGCACGCCGACCTCGTAGGAGGTCGGGAAGATGTCCGCCAGCAGGACGGCGTCCTTGCTCTCGACCGCGCTGGGCAGCGCGTGCACGGACAGGTCGGCGAAGGGGACGCGGACGTACTCGGCCTGGGTTCCGTCGATCAGGTGGCCGAGGATCCAGCCCCCGCCGCCGCGGCACTGGCCGTAGGCGGCCTCGCGGCAGTAGCGGCAGCGTCCGCACGCGCTGATGCAGGAGACCAGCACGCGATCCCCCGGACGTACGGTCCGGACGTCGGCGCCGATCTCCACGATCTCGCCGACGGCCTCGTGTCCCAGGACCGTGCCCGGGCGCACCTCGGGCACGTCGCCCTTGAGGATGTGCAGGTCCGTCCCGCAGATGGTGACGGCGCCGACCCGCACGATGGCGTCGGTGGGTTCCTTGACGGCAGGGTCCGGGACCTCTTCCCAGGCGGACTGCCCGGGGCCGTGGAAGACGAAGCCTTTCATGACACTCCTCACCGTCCTCTGCGTGACTGCAGATATGGCCCGATACATACAGCTTGTCCGTTGTTCGCCGGATCCGCTTGGGCCGTCCGGCCCCCCTCGGCCGCCGGTCGGGCCGCACCGCGGCCTCCGGAGCGGGACCTCACCCGGTCAGTACGCCGGTGAGGGCGGCGTCCGGGTGACGGGCCGCAGCTCCCGGCCCGCCGTGCGGCGGGGGGTGGGCGGCCCCTCCGGTCCGTAGCCGAGGCGCAGGAGCAGCTGCGGGTGGGCGGTGCCGTCGGGGACGGCGACCAGGGCGTCGCGCAGGTCGGCCCACTCGACGGCCTGGTGCATCACCGACGCGCGCAGCCCGTGGGCCGTCGCGACGAGCCACACCCGCTCCAGGGCCTGTCCGGCGCACAGCCAGTCGACCCGGCGGTCGTGGCCGGTGGTCAGCACGGCGACGACCGGGGCCGCCTCGAAGGGCCGGGCGGTCAGCCGTTCGCGGTGGCGCTGGGCGGTGAAGTCCCGCAGCGGGATCCTCTCCCGGGCGTCCTGCGGTCCCAGTGCCGTGCGCGGCAGACCCGTGTCGGGCGCCGGTTCCAGGTCCCGGTGCACCCAGTGGCGGGCCTCGGCGGCCCGGTCCGCGTCGAGGCGGTTGCGTTCTTCGGCCTCGGCGGTCAGCCGCAGCAGACGCAGCGTGTCCGCCCCCTCGGTGAAGCGCAGCGAGGCGCCTTCCGCGAGGGCCGCCGCGGCGAGCTCCCGGCGCACCGCGGCGGGCAGCGGCCGGCTGGTGAAGGGGAAGCGGCTGCTGTGCCTGCGCCAGATCGCCTCGTACAGGTCCGCGTCCCGCTCCCCCGTCCGCCGGGCCGTGAGCCCCGCCGGCCGCACGGTGGCGAGCAGGGCGGGGTCGCGGGGGCTGGGCAGCAGACGGGTGACCGGTGACCACCCGAAGTGGGCGAGCGCGACCCGGAGGTTGAACACACAGGCCCCGACGGACAGGAGCAGGGCCCGCCCCGTGGGGTCCAGGTGCCGCATGCCCCGTCCGGGGTCGGCACGCACCTCGAACGTCACCGTCTCGGGGTCCAGTCCGAACCGCCAGGGCTGGGTGTTGTGGACCGAGGGCGCGGCCACCGCGGCGGAGACACAGGTCTCCAGGAGCGCGGCGCCGAACGATGTGCTCTCCATGATGCCCTCCTCGCGCGTGGGCGTCGGACGGCCGGTGTTCCTTGTCTCCTCCGAGCATCGGCGCCCCGTCCCGCCCCCGGCAGGGGTCGAAGGTCCCGGGCGTGGTGCCCGGCGGCCCACACGGTCTCCTGGGCTGAACGGCCCTTCGCAGCGGTGGAGTCGGTCCCTGGCGGCCCTGCACGGACCCCTGGTCGGCCCATGTCCCGGCACGGCTCCGGCTGTCACCTTCGGAACTGTCACGACGACGAGGAGGAGGTGCGGACCGATGCCCGGAAGCAAGTGCGCGAGGAAACGGCTGTGGCGGTGGCGCAGCAACCCGCTGCGGCGACACGACGACATCGTCGAGTCCTGGATCGTGCTGGCCGTGTGGACGGTCTTCACCGTGGGTGGCACGGCCGCCGGGCTGGTGACCGCTCACGCCGCCGACGAGGTGTTCGCACAGCAGCGAGCCGAACGTCAGCCGGTCCGGGCCGTGCTCCTGACCGACGTCCCGCTCGGCACCGCCACGCTCGGCGGGACCTCCGACCGCCGGATGACGAAGGTGCGCTGGACGGCGTCCGACGGCTCGACCCGCACGGGCCGGACGCTGGTGGACGCCGGCCTCGAGGCCGGGTCCCGGGTCACCGTCTGGCAGGACGCCCGGGGCCGGCTCACCGCCGAGCCGCCGAGCTCCACGGAAGCGGCGATCGAGTCGGGCTTCCTGGGCACCGCGGCCGCGGCCGGCCTCGCCGGCCTGGCGTTCGGTTCCGGAGCGGTCGCCCGGTGGCGGCTCGACCGGCGCCGGATCGACCAGTGGGGCAGGGAATGGGATCAGGTGGGACCGCGATGGGGCCACAAGACCAGCTGAGAGCATGGCAGACGCGTTCCGGGCTCCGGGCCGAAGAGAAGCGGCCCGGAGCCTTCCGCGTGTCCGGAGCGGGCTCCTACGGGCGCGTCAGGGCTTCGGCGACGCGTCCCGCCCAGGCCTCGATCGCGCCGAAGTCCCGGAAGTCGCCGCCCTTCCCGGAGCGGAGGATCATCTTGGCCACGCGCCCCTTGGCTCCTTCCCGCAGGCACCCTCCGAAGGTGACGTGCTCCCGGACGTCCAGCCGGAGCATGGCCCGCTGCACACCGCGCACGGGCGGGATGTCCCGCTCGGAGGCGGAGGCGTCGAGCGGTCCGCTGCTGAAGAACCACACGGGCCGCTGGGCGAGTTCGGCGCGGTGCCGGCGGACGAACCGCCGGGCGTCCTTCTGCCAGCGCCCCGCGTAGAGCCCGCCGCCGACCACGACGGCGTCGTACGGCTCCACGCTCGTCACGGACCGGGCCGGAAGCGCCTCCACCGTCAGCCCGTCCTTGCGCAGGACGTCGGCGACGGCTTCGGCGATCCCCTCGGTGGATCCGTTCGTCGTTCCGTAGGTGACCAACACGGTGCCGGTCATGGCGGTCCGCCTCCTCTCACAGTCGGCGCAGCCAGTCGTCGGCCACGCCGTGGACGGCCTGAGGCTGTTCCTCGGTACGCCACCGTGCGTCGTCCAGCCGGTAGGTCAGCTTCCCGACCACGTCGACCACACCGTCGATCCGGCGGGTCATCGACAGGGCGATCTCGGTGTCGCTCTTGCGCTCCATGTGTCCGGTGAGGGTGACGACGCCCTCCGTCACGGAGACCTCGACGCTGCGCGGCGGCAGCCACAGCGCGCGCACCAGGACCTCCTCGATCACCTCGTCGCGGATCTCCTTGTCGGGCCGCAGGAAGACCTGGAGGAGGTCGCGGCGGGTGACGATCCCGACGAGCCGGTCCTCCTCGTCGAGGACGGGGAGCCGTTCCACCCGCCGCCGGGCCATGGTGCGGGCGGCCTGGACGATGGTGTCGTCGGCGTGGACGGTGACCGGCGGTGCCGTCATCAGCCGGCCCGCGGTGCGCGCCCTGCCCTTCGCGGCCTGGCGCCGGGCGCCGGGCGCCAGCTCGGTGAGCCGCGCGCGGTTCTTCGGCTCGTAGGGGTCGGGAAGGGTCGCCTGGTGCATCATCAGGTCCGTCTCGGACAGGACACCGATGACCTTGTCGTCCTCGTCCACCACCGGCAGTCCGCTGATCCGGTGGGTCGCGAGCAGTCGGGCCACCTCCTTGAACGGGGTGCCGTACTCGGCGCGGACGACGTCCGTGGTCATCACGGAGCCGACCTTGTTGTGCCTCATGGCCGTTCCTCCTCAGCGCAGCCGGCGCAGATAGGGGTCGTGGGGGCGACGTGGCAGCAGGCGCAGCCGCGCGTCGAGCACGGTGACGCCGCCCGGTGTCGCCAGGACGGGGTTGAAGTCGACCTCGGCGAGCTGCGGCAGGTCGGCCGCCATCCGGGACAGCCGCAGCAGCAGCTGTTCCAGTTCCCCGAGGTCGACGGGGGTGTTTCCGTTCGCGCCCAGCAGCAGCGGGGCGCACCGCGGCGAGGTGATCAGCTCGTGGACGTCGCGGTCGGTGAGGGGGGCGAGGCGGGCGGCGTGGTCGGCGAGGACCTCGGTGGCCGTGCCGCCGAGCCCGAACAGGACGAGCGGGCCGAAGACCTCGTCCTGGACGACACCGGCGAACAGCTCGGTGCCGCGGGCGGCGAGGGGTTGCAGGACCACGCCGGTCAGCAGACCGGCGAAGCGGGTCTCCAGGTCCCGGAAGGCGGCCCGGACCTGGGAGTCGCCGCGCAGATCCAGGTGGACGGCCCGCTGCTGGGACTTGTGCAGCAGCCCGGGCCAGTGGGCCTTCATGACCACCCGGCCGTCGAAGCCGCGCAGCCGGTCGGCGGCGAGCACGGCCTCGTCCTCGGTCTCGGCCCAGGCCCACGGGATCTGCGGGATGCTGTAGCAGGCCATCAGGTCGGCGCAGGTGCGCGGGTCGAGCCAGCCGCCGTCGGGATGCGCGCCGAGGTACTCCTCGACGACCGCACGGGCCCGCCCGGTCTCGATGTCGTCGAGGGCGGGGACGGCGCCGGCGGGCCGGGCGAGCCAGGCGGCCCGCTCGGCGGCATGGGCCAGGGCGCGGGCCGCCGCCTGGGGTTCGGCGTAGGAGGGGACGGTGCCGCCGTCGGCCGCGGGCAGCAGCCGGACGGGCAGGTCCTGTTCCAGGCGCACGGCGAGCACGGGCCGCGGCCGCCGGCCGGGGCCCCCGGTGAGGGCCCGGACCAGGTCGTCCCCGGTGGCCGCGGCGACCGCCGTGGGCACGAGGGCCACGACGACGGCGTCGATGCCGGCGCACCGGGTGAGGCGGTCGACGCACGCCGTCAGCTGTTCCTCGGACACGGCGGCGGTGGCGTCGACCGGGTTGCCGACGGTGGCGCCGTCCGGCAGTACGGCGAGCAGTTCCTCGACCGTCGCGGGGGTGAACGGCGGCAGCGCCAGTCCGGCCTCCGCGCAGGCGTCGGCGGCGAGCACCCCGGCTCCGCCCGCGTTGGTGACGATCGCGACGCGACTGCCTTCCGGCAGCGGCTGGGAGTGGAACAGGGCCGCCGTTTCGAGGAGTTCGCCGACCGAGCGGGTCGCGGTGATGCCGGCCTGGGTGAACAGCGCGCCGCGGGTCATGGTGCGGGTGGCGGCGGCCGCGGTGTGGGAGGCGGCGGCCTTGCGGCCGGCGTCGGTACGGCCGGCGTCGACGGTCAGCACCGGGATGCGGCGGGTCACGCGCCGGGCGGTGCGGGAGAAGGCGCGCGGATTGCCGAAGGACTCCAGGTGCAGCAGGGCGAGCTCGGTGCGGCCGTCGCTCTCCCACCACTGGAGCATGTCGTTGCCGCTGACGTCGTACTTGTCGCCGAGGGAGGCGAAGGACGACACGCCGATGCCCAGCCGGGACAGCCCGTCGAGCAGGGCGATGCCGACCCCGCCGGACTGCACGGCGACTCCGGCCGTCCCGGGCCGGGGGTGTCCGGCGGCGAAGGTGGCGTCGAGGCTCAGCTCGGGGTCGGTGTGGGAGATGCCGAGGCAGTTGGGGCCGACGAGGCGCATGCCGTAGGTGCGGCAGGCGGTCAGCAGGGCCTGTGCCTGGGCGTGGTCCAGGCCTGCGGTGACGACGACGAGGGCGCGGGCCCCGGCCCGGCCGCTCTCCTCGGCGACGGCCGCCACCGCCGCGGCCGGTACGGCCACGACCACCAGGTCGGGCTTCTTGGGCAGCGCGGCGACCGAGGGGTGGGACGGCACGCCGAGCACGGAGCTGACCTTGGGGTTCACGGCGAAGAGGCGGCCGGTGAAGCCGCCCGTGCGCAGATGGTGCAGGACGGCCCGGCCCACGGAGCCGGGGGTGCGTCCGGCGCCGACCACGGCGACCACGGACGGCCGCAGCAGGGGCAGCAGGCTGGCCACGTCGGCGGACCGGCCCCGGGCCTCGACGGCCGACAGATAGGTGTCGTCCTGGTCCAGGTGGACGGTGCAGCGCACCTCGGGCCCCTCGAAGCGGCGGGAGGTGCGCAGGCCGAGGTCGGCGAAGAGACGGAGCACCTCGTGGTTCTCGCTGAGCGCGTCGGCCGTGAAGGTGGCGATGCCCTCCGCGCGCGCCGCCGAGGCCAGGTGTTCGACGAGAAGCGTGCCGACCCCGCGGTGGTGGAGGCCGTCGGCGACGGCGATGGAGACCTCCGCGCCGTTCTTCCGCCCGCCGTCCCCGTCCCGGTCCCCGCCGGTGTCGTACTCGGCGAGGCCGATCACCCTGCCGTCCACCTCGGCCAGCAGGGCCCGGTAGCCCGGCCGGGGCGGAGCGCAGGCCCGGTCGGCGGCGAGGGCGCCCGAGCGCCTGCTCGCCGAGAAGAACCGCAGCCGGAGGTTCTCCGGCGACATCTCCTCGTAGAACCCTCGCAGCTGTTCGCGGTCGCCCGGCAGCACCGGCCGGATGCACACGGTGGTGCCGTCCGCGAGCAGGGCGTGAACCGGGGCCCGGTCGAGCAGGTCGTCCGTCATCGCAGGTCTCCTCGGTGGCTCTCGATACTTCGATCGTCCGGCGCGGAGGCGGGGATCGCATGGGCTGTACGGGGCCGCCCCGTGGCCGGTCGGCCCTTCCGGCGCCCGCCGATGGACCCCCCTCCGCCGCACGGGCGGGGCGCGCGGCCGGGACGCGTCAGTCGTCCGCCACCAGGGCCGTCAGGTCCAGCAGCCGGTTGGCGTAGCCCCACTCGTTGTCGTACCAGCCGAAGACCTTGGCCAGGGTGCCGTCGGCCTGGGTCAGGGCCGGGTCGAAGACGCAGGACGCGGGGTCGCCGATGACGTCGCGGGAGACGATCGGGGCCTCGGAGACGCGCACGATGCCGTGCAGCGGACCGTTCGCGGCCGCCTCGAACGCGGCGTTGATCTCGTCGGCGCTCGCCTCCCGGCCGAGGACTACGGCGAGGTCGGTGAGCGAGCCGTCCTCCACGGGCACCCGGACCGCGATCCCGTTCAGCGTCCCGGCCAGCTCCGGCATCACCAGTCCCACGGCGCGGGCGGCGCCGGTGCTGGTGGGGATGATGCTGACGGCGGCCGAGCGGGCCCGGCGCAGGTCGCGGTGCGGGCCGTCCAGCAGCGACTGGTCGTTGGTGTAGCCGTGGATGGTGGTCATCACTCCGCGCTCGACGCCGAAGGCGTCGTCGAGCACCTTCACCATCGGGGCGACGCAGTTGGTGGTGCAGGAGGCGGCGGAGACGATCCGGTCGCTGTGCCGGTCGTAGGTCCTGTCGTTGACGCCCATCACGATGGTGGCGTCCACGCCCTTGCCGGGCGCCGACAGCAGCACGGTGTGGGCTCCGCCCTTCAGGTGCAGGGCCGCCGCGTCCCGGTCCCGGAAGCGGCCGGTGGACTCGACGACGATGCCGGCGCCGTAGTCGGACCAGTGCAGGGCGGCGGGGTCGCGTTCGGCGGTGACGGCGATGCGCCGTCCGTCGACCGTGAGGGAGCTGTCGTCGTGCTCGACGTCGCGTCCGATGCGCCCGAACGTGGAGTCGTACTCCAGCAGGTGGGCCAGGGTGGCGGGTGAGGCGATGTCGTTGATCGCGACCACCTCGACGTCCTGGAGGCCTTCCTCGGCACGGTCGAGGGCGGCGCGCAGGTAGGTGCGGCCGATCCGCCCGAAGCCGTTGATGCCGACGCGTACGGTCATGGCGGGACTTCCTTGTCGGGAGTGAGGGACGGTCAGGCGTTCCAGGTCCAGTCGGCGACCTCGGGAAGGTCGGTGCCGTGCTCGCGGATCCAGGCCTGGTGGCGGGTGCGCACGTCGGCCATCCGCTGCCGTACGGCGGCGGCCCGCACCGCGAGTCCGGGGACGCGGTCGATGACGTCCATGACCAGGCGGTAGCGGTCGAGGTCGTTGCGGACGACCATGTCGAACGGGGTGGTCGTGGTGCCGGACTCCTTGTAGCCGCGCACGTGCAGGTTGCGGTGGCCGGTGCGGCGGTAGGCCAGGCGGTGGATCAGCCAGGGGTAGCCGTGGTAGGCGAAGATCACCGGCTTGTCGGTGGTGAACAGGCCGTCGTACTCGAAGTCGCTCATGCCGTGCGGGTGTTCCTCGCGCGGCAGCAGCCGGGTCATGTCGACCACGTTGACCACCCGGACGGCGAGGCCGGGCAGGTGCCTGCGCAGGAGCTGGGCGGCGGCCAGCACCTCCTGGGTGGGGACGTCACCGGCGCAGGCCAGGACGACGTCCGGTTCGCCGCCGTTCTCCGTGCCGGCCCACTCCCAGATTCCGGCGCCGCGGGCGCAGTGGGCGCGGGCCTGGTCCAGGGTCAGCCAGTCGAAGCAGGGCTGTTTGCCGGCCACGATCACATTGACGTGGTCGCGGCTGCGCAGGGCGTGGTCCGCCACCGACAGCAGGGTGTTGGCGTCCGGCGGCAGATAGACGCGTACGACCTCGGGGCTCTTGTTGAGGACGTGGTCGACGAAGCCGGGGTCCTGGTGGGAGAAGCCGTTGTGGTCCTGGCGCCAGACGTGCGACGTGAGCAGGTAGTTGAGGGAGGCGATCGGGGCCCGCCACGGCAGCTCCCGCGACGTCTTCAGCCACTTGATGTGCTGGTTGACCATCGAGTCGACGATGTGGACGAACGCCTCGTAGCAGGAGAACAGTCCGTGACGGCCCGTCAGGAGGTAGCCCTCCAGCCAGCCCTGGCAGGTGTGCTCGGAGAGGATCTCCAGGACCCGCCCGTGGTGCTCGAGGTGTTCGTCGACCGGCAGATGCTGTGCCTGCCAGGCCTTCCCGCTGACGTCGAAGACCGCCTGGAGCCGGTTGGACGCGGTCTCGTCCGGTCCGACCAGCCGGAAGTCCCGGCGTCCTCCGGTGTCCTTCATGACCCGGGCCAGCAGGTCCCCGAGCACACGGGTGGGCTCGTGCAGGGTCGTGCCCGGCTTGTCGACCGGGACGGCGAACTCGTCGAGCGGCGCGAGCGGCAGGTCCCGCACGAGCAGGCCGCCGTTGGCGTGCGGGGTGGCGCCGAGCCGCCGGGCGCCGTCGGGGACGCAGGCGAGGACGTCGGCCACGGGCCGTCCGTCGGCGCCGAAGAGCTCCGCGGGCCGGTAGGAGCGCAGCCAGGCCTCCAGCCGGCGCAGGTGCTCGGGGTTCTCCCGGACGCCGGTCAGCGGCACCTGGTGGGCGCGCCAGGTGCCCTCGACGGGCTCGCCGTCCACCTCGGCGGGACCGGTCCAGCCCTTGGGGGTGCGCAGCACGATCACGGGCCAGTGCACGCGCTCGGCGACATCGTCCTCGCGGGCGGTCCGCTGCATCACGGCGATGCGGTCCAGCGCGTCGTCCATCGCCCGGGCCATGGCCCGGTGCACCCGCGCCGGGTCGTCGCCGGTGACGTGGATCGGGTCGTGGCCGTATCCCCGCAGCAGCGCGTCGAGTTCGCTCTCCGGCAGCCGGGAGAGCACCGTCGGGTTGGCGATCTTGTAGCCGTTGAGGTGCAGGATCGGCAGCACCACGCCGTCGTGCACGGGGTCGAGGAACTTGTCGGAGTGCCAGGCGGCGGCCAGCGGCCCGGTCTCCGCCTCGCCGTCGCCGATCACACAGGCCACCAGCAGGCCCGGGTTGTCGAAGGCGGCGCCGTAGGCGTGCGCCAGCGAATAGCCGAGCTCACCGCCCTCGTGGATCGAGCCGGGCGTCTCCGGCGCGACATGGCTGGGCACACCGCCGGGGAAGGAGAACTGCCGGAACAGCCGCGCCATGCCCGCCCCGTCCCGCGGCACGTCCGGGTACGTCTCGCTGTAACTGCCCTCCAGCCAGGAGTTGGCGAGGATGGACGGCCCTCCGTGGCCCGGCCCCCAGATGCACAGCGCGTCGAGTCCGCGTGCCTTGATCACCCGGTTGAGGTGGGTGTACACGAGGTTCAGTCCGGGCGAGGTGCCCCAGTGGCCGAGCAGCCGCGGCTTGATGTGCTCGGGCCTCAGAGGCTCGGTCAGCAGCGGGTTGGACATCAGGTAGATCTGTCCGGCGGCCAGGTAATTGGCGGCCCGCCAGTGCGCGTCCAGGGTGCGCAGCTCGTCGTCGGAAAGTACGGTGGCGTCCTGGTGTTCGACCGTGGACATGGGTGAGACTCCGGAAGTCGTCGGCGTAGAAGGTCATCGGGGTGTGGAGGCGGCATGGCCGGCAAGGACGCGGCGCAGGTGTCGCGCAAGACCTACGAGAAGGAACTGCTCAGGCTGCAGACGGAGCTGGTGAAGCTGCAGGAGTGGGTGCGCGCCGAGGGCGCCAGGCTGGTCGTGGTCTTCGAGGGGCGGGACGCGGCGGGCAAGGGCGGGACGATCAAGCGCGTCGCCGAGCATCTCAACCCGCGCGTGGCGCGGATCGCGGCGCTGCCGAAGCCGACCGAGCGCGAGCGCAGCCAGTGGTACTTCCAGCGGTACGTCGAGCATCTGCCGGCGGCCGGGGAGATCGTGCTGTTCGACCGGTCCTGGTACAACCGGGCCGGGGTCGAGCATGTGATGGGCTTCTGCACGAAGGAGGAGCACCAGCTCTTCCTGCGGCAGTGCCCGATCTTCGAGCGGATGCTCGTCGAGGACGGGATCCTGCTGCGCAAGTACTGGTTCTCGGTGAGCGACACCGAGCAGCAGGAGCGTTTCCGGCGCCGGCTGGAGGACCCGCTGCGGCGCTGGAAGCTGTCCCCCATGGACCTGGAGTCCCTCGCCCGGTGGGAGGCCTACTCGCGGGCCAAGGACGAGATGATGGTGCACACCGACATCGGCGAGGCGCCCTGGTACGTGGTGGAGAGCGACGACAAACGCCGGGCGCGGCTGAACATGATCGCCCATCTGCTGGGCTCCCTGCCCTACGCCGAGGTGCCGCCGCCGGTGCTGGAGCTGCCGGAGCGGCCCCCGTCGACCGGCTATGTGCGCACGCCGCGCGATCTGCGGACCTACGTCCCCGACCACGCGGCGGGCCTCTGAGCAGCCGGCCACCTCCCTCACTCCCGCTCGGGTACGACCGCGACGGCGCAGGCGGCGTGGTGCAGCACCGCGTGGGCGACCCGCCCCAGCTGGAGTCCGAGGTGCCCGGGGTTGCGGCGGGCCCCGACCACCAGCAGGTCGGCCTCGTGGGAGGCGGCGAGGAGGACCCGGCGGGCCGGTCCCTCGACCGTGCGCCGGTGCAGGTCCACGTCCGCGGGCGCGTCCCGCAGCGCCTTCTCCAGCACCTCGGCCGCGGCCTCTTCGTGCAGCCGGGCGGGTTCGCCGGCGAGCAGCGGGTGATCGGTGCTCTCGTGCGCGGGGCAGCGCCAGGCCCGTACCGCGTCCAGGGCCGCGTGCCGCAGCCTCGCCTCCTCGAAGGCGAAGCGCAGGGCGGCGGAGTCCGTGCCCTTCTCGCCGACGCCCACGACGACCCGGCCGTGCGTGCCGGTGCCGCCCCGGTTGTCGTGACCGCCGCGCAGCACGATCACCGGGCAGTCCGCGTGGGCGGCCACGGCGAGGCTGACGGACCCGAGCAGCATCTCGACGAGGCCGCTGCGCCCGCGGGTGCCCAGCACCAGCGCGGAGGCGCTGCGTCCCTCCCGCACCAGCGCGTACTCCGGTTCCTCGGCGAGCACGTCGGCCGAGACCTTCACCTCGGGCCGCCGGCGGTGGGCGCGGCGTGCGGCGGTCGCGACGATGTCGTCCGCCCGTACCTCCTCGTACGGCTTGGCGAGGTCCTCGGCGAGGGCGGAACCCTCGTAGCGCTCCCACAGGGAGGCGTACACGACCCGCAGCGGCACCCCGCGCAGGGCTGCTTCGTCGGCCGCCCAGTCGACGGCGCGCAGGCTCGGTTCGGAGCCGTCGACGCCGACGACCAGGGGCAGTTCGCGGGCGGTCATCACAGCGCTCCGAAGTCGAAGACGATCCGTGCCCTGACCTGACCCCGCAGCACCTCGTCGATGGACTCGTTGACCGAGGCCAGCGGGCGGGTCTCGTAGATGACCTTGGTCCGGCCCGCGGCGTGCAGCTGGAAGACCTCGGCGAGGTCCTGCCGGGTGCCCACGATGGAGCCGATCACCGAGGTGCCGTTCAGCACGGTGTCGAAGATGGGGACCCGGACCGTGCCGTGCGCCGGCAGGGCCACCATGACCAGCTTGCCGCCGCGCCGCAGACCGGAGTTGACGGCCTCGAAGGCCGCGTCGTTCACCGCGAGGGCGATCGCCGCGTGGGCACCGCCGTGCCGCTTGAGCACCTCGCCGACGTCGTGCTTGCGGGCGTCGATGACGAGGTCGGCGCCCAGCTCCGCGGCCAGTTCGAGCTTCTCGTCGGTGACGTCGATCGCGGCGACCGTCGCGCCGGCGATCTTGGCGTACTGGACGGCGAGGTGACCGAGGCCGCCGATCCCCGATATCGCGACGAGCTGGGTGGGCCGGACGTCGGCGACCTTCAGCGCCTTGTACGTCGTCACCCCCGCGCAGGTCAGCGGGGCGGCGTCCAGGGCGGTGATGCCCTGGGGCACCGGCTGGGCGAAGTCGGCCCAGGCCAGCATCTTCTCGGCGTAGCCGCCGTCGCAGCCGTAGCCGGTGTTGATCTGCTGCTCGCACAGCGTCTCCCAGCCGGACAGGCAGTGCTCGCACCGCCCGCACGCCCTGCCGAGCCAGGGCACGGCCACCCGCTGTCCGACGGACAGGTGGGTGACGCCCTCGCCCAGCTTCTCGACCAGGCCGACGCCCTCGTGGCCCGGCACGAACGGCGGGTTCGGCTTCACCGGCCAGTCGCCGTGGGCGGCGTGGATGTCGGTGTGGCAGAGCCCGGAGGCCTCGACGCGGATCCGGACCTGGCCGGGGCCGGGCTCGGGGTCGGGGCGCTCCTCGACGACCAGGGGCTCACCGAACGCTCGGACAACCGCTGCCTTCATGGGTCTCTTCTCCTCGGAAGCGGGTCAGCTGTGGGGGACGACGGCGACGGGGGCGGTGGAGTGGTGCAGCACCGCGTGCGTGACATGGCCGACGTGCGCGCCGAACGGGCTGCGGCGGATCCGCCGGCCCACCACGACGAGGGAGGCCTCACGCGAGGCGTCCACGACGTGGACGGCGGCGCTGCCGTAGCGGGACTCCTCGACGACCTTCACGTCCGGGTACTTCTTCCGCCAGGGGCGCAGCACCTCGGACAGGGCCTCGGAGGCGCTCAGCGCCAGCGCCTCGTGCAGCGCGGGGTTGGCGGGCGTTCCGTAGGCGTAGTAGGGCGGCGGGTTCCAGCCGTGGACGACCCGCAGCGAGGTCGACCGGCGCTGGGCGGCGTCGAAGGCGAACTCGATCAGCGTCTCGTCCGGGTGGTCGGTGTCGAGTCCGAGGACCACGGGCCGGAACGGCGTCGCGGCGGACGGGACACCCGCCGGGTCGGGCTCGTGCTCGTCGGCGGCCACCTCCAGGGCGCGGACCAGCACCACGGGGCGGTCGGCGTGGGCGACGACCGACAGACCGACGGAGCCGACCATGAACCCGCCGATGCCGCTGAGGCCGCGGGAGCCCAGGACGAGCAGTTCGGCGCTCTTCGCCGCCTCGGCGAGGGCGTCGGCCGGGTGTCCGGAGAGCTGCTCCCTGATCACCTCGACGCCGGGGTGGCGCAGACCGATGCCCTCGGCGGCTTCCCGGGGAATGCGCTCGGTCCAGTGCTGCTGGGTCTCTGCGCCCAGGAGGGGCGCCTGGGCCATGGGCTCCGGCACCGGCTCCCAGACGTGGACGATCTTCAGCGGCAGGCCGCGCAGCTGGGCTTCGCGAGCCGCCCATTCCGCGGCGGCACGGCTCTCGCGGGAGCCGTCGAGCCCTACGGTGATGGTGCGGAGCATGATCTCTACCTCCTGTGGTGAGGATCCGATTACAGAGTGGTCGTCGAAGGGGTCTCGCGGGGAGGGGCCAGTGGTCCCGAGCCGGGGCCGACGGTCCTCCGCGCAGCGCGGTGCGGTGGGCCCGGGGAGGGACCCACCGCACCTTCGGCGCTCAGCGCAGCCAGCCGTGGTCGCGGACGAGCGGCAACCGGGCCCAGAGCCGGCCCGCGCCCAGGGTGTCGCCGGCGGCGGCAGCGGCCACCACGATCAGGGCGACGGCGTAGATCACGTGGTAGTCGACGAGCGGGTTCGTGGACATGCTCGCCGAGCCGTCCGCGAGGTGCTTGGCCGGCGGCCATTCGGCGATCCACATCAGCGCCATCATCACGGTGCCGGCGACGGCGGCGAGGCGCAGCGCGACCCCCGCGACCAGGGCGAGGCCGATCCCGAGCAGACCGAGCATGAACAGCCAGTCCGCCCACGGGTCGCCGGCCCAGGAGTGGAAGGTCGACTCCATCGGCCCGACGGCGACGGAACCGAGGAAGCCCTTGGTCGGCGAGCCGCCGTCGATCCAGCCCTTGCCGGACGGGGTGGCGTAGCCGAAGCCGAAGGTCTTGTCGAGGAAGGCCCACAGGAAGACGAACCCGGTGAGCAGACGCAGGGAGGCGAAGGCGTAGGCCCGCGCGGTGTGCGTGTCGGTGGCGGCCGACGAGGCCGACTCGGATGCGGAGGCGGTCCGGTTCCTGCGGAAGGTCGGCAGGTGGAAGCCGGGGCTCCGGTGAGGGTGCTCGTGCACGGCCATGGTCGTGATTCCCTTCGGGGGCGGTCGGGGCGGTGCCTGACACCACTCACTCTGGCGGTGCGCGCCGCCCGGCGCCGCAGGCCGAAGGTCTGCCGCCCCGGGGCTGAACGTCCCTGTCTCCAGGGACCGTTGGTGCGGCGGGAGGGCACGGCTGCGCGCCGCGCCGCACCTGGACCGCGGTCAGTAGGCGGGCACGCCCCGCTCCCGGAAGCGTGCGCGGACGCTCTCGGTGAGGGCCGGGTCGGGGGTCGGCGTGTCGCGCAGCGGGAAGGGGATGCCGAGGGCGTCGTACTTGTGGGCGCCGAGCTTGTGGAAGGGCAGCACGTCGACCCGCTCGACCGTGCCCAGCCCCGCGACGAATTCGGCGAGGGCGTCCACGGACCGCGGGTCGTCGGTCCAGCCGGGCACCAGCACGTAGCGGATCCGCATCGGGACGCCGAGACGGTCCAGCCGGGTGGCGAAGCTGAGGGTGGGGGCGAGCCGGCCGCCGGTCAGCTTCCGGTAGGTGTCGATGTCGAAGGACTTGATGTCCAGCAGGACCAGGTCGGTGGCGGCGAGGAGTTCGTCGGTGGCGCGGGCGCCGAGGAAGCCGGACGTGTCCAGGGCGGTGTGCAGTCCGGCCTCCTTGCAGCGGCGCAGCACCTCGCCGGTGAAGGCCGGCTGGAGCAGGGGTTCGCCGCCGGTGACGGTCACCCCTCCCCCGGCGGTGGTGACGAAGGCCCGGTACTTCTCGATCTCCGCCATCACCTCGTCCACGGTCGCCTCCCGGCCGTCCCGCATGTGCCAGGTGTCGGGGTTGGCGCAGTACAGACAGCGCAGGGGGCAGCCGCTGACGAAGAGCACGAACCGGGTCCCGGGACCGTCCACGCCGGTGGACAGGTCCCAGGAGTGGATCCGGCCGGTCGTCATCGCCTTCACAGGGTTCCGTGGAAGGTGCGGCTGATCACGTCGAGCTGCTGCTCACGGGTCAGGCGGACGAAGTTGACGGCGTATCCGGAGACCCGGATGGTCAGGTCGGGGTAGTTCTCCGGGTGTGCCATCGCGTCCTCGAGGGTGGCGCGGTCCAGCACGTTGACGTTCATGTGGAAGCCGCCCGTGGCCATGTAGGCGTCGAGGATGCCCACCAGGTGGCCCGCGCGCTCCTCGGGGGCGTGTCCCAGGCCCTCCGGGGTGATGGTGGTGGTCAGCGAGATGCCGTCGCGGGCCTGCTCGTACGGCAGCTTGGCCACCGACAGCGCGGAGGCGGCGACGCCGTGCCGGTCACGGCCGTTCATCGGGTTGGCTCCGGGAGCGAAGGGCTGTCCGGCCCGCCGTCCGTCGGGGGTGTTGCCGGTGTGCTTGCCGTAGACGACGTTGGAGGTGATGGTCAGCACCGACTGGGTGTGCTCGGCGTCCCGGTAGGTGGGGTGCCGGCGGACCTTCGCCATGAACGTCTCGACCAGGCCGACGGCGAGCGAGTCCGCGCGGTCGTCGTTGTTGCCGTACGCGGGGAACTCGCCCTCGGTCAGGAAGTCGACGGCCAGTCCGGTCGCGTCCCGGATGACCTTCACCCGGGCGTGCTTGACCGCGGACAGGCTGTCCGCCGCGACCGACAGTCCGGCGATGCCGCAGGCCATGAAGCGGTGCACGGGGTGGTCGTGCAGCGCCATCTCGATGCGCTCGTAGGCGTACTTGTCGTGCATGTAGTGGATGACGTTGAGGGTGTTGACGTACGTCCCCGCCAGCCAGTCCAGGACCCGGTCGTAGGCCGCGGACAGCTCCTCGTAGTCCAGGTACTCGCCGGTCAGCGCGGGCATCTCGGGGGTGACCTGGTCGCCGGTCATCTCGTCGCGGCCGCCGTTGACGGCGTAGAGCAGGGCCTTGGCCAGGTTGACGCGCGCCCCGAAGAACTGCATCTGCCGGCCCACCGCCATGGCGGAGACACAGCAGGCGATCGCGGTGTCGTCGCCGGTGTTCGGCCGCAGCAGTTCGTCCGACTCGTACTGGACGGCGCTGGTGTCGATGGACACCTGGGCGCAGAACTCCTTGAAGCCGGCGGGCAGCCGGGGCGACCACAGCACGGTGAGGTTGGGTTCGGGGGCGGGGCCGAGGTTGTAGAGGGTCTGCAGGAAGCGGAACGAGGTGCGGGTGACCAGCGGGCGGCCGTCGGCGCCGATGCCGCCGATCGACTCGGTGACCCAGGTGGGGTCGCCGGAGAACAGGGCGTCGTACTCGGGCGTGCGCAGGAACCGGACGATCCGCAGCTTGATCACGAAGTCGTCGATGAGTTCCTGGGCGCGGGACTCGTCGATGATCCCCTCGTCCAGGTCGCGCTGGAGGTAGACGTCGAGGAAGGTCGAGGTGCGGCCCAGCGACATCGCGGCGCCGTTCTGTTCCTTCACCGCGGCGAGATAGCCGAGGTAGAGCCACTGGACGGCCTCGTGCGCGGTGAGCGCGGGACGGGAGACGTCACAGCCGTAGGTCGCCGCCATGCGGGTCAGTTCGCCCAGTGCCCTGATCTGCTCGGCGAGTTCCTCGCGGTCGCGGATGACGTGCTCGGTGGACGGCCGGCCGTCCAGCTGGGCCTTCTCCGCGCGCTTGGCCTCGATCAGCCGGTCGGTGCCGTACAGGGCGACGCGCCGGTAGTCGCCGATGATCCGGCCGCGGCCGTAGGCGTCGGGCAGGCCGGTGATGATGCCGACCCTGCGGGCGGTCCGCATCTCGGGGGTGTACGCGTCGAAGACACCGGCGTTGTGGGTCTTGCGGTAGGTGCCGAAGACCTCGGTGACGAACGGGTCGGGCTCGTAGCCGTACGCCTTGAGGCCGTTCTCCACCATGCGCAGGCCGCCGTTGGGCATGATCGCGCGCTTGAGCGGGGCGTCGGTCTGCAGACCGACGATCAGTTCGCGGTCCCGGTCGATCCAGCCGGGGGCGTGCGAGGTGATCGTCGAGGGCGTCGCGGCGTCCACGTCGAGGATGCCCCGGGCGCGCTCCTCGGGGAACAGGGCGCTGACCTTCTCCCAGACGGCCCGGGTGCGCTCCGTGGAACCGGTCAGGAACGACGCGTCGCCTTCGTACGGGGTGTAGTTGGCCTGGATGAAGTCGCGTACGTCGATCAGCTCGCGCCAGCGTGCCCCGGCGAAGCCTCGCCAGGCCTCGGCGACCTTGTCACCGACTGTCACGGTTGCGGTCATCGCCGTTCCTCTCCTCGGTTCGTGTCCTGCACTTCGATGCTCGTCGCTCGTGATCGTCACGGGGAGTGCCGGAAGGCGCCCGCGGTGCGGGCCGTCCGGCCCCCGGGTCCCGGGCCGGACGTCCCGGCAGCCCGGGCACGGCCGGTCAGCCGGCCGTGAGGTCGGGGCGGATCAGGGTGCCCGACCGGCCGTGCACCATCTCGTAGGCCGCGTCCAGGGCGCCGATGGCGGCGAGCCCTCCGGTCCGCTCGACGAACCGGGCGGCGGCCTCGGCCTTGGGCCCCATGGAGCCCTCCGGGAGGCCCTTGCGGCGCATCTCGGCGGGGGTCGCGTCGAGGACCGGCTGCTGGGCGGGGGTCCCGTAGTCCTCGTACACGCACGGGACGTCGGTGAGGATGAGCAGGAAGTCGGCCTTCAGGTCCTCGGCGAGCAGGGCGGCCGTCAGGTCCTTGTCGATGACGGCCTCCATGCCCGTCAGTGCGCCGCTGTCGCGGTCCGCGGTGACGGGGACGCCTCCGCCGCCCGCGCAGATCACCAGGGTCCCGCTGTTCAGGAGTGCGTGGACGGTGTCGGTCTCCAGGATCCGTTCGGGGGCCGGGGAGGGGACGACGCGCCGCCAGCCGGTGGTGTCCCGCGCGATGTGCCAGCCGCGCTTGCGGGCGAGGGCGGCGGCCACCTCCCGGGGGTAGACCTGGCCGACGAACTTGGTGGGCCGGGCGAACGCCGGGTCGTCGGCCCGTACGAGGGTGTGGGTGACGAGCGTGGCGATGTGGCGGCCGGGGAGGGCGTCGTGCAGGGTGCAGGCCAGCAGGGAGCCGATCATGCCCTGGGTCTGGGCGCCGAGCAGGTGCAGCGGGTAGGGGGCGCTGAGGGCGGGGTCGGCGGCGCTCTCCATGGCGAGCAGGCCGATCTGGGGGCCGTTGCCGTGGGTGATGACGAGTTCGTGCTCGTGGGCGAGGGTGGCGAGGGCGGTGGCGACCCGGTCGATGTTGGCCTGCTGGACGGCGGCGTCGGGGCGTTCACCGCGGTGGAGCAGGGCGTTGCCGCCCAGGGCGACGACGATACGCATGGCTCAGTCCTCCAGGGTGGCGACGAGTACGGCCTTGATGGTGTGCAGCCGGTTCTCGGCCTGGTCGAAGACGATGGACGCGGGGGAGGAGAAGACCTCGTCGGTGACTTCGAGCGCGTCCAGGCCGTAGCGGTCGAAGAGGTCCCGGCCCAGACGGGTGCTGCGGTCGTGCAGGGCCGGCAGGCAGTGCATGAACTTCACGTCCGGGTTGCCGGTGGCGGCCAGCGTCTTGGCGTCGACCTGGTACGGCAGCAGCAGTTCGATCCGCTCCCGCCAGGTCTCGGCGGGCTCGCCCATGGAGACCCAGACGTCGGTGTGCAGGAAGTCGGCTCCGCGTACGGCGGTCTCGACGTCCTCGGTGAGCGTGATCCGGGCGCCGCTGTCCTCGGCCAGCTTCCGGCACGTGGTGACCAGGGCGGGGTCGGGCCACAGCCGGGCGGGCGCGGCGATCCGCACGTCCATGCCGAGCAGCGCGCCCATGGAGAGCAGCGAGTTGCCCATGTTGTTGCGGGCGTCGCCGAGGTAGCAGTAGGCGATGTCGGGCAGCGGCTTGGGGCTGTGCTCGTGCATGGTCAGGACGTCGCACAGGCTCTGGGTGGGGTGCGCGGTGTCGGTGAGACCGTTGTAGACGGGGACGCCGGAGTGGGCGGCGAGGGCGGTGACGAGGGACTGCGCGGAGCCGCGGTACTCGATGGCGTCGAACATGCGGCCGAGTACACGGGCGGTGTCGGCGATGGACTCCTTCGCGCCGATGTGGGTGTCGCCGGGGCCCAGGTAGGTGGTGGCGGCGCCCTGGTCGGCGGCGGCGGCCTCGAAGGCGCAGCGGGTGCGGGTGGAGGTCTTCTCGAAGATCAGGGCGAGGTGCCTGCCGGTCAGGCGGGGCTGCTCGGTGCCGGCGCGCCGGGCCGCCTTGAGGGTGGCCGCCAGGTCGAGGAGGTGGTGGATCTCGGGGGCGGTGAAGTCGAGTTCGCTCAGGTAGGAGCGGCCTCGCAGGTCGATGGTCATGTGGGTTCCCCCTGGTGGTCAGGCGACCGGGTCGCGTTCGACGGGGCAGCTCATGCAGCGCGGTCCGCCGCGGCCGCGGCCGAGTTCGGCGCCGGCGATGGTGACGATCTCGATGCCCTGCTTGCGCAGGTAGGTGTTGGTGGTGACGTTGCGCTCGTAGCCGACGACGACCCCGGGGGCGAGGGCGAGGAAGTTGCTGCCGTCGTCCCACTGCTCGCGTTCGGCGTTGCGGATGTCCTGCGGGGCGGAGAGCATCCGGACCTTGTCGAGGTCGAGGGCCTCGGCGAGGGCGGTGGCCAGGTCGGAGTTCGGGGCGACGTCGAAGCCGCACTCGCGGGTGCCGCTGGGCGTGAGCGTCCAGGAGCGCAGGGAGTCGGCGAGACCCGGGTAGATGACGAAGGTGTCGCGGTCGAGCATCGTCAGGACGGTGTCGAGGTGCATGTAGGCCCGGGTGGCCGGGAGCTGGACGGCGACCAGCCGGGTCGCCGTGCCGTCCGCGAAGAGGCGGGCGGCCAGGTTCTCCACGGCCTGGGCGGTGGTCCGCTCCCCCACGCCGACCATGACGGCGCCGTTGCCGAGGACATGGACGTCTCCGCCTTCGAGGGTGCCCACCGGCCCGTCGAGGAGCGGTGCCGGGGCGACGCCGGCGAACAGGGGGTGGAAGCGGTAGATCGCCTCGGCGTGCAGGCTCTCGCGCCGCCGGGCCGGCTTGGCCATCGGGTTGACCGACAGACGGTCGTAGATCCAGCAGGAGTTGTCGCGCGGGAAGAGGTGGTTGGGCAGCGGGGCGAGGGCGAAGTCCTCGGCGTCCAGCGCGCTCCAGACCAGGCTGTGCGGGGTGGCCAGCGGCAGGTCGCTCTTGAGGAGGCCGCCGATGAGGTGTCCGGCGAGGGTCTCGCCGTCGAGCTCGGCGCACAGGGCGCGCACCGGGTCGATCAGCGCCGGTCCGACGGTGGCCGGGGTGATCACCCGGTCCAGCAGCCAGTCGCGGGCCGGCGCGGAGTCGAGGGTCTGGGCGAGCAGGTCGGCGAAGTAGTGCACGCGGGTGCCGTGGTCGCGCAGCACCTGGGCGAAGGCGTCGTGCTCCTCCCGGGCGCGCTTGGCCCACAGGATGTCGTCGAAGAGGAGGGCGTCGACGTTGCGCGGGGTGAGGCGGGAGAGTTCGATGCCCGGGCGGTGCAGGATCACCTGGCGCAGGCGGCCCGCCTCGGAGTCGACGTGGAACGTGTTCATGGCGTTGCTTCCTCTGCCGTGCGGGGGCGGTGGTCAGTCCTGGGGGCGGTGGGCGTCGCGCTTGCGCGGGCCGCCGACGCGGCTGGTGCCCACTCCGCGGGAGAGCCGCGCGGGCGGGGCCGGCGTCTCGGGGGCGCGCTCCTCACGCGGGGCGCGGGCGGCGGGGATCTCCGCCTGGGCGTCGCCGTACCGGCCCTGCCCCCGCTTCAGCCACACGTAGACCGGCACGCCGAGCAGCAGCACGAACAGTCCGTAGTAGACGGTCTGGTAGCCGCTGCCCTGGATCGACCAGTAGGAGAAGGCGAGCGCCAGGGCGGCGACGGTGACGTCACGGGCCAGGCGCCGCGGGCTGAGGGTCTCCCGGCCGCGCACCAGCAGCCAGTAGAGCTGCGCTGCGGCGGAGAACAGGTACGGGATCACCGCGGTGAGCACGCTCAGCAGCACGATCTTGGTGAAGACGTCCTCGAAGCGGGTGTAGCTGAACACGGTGATGAGCGAGGCCAGCACGGTGGAGGCGATGACGCCGAAGGCCGGGACACCGCTCTCGCCGCGCAGCCTGGCGAAGGCGTCGGGGAAGAGTCCGTCGCGGGCGGCGGCGTAGGGCATCTCGGCGCACAGCATGGTCCAGCCGTTGAGGGCCCCGATGCCCGAGATGATCGCGGCGGCGGCCACGACGTCTCCCGCCCAGGTGCCGCCGAAGATGTTGTTCACGGCGTCGGTGAACGGCGCCGTGGTGTCGCCGAGCGCTCCGTGCGAGACGGTGCCGAAGACCGCGAGCGTGCCCAGGATGTAGATGACCGCGCACAGCAGGGTGCCGTAGACGGTGGCGCGCGGCACGTTGCGCTCCGGGTCGCGGACCCGGCCGGCGACCACCGAGGCGGCCTCCAGACCGAGGTAGCTGAACAGGGCGATCGCGGCGGCGGCGGAGATCGCGCCGAGCGCCGACTGGCCGCTGGCGTTGAAGGCGCCGAAGTTGTCCGGGTCGATGAAGAGCAGTCCGACGGTCGCCATGAAGACGAGCGGCACGAACTTCAGCACGGTGGTGACCACCTGGAAGGCGCCGATGTTGCGGACGCCGGTGAGGTTGATCGCGGCCGCCGTCCACAGTCCGGCGAGGGCGAGCGTCATGGAGATCCACGTCGTGTGGCCCTTGTTGACGAACACCTCGAGATAGCCGACCCAGGCCACGGCGATCGCCGCGTTGCCGGCCCACGCGGTGATCCAGTACGACCAGGCGTTGAGGAATCCGGCGAACTCGCCGAACGCCTCCCGGGCGTAGACGTACGGTCCGCCACTGGCCGGAACCCGCTTCGACAGCGCCCCGAAGGTCAGCGCGAGCGCCAGCGCGCCCAGCGTGACGACGACGAAGGCGACCAGGGAGACGGGCCCGTACGGGGCGAGGGCGGAGGGAAGGGCGAAGATTCCGGTCCCGATGACGGTCCCGATCACGAGCGCGGACGCGGCCGGGAGACCGAGCGCCGCCTTGGGCGCCGCTCGGTCACCGCTCGCTGAAGGCCTGGGCATGGCTGTGCTCCTCGTGCAAGTCGCGGATGAGTGGATCCGGAACGATGGTTCTGCGCCCAGCCGGATCGGGGGCAGCGGCCACAGGGGCCCGGGCCGGACCCGAAGGTCCCGGTCCCAGGGTCCGGGCAGTCCCGGTCCGAGGGCCCGGGCGGTACCGGCCGGTGCCGAACGGGCCGGTCGTGGGACCAGGTGGCCCATGGTCCACGCCGCCGGCCGGGCACACGCTGGCCTTGACGTTCGCAGCCCCCCGCCAGGGAGACATGCCATGAACACTTCCGCGACCCCCAGCATGATGCGCTCGCTGTCCGCCGAACACAGCCGGCGGCTCATGCGCATCGCCCGAGAGGTGTCCATCCCCCAGGGAACCCGTCTGTTCGAGGAGGGTGAGCGCGCCGACCGCTTCTGGATCATCCGCACCGGAGGCATCGAGCTCGACATGCGGGTGCCGGGCCGCCGGCCGGCCGTCATCGAGAATCTCGGGCACAACGAACTGGTCGGCTGGTCCTGGCTGTTCACGCCCCATGTCTGGCACCTGGGCGCCGAGGCGACCACCCCGGTGCGGGCCTACGAGTTCGACGCCACGGCCGTCCGGCTGATGTGCGAGGACGACCCGGCGCTGGGCAACGACGTGGCCCGGTGGGTCGGTCAGGTGCTCGCCCACCGGCTCCGCTCGTCCAGGACGCGCCTGATCGACCTGTACGCCCCCCACGGCGCCGGAAGCCTCGTCTGACTCCGGCCCGGACCCACCATGAAGGAGTGGCCATGCACGGCACCCCGCACCTCGTCAGTGATGTGATGACCCACACGGTCGCCGCGGTCGGTCGCGGGGCGACCTTCAAGGAGATCGTGCAGTTGATGCAGGACTGGAAGGTCAGCGCCCTGCCCGTCCTCGAGGGCGAGGGCCGGGTCGTCGGCGTCGTCTCCGAGGCGGACCTGCTGCCCAAGGAGGAGTTCCGCGACAGCGATCCCGACCGGTACACCCAGTTGCGCCGCCTCTCCGACCTGGCGAAGGCCGGCGCCGTGACCGCCGAGGAACTCATGACCTCCCCGGCGCTCACCGTCCGCGCGGACGCCACGCTGGCCCAGGCCGCCCGGATCATGGCCCGGGCGAAGGTCAAGCGGCTTCCCGTCGTGGACGCCGTGGGCATGCTCGAAGGGCTCGTCAGCCGCGCCGACCTGCTCAAGGTCTTCCTCCGCACCGACGAGGACATCGCCGAGGAGGTACGGCGCGAGGTCGTGTCCTACCTGTTCCCGACGCCGGACTCGAACGTGCGTGTGGAGGTGCACAACGGTGTCGTGAAGCTGGCCGGCCAGGTCCGGGACACCGCGCTGGTGCCGGTGGCGGCACGGCTGACCCGCGCCGTCGAGGGCGTCGTGGACGTGGACTTCGCCCTCACCCGGCACGCAGGGCCGACGGACGCGCCCGCGGCCGGCCCGCGGGGCGCCGACTCCGCGTGACCCCCGCGCCATCCCCGGCCCGCCCCTGCGGATGGGGCCGGTCGGGGGCTTCCGCCGCCCCGAGAGGGGCCGGTCGGCCCTAGTGCGCCCGACCCCGGCGCATGATGATCGGCAGCGTGGACAGCTCGCTGTCCGTCCTCCACCGGGAACAAGGGGTCACCATGCCAGAGCCACGCACCTTCACCGAGCAGAACCCGATCCGGGTGTTCCTGCTGGACGACCACGAGGTCGTCCGCCGCGGCCTGGCCGACCTGCTCGACGCCGAGCCCGACATCTCGGTGATCGGCGACGCCGGCACCGTCGACCACGCGCTCGCCCGGGGGCCCGCGCTGCGTCCCGACGTCGCGATCCTCGACGTGCGGCTGCCGGACGGCGACGGCATCTCGGTGTGCCGGGAACTGCGCAGCCAGATGCCGACCCTGTCCTGTCTGATGCTGACCTCGTTCGACGACGAGGAGGCCCTGCTGGACGCGATCATGGCCGGCGCCTCCGGTTACGTCCTCAAGCAGATCAAGGGATCCGACCTGGTCTCGGCGGTGCGCACGGTGGCCTCGGGCCAGTCGATGCTGGACCCCGCCACCACCGCCCGCCTGATGCGCTCGCTGCGGGCCGAGCCCGACGCCGCCCCGGCCATGCCGTCCGAGCTGGCGAGCCTGTCCCCGCGCGAGCGGGACATCCTGGCCCTCATCGGCGACGGTCTGACCAACCGCGAGATCGGCAAGAAGCTCTACCTCTCGGAGAAGACCGTCAAGAACCACATCTCCCGCCTCCTGGCCAAGCTGGGTGTGCAGCGCCGGGTCCAGGCCGCGGTCCTCGCCTCCCATCTGGAGCCGCAGGGGGCCGAGCACCGCTCCAGGTGAGGACAGGACGGGTCGACCGGGCCCGTGCGCGGGGCCGTACGGCCTCTGTCCGGGCACTCCCCCGCGGAGCACGCTGAGGCAACCGCCGATACCGGCCCGGCCTTCCAGCGAAGTGAGGGGATGAGACCCCGATGTCTTCCACCGCCCTCGACGTCCGGACCCTGGAGACCCTGGTCTCCGCCGCCGTGACGGCCCCCTCGATCCACAACACGCAGCCCTGGCGTTTCCGCCTCGACGCGGACACGGCCACGCTGCGGATCCACGCGGCCCCGGACCGCGGACTGCGCCACACCGATCCCCTCGGCCGTGCCCTGCACCTCTCGGTCGGCTGCGCGGTCTTCAACCTCAGGGTGGCGCTCACCCACTTCGGACGGGAACCGGTGACGCGGCTGCTGCCGCGCCCCGAGCAGCCCGACCTGCTCGCCGCCGTACGGCTCGGCGGTCCCGCCAGAAGCTCCTTCCCCGGTCTCTACGACGCCCTGTGGCGCCGTCACAGCAGCCGGTTCCCCTTCTCCGGGCGCCCGCTGCCGGCCGCGGTACGGGCCGAGCTGACCGAAGCGGCCCACGCCGAGGGCGCCGCCCTGGCCCACCTCTCCCCCGCCGGCGCCGACCGCCTGCTCCGGCTCACCCGCGACGCGGAGCACCGCAACGCCGCCGATCACGACCGGGCCCGGGAGAGCCGCCGCTGGGTGCGCGCGCGGGACGGCGCCGGCCTCGGGATGCCGCCGGAGGTGCTCGGCCCGCAGGACGTCCGGGAGATCGTCCCCATGCGGGACTTCGGTGCTCACCGCACGCTCCGCGGGCTGCCGGCGCGCCCCTTCGAGCGACGGCCCGCCCTCGCCGTCCTCTCCACGATGCACGATCGCAGGACCGACTGGCTGCGGGCGGGGCAGGCCCTGCAGCACTGTCTGCTGGTCGCCACCGCCCACGGTGTCCGGACCTCGCTCCTGCACCAGGCGGTGGAATGGCCGGACCTGCGCGAGCAGCTCGTGACGTCGGCGGACGCCCGCCCGGCCCACGCCCACATGGTGATCCGCCTCGGCTACGGCCCCGAGGGACCCCCGTCCCCGCGCGGCGACGTGCCCGTGGCCGCCTTCACCGAGCCGCGGCCGGGCCGCTGACCGGCGTGCGGCGGGCGGAGGGCGTCGTGCGCGGGGGCTCCCGCACGGGCTTCGGTCACCGACCGGTGGACGCCGGGCGGGGAGGAGGTGCCGTGCCGCCGAGCGGATCGTGGCGGATCCGGTCCGGGGGCAGGTTCATGGCGGTCAGGCTCCGCACCGTGGCGGTGACCATGGCCGGCGGGCCGCTCACATAGGCGACGTGCCCCGACCAGTCACCGTGCCGGGCGACCGCGTCGGACACCGAGACCTCCTCCGCGCCCCCGGGGCCCTCGGCGATCACCGGGACGACGCGCAGCCACGGGCGGCCGTTCCCCAGCTCCGCCAGGGCGGCGTTGTCGTAGAGGTCGTCCGGCGTGCGAGCGCCGAGGAACAGGTGCGCGCCGCGGCCGCGCGGACGGCGTGCGGCCAGCTCTTCCAGCAGCCCTTTGGCGGTGGCCCACCCGGTGCCGCCCGCCACGATCAGCACATCCCGCTCCAGGCCGTCGTCCAGCGTCATGGATCCCTGAGCGGGCCCCAGCCGCAGCGGGTCGCCGACGCGGGTGTGCGCCACCAGCGCATCGCTCACGCCTCCGCGGCCGGTACCGCGGACGTGGAACTCCAGTTCCCCGTCCGGGCGGGGCGCGCAGGCCAGGGAGTACGGCCGCCAGGTGTGCGGCAGCAGCGGGGTCTGGAGTCTCGCGTACTGCCCGGCCCGGTAGGGATACGTTTCCGCGGTGCGGACGCGGAGGACGGCGAGATCCGGACGGCGCCGCTGGTGCTCCGTCACGGTCCCGTTCCAGTACGGAGGCTCCGCCAGCGCCGCGTCCGCCCCGTCCACCATGGCCGCGACGGCGAACCGCAGCATGCGCAGCCACGCCTGCTCCAGCTCCTCCGTCCACCGCTCCCCCGCGCTCCGCCGCAGGGCCTCGCGGAGCGCCCGCTCGAACACCTCGTAGTGCACCGGCCGCACGCCCAGCTTGCGGTGGTCACGGCCCAGCCGGGCGCAGAAGGCGGCCACCTCGTCCGGCCGGTCCAGGTGTTCGATCAGATACCAGAAGGCCCGCTCCAGATGGGCCCGCTGGAAGTCCATGGAGCCGGGGAACAGCCCGCGCAGATACGGGTGCTGCTCGAACATGGCCTCGTACAGGTAGGTGATGAGGTCGCCGAAGGGCGTCACCAGCGGCAGGTCCCGGATGATCGTCCGCTGGTCGGCACCCCGGTCGTGGGCGCGCCCGGCCTCCCACGCCCCGGCGGCCCGCGCGGGCCCTGCGGCCGGGGACGGCGACCGCCCGGGGGAGAGCAGCCGCTGCCGCAGCCGCATCGCGTCCTGCCGCGCCAGGAGCGCATGGTACTCGTCGTACGCGTCGCTTCCGGTGGTGCTCACGAGCCGGTCCTCCCCCGCCCCGTCGCCGGTGTCGCCCGCCGGTCCCCGGCAGCCGCCGGCGGGACTCCGCCGACGTCGCGCACACACGTTCCGCACGCGCCGCCGCTCCCGCAGCCGGCGGCCGGGGCGCCGCGCGCCACCCCGGCCCCGAGCGGGCCGGCCACGGCCGGGGCACACGTTCGCTTCCCGGCGGTGCCCCGGCCTCGGCGCGCGTAGTACCAGGCCATGTTGGAGGCGAGCCCGGCCAGCAGGAGCCAGACGATCCCCACCCGTGCGCCCCGGCTGAAGGACACGGCCGCGGCGACCGCGGCCAGGGCGCAGAGACAGCCGGCGTACACGGCGAGACGTGGCGGATGCGGTGGACGGGGCATGGCGGGCGTCTCCTGTCGAAGCACGGGTGCGGCCTGCCGGACGGAGCCGGGACAGACCTGGGACAGACCTGACGGCGCCTCCCCGTCGGCCTCGGCCGGGGCCGGACCATGACCCGCGGCGGACACGGACGGCGGGGGCCGGCCGTTCGCGGCGACGGCGGCGGCAGCGGAGGCACGACCGGGAGGCGCGCCAGTATTGCACCGCCGCCCCGTCGACGTCCGGCCCCGGCCGACAGGGAAGTTCGGCCCTTTCGAACCTGCCCTGACCTGTGGTTTCCTGGCGCGGCGCCCGGTACGCGCCGGCCTCGCGCCCGTACCCGCCCGGACGAACCCGTACGCGCGGGTAGGGCCGAACGGCCCCAGCGGAACCACGGCGCGGCCTCATAACTTACGGAACCGTAGGTTCAGTCCCCGCAGTGAGAGGCCGGTTCACGTGGCCACCATCCCCCCGTCCCGTTCCGTCCGCCGCACCACCTGGACGGACGCGCAGCTCCTCCACGCCCTGGAGGAGGTGGTCGAGCGCGAACTCAACCGCCACCTGGGCGTCTTCAAGGAATGGATGCCCCACGAGTACGTCCCGTGGAGCCGGGGACGGGACTTCGACGGGGTCCTGGGCGGTGAGCCCTGGGCGCCGGAGCAGTCTCCGCTGACCGAGGTGGGCAAGGTCGCGATGGTGGTGAACCTGCTCACCGAGGACAACCTGCCGAGCTACCACCACGAGATCGCCACCCTGTTCGGGCGCGACGGCGCCTGGGGCACCTGGGTGCACCGCTGGACCGCGGAGGAGGCCCGGCACTCCATGGTCATGCGGGACTACCTGGTGGCGTCCCGCGCGGTGGACCCGGCGGCCCTGGAGCGGGCCCGCATGACCCACATGTCCGCCGGATTCGTCTCCGACAACCGGCACTCGCCCCTGCACACCGTGGCGTACGTCGCCTTCCAGGAGCTGGCCACGCGCATCTCGCACCGCAACACCGGGCACAGCTCGGGCGACCCGGTCTGCGACCGTCTGCTGGCGCGCATCGCCACCGACGAGAACCTGCACATGGTCTTCTACCGCAACCTGCTCAAGGCCGCCCTGGAGATCGCCCCCGACCAGGCGCTGCGCGCCGTCGCCGACGTGGTGAGCGGCTTCAGGATGCCCGGCCACGGGCTGCCCGGCTTCGAGCGCGCCGCCGTCGAGATCGCCCTGGGCGGCGTCTACAACCTGCGCGTCCACCACGACGACGTCCTCCAGCCGGTGCTGCGCCACCTCAAGGTGCTGCACATCGGCGGCCTCGGGCCCGAAGGGCTCAGGGCCCAGCAGGAACTGGGCGAGTTCCTCGGCGATCTGCGCACGCAGGCGACCCGGTTCGACGAGCGCCGGGCCGCCATCCTGGCGCGCCGCTCGTCGAAGGGCTGAGCCCCCCGCCCGGCACCGGCGGGACGGCGCGGCGGTCCGGGCCGAGGGCCCGGCGAACCGCCCTCGCGGGTCTCCGGCACCGGCTGCCCGCGTCAGGAGCACGGGACCGCCGACCGGCGCCGGCGCGCGGAGCCGGCGGCCGCCGCTCCGGCCGACGGCGTACCCCGCGTCGCCGCCCCGTCGCCGGCGACCGGTCCGGGTGGCTCAGCCGAAGCGGTCGCTCTGCGCGCGCGACCCCGCGCGGCGGCCGATGATGGGGGTACGGCCCTACACGCGGAGTGATCATGACGGGTTGGCGGGTCAGGGACTACCACCAGGACGATCTGGAGGGCGTGGTCCGCGTCGACATGGAGAGCGGCACGACCGACGAGCCGGCTCTCTTCCCGCTCGCGGACGCCGTGTCCGCGCTCCAGGACCTCCACCCGGCCGTGGTGGCCACGGCGGACGATGTCGTGATCGGCGCCGCGGTGAGCAGGGTGGAGGGCGACCGGGCGTGGATCCTGCGCATCTGCATGGCGCCCGCCTGGCGGCACCAGGGGCTGGGCAGTGCCCTGATCACGGCGCTCGAGCACCGTCTCTTCACCGACGGTGTCCGCACGGTGCACGCGGCCCTGCCCGAGGGCGAGACCGGTGCCGCCGCCCTGCGCAACCGCTCGTTCGGCGCCCGCACGGGTCTGGTCCTCTTCGAGAAGCACCGGCCGATGCCCCCGCAGGCGGCGGGCATGCTCTCCTCGCTCGGAGGGGAGCTGCCGGCCGACGGGCTGTGGAAGCAGGTCGCGGGCATGGAACGGGAGAAACGGCTCATCGAGCGCCGCCTGGTCCTGCCGCTGGCCCACCCCCAACTGGCCGCGGACCACGGAGTGGAGCTGCCGCGGGCCGTGATGCTGTTCGGTCCGCCCGGGACCGGCAAGAGCACGTTCGCGCACGCGATCGCCAGCCGCCTGGGGTGGCCCTTCCTCGAACTGTTCCCGGCCCGGCTGGCCGCCGAGTACGGCCTGGCGACCGGGCTGAGCAGGCGGTTCGAGGAGATCTCCCGGCTCGACCACGTCCTGGTGTTCATCGACGAGGTCGAGGAGGTCGCCGGTGAGCGCGGCGGCGCGGACGCGACCGCGGTCGGTGTCGTCAACGAGCTGCTCAAGGCGATCGTCCGGTTCCGCAAGCAGGACGGGCGGCTGCTCGTCTGCGCCACGAACAACGTGACCACCCTCGACTCGGCGTTCCTGCGGCACGGCCGCTTCGACTACGTGCTGCCGATCGGTCCTCCCGACCACCGCGCCAGGACCGCGCTGTGGGAGAGCTACCTGGCACGAGCGGGCACCACGGCGGACGTCGCGGCACTCGCGTCCGCGAGCGAGGGTTTCACACCGGCCGACATCGCCCATGTGGCGCGGACCGTCTCCCAGGCCGGTTTCGAGCGCACCTTCGACACCGGGATCCGGGTCCTCCCCACCACGGACGACTACCTGGACGCGATCCGCGGCACCCAGCCCACGGTCGGCGCCGCCGCGGCCGAGGAGTTCGCCGAGCAGACGAAGCAGTACGCGCGCCTCTAGGGCTCGTCGCGACAGTGGCGTCGTCGCCCGGAAACCCTCGTACCGGGCGTACCCGGGCTTTCGGGCGGTGCGGCGACAGGATGTGCGCCGGGCGTCGCGCGGCAGGCGCGTCGCCGGCGCACCGGGCCCCGAGGACCGCGAAGTCCCCGCTCGTCTCCGAGCGGGGACCCGGGGCGTGTGCCCTTACGCGGTGGTGCCGGCGGCGGTGTGGTGTCCGCGTCCGCCGCTGGTGCGCGGCGTGCGCCCGCCGCCCTCGACCGCGGCGCGGACGGCGGTGAGGGTGTAGGCCAGCGCGGCGGCGGCCACGATCGCGAGCAGCGCCAGACCGGCGGCGTAGGTCCCGTACTCGCCGTACAGCGAGCCCATCACGAGCGGCGGCAGGAAGCCGCCCAGTCCGCCCGCGGCGCCGACCACGCCGGTGACCGAGCCGACCTGGTCGGCCGGGGTGAGCAGAGCCACCAGGGCGAAGGTCGCCCCGCTGGCCGCACCGAGCGCGGCGGCCATGGCCAGGAAGGCGACGGTGCCCAGCGGCGCCAGCGGCGGGGTGAACGACTGGACCACGGCTCCGGCCACGACCACGGCCAGCGCCCCGGACAGGACCCGTACCGGTCCGACGCGGTCGGACAGCCAGCCGCCGATCGGGCGCATCGCCACCGCCAGCAGCACGAACCCGGCCATGCGGTTCGCCGCGTCGGCCTGGGTGAGTCCGTAGCCGGTCTTGAGGTAGGTGGGCAGGTAGACGGAGAAGGCGACGTAGCCGCCGAAGGCCACCGCGTACAGCGCGGCCGCCTGCCAGGTGATGCCGAGCCGGGCGGTGGCGGCCAGCCGGCGGGCCAGCGGCTGCGTCGGAACGGTCCGTCCGGGCGCGTCACGCAGCACCAGCCCGGCGACCAGGGCGTACCCGGCCAGCACCGCGGCGGTGATCAGGAACGGGGTCGACATGCTCTGCGCGTCGACCAGCTTCACCGTGGTGAGCGCGCTGATCGCGGTGCCGCCCATGCCGGCGCCGAAGACGCCGATGGCGAGGCCGCGCCGCTCGGGCGGGAACCAGGCGTTGACGAAGGGCACGCCGACGGCGAAGGCGGTGCCGCCGATGCCGAGGAAGAACCCGCCGACCAGCAGGGCCGTCAGCGAGGAGTGCCCGGCCAGGCCCAGGTAGAGCACCGGCACGATGGTGGCCGCCGAGACGATCGGGAACATGACCCGCCCGCCGAACCGGTCGGTCAGCGCGCCGACCGGGATGCGGCCCAGGGAACCGACCACCACCGGCACCGCCACCAGCAGCGACTGCTGGAACGACGACAGGTCGAGGCTGTCCTTGAAGCGGGGGCCGAGCGGGCTGAGCAGCGCCCACGCCCAGAAGTTCACGGCGAACCCGACGGTGGCCAGGGCCAGCATCAGCCAGGCACGGCCGGGTACCTGCGTACCCGACGGTGAGCCGGCGCTCTTCGACTTCGACGGCTGGACCATGGTGTCCGCCCCTTTCGTCTTCATGGTGGAACTGCGCCACCGGGGTCACACGCCCACCGCGGGCCTCTTGCCCGAGCGGAACGGCACCCCTGCACCACTGTCCGTACCGGGCCCCGCCGGCGGCATGGGCCGGGTGTCCCCTTCGGTGGACGGACGGTCCCCGTCGGAGGCGCCGGCCTTTCCCCCGGTCAGCCCCCTTCGGGTAGGGCCGGTCGGCCCTACCCCCACGACCCGCGACCCGCGACGATGGGCTGATGTTCCATAACGACGGCTTTCGCGCACTCGACCGGCAGGAGTGCCTGCGCCTGCTAGCCAAAGTGCCGGTCGGCCGCGTCGTGTACACCCGACACGCGCTGCCCGCGGTCCTCCCCGTCAACTTCTCGCTCGACGCGGATGCCTCGGTGCTGTTGTGCACCACACAGGGATCGGACCTGGTGCGGGCCATCGACGGTGTCGTGGTCGCCTTCGAGGCGGACGAGTTCGACGCCGAGACCCGGTCCGGCTGGAGCGTGGTCGTGACCGGACGGGCCTCCGTGGTGACCGACCCCACCGAGCACGCGCGGCTGTGGCAGGCCGGCCCCCAGTCGTGGATGCCGCTGCGGGACCCGGTGTTCGTACGGATCGACTCCGAGGTGGTCACGGGGCGCGAGCTGGGAGACCGGGCGGCCTCCCCCGAGACACCGCCCCGGTACCCCCCGGACCTCTGACACCTGCCCCTCGTCCGTGCCCGAGCCGGCGGCCCGCAGGCCGCCGGCTCCGTCGTGCCGTCCGTCCGTTCCCCGGCCCTACCGGCCCGGCCGCGGCTACCGCGGCGAGGTCCCACCAGCCTCCGCTTCCCCGGCTCGATCCCACCGGCCTCCGGCCCCTCGGCCTTCCCGCCCTACGACTCACCGGCCCGGCCCCACCGGACCGGCCTCCGATCACCGACCCGCCCCCACCAGCCTCCGCTGCACCGGCCCGGCCGGACCGGCCTCCGGTTCGTCTGCCGGGGCGTACCCGCCCCGTTTCTCCGGCTCCGTCGCGCCGGCCCCCGCTCCGTGAGGGCCGGTGGGGCAGGCCTGCCTCACGGGGTGGCCTGCGGGCCGGGGTCCGTGGCGGCGTGGCCGGGCAGGGGATGCGCGGCCGCGCGGGGAGTGGGGCGGCCGTCGGGGCCGTAGCCGAACCGGATCAGCACCTGCGGGTGGCACCGCTTGTGCCGGGGGAGGGCCGTCGCGGAGCGCAGGTCCTGCCACTCCATGGCCTGGTGCAGAAGCGACGTGCGCAGCCCTCGGGCGGTGGCCGTGAGCAGGACGTACTGCAGGGCCTGCCCGGCGCGCAGCCAGTCGTCCCGCCGGTCGTGGCCGGTCCACAGCAGGGCCAGCTGCACATGGCGCTCGAACCACAGGGCGGGCAGCCGGAGCGCGGGCAGCCCATGGGTGAAGTCACGCATCGGCATCCGTCCGGCCGCGTCGGGCGGGCCGAGGGCGCTGACCGGAATGCCGTAGGAGGCGTCCGCTCCCGGGGCGGTGAGCCAGGAGCGGGTCTCGGCGGTGCGGGCGGGGTGGGCGTTGTTGCGGGCCTCGGCCTCGGCGGTCAGACGCAGCAGCCGCCGTGTCCCGGCGACGTCCGGCACGTGCAGCCGCGCGCCTGCGGCGTGTGCGGCCGCCGTCATCTCCGCCACGACCGGCTCGGGCACCGGCCGGCCGGTGAAGGGCATCCGGCTGGTGTGCCGCCGCGCGATGGCCTCGTGGAGGCCGTCCCCGGCGGGCTGGTCGTCCGCCGCGAGCGGTCCGGTCAGGCGGACGGTCGCCAGCAGTCCGGGCACGCGCGGGTCCGGCAGCAGTCTCACCTCCGGCCGCCAGCCCTGGTGGACGGCGGCGAGCCGGAGGTTGAAGACGGCGGCGCCCACGGACAGGTACTGGGCGCGGTGCGCCGGGTCGGTCAGCGGCAGCGTTCGCGCCGGTGCCGAATGGACCTCCAGTATCCGGCTGCCGGGGTCCACCCGGAACCGCCAGGGCTGGGTGTTGTGGAGGGACGGGGCCATCACGGCCGCCGCGAGCAACGACTCCACGGTGGTCGCGTCCGGCAGGACCTGGGTGCGCATGGCGCCTCCTCTTTCTTCATGACCGCGGGTCAGGTGGCGGGCAGGGCGGTGGCCAGCAGGACGACACCGAGCGAGCCGACGAGGGAGACCACCGCCAGGGTCCGGGCCAGGTCGGCGCGCCCCTTGGCGTGGGCGACGCCGTGCCCGGCCGCGGCGAGCATCACCAGGGCGAACAGGGCGAGTTTGGCCGCCAGGGTGCGGCCGTAACCGGGTTCGGCGAGCGAGGCCCAGGTGACGCCCCGGTGCCAGGCCATGGCCCAGCCCGTGGCCAGCTGCACGGGCAGGAAGACCGCTCCGGTCAGCATGCCGAAGCGGCGGCCGGCGGCGGCCGTGAAGTCGTCCTTGGCCTCCGGGGCGAGCAGATGGCGGGCCAGCGGCAGGACCACCAGGGACAGGGCGAGCTGACCGCCGACCCACAGGGCGGCGCCGGCCACGTGCAGGAAGCGCACGACGGACCACAGGCCGACGGTGTCCACTACTCGCTCACCTCCACCATGCCGTGGGCGCCCGCTTCGGCGTGGCGCATGTCGTGGTCGACGAACGCGTAGTGGCCGGCCTCGGGGAATGTCGTCTCGACGAATCCGCCCTGCGCCGCGGCCAGGTCCAGCACCTGGGAACCGCCCGTACCGCCCGGCTGGAGCAGGTAGGCGCCTTCCTTGTACACGGTGTCGAAGACGGTGCCGACGACGTGGAACGCGATGCCGTCGCTCGGCCCGGCGGCCACCACCCAGAATCGGGCGCGCTCGCCGGCCTTCACCTTCAGGGGCCGCTCGGCGTACTGGTTCGCGACCCCGTTGAACGCCCAGGCGTCCGGGGTGTTCTGACGCATCTTCGTCACCTGGGCGGTGCTGCCCGGCGTGCCCAGGTAGAGCTCCGAGGAGACCAGCAGGTATGTGTGGTCCGCCTTCGCCAGGCCCGGCGGGTCGATGACGACGGCGCCGTACATGCCGTTGCCCATGTGCTGGAGCATCGGGGCCGTGCTGCAGTGGTACAGCCATGCCCCGGCCCGCTCGGCGCGGAAGCGGTAGACCAGGCGTTCGCCGGGCTGGAGGGTGCGCATGGGACGGTCGGGGGCGAGGGAGCCGGCGTGGAAGTCGATGCCGTGGCCCATGGCGGTGTCGTCGTTGACGAGGGTGACCTCGAAGACGTCGCCGACCTTGCCGTGGAGGGTGGGGCCGGGTGCGGTGCCGCCGAAGGTCCACATCTGCTGCTTCACCCCGGGGGCCACCTCGACCGTGGTGTGGGCGGCGCGCAGTTCGACCTTGTGGACGGTGCCGCCGGGCGCGGGGGCCAGGTCCGCGGCGCGTGGCCGCCAGTCCGAGGAGAAGTCCGCGGAGAGGTCCAGGCCGCCGCTGTCGGTGGTGGCGGAGTGCCCGGCGTGCGCGTCCGCGCTGCCGGTGTCGCCGGTGTCGCCGGTGTCGCCGGTCACGACGATGTCCATGCTCATCCCGGCCGCCCGGTGGCCCGGCAGGGTGCACCAGGCCTCGCGGCTCTCGGTGATCCGCCCGACGTGGAGTACGCGGGTCCGGCCCTCGGCGAGCATGGGGGTGCCGGGTCCGTCCTCGACCTTGAGGTCGTGGCGCTGGGAGTCGGTGTTGGTGATCCTCAGCCGCAGGTCGGTGCCCGCGGCGACCTCCACGCGGGCCGGGCGGATGCGCATGTCGGCCAGGGTGACGGCGACGGTTCGGGTGGTGCCGGCGCCCGCGCCCGCCGTCGCGGCGGCGCTCGTCCCGCCGCCGGTGTCCCCGCCGCTGTTGGCGACGAGCACGGCCAGCACGGTCAGTACGGCCCCCGCGGCGATGCCCCACAGGGCGGGGCGGTGTGACGCGCCGGCCGCGTCGGTGCCCCGGCGCAGGCTCCGTGCGCCGCGGACCAGCACCCACACCACCAGGGCGAGGAACGCGACCCCGGCCGCCGCCGCCAGCAGCATGCCCGCCGTGCCGGCCGGGTCGGGCAGCGGAAGCACGAGCAGGGCCACGCCGAGGTTGAGCACGACGAGCCGCGGCAGCCAGCCGCGCTCCAGGACCGCCCGCAGCGCGGCCCGTTCCTTGGGACCGGAGGAGAGCACGATGGGCAGCAAGTAGGTGAGGGCACCGACGAGGACCTGGGCGACGAGCCCGAGGAGCAGCACCGGAACCAGGGCGCCGACGCCGTCCCGTGCCGCGTCGAGCGGGCGTGCGGCCAGCAGCACCAGGTCCGTCAGCACCCCGGCGCACAGCCAGCCCGTGGCGGCGGCCAGGGTCCACGCGGCGGCCGCCGAGACGGCGGGCCGCCGGCGTACCGTCCGGGCGAAGAGCCGGACCGCGACGGCGACCCCGGCCGCGTATCCGGCGACGCCCAGTGCGGCGACGGGGCGCAGTCCGGCCACCAGTCCGGCGACGGCGGTCAGCAGGCCGCCGCCGGTCAGCACCAGGACCCGGCGCGCCAGCACGGTGGTGCGCTCGGCCATGCGTACGCCCAGCACCGTGGGCCAGAGCATGAACAGCGTGCCCAGCACGGGCAGTCCGATCCAGCCGAGCAGGGTGACGTGCACGTGGGCCAGCTTCAGGCCGGTGTAGTGCGCCGGGCCGGCCGCGCCGTCGGCCAGCAGCCAGCCCAGCGCCGCCCCGGGGATCAGTGCCGCCGCGGCGGCCCGGTAGTAGTCGGCGATGGGGGCGAGCCGCCCGCCCAGCGCGCCCCGGCCCAGGCGGACCAGCACCACCAGGTGCGCCGCGACGGCGGCGATCAGCAGTGCGCAGCCGGCACCGGTCAGCAGGGGCCGCTCCGCCCAGACGCCGGCGAGGACGCCCAGGGCTCCGGCGTTGACGCCGGCCAGCCGGGCGTCGCTCCAGCGCCGGTCGGGCAGGGGGGTGTGGAGCATGGCGACGGCGAAGTGCTCGCTCCACACGACGATCGCCGTGGTGGCGGCGCCGAGGAGGAAGAGGTGGACGGCCAGCCAGCGGGCCACGGGCAGCGTCTCCTGGGCGCCGGCCGACAGCAGCGCGAGCGTGGCCCAGACTCCCACGAGGACATGGGCGGCCAGGTGCCGACCGCGGGGGCCGGAGGCCTTGAATCTGCTGGGCGGCCGGCCGGCGCCGCCGGCGGGCTCATCGTTCTTGCTGTACACGGTGCTCCTTGCCGCCCGGGGCGGCGGGCGGGCGGGGGCGGGCCGGCGGTGCCGTGCCCGGGCCGGCGTTCATCAGCGCGGCGAGTTCGCGCTGGTGCGGGAAGGAGCCGGGGACGTAGCCGCACCAGGGTTCCTCGGCGTACGGGTCGCCGGTGACGCCGTAGGCGCGGGAGCGGGAGCCGCCGCAGACGCGGCGGAACTCGCAGCTCCCGCACCGGCCGCCGAGCATGCCCTCGGCCCGCAGGCCGGTGAACAGCGGGGAGGTCCGGTAGATCGAGGTCAGTGGTGTCTCGCGGACGTTGCCCGCGCTCAGCGGCAGGAAGCCGCTGGGGTGCACGGTGCCGGTGTGCGAGACGAAGGCGAAGCCGCGACCCGCGTTGACGTCGAGCGGCGGGCGGCGCACCCGGCGCGTGGCGGTGTCCAGGCCCAGGGCGGCCGCGCGGTCGGTCAGCTCCCGGTAGAGACGGCCGAGTCCGAGGGCCGCCGCGGGGTCCTCGCCCGCGTCGGCGAGGACCTGGCGCTGCAGGGCGACGCGGCGGAAGTGGTGGGCCTCGGTGGTCTTGGCGGGAAGGACGAGGCCGATGTCGTAGACGAAGTTGAGGACGTCCTCCACCTCGGCGGCGGTCAGCGCGCCGAGCCCGCGGCCGCGGCCCGTGGGCACCAGGAAGAAGGCGCTCCACAGCATGGCGCCGTGCTCGGCGACCAGGCGGACGATGTCGGGGAGGTCGTGCAGGTTGTGCCGGGCGACCGTGGTGTTGATCTGCACCTTCATGCCGAGGGCGCGGGCGGTGTCCCAGGCGTCCAGGGTCCAGCGGAACACCCCGGGCACACCGCGGAAGTCGTCGTGCAGGGCGGCGGTGGACCCGTCCAGGCTGAGGGAGAGCCCGACGGCGCCCGCGGCGTGCAGGGCCCGCAGCCGTTCCTCGGTGAGCGTGGGCGTGCCGGAGGGCGACACGGCCACCCGGACCCCCGTCCGCTGTCCGTGAGCGACGAGTTCGTTCAGGTCGGGGCGCTGGAACGGGTCCCCGCCGGTGATCACGAACAGCGGGGCCGGCTGTCCGAAGGCGGCCACCTGGTCCAGCAGGTCCTTGGCGGCGGCGGTGTCCAGTTCCCGGGGGTCGCGGTCGGGCACGGCCTCGGCGCGGCAGTGCCGGCAGGCCAGCGGGCAGGCGCGGGTGGACTCCCAGATGACGATGAAGGGCCGGTCGGCGGCGTCGTGCCGCTGGTGCCGTACGGCTCGGGCGGGAGAGCTCATCGCACGGCCCTGCCCAGCGCCCTGGGGCTGTGTCCGGCCGCCCTGGAGTCAGGGCAGACGAGGCGGGCGGCCGGACGGTGACCGGGCCGGACCGTGCGCGGCACCCACCGCGAGCGACAGCGGTGGAATCGGCCTCGAGGGCGGTCGACGTGGTCGTACACGGAAAACCTCCGGATCGGTCGCCGTCAGCATCCACCGGCGGCGGCGGTCGGCGCGGCGGCCGATGGTCATCACGGACAGGGCCGAAGGTCCCTCGTCGCGGGGGCGCTCAGGGGTCCTTCGGAGGGCGGGCGCCGGCGCACCGCGCACGGTGGCCCGGCGGCCGGCGGGCACATGGCTCAGGAGCGGTGGGGGGCGCGCGGTGCCAGGGCGTCCGCCGTGGCGACCAGCGCGGCGCCCAGGCCGGTGAGGGCGGCGCCGAGGCCCGTGACCAGGGTCGTCAGCTCCCATGCCTGGTAGGCGGACATCAGCGAGGCGCGCAGGGACTGGCCCATGAACGCGGTCTGGCGCAGGGCGGTGAGCTTCTCGTCGTCGTCGCCCGCGGCATGCAGCTCCGCCGTGATCTCGGCGTAGGTGCGGCCGCCGGTGGCGTGGGCGAGGTTGCCCTTGATGAACTCGGCGTAGGCGCGGGCCTCGGGGCCGGTCTCGACCCGGCGGCCGGCGTGGGCGGCGAGTTCGGCGGGCAGCCCGTGGCCGGGGAAGGTGATCTTCTGCGCGGCCAGTTCGGCGCGGATCTGCTTCCTGCCGCCGCGGCCGCGCACCAGCATGACCGGTCCGGCGGCGGCGAGGGCGAGACCCGTGGTGGCGAGCAGCGTGGCGGCTCGACGGTGCGCACGGTCCATGACGTGTCGACCTTCTTTCCTCGTGGGTGCTTCGGGGGCTGACGCGGCGTCCGGCCGCGGGTGCGCCGCCGAGCGGCGGGCGGCAGCGGCCGGACGCGCGACCGAACCGGGCGACGACACGCCGTACGCGTGTGCCCGCCGCGGCCGGGGGACGGGGGGAACGGCCGTCGGGCGGACACCGGGATCCGGGCGCACGGGCCAGATGTGCGTGGTGCGGATCGATCGATGTCAGCATGCACGTCCGGGGCCCCCGGTCGCCTGGCCGACCGGGCCCGACCACCGGGACCATTGGTCCCGGTCGCGGCCGTCCGGATGGGGCCGGAGGGCGGTCCGGGAGGGACCGCCGGGCCCAGGTACGGCGAGGTCCGCGCCCCCTAGCGTTCCTGGGCATGGAGAACGATCAGAACGCACGGCGCCGGACGCCGCGGTCCGGTGAGGGCTGGCCGCTGGCCGCCCGCAGGTTGCTGACCCGCCGTGAGGTGTCGGCCGACGGACGCGCCGTGTTCGGCGAGGGTGACCCCCGGTGGGAGGGCTTCTACCGGGACCGCTGGGCCCACGACAAGGTGGTGCGCTCCACCCACGGCGTGAACTGCACGGGCTCCTGCTCGTGGATGGTGTACGTCAAGGACGGCATCATCACCTGGGAGCACCAGGCCACCGACTACCCGTCGATCGGCACCGACTGCCCCGAGTACGAGCCGCGCGGCTGCCCACGCGGTGCTTCGTTCTCCTGGTACACGTACTCCCCGAGCCGGGTCCGCTACCCGTATGTGCGCGGCGCGCTGCTGAAGCTGTGGCGCGAGGCGCGGCGGCGGCTCGGTGACCCGGTGGCGGCCTGGGCCGAGATCACCGGCGATCCGGCCAAGGCCCGCGCCTACAAGCGGGCCCGGGGCAAGGGCGGCCTGGTGCGGGCCGACTGGGACGAGGTCAGCGAGCTGATCGCGGCCGCCCAGGTGCACACGGTCAAGGCCTACGGCCCCGACCGTGTCGCCGGGTTCTCCCCGATCCCGGCCATGTCCATGGCCTCCTTCGCGGCGGGTGCCCGCTTCACCTCGCTGATCGGCGGCACCCTGCTGTCCTTCTACGACTGGTACGCCGACCTGCCGATCGCCTCGCCGCAGGTCTTCGGCGACCAGACCGACGTACCGGAGGCGGCGGACTGGTGGAACGCGGGCTATCTGATCATGTGGGGGTCCAACATCCCCGTGACCCGCACCCCTGACGCGCACTTCCTCACCGAGACCCGTTACAACGGCACCAAGATCGTGGCTGTCAGCCCCGACTACGCCGACAACGTCAAGCACGCGGACGAATGGCTGGCTCCGCACCCGGGCACGGACGGCGCGCTGGCGATGGCCATGGGCCACGTCATCCTGCGCGAGTTCCTCGTCGACCGCGAAGTGCCCTATTTCCGGGACTACTTGAGCACGTTCACGGACGCCCCCTTCCTGATCACCCTGCGGGAGGGCGCCCACGGCCTCGTCCCGGGCGGATTCCTGACCGCCGCCGACCTCGGCCGTGCCGGGGAGACCGGGGAGAACGCGGAGACCGGGGAGACCGGGGAGAACGAGGAGTTCAAGACAGTCCTTCTGGACCGGGCCACCGGTGAACCGGTGGTCCCCGGCGGCTCGCTCGGCTTCCGGTGGGGGGAGGCCGGGCGAGGCCGCTGGAATCTCGACCTGGGCGAGGTGGAGCCCGAACTGAGCCTGCTGGAGCGGGCCGAGGAGACGGTGCCCGTGGCGCTGCCCCGGTTCGACGAGGGCGCCACGGAGGGCGGCTCGGTCATGGTGCGCGGCGTGCCCGTCCGCCGGATCGGCGGGCACCTCGTCACCACGGTCTTCGACCTGATGCTGGCGCAGTACGGCGTGCGGCGGCCGGGGCTCCCGGGTACCTGGCCGTCGTCGTACGAGGACGCCTCGGAGCCGTACACCCCGGCCTGGCAGGAGACGGTCACCTCCGTGCCGGCCGAGCAGGCGGCGCGGATCGCGCGGGAGTTCGCCCGCAACGCCGAGCGCACCAACGGCCGTTCCATGATCGCCCTCGGTGCCGGGACCAACCACTGGTTCCACTCCGACACCATCTACCGCGCCTTCCTGGCGCTGCTCACGATGACCGGCTGCCAGGGCGTCAACGGCGGCGGCTGGGCGCACTACGTCGGCCAGGAGAAGGTCCGCCCGGTCACCGGGCAGCAGCACCTGTCCTTCGCCTTCGACTGGCAGCGGCCCACCCGGCACATGGCGGGCACCTCCTACTGGTACCTGAACTCCGACCAGTGGCGCTACGAGGCGTTCGGTCCCGACGAGCTGGCGTCACCGCTCGGCGAGGGACGGTTCCGGGGCAAGGGGTTCGCCGACTGTCTGGCGCAGGCCGTGCGGCTGGGCTGGACGCCCGGTCACCCCGGCTTCAACCGCAACCCCCTCGACCTCACGGACGAGGCCGCGGCCGTCGGCCGGCCGGTCGCCGAGCACATCGTCGAGGAGCTGAAGTCGGGGCGGCTGCGGTTCGCCGCCGAGGACCCCGACGACCCGGCCAACTTCCCGCGGGTGCTGACCGTCTGGCGGGCCAACCTGCTCGGCTCGTCCGGCAAGGGCAACGAGTACTTCCTGCGGCACCTGCTGGGCACCGACGCGGCGGTCCGCTCCGAGGAGACCCCGCCCGAGGCGCGTCCGAAGGACGTGGTGTGGCGGGACGAGGCGCCCGAGGGCAAGCTCGACCTGCTGGTCACGATGGACTTCCGGATGACCTCGACCGGGCTGCTGTCCGACGTCGTCCTGCCGGCCGCGACCTGGTACGAGAAGGACGACCTGTCCAGCACGGACATGCACCCCTTCGTGCACGCCTTCACCCCCGCCATCGCCCCGCCCTGGCAGGCCCGCACCGACTACGACACGTTCCTCACCATCGCCGACCGGTTCAGCGAGCTGGGTGCCGAGCACCTCGGTACCCGCACGGACGTCCTCGCGGTGCCGCTGCTGCACGACACCCCCGACGAACTCGCCCAGCCCGGCGGGGTGGTGCGGGACTGGAAGACCGGTGAGTGCGAGCCGGTTCCGGGGCGGACGATGCCGAAGCTGGTCACGATCGAACGGGACTACGGCGCGATCGCCCAGAAGATGCGTGCCGTCGGCCCGCTGCTGGACACGCTGGGCACCACCACGAAGGGCGTCACCGTCCACCCCGACAAGGAGCTGGACGACCTGCGGCACCGCAACGGCACCGTCCGCGAGGGGATCGCCGCCGGCCGGCCCTCGCTCGCCACCGCGAGTGACATGTGCGAGGCGATCCTGGCCCTGTCCGGCACCACCAACGGCCGTCTGGCCACCGAGGGTTTCCGCGAGCTGGAGCGGCGGACCGGCAGCGAGGGGCTGGTGGAGCTCGCCGCCGAACGGGAGGCGGAGCGGATCACCTTCGCCGACACGCGCACCCAGCCGCGCGCGGTGATGACCTCGTACGAGTGGTCCGGCTCGGAGACCGGCGGGCGCCGCTACTCGCCGTTCGTCATCAACGTGGAGCACCGCAAGCCCTGGCACACGCTCACCGGCCGCCAGCACTTCTTCGTGCAGCACGACTGGATGACCGAGCTCGGTGAACAACTCCCCGTGTACCGGCCTCCGTTGAACACGCCCAGGCACTACGGCGACGAGCACCTGCACGAGGGCGGCCGGGCCGAGGTCACGGTCCGCTATCTGACCCCGCACTCCAAGTGGTCCATCCACTCGAACTACCAGGACAACAAGTACATGCTCGACCTGTCCCGGGGCGGTCCGACGATCTGGATGTCCACCGCCGACGCCGAGAAGATCGGCGTGAAGGACAACGAGTGGATCGAGGCGTACAACCGCAACGGCGTCGTCGCCGCCCGGGCCGTCGTCACCCACCGTATGCCGGAGGGCACGGTGTACATGTACCACGCCCAGGACCGCAACGTGAACGTGCCGAAGACCGAGGTCAGCGGAAAGCGCGGCGGCATCCACAACTCGCTCACCCGGCTGCTGCTCAAGCCCACCCATCTCGCCGGCGGCTACGCCCAGTTCACCTACGCCTTCAACTACTACGGCCCGACCGGCAACCAGCGCGACGAGGTCACGGTCATCCGCCGTCGCGCGCAGGAAGTGGAGTACTGAGATGCGCGTGATGGCCCAGATCGCGATGGTGATGAACCTCGACAAGTGCATCGGCTGCCACACCTGCTCCGTCACCTGCAAGCAGACGTGGACCAACCGGACGGGCGTCGAGTACGCCTGGTTCAACAACGTGGAGACCAAGCCAGGTGTCGGCTACCCCCGCCGCTACGAGGACCAGGAGCGCTGGAAGGGCGGCTGGATGCTCGACAAGCGCGGACGGCTGGTCCTGCGCTCCGGCGGGCGCGTCAAGCGGCTGCTGTCGCTGTTCTCCAACCCGGACCTGCCGGGCATCGAGGACTACTACGAGCCGGTGACGTACGACTACGACAACCTCGTCAACGCCCCGGCCGGCCCGGACATGCCCGTGGCCCGCCCGCGCTCGGTCCTCACCGGGAAGCCCACCGCCATCACCTGGGGCGCCAACTGGGAGGACGGCCTCGGCGGCGCGCCCGAGAACGCCGGCGGCGACCCCAACCTGACCGGTGAGTGGGCCGAGAAGGTGAAGTTCGAGTTCGAGCAGACCTTCCTCTTCCACCTGCCCCGGCTGTGCGAGCACTGCCTCAACCCGGCCTGTGTGTCGGCGTGTCCGTCCGGCGCGATGTACAAGCGGGTCGAGGACGGCATCGTCCTCGTCGACCAGGACCGCTGCCGGGGCTGGCGGATGTGCGTGACGGCGTGCCCGTACAAGAAGGTGTACGTCAACCACGCCACCGGCAAGGCCGAGAAGTGCACGTTCTGCTTCCCGCGCATCGAGGCGGGCCAGCCCACCGTCTGCTCCGAGACCTGCGTCGGCCGGCTGCGCTACCTCGGCCTGCTGCTGTACGACGCCGACCGCGTCGGCGAGGCAGCCGCCACCCCGGACGAGCGCGACCTGCTCGACGCCCAGCGCGGGGTGTTCCTCGACCCGCACGACCCCGAGGTGCGCGCGGCGGCACGGGAGTCGGGCATCCCCGAGGACTGGCTGGACGCCGCCCGCCGCTCCCCCGTGTACGACCTGGTCTCCCGGTACAAGGTGGCGCTGCCGCTGCACCCGGAGTACCGCACCCTGCCCATGGTCTGGTACGTCCCGCCGCTCTCGCCCGTCCTCGACGCCGTCGACGCCGCGGGAGGCGACCAGGACGACCCCGACCATGTCTTCGCCGCCGTCACCCGGCTGCGCATCCCGCTGGAGTACCTGGCGGAGCTGTTCACCGCCGGGGACACCGACGTCGTCGCCGGGGTTCTGATGAAGCTCACCGCGCTGCGCTCGTACATGCGCGAACGCACCCTCGGCGAAACCGGCGACGAGGCGGTGCTCAAGGCGGTGGGGCTCACCGTCCGTGAGGCGGAGGACATGCACCGGCTGCTCGCCGTCGCCAAGTACGCCGACCGCTACGTCGTCCCGGCCGCGCACAAGGAGGACGCGGCAGCGCTCACCGCGATGGAGAACCGCTGCCCGGTGGAGTCCGCCGGGGAACCGTCCGACCGCAAGGTGATGCTCGGCATCCCCACGCTGCGCCGCAACACCGCCGGAGGCCACTCGTGAGTCCGCTGCCCGCCCCCAGCACCGAACGCCCGGGGGGACCCCCGTCGATTCCCGCACTCGTGCGCGCCCGCGTCCGGGCCGCCGTGCGCCGTCCGTCCCGCCTCACCCCCGAGGAGAGCGAGGCACGCGTCCTGCTGCTGCGGATGTGCTCACTGCTGCTGCAGTACCCGGACGCCGAACTCACCGCCGCCCGCCCGGAGCTGGCGGCGGCGATCGAGGCGCTGCCGCCCTCGCCCGCCGCCGGACACCTCACCGCCTTCGCCGCCTGGCTCACCGCGCAGGACACCGACACGCTCGAACGGCACTACGTCGAGATGTTCGACCTGCGCCGCAAGAGCAGCCTCTACCTCACCTACTACCTGCACGGCGACACCCGCCGGCGGGGCATGGCCCTGCTCACCCTGAACCAGCGCTACCGGGCCGCCGGCTGGGACACCGACGGCAGCGAGCTGCCCGACCACCTCCCGGTCGTCCTGGAGTTCGCCGCTCTGGCGGGCCCGGGCGGCGGCGAGGCGCCGCTGCGCCAGCACCGGCGCGGACTGGAACTCATCCACCGCGCCCTGACCGACGCCGACTCCCCCTACCGGCATGTGCTCGCCGCCCTGCTCACCCTGCTGCCGCCGCCCACCGAGGCGGACCGTGCGGCGGTGGCCCGGCTCGTCGCCGAGGGCCCGCCCAACGAGGAGGTCGGTCTCGACCCGTACGGGACCTACGGCGACGGCGAGTTCGCGCCGCCGGGCACCTTCGTACCCCCGATGCCCGCCCCGCCGACCCGAGTGTCCCCCGCCCCGACCAGCCGTACGGAAGGTCCCCGATGAACGCCGCAGCCCTCCCCCTCGCGGCCGCCTCCACGAGCGGCGCCGACCTCCTGCTGTGGGTCGCCGTCCCCTACATCTGTCTCGCCGTGTTCGCCGTCGGGCACGTGTGGCGCTACCGCCAGGACCAGTTCGGCTGGACCTCGCGCACCACCCAGCTCCTCGAACACCGCTGGCTGCGCTGGGGCAGCCCGCTGTTCCACCTGGGCGCCTTCATGGTGATCGCCGGGCACGTGGTGGGCCTCGCCGTGCCCGCCTCGTGGACCGAGGCCGCGGGGATCTCCGAGCACGCCTACCACACCACGGCCGTCTGGGCGGGCTCGGTGGCCGGCGTCGCGATGGTCTCCGGGCTGGGCATGCTGTGCGCCCGCCGTCTGCTGACCCGCCGGATCCGCCTCGGCACCGACCGCAGCGACAAGCTGCTCTTCCCGCTGCTGTCCGCCACCGTCCTGCTGGGCATCACCGCCACCGCCGCCCACAACGTCTTCGGCCCCGGCTACGACTACCGCTCCACCGTCTCCGTCTGGTTCCGCGGTCTGTTCGTCCTGCAGCCGCGGCCCGAGGCGATCGCCGACGCACCCCTGCTGTTCCAGCTCCACGCCCTGACCGCCTGCCTCCTCTTCGCGGCCTGGCCGTTCACCCGGCTGGTGCACGTGTGGAGCGTCCCGGTCGGCTACCTCGCCCGGCCCTACCTGGTCTATCGCAGGCGGCCCGCGCCGGCCGCCGCCCCGGCGGGGCCGCGCCGGCCCGGGCGCCCCGCCTCCGGCTCCCGGCGAGCCGCATGAGCCACGCGGAGCCCTGCCGGGCGGGACGTCCCGCCCGGCAGGGCTCCGCGTGGCCCTGGGCTCAGTTCTCCTTCTGCTGGAGCCGGTCCTGGGCCTGGGTCGCGATGACCGCGGCCTGGATGCGCCGTTCCACACCCAGCTTGGCCAGCAGCCGGGAGATGTGGTTCTTCACGGTCTTCTCCGCGAGGTAGAGCCGCTGCCCGATCTGGCGGTTGGTCAGCCCCTCGCCGATCAGGGCAAGGATCTCCCGCTCCCGGTCCGTCAGACCCGGCAGGGCGTCCGGCTCGGGCTCCGGCTCCTGGCCCTGCCGCAGGCGGGCCATCAGCCGGGCGGTGGCACTGGGGTCGAGCAGCGACTGCCCGGCGGCGACGGCGCGGACCGCGGACACCAGGTCCGAGCCCTGGATCTGCTTCAGCACATAACCCGAGGCGCCGGCCATGATCGAGTCGAGCAGCGCCTCCTCGTCGTCGAACGAGGTCAGCATCAGGCAGGCCAGCTCCGGCATCTGGGAGCGCAGCTCCCGGCAGACGGTCACCCCGTCGCCGTCCGGCAGCCGGACGTCGAGCACCGCCACCTGCGGGCGCAGCGCGGGAACGCGCACGAGGGCCTGCGCCACCGTGCCCGCCTCGCCGACGACCGTGATGTCCGGCTCGTCGTTCAGCAGGTCGCGCACCCCCCGCCGTACGACCTCGTGGTCGTCCATGAGGAACACCCGGATCGGGTTGTCGGATCCGGAGCGCTCGCCGTCCGCCATGTGGGGACTCCTTCTACTTTGCCGTCTTCGTCTGTGCCGTCCGAGCTCTTGCGACCGGACCGCCCCCACGGGGCGCCACCGGTTGCCGCTCACCGCCGATCCTGCGTGATCGCAAGCCAAAGGGCCAGGGCCGACCATATTTTCCCCCACACCACCCCGCCCCCATCCCGTCCCCCGGCCCGCCCGGCCCGCCCGGTGGGTACGGCTGGCCGGTCGTCGGCGACCGAGGTGGCGTCGGGGGTGTGGCACTCGGTCGGCGGTGTCGCCGGTGCGCCGGGAGATCGCGTCCGGGAGCATGTCGGGTGATGATGCTCGCCGTCCTCTTCGCCGTCCTGGGGGCCGCCAGCAACGCCGTGGGCACGGCGTTCCAGCGCAAGGCCGCCTCCACGGTGCCGCGTGGCGGCGGCATCCGCCTGCTGCTCGCCCTCGTGCGGCGGCCCGCCTGGGCGATCGGCATCGCCGGTGTGGTGGGCGCCGCGGTGTGCCAGGCCCTGGCTCTGGTCAACGGACCCATGGCGCTGGTCCAGCCCCTGTTCATTCTGGAGCTGCCGTTCGCCCTGCTCGTCGCCGTGCCGCTGATGCACCACGGGCTGTCGGCCGACGGCTGGCGGGCGGTCGCGGTGGTGCTGGCCGGACTCGCGCTGCTCCTGGCCTCGGCCGACCCGTCCGGGACCCGGGTCCAGGCGCCGATGGACCGGTGGGTTCCGGTCCTGGCGCTGACCCTGGGTGCGATGGCCGCGGCCGTCGTCCTCGCGTGCTCCTCGTCCTCGCCGCTGCTGCGCGCCGCCACCCTGGCGGCGGCCGCGGCGGTCGGCAACGCGCTGACCGCCGCGCTCATGAAGTCGGCCACGGGACGCCTCGCCGACGCCGGGCTGCCCGCCTTCCTCACCACCTGGCAGACCTACGGGTTCGCCCTCACCGGCGTCGCGTCGCTCCTGCTGCTGGAGAACGCGCTCCAGGCCGGCCCGCTGGCCGCCTCGCAGCCCGCGCTGACCATCGGTGACGCGTCGGTGAGCCTCGTGCTGGGGGTCGCGCTGTTCGAGGAGAGCGTCCGCACGGGCTGGTGGCTGGTGCCGGAGGCGATCGGCGCGCTTCTGATCCTGGGGGGCGTGCTCCGGCTCACCCGGGTGGTGCCCCATCTCGTCGACGTCGTGCGGTGAGGCCGGCTCAGGCGGCCACGAGGTCCGCCCACCGGGTGACGCCGCCGGAGTGGACGCGCCTGCCGTGCCGGGTGGCGAGCGCCTGGACGATCAGCTCGCCCCGGCCGTGCTCGTCGGGGTCGATGCCCGCACGTGACTGACCGGGCACCAGCGCGGGTCCCGCGTCGGTGACCTCGACCCGCAGGGTGCCCCGGCCGTCGCCGCAAGCCCAGGACAGCCGCAGCTCCGCCGGGGGCAGGGCGTGGACGATCGCGTTGGTGAGCAGCTCCGACACCACCAGGAGGGAGTCGTCGACGATGTCCTCGGACACCTGCCAGTCGGCGAGGACCGCCCCGACGCGTCGGCGTACGGCTGCGACGGCCCCGGGGACGGGCGGCAGCGGACACACGTGTTCCACTGTCTCCCGGGGCAGTATGCCGAGCTGTACCGCCATCTTCTCTCCTCCGGTGAATGCTGTCGGCCGATGCCGGGCCGCAGCGCGAATGCCGGACCTTGAAGCACGTTAGGGAGCCCGGGGGTGCGGGTCAACGAATCGTGGTCGGCATTACCGAACGCGTCGCGCCCGTGAGTGATCGCAGGTCAGGGCGCACATGGAGCGAACCCCTCGCAGCGGTAATAGGCTCGCCTCATGACCGGCCCGGTCCAGTCGATCGAACGGGCGGCGGCGATCCTGCGTCTGCTCGCCGGAGGGCCCCGCCGTCTCGGGCTCGGCGAGGTGGCGGCCTCGCTGGGGCTGGCGAAGGGCACCGCCCACGGCATCCTGCGCACCCTCCAGCACGTGGACTTCGTGGAGCAGGACGCGGCCACCGGAAAATACCAGCTCGGGGCGGCCCTGCTGCATCTCGGCACCAGCTACCTCGACGTCAACGAGCTGCGCTCGCGGTCCATCAACTGGGCCGACGCCCTCGCCGCCCGCAGCGGGGAGGCGGTCCGTCTGGGCACCCCGCTGGAGGGCAAGGTCCTCGTCGTCCACCACGTGTTCCGGCCGGACGACACGTTCCAGACCCTCGAGGTCGGTTCCCTGCTGCCGCTGCACGCCTCCTCGCTCGGCAAGGTCCTGCTCGCCTTCGGCACGGCGCCCGTCGAGTCGGCCCTGGAGTCGGGGCTGGAGGCGTACACCCGGCACACCCTGGTCGACCGGCACCAGCTCAACCGCGCGCTGGCCGAGGTCCGGGAGCGCGGGTGGGCCGGCGAGGTCCAGGAGATGAGCATGGGGGAGGCCGGGGTCGCCTCACCCATCCGCGGCCACGGCGGCCTGGTGGTCGGCGCGATCGGCCTGTCCGGCCAGATCGAGCGGATCTGCGACAGCAAGGGGCACCCCCGGTCGACCCTGGTCAACCTGCTGCGCGAGGCCGCACGGGCGATCTCCAGAGACCTGGGCGCGACCCGCTGGTGACCCCGCCCCGCCCGAGACGTCGGAAGGAGACGCGATCATGGTCGAACGGTATGTGATGTCCATCGACCAGGGCACCAACTCCACCCGATGCATTCTCTTCGACCACCACGGGCGGCTGGTGGCGGTCGCCCAGCGGGAGCACCAGCAGCACTTCCCGCGGCCCGGCTGGGTCGAGCACGACGCGGTCGAGATCTGGCGCAACCTGCGGCGCGTCGTGCCCGAGGCGCTCTCCGGTGCCGGTGTCGGCGCGGAGGAGATCGCCGCGATCGGCATCGCCAACCAGCGGGAGACGACGGTGCTCTGGGACCGGCGCACGGGCGTTCCCCTGGGCCGGGCGATCGTGTGGCAGGACACCCGCACGGAACCCCTCGTCACGGCGCTCAGCGCGGACCCCGGCGAGGAGTTCTTCCTCGAGCGGTGCGGTCTGCCCCCGTCGACCTACTTCTCGGCCCTGCGGATCCGCTGGCTGTTCGACCAGGTCCCCGGTCTCCGGCAGCGCGCCGAGGGCGGCGAGGTGCTGTGCGGCACGATGGAGAGCTGGCTGATCTGGAACCTGACCGGGGGCCCGGACGGCGGGCTGCACATCACCGACGCCACCAACGCCAGCCGCACCATGCTGATGAACATCCGCACCCTCGCCTGGGACGAGGAGCTGCTGGAGTTCTTCGGGGTGCCGCGTCCCATGCTGCCCGAGATCAGGTCCTCCGCCGAGCACTACGGTGCCGCCCGCTCGGTCCTCCCGGGCGTCCGCATCACCGCCGCCCTCGGCGACCAGCAGGCCGCGCTGTTCGGCCAGACGTGCTTCTCGCCCGGCGACGCGAAGTGCACGTACGGGACGGGCAGCTTCCTGCTGCTCAACACGGGGGCCGATGTCGTGCGGTCCCGGCACGGCCTCCTCACCACCGTCGCCTACAAGATCGGGGACCAGGCACCGGTCTACGCCCTGGAGGGCTCGATCGCCGTCACCGGCTCGCTGGTGCAGTGGTTCCGTGACCGTCTGGGGCTGATCAGCAGCGCGCCGGAGATCGAGACGCTCGCCCGGACGGTCGAGGACAACGGCGGGTGCTACATCGTGCCCGCCTTCTCCGGTCTGTTCGCACCGCACTGGCGCAGCGACGCGCGCGGTGTCATGGTCGGCCTCACCTCGTACATCACCAAGGGGCATCTGGCCCGCGCCGTCCTGGAGGCCACCGGCTGGCAGACGCGGGAGGTCGTCGACGCCATGAACGCCGACTCGTCGGTGGCGCTGAAACAGCTGAAGGTGGACGGGGGCATGACGGCGGACAACCTGCTGATGCAGTTCGTCGCCGATGTCCTCGACGTGCCGGTGGTACGGCCCATGGTCGCCGAGACGGTCTCCCTGGGCGCCGCCTACGCCGCCGGGCTCGCCTCGGGCTACTGGCCCGACCTGGAGGTCCTGCGCCGCAACTGGCACCGGGCGGCCCAGTGGCTGCCGGACATGGACGCCGAGCGGCGGGAGTCGGAGTACGCCAACTGGCAGCGGGCCGTCGAGCGCTCCCTGGGGTGGGTCACCCCGCCGAGGCCGCCGTGAGCCGGCGCGGGGGGAGCAGGCGGCGGAGGGCGGCGCGGTCGCCGGGCCGTCCGCCGGCGGCCGCGGTTCGTGCGTACGGCTCCGTACGCCGGGACGCGGCTTCGAGCGGACGCCGGGACCGCACCCTCCTATCGTGGAGAGGCACACTCAGGCGCGGCGCGAGGCAGACGGGCAGGACATGAGGAACCCGCAGATCGACTACGCGGCGGTCTTCCGGGCCCTGCCCGGCATGGTGGCACTGCTCACCCCCGCCCTTGAGTACGCGGACGCCAACGACGACTTCCTGCGGCTGACCCGGCGCACCAGGGAGCAGTTGCTGGGCCGCTACATCTTCGACGTCTTCCCGGAGAACCCGAACGACCCGGCCGCGGCCGGCAGGCGGGAGACCGAGGCGTCGATGCTCCGTACGGTGGCCACCGGCGAGCGCGACACGATGGCGCTGGTCCGGTACGACATCGAGGACCCGGACCGTCCGGGCCGCTGGCAGGAGCACTACTGGAGCCCGGTCAACGCGCCCGTCCTCGGCCCTGACGGCCAGGTGGCCCTGATCGTGCACCGGGTGGAGGAGATCACCGAACTCATCCGCGCCTTCGGCGGCCGGGACGACGACAGCCGGGCCCGCGTCCTGGAGGCCGAGCTGTACACCCGCGCCCGGGAACTGCAGGAGGTCAACGACCGGCTGCGCCGGGCGCACGCCCACGAACGCGAGGTCGCCCTGTCCCTGCAGGCGGCGATGCTGCCCGCACCGGACCTGGACGGCCGGCACGCGGCGGCCGTGCGCTACCGGCCCGCCATCGGCGCGCTGAACGTGTGCGGCGACTGGTACGACCTCGCCGACCTGCCCGGCGGGAACCTCGCCGTCGCGGTCGGCGACGTCGTCGGCCACGGCCTCGCCGCCGCCGGCGTCATGGGGCAGCTGCGCAGCGCGCTGAGCGCGGCCTGCCGGGTCGCCGACGGTCCCGCCCGGGCTCTGGACGCCCTCGGCCTGTACGCCCGCTCCGTCGCGGGCGCGGAGTCGACCACCGTGCTGGCGACCTTCATCGACTGGGACGAGCGCACCATCACCTACAGCAGCGCCGGCCACCCGCCCCCGGCGCTGCTGCACCCGGACGGCACCGTCACCTTCCTCGACCAGGCCACCGACCCGCCGCTCGCGGCCCGCCCCGAGCACCTTCCCCGGCCTCAGGCCCGCGCCTCCTTCGCCGAGGGCGCCACTCTCGTGCTGTACACCGACGGCCTGATCGAGCGCCGGGGCGAGGACATCGACACCGGTCTGGACCGCCTCGCCGCGTCCCTCGCCCGCCACGGGAGGTCCGGCCCCGAGCCGCTGGCCGACGCCCTGCTCACCGACCTGCTGCCGCCCACCGGCAACACCGACGACACCGCTCTGATCACCCTCCGGCTCTGACCCCTCGCCGTCGTCAGCGCAGGGCCCCCTTGGTGGCGTCGGCGATGAACCCGCGGGCGAAGAAGGTGACCACCAGCACTCCCGGGTCCCGCGGTCCACCGGGCACTGCTGGGCGACCGCGGCGAAGGACGCGCCACCGACGTGCCCCCGCACGACCTGGACGCCTCCCGGCCGGCCGCCATCGGCACGATCCGGCCGGCCGGCCGACCATGCGGCGAAGACGCTGCCGAAGCCGACGAACAGCACGATGGCGACCGGCCGTGGAAGGCGCGGTCCTCCGGGCCGCCGCGACCGGCGGGCGTGGCCACCCGCGCGGCGCCGGGACGCGCGGGACAGCGCGCGGGCAGGGCTCGCCCCGACGCGGATGGTGGGCGAGCCCTGCCACCCGGTCGATTCTCGGGGGCGTGGCGGCGCATGCCCACGGGTGCGCCGGCGCCGACCGTGGTGAACGGCGCGCACGCCGCGCGCTGCGCGCACACCCCGTACGAATGTCCCCGCGCCACGCGTGACGGCCCGCGCGGTGGGGAAGGCGCACCTGAACCGGGTGAGACCCGCCCCCGTGGGCAGGTCGGCCCCGGCCCCGCGTGATCAAGCACACCTCGCGGCGCGCGATACTGGCCTCGCATACCACCCTCGTCCCTCCCTCATGAACGGACTCATGCTCATCTCCGCCACCGCCCCGCCCACCACGCCCTCCACGGTCTGGCTCGGCCGTGGCCGCCACACCGGCCCCGCCGCGCCGGATGTGCTGCGCGCGCACCTCCAGGCGCTCAAGGACAGCGGGACCCTCCATGACTTCAGGGAGCTGCCCGACACCGAGACCGCCGAGGGCGAGTCGGCCTTCGAGGCCCGCTGGCAGGTGCCCGAGGACGTGACCGTGCGCGCCCGGCTGAAGCTGGCGGAGTGGTCGGGCCGGGGGCAGGAGTGGACGCTGGTGGCGGAGGCGGAGCGGCCCTGGGACCCGCGGTGGCCGTCGCCCGCCGAGATGTTCTGGCCGTGGGAGACGGACAGCGCGTGGGGCCATGAGACCGTGACCGGCCTGCGGTTCCTGGACGTCAACCCGCTGCCGGCCGACGACAAGGACCTGCGCCGCACGCTCCGGGGAGCCCTGCGTGACACCTGGACCATCGATGTCGTGGTCCACGAGGCCATGACCCCGGACGAGCGGGGCCGGCGTTCCCTGGTCCCGCTGCTGCCGCCGGGCCTGCACCACCGGGTGGTGGAGCACCGGGCGGCGCCGCACCAGCTGCGCACGGTGAACTGGGCCCTCAAGGACTTCGGGGCCGAGGTGCCGCGCGGCGGCGCGCTGGTGCTGCCCGGCAGCCCCGCCCCGGACGGCTACGCCGCCGGGGACTTCTCCGTGCGCAGCGTGTTCCTGGACGGGTCGCATCCCACCGAGGTGCTGGACGCGGTACGGCGGTACGCCGCGCTGCCCGCACAGCTGCCGGAGGGCGGCGACGCCGCGCTCACCCTGCTCCGGGAGAAGTGGCAGCTGCTGACCCTGGAGGAGGAACTCGCCCGGGAGCGCGAGCTGGTCGCCATGTACAAGGAGGCCCTGGAGGCGATGACGCAGTCCCGGGACCTGTACCGGGAGGCGGCCGAGCAGGCCCACGAGGCGCTGGCCGCCTACCGTGAGGCGGCGGCGGAGGCCGGTGAGCCGCAGCGGCAGCAGCCGGTGAGGAAGAGCGGCTCGCCCTTCCAGCAGCTGGGCCGGACCCTGGAGCGGCTCAAGGAGACCACCATGGGTCTGCGCCCGGCGGCGGCGACGGAACACCCACGGGACGAGAACAGGGACCCGGGCCCGGGCGACGGCGTGGCGGCGACCGACCGCTAGTGGGTGGCGGGCCTCCTGGGACCGAGCGGTGCGCGGGGCCCGCGTGGGCCGTCCGCCCGGCCGACGGGCCGTCAGGGTCCGCTGCCCGAGCAGGGTTCGGGTGTCGGGCCGTGTCCGTTCACCGGCCCGGTCACTGACCCGGCGTCAGCCGGCGCGTCCCGCCCCCGGTGCGGGATGTGACCAAAGTTACACTCCGCCACCGGACAGGGAACCGGCGCGCTCGCCCGCCCCTCGGGGAACGGCCGGAAACCGCCTCCCCCGTTGAGGTAATCCTGCGGGAAACGGGGAATTCGGGAACCGAAATCGGGGAATTCGAAAACAAGGGCAGCGCGCCGCGCGACGGACCCCGGAGGGAGGGCCCGTGGACACGACCACCACGCTCGTCACGGTCGCCGCGATACTGGCCGCGGCCCTCCTGGCGTGCGCCGCAGCGGTCCTCGTGCGGCTCATAAGGGCACGTCGGGACCTCAGACGCGCCGGCCTCCCCACCGGCTCGCGCTGGGTGTTCTGGGGTGCGGTCCTGTACTTCGTGCTCCCGGCCGACCTCCTGCCCGACCCGGTCTACCTCGACGACATCGGCGTTCTGCTGCTCGCCCTGCGCTCCCTGCGTCGCGCCCCCGAGCGCGCGGGGATCCCAACCGACCGTGCCTGAAGACGTTTTCACCTCCCGCTCGGCCCATCTCCCCTGCTCCGCGCCCTGTTGGGGTCCCGACTCGCCGATGATCACGGAGAGTAAGGAAACCAACCACCCGTTCGATTCGTATAAGTGACTGAAGGTCGCACCACAGAGCGGGCCCGAGTGACGTCGCACAGCGGCACCGCTTGATCGAGGCAGTACCGACGAGGGAGAGAACATGCAACCGTTCGCGCTCAACTACGCACGCCCTGCGGCGGAGTTGGAGTTCGTAACTCCGTACGCCTATGACCCCGGACTGCAGTTGAACGTACTCCTCGACGGCCGTGTCGCCGCTCGTGACCACGCCCTGCTCAGAGAACTGGGGACCACCACCTCCACCGCGGGTTCCAAGACCCACTTCGACGACTGAGCACGGGCCGCGCAAGATGACCGTGCTCATCCTGACCTGCGAAGAGGACGTCACGGCGGACATGGTGGTCGTGCACCTGAACGCCGCGGGCGTCCCGGTCGTCCGGTTCGACCCGGCCGATCTGACCAGCACCGTCGCCCTGTCCGGCGAGTACGTCCACGGTGCCTTCCGGGGCCATCTGTCCTCGGCGGGCCGGCTGGTGAGCCTGGACGGACTGCGGTCCGTGTGGGTCCGCCGGCCGGGCTCCGCCGCGGCGCGGGCGGCCGAGCCGTCCGCATGGCTCACGGAAGAGGCCTCGCAGGCGCTCTATGGCATGCTCCGGAGCACCGGAGCGCGCTGGATGAACCATCCGGACGCGTCCCGGCGCGCCCGGCACAAGCCATGGCAGCTGCGGCTCGCCCAGCGCAGCGGGCTGCCCGTACCCGCCACCCTCATCACGACCTTCCCGCAGGCCGCGCGGGACTTCGCCGAGCGCTACCCGGACCTGGTGGTCAAGCCGGTGTCCGGGGCACATCCGCAGGACCCGCCCCGTGCGGTGCCCACCACCCGGGTCCCGCCCGGCGCCGACTTCGCGGCCGTCGCCTACGGTCCGACCCTGCTGCAGCGCAGGATCGCCAAGCGGGCGGACATCCGGCTGACCGCGGTGGGCGAGAGGATCCTGGCGGCCCGCAAGGACACGGCTCCGGGCGCCGACCCCGACGTGGTGGACGTACGGTTCGCGCCGGCCGGCACGCCGTGGCGCCCCGCCGACGTCCCGCCGCGCCTCGCCGAGGCCGTGCGCAGGTATCTGCGCGAGGCGGAACTGGCCTACGGCGCCTTCGACTTCGCGGAGGACTCGGACGGGACCTGGTGGTTCCTGGAGTGCAACCAGTCGGGGCAGTTCGGGTTCGTGGAGGTGGACACCGGCCAGCCGATCGCCCGCACCATCGCGGAGTGGCTGGCCGGCCCGTCCCCGAAGTCCGGCCCCCGGCAGGCCGACTGCTGCGGCTCGGCGGCCTCCTGAGGCCGAGCGGCGCGGCCGGACCCGGTGGGGGCTCCGGCCCCGCCGGTGACCGCTCAGACGGCGAGCGACAGCCCCCTGCCGGTCGCCTCGGGGCGGGAGTCGAGCAGGGCGTCCGCCGCGGCGAGCGCCTCCTGGACGTCGGACGTGCCCATCAGCACACAGAGCGTGTAGGTCACGTCACGCAGCTCCCAGGCCGTCTCCGGCCTCTCCTGCTCGGCCTGAGCGATCCTCAGCGTCGCGTACCGGGTCAGCAACGTCCTGGCGACCTTCGGGTCCGGAACGATCACGAGCGCCCCTCTCTACGGTTGTTGCGCTGCGTGTGCCCGGACCTGGGCGAATCATGCGCATGGAGCACACGGCTCACCCTTTGGGGGCACGATCGCGCCACGCGGGTTCGTGCCGTACGTAACGCGGGCGCGCACGCGGAGTCACGCGAGCCCCTCCTTCCGCGTCACGCCCCCGCCCCGGTCCCCTCCTTGCGCGTCGCGTTCCGCGTCACGCCACCTGTCCGGCGTGCAGGTCCGTGTAGGCACCGCCGCGGTGCAGGAGCTCCTCGTGCGTGCCGGTCTCCAGGATCCGCCCCTCCCCCATCACGACGATCCGGTCGGCTCCCCGCACGGTGGACAGCCGGTGCGCCACCACGAAGGTGGTGCGGCCGCGCAGCAGCCGGGCGAGGGCCTGCTGGACGAGTGCCTCCGAGCGGGTGTCGAGGGCGGACGTCGCCTCGTCGAGGACGAGCACCCTGGGGTCGCGGATCAGGGCGCGGGCGATGGCCAGCCGCTGTTTCTGCCCGCCCGACAGCCGGGCCCCGCGCTCGCCGAGGAGCGTGTCCAGGCCGTCCGGCAGCCGCTCCACGAACTCCAGCGCGTTGGCGTCCCGCAGGGCCGCGCGGACCTGTTCCTCGTCGGCCTCGTCCTCCATGCCGTAGGCGACGTTGTCCCGTACGGTGCCGTCGAACAGGATCGACTCCTGCGGCACGACCGACACGAACCGCCGGTAGGTGCGCAGGTCGAGGGTGTTCATGTCGGTGCCGTCGAGCAGCAGCCGGCCCGAGGTCGGCCGGATGAACCCGATCACGAGGCCGAGGACGGTGGACTTGCCCGCGCCGGACGCTCCGACGAGCGCGACCGTCTCGCCGGGCGTGACGGACAGGGTGAAGTCGCGCACCGCCGCGGCGCCGCCGTCGTCGTAGGCGTACCCGACGCGCTCGAAGGTCACCGCGCCGTGCAGGGCGGAGAGTTCGGCCTTGCCCTCGTTGTCCTCCAGCTCGGGTGCCTGGAGGACCTCGCCGACCGAACGGACCGACTCCAGGCCCCTGGCGATCACCGGGGCGAGGCCGGTGAGTGTGGTGGTGGAGTTGGTGAGCGTGGTCAGGAACGCGCTGAGCATCACGACGTCACCGGGGGTGACACCCCAGACGCCGTAGTACGAGACGAGTGCGGCGCCGGTGAGGACGAGGACGCCGATGACGTTGAGCAGGACCCAGGCCAGCGAGCCGAAGCGGCCGTTGAGCAGGTCCAGGCGCATGCCGGAGGTGAGCAGCCGGTGCAGGGTGCCGTCCATGCGGCGCAGTGCCTTGCTCTCGAGACCGTGGGCACGGGTGACCGGGATCAGCCGGGTCATCTCGGTGACCCGGGAGGAGAGGGTCTCCACCTCGTGCCGGAAGTGCTCGTTGTGGGCGCGCAGCCGGGCCCGCAGACGGTCCACCAGCAGGGCCGCGGCGGGCACGACGACGAGGAACACGGGCACGAACTCCGGGGTGCGCACGGCGATGACGACCAGGCCGCCGGTGAGCACGGTGAGCGCGCCGAGCCCCTGTTCCGCGGTCTGCTGAACCATCTGCTCCACGGTCTCGACGTCCCGCACCACCTTGGCCTGGAGCACGCCCGCGCTGACCCGGGAGTGATAGCCGATGGACAGCTGCTGCATCCGGGTGCACAGCGCGGAACGCAGGGTGGTTCCCATACGGCGGACGCTGCCGTACAGCAGGCGGACGTAGAGCAGGTGCAGGGGGTAGTTGACCAGCAGGATGAACAGGATGACGGCGGTGCTGGTCCAGAGCCGGCCGATCGGCCGGTGCTGGACGACGGTGTCGATGACGGAGGCGGTGATCAGCGGCAGCAGCCAGATCGGGCTGTGCTTGACGGTGAAGACGACCGCCGCGCCGGCCAGGCTGCGGCGGTCGGCGCGCAGGAGGTAGGCGAGGGTGCGGACGGGGTGTTCGCCGCGGTAGCGGTGGTCGAGCGGGCGTTCGTACGACGACGCCATGGACGGGGGTCCTCCTGACTTCCCAGGGACGGCAAGCGCTTTCTCCCCCGTTCCCCGGGAAGTACACCCGCTCGCGTCAGGAGCGGCTCGCGAGGTACTCCGTCACCCCCGGCGCCCGGTGCGCGTCCTCCACGCCCACCAGACCGCCGACCGCCTTCGCGTCGGGCTTGAGGACGTACGTCGACAGGGCCGCAGGACGGGAGACGTCGGAGAAGTCCTGCGGGGTGCCGAGCCCGGTGTCGGCGTTCTCGGTGGAGCGGTGCGCCTTCACCACGTCCGCCCGCTCCAGGCTGCCCGCGGCGCAGGCATTCGCCAGGTCGGCGCCCAGCAGCCGGGCAGCGTTGTAGCCGGACAGCACACCGGAGTCCACCGGCGAGCCGGGGTACTTCTCGCCGTACGCGGCCCCCATCCGCCGCACACCCGGCAGGTCCGAGCCGACCGCGGGCGCGGCGCTGACCACATGGAGCATGGCCGTCAGGGCGGGAGGCGAGGCTGGCCGGGCCAGGCAGGCGGACCGTCAGCCGAGCGGGCGCAGGACGACGCCGGTCGGGACGGCGGGCCGGACCCAGGCCGTAGCGCTGGAGGCTGGGCCCGGCGGGGCAGGCCTGGGACACCGCCGGGCCGGGCAGGCGCCGGGGCGCGGGCTTGGGCTGTGGGGGCGTAGCCGAGGTGAGGGACGGGCGGGGCAGGTGGTGGGACTCCGGCGGAACAGGCGTCCCGGGATGTGGGGCTGCCCACGGCCGGGGCCCGCCCCCCGGTCCGCGCGCGGCTGTGCCCCGGGGTGGGGTTCAGTGGGTTCGTAGGCCTCGGGCGGTCAGGGCGAGGGTGATTTCCACCAGGTCGGTGGGGCGGGAGAGGGAACGGCCGGTCAGCTGCTCGTAGCGGCGCAGGCGGTTGAGGACGGTGTTGCGGTGGCAGTACAGCCGCTCCCCCGCCCGCTGGGCGGAACCGTCGCAGGCCAGCCAGGTGGCCAGGGTGTCCAGCAGCACGGCCTCGTCGGCGGGTTCCAGCGCGCCGAGCAGACCGAGCGCCCGGTCGACGAGGGCCGCGCCCAGTTCCGGGGCGGAGACCACCAGGGCGGCCGGCAGGTGTTCGGTCAGCCGGATGGTGCCGCCGCTCTGCGGGCACATGGCCAGCGCGGTGTCCGCGAGCCGCCGCGCGTCACCGACCGCGGCCAGGCCCGACACGGACGTGCTCACTCCGGCCCGGGCGCTGCCGGCGACGTCGCCGCCGGCCGTTCCGGGCCCGAGGCCGTCGCCGTCCCGGTCGCCCCCGGCGTCCGCCGCGGCGGCGTCGGCGGCGTCGGCCGCGCCCAGCAGGACGATGCCGTAGTCGACCTCCACGCCCGTGTGCCAGTACACGCGCAGGCCCCGGGTGAGAGCGGCGCGCGCCCCCGCCGCGTCCGAGGGGCAGCCGCCCGTCACCGCCACGACGGCGTAGCGGCCCCTCTCGGGGAGGTCGAGCGCGTGCGCGGTCTCCGGCAGGTCCGCGATACGGCTGGTGCCGTCGAGGAGGGCGGCGGCCAGCAGCCGCTGCCGGTTCTCGCGCCGCCACGCCAGTTGCCGCTCGACCTGCCGGTAGGCGTCCGCGACGAGGGTGCAGTGCTCGTCGACGAAGTTCCACACGTCGGCGGCGACGTGCACGAGCAGGCGTACGTCCTCCGGCGCGGAGCGGGAGGTCTCCTCGACCAGGCCCTGCCAGACCAGCGACCCGCCCAGCCGGAACGCGTGCAGCAGCGTGTCCAGCGGCAGCCCCTGTTCCGCCCGGGTCGCGCCGATCTTCCACGAGCACCGGCGCGCCGCGTCCCGGCTGCCGCGCGGGTCGAGCAGCGAGGAGACGCTGTGCCGCAGCGAGCGGTGCACCTCCTGCCAGGTCGCGGCCGGGTCGTCGGCCATGGCCGCGCGGTAGGCGGGTTCCTCGTCCTGGAGCGTGGCGACCAGCCGGTCGGTGAGACCGGGCAGATCCGCCAGGAGGGTCCGGGTGGCGCGATGCAGGACCTGGAGGGCGTCGGCGTCGATCAGCGACCGCACGCGCCGTGGACGCGGCCGCCTCCCGGTCGTCGCGGGCGCGGGCGGCGGGGCCGGCGCGGGCCGGAACGCGGTTCGTGTCCGTACGGCGCGCTGCATCCCGGTCCTCCTCCGGCTAGGTGTCCCGCGTCCCCCTCACCCTGTCCCGCAGGATGACATACCGCCCGGTCGGTCCCTAGAGGTCTGCAGCGGTTCTTTTCCGTCTGATCAGCGCTCTCCCCTGCCGAGCCCACCCGACTGCTCGACCATCCGCACCAGTTCCACCCGCGAACGCACGCCCAGCGCGGCGAAGACTTTCCGCAGGTGGTAGTCGACCGTGCGGGTGCTGACCGACAGGGTGAGGGCGACCTCCCGGTTGGTGGCGCCCTCCGCGACGCACCGGGCGATCCGCTGCTGCTGCGGGGTCAGTCCGGACAGTCCCCCGGTCCGGGGCGCGCCGCCCGGGGACACCCCGTTGGCGCGCAGCTCGGCGCGGGCCTGCTCCGCCCAGGCACGGGCCCCGCAGCGCTCGAACCCCATCAGGGCCGAGCCGAGACGGTCACGTGCCTCGCGCAGCCGGCGCCTGCGCCGCAGCCACTTGCCGTACAGCAGGGCGGTGCGGGCGCGCTCGAAGTCACCGCCCGCCACGTCGTGCGCGGCGAGCGCCGACCGGTACAGGGCGTCGGCCCGGTCCGCCGGGGCCAGCAGGGCACGGCAGCGCAGCAACTGGGCGGGCGCCTGGGGGTCGGCGCCCAGACCGGCCCACCGGGCGAAGTCCTGGACGGCCGCGGCGGCACCCTCGCCCCTGCCCACGGACGCGGCGGCCTCCACGAAGCACGGTACGGCGAACATCCACACCGCGAAGTGCCCGCGGCCCGGGCCCCGGCCCACCAGGGGGCCGAGCCGGTCCGCGGCCTCCCGGGGGCGTCCGCGCGCCAGGTCGGCGCGGGCCGCCGCCCACTCGGCGAGGGTCGCCGCCTGGGCCAGGCCGTGCCGCCGTGCGGTGGTCAGCGCGGCCGTCGCGTGGGCTTCGACCTCCTCGGGGTCGCCCTCGATCGAGGCGGCCAGGGCGAGCAGGGCCCGGTGGTGGGCGGCCGCGTTGCGCTGTCCGGTCCGGTGCGCGGCCCGCAGCCCCTCCTCGGCGTGGACACGGGCCACCGCGTGCCGTCCGGCGCGCAGTTCGGCGTAGGCGAGGTACTCGCGGGCCCGGGCCACGGCCGAGACGGTGCCGCTCTCGCGGGCGGCCGCCAGGGCCCGCGCCCCGGCCCGACGGGCGCCGCCGAGGTCGCCGAGCAGCAGCGCACAGGCCGCCGCCCGCAGGATCCGCTCCGGCTCGTCGCTCCCCTCCGCCTCCACCACCTGCCGCCGCAGAGCCCAGCCGGCCCGACCGTGATCACCTTCGAGCAACGCCAGCACGCCGATGCGGTAGTCACCCGGGGGCGGGGCAGCGCCCGGCTCGGTGGCCACGGCGCCGGAGAGCGGGGCAGTACCCGGGTCGTCGGCCGCGGCGTCCGGGGCACTGCCCCGGTCGGCGGCCATGGCGTCCGGGGCGGCGGCCGCCTCGTGAGACCGTGGGGCGCTCGGCTGGGCAGGCGTCGCGCCGGGGGGCCGGACGGCCGCGACGAGGGCCGTGGGTGCGGCGGGACGCGGCGTGGCTGTCGTCGTGGGCGGGGCGTCGTGGCGCAGGGCCCGCAGGCAGCCCTGGACGTCGCCCGCCGTCCAGGCCGCGTCCGACGCGGCCAGGGCCGCTCGCTCGGCCTGCGCGGGGAGGGTGGCGGACAGCAGGTCGGCGGCGAGCAGGAGGGACGCCTGGGCCTCGTCGACCGGTCCGTCGTACAGGACCGTGGTGCCGCGCAGCAGCTCGATGCGGCCCCGCAGCGCCGGGGACGGCGCGGGCCCGGCACTGTGCCGGGCCGCGTCGAGGAGCCCCAGGGCGCGGTGCGGGCGCCCGCCGAGCAGGGCCTGTTCGGCGGCCTCCGTGAAGCGCTCCGCGCGCGACGCGCCGCGCCCGGTCAGTCCGGCGGCCTGGGCGTACGCCGCGCAGCGCAGGCTTCTGGAGGGGGCGCCGGTCGGGTCGGCCGCGGCCTCGGCCAGTTCCGCCGCCGCCCCCGGCCACGGCGGGGCAGCGGATCGCGCCCGGTGCAGCAGCGTGCGCACGGCCGGGCCGCCGTGGTCCGCCGCCTGGGCCTCGGCCAGCGCGCGGTGCGCCGCGCGCCGCCCCGCGGGCCCCGCCTCCGCGTACACGGCGCGGCACAGCAGGTCGCTGTGGAAGCCGATCCGGCCGTCGACCAGGCTGAGGACCTCGGGGAGCGTTTCTCTGCGGGGTTCCCCGGCGCCGGGCGGCGGGCGGTCCGCCGGAAAGCGACCGTCCGCCAGGAGCCGTCCCGCCGCCCGCAGGGCGAGCGCCAGGTCGATCCGGGCGTCCTCGGGAGCGCCGTCCCTTAAGGCCGCGGCGACCGTCAGGGGCAGGGCCCCCCGCCAGACGGGCGGCAGGCCGGCGGGACGGTCGCCGAACAGGCCGGTCAGGGCCTCGGCGTCGGCGAGGGGGCGCGTCAGCGGGCGCAGGCCGCGCAGTTCGGCCGGGGTCAGACGCCGGACCATGGCCAGCAGCAGGCCCGGGTTGCCCTCGGCCGCGTCCACGAGGCGGTCGCGCACGGCGAGGTCGACGGTCCGGTCCGTCGTCTCGTCCAGCAGGGCAGTGGCCTCCGCCGGGGACAGCGGTTCGATCCTGGTCACCGGCAGGCCGGCGAACTCCGGCGCGACCGGCCGGTACCCGGCCACGCTCAGCAGCAGACCGACGCGCCCTGTCCGGCACAGCCGGGCGGCTGCGTACCCGAGCGCGGCCCGGGAGGCGCCGTCCCACCGGTGCGCGTCGTCGACGCAGACCAGCAGCGGGGAACGGGCCGACGCCTCGTGCAGCGCGTCGAGGAGCACCGCACCGGGTGCGGGGGTCGGGGTGGGTACCGGGGCGGGGGCGGGGGCGGGGCCGGGTCCGGTGGGGTGATGGCCTCGGAACAGCGGTCCGGGGCGCGGCGGCGCGGCGGCCGGCGGTCCGTCGACGGTCCGAGACAGCGCTGCGGCGGCCGGTTCGCCGACGGTCCGAGACAGCGTGTCCAGCAGGGCGCGCAGACCTGCCAGGGGTACGGCGGGCACGCGCGCCGGGTCCGCCCGTACCAGGACCGCCGGCCCGGCGGTGAACGCGCGGGCCGCGTGCTCCAGGAACGTCGTGCGTCCACCGCCCGGTTCGGCGGTCACCACGCGTGCCCCGCCGGCCGGATGGGACCTGCGGGGCACGGGCTGGCGGGGCCGGGCGGGTGCGGCGGGCGTCTGTCCGGTCATTCCGCCGACGCTACGGAGGCGTGCCGAGGGGTGGAAGCCGGGTGTCCGTACCGCCGTGACCCCGCGGGACCCCCGTCACCTGGGGCTTCGCGGGTGACCGGCGGGACGTGCCTTGTGCGGCTGCCCAACGGCGGCCGCCGCGCCGCGGGCACGGGCACAACGGCCACCAGGCCCTGCTCAGGAGGTGTGCGGGCAGTTGCCCCGGTACTCCTCGATGGTCAGACCCGGCTGCGGCAGCGGGCACAGGAACTGCTCGTAGCGGGTGTCGTTGTCGATGAAGCGCTTCAGCCACGAAATGCTGTACTTCGCGATCGTCGTGTTCGACGAGTTGGGCGTGAAGTGGGTGGCGTTGTTCAGCTCCAGATAGGCGCGGTCCAGGGAGGACGGCAGCGTGGAGTAGAACGGCTCGGCGTGGGTGGCGACGGGGGCGATCGTGTCGCCGTCGGCGCCGAAGATCAGGGTGGGGGTCACCACCTCGGGCCAGGTCTTGTCGAGGTTCCAGGGCGTGAGCGGGATCGCGGCCTGCAGCGACGGCCGGCTCTTGGCGGCCTCCAGACTGCCGCCGCCGCCCATGGAGTGGCCCATGACGCCGAGCCGGCTGCCGTCGACGCGTGCGCGGACGGAGCTCGACCGCGTGAGGTAGTCCAGGGCGGCGAGCAACTGCCGCCCGCGGGAGTCGGGCTGGTCCAGCGTGGTGAGCGTGTCGATGGTGAAGACGACGAAGCCCTGGGAGGCCAGTCGCGGTCCCAGCCAGGAGATGGAGGACTGGGTGCCGGTGTAGCCGGGCGACACGGCGATCGCGCCGAAGGTGCCGTCGGCGGTGCTGGTCGGGTAGTAGATCGTGCCGCCGCCGAACCCGGTGACGGACAGGGAGGAGACGGTGGTCTGCGAGACCGCGTAGGGGCCGCGCGCCGCCTCGACGCTCGCCTCGGTGGGCGCCGGGCCGCGCTCGTAGGGGTTGTCCGCGGCGTGCGCGCCGGGTCCGTCGAGGGTGAGACCCACGACGGCGGCGATCGTCGCCGCGACGACGGCGAGCCGGCCGGGCCTGCGGTGGGGGGTACCGGTGGGCGCTTGCTTCAGCACGACGAGTCGTCCTCTCGGTCGGGCGGGCCGCCCGGCGGGACACGGCGCACGAAACCCCGTGCGAGCGGGTCCGGCGGGTGTTCCTCGGGGCGCCGCCGATGGGCTGGCGGTGCCACTGTCGGGGCCGGACCCGGACGCGGGGATCGGCAATGTCACCGGCTTCCGCACCCGACGGACTCGCGCCGTGCCCGGGAGGCTCCGGGAGCGGTGGGCGTGGAACGGATCGCGGCGCGCACACCCCGCCGCGCCGCCCGGATCGCGGTCCTCGCCCCCCACGGCGCCGTCGGGGTCGGCGGGTCGGCGGGGTCGGCGGGGTCGGCGGGGTCGGGACGGCGGCCGAGGGTGATCACGACTCCGACGAGCCGCCCCTCGGCCGCCCGTCCTCACCGGGGAACGCACACCGGACCACGGGAGCGCACCACACCGGCGGGGCGGGCGCGGCGTACGCCGTGCGCCGGGTGGGCACGGTACGCGGGAAGCCCGGCGGGCCCCGCCGCCGCTTCGAGGGGTCGGGCGGGGCCGGGCCGACGCGACGTCACATGGCCGGACCGGGCCGACGCGACGGGACGTCACATGGCCGGGCCGACGCGACGGACGTCGCCGGGCCGGGCCGGCATGACGGGCCAGATCAAACCGACGCGCGGAACAGGTCGGGCGACGAGCGGATGGCGCCGGGCGGCGACGCAGGCCGGGCCGGGGAAGACCGGACGAGGACGGACGAGGACGGGAGCGGTGCCCATGGGCGAGGAGAGCGGGAGCGCGGGCGGGGCGGCCGTGACGCTGCGGTCCCTGCTGGCCTTCGAGGACGGCCACGCGCTGCGCCTGCTGTGCGCGCCCGCCGCGCCCGACACGGTGGTGCGGCGGATCGCCGTCGGCCTGGACGACCTGCGTCCCGGCCAGGAGGGCGTCCTGCTGCTGGCCGTGGGGGCGGCCCCGGTCGCCGGGACCGTCCGGGAGGCCGCCCGGCGGGGCGCCTGCGCGGTCGTCCTGGGCGAAGCGGACGAGGGGCTGGTGCCGGCGGCGCGGGACGCCGGGGTCGCGCTCCTCGCCCGCGCCGAGGGCACCGGCTGGGCGGAGGCGGCCGCGCTGCTGCGGTCGGCGCTGTCCTACGTCGGCGCCGGCCGGGGCGAGGACGCCGAACCGCCGCCGGACCCGGAGGCGGCACCCTCGCTCGCGGTGCTCGCGGCGCGGGTCGCGGCATACGTGAAGGGGTCGATCACCATCGAGGACACCCGGCTGCGGGTCCTGGCCCACTCCGCGACCGGCCCCGGCGCGGACGCGCTGCGCCGCACGGTCATCCTCGGCGGGCGGGTGCCCGACTGGCGGGTGGCCGAGCTGCGCCGGAGCGGCCTGCTGCGCGCCCTGTGGACCTCGCCGGACGTCATCCACAGGCCGGCCGACGGCGACAGCCCCGAGCGGCTGGTCGTCGCCGTGCGCAGCGGCCGGGAGGTGCTCGGGTCGATCTGGGCGGCCGCGGACGGTGCCGCGCTGGCCCCGGACGCGGCCCGCCATCTGCGTACGGCCGCCGGTCTCGCCGCCCCGCTGCTGGTGCGCGAACGGTTGCGGGAGAGCGGGACGGCGCACCGCCGGGAGGCCGCGCTGCGCGGTCTGCTGCACGGGTTCGGGGACCTCCGTACGCACGCCTGGTCGCTGGGGCTGTCGCCGGACGCGCCGTGCGCGGTGGTGGTGGCCGAGCGGCGGCCCGCAGGGAGGTCCGACGACCGGTCCCTGGACGTGCTCGTCCTGGAGATCTCGGCGCTCCGCCCGGGCACGGGTGTGCTGCGGGACGGCGACCGGCTGGCGCTGCTGCTCGCCGGGGAGGGCGCGGCGGCGGACCACGAGCGGGCCGTGCGGGCCGTCGTGCGCGACCTGGACGCGGCCGTCTCGTCGCTGCCGGACGCGGCGGTGTGGCTGGGTGTGGGCCCGGTCGTGGTGCCGGAGGAGGCCGCGTGGTCGCACGAGCGGGCGGGGCTGGTGGTGCGGGCGCTGCGGGAACGGGAGGCCCGGGCCCTGGCGGCGGGGCGGCCGCGGCCGGCGCGTTCCGCGGACGCCGCCGGTGTGGGCGCGTCGCTGGAGGTGCTGCGGCTGCTGGACGCCGTCCGGCCGGTGTGGGAGTCGGGTGCCGGCCCGGTCCACGATCTGGTCCGCGCCGACCTGGCCGCGGGCGGGGAGCTGGTCCGGACGCTGGCGGTGTGGTTCGAGACCGGGCACGACGTCACGGAGGCGGCCCACCGTCTGCTCGTGCATCCCAACACCCTCCGCTACCGCCTGGGCCGGGTCCGGGAGCGGTACGGCGTGGACCTGGACGACCCCGACAGCCGGCTGCTGCTGGCCCTGGCGGTGCGGCTGGCCGCTCCCCCGGCGTCCTGAGGTTGTGCGGGGACACAAGGGTTCCGGTTGTTCCTGGCCGGTCCTCCAATGACGCGGGACTCCCCGGCGAGTGAACCTGGAGGTGTCCCGCCCCCTCGGCTAAGGAGACCCGGACGTGTCGCTTTCCACCGAAAACCTCGCTCTCGCCGTCCGGCAGGCCGTCGCCGACGGGCTCCTGACGGAGGACCGGCCGCTGGCCGGTTTCCTCGACGTCCGGGGGGTGCGCGAGAGCGTCGCGGCCCTGCACGAGGCGTTCGCGGGCGTACCGGACGTGCTGCACGCCTTCGCCGCCAAGGCCTGTCCCCTGGTGCCCGTGCTGCGCCTGCTCGCCGACGCGGGGATGGGCTGCGAGGTGGCGAGCCCCGGCGAGCTGCGGCTGGCGCTGGACGCGGGGTTCGCCCCGGAGCGGATCGTGCTGGACTCCCCCGCCAAGACCCGCCGGGAGATCCGCGAGGCGCTGGAGCTGGGGATCGCGCTGAACGCCGACAACCTCGCCGAGCTCGACCGGATCGACGCGCTGCGTCCGGCCGGCTGCGCGTCCGTCCTGGGGCTGCGGGTCAATCCGCAGGTCGGGGGCGGGTCCATCGGCGCGATGAGCACCGCGACCGCCCAGTCCAAGTTCGGCGTGGCCCTGCGCGACCCCGGGGCCCGCGAGCGTGTCGTCGAGGCCTTCGTACGGCGGCCGTGGCTGACCCGGCTGCACGCGCACGTCGGCTCCCAGGGCTGTCCGCTGCCGCTGATCGCGCAGGGGCTGGCGGCGCTCCACCGGCTCGCCGAGGAGATCAACGCGCGCGTCGGCCACCGCCAGGTCACCAGCCTCGACCTCGGTGGCGGGCTGCCGGTGAACTTCGCCGACGACTGCGTCACGCCCACCCACGCGGAGTACGCCGCCGCGCTCACGGCCGTCGAGCCGGCCCTGCTGGACGGCCGCTACCAGGTGGTGACCGAGTTCGGTCGCTCCCTGCTCGCCAAGAACGGCTTCACCGCCGCGCTCGTCGAGTACGTCAAGGAGGCGGGCGGACGGCGGATCGCGCTCACCCACGCCGGGGCCCAGATCGCCACCCGGACGGCGTTCATGCCGGAGGCCTGGCCGCTGCGGCTCTCGGCGTACGGTCCGGACGGCATGCCCAAGCGGACGCCCGTCGTGCCGCAGGACGTCGCCGGGCCGCTCTGCTTCGCCGGGGACGTCGTGGCGCGCGCGTGCCCGCTGCCCGCGCTCGACGAGGGGGACGTGGTCGTCCTGCACGACACGGGCGCCTACTACTTCTCGGCGCCGTGGGCGTACAACAGCCTGCCCAGGCCCGCCGTGTACGGCTGTCTGCTCCAGGACGGTCACGTCACCTTCGCCACGGTCCGGCCCGCCCAGTCGCTCCGGGAGATCTCCCTGGAGAGCGGCCGGGACCACGCGGACGCCCTGCTGACGGGCTTCGCCGCGCCTTCCCTGCCCTGAGGGCGACGCGGCGCGCATCACCCGGCCGATTCTGAGCACCCGTCCTCCTGTCGCCGGACGAGGAGAGAACCGTGCTCTGGGTCGCCCTACTGCTGTTGCCGTCCCTGTCCGTCCTGCTGGCGGTCCTGGACCGCGTCGAGGACCGCATGCTGGCCCCCGTCGCGGCCGGGCCCCGCCACGCGGCGCGCCGAAGGCACCTCCGCCTGATCAAGGGCACCTCACCGGACCGGACGGACGCCGGCCCCCTCCCGGAACCGGCGGAGCCCGCACCAGCGCCCGAGGGCCCCGCGGCCACCCCCGACCGAGCACCCCGGGCCCGCGCCGCCTGACCAGCCGCCCCGCGCCACCCCGCCGCACGAGGGTCCCGCCGGGCGGCGGCCAGGGGCGATGACCGGCCCCGGTCGGCGGAGGCACCCCGCCGGCGGGGCTGCCCCCGGTCGGTCGGGTGTGCGAGGCTCGGGGCGATCTGGTCGGCTCGGCGGGGAGTGACAACGGCATGCGCATCGGTCTGCTCGGTACCGGTCCCTGGGCCGGCATGGTGTACGGCCCCGTCCTCGCGTCGCACGAGGGCCTCGACTTCACCGGGGTCTGGGGCCGCCGCCCCGAGGCCGCCAAGGAGCTGGCGGACCGGCACGGCACCCGCGCCTACGACGACGTCGACGCGCTCCTCGCGGACGTGGACGCGGTCGCCGTGGCGCTCCCGCCGGACGTCCAGGCGGAGCTGGCGGTCCGGGCCGCCCGGGCGGGCCGGCACCTCCTGCTGGACAAGCCGGTCGCCACCACCGCGGCCGGGGCGCGGGCCGTGGCGGCGGCGGCCGAGGAGGCGGGGGTGGCCTCGGTGGTCTTCTTCACCACCCGGTACCTGACCGAGACCGCCGACTGGATATCCGCGCAGGAGGAGGCCGGGGGCTGGTTCACCGCGCACGCCCGCTGGCTGGGGTCGGTGTTCGCCGAGGGCGGCGACAGCCCGTTCGCCACACCCTGGCGGCGGAAGGGCGCCCTGTGGGACGTGGGCCCGCACGCCCTGTCGGTGCTGCTGCCGGTCCTCGGCGACGTCCGCCGGGTGAGCGCCGCCGGACCCGGCCCGGGGGACACCGTCCACCTGGTCCTGGAGCACACCGGCGGCGCCTCCAGCACCGTGACGCTCAGTCTGACCGCCCCGCCCGCGGCGTCGGGGGCCGCCGTAGAGCTGTACGGCGACGGCGGGGTCGTACGCCTGCCCGAGCCCACCGGCAGCGCGGCCGACGCGCTGTCCCGGGCCGCCGGGGAACTCCTCGCCGCGGCCCGGGACGGGCGCGCGCACCCGTGCGACGCCGCCTTCGGCCTGCGGGTCACCGAGATCCTCGCCGACGCCGGGGCCCTGCTGGCCCCGGGGGCCGGCGAGCCGCGCTGATCAGGCCGGTTCGGAGTTCGCCCGCTCCCCACCCGTGGTTCCGGCGTGCGCCCGGCGGTGCCGGGGTGGAGCGTGGTGGTGTGGCAGGACTGGACGCCGAGCGACGGAGCTGGCTGCGGGGCGCCCCGCCGCCGCGGTGGGTACGGGCGCTGCCCCTCGTGCTGGTGGCGGGTGTCTGTGCGGCCACCCTGGCCAGTCCCGATCCGCTCGACATCGGCTTCCTGCTGGGCGCGATCCCGCCGCTGGCGGTGCTGTCGTACGGCCCGCTGGCGACCGCCGTGCTCGGTGCGACCGTGGTCGTGATGCTGAACGTGCCGGCGTTCCGGCTGGACAACCCGGGCCGGACCGACCTGCTGACGATCTGCTTCGTCGCCGTGCTGAGCGTGTTCGTGGCGTTCGTGCGCAGCCGCCGGGACGTGCAGCTGGACATCGAGCGCACGATCGCGGAGGCGGCGCAGCGTGCCGTGGTTCCGCCGGTGCCGGAGCGGGTGGGCCGGGTGCGCTGCGCGGGCCTGTACCGGGCGGCCGAGCGGGGGACGCTCGTCGGCGGCGACTTCTTCGACGTGCGCGAGAGCGCGTACGGGGTGCGGGCGGTGCTGGGGGACGTCCAGGGGCACGGGCTGGCGGCGATCGCGACGGTGGCGTCGCTGATGGGGGCGTTCCGGGAGGCGGTGCTCGACCAGCCGTCCCTGGAGGCGGTGGCGGCACGGCTGGACCGGCGGCTGGCGGTGGACTCGGCGCGGCTCGCGCAGGCCGAGCTGTTCGCGACGGCGGTCCTGCTGGAGTTCGCGCCGGACGGGGACGCCGTCCAGGTGGTGGTGTGCGGGCATCCGCCGCCGGTGCTGCTGCGCGACGGTACGGCGACGGAGGTGCGGGTCGCCCCGTGGACGCCGCTGGGTCTGGGCCTGCCGGACGGTTCCGCGCCCGTGGGCCGCGCCCTGTGCCTGCGGCCCGGCGACCGTCTGTTCCTCGCCTCGGACGGCGTCTGGGAGGCCAGGGACACCGCCGACGCCTTCTACCCGCTGACCGACCGGCTCCCCGCGCTCGCCGACGGCACCGACCCGGCCGTCACGACCACCCGCGTCTGGGCCGATCTGCTGCGTCACTCCCCCGCGGTCCGCGACGACGTCACGATGCTCGTTCTCGCGCCCGCGCGTCCGCACCGCTGAGGGTCTCCGCGTCGCCCTCGGCGTCGATGTGCGGCAGGATCCGGTCCAGCCACCGCGGCGTCCACCAGGCCCGCGCGCCCAGCAGCGTCATCACCGCGGGCACCATGAGCAGCCGTACGACGGTGGCGTCGATCAGCACGCTGACGGCGAGGCCGAGGCCGAGCATCTTCACGACGATGTTGTCGCTGATGATGAACGCCGAGAACACGCTCACCATGATCAGGGCGGCGCAGGTGATCACCCGGGCGGTGATCTCCAGGGCGTGGGCGACGGAGTCCTTGGCGTCGCCGGTGCGCAGCCAGGCCTCGTGGACGCGGGACAGCAGGAAGATCTCGTAGTCCATGCTGAGGCCGAAGATGATCGCGAACATCATCATCGGCACATAGCTCTCGATGGGCACGTCGCCGTTGACGCCGAGGGCGGGGCCGCCCCAGCCCCACTGGAAGACGGCGACGACCACGCCGTACGAGGCCGTGATGGACAGGACGTTGAGGACGGCGGCCTTCACGGCGACCAGGAGGCCGCGGAAGACGGCCAGGATGATCAGGAAGGCGAGGCCGACGACCACGCAGATGATCAGCGGGAGCCGGCTGGCGACGATGTCGCGGAAGTCGACCTGGGCGGCCGTGGTGCCGGTGACGTAGCCCTTGGCGTCGTAGCCGGAGACCGCGTCGGGGAGGGTGTGGTCCTTGAGCCGGTTCGTCAGGTCGGTGGTGGTGGCGTCCTGCGGTGCCTGGGTGGAGTACACGGTGCCGGTGAGGACGTCGCCGTCCGGGGTGGGCTCCAGCGGGGTGACCGTGGCGGCGCCGGGGACGGCGTTCAGCGTCTTCTGTGCCTGCGACTGGAGGTCGGAGCGTTTGTCGGAGGGGACGGACGACTGGTCGATGACGACCGTCAGGGGGCCGTTGGAGCCGGGGCCGAAGGCGTCGGTCATCAGGTCGTAGGCCCGCCGGTCGGTGAAGGACGTCGGGTCGGCGCCGTCGCCGATGTGGCCGAGCTGGATGGAGAAGACGGGGATGGCGAGGATCGCGATGACGGCGACGCCGACGCCGAGGTACTCCCACGGTCTGCGCTCGACGCGTTTGGCGTAGCGGTGCCAGGTGCCGTGCGGGGTGGCGCCCGGTTCGGCGTCGGTCTCGGCGACGGGTTTGCGGACGTGGTAGCGGTCGATGTGCCGGCCGATGAGCCCGAGCAGGGCGGGCACGAGCGTGAGGGCGCCGACGACGGCGGAGACGACCGTGATGGCGGCGGCGAGGCCGAGTTTGCCGATGAAGGACACCCCGGACGCGTACAGGCCGGCCAGCGCGATGATCACGGTGGTGCCGGAGACCAGGACGGCGCGGCCGCTGGTGGCGGTGGCGTGCCCGGCCGCCTCGGCGGGGTCGGCGCCGTTCATCAGGTTCTGCCGGTGCCGGGTGATCAGGAACAGGGCGTAGTCGATGCCGACGCCCAGGCCGATCATGGTGGCGAGGGTGGGCGAGACGGTCGCGAAGGTGAAGGCGGCGGCGAACAGGCCCAGGATGGCGAGTCCGCCGACGACGCTGATCAGGGCGGTGATCAGGGGGAGGCCGGCGGCGAAGACACTGCCGAAGCCGATGAGCAGCACGACGATGGCGACCGCGAAGCCGATCAGTTCGCTGATCCGGTCGTCCGCCGCGGGCCGGGCCAGCTCGCCGAGGGAGCCGCCGTACTCGACCTCGGCGCCGGCCGCCCGCAGCGGCTGGACGGCGTCGTCGACGCCGTCGAGGTAGCCGTCGCCGAGGGTGGAGGGCTGGACGTCGAAGCGGACGGTGATGTAGCCGGTCTTGCCGTCGCCCGACACCGGCCCGATCTTGGTGGGGCTCTGCGAGAGCGGGTTCTGCACCGCGAGCACATGCGGGAGTTTCTGCAGGTCGCCCACCGTGGTGGACATCTGGGAGCCGAGCGCGCTCAGGGCCTGCCGGTCGTCGTGCAGGACGATCTGGCTGCTGTAGCCGCCGGCCTGCGGGTCGTGCTCCTTGAGGACGTCCAGGCCCTTCTGGGACTGGGTGTCCGACAGCTGGAAGTTGTCCTCGTAGGTTCCGCCGACGGCGCGGTCGACGACCTGGAGGGCCACGAGGGCCACGAGCCAGGCGATGATGACGATCAGGTGGTGGTGGGCGCACCAGGCGCCGAGCCTGCGCAGTCCCCCGCGTCGCGGTTTCCCCGGCGTGGTCGGTGCCATGGGGCCCAGTAGACGCTCACGGGATCTTCCCGGCATCCTGGGCTGGGCTGATCGGATTGCAAGGTGCCGCCGCAGGATGAATGGTGTTAGTACATTCCTTCGGACGCGAGGAGCGGACACCATGCCGACGTCACAGCCCGGCGCCTCCCGGCCCTCCCCGGACCGCGTCACCCCGGACAACCTGCTCCACACCCGCACCGGCACCGAGGTGTCGCCGGAGGACGTGGTCCTGGCCACGGGCCGGGACCTGACCCCCCGCAATCTCGAGTGGGCGCGCCGCAAGCTCGACAAGGAGGGCCCGAGCGCGATCGAGAAGCTGCTGCCCTGAGGGACGGTCACCGGCCCCGGGGCCGGTGACCGTTCACTCCTCGATGATGTGAACGGCGGCCTCCTCGGCTCCGGCGGCCCCGCCGTCGATGCCCACGTCCTGGGCGATCTCCTCCCCGGTGGTGTCGGAGTGGGCACCCTCGTCGGGGGCGACCAGCCGGCCGGCGCGGGCGTCGCCGGCCTCGGGGTCGAGGGGTTCGCCCTCGCCGTCGGGCAGGTCCCCGATACCGTCACCGGCGGGCTGGGAGACGTCCGGGACCTCCTGCGCGAGCCGCTGGTCCAGGGTCTCGCCGTCGTGCTGTTCGGCCGCGGTGGTGCCGTACTTCTCGACGCCCAGCGGCCTTTCGGGCGGGGAGTACCCCTCGTCCAGGGTGTCGTCGTAGGTGCGCTCGTCGACGGCGTCCTGCAGGTCGAGCGGGGCGGCGTCCTGCTGCTCCTCGTTCGTGCCGGTGGGCTGGTAGGCGTCGTCGCCCATCGCCGCGGGCTCGCTGCCCATGGGTGCCTCCCTCGTGTCGCGGGCTGCTGCTGACCCCGTCCGCGTTTCCCGTGTCGCCCGCTCCAATCGCGTCATGTGCCGCTCACGTGTGGTGCGGCGGTTACTCACCCGTCAATCTTGAAAGCTCAAAAGGTGGGGTTATCATCACTCGCACACTCGGTGTGATCGTCCCTGAACGCTCTGGTGGCCGGCAACCGCCATGCTCCTCCCCGCCGTCGTCCCCCGAGGTCACCCCTCTTCGGTGCGCGGCGGTGCTCCAACCCTCACCCCCCCTTCGCCGTCGGGCCCCTCCCGTTCCGGCGGTGCACGACGGAAAGCGGCACAAGCATGAGCAACAGCACCGGAAGAGGGCTGCAGGCGAACGTCCTCGGCACCTTCGACACGGTGGTGATGGCGGTCGCGGGCAGCGCCCCGGCGTACTCCATCGCCGCCACCACGGCGGTCCTGGTCGGCGCGGTGGGCCTGGCCAGCCCGGCGGCGCTGCTGTACTGCGCGATACCGATGCTGGGGATCGCGCTGGCCTTCAGCCGGCTCGGCCGCATCGACGTGAACGCCGGGGCGAGTTACTCGTGGGTGGGCCGGACCCTCCACCCGTTCCTGGGCTTCCTCAGCGGCTGGGCGCTGGTCGTCTCGGCGACGATCTTCATGGTGGCGGGGTCGCTGCCGGCCGGTTCGATGACGCTCGCGCTCTTCGACGAGGATCTCGCCGGCGACACGGCGCTGTCGACGGCGGTGGGGGCGGCCTGGTTCCTGGTGATGCTGGCGGTGGTGCTGGGCGGCGCCCGGCTCACCGTGCGGGCGCAGCTCGTCATGTCCGGCGTGGAGTTGGCGATCCTGGCGCTGTTCGTGCTGCTCGCCTGTGTCCACACGCGGGACAACGCGCTGCCGTTCGACTGGTCCTGGCTCGGGTTCAGCCACTTCGACGGGGTCTCCGGCTTCGCGTCGGGCGCGCTGGTGGCGGCGTTCTACTACTGGGGCTGGGACGTGACCAGCAACCTCAGCGAGGAGACCCGCAACAGCCGCCGTACCACCGGGCTCGCGGGCCTGGTGGGGGTGGGCATCGTGTTCCTGCTGTTCGAGGTGTTCACCATCGCGGTGAACGTCGTCCTCAGTGCGCAGCGGATCGAGGACAACGGGGCGAACGTGCTGGCCGCGCTGGGCGAGGAGTTGTGGCCGGGCTGGGGCGGCAAGTTGCTGATCGTCGCCGTGATGCTGTCGACGATCGCCACGCTGGAGACGACGCTCATCCAGGTCACGCGGTCGCTGTTCGCGATGGGCCGCGACCGTACGATGCCGTCCGCGCTGGGCCGGGTGCACCGCACCTGGAACACGCCGTGGGTCGCGATCGCGGTGGTCGGCGGGGTGGCGCTGGCGATGTTCGTGGCGTCCAACGCGCTGGGCTCGGTGGGCGACATCCTCGCCGACGCGATCTCGGCGATCGGCCTGCAGATCGCGGTGTACTACGGCCTGGCGGGCCTGGCGGCGGTGGTGGCGTACCGCAGGACGCTGCTGCGGTCCCCGTCCGACTTCCTCCTCGGCGGGCTGTGGCCGCTGTTCGGCGCGCTGTTCATGTTCTGGGTCTTCGCGGAGTCGCTGGGCGCGCTGGAGCCGGCCGCGATCGTCATCGGCATCGGCGGGCTCGCCGTGGGGCTGGTGCCGATGCTCTGGTACTGGCGGCGGGGCAGCGACTACTACCGGCCGGCCCGGCTCGACGCCTCGCGGACCGTGGAGGCGGACTACGCGCCCGACGATCACGCGGCCGCCCATGCCACGGCCTACGAGGGTCTCCCGACCGACTTCTGAGAGGGAGCCCGATCTGATGGCGCGTGACCGCTTCGCTCCCGACTTCGACCCCGACTGCGGGGACACCTCCCTCTCCTCCGCCCGGCAGGACATCGTCATCGGCCGCTGGCAGGGCCTGCGCGAACTGCTCCGCACGACCGGCTCCGACCGGCTCGCCCGGGGCCACCGGGTGCGGCTGCTGGCGCAGGCCTGCACGGGCAGTTCGACGGTGGAGACCTGGCTGGCCGCGGAACCGCACAGCGCCGACGCGCTGGTGCTGCGGGCGGCCACGGAGACCGCCCGGGCGTTCAATCTGGCGATCGCCGCGGGCCGGGGTGTGCCGATCGACCAGCAGCGGATCGACGCGGCGGTGCTGGCATGCCTGTCGGCGGCCGAGGCGTGCCCGGACGACCCCACACCGTGGATCTCGCTGATCTCGGTGGCCCGCCTGTACCCGTCCGGGGTGCGCCGGCAGGAAATGGCGCGCTGGTGGGACGAGTTGCACCGGCGTGACCCGTACAGCATGGAGGGCCATCTCCAGGTGCTGCACTACTACTCCGCCCGCTGGCACGGCTCGCACGGCCTGATGTACGACTTCGCCCGCGACGCGGCGGGCGTGGCCCCGCCGGGCTGCCCGCTGCCGGTCCTGGTCCAGTACGCCCGCGTGGAGGAGTACCGCTACGCCGTCGACACCCCGCAGGGCCGCCCCGCCACGGTGGGGCTCGCCCAGCACTGGACCAACGACGGCGCGGTGAGCGACGTCCGCCGCACCTGGGAGCGCTGGATCGCCGGCCGTCCGGACACCCCCGTCGCCCCTGGCGAACTCCGCGACCTCAACTACCTGGCGCACGCGGCCTGCTGGGCCGACGCGCACGACGTGGCGGCGGAGCTGCTGCGCCTCCTGGGCCGCCGGGCCACCCGCACCCCCTGGGCGTACACCGGCGACCCGGCCCAGCAGATCCTGCGCTGGCGCAAGGAGTCGGGGCTGCGCGTGTGAGGGCTCGGCGGCTCAGGGTGCCGCGTTCGGGCCGTCCGGCCTGCTCCGGCGCTGCTCGACCGTCTCCCGGCCGAGTTCCTCGGTCTCCCGCTCCGGCAGCCGCTCGAAGCCGTCCTCGGTGATGACGGAGACGGTCGGGAAGATGCGGCGGCCGATGTCGGGGCCGCCGGTGGCGGAGTCGTCGTCGGCCGCGTCGTACAGGGCCTGGAGCGCGGCCAGGGCCGCCTCGCGTCGGGTCAGGTCCGTCCGGTACAGCTTCTTCAGGGCGCCCCGCGCGTACGGCGACCCGGAGCCCTCGGCGTGGAAGGGCGCCTGCTCGTACAGGCCGCCGGCCACGTCGAAGCTGAAGATGCGGCCCCGGGCGCCCCCGGGTGCGGTGTGGTCGTAGCCCGCGAGGAGGGGGACGACGGCGAGGCCCTGCATGGCCTGGCCGAGGTTCTGCCGGATCATCGTGGCGAGCCGGCGGGCCTTGGCGCCGAGGGTCATGGGGATGCCCTCGAGCTTCTCGAAGTGGGTGAGCTCGACCTGGTACAGCTTCACCATGTCCACGGCGAGCCCGACGGTGCCGGCGAAGGCGACGGCGGTGTGGTCGTCCGCCGGGTGCACCTTCTCCAGGTCCCGCTGGGCGATGAGGTTGCCCATCGTGGCCCGGCGGTCGCCCGCGATCAGGACGCCGTCGCGGTAGGAGAGGGCCAGGACCGTGGTGCCGTGCGGGAACCGGTCGGGCGCGGCGCGGACGCCGTCGGGGAACGGCGGGCGGTTCGGGAGCAGTTCGGGCCGGTGCGCCGCGAGGAACTCGCTGAAGGACGAGCCCCCCGGGGTGAGGAACGCGTCCCCCAGCCGGCCCTCGTGCCCACGGTCCGCCGTCATGCCACTCCCCCTCACCCGCCGCGGTCACCGACTTCCTCCTTCCTACCTGCGCCCGGCGGCCGGGAAACCCGGGTACGGGTCAGCGGGTGTTCGGTCCCCGGTGCGGGGGCTGGGCGGGCGGCCGGCGCACCGGCGCGGGCGGCACCGGGCGCACCACGGGGCCGTCTCCGTTCACGGTGAGCGGCGCGCCGTGGTGACGGACCGTCAGGGGTCCGCCGGACAGCAGGGTGTACACGGCCTTCTCGGGGCCGATCTCCACGCGCAGCCGGCTGCCGTGGAGCTGGACGCTGAAGGCGAGACGGCTGAACTTCTCCGGCAGGCGGGGCGCGAAGCGCAGGCTGTCGCCGTCGCGGCGCAGTCCCCCGAACCCGGCGACCAGGGCCGTCCAGGTGCCGGCCAGCGAGGCGATGTGCAGTCCGTCGCGGGTGTTGTGCTCCAGGTCGGCCAGGTCCATCAGCGCGGCCTCGGCGGTGTAGTCGTAGGCCAGCCGCAGATGGCCGGCCTGCGCGGCGATCACCGCCTGGCAGCAGGCGGACAGCGAGGAGTCGCGGACGGTCAGGGGTTCGTAGTAGGCGAAGTTGCGGGCGAGCTGCTCGTCGTCGAAGTGGCCGCCGCAGGTGTACATCGCCAGGACCAGGTCGGCCTGCTTGACGACCTGCTTGCGGTAGAGGTCGAAGTACGGGAAGTGCAGCAGCAGGGGGTACTGGTCGGGCCGGGTGCCGGCGAAGTCCCATTGCTGGTAGCGGGTGAAGCCGGCGTGCTGTTCGTGCACGCCGAGGTCGTGGTTGTAGGGGATGTGCACGGCCTCGGCGGCGTCCCGCCAGGCGGCGCTCTCCTCCTCGTCGACGCCGAGCCGGGCGGCCTCCCCGGGGTGGCGTTCGACGGCGTCGGCGGCGGCGAGGAGGTTCGCCCGGGCCATCAGGTTGGTGTAGGTGTTGTCGTCGGCGACCGCGCTGTACTCGTCGGGTCCGGTGACGCCGTCGATGTGGAAGGTGCCGTGGGCGTCGTGGTGGCCGAGCGAGCGCCACAGCCGGGCCGTCTCCACCAGCAGCTCGACGCCCGTGGTCCGTTCGAAGTCCCGGTCCCCGGTGGCCGCGACGTAGCGGACGACGGCGTCGGCTATGTCCGCGTTGACGTGGAAGGCGGCGGTGCCGGCCGGCCAGTATGCCGAGCCTTCCGAGCCCTCGATGGTCCGCCAGGGGAACGCGGCGCCCCGCAGGCCCAGTTGGACGGCGCGTTCGCGGGCGGCGGGGAGGGTGCTCTGCCGCCAGCGCAGGGCCTCGGCGACGGAGCCGGGGGCGGTGTAGGTGAGCAGGGGGAGGACGAAGGTCTCGGTGTCCCAGAAGGCGTGGCCGTCGTAGCCGGAGCCGGTGAGCCCCTTGGCGGGGATGGCGCGCTGCTCGGCGCGGGCGCCGGCCTGCAGGACGTGGAAGAGGGCGAAGCGGACGGCCTGCTGGATCTCCTCGTCGCCGTCGACCTCGACGTCCGCGCGGGCCCAGAAGTCGTCCAGCCAGGCCCGCTGTTCGTCGAGGAGGCCCTGCCAGCCGCTGTGCGCGGCGGCGGCGAGGGCGGCCTCCACCTGGTCGCTCATCGCGGGCCGGGAGCGGGCGCCGGACCAGCCGTGCGCGACGAGCTTCTCCACCCTCAGCTTCTCTCCTGGTTCCAGCACGGAGGTGACGGTCAGGCGGGCGACGTCGACGTTGCTCTCGCTGCCGGTGGTGGTGCGTTCGGGTCCGGTGACGGTGTGGTCGGCGGCCACGGCCACCCGCAGGCCGCTGCGCTTCGTCCGGTGGACGAGCCGCAGGCGGTGGCCGAGGGCCACGTCCTCCTCCGGTTCCAGCGGCGACTTCAGCGCGCGGGCCGCGCGCGGGTCGCCGTTCGGGTCGGGCAGGCTCTCGTTGGCGACCAGCTCGGACTGGATCACCACCCGGGAGCGGCTGCCGACGGCCTCCACCTCGTAGGCGACGGCGGCGACGGCGCGCTGGGTGAGGGAGACCAGCCGGGTCGAGCGCACCCGGACCGTGGAGCCGGCCGGCGAGGTCCACTCGCAGGTCCGCTCCAGGACGCCCCGGCGCAGGTCGAGCACCCGTTCGTGGGCGACGAGGCGGCCGTAGCGCAGGTCGAACGGCTCGTCGTCGACCAGCAGCCGCAGGACCTTGCCGTTGGTGACGTTGATAACGGTCTGGCCGGACTCCGGGTAGCCGTAGCCCGCCTCGGCGTACGGCAGGGGGTGCAGTTCGTGGACGCCGTTGAGGTAGGAGCCGGGCAGGCCGTGCGGTTCGCCCTCGTCGAGGTTGCCGCGCCAGCCGACGTGTCCGTTGGACAGCGCGAACACCGACTCGCTCTGCGCGAGGACGTCGAGGTCGAGTTCCGTCTCGCGCACGCACCAGGGCTCCACGGTGTACGACCGCTCGGTGATCACGCGCGTCCCCCCAGCTCGGCCAGGTCCTTCACGACGACGTCCGCGCCGTGCGCGTACAGCGCGTCGGTCTGCCCGACGCGGTCGACGCCCACGACGTACCCGAAGTTCCCGGCGCGCCCGGCGTCCATCCCGGCGAGCGCGTCCTCGAACACGGCCGCCGCCGACGGCTCGACACCGAGGTCGCGGGCGGCGGCGAGGAAGGTGTCGGGGTGCGGCTTGCCCGGCAGGCCCCGCTCGGCGGCCACGACACCGTCGATCCGTACGTCGAAGAGGTGCTCGGCGGCGATCGAGCGCAGCACGTCCCGGGTGTTGGCGCTGGAGGAGACGATGGCCGTCCGCAGCCCCCGCGCGCGTGCCGCCTCGATGTAGCGCAGGGTGCCGTCGTAGGCCTCCACTCCCTCGCTGCGGATCTTCTCCAGGAGGCGCTCGTTCTTGCGGTTGCCGAGGCCGTGGACGGTCGGCGCGTCGGGCGGGTCCTCGGGCCGGCCCTCGGGCAGATGGATGTCGCGGGAGGCGAGGAAGGTGCGCACACCGTCGGCGCGCGGGCGGCCGTCGACGTACTCGTCGTAGTCGTCACCGGCGTCGAACGGCCGGAACCCCTCGCCGTCGCGCTCGCGCAGGAAGGCGTCGAAGGTCTCCTTCCAGGCGGCCGCGTGCACCACGGCCGTCCGGGTGACGACCCCGTCGAGGTCGAAGAGACAGGCCTGGATGGCTTCGGGAAGGCCGAGCGTCGTCGTCATACAGGGTTCCGTTCCCCCGGAACGGGTCCCTCACCGGTGTGGCACCCGCCACATCCCCGGCGGTCCGGTGTCAGTCGTGGGGGAAGGAGTGGTGCTCGTGCGCGATCAGCCAGCGGCCGTGCTCCTTGCGCAGGCCGAAGGTGAGGCGCAGCCGCAGGCCGGGCGTCCGGGCCAGCTCCCCGGGTGTGCCGCAGCGCAGCAGGGCGTGGGCGTAGGCGACGTCGTGGCCGGCGGTGACGTCGAGGGTGTCGATGTCGAAGCGGGCGCCCTGGGCCTGCCAGGCGAAGAACGGCGGCCAGACGGCCCGGTAGGCCGCGAGACCGCGGAAGCCCGCGTGCGGCGGCGGGACGTAGTACAGGACGAGGTCCTCCGCGTGGTCGGCGAGGACGGCGTCGAGGTCGCCGCGGTGGACGGCGTCGGCCCAGCGGGTGATCAGGGTGCGGATCTGCGTCTCGTCGTCGGACACGGTCGTCCTCCTCTCGGTACGGGTCGATACGATCCGGTACGGACCTCCCTGGGGTCTCCTTCCAGGAGACTGCGACACTCTGCTGTGTGCTCACTTTCGACGATCTGCTGCACCGGGCCCGCTCTCTCGCCGGGGAGGGCCGGCGGCGCGCGCTCCTCGGCATCGCGGGGAGCCCCGGCGCGGGCAAGACGACCCTCGCCGAGCGCCTGGTCCGGGAACTGAACGGGGACGGCGAGTCCTGGGCCGCGCACGTCCCCATGGACGGCTTCCACCTCGCCGACGTCGAACTCGACCGTCTGGGCCGCCGCGACCGCAAGGGCGCCCCGGACACCTTCGACGCGGCCGGGTACGCGGCCCTGCTGCACCGGCTGCGGTCGGACACCGACGAGGTGGTGTACGCGCCCGGCTTCGAACGGGTGCTGGAGCAGCCGCTCGCGGGCGCGGTCCCCGTCCCGCCGACGGCCCGGCTGGTCGTCACGGAGGGCAACTACCTGCTCCTCGACACGGGCGCGTGGCCGCGGGTGCGGGCCGCGCTGGACGAGGTGTGGTTCTGCGAGACCGACGAGGACGACCGCGTCCGCCGGCTGATCGCCCGCCACGAGGAGTTCGGCAAGGAGCACGAGGCGGCGGTGGCCTGGGTGCACGGCAGCGACGAGCGCAACGCCCTGCTGGTGGCCGGGACACGGGACCGGGCGGACCTGGTGGTCCGCGTAGGGTAGCGGCGTGGGGCTGGACATCACCGTACTGGCGCTGGACTGGGAGCGGTTGGAGCGGACGCCGGTGGCCGACCGGCAGGAGCTGCTGTACGAGGCGGCGTGCCCGGACGCTCCCGGCCGGGACGCCGAACCCGAGGCCGGCTGGGTGTTCCCCGCCTCACCGGAGGTGCCCTGGTGCGGCCGCTACGAGTTCCACAGCACCAGCGGGTCCTACAAGCCGCACTTCTGGGCGGGCGAGGGCTGGGACACCGCGCGGCGGTTCGCCGCTCCCGCGCTGCGGGACGCCCTGGACGGCTTCCTCTTCCACCTGATCGGGGAGGGCGACGAGCTGCCGGCGACCGGCCTCTTCGCCTCGGATCCCGCACCCTGGCGTCCGGAACTCCTCCTCGTCTGCCCGCCCGCCCTCGTGCCCGCGATCGCCGCCCACTGGGGCCGCGCGGAGCCCCTTCTGGAGGGGCTGCGCGAGAAGTACGACCGGCACGCGGCGCGCCCCGGCGGCCGGATCGCCGACTTCGACGCCTTCGTGGTGCTGCTGCGCGAGTGGGCGGTGGTGGTCGAGGAGACGGCGCGGCGTGGCTGGGGACTGCTGGGGCTGCCTGTCTGAGCGCCGGCCTCAGTCCTCGGCGGCGCTCAGGGTCAGTTCCGGTTCGGCATGGGCGTCGTCGGGGCCCAGGACCGCGGTGAAGGCGTCCGTCCGGATGGTCAGCCCCTTCTCGCCCCGCTCCACGGAGACCGCGAACGGCTCCTCGGTTCCGTAGCGCACCGCGAACACGTGCAGGTCGTCCGGTGCGTCCGGGACCGGGCCGGCCTCCAGGGCGGTGGAGCTGACCAGGTGGCGCCAGCCCTCGTCGGGGTTGCCGTAGCCGCGCGGGTCGGCGGCGAGGGCGAAGGCGGCCTCCTCCTGGGTGCGTTCGGCGCGGGAGTCGAAGTGTTCGGCGCCCCGGGCCTCGGGGTGGGTGAGGCGCAGGGTGCCCGCGGAGGAGACGGCCCCGTGCGCGGTGCGCCGGACCCGGTCGCCGTCGTCCTCGGCGTACGGCAGGCCGGCCAGCAGGTACGGGGTGCCGGCGAGGCGTTCCACGGCGACCGCCGTCCAGAGGGTCGTGCCGTCGGTGACGTACAGGGAGCGGACCCGGCGCAGGACGTGGTCGCGGCCGACGACCGGTTTGGTGACCAGCTTGGCGGCCAGGCCGCCGGCGCGGACGTCGCGGACGCGGATCTCGCCCATGGGGCGGCACAGCAGGAAGCCGTCGGTGACCGGGCCGAAGCCGTGCTGGCGGTTGACGGCGGCGGGCAGGTAGTAGGTGCCGGCGGCCTCGACCACCGCCGGGGTCATCCGGTCGTCGAAGGCGACGGAGACCGTGCCGGCGCGCAGCTGGTGCCGGGCGGGCGCGCTCGCCGGGGTGCGGTGCCAGGGGGTGGTGTCCTGGATCTGCCAGACCAGCATCCACGCGAAGTGCCCGTCGACCCCGCCGTCCTCCTTGACCGCGTGCCGGGCCCAGCGGCTGTCGCCCCGGTAGCGGCCCAGGTCGGAGCCGATACGGGCGCCGAAGTAGCGCAGGCCGAGCACCGACTCGAAGGCGGAGTGCTGCTCGCTGTAGCGGGAGCCCCCGTTGTCGAAGCCGCCGTTCGTCAGGCGGGCGTCGAGGTAGCGGGCGAGGGCGTCGCCGTCCTCGGCGAACACCTCCTCGCCGCTGACCCGGTGGGCCTGGGCGAGGAAGGAGAGGGAGATCGGGCCGTAGTTGTTGTCGTAGGCGCCGCCGTGCTCGGGGGGCAGCAGGGCGCCCCGGTCGCGGACCCGGTGGGCGCGGATCTCGTCGGTGTACAGCTCCAGGGCCCGGGAGCGGACCCGTGCTCCCTCGTCGGCGGGCAGACGACGGGCCAGCATCAGACCGCCCACCACGCATCCGATCGCCTGGTTGCCCGCCTCCTGCGGGTTGAAGAAGGTCGCCTCGGTGAGCCAGTTCCAGTAGCCGCGCGCCACGTCGAGCAGGTCGGCCCGCTGCCCGTCGTCGACCAGGCCGTCCGCCGTGTCGAGGACGTTCACCGCCTGGAGCAGGGCCCACACCGTGCTCGGCCAGTCGCCGATGGGGTGCGCGCCCGCCGCCAGCGTGTAGCGGGCGTACGGCAGGCCGGAGTCGCGCATCCTCAGGTTCGGGTAGCCGGGGTTGTCGTCCCGGTAGACCCGCTCGCGCAGGTGGAAGGCGAGGCTGCGGCGGACCGCCTCCGGCAGGCGCGGGTCCTTGGTGCGCTGCCAGGCGAGGGCCAGCAGGGAGGTGATCCCGAGGGATGTGTCGCCGATGTCGTCGACACAGTCGGGGTGTTCGAGGCTGCCCTCGGGGGTGAGGCGCGCGAGGGCCTGCTCGGTGACGTCGGCGAGCACGGCGTCGTACGCCTCCGGAGTGTCCGGCAGGTCGTGCAGCGAACCGAGCTGGCGTGGGAGGTGCACGGGGATCAGTCCTTCATTGGCCATGGGGTCACACGAGAGGTGCGGGCCGGCGGGCGCGCAGTGTGACGGTCAGTGTCTGCGGGCCGTGCCCACCGATGTAGACGCGGTTCCCGGTCGTCGCGTCGGTACCGCCCACCACGGTGTAGTCCTGGCCCGGGTCGTACCGCAGCAGGTCGGTCCGGTCCGGCCCGGCCGGCGGCTCGCCCGCCTCGGCGGCGGCCTCGACCCGGATCTCGTCGTCGCCGACCCGGTAGGTCATCGGCCCGGTCGTCAGGCACCAGCGTCCCTCGCCGATCGGTACGGCGCCCTCTGTCACGCCGCCCGGCCGGAAGGTCAGTTCGAGGGCCCAGGGCACCCGTGGTCCGCTGAGGTCGATCCGCAGGTCGGCGCCGTCCTCCGTCAGGTCCACCTCGACGCGGGTCGTGTGGGAGACCTCGTCCCGAGGCCGGTCCGGGAAGGCCATCGCGGCCGAGAAGCGTCCCTCGTCCACCAGCCGGTAGACGCCGTCGTCCCGCCGCTGGTCCGTCGGGAGCGGCTGGTAGTAGGCGGCGGTGAGGGTTTCGGTGAGCCGGTACCGGTTGTCGGCGAGCTGTCGCATGTCGGCCGCGCGGAACGGGCCCAGGTCGAAGAAGCCCCGTGAGAGACGGACCGCGTCGAGGACGGCGTCGCCGGCGAACAGGCGCAGGAAGGTGGGATTGCAGGCGAGGCCCGAGCGGATGCGCCGGTGTTCCGGCACGTCGGAGCCGCCGTACACCACCGTGTGGGCGGTGGCGGAGGCATGTGCGGCGAGGCGTGCGGTGCCGATGTACCGGTCGCGCGGAAGTGTCTCCGCGTCCGGGGCCGGCAGGGCACGGCACAGGTCCGGGGTGAGAAGGGTCTGGGCGAGCAGGTCGGCGTCGTCGATGCCGTCGGCGGCCGCCAGCCGCGCCGCCCGGGCGAAGTCGCCCCGGCCTGTGCGGATCGCGAGCAGCCGGTAGTGCGGCAGGTAGGGCGCGAGCGGGAACGGGTGCTTCTGGTCCTGCCGTCGCGAGTGGACGGTCTCCACCGTGCCGTCCGGCCTGATGAGGTCCAGGGTGGTGGTGAGATTGCGTTCGACGGCGTCCAGCAGGTCGGCGCGGCCGAGCACGTCGGCCAGCAGCAGCAGCGACGGGTTCGTCACGTGGCACGCGTAGACGGCGCTGCGTTCCGAGTACAGGCCCTCCGCGTCGATGTCGACGCCCTCGGCGAGCCACTCCTCGACGCGGTCGAGCAGCCGGCCGTCGGGGAAGGACCGGTGCAGCCGGGCCAGCGCCGCGCACAGCTCCCAGCGGTGGTTCGGGGTGTGCACCCCACCGGTCAGGAGACTGCCGGAGGCGGCGCCGGCGATCTCCGCGAGCGCGGCCGTGACGTCGCGCAGTTCCGGCCCCGCGCCGGCGGCGAGGACGTGCGCGTCGCACAGGTCGTTGACGGTGAACGCGGAGTCGGGCGGTGACTGCACGTTGTCGCCGCCGGCGAAGAGGCCGGTGGCGGTCTGCGCGGCCCGCAGGGCGCGGAGGTGGGTCGTCGCGGCCGCGACGGCCCGCCCGCTGCCGTGCAGGGCCGAGTCCGGCGAACGGTACGCCGCGACCAGGGTCTTCACCCGCCGGGCCAGCACGCGATGGGTCACACCGGCGGGTTCCACGTCCGGGCCGGCCGCCGACGGGGCGGCCGACCGGTCGGCCGCGCGGGCCACCGCGCGGACGAACTCGTGGTCGGGCGGGGTGGGCGGGGTGGGCAAGGTCAGTCCTTCAGTCCGGCATTGATGTCGGCGCCCATGACGTAACGCTGGAAGACCAGGAAGATCACGATCAGCGGGATCATGGAGATGACCGATGCGCCCAGCAGTACCGACCAGTTGATGTTCTGCGCGCCGACGATGCTCTGGATACCGATCTGCACGGTGAACTTGTTGGGGTCGTTCAGCATCAGAAGGGGCCAGATGTAGTCGTTCCACCGCCACTGGAAGGACAGGATGGCGAGGGTCAGCATGATGGGCCGGGAGAGCGGCACCATGATCCGCAGGAAGATCGACAGTTCGCGGGCGCCGTCGATGCGCGCGGCTTCCACGAGTTCGTCGGGGACCGTCAGGAAGAACTGGCGGAACATGAAGCATCCGGTCGCGGTGAGCACGGCCGGGAGGATGATGCCGCTGAACGAGTTGTAGAGGCCGAGGTTGCGGACCACCAGGAACTCCGGGGCGAGCATGACCTCGGACGGCAGCATCGTGGTGGCCAGGATGCAGATGAAGAACACCTTGAGCCACTTGTTGTCGTACTTGGCCAGGGCGTACCCGGTGCAGCAGCTGGCTCCCACCGTGAGGATCGTCGTGATCACGCACACGATGGCCGTGTTGACGAAGTACTGGGAGAAGTTGGCACTGCGCCACGCCGTCAGGTAACCCGACAGGGTGGGGTTGTGCGGAACCAGCGTCAGCGGATAGGAGAACAGGTCGCTGGCCGGCTTGAGGGAGCTGAGGATGAACCACAGCACCGGCAGCCCGTACAGGCACGCCAGGATCCACAGCAGCGTCGTCGCGGACACCGCCCGCCGGAGCCCGCCGCTGCCCGCGCCGCGGGGCCGCTTCTTGGAGACGGCCCGTCCTGAACCGGCGTCGACCGGGCGTGGCATGTCTGTGGTTGTCATCGGTTCTCCACCCGCCGGTTGACGATCAGCTGGATGATCGCGACGGCCATCAGGATGAGCATGAGCACGAATGACGCGGCGCTCGCGTAGCCGATCTGGCCCCGTTTGAAGCCGGTCTCATAGATGTACTGGACAAGCAGGTTGTTCGACGTTCCGGGCCCGCCGTTGTTGAGGGCGACGAACACCGGGTATTCCTTCATCGCGTTGATCGTGTTGAGCAGGATGACGATGAACGAGGTGGGCGCGATGCTCGGCAGCGTGATGCTGATGAACTGGCGCCATGGGCCGGCGCCGTCGAGCGAGGCCGCCTCGTAGTACGACACCGGTACGTTCTTGATCGCCGCGATGAACAGCAGCATCGAGAAACCCGTCCAGGCCCAGGACGCCGCCATCACCACCACCATCAACGACAGGTCCGCGTTCGACTGCCACGGAACGGCACTTCCGCCGAGCCTCTCGATGACGTAGTTGACCAGGCCGAAGTTCTCTCCGAACAGCCACCGCCACAGGACACCGACGACGATGGGCGACAGCAGCCAGGGGATGAAGAAGATGACACGGGCGACGGACGCGCCCTTCGCGTGCTTGTTCACCACCAGGTTGGCAGCGAGCAGCGAGAGCGCGAAGTTCAGCGGTACGAAGAGCACGGCGTACAGCAGCGTCCGTGACAGCGCGTCGTAGAAGGTGGAGTCCCCGAACAGGTTGTGGTAGTTGTCCAGGCCGACGAACTGGAACGCCCCCACACCCGTGTAGTTCGTGAAGGAGTAGACGAGCCCGATCACCGCCGGCCAGACGAAGAACAGCGAGAACAGCACGACATTGGCCGCGATGAGGACGAGCGGCGCGAGGGTGTACCTGCTGCGTCTCCTGGGCGGGCTCGGCGGGCTCGCTGACACGTCCGAGGCGCGTTTTGTCATCTTCCTGACTCCGTGCTGGTGGGGTGGATTGCGGTGGGCTCACGCCATGAGCCCGGCATCACATGGGCGCCCGGGGCGGGCGGCGGTGTCTCGACCCCGCCGCCCGGTCCCCTGGCCTGCGATCAGCCGCCGACCTGCTGGTTGTAGCCGGCCACGATGTTCTCCAGGGCCTTGTCGGCCGACTGCTGGCCGTTGATCGCCTTGCCGAGCTCCGTCTTGGTCGGGTCCTCGGTGAGGCTCTTGCCCTTCAGCACCCAGTTCGTCTGCGCGGTGTTGAAGTAGCCGGAGATCGGGGCGTAGAGCGGGATCTCCTCGTTGTACAGCTTGAACGCCGCCTGCGCCGCCTCGGACTCGAAGGGGTACTCGGGGTTCAGACCGCTCTCGACGGGCAGGAACCCGGACGCCTCGCACAGCTCGCGGTAGTGGTCCGGCTCGTACAGCCAGGACAGGAACTTCTTCGCGGCGGTGGCCCCGGCGGCGTTGTTGTTGAAGCCCACCGTCATGCCGCCGCTGTTGACGTCGCTGGCCTGCACCGGCTGGGCGGGGGTCGGGACGCTCGCCCAGTCGAACTTCTTGATGCTGTCCGCGAAGGCGGCGACCTGCCACACGCCGGACCAGTAGGCGACCACGTCACCGCTCTGGAACATGGCGGACGGGTCGGCGCCGCTGGTCCACACCGACTTCGGCATGGTCTTGTTGTCGTTGAGTCCGACGAAGTAGTTCACGGCCTTCTTGGTCGCCGCGTCCACCGAGAACTTGCCGGAGGAGTCCGCGTGGACGTACTTCCCGCCCATCTCGTACACCATGGCGCGGAGCCGGGACGGCGACTGGTCGAAGGTCAGGGAGTACTTGGCGCCGGTCTTCTCCCGGACCTTGTCCGCCGCCGCGATGAAGTCGGTCCAGGTCCAGGTCTTGTCGGGCGAGGTCGGGAAGGAGACGCCGGCCTTCTTGAACAGCGTCTCGTTGATGAACAGGCCGGACGCGGTGACGTCCGAAGGGATGGACAGCACCTTCCCGGACGAGTCCTTGGCGAGGAAGTTCGCGTTGATGTTGTTGCTCTTGTCGTTGGCGATGGAGCTGAGGTCGATCAGCTTGCTCGACCAGATCGGGTCCAGCGCCGGCACGGCCGCCACGTCGGGCAGGGAGTTCGCCTGTGCGGCGTTGTGCAGCTTCGTCGTGTAGCCGTCGTAGGGGATGTTGACGAGCTTGACGGAGACGCCGGCTTCCTTCTTGTACTGCGCCACCAGCTTCTTCCAGCCCGCGTCCTGTCCGGGAACCGTGGAGATCCAGAACGTCAGCGACTTGGCGTTACCGCCCGAGTCGGACCCCGACCCGCAGGCGGAGAGCAGCAGGGCACCTGCCGTGGCCACGGCAGCGAGGGGAACCACGCGGCGTATACCGCCGCGGCCGAGTCGGCGGGAGCGCCGCACACCCACAGTGGTCATCTTTGATCCCTTTTCGTCGTAGGGGACGCAGCACGGCGCCGACCGAGCGGCACGGGTGCATTTTGCAGGAAGGTTCGCTTTCCGAGGGCGCGGCCTCGCCCGGCCGCGTCATCCTGACGGGCGAGGGTCCCCGGCCGCTGTGGCCGTCGCCGCACAAGCACGCCCTGGTGCGGTTGCCGTACGTCGAGTACGGGCGGGACGCTCACCTCGAGCCGGTGTCCCGACCGGCTTAGAAAGCGCTTGTCCGGACATTGGCAGACCGAGTCGGAGGCCGTCAATCCTTGGGCCCCGCGGCCTCGGTCACGGTTTGGACTCCCCGGGCCACCGCGAGCCGTGCCGCACCCGCGACGGTGCCCAGGTCGCCGACCGTGCTGCTGACCACTTCGGTGGGCCAGCTCAGGCGTGCCAGTTCGGCGCGCACACCGGGCAGGAGCTGCGGATCCGCGCCGGTGCTGCCCCCCAGCACGATCAGGCCGGGGTCCAGCACGGCGGTCACCGCGGCGGCGAGACGGCCCACGTCCGTGGCGTGACGGCCGACGACGGCGCGGGCCGTGGCCCCGCCCTGCCCGGCCAGCGCGAAGAGCCGCTCGGTGGTGCGGGGGCAGGGGCCGTCCACGGCCTCCCAGGCGTCTTCGGCCCGGCGCAGCAGGGAGCGGGCGCCCATGTACTGCTCCAGGGCCTCCTGGCGCGGCTCACGGCCGTCGTCCCAGGGGTAGGGCAGCCGGGCCAGCTCACCGGCGGCGCCGTTGGATCCGCGCAGCACCTGGCCGCCGACGACGATGCCGAGGCCGATGCCGACGCCGATGCGCAGGTAGCCGAAGGTGTGACGGCCCCGGGCGGCGCCCTCGTGCAGCTCCGCGAGCGCGGCACAGTTGACGTTGTTCTCCACGTGGACGGGGACCCCGGCGGGCAGGGCGACGGCCATGGCGTCGAAGACCGGGCCGGCCTTGGCGGTGGCCGGGCGCATCCCGCTGCCCTGCCGGTCCCGCGCGGTGACGTCACCGACGGCGACGACGACGGAGCGCAGCGGGGCGCCCGCGGGCAGCGCGGTGAGCGCCTCGCGTACGGCGTCGGCGGCGTCCTTGCGGGAGGCGGTCGCCTCGGCGAGCAGGGTGCCGTCCAGGGCGCAGCCCCTGACCCGGGTGAGGGCGGGGCCGAGATCGACGGCCAGGACGGCGCCGGCGGCGGGCCCGAGCCGGTAGACGGCGGCGGAGCGGCCGGTCCCGCTGGAGGCGGTGCCGGAGTGCGCGGCGAGCCGGGCGCCCTCCAGCTCCGCCACGGCGGAGGACACCGTCGGTTTGGACAGCCCCGCCAGGCTCGCCAGCTGCGGCCGGGTGGCGCTGCCCGCCTGGGCCAGCACGGCGAACACCGCGCTCGCGCTCTCGGTCAGGCGGGGGGCTTCCGCCACGTCGTGTTCCACAGTTTCCCCCACACGGGTACAGGGCCGCGCACCCTGCCGGTCTCTTCGGCGGGCTGCGGCGATGGGATGCGACGACGGCGCGCGGTCCCGCCCCGCGGCGGCCCGGACGGGCGTCCCGGGGGTCGAGTGCGCGACTGCTCTTGACGCACTGTACTTCGTTAGTTAACTTCCTAACGAACTTCACGGTACTCGCCTGCCGTGGCTCACCAGAAGCCCGTCCCGGGGCTTCCCTAGGTCACCGAAGCTCCATCCAGGCGCGGGATCTCCCGCGGTCACGGTTCGCCCGCCGTCGCAGCTCAGCGCATCGACGAAAGAGGATCCGTGCAGGACTCCCCCCCTTCGTGCCCCCTCGTGGTCGGCGTCGACGTGGGCGGCACCAAGACGCATCTCCGCGCGCTCGCGGGCGGGGACGTCGTCGCCGACCACGTCCGGTCCAGCAGCGGCTGGCGGCCGCACGACCCGGCCGCCGCCGCACGCTGGCTGGCCGGCCTCGTCCACGAGGCGCTGCCGGCGGGCTCCCGCCCGGGCGCGCTGGCCGTGGGCGCCCACGCCTGTGAGACACCCCGGCAGTGCGCGCTGATCCGCACCGCCGTCCAGGAACTTCTCGGCGTGCCCGCGCACATCGTGGGCGACGCCGAGCTTCTCGTGCCCGCCGCCGGACTGGACAAGGGGGTCGGCCTGGTCGCCGGCACCGGTTCGGTCGCGGTGGGTCCGCTGCCCGACGGCACCCCCGTGCAGGTGGGCGGCTGGGGCGCGGTCCTCGGTGACGAGGGCGGCGCCGCCGGTCTGGTCCGGGAGGCGGCGCGGGCCGTGTGGGCCGCCCACGACCGCGGGGAGGAGCCGGACGCCCTCGCGGCCGGTCTCCTCGCCGCGTTCGCGGTGCCCGAGGTGCCCGCGCTCGGCGCGGCCCTCGAGGGCGCCTCGGACGTCTCCGCCGAGTGGGGCCGGCACGCGCGCGTGGTCTTCACGGCCGCCGCCGACGGCTCCGCGCTCGCCCGTTCCGTGATCGCCGGGGCGGGCGAGTCCCTCGCCGGACTCGTCGTCCGGCTCGCCGGCCGCGGGGTCGCGGTCGACGACGTGGTGGTGGCGGGCGGCACGGTGCTCGGGCAGCCCGCGCTGTACGAGGCGTTCACCGCCGCGCTGGACGCCGCCGTACCGGGAGCGCGGCCGCGGCCGCTGACCGTGCCGCCGGTCGAGGGCGCGGTGGCGCTGGCGCGTTCGCTTCTGTGAGCCGCCGCTCCCCCGTTCACCCGCAGGACACGCACCGGTCGCCCGGGCCTCGCGGAAGCGACACGGCCCGGCCGTAGATCTTCGCTCGTACGCGTCATCCGGCTCACCGGTCCCCAGAAGGCCACCGAGTCGCACATGACCGCACCTCTTCCCTCCGGCCTCCCGGCCGCAGAACTCGAGAGAGGCACATCCATGCCGTCATCCGCCGGCCTCGGCACCCCCTCGGCCGTGAACAGAAGGCGCTTCCTGAAGACCTCCATCGGTGGCTCCGCGGCCCTGGTCGCCGCCCCGACGACGGTCTCCTGGCTGGGCGCCGCCGACGCCAGGGCCGCCACGAGCGCGCTGCCGTTCGTCGACGACTACAAGACGAACGTCCTGACGAACCTCACGCCCGAGACCAACGCCGTGGTGAGGATCCTCGGCGGCTTCGCGCAGGTGTGGAAGACCGGCTCGGCCTGGAACACCGGCACCCCGCTCCGGCCCGAGGTCCTGCGCGCCAACATGCGCTACTGCGCCGCGGTCACCGGGGCGCGCACCGAGGCCCAGGGCAGGGAGGCGTTCGTCTACGACCGCCAGCACCAGAGCTACGCGATGACCGGCGGGCTCGGTCCGCTCGCGGACCTGTACCGGACCGGCGCCAAGGCGGTCACGTCGATCACGAGCGCGCCGGACACCACGCCCCCGACCACCGTCAGCGACGCGGTGCCCGCCGACGCGCCCGCCGGTTCCGCGCTCGGCGCCGGCTCGTACACCTCCGACCTCGGCCAGGTGGCCAGGCTGGTCGACACCGTGCGCGGCCCGTACGCCTCCGGCAACCCCGGCAAGTACGCCTTCCAGTACCCGCGTCCGTGGCGCATGAACGAGGACAGCGAGGTCGTCGACACCGGCGCGACCGACGCGCTCGGGTATCCGGTCTACGACTCGAAGGTGGTCGTCGTCCCGCAGCTGCTGCGTCAGCGCGGCACCTCCGCGACCGACGACGGCGGCTTCCCGAGCGGTCACACCAACGCCTTCCACCTGGCCTCGCTGGCGTTCGCGTACGCGGTGCCGGAGCGGTTCCAGGAGCTGGTGACCCGCGCCCTGGAGCTCAGCCACACCCGGATCGTCTCCGGCATGCACTCCACGGTCGACGTCATGGGCGGCCGTATCATGGCCACCGCGCTCGCCGCGGCCGCCCTCGCCGACCCGGCCAACGCCGAGCTGAAGGCGGCCGCCCGGGCCCAGGCCCTGGCCTACTTCACCGCGCGGACCGGCACGACGGCCGACACCCTGTTCGCCTACGCGCACGCGGACGCCTCCGACCCGTACGCCGACCGCGAGGCCAACGCGCGGGCCGTGGCCCCCCGTCTGACGTACGTCCTCGAACGGCAGGGCCGCAAGGAACCCCTCACCGTGCCCAAGGGCGCCGAGGTGCTGCTGGAGACCCGCCAGCCGTACCTCACCGCCGAGCAGCGCCGCGCGGTCCTGCGCACGACCGCGCTGCCCTCCGGGTACGTCCTGCTGGACGGCTTCGAGCAGTGGGGCCGCCTCAACCTGTTCGCGGCCGCCGACGGCTACGGCTCCTTCGAGTCCGACGTGACGGTCACCCTGGACGCGGCGAAGGGCGGCTTCCACGCGGCCGACGCCTGGCGCAACGACATCGACGGCGACGGCGGTCTGACCAAGCGCGGCTCGGGCACGCTCACCCTGACCGGGCACAACCGCTACCGCGGCGGCACGGTGGTGGAGGAGGGCATCCTCGTCGCCGGGCACGCCGACGCGCTCGGCCAGGGCGGCGTACGGCTCACCGGCGGCACGGTCCGCGCGGAGCCGCCGCTGCGGGTGCGCGGCACCTGGACGCAGTCGAGGGGCGCGACGGTGGAGCTGCCGCTGCGCCGCGGCCACGGCGCGGCGCTCACCGTGTCGGGCCGGGTGACCCTCGGCCAGGGCTCGGTGCTGTCGCTGCGCCTGGACGACGAGCGGCCCGCCCGCGCCGGCGACGTCGTCCCGGTGATCGCCACCTGCGCGCTGCGCGGCCAGTTCGACACGGTGGAGCTGAACTCCGACAAGCTGCGCGCCGTACCTGTCTACACGGCGGAAGGTCTGTCGGTACGACTCCTGAAGCGGTAGCGCCCCCGGTGGCGGGAGCTGGTGCACAGTGGCCCTGTGGCCACCGCGGACCGCTCCCGCCGCCGCCCCGCGGGTGTCGCCGCGGGGCGGATGATGACACGCGCGACTCCCACGGACGCACGGCGGACGGACGCGGGGCACCCGGAACCGGTGCCGTCCCGGCCGCGCCCCTCACCCCCGGGCCGTCTCCGTCCGTGGCTGGTGCGTCTGCTGGTGGCGCTGCTGCTGGCCCAGACGGCGGTCGCGGCGGTGACGACGGCGGTGCGGCAGACGCCGACCATCGACGAACCGGTGTACGTCGCCACGGCCGCCGGCTATCTGCGCGAGCACCGGATCCGGTACAACCCCGAGCACCCGCCGCTGGGCAAGCTCGTCGTCGCCGTCGGGGTGGCTCTCGCCGGCCCGCGGGTGGACACGGACTTCACCGGCGACCAGACCGCGGCGGGCCGGCATCTCCTCTACGAGTCGGGCAACGACCCCTGGCGGCTGATGTTCTGGGCCAGGCTGCCGGTGATCGTCCTGACGCTGCTGTTCGGCCTGGTGGTCTTCGCCTTCACCCGCGACCTCGCCGGGCCCGCCCCCGCCCTGGCAGCGCTCGCCCTGTACGCCTTCTCCCCCGACGTGATCGCGCACGGTTCCCTGGCGACGCTCGACGTCCCGGCGGCGGGCTTCCTGCTGACGTCGGCGTGGCTGCTGTGGCGGGCCCGCGGCGGAGGGGCGCGCCGGTACCTCCCGCTCGCCGGGGCGGCGCTCGGCGCCGCGCTCGCCACGAAGATGAGCGCGCTGCCCGCGCTGCCCGTGCTGGTGGCTCTCGCGGCCTGGTCGACGGGGCTCCGGCGGGTGCGCAGGGCGACGGCGGCTGCCGCCGTCGTGGCGGTGACCGCCGTGGCCTTCGTGTGGGCGACGTACCTCCTGGTGGATCCCCGGCTGCGGTGGGACCCGCGGCAGACGCACGTGCCCGTGGTGCACGGGCTGCGCGGGCTGCTGGTGCGGCTGCTGCCCTTCCCCGAGGCGTACCGGGACGGCATGCGGATGCAGTTCGGGCTGGAGAACCAGGCCTGGCAGGGCTTTCTGTTCGGGCACGTGTACTCCGGGCCGCGCTGGTACTACCTGCCGGTCGCGCTGGTGGTGAAGACGCCGCTCGGCATGCTCGCGCTGTGGACGGCCGGGGCGCTCGCCCTGGTGGCGGTGCGGCGGCTGCGTCCGGCGGTGCCCTACGTGCTGGTGCCGGCGGCGGTGCTGCTGGCCTCGGCGATGACCGGGTCGCGCGACTTCGGCACCCGGTACGCGGTCTTCCTGCCGATGTTCCTCGCGGTGGCCGCCGGGTGCGTCCTGGTGGTGCGGTGGCCGGGGAGGCGGGTGCCGACCTGGGCGGTGGTGGCGTTCGTCGCGGTCAGTTCGCTGCGGACGTTCCCGTACTACCTGCCGTACTCCAACGAGGCGTTCGGCGGGCCGGCGAAGACGCATCTGCGGCTGCACGACTCCAACGTGGACTGGGGCCAGGATCTCGGACGGCTGGCGGACCGGCTGCACGGGCGGTACGCGGGCGAGCGGGTGTGGCTCGTCTACAAGGGCAGCGGTGTGCCTTCGTACTACGGCATCCGGGCGTCCGACCCGCGGCGGGCGCCGCTGCGCAAGGTGCACGGGGTGCTGGCCGTGTCGGACTCGGCCGCGGCCAGGGCGAGAGGGCGGCTGGCCCGGCTGATCCGCTCCAGCCGGCAGGTCGGCGAGGTCGGGCACTCGATCACGATTTACCAGCGGTAAAGGCCGGCGGGGTGTGCGAAGGGCACGGTCTCGGGCACGCTGTCCCGCACGCTCCGTGAGCTATGTTGAGCTGCGTGGGAGACAAAGGAGGCGCACCGGTGCCATCGCCGCAACAGGCACGCGCACAGGCATCAGCGATCACCTCGGGCAAGACGGATCCGGAAGCGGAGGTGTCCCCGACCTCCCGGCTCAGGGCCCTCTTCGACGGACCCCATCTTTCCCCGGGGCAGCGACGTATCGCCCAGTATCTGATCGAGCACCTCACCGAGGCGGCGTTCCTGTCGATCACCGACCTCGCCGAGCGGGTCGGGGTCAGCCAGCCCTCGGTGACCCGGTTCGCCGCGGCCGTCGGCTTCAGCGGCTACCCCGCGCTGCGCGAGAAGCTCCAGTCGATCGCGCTCGGCACGCTGGGCGGCCCCGCCCCGGCCGAGGTGAACCGGAGCAACGAGCTCCAGGCGGCGGTCGACGCGGAGATCGAGAACCTGGAGAACCTGCGGCGCGACTTCGCCGACCCGGACCGGGTCATCGAGATCGGCCGGGCGCTGTCGCAGTCGACCCCGCTGACCATCCTGGGTCTGAGGATCTCCGCCTCGCTCGCCGAGTACTTCGCCTACGCCGCCCGCCGCGTCCACCCGGACGTACGGCTGGTGACCCGGGGCGGCAGCGTCGCCTACGACGCGTTGCTGCAGTCCCGGGAGGCGGGCGGGACCTGGGTGCTGGCGTTCTCGATGCCCCGCCACGCGCAGGAGACCCTGACGGCGGTGCGGGTCGCGCGCAGCGCCGGTCTGAAGGTCGCGCTGGTCACCGATCTGGCGCTGGGCCCCGTGGCCGACGAGGCCGACGTCACGTTCGCCACGGGCACCGGTTCGCGGCTGGTGTTCGACTCCTACGCCGCCCCCGGGGTGATGGCCGCCGCGCTGCTCCAGGCCATGACCGACGCCGGCCCGGAGCGCACCCAGGCGCGCCTGGAGGAGTACGAGCAGATCGCCGAGCAGCACCAGTTCTTCCTGCGCGAGTGACCCACCGGACCGACCGCGCCGCCGAGGCCACCCCCCTCCCCCCGTACAGACGCAGGGGGATCATTGCGGTCAAATCACGCATGAATGTTTTCATACGTCTTGCAAACCAGTCGGCATATATAAATACTGCTCACGGCCGCACCCGCCCGCGAAGGGCTCCTGTACGGGCACCCGAAGCCGTCGTCCCCTACCCACGTCGGCGCTGAGGGTGCTCGGGGCATCGCCAGCGCGAGCGCCCGTGGCGGCCCCGGTCATCCCCTAGACCGGGGCCGCCCCACAAAACGTCGGACCACCCGTCCCGACGCCGTACACCCGGAAGCGATGACCATGACTCTGACGACGACGCAGCGCATCAGCCCGGACTGGCCGTGCCAGGTCAAGACCCCCGGCAGCTACGACTGGGAGCGCTCGGCCGCGAAGTGGCTGCGCGAACTGGTCCCCGCGCGCTACGCGAGCTACCCGGTGCTGCTGCGTCACCCGGTGCTGCTGGCCCGCCACGCTCAGATCCAGGTCCAGCAGGAGATCCGGGTGGCCCGCACCGCCCTGCAGACGGCCCGCGCCGACCTGCCCCGGCTCGGCATGCCCGAGTCGGTCATCGAGCACACCATCAAGCTGTACGCCGCCGAGCTCATGCAGCTCCAGCACATCGCCCGCAGCGTCCGCGCCGTCACCCAGGGCCTGGTGGAGCACGGCTCCGGCCGCTGAACGGCACCGTCCGTTCCGGCCATCGTCGCTGACGGGGGCGTTGCCGCAAGGCCGCGATCGATTCCCCGCCCGTGTGCCATGCTCAAGGCGTGACGAGCGAACCCGCCCTGCCCCTCGGGTCCGGTGATGTGCCCGACATGGCCGCCCTGACCCGGGTCGTGGCACGCCAGCGGGCCGAGATGGACCGGCTCCAGGAACTGGCGGCCTCCTCGGCCGTACTGGAGCGGGCCAAGGGCGCGGTGATGGCGCAGTTCGGCTGTTCCCCGGACGACGCGCTGGAGGCACTGCGGCTGCGGGCGAAGGCCGCCCGGCGGACGCTGCTGGAGGAGTGCTGGATCACGCTCGGCTCCCTGGCCCCGCCGCCCGCGGGCGGCGCCCCCCGGCCGTCCGCGGCCGCCGCCGTCCAGGACCAGCCGCTCCCGCCCCCGGACGAGGCCGGGTCGGCTGCCCTGGGCCGCCTCGCCCGGGCCCTCGTGCGCGTGGGCACCTCGCAGGATCTCGCCCGCTGTCTGCTCGACCGGCTCTCCCCGGACGTGGGCGCCGACGCGGTCATGATCTACGCGCGGCTGCCGAGCGGAGGGCTGGAACTGATCGGGCACGCAGGCGTCGACGACATCCTGGCCCGGCAGTGGAGCCGGGTGCCGCCGCTGGCCGGGATCGCCGCGCTGGACGCCCTGGCCGCCGGCGAGGCGCGCTGGCTGGAGAGCCCGGAGGCGGACAGCAGACGGTACCTGCTGATCGGGGACCCGCCCCGGCGGTGGGGCTCGCGGGCCTGGCTGCCCGTGGCCACCGGGGAGACGACCGAGGTCGCGATCGGCGTCCTGCGCCGCCACGAGGGCCCGTTCACGGCCGGTGCGCGCGAGCATCTGCTGGCCGCCGCGCGGCTGTGCGCGGGCCCGTTGCGCACGTTCGGCGTCCGGCAGGAACCCGGCGTCGGCGCCGCCGCGGACGCCGTGCAGACGGTGTTCGACCGGCTGCCGGTCGCCGCGGTGCTGCTCACCCCGCTGCGCGGGGCGGCGGGCACCGTCGAGGACTTCAGGATCGAGGCCGTGGCCGCCGGCACCTCGGACTCCTTCGGCCGCGCCGGCCGTGAACTGCTCGGCCTGCGCTTCCTGGAGTGCTGGCCGGCGGCGGCCGACGAACCGCTGTGGCAGGGGTGCCTGAAAGCGCTGGCGGGCGACGAGCCGTACGAGAGCGAGCCGTTCGCCCGGCAGCAGGTGGTCGCCGGGGTCAGCGAACTGGCCACGTACACGGCGCGGGTGGCGCGGCTGGGCGACGGACTGGTCGTCAGCTGGATCCGGCACGACGCCTCGGACCGCCAGGAGCAGCGGCTGGCGGACGTGCAGCGGCTGGGCAACCTCGGCTGGGCCACCTGGAACCTCACCACCGGCGAGGGGAACTGGTCCTCCCAGGTCTACGCCATCCTCGGACGCGACGCCGCGCACGGGCCCGTGCCGCTGACCCAGCTCCCCCGGATCGCGGTGCCCGAGGACGTGCCCGCGCTGGCCCGTGCCGTCGGGGAGCTGGTGCGGGAAGGGCGGCCGTGCGACGTGCCGTTCCGGGTCGCGGCCGGTGACGGCAACCGTCATCTGCGGGTGGTCGCCGAGGCGGTGGCGGACGCCGAGGGCACCCCCGTCGAGGCGCACGGCTTCATCCAGGACGTCAGCGCCCAGCGCAGCGCCGAACTCGCCCTCGTCGCCAGTGAGCGGGCGATGCTCACCCAGCACGGCGTGCTGATGGCCGAGCGCACGGTCGCGTCCCGGCTCCAGGACGCCCTCCTTCCGCTGCCGAAGCAGCCCGTGTGGCTGGCCGGGCTGCGGGTCGACATCGCCTACCTGCCCGCGCAGTCGGGGCTCAGCGTGGGCGGCGACTGGTTCAGCGCCATCGAACTGCCCGACGGGGACGCGTTGTTCGTGGTCGGCGACGTCGCCGGGCACGGCATGGACGCCGTCGCGGCGATGGCCCTGCTCAGGTTCACCGCCAAGGGCATGGTCATCACCGGTTCGTCGCTCACCGGGGCGCTCGCCCGCCTCAACACCCTGCTGCTGCACTCCCGCGACCCGCACGGCACGGCGACCCTGGTGCTGGCCCGCTACAGCCCGCGCGCACGGCGGCTGGTGTGGGCGCAGGCCGGTCATCCCCCGCCGCTGCTGCTGCGCGGCGGCGAGGCACGGTACCTCGAGCGGCCCCGCGGCATCCTGCTCGGCGCGAGCGACCATCCGCGCTACGAGGAGGCCGAGTGCCGCCTCACACCCGGTGACCGGCTGGTGCTGTACACCGACGGGCTCGTCGAACGGCCCGGGGAGAGCATCGACCGGGGCCTGGAGAGACTCGCCCTGGCCGCCGCGCCGCCCGGCCCCGGCGGACCGGCCCCGCTGGAGCGGCTGCTCGGCCTGCTGCTGGAGCCGGAGGGCCGGGACGACGTGTGCGTGCTGGACATCCAGGTGCCGCGGGACGCCGGGGAGTGACCCGGCCGGCCCCGTGGGCGCTCGGTCGTCGCGGTGCCGCCGGCACCCCGGCACCCCCGCGACGAGGGCCGGCAGGAAGGGGACGGGCGGCACCGGGCCCGGGATGCGGGAGACGTGCACGCGGACGGCTCCGGCCCGACGGGCCGGGGTGCCGAAGGCGCGTCGGCGCGGCGCCCATGGTGACACGCGCCGCGTGGCCGTCCGCCCGCCCCGTTCCCGAGGCAGCGCCCCGTCATCCGCCGGTGCGTGACTCCAGGGCCTCACGGGTGTCGTCGCCGTAGACGCCGTCCTCGTCGCCGCGGATCCCGTACCAGAGCTGGAAGCGGGCCACGGCCTCGGTGAGGACGGTGTCGTAGCGGCCGTCGGTGGCGCCGTCGCGGTACACGTCCGGGATCTTCAGCAGCCGCTGCTGGAGATCGGTCACCTCGGGCCCACTGTCTCCCTCCCGGAGGGTGCCGGCGCCGTCGGGGTCGGTGGACGGGGACGGGCTCTCCGCCCGGGTGGCGGTCGGTGTCGGCTGGACGGTCTCCGCGGCCGCCTCACCGCCCCGGCCCGGCACCAGGAGGGCGGCGGCGAAGCCGACGAGCGCGGCGGCGCACACACCGACCGTGATGGCGGCCCGGCGCAGCCCGGTCCCGGAGCCGTCCTCGTCGCGCGCCCGTGCGCCACCCGTTGCGGGCGCCGCCCCCTGGGCGTCGCGCCGCCACCGGCCCGCCCCGCCGGGTGCCGCCGCGGCACCGGGGGCACCCGCCGCTCCGGCTCCGGTGCCGGGGCGCCCGGGAAAGGACCCGTACGGGTAGCCGGCGGCGGGACGGGCCGCCCCGGAGCCGTGCGGATGCCGTCGGCCCGGCCCCGGGCGACGCGCGCCGCGCGGCCCGGAAGAGGGCCCCGGCAGGTCGTGACCGGCCGCGCGGTCGCGGCCCGGCGGCGGTGCCGCGGGGGTCCGCCCGCTCGTCCCGCCGGGGGCCGCTGCGTACCGGCCGGCATCGTCCTCCGCCCAGTCCCGGCCGCCGCCGGGATCCGCCGCGTACCCGTGCCCGCCGCCCTCGTCGGCCGGGAACCCGCCGCCGTCCGTCGCCCGGCCGGGTCCGGCCGCCCGCCGCCCCGGCGCCCCGCCCCGCTCCGTCGCGGGCGCGTGGCCGAAGGCCCCGTCCCGGTGCCCCTCCCGCGCCCTCGCGGCCCCGGACCCGGACGCCCAGTCCCGGTGGCCGTCGTCTCCCGTCACGGACCCGTGCCCGGGCATCCTGCCCCCGGGGCCGCCCTGCTCCGCCCCGGCCCCAGGCCCTGACACCCAGTCCCGGTGGCCGTCGTCTCCCGTCACGGACCCGCGCCCGGGCATCCTGCCCCCGGGGCCGCCCTGCTCCGCCCCGGCCCCAGGCCCTGACGCCCAGTCCCCCGGCCCGCCGTGATCTGCCACGGCCCCGTGCCCGAACGCCCAGTCCCCCGGACCGCCCCCGGACCCCGGACCGGACGCCCCCGGCCCGCCCTGTTCCGTCACGGAGCCCGGTCCGGACGCCCAGTCCTGGGCGGTGACAGGTTCCGTCGGGGGGCCGGTGTCCTCGGGGGCGGCCGTCGTGGTCCGGCGGCCGCCGGGCGGCGGTGCGGGGTCGGCCGCCCAGGGGTCCGTCGGCGGGAGCTCCTCCGTCTCCGCCTCACCGCCGGCGGCCGGTTCGGCCCCCAGGGGGACGGACTCGTAGGAGACGGGGTCCTTCGTCAGCTCGGTCATCTCGCGGAACAGTTCCGCCAGGGCGTCGGTGTTGCGGGGCCGCAGTACCCGGATGGGCTCCACGACCCGTCGTTCCTGCGGCTGTCCCGGTTCGGCCGGTGTCGGCACCCTGGTCTCCCTCCGTTCCGTTCCCCCGCGGAGAGATACGGGCGGACGGGCGAACGGGTTCAGCCGGTGAGGAAGCGCCGCAGGGAACGCGTGGTCGCGGCGACGAACGCGTCCCGGGCCGTGTCGTCGAGGGCGTCCAGGGAGAGGTAGGGGTTGAGGTCCTCCAGCTCGACCAGCAGCAGCTCGCCGTCGGGAGCGCGGCAGGCGTCGACGCGCTGGATGCCGTGCGCCAAGCCGTTCCAGTCGATGAAGCGGCGGGCGAACTCCAGGTCGCGGGACGTGGGTTCGTACGGCTGGAGCCGCCAGCGGTGGTCGGGGTCCGGGGCGTGCAGGGCGTACTGGAAGTCGTGGTCCACGAAGTAGAAGGAGACCTCGTACGCGAAGTCCACGTACGGCTGGACGAGGACGCCGCCGTCGGCCAGGGCGGGGAGGAGGTCGGGGGTGACGATCCGCAGGCCCAGGGAGTCGGCGCCCAGTTTGGGCTTGACGACGTACCGGTCGGTCGCGGGGAGCAGGTGCAGATCCTCGACGCGGTCGACCGTGGGGATCACCGGACAGCCCTCGGCGCTCAGGTCGAGAAGGTACTGCTTGCCGGCCATGTCGGCGCGTCCGGTCAGCGGGTTGTACACACGGACGCCGTCCCGCAGGGCGCGCTCGCGGAAGGCCTCGTACTGCTGCCGGTAGCCGAGCACGGGGCCGCTGTTGCGGACGACCACCGCGTCGAAGGCGCCCATCAGCGCCTCCGCGTCCAGGGGGTGGCACAGGGCCAGGTCGAAGTCGGCGCGCAGCCGGGAGGTGAGGAAGACGTCCTCGTCGCCGTAGCGTCGGCCGCGGGCGGGGTAGGCCAGGTCGGTGACGTAGAGGAGGCGGGGGCGGGCGGACGGCACGGGGTCTCCTCTGAGCTGGGCTGCGGTGCGCAAAGGGTACGACGGGGTGCGCGGGACTCCTGCGGGGAGGGGGACGGAGGGGTCGTACGATGACAGGACCGTCGTTTTTCTCCTGAAGGGCCCGACGACTCCCGTGACCACCGCAACACTTCTCGACGGCAAGGCCGCCGCGGCCGACATCAAGAGCGAACTCGCCCTCCGCGTCCAGGCGTTGAGGGAGCGCGGCATCACCCCCGGGCTGGGCACGATCCTCGTCGGCGACGACGCGGGCAGCCGTTCCTACGTGGGCGGCAAGCACCGGGACTGCGCACAGGTCGGCATCGCGTCGATCCGGGTGGAGCTCCCGGCCGACGCCGCGCAGGCCGATGTCGAGGCCGCGGTGCTGCGGCTGAACGCCGACCCGTCGTGCACCGGCTTCATCGTGCAGCTTCCGCTGCCCGCCCACATCGACACCCACGCGGTGCTGGAGCTGATCGACCCGGTCAAGGACGCCGACGGTCTGCACCCGACCAATCTGGGCCGGCTGGTGCTGGGCATCCCGGCGCCGCTGCCCTGCACCCCGCGCGGCATCATCGACCTGCTGCGCCGCAACCATGTGCCCATCACCGGGCAGCAGTTCTGCGTCATCGGCTGCGGTGTGACGGTGGGCCGGCCGCTGGGCCTGATGCTGACCCGTGCCACCGAGCACGCCACGGTGACCCTGTGCCACGAGGCCACCCAGGACGTCGCCGCGCACGCCCGGGAGGCGGACGTCGTGGTCGCCGCCGCCGGAGTGGCCCATCTGGTGCGGCCCGACTGGATCAAGCCGGGTGCCACCGTGCTGTCGGTGGGCCTGACCCGCACGGTCGAGGGCGTCCTCGGCGACGTCCACCCGGACGTCGGTGACGTCGCCGGCTCCTTCGCCCCGCCGATCGGCGGCGTCGGTCCGATGACCCGCGCGATGCTGCTGACGAACGTCGTCGAGGCCGCCGAGCGGCTCTGACCCTCAGCGGCACCGCGTGCCAGGCACTCAGTTCCCTGACAAGAGGGAACTGAGTGCCATCGCCGGGTGTCAGGTGTTACGTTCCCGTCCATGAGCGCCACTGTGAAGGCGGAGGCCAAGCCGCCCATGCGGGACGCCCTGGTCGCGGCGGCCTTCCGGCTGTTCCTGGAGCGGGGCTACGAGCAGACCACCGTCGACGACATCGTGGCCCTCGCGGGCGTCGGGCGGCGGTCCTTCTTCCGCTACTTCCCCTCCAAGGAGGACGTGGTCTTCCCCGACCACGAGCGGTGCCTGGCCGACATGACCGCCTTCCTCGCCGCGAGCGAGGAGGACGCGGAGCCGGTGCGCCGGGTGTGCGACGCGGCCCGGCTCGTGCTGCTGATGTACGCCGAGAACCCCTCCTTCTCCGTGCAGCGCTACCGGCTCACCAAGCAGGTGCCGGGACTGCGCGCGTACGAACTGTCGGTGGTGTGGCGCTACGAACGCGCCCTCGCCGCCTATCTGCGGGGCCGCTTCGCCGGCCGGTCCGACGGCAGTCTGCGGGCCGATGTGATCGCCTCCGCCGTGGTCGCCGCGCACAACAACGCCCTGCGGTCCTGGCTGCGCTCCGACGGCCAGGGCGACGCGACCGCGACCGTGGATCACGCGCTGGCCTATGTGCAGTCGGCGTTCGGGGCGGGCCCGAACGCACCGGCCGCGCCTTCGGTGGACGTGCGACCGGAGAGCCCCGAGGACGTCGTCGTGGTGGTGTCCCGGCGCGGGGCGCCCCTGTGGCGGGTGGTGCAGGAGATCGAGACGACGCTCGGCCGGACGTAGCCGGGACGGGACGCGGATCCGGGGCGCGCGCTCTGCGGATATTGGGGGTACGCAGTGCCTTTACGCCTGGCACTGAGTGCCATACGCTGAGCGCGTGCACGGTGGCACGGTGAACCGCGCACGTCCGTGCACGGGTGAGCCGCGCACGTGGATTCCGGGCCCAGGGCAGGGAGTTGACCAGCGTGTACCACCACTCAGGAACCGCCGTTCAGCAGGCAGCCGGCTCCTCGGCGGGCCTGCTCGACCGCGCGAAGGGCGACGGCGAGGCGATCCTCTTCCAGCGCTGCACCTGGTGCGGCACCGCCATGTACCACCGGCTGCTGTGTCCGGTGTGCCAGGGCAGCGACCTGCGGACGGAGCGCAGCGAGGGCACCGGGACGGTCCGTCATTCCACGGTGGTCCACCGCAACACCCCCTCCGCGCGCAATGTGTCGCTGGTGGAGATGGCGGAGGGGTTCGTGGTGCGCGGCCGGGTCATGGGCCCGCTCATCGGCATCCACAGCGGCGACCGCGTGCGCCTGTCCACGGTGAAGGACCCGGTACGCGGCGAGCCGGTGTTCCAACTGGTGGACGAGCCCTACCGGGCCTGGCACCACTGAGGCCCGCCCGCCGGACCCACGCCCTGGAACCGGGGTACGGACCCGGCCGCTGACCCCCGGGCACGACATCCCTCACGCGCACCGGCCCGGCCGCCCACGGCTCTCCTCCAGTTCCTGCCGGCCCGCCCCGCCCTGCCGTTGACCGTCACTCCGTGGCCCTCGCTGGGCGGGCGCGGGGTCGTCGGCTGCCGCCGCGAAGGTCCGGGCGCGGTGACCGGTGCCGACGACTGCCGTGCGCGGGTGGGGAGTTCGGCTCCCGAGGTGTCCGGATTCTTGCCGTCCACGGACGGATTCCGTCGTCACAGGCAACCCACAGATCCCGAATCACTTCCTCCGTGGCGTGAGGCGCTCCCGGAACGGACGGGGCGCCCGCGCTCGAAGTGTGAGGAGGGGACCCGTGACCCATGCCCGTCGCATAGGTGTCACCGCCGTGGCCGTGCTCGCGGCACTGGCGGGATCACCGGGACTGGCCCAGGCCCAGCAGCCGCCCGGCACGACGACGTCGGCGGCGTCCGACAGCGGGCTGCCGCCGGGATGGCGCGTCAGCGGCGAGGGCGCGACGCGTGAGCTGGTCTGGCGGTCGGAGCGGACCGTGCCCATGGGGGACGCCCGGGTGGAGTTCCACGCGGGCGGCCGGCTGCTCGGCGTACCGAAGGCGGCCGGGGACGGCCGCACCTTCCGGCTCGCCCTCGACCGGGCCGCACCGCTGAAGGACCTGCGGGTCCTGGCGGCCGGACGCCGGCTGGACGCGCCCGCCGACGGCTCCGGCCCGTCCGCGGGAAACTCCCTGGCCGCCGCGCGGCCCCCGGCCGCACCCCCGGCGAACCCCGTCGACCCCGGCAAGCCGGGCGCGTACCGCACGGTCACCGGTGAGTACGACCTCGACCCGGTGAAGCTGCCCGGCTTCGCCCAGCCGGTCGAGATGCAGGCCGTGGTCGTCGCCCCGAAGGGCGCCACCGGCAAGCGGCCGCTCGCGCTGTTCCTGCACGGCCGGCACGGCACGTGCTACAAGCCGGGCGGCGACGACGCCACCGGCGACTGGCCCTGCCCGGCGGGCCTGAAGCCCGTCCCGAGCTACAAGGGCTATCTGCAGGACCAGAAGCTGCTGGCCTCGCAGGGCTATGTGACGGTGTCGATCTCCGCCAACGGCATCAACGGCCAGGACTGGGCGGCCGAGGACGGCGGCGCGCAGGCCCGCTCCTCGCTGGTGCGGCAGCACCTCGCCCGGTGGGCCGGCTGGGCCGACCGCCCGGGCGACGCCCCGGCGGTGGTGCGCGGCGCGCCCAAGGCCGACCTCTCCCGCGTCCTGCTCGTCGGCCACTCGCGCGGCGGCGAGGGCGTCAACCGCGCCGCGATGGACAGCCTCTACCCGGCACCCGCCGCACAGGACGGCTACCGCGGGCCGGTCCGCTGGAAGATCCGCGGCACCGTCCTCATCGGACCGACGATCTTCGGTCAGAATCCGGTCGCCGACGTCCCGTCCACGACCATCCTGCCCGGCTGCGACGGCGACGTCTCCGACCTCCAGGGCGAGGTGTACGCCGACGGCACGCGCGGCATCAGCAAGGGCGCCGCCCTGCACAGCGCCGTGTACGTGGTCGGCGCGAACCACAACTTCTTCAACACCGAGTGGACGCCCGGCAAGTCGGAGGCGCCCTCCTTCGACGACTTCTGGGACGACCCGGAGGGCGAGCGCGACCCGGTGTGCTCCGCCGGGACCCGTACCCGGCTGACCGCCGACCAGCAGCACAAGGCCGGCGCCACCTACATCGCCGCCTCGGCCCGGCTGTTCGTCGGCGGCGACGACCGGGTGCGCCCGCTGCTCGACGGCACCGGGCGGCGCGCTCCCTCGGCGGACCCGGCGCGGGTGCTGACCCACGCGGTCGGCGCGCGCCGCACCGGCGGGCTGCTGCCCGACGCCGGCGTGAAGGTGACCGGCGGCAAGCTGTGCGCGGCGATCGACCCGGACCCGGCCAAGGCCTGTCTGCGCGAGGACGCCGGGGGCACCTCACCGCACTTCGCCTGGTGGGTGACGGCGAAGGAGGCCGGCCGCGGCGCGGTCGCGCTGAAGTGGTCGGCGCCCGGTACGGCGGCGAAGGTCACCCCCACGAAGCCGCTCTCCCTGTCCGGCGCGAAGAACCTGGCGCTGCGTGTCTTCGTACCGCCGAACACCACGGGCACCAAGCTGGACGTGTCGGTCACCGACTCCGCCGGCCGCCGGGCCAGGCTCGGCCAGGTCAAGGTCGACGGACTGCCCGGCACCGAGCGCACCGCCTCCTACTGGGCGCGCGAGGTGCGTGTCCCGCTGACCGCGGCCACCCGCGGCGGGTTCGATCTCAAGCACGTCAAGTCGCTCGAACTGACTCCGCGTTCCCGGTCGGGGCAGGCCTGGCTGATGGACGCCTGGGGCTGGGCGCCCGGCACCCCGGCCGTGCGTGCCGCGGCACTGCCGCGCGTCGACATCGGCCGGCTCCGGGTCAAGGAGGGCGACTCCGGCACCCGCACGTACCACATTCCGGTCAAGGTCTCCGGGCACGGCAGCGGCAAGGTCCGCTTCTCCGTCCTCGACCCGGAGTCCGGCCGGGCCGTGGACAAGCTGGTCACGGTACGCCCCGGCAGCACCCCCGTCGACGTGCCGGTGGTGGTGAAGGGCGACACGCGCTTCGGCTACGACCAGCAGCACGACCTCGTCGCCAAGGCCGTACGGGGCGCGGTCGTCGGCTCCTACCTCGGCGGGGTCGTCGCGGAGAACGACGACCCCGCGCCCGAGGTCACCCTGACCCCGGTCACGGACAAGGTCACCGAGGGCGGGACGCTGACCTGGCGGCTCTCCCTCTCCGCGCCGGCCGACGTGGACATCTGGCAGCCCGCCCGGGTGCTGCCCGTCACGGAGGGCGCGGAACTGTCCACCAAGGACGTGGACCCGCAGTGGCTGATGGACTACTCGGGTGACGCGCCCGACCCGGAGCGTCCGCTGTCACAGGCGAACCTGTGGGTGTGGACGCAGATCCCGGCCGGGAGCACCACCGCCCAGTTCGTCGTGCCGACGGTGAAGGACCAGGTGGCCGAGCCGGTCGAGTCGGTGCGTCTGGCGCTGACCGACGACAACGCCGAGCCGCTGCCCGGCCACCCCGCGCAGACGGGGACGGTGACGGACGCGCCGTAGGCCGCGCCGGAGGAGAAAGGGGGGCACGGGCCGGCCGGTCCGTGCCCCCTCACCCGTTCACAGGGTGACGCGGATCCCGACCGTCCCGTCGAGCCCTCGGCGCAGCCGGCTGCCCAGGAGCGTCATGCGGCCCAGGAGGCCGTACTTGCGGGCGATCAGGGTGCGGTACCGGGCGGTGGTCTCCGGGTCGCAGATCTCGGCGGTGGCCGGGATCTGCTCGCCGGTGGGGTTGCCGCGCACGTCGCAGGGGCCGACCAGGACGTCACCGCGGGCCCGGATCCGCTTCACCTTCCAGGCGTCGGCGGCCGACCAGGCGCCGAGCGCGTCTCCGTCCCGCACCACCCAGACCGGGGTCGCGACCCCGGTCCCGTTCTTCCGGTAGCTGGTGATCAGCAGGTACTTGCCCTCACCCAGCCGGTCGAGCGCCTTCTCGTCCATGCCCGGCAGTCTAGGCCGCGGTCGGTGCCACCACCCGCGGCGGCGTCGGGCCGTGCCGGGATCAGCGCAGGGCGGCGGCCATCCGGTGCACGCCCTCGGTGAGGATCTCCGGGGAGGTGGCCAGGTTCAGCCGTATGTGCCCGGCCCCACCGGTGCCGAACTCGGGTCCGGAGCTGAACGCCACCCGTCCGCGTTCCAGGAACACCCCGGCCGGGTCGTCCCCGAGGTCCAGGGCCCGGCAGTCCAGCCAGGCGAGATAGGTCCCCTCCGCGGGCCGGTACCGGACGCCGGGAAGGTGCTCGGCCAGCAGGGCGGCGAGCAGGCGCCGGTTGGCGTCGAGGCCGGCCAGCACGGCGTCCAGCCAGGCGGTGCCGTCGCTCAGGGCGGCGGTGTGGGCGAGGACGCCCACATGACTGGCACCGTGCCCGACCTCCTCGGGCAGCCGGGCCAGATCGGCGGCGGCCCCGGGGCCCGCCACGGCCAGGGCCGCCTTGAGGCCGGCCAGGTTCCACGCCTTGGACGCCGACATCAGGGACAGGCCGTGGTCCGCGCCCGGCACGCTGAGATAGGGCACGAAATCCACACCGGCGGCGGTGACCGGGGCATGGATCTCGTCGACCACGACCCGGACGCCGTACCGCTCGGCGAGGGCGGCGACGGCGGCCAGTTCCCCGGCGGTGTGCACCGTGCCGGTGGGGTTGTGCGGGCTGCACAGCAGATGGGCGGCCCGCCCGCCGCCCGCGACGGCCCGCCGGTAGGTCTCCTCCAGGACGCCGAGGTCGAGCCGTCCGTCCGCGCCGAGCGGCGCCTCGGCGATCCGGCGGTCCAGATGGGTGATGAACGGGAAGAACGGCGGATACACCGGCGGGTTGACGACGACCGGATCGCCGGGCCCGGTCACCAGCCTGAGCATCTCGACGACGCCCAGCATCACGTCCGGCACGATCGCGGTCCGCTCGACCGCGAGCCCGTGCCACCCCCACCGCTTGGCGGCGAAGCCGGCCAGCGCCTCCGCGTAGCCGGTGCCCGCCGGATATCCGGTGTCGCCGAGCTCCATGGCCTCCGTGACCGCGCGGACCACGGGCGCGGCGAGCGGCACGTCCATCTCCGCGACCCACAGCGGAAGGACGTCGTCCGGATAGGTGCGCCATTTCATGCTCGTACGACATCGGAGACGCTCGAGGGTGACGGCGTGAAAAGGGTTTGGTCCACCGGCGGCTTCGTGCGGGATCCTGGTCATGGGGCACAAGATAGGGGGCCGCGGTGTGACCTGGGATCGGGTGAACGGGACATCCCTGGAAGTGGCGTGCGACGAGTCCGGCTCGGACGGCGAGAATCTCACCGGCGGCAACACGGACGTGTTCGCGCACGCCAGCGTGCTGCTGCCGATGGAATGCGCGGCCGCGCAGGTCCAGGAAATCCGCGGCCGTATCCGTTCGCCCGCCGAGGAGTACAAGGCGAACCATCTGCTGCGGGAGAAACACCGGGCGGTCCTGGAATGGCTGCTGTCGGAATCCGGCCCGCTGTACGGGCACGCCCATGTGCACCTGGTCGAAAAGGCCTTCTTCGTCGTCGACCGGACCGCGGGTCTGCTGCTCGAGGACCCGGAGGCGGCCGGGGAGCTCTTCCGTGAGGGGCGGCGCACTTTCACGGAAGAGGAATGGCGGGATTTCCTGGGGGCGGCCAACCGACTGCTGCGGGTGCGGCCCGGAGCGGGACCGGAGGACCCCGTCGACGGCTTCTTCCGCACCGTCGGCACCCTGCGGCGGACGTATCCCGGCACGCGGGCCGCGGACCTTCTGGCGCGACTGGCGGCGGAGCGGTGCCGCGCGGTCGCCTACCGCGACGGGATCGGGGCCGGACCGGCACCCCTCATTCCGCTTCTCAATCCCCTGCTGCCCTCCGTCCTGCGCACGGCGGCGCACTGGAGCCGCGGCGGGCGTCCGGTCCGGCTCGTCCACGACCGGCAGAACATGCTCACGCCGGAGCGGATCGCCTGGATCGAGGACGCGGCGGGGCGGGAGGGCATCGGGCTCACCGGGCTGCGGCTGGTCGTGGCGCGCGACGACGCGCGGGTGCAGCTCGCCGACTTCCTCGCCGGGATCGCCCGCAAGGTCGCCTCCGACGAGCTGAACGGGCACGGCGACCCCGCGCTCGCCGCGCTGCTGCGCCCCTACACCGGTGGATCGGCCGTGTGGGGCGACGCGCGCAGCTGGGCGCTGCTCGGTCCGGCGCCGGAGGAATCCGGGGGTCCTGCCACGGACGTCAACACCCTTGTCTAGATTGCTGGTTGACGCACGTGATCCCTTCTCGCCGGAGCCCGTCCATGTCAGAGAACAGCCGCATCGACATCACCCAGCCGCACACCGCCCGTATCTGGAACTACTGGCTGGGCGGCAAGGACAACTACGAGGTCGACCGGGAGGCCGGCGACCGGATCCGGGAGTTACACCCGGACATCGGCGCGTACGCGCGCGCCGACCGGCTCTTCCTGGGCCGGGCCGTGGAGCACCTGGTGGCCGAGGCCGGCATCCGCCAGTTCCTCGACATCGGCACCGGTCTGCCGACCGCGGACAACACGCACGAGGTGGCCCAGCAGCTCGCCCCGGAGGCGCGGGTCGTCTACGTCGACAACGACCCGCTGGTCCTGGCGCACGCCCGTGCTCTGCTCACCAGCACGCCCGAGGGCCGCACCGACTACCTCGACGAGGACCTGCGCAACGCCGACGCGATCCTCGCCCACGCGGCCAAGACGCTGGACTTCGACCAGCCGGTCGCGCTGATGCTGCTCGGTGTGGTCATCTTCATCGGCGACGACGAGGACCCGTACGGGCTGGTGCGCGGGCTGGTCGACCGGCTGGCGCCGGGGAGCCACCTGGTGCTGTCGCACACCATCACCAGCCCGGCGATGCCGGACGTGGACGAGGCCGTGAAGTTCTGGAACGAGCACGGCACGCCGAAGCTGACCCAGCGCACCCCCGGGGAGGTGGCCCGCTTCTTCGACGGCCTGGAGTTGCTGGAACCGGGCGTGGTGTCGTGCTCGCGCTGGCGCCCCTCGGCCCGGCCGGCCGACGGCGCGGAGCCCGAGGAGGTCGCGATGTTCGGCGGGGTGGCGCGAAAACGCTGAGGTGATCGCCGGCACCGGCATGTGACCGCGTCCGGGCTGAACGCGGCCGGGGCTTCGCACGTATGGGGATGAGGGCACTCAACGACCGGAGGGCCCCGCGGTGTTGAGGCCGCACGTTCGGGGTTTCGGGAGCCAGGCATGAGGCACGTACGACGACGGATCGTCCGGCGAGTGACACGGCTGGCGGCAGTCGGCGGACTCCTCCTGGGCGGGGCCATGGTCACCCAGGCGGCGATGGCGACCGAGACGCCCGCCGGCTCGGCGACGCCCCGCAGCGCGCCGGAGACCGTCGTCACCAATCCCGGCGCGGCGCTGGTCAAGAAGCTCGGCACCGCGCGGACGGCGGGCACCTGGCTCGACGAGGACGGGCAGCCGGTCGTCGCGGTCACCGACGAGGAGTCCGCCGCCACGGTCCGGAAGGCGGGCGCCGAGGCGAAGCTCGTGAGCCACAGCATGAACGAGCTCAAGTCGGCGACGGCGACGCTGCGTTCGGCGCCCAAGGTGCCCGGTACGGCGTGGGTGACGGACTACCGGACCAACGAGGTGGTCGTGCGGGCCGACAGCACCGTGTCGGCCTCCGACTGGGCGAAGCTGACGAAGACAGCGGCGGACATCGGCAGTTACGTCCGTATGGAGCGCACCACCGGCACGTTCACCACCCGGCTCAACGGCGCCCAGCCGATCCTGTCGACCGGCGGGCGCTGTTCGGCGGGCTTCAACGTGACCAACGGGACGAACGACTTCATCCTCACCGCCGGGCACTGCGGGCCGACCGGGTCGACCTGGTTCGCCGACAACACGGCCAAGCAGCAGGTGGGGCAGACGGTCAACCAGAGCTTCCCCGTCAACGACTTCTCGCTGGTGCAGTACGCGAGCGGCAAGGCCGGGGACGGGGCCGACGTGGTGGCGATCGGTGACGGCAACGGGGTGCGCATCACGGGCACCGGCGACGCGGCCGTCGGCCAGCGGGTGTTCCGCAGCGGCAGCACGACCGGGCTGCGCGACGGTCAGGTCACCGGGCTCGACGCGACGGTGAACTACCCGGAGGGCACGGTCAGCGGGCTGATCGAGACGAACGTGTGCGCCGAACCCGGTGACAGCGGCGGGCCGATGTTCTCGGAGGGCATCGCCCTCGGCATCACCTCGGGCGGCAGCGGTGACTGCACGACGGGCGGTACGACGTTCTTCCAGCCGGTGACCCGGGCGCTGGCGCAGCTGGGTGTGACGCTCATCGTGGCCGCGCCCTCGGACAACGCCGGGCAGGGCGCCGCCACTCCGTCCGGTGCCCCCCAGCCGTCCGGCTCGCCCACCCAGGCGGCGATCGCGCCGGGTTCGGCCTCGCCGGGCTCCACCACCCCGGTGGGTGGCCTCGGCGACGGGGCGACCCTCGCCTCCCGGCTGACCGACCCGAGGAACATCGGCCCCGGTCTGCTGGTCATCGGCGGCAGTCTGGTCGCCCTGGTCGCGACCCGCTACATCCGCGCCGAACAGGACCGCAAGGCCTACCGGGAGTACTACTCGGCGACCTGGAGCTGAGCCCCGAAGGACACCCCGGGTTGCACCCCCCGGGGAAAACGAAAAGGGCACCCGGTCAGGGTGCCCGCTTCGGTCTTCGAGGCTCTGCGGTCCTCGGGGAGCGTCAGACAGCGTCCGCCGGCTGCGGGGCCGCGGCGGCCCACTCCAGCACGAGCCGCTGGTACTCCTCACGCTGCTCGACGCTCAGTGTCCCGCCCGACCGCAGCCACAGGGCCCGGATCTCCTCGTTGACCTCGTCAGCCGAGCGATCGGAAACGGTTTCAACAGTGGTGGACATGCTGTGAAGCATACGGCTCCCGACGTGAAGGTCACGTGAGTTAGTACGGATAATTCAGGCATTCCGCACCGTGTTGCTGATCACGTCCCCTGTCGCCCCCAGCGGTCCGACGGGCCCCGAGCCGTCAGGTTCCCGGCTTGCGGCCGTAGACGAAGACGTCGTCGCCGTTCTTCAGCAGCGACCAGTACTTCTTGGCGGTGGTCGTGGTCATGTTGACGCAGCCGTGGGAGCCCGGCGGGTTCCACATGCTGAGGTTGACCGAGTGGAAGGCCTGGCCGCCGTCGAAGAACTGGCTGTAGGGCATCGGCACGTTGTAGATCGTGGAGACGTGGTCGATGTCACGCCAGTAGATCTTCTTCAGACCGGTGCGGGTCTCGTACCCGTCACGGCCGGTGCGGACCGGGACCGGACCGTAGACGAGCCTGCTGCCGTCCTGGATCCAGCTGATCTGGAGAGTGAGGTTGACGCAGGCGATCCGGCCCTTGTTGGTCGGGCACTTGCCGGCCTTGTTCGGGTCGCTGCCCACCGCCTTCTGCTTGTTCATGAGGTCCATCACACCCCAGGTGACGGGACCCGCGTAGCCGATGTTCGGGGTGATGCCGTGCTTGTTCTGGAAGGCCTGGATGGCCCGGCAGTCGGCGGTGGACTGCCTGCCGTCGACGGGCCGGCCGAGGAACTTCTCGACCTGCTTCTGGTACGGCCCGGCCTGTGTGGTGCAGCTCGCGGCCTGGGCGGGTGCGGCGCCCAGCACGAGCGTCAGCGGGGCCACCAGTCCGGTGATCCCGAGCGCGACGGCTCCTCGTCTGCGTATGTCCCCCATGGGTGCCCTCTTCCTGGCGCGGTGTGCGGTCTCGTCAACCTAGACCAGTGCGCCGGGGCGGTGGTTGTGGTATTACCCAACCTGTGACGAAACGGTGAACTACGTCTCACGACGCTCACCGGTAGCCCGTCACGTCCGCCGGTTTCCCCGCGTCCTGGACCTCCGTCAGGTAGCGCCAGGCGTCCGGGCGGCTGCCGTCGAGGTCGGTGAAGCCGTAGACCGGGGCGAGGCCGCCGCTGGAGAGCGACCGGCCGTTGAAGCGGGCCACGTCGGGGTCGGCGGCGAGGGCGGCGACGGCCCGGCCGACGTATCGCGGCGTCTCGGAGATGGCGAAGTGGGGGACGCGGTCGAGGGCGTCGCGCCAGGTGTCCTCGGTCACTCCGAAGGTGTCGAGCATGATCTCCGAGCGCAGCCAGCCGGGGGTGAGCGCGACGGCGGTGGCGCCGCGCGGGCCGAGTTCGTGGCCGAGGGCGAAGGCCATGCGCAGCACGGACGCCTTGGCGAGGTCGTAGAAGAAGTTCACACGGTACGTGTCGCGGTTGTACTCGGCGGTGCCGTCGGTCATCTCGACGACCAGGCCGCCGGGGTGGCGCAGCAGCAGCGGCAGGGCGTGGTGGCTGGTGACGGCGTGCGTCTCGACGGCGAGCCGGAGGAGCCTGAGCCCCTTGTCCAGGTCGTGCTCCCAGACCGGGGTGTCCCACTCGAAGAGGTTCTCGCCGCCCCAGATGTCGTTGACGAGGACGTCGAGCCGGCCCTGCTCGGCGTCGACCCGGTCGACGAGGGCGCGGACCTGGCCGGGTTCGAGATGGTCGGTGGGGACGGCGACGCCCCGGCCGCCGGCCTCGGTGACCAGGGCGGCGGTGTCCTCGATCGTCTCGGGGCGGTCGTACTCGGAGCGGCGGGCCCGGGTGGTGCGTCCCGTCACGTAGACGGTGGCGCCGGCCGCGCCCAGTTCGACGGCGATGCCCCGCCCGGCGCCTCGTGTAGCTCCGGCGACGAGCGCGACCCTGCCCTGCAGCGGACCCGGCATGTCCGGCCTCCCTTTCCCTGGCGAGTGGTGTCCCCTTCAGGGTGCCGGGGAAGCCGGACATCTCCTGTCGCCTTTTGTCAGTGGCCCCGCGCGATCCACTCCTCCAGGTGAGGGGCCTCGGCGCCGATGGTGGTGGCGTCCCCGTGCCCGGTGAGCACCTTCGTCTCCGGCGGCAGGCCGAGCAGCTTCTCGCGAAGGGACGTGATGATCGTCGGGAAGTGGCTGTACGACCGCCCGGTGGCCCCGGGTCCACCCGCGAAGAGGGTGTCGCCGCTGAACAGCACGCCGAGCCCGGGGTCGTACAGACAGACCGCGCCGGGCGCGTGCCCGGGGGTGTGCAGGACCGTCAGGTCGGCGCCGGCGGCCTCGATGACCTGGCCGTCGGCCAGATGGGCGTCGGGCTCGCGGTCGGGGTGGGTGAGTTTCCACAGCGGCAGGTCGTCGGGGTGCAGCCAGATGGTGGCGCCGGTCAGGTCCGCCAGGGCGGGTGCGGCGTCGATGTGGTCGTTGTGGGCGTGGGTGCACACGATGGCGGTCAGCCGCCGGTCTCCGACGGCCTCGGCGATCGCGGTGGCGTCGTGGGCCGCGTCGATGACGACGACCTCGTGGTCGTCACCGACGAGCCACACGTTGTTGTCCACCTCCCAGGTGCCCCCGTCGAGGCTGAACCGGCCCGAGGTGACGAGCCGTTCGATGCGCGCGGCCATCACAGCACCACCACCGAGCGCAGCACGTCGCCGTGGTGCATCCGCTCGAAGGCCTTCTCCACCTCGTCGAGGGCGATCGTCTCGGTGACGAACGCCTCCAGGTCCAGACGGCCCTGGAGATGCAGGTCGATCAGCATGGGGAAGTCACGGGAGGGCAGACAGTCGCCGTACCAGGAGGACTTCAGGGCCCCGCCGCGCCCGAAGACGTCGAGCAGGGGGAGTTCGAGCTTCATCTCCGGGGTGGGAACACCGACGAGGACGACCGTGCCGGCCAGGTCACGGGCGTAGAAGGCCTGCTTGTACGTCTCCGGACGGCCGACCGCCTCGATGACGACGTCCGCGCCGAAACCGCCGGTGAGCTCTCGGATCGCCTCGACCGGGTCCGTCTCCCGGGAGTTGACGGTGTGGGTGGCGCCCATCTCGCGGGCCTTCGCGAGCTTGCGGTCGTCGATGTCGACGGCGATGATCTTCGCCGCGCCGGCCAGGTTCGCACCGGCGACCGCCGCGTCCCCCACCCCGCCGCAGCCGATCACCGCGACCGTGTCGCCACGCCCCACGCTGCCGGTGTTGATGGCCGCGCCGATGCCCGCCATCACACCGCAGCCCAGCAGCCCCGCCACCGCCGGCGACACCGACGCGTCCACCTTCGTACACTGCCCCGCCGCGACCAGCGTCTTCTCCGCGAAAGCACCGATACCCAGCGCCGGAGAGAGCTCGGTACCGTCCAGCAGAGTCATCTTCTGCCGGGCGTTGTGCGTGTCGAAGCAGTACCACGGACGCCCCCGCAGACAGGCCCGGCACTGCCCGCACACCGCACGCCAGTTGAGAACGACGAAGTCCCCGGGCGCCACATCGGTCACCCCCTCCCCCACCGACTCCACCACACCCGCCGCCTCGTGCCCCAGCAGGAACGGGAACTCGTCGTTGATCCCGCCCTGCTTGTAGTGCAGATCGGTGTGGCAGACCCCGCACGCCTGGATCTTCACGACGGCTTCCCCCGGACCGGGGTCCGGCACCACGATCGTCTCCACCCGCACCGGCTCGTTCCTGCCCGGCGCGATCACTCCGCGTACTTCCTGCGGCATGGTGCTGCCCCTTTCTTCGGCGGTCATCCGTCCCAGGTCCGACCCTACGCGTGACTGATCGGTAAGGGCGCGGCCGACGGTCCGGAGCCTCCCCTTCCGGCCACGCCCGGCGATCGCCGCCCGTAGCCTGAAGGCTCCGTCCGACCTCCGAGGAGTCCCGTGAGCAACGCAGAGACAGCCGGCGTCCGGCCTCCGTGGCGGCTGTTGCTCGACTACGTACGACCGCACCGCCCGGCCCTGCTGGCGGGGGCGCTGCTGTCGCTGGTCACCGGGGCGACAGGACTCCTCCTGCCGCTCGTGGCACGGGGGTTGATCGACGACCTGGGGCACGACCGCGCGATCACCGGCGCGTTGGTGGCCCTGACGGCGCTCGTCGTCGCCAACGCGGCTGTGGGGGCGCTGGGTTCGTACGTGCTGCGGCGCACCGCCGAGTCGGTGGTGCTCGGTGCGCGGCGGGCGCTGTCCTCGTATCTGCTGCGGCTGCGGATCACGGCCGTGGACCGCAGCGAGCCCGGGGATCTGATGGCCCGGATCACCTCCGACACGACGCTGCTGCGCGAGGTCACCACCGACTCGCTGGTCGGCCTCGGCACCGGGGGGCTCACGCTGGCCGCGACGGTCGTGATGATGGGCCTGGTCGACCCGGTGCTGCTGGCGGTCACCCTGGCCGTGATCCTGTGCGCGGGCACGGTCCTCGGGGTGATCGTGCCCCGCATCAACCGGGCGAGCCGGCGGGCGCAGGACGCGGTCGGGGTGATGGGGGCCTCGCTGGAGCGGGTGCTGGGCGCGCTGCGCACGGTGAAGGCGTCGGGCGCCGAGCACCGCGAGGAGGAGACGCTGCACGCGGCGGCCGAGGAGTCCTGGCGGCAGAGCGTGCGCGCCGCCAAGTGGTCGGCTGCGGCCGGGAACACGGCCGGCCTCGCGATGCAGACCGCGTTCATCACCGTGCTGGCGGTGGGCGGCGCGCGGGTCGCCACCGGCGCCATCGACGTCGGCACCCTGGTGGCGTTCCTGCTGTACGTCTTCTATCTGATGTCGCCGATCCAGCAGGTCGTGGGGGCGGTCACCCAGTACCAGACGGGCGCGGCCGCCCTCAGCCGTATCCAGGAGGCCCTGCGGCTGCCGGCCGAACCGGCCACCGGGCCTGCTCCGCTGCCCTCCCCCGCCGCCGCACCGGCCTCGCTCGCGTTCACCGACGTCCGCTTCCGGTACGCCGACGATCTGCCGTACGTCCACCACGGGGTGACGTTCGACGTGCCGGCGCGGGGCATGACGGCCTTCGTCGGTCCCTCGGGCGCGGGCAAGACCACCGTGTTCTCGCTCATCGAGCGGTTCTACGAACCCGAGTCGGGCACGATCAGCCTCGACGGCCGCGATCTCGCCGACTGGGAGCTGTCCCTGCTGCGGTCCTCCATCGGGTACGTCGAGCAGGACGCGCCCGTCCTGTCGGGCTCGTTGCGCGACAACCTGGTGCTGGGCAACCCGGAGGCGGACGACGACACCGTGCGGCGGGTGCTGAAGACGACCCGTCTGGACGGGCTGGCCGACCGGCTGCCGCAGGGCCTGGAGACGCTGGTCGGGCACCGGGGGACGAAGCTGTCCGGCGGCGAGCGGCAGCGGGTGGCCATCGCGCGGGCCCTGCTGCGCCGCCCCCGGCTGCTGCTGCTCGACGAGGCGACCTCGCAGCTGGACGCGGTGAACGAGGCGGCGCTGCGCGACACCGTCGCCGATGTCGCGCGGACGACCACGGTCCTGGTCGTCGCGCACCGCCTGTCGACGGTCACGATGGCCGACCGGATCGTGGTCATGGACGCGGGCCGGGTGCGGGCGGTGGGCACGCACCGTGAACTGGTGGCGGGCGACCCGCTCTACGCCGAGCTGGCGGCGACGCAGTTCCTCGCGACGGCCGAGTGAGGGGCGCCGCCGGCGGCGGTTCCCCCGGGACGGCCGAGAGGGCCGGCGGTCGGCGACGGCCCTTCGGGGAACGGCGGTTCAGGTCGCGATCGCGGGCAGCAGCCCGGTGACCGGGGCGGCGAGGTCGGTGACCTGGTGCAGTTCGCCGAGCCGCCGCACGTTGTTCAGCTCGGCCAGCTGACGGGAGACCGGCGGCAGAGTGGCCCGCTGCTCGGCCGGGATCCCGCTCGCGCCGAGGGCGTCGAGCGTGGCCATCGGGCCGCTCCGGCCGGTGTCCGGGGTTTCGGCCGCGTGCGCCAGGGGCGCGGCGAGGCCGGCGGCCCCGGCGGCGAGAGCGGCGGCGGCGACGATGCGTCGAGGGGAGATCATGCGCTGGCCAACGCGACCGGTGCCGTCCGGGACACGGGTGGCGGTCACCGCTCACCCGAGGGGTGCAGCCGCCGTGCCGCGGCGGCCGGTCGGTGGCGGCTGCGCTTGCCGAGGCGGGTGCGGCGGAGGAGTCTCGAAGGTGAGGGCGCTGCGGTCCTCCTCCCTGGGCCGCGGCCCTTTGAGGAGGTCATCATGGGCACCGCGGCGGATTCCGCCTTCGACACCGAGATACTGCGCAGGGCCATCGAAGGCCCGGCCCCGAACACGCTGTTGTCGCTCTACGCGGACGATGCGGAACTGCGCGTCGTCGACCACAACACCCAGCCCAGCAGTCCCCGTGTCCTGCACGGCCGGAACGAGATCGCCGAGCTGCTCGACGACGTCTACAGCCGGGACATGACGCACAAGCTGGAGGAGTGCGTGGTCCAGGGCGACCGCGCCGCCTTCAGCGAGTCCTGCGAGTACGCGGACGGTGTGCGCGTCCTCGCCGACTCGATGATCCGGCTGCGCGACGGCAAGATCGTCCAGCAGACGATGGTCCAGGCCTGGGACGAGTAGCGGGCAGGTGAACCGGGGTCCAGGTCGCCTCCGGGCCGGCCTGGACCTGCTCGGCGCGGGCCCGGCCGGGGCGTCGTGCGGATCGTCGGTGATCAGCCGGTCGGGAGGTAACGGGCCGGGACCACGTGCCAGTCGAGGGTGACGCCGTTCGTCTCGGCCGGCTGGGCGTCACCGGCGTAGGTGTAGAGCGGGGAGCCGTCGTAGGTGACCTGGAGAGTGCCGTCGTCGGGGCGGGGGGCGGCGCCGAGGGTGCCGGCGACGCCCGGGGGAAGGGTCGGGGTCTCGCCGGCGGCGATGTGCAGGGGCTTGCGGTCGGCGAGGCAGGACCCGGTGCACGGGCCCTGGTCGTAGACGTAGAGGGTGAGTCCGGAGGGGTCCGTCAGGATCTGGCCCATCGTCTCGGTCGAGCCGACCAGGACCGTGGGTGCCGGGGCGGCGGCGAGGCAGGCCAGTGCGGCCGCCGCCGCCAGCAGGGGTTGGGTGAACGCGCGCATGGGAGTTCCTCACATCCCTCAGTAACCGACCCTGATGCCGGTCACGGTGTGTGTGTCCGTCCGGGTGCCGGTGGCGCCGGAGAAGCCGACGAGTACGTTCGGCGGGAGGTTCACCGCCTTGTCGAGGACCTGGGTGCCGTCGACGCTGACCACCAGGTGTCCGGCGGCGGTGACGTTGGCGTCGACGGTGTGCGTGCCGGTGCGCAGGGCGGGGACGGCGGTGGAGGTGGCGATGTACTTCGGCCGGCCGCTGGTGCTGCCGTCGGCGATGCCGACGAAGTTGGCGGACGGCTCGGTGTCGTTGCGGTAGGTGTCCAGGGCGACCGCGACACCGGGGAGCCCGGCGTAGCCGAGGCCCATACCGCCCGCGCCGAGCGCCGTCGGCGTCGTCTTCGAGGCGTCGAGGAGCAGCAGGGCGAGGCCGTCGGCGCCGGTGCCGCCGCCGATCCTGGCGGTGAAGCGGGCGCGCAGCCGGGCGGACGGGACGGCGGTGCCCTGGATGCCGCTGCCCCGGGTGCGGGCGGTGGCGGGGGTCAGGACGAGGTCCGTGCCGTTGGAGAGGACGGCGGAGCCGTTGTACTTCCAGCCGTTGGGGCCGGGCGGCGGTACGGCGTAGGAGGCAGCGGTGACGGCGACGTCCCGGACGGCGTGGATGTCGGTCCGTGAGCCGGTGGCGCCGGTGAAGGCGACGAACGCGGCCGGCGGGAGGGCCGGCACGGTGGTCCGCAGGAGTTGCGCGCCGTCCATCGACACCGTGACCGTCCTGCCGGAGACGGAGAGCGCCACGGCGTGCGGGCCCGCGCGCAGGTCGGGAACGGCTGTCGTGGTGGAGGCGTAGGTGATCGACGCGTCGCTGCCGGTGAGGGCGATGCCGACGAAGTTCGCCGAGGGGTCGCGGCCGTTGCGGTAGGTGTCGAGGGTGACCGCGATGCCCCGCATCCCGGTCCAGCCGAGGCCGCCGCCCGTGCCGCCGAGGGCGCCGGGGGTGGCCCTGGCCGGGTCGACGAGGGCGAAGGTGAGGCCGTCGGCCCCGGTGCCGCCTCCCATGACGGTGGTGAACGTGGTGTTCAGGCCGTCGGTGAGGACCGGGACCGGGAAGACCGCCGAGCCCGCCTGGCTGCGGGTGGCCTGGGTGAGCTGGAGGTCGTCGCCGGAGAGCTGTGCGGAGCCGTTGAGCTGCCAGCCGCCGGCGCCGGGCGCCGGGAGGGTGACGCCGCTGCCCGTGGTGCCGGTGCCGGTGAGGGCCTCGTTGTGGGCGCCGGTGCCGTCGTCGGCGGTGATCTCGTAGGTGCCGCTGACCGCGCCGACGGAGGTCGGGGAGAAGGTGACGGACTGGTGGACGACGTCCTCCGGGCCGATGACCTGGCCTTCGCTGAGCGGGTTGCTGACGTGGAAGGGGGCCGCGGGGGCCTTGGCCTTGGTGATGGTCAGGGGGATGTTGCCGGTGTTGCTGATGTCGAAGGTCCTGGTGACCGACCGTCCGACCCCGACCTGTCCGAAGTCGGTGGAGGACGGGGTGATCGTCAGATGCGCCTCACCGGTGATCGCGGAGCCGGTCAGCTGGACGGTGACGGTGCCGTGCGTTCCGGTGACGGAGAGGGCGGAGGAGTCGTCGCCGGCCTCGGTGGGGGCGTAGGTCACCTGGACGGAGACGGACTGCTTCGGCTGGACGACCGTGCCGTCGGCGGGCAGTCCCCCGGCCGTGAAGGGGGCGTCGGGTGCGGTGACGGCGGAGATGGTCTCGGGTTGCGTGCCGGTGTTGGTGAAGGTGATGCCCAGCGTCTTGCCAGTGGTGGTGGGCACGGTGCCGAAGGCCAGGGAGGAGGGCGAGGCGAGCAGGCCGTCCTGGGTGCCGTAGCCGGTCAGGCCGAGGCCGGTGTCGCCGAGGTCGGTGGCGAAGTTGAGGACCGCGTTGTCGGGGCCGGGTGCGGTCGGGGCGAAGGACACCGGGACGGAGTAGGTGTCGCCGGTGTGCAGGGTGCGGGGCAGTCCGGTGGCGGCGGCGGAGAAGGGGCTGCCGGGCGGGGCGGTGACCGCGTCGATCCGGACGTCCCGGGTCGCGGTGACGGTGGCGGTGGCGTGCCCGGTGCCGCCGACCGGTACGTCGCCGAAGTCCACGGGGTCGCCGATGAGGGCGGCGTTGGAGGGCCGGCCGAAGGCGAGGACGTGGCCGTCGCGGGTGCCGACGTAGACGCGGCCGCCGTCGGTGGCGGGGACGGAGAACTTGGAGGCGACGCCGATCGGGGCCGACCACAGCTTCTTCAGGGTGCCGTTCACCGGTGTGGCGTCGTAGGCGCGCAGCTGGCCGTGCGCGCCGCTCGCACCGTCCGAGTACACCGCCCAGACGACGGCTGAGCCCGCCGCGGTGCCGGTGGAGGTGATCACCGGGGAGCCGGAGGTGTAGCCGAAGGTCTCGGTGGAGCGGCCGGTGTTGGTCAGCGCGGGCAGCCCGGAGCCGGTGACGCCGTACCTGAACGCCCGCAGGGGGCCGCGGCTGCCGGTGGTGTAGACGTAGCCGCCCTGTCCGCCGTACACGCCCGGGTGGCCCCAGACGCCTTCGTAGGGGCCGAAGTTGCCGAGGACCTTGTCGGTGCCTCCGGAGCCCTGGCTGCGGCCGCCGAGGTTGTCGCGGTCGAGGAGGAACAGCCGGCCGTCCTTGCCGATCTGGACCAGCAGGTGGGGGTGCCCGCCGGTGCCGAACACGTCGTCGGGGAGGGCGACCGGGCCGCCGGAGCCGAGGTCGGTGTCGTTCTGGTCGAGGGTGGGGGCGTTGGTGGGGCTGAAGAAGTCCTGGGCGGACATCGTGCCGTCGCTGTTGACGCCGATCCGGACGACGGCCTCGGCGAGCTGGCCCGGGGGCCTGGAGCCCGGTCCGGGGGCCGGGGAGATGCCGTTGCCGGTGGAGAAGAGGATCCGTCCGGGTCCGTCGGAGACCAGGCCGCCGCCGCTCATCCAGATGCCGGCCATGCCGTTGGCGGAGGAGTTCTCGGTGGCCCACAGGGTCTGCTTGCGGGTCGAGGTGCTGACCCGCAGGACGTAGCCGACGTACGGCCCGTGGTCGCAGTGGGAGGCGAAGCCCGCGTACACCGCGCCGCCCATCAGCAGCAGGCCGGGGCGCTGCATCGCGGTGTAGGCGTTGAAGGGGCGGCCCGGGTCGTTGACCGGGGCGCCGGCCACCTTGACCGGCCAGCCGCTGCGCTCGGCGCCGGTGGTGACGTTGAGGGCGTGGACGTACCAGTTGGGGTGCTGGACGTCGGCGCCGTCGTCGGCCTTGGAGGTGAGGTAGACGGTGCCCGTCGCCGGGTCGTGGACGGGGGTCGCGGTGACGCCGATGTTCGGCACGAGGTCGCCGCAGCCGATGGCCGAGGCGGGCCAGGCGGCGCCCAGGCTCTTCGTCCAGGTCTTGGCGCCGGTGGCGGAGTCCAGGCCGTACACCTTGTTGTTCTCGGTGGCGACGACGACCGTCTTCCCGACGACCAGCGGCTGTGCGTAGACCTGTCCGTCGACGGTGGTGGAGAACTGCTGGCCGAAGTCCGAGCTGGACACCTGGTCGGGGGCGAGGCCGGGTTCGTTGTCGTCCCAGCCGGTCCGGTAGGTGTCCTCGGAGACGGTGGTGACGTCGGCGGCGCGGGAGCGCCGGTCGTCGGGGGTGGCGGCCAGGGAGGGCGTGGTGAGGGCGCCGGCCAGCAGACAGGCCGTCACCAGAGGTGCCAGGAATCCGAACCTGCTCCGCATGCGCCGCTCCGCCCGGGTCGTGAGGGGGCGGGCGTGTCCCGCCGACCGTCATGATCGGCGGGACAGTGTGATTTACAGATGATTACCTGCGGGTGCGTCCGCGGGGTCCACCCGGACAGGCGTACGCGCCGTCAGGTCAGCGTCCACTTCTGGTTGTCGGCGCCGCCGCACGACCAGAGCACCATCGGCGTGCGGTTGGCCGTGCCCGCCCCGTTGGCGTCGAGGCACAGCCCCGCGTTGACGTTGGTGATCGTGCCGTCGCTGTTGACGTTCCACTTCTGGTTGTTCTGGCCGTTGCAGTCCCAGATCACCACCTTGGTGCCGTTGGTGGTGCCCAGGTTGTAGGCGTCCAGGCACTTGTTCCCGTACACCACGAGCTCCTTGCGGGAGGTGTACGTCCAGGCCTGGTTGGAACCGCCGTTGCAGTCCCAGATCTCGGCCTGGGTGCCGTTGGTGACGGTGCTGTTGAAGAGGTCCAGGCAGCGGCCGGACTGCTTGCCCACGACCAGGCTGCCGTTCATGCCGGGCAGCGGTTTGACGGTGATGCCGGCGAGGGCCGGGGCGCCCGTGAACGTCAGGGTGTTGGAGGAGCCCTTGGACAGGCCGACCAGCAGGCTGATCGTGCCCTGGCTCGAACCGGTCGGCGGGAACGAGACCGTCGTCGACGTCTGGCCGTTGACCTTGAGGGTGGCGGTACGGGCCGTGGTGGCGGTGTTGGTGTAGGCGACGTCGACGATCTTGGTGCCGGTGGCACCGGCGACCACACCGGAGAAGCCCGACGTGCCGGAGTAGGTGCTGCCCGGGGCCTCGGTGCCGCCGGTCACGGTGAGCATCACCGAGCCGCCCGCCGGAACGCTCTGCGTGTAGCTCGTGCTGTACGACCCCACGTCGGCGCGGGCCCACAGGTCACGGACGGTCGCGGAGGCGTTCGTCAGGCCCAGGTCGGACCAGCGGACGGTGATGTTCGCGGCGGCGGAGGTGCGGTTGAGCAGGACGACGGCGCGCTTGCCGGTGCCGGCGAGGACCTTGCCGTACACCTGCAGGCCGCTGCCGTCCTCGGCGACCTTGACGCCCTGGAGGCCGCGCGGGTCCTGGTCGACGGCGATGACCTCGGGGTTCTTGAGGATGTTCGCGGTCTCGGCGGTCATGGTGGTGAGGTCGTTCCCGGCCAGCAGCGGGGCGCCGGAGACGGCCCACAGGTTCATGTGGGTGCGGTTCTGGGCGGCGGTGAAGCCGTCCATGCCGACCATCAGCATGTCCGGGTCGTTGTAGTAGCCGGTGTGCTGGGCGGTGGGGTGCAGGGTCTGGTCGAAGTTGGACAGCAGGTTCGTCATCGACGGCTTGTTGCCGTAGTAGATGATGTCGGTGCTGGTCCGGTACATGGGGGCGAGGCCCGGGGCCCAGTTCCAGGGGTTCTGGTAGCCCCAGTTGCAGATGGAGAGGGTGAGGGGGCGGCCCGTGGCGGCGGTGGCCTTGGCGACCGCGCCGCTGATCGCGGTGTACGTCGTCGCCGCGTCGAGGCCCTCGGCGTCACCGCCGCACCAGTCGACCTTCACGAAGTCGAAGCCCCACTTCGAGAACTGGAGCATGTCCTGCTCGTAGTGACCCTCGCTGCCGCTGCCCGGGGCGGCGGGGCGGCCGGTCGGGTAGTAGTAGCCGCAGCCGTCCTTGCCGGCGTCGGTGTAGATGCCGGCCTTGAGGCCCTTGCTGTGGATGTAGTCGGCGATGGCGCTCATCCCGCCGGGCCACTCGGACTCGTCGACGGTGATGGTGCCGTCGCTGTCCCGGGTGCCCTGCCACCAGCCCTCGTCGATGTTGACGTACTGGTACCCGGCCGCCGGCAGTCCCGCCGCGACGAACGCGTCGACCTGCTGCTTGATGACGCTGTAGTCGATCTTCGCGGCGAAGCTGTTCCAGGACGCCCAGCCCATGGGAGCGGTGGGCACCGGGATCTGACGGCTCGTCGCGGCCTGCGCCGGTGCGGGACCGGCGAACAGGAGGGCGGCGGTCGCGGTGAGCAGGAGGACCAGGACGCGTACGGCGGCGGCTCTGCAGCGCCGGAGGAGTCCTGAGCGCGGTGGGGGCAACATGCGGCGGCTCCGAGATATCGAACAAGGGTCGGCGATCCGAACGTGTCGGCGCGCCGAAAGTAGAGCCGCCGGAGGATGAAGTCAACGGCTGCGACAGAAGTCATGTGACCGGTCTCAAAAGCGAAGTGACCGCATTCACGCGGTCGTTCACCCCGCCGGCGACGGACCGGAGGGCCTCACACCGGGGCGGCCGCCCCGGGGGACCGTCCGCTCGGCTCCCACCCCACCGGCCGCAGTATTCCCAGCAGTTGGCGCACCAGCTCGTCGACCACCTCGTCCAGGGTGGCGTCCACCCAGCCGGCGCTCCAGTCGTGGAGCAGGCCGTTGACGCTGCCGATGAAGGCGGTGGACGCGAGCCGGTAGTCGCGGGGGGCCGCCTCTCCGCGGGCCGCGGCGGCCGTGGCCTCGGCGCAGATCAGGTCGACCCACCGGGCGCGGCGGGCCAGACGCTGTTCCTCCAGGCGGGGGCTGACGCCGACGATCTCGACGAAGGTGATGCGGATGCGGCGCGGGTCCGAGGTGACGTTCCCGGCATAGGCGCGGAAGATCGCCGTGACCCGTTCGGCCAGCGGCAGGCCCTGCGCCGCGGCGAACGCGGCCACGACCGCCTCCTCCGCCCAGTCGTTGACCTGGAGGTGCAGCGCGGCGAGGACGTCCTCCAGGGTGCGGAACTCCTCGTAGAACTGGCGGGTCGACAGGCCGGCGGCCTCGCTGAGTGCCGCGACCGTCGTGCCGCGGTAGCCGGGGGCGCCCCCGAACAGTTGCAGCGCGGCGGCCAGGAACCTTCCGCGCCGCTCGGCCTGCCGCTCGGCCGCGGTCCTGCCGCCGTACCTGCCGGTCGGCGCCCTGAGCCTGCCCGCCACTGAACCCTCCCTCGTCGCTCCGTGCTCCCCCGTCGCCAATTTTGTCGTGCCAGAAGTCTTGTGGCGAAGGGCACCCCTTCCTTACTTTCCAGTAAGTCCACTCTGAACGCAGCTGTGTTCAGATTCGGACCCCCAGAGCCGCTCAGCCCTGCCCCGCCCCTTTTCCCCACTCCAGAGGAGTGAGCACCGATGGCTGCCTTCAGCACCAGGCACCTCTGCGCCGTAGCCGCCGCCCTCGTCCTGACCGTCACCGCCCCCGCGACCGCGGCCATGGCGGCGTCCGACGCCTCCCTGCGCGAGGTGATGTTCGTCGGCAACAACTGGGAGGGCACCGCGGACGTCATCAAGTCCACCGGTGACTTCGCCAAGGTCGGCCGGATCAACGTGATCCCCGACAAGGACGCCCGGATGGCGGAGATCAACGCCGACCCGATCAAGTGGATCTACTTCATGGCCATCCGCAACGGCGTCGGCGAGGGCCACGACCAGTTCGTGGACGACATGTACTCCACCCCGGACGGCTCGTCGGTGGTCGTCTCACGGCCCAGCTTCGCCGACGTCGTCTCGATCAACCTGTCCACCGGGGCCATCAACTGGCGTTTCCCGGTGTCCGGTTACCGCTCCGACCACATGGCCGTCTCCCCCGACGGCACCCGGGTCGCGGTCTCCGCGTCGACCGCGAACACCGTGCACGTGCTGGACATCAACACCGGCAAGCAGGTTGGGGCGTTCGCCACGGGCGACAAGCCGCACGAGAACATCTTCACCAAGGACGGCAAGTACATCTACAACATGGCGATCGGTGACGTGAACACCGATCTCGACGCTCCGTGGCTGGACTGGACGAAGGGCGACCGGCGCATCACCGTCGTCGACGCGACCACGTACAAGCAGGTCAAGGTCATCGACATGCGGAGCAGACTGGACGCGATCGGTCTCACGGACTACTCGGACGCCGTGCGCCCGGCCGTGTTCTCGCCCGACGAGTCCAAGCTGTACTTCCAGGTGTCGTTCTTCAACGGCTTCTTCGAGTACGACCTGGCCACCGACCGCATCACACGCACCAAGACCCTGCCGAAGAACGCGGCGACCAGCGACGACCGCACCACGTTCGTCAACGACTCGCGCCATCACGGCCTGTCGATGAGCCCGGACGGCAGCAAGCTGTGCGTCGCGGGCACGATGGACGACTACGCGACGGTCGTCAACCGCGGCACCCTCCAGGAGGGCCCGCTCGTCACCGCCTCCAAGCCGTACTGGGCCACGGTCAGCGGCGACGGCAAGGACTGCGTGATCTCCGAGAGCGGCGCGGACCAGGTCACGGTGATCGACTTCGCCACCGGACAGAAGGTCCTGTCCGTCCCGGTGGGCGACCACCCGCAGCGGGTCCGGCTGGGCCACGTGGCCGCGAACTGGACCGGGACCGGCAGCTGATCCGGCCGGTCGCGGCATCGGAGGGCGGGCGCCGGGCGCCCGCCCTCCTCCGTGCGCGCGGGTCCTATCCGATCTTCGACGCCACCCATGCCGCCAGCTCGCCGCGGGCCGCGGCCAGCAGCGTCGCGGACGGGGAGGCCGCTCCGTTGGTCACCAGCGCGTAGTGCACGACACCGGAGTCCGGGGCGCCGAGCAGCAGTCGGCGGCTGCCCGTGCCGCCCGGTTCCACGGCGGCGCCGATCTTCGCCGAGGAGGTGTACGCTGACGGCCCGTACACCGTGCCCAGGTCGGAGACGACCGTGGTGGACGCGGTCGGGAAGGACGCCGGCAGATGCAGTTCGGTCGGCGCGGTGCTGCCGTTGGAGCGCCACACCAGTACGCCGTACTGTCCGGAGCCGACCAGTGAGGCGACGTTCGGCAGGCTGCCGGGGACCGGGTTCCAGGTGAGGGTGGTGGAGCCGTCGCGGGAGCGGTCCTCGTAGGTGAAGGCGACGGTGGTGCCCGCGGTGGCGCTCGGGTAGACGCGGTCCAGGAGCCGGGCGTCCTGACGGAGCGCCGGCGCACCGCTGTCGTCGAGGCGTACGGCGGAGAGGTCCTCGTCGTTCCAGCCGTCGCCGGAGGTCTGCACCTTGTCCGCGTTGCCGTTCATCAGCTCGTGGTGACGGCCGTTGTAGATGTCCCACTGCCACTGCGAGCCGGACAGGACGGGACCCGAAGTGGCGGGGGTGGTCCACCAGTTGGCGCCCTTCACCCGGGAGTCCAGGGCCTGGTACATCGCCTTCAGGACGGTCGGCGCCTTGCCGGCGGTGCTGCCGTTCAGGGGATGGCCGAACTCGCTGACGATCGCGGCCGTCCCGGCCGCCGAGCCCCGGTCACGGACGGTGCCGAAGTCGGTGACGTACTGGCCGTCCGCGGCGTTGCCCCACATCAGGATGCCGGAGATGGCCTTCTGGTCGTAGAAGTGGGTGTTGAAGACGTACCGGGAACCGAGCGTGCCCGCGTCGAGCAGACCGCCCTCCTCCTTGCTGACGTTGCCGTTCCAGAACAGGTTCGGCTCGACGAGGGCGGGCTTGTCCTGCCAGCCGGCGGCGTCCATCCGGGCCCGGAACTTCACATAGAAGGGCCACAGCAGGTCGCGTTCCCAGGTGCGGCTGTTCTGGCCGGAGTCGTAGGTGCCGGCGTAGGGCTCGTTGTAGGGGTCGAAGCCCAGGACGCCGGTGAACTCCTCGGCGGAGAGGTTCGCCTTGAGGTACGCCATGGTCTTCTGGGCGGTGGCCAGGAAGTAGTCCTGGAGGCCGTAGTTGTTGTGCCAGAAGTCGTACTGGGCCTTGGTCACCGCCGCGTTCTGGGTGATGTTCTGGCCCCAGAGGAGACAGATCCCGCAGTACTCGGTGGGGTAACCGCCCAGGGCCACGGCCCACTTGGGGGCCCCGTCGCCGGTGTACCAGCTGCCCGAGTTGAACAGGTGGCGGGAGTAGAGGTCCTGGTGGAAGTCGGGGTAGACACGGATGCCGGCGTCGAGGAAGGCCTGCATCTGCGCCGTGGCCGAGGCCAGATAGGTGGTGTCGACCTGGCCCCTCACCGGTTCGGCGTAGGCCCAGGAGAGAAGGAAGCGCACCGCGTTGCCGCCGCCGAGGGCGCGCAGGGCGGTCGCCGACTTCCTGGCGTCGGCGACCGAGGCGAAGGGCAGGCCCTTGTTCTCGTCGAGTTTCGTCTCGCCGGAGACGTTGTAGCCGCGCAGCACGACCTCGCGGCCGTTCGCGTCGACGAAGCGGCCGTTCGACACGGTGAGCGCCGTGCCGTCGAAGGAGAGGGAGTCGGGGACGGTGGCCGCGGCGGCGGGGGTGCCCGCCGCCGTCAGAAAGCCGCAGAGTCCGCAGAGGACAACCAGAACAGCGAGCATACGTGCCCGGATATTCGGCATGTCCACTACAGTCGTGCGATTTCCGGACACCGTCAATAGCTTCTGACCCACGAGTAAGTTGACTATCAGTCACCCCACTGCCGTGACGCACCTCGGCCGCCGCTCCCGTCACCCAGGTCACTCAGCCGCCCGTTCGCCCCGCCACACGGAGCAGGTACTCCTTCCTGTTGAGCGGGTTGTGGTCGGTGCGCGGCCGCTCCGGGACCGTGCCGCGGACGACCGGCGCGTAGTGGCCGAAGGCGCTCTCCCACTCCCCCTCGCCACGCGTCAGCCCGGGAATGCGCTGTTCCAGGCCGTGCACCCGGGCGGCCGGCACGGTTCCCTCCAGCACGCACCCGTCACCCCGGGGCTCCGTCGTCTGCGGAACCGCGCCCAGGGAGGCCAGCACGGGCAGCAGCCCGCCCAGCGTGTCCGCAGGGGCGCGCAGGCGGAAGCGGTGCATCGGCTCGTACACCTGTGTGCCCGCCCGCCGCAGCGCCTCGACCAGGACCAGCGGGGTGAGACCGCGGAAGTCGTGGCCGGTGCTGGACATGCTCTTGTCGAAGCCCTGGTGGGCGTGGCTCTGGCGGGGCCAGTAGCCGGAGTGGGTCATGGTGACCGCGCAGTCGGTGACCTGCCAGCCGTGCAGGCCCTGGCCGAGGGTGGTGCGGACGGTGTCCTCGACCGCCTTGAAGAAGGCGTACGGCATCGCGCCCAGCTCGACCTCCAGACCGAAGGTCACGCCGGTGCCGGGCGGGGCGGGCTCGACGCGCAGACCGACGGTGGCGAGGAAGGGGTTGGCACCCTTCTTGATGAACTCGGCGGCCGCCCCGGTGCCGGCCGGGCGCTCGACACACAGGGGTGTCGTCTCGCGGAAGGTGACCTGAAGGCCGTAGTCCTCGGCGAGGGTCGCCTGGACGACCTCCTTCTGCACCTCGCCGTACAGCGACACGGACGTCTCCTGGCGGACCTCGTCGTGCCGCAGACCGATCAGCGGGTCCTGTTCGGCCAGTTGGGTGAGGGCCAGATGCAGGGAGCGCAGGTCGGCGTCCGGGCCCGGCACGACGACCGTCTCCAGGGTCGGGGGTGCGAAGAAGTGGCCGGGGTCCTCGCGGGGTGCGCCGATGCTGTCGCCGATACGGACGCCGGTGAGGCCCCAGAGGCGGGCGATCCGACCGGCCCGGACCGACTCCTGGCGTACGTCGGTGCCGTGGTCGAAGACGCTGATCGCCGTGACCCTGCCCTCGGTCCGCGCGTAGGGGACCCGGTCGCGGGTGCGCAGGGTGCCGGAGAACAGGCGCGCGTAGGCGATCTTCTCGCCGGCCGGGCCGCGCTCCACCTTGAAGACGCTCGCGGAGAGCGGGGCCTCGGGGTCGCCCGCCGCCGCGGGCAGCAACTCCTTGATGCCGGCGATGAGTTCGGGCACACCCGCGCCGGTCGCCGCGGAGCCGAAGTACACCGGATGGACCAGGGCGCGGCCGGTCTGGGCGACCAGGGCGGCCCGGACCCGGCGGGGGGTGAGGGTGCCGTCGACGTACGCGGCGAGCAGGTCGTCGTCGTGCTCGGTGAGGACGTCCTCGCGCACCGGACCGGGGCGGAAGGCGGCCTCACGGGTGCCGAGCGCGGTGACCGTGCCCATCGGGACGGCCGGCACCGCCAGCCGCTCGGTCAGCTCCGTCAGCACGCCCTGCTCGCGGGCGCCGCGCCGGTCGGTCTTGTTGACGAAGACGAGCGTGGGGATGCGCAGCCTGCGCAGGGTGCGCATGAGGATCCTGGTCTGCGCCTGGACGCCCTCGACGGCCGAGACGACGAGGACGGCCCCGTCGAGCACGCCGAGGACCCGCTCCACCTCCGCGATGAAGTCGGGGTGGCCGGGGGTGTCGATGAGGTTGACGGTGACGTCGTCGACCGGGAAGGAGACGACGGCGGACTTGATGGTGATGCCGCGCCGGCGCTCCAGCGCGAGGGTGTCGGTCCGGGTGCTGCCGGCGTCGACGCTGCCGATCTCGTCGATGATCCCGGCCGAGTGCAGCAGCCGCTCGGTGAGACTGGTCTTACCTGCGTCGACGTGGGCCAGGATGCCGAGGTTGAGCACGTGCACGAAGTGTCATGTCCTTTGAAATGGGGGGTGTTCCTTCCTGCTGGGTGGACATGAACGGTGTGCGCATCTCGGCTCCTGCGATTCCCGGGAGTGATACCCGCGCAGTGCAGCAGAACGGCGGGGGGCACGGCAACGGATTAACGTTCAAGGATGCGTGAGATTCTCCCGGTGCTGAACGGGTGGTACGCCGCCGGTGTGCCGTTCGGGCTGGCCACGGTGGTCGCGGTCAGCCGCAGCGCGCCGCGCGGCCCGGGGGCGGCGATGGCGGTGGGGCCGGACGACGAGGTCGTCGGCAGTGTGTCGGGGGGCTGTGTGGAGGGCGCGGTGTTCGAGCTCGCCCAGGAGGTCGTGGCGAGCGGCCGGCCACGGCTGGAGTCGTTCGGGTACAGCGACGAGGACGCGTTCGCCGTCGGACTGACCTGCGGCGGCGAGATCACCGTGCTGGTGCGGCCGGTCGCGCCCGCGCTGGACCCCGTCTTCGGCGCGGTCGCCGCGTCGGTCGCCGCGGGCGAGCCGGTGACCCTGGCGACGGTGACCGACGGTCCGGCCCCGCGCGGCGCCACCCGAGCGGTCTGGCCGGACCGCGTCTCGGGTTCGCTCGGCACGGAGGGTCTGGACGTGGCGGTCACGGCCGACGCGCGCGGGGAACTCGCGCTCGGCGCCACGGGGCTGCGGCACTACGGACCGCGCGGGCAGCGGCGCGAGGACGCGGTCACGGTGTTCCTGCACTCCTTCGCCCCGCCGCCGCGCATGCTGGTGTTCGGGGCGATCGACTACGCGGCGGCCGTGGCCCGCATCGGCGCCTTCCTGGGCTACCGGGTCACGGTGTGCGACGCGCGTCCGGTGTTCGCCACGCCGCGGCGCTTCCCGGAGGGCGTCGAGGTGGTCGTCGACTGGCCGCACCGGTACCTGCGCGGCACGGACACGGACGGGCGCACGGTGATCTGCGTCCTCACCCACGATCCCCGGTTCGACGTGCCGCTCCTGGAGGAGGCGCTGCGGCGGCCGGCCGCGTACATCGGGGCGATGGGCAGCCGGCGCACCCACGACGACCGTCGGCGGCGGCTCGTCGAGGCGGGGCTGACCGAGCGCGAGCTGGGCCGGCTGCGCTCTCCGGTCGGCCTCGACCTCGGTGCCCGTACGCCCGAGGAGGTGGCGGTCTCGGTGGCCGCGGAGATCGTCGCGCAGCGCTGGGGCGGCAGCGGTGCCCCGCTGACGGCGACGGCGGGGGCGATCCATGGTCATATGCATACAAATCCGTCGAATCAGGGCGTGTGAGAGGCCTCCGGGCGGGGTAGTCGCCCCTTCAACGGACAGGCATGCATGTCCTGTGGCTTCTGTCTCCGCGAGGGAAGGAGGTCCGTGAGACATCGCACACTCGCAGCAGCCGGGCCGCCCCCGACCGTTTCGGCCGGGCGCGGCCCGGTTCCCTTGTCCGGCCCCGGTTCCCGTCTCCGGCCCGGTTCCGGTCTCCGGCCCGGTACCCGTGTGCGGCGGGGCCGCGGGCTCAGCGGGGCGGCAGCCGGTGCAGGACCACGTCGGTGAGGAGTCCGTCGGCCACGGTGGCGGTCAGATAGGTGCAGTGCGGCTGTCTGCGGCGGTCGGTCGGGGAGCCGGGGTTGAGCAGGCGCAGTCCGCCGGGGGCCGTGGTGTCCCAGGGGATGTGGCTGTGGCCGAAGACGAGCACGTCGAGCTCGGGGAAACGGGCGGCGCAGCGGGTCTCACGGCCCTGGGCGGGGCCGGTCTCGTGGACCACGCCCAGGCGCAGCCCGCCCAGCTCGGCGCGGGCGACCTCGGGCAGCCGGGCCCGCAGTTCCGGGCCGTCGTTGTTGCCGTACACCCCGATCAGCCGGCGGCTGCGGCTCTCCAGCAGGTCGAGGGTGGCCTCGTCGACCCAGTCCCCGGCGTGGACGACGACATCGGCGTGCGCGAGCTCGTCGAGCAGCGGGGCGGGTAGCGCCCTGGCGCGCTTGGGCAGGTGGGTGTCGGACATCAGGAGCAGACGCACCCGGCCAGGCTACGCGCGCCCGGCCGGCCCCCTCCCTCGGCGGGACGGGACTCCCGCGGCCCCGCCCGCGGCTCTCCCCCGGTCGGCCGAAGCCCCCGCGGGCGCCGGGAGCCCCGCGGCGCCGGGCAACGGTGCGTGAACGCCGGGGAACAGGACAGGTGGCCGGCGGCCCGCGGAGTTAGCATCGGGCCACGCTCATCCGCCCGACGGCACAGACCCAAAAGGGGGCCAGGAGCCCGATGCCGGTCAAGGTCAGCGTCATCGTCCCGGTCTACAACCCCGGTCCCTACATCGAGGACTGCGTCGCGTCACTGCTGCGGCAGTCGCTGCCTCCCGACGAGTACGAAGTGATCTTCGTCGACGACGGCTCCACCGACGCCACCCCGGCCCGCCTCGACGCGCTGGCCGCCGAGGACCCCCGGGTGCGGGTCATCCACCAGGAGAACTCCGGCTGGTCGGGCAAGCCCCGCAACGTCGGCATCGACGCGGCACGGGGCGAGTACCTGATGTTCGTCGACAACGACGACCACCTCGGCGACGAGGCCCTGGAGCGGATGTACGCCTACGGGGTGGCCCACGGCGCCGACGTCGTGGTGGGGAAGATGGTGGGCCGGGGCCGCGGGGTGCCGGTGGAGCTGTTCCGGGTGAACCGGCCGAAGGCGAACGTGGAGAACGCGCCGCTCATCGACAGTCTCACCCCGCACAAGATGGTCCGGCGGGCGTTCCTGGAGCGCACCGGGCTGCGCTTCCCCGAGGGGCGGCGCCGTCTGGAGGACCACGTCTTCGTCACCGAGGCCTATCTGCGCGCGGACAACGTCTCGGTGCTGTCCGACTACGTCTGCTACTACCACGTCCGGCGCGACGACGACGCGAACGCGGGCTTCCAGCGCTTCGACCCGGTCGGGTACTTCAAAAACCTCCGTGAGGCCCTCGACGTCGTGGAGAGGTACACCGAGCCGGGTCCGCTGCGCGACCGGCTGTTCCGGCGCTGGCTGCGCGTGGAGATGGTCGAGCGGCTGCGCGGCGGCCGGTTCCTGAAGCTGCCCGAGGACTACCGCAGGGAGCTGTTCGACGAGATCCACGCGGTGGTCGTCGAACGGTTCGGGCCGGGCGTGGCGGCACCGCTGCAGCCCACCCAGCGGGTGGTCGCGGCCCTGGTCGCGGACGGGCGCTACGACGACGTCGTCGCGTTCGCCGAGTGGGAGGCCGGCGTCGCGCTCTCCGTCGACCCGGAGGACGTCCGCTGGCAGGGCGGCGTGCTGCGGATCGCGTTCGCGGCCGAGCTGACGCACGACGGCGGCCCGATGACGTTCCCCGCCGCCGGGGGCTCCCCCCGGTGGCCGCCGGCGGACATCGGCGAGGCGGTGCGGTGGCTGGGCGAGGACACCGTCGGCCGGTTCGGCAAGGCGAAGCCGGACCTGCTGCTGCGCGACCGTGCCAGCGCGGCGCAGTACTTCCATCCGGTGGAGGTCGTCCGGGAGACGGTTCCGGCCGGGGACGGCAGCCGGGTGCGGCTGGTGCTGCGGGGGACGGCGACCGTCGACCCCGCGGACCGCGCGGTGCTGCCGGCCGACGGACTGTGGGACGCGTACGTGCGGGTGGGTCTCGGCGGCTGGACCAAGGAACTGCGGCTGGGCCCGGCGCCCCGCCACGACCGCCCCGCCCCGCCCGCCGGGGTGGTCGCCGGCCGTGTGGTGCTGCCGTACTGGACCGACCGGCACGCCGGTCTCGCGCTGGACGTCGGCCGGGCCGGCAAGCGGCTGGGCCTCGGCCGGCTCACCGCCGGGGACGTCCGGGTCGCCGGGGAGCGGATCGCCGTGGACCTGCCGCTGCACGTGCCCGCGCGCACCGGGGTGCTGCTGCGGCTGACCGGGACCGGTTCCCACGACGTTCCCGCCGTGCTCGCCTCCGGGGGGCGGCTGGAGGCCGTGCTGCCCGTCGCGGATCTGGCGGGGCGCACCTGGCGTACGGCGCTGTGTCTCGCCCCGGGCGGGGAGGGGGCGCGTTTCCATCCGCTGCCCGTGGCGCTGCGCGTCGGGTCGGACGGGGTGCGCGCGGTGCCCGCGCCCCGGCCGGGCGGAGTGCGCAGAGCGGCCCGCCGGGTGCGGCGGGCGCTGCACCGGCTGCTCGGACGGGGCACGGCGCGCGGGGGGTGACGGTGTCCGGCCGTCGCCGGGCCGGGTGCCGTCACGGGGCCGCCCGGCTGCCGTCAGGGGGCCCGGGTGCCGTCGACGGCGCTGACGCCTGCGTCTCGACGACGCGGGCGGGAGGCGTACGACGGCACTTCCGTCGTACGCCTCCCGCCGCGGAGGAGCGTGGAGCGGATACGGGGCCCGCGCCCCGGGGTCAGCGGCTGATCGTCACCTGTTCCACCGCGGCACGCAGCGCGCCCCAGCCTCGGGAGCGGGAGAGGCCGAGGTTGCGGGCGCGCACGAGGGGACGCCAGAAGGTGGCCTCCAGCAGGGCCTCGGGCGGTACCGCGCGCACCCGGTCCAGGACCGTCTCGGGGACCTTCTGCGGGTCGGGCACGTCGAACTCGGCGACGATCTCGTCGTACTTCTGGCTGAGCACCCGGTTGCGGGGGTCGGCGCCGAAGACCACGAGCTGGCCGGTGGGCTGGGTGTCGACGAGGACGGTGACGAGGTCGGGGCGGTACCGGGCGAGGATCTCGCCCACCTTGAAGACGTCGCCGGTCCAGGCGCCGGTGTGCCGGTCGCGGGCCGCCTCGTCGACGTTGCGCGGGAGCATGTCGTCGAAGACGATCACGCTGGTCCAGTCGGAGTGCCGCTCGACGTTGACGAAGTCGCGCAGCGCGTACTCGAACAGGTGCATGCCGTCGATGAAGGCGAGGTCGAGGGTGGGGCGCCGCCAGTGGCCGAGGGGGTGGCGGCCGCGGCGCAGGTTGCGCCAGGGGTGGCGGCCGCCCTTGAGGTGCTGGAGGGGGTCGGCGCGGGCGAAGAAGTCGTCGCTGGTGGCCTGCACCAGATGGACGTCGCAGCGGATCTCGGTGGTCACCTTGAACGCGGGGTCGACGGCGATGCTGGGGACGCGGGACAGGCGCAGGCTGCGGCCGTCGTTGACGCCGATCTCCAGGTAGTTGCGGTTGGCCGTGACCTTGTGCAGTTCCCGCAGGAACTCATGGCGTTTCACGAACGGACTCCTTGGGTCTCCTTGCGGATCAGGGGCAGGGCTTCGTGCAGGGCGGCGCGCCAGTCGCGCAGCGGGGCGAGGCCTGTCTCCCGCCACCGGCCGTGGCCGAGCACGCTGTACGCGGGGCGCGGGGCGGGCCGGGGGAAGGCGTCGCTGGTGGTGGGGCGCACCCGGTCCGGGTCGGCGCCGATCCGCCGGAAGATCTCGCGGGCCAGTTCGTACCAGCTGGCCTCGCCGGCCGCCGTGGCGTGCAGGACGCCCCGGGCGGTGCGGCCGGTGCGGGGCCCCAGGTCGGCGATGCGGGCGGCGACGTCCGCGCTCCAGGTGGGCTGGCCGCGCTGGTCGTCGACGACGTCGACGGTGTCGCGGCTCGCCTCCAGGGCGAGCATCGTGCGGACGAAGCTGGGGCCGTGGACGCCGTAGAGCCAGGCGGTGCGCAGGACGACGGACGCGTCCGGGAGTCCGGCGAGGACGGCCCGTTCACCGGCCAGCTTGCTGCGGCCGTAGGCGGTGCGCGGGGCCGGGGGGTGGTCCTCCGGGTACGGGACCGAGGCGTCCCCGGCGAAGACGTAGTCGGTGGAGACGTGGATCAGCCGGGCGCCGTGCGCGGCACAGGCCCGGGCGAGCAGCCGGGGGCCGTCGCCGTTGACGCGCAGGGCGCGGGCCTCGTCGGTCTCGGCGGCGTCGACGGCCGTGTGGGCGGCGCAGTTGACGACCAGGTCGGGGCCGTACGCGGCGAAGGCCCGGTCGACCGAGTCGGGCCGGGTGACGTCCAGGGCCACGTGGTCGAGGCCGGTGACGTCCTCGCCGCGCCGGGCCAGTTCCTCGGCGGTGTCGCGGCCCAGCATGCCGCCCGCGCCGGTGACGAGCCATCTCATACGGTCCGTGCTCCCCGCTTCAGCGGCTCCCACCAGTCGCGGTGGTCCCGGTACCAGGCGACGGTGTCGGCGAGCCCGGCCGTGAAGTCGTGCCCGGGCCGGTAGCCCAGTTCGGTGCGGGCCTTGGTCCAGTCGACGCTGTAGCGCAGGTCGTGTCCCTTGCGGTCCGGCACCTGTTCGACCCGGTCCCACCCGGCGCCGCAGGCGTCGAGCAGCAGCCCGGTCAGTTCACGGTTGCTCAGTTCGGTGCCGCCGCCGATGTTGTAGACCTCGCCGGGGCGGCCCTTGGTGCGGACGAGGTCGACGCCCCGGCAGTGGTCCTCGACGTGGAGCCAGTCGCGGATGTTGCGTCCGTCGCCGTAGAGGGGGACCCGCTCGCCGTCGAGGAGGTTCGTCACGAAGAGCGGGATCACCTTCTCGGGGAACTGGTGGGGACCGTAGTTGTTGGAGCAGCGGGTGACGCGGACGTCCAGGCCGTGGGTGCGGTGGTACGCGAGGGCGATCAGGTCGGAGGACGCCTTCGAGGCCGAGTACGGGGAGTTGGGGCTCAGCGGATGGTCCTCGGGCCAGGAGCCGGTCTCGATGGAGCCGTAGACCTCGTCGGTGGAGACGTGCACGAACGGTCCGACGCCGTGCCGCAGGGCGGCGTCCAGCAGCGTCTGGGTGCCGAGCACATTGGTGCGGACGAAGGTTCCCGCGCCGTCGATGGAGCGGTCCACGTGGGACTCGGCGGCGAAGTGCACGACCTGGTCGGCGGCGGCCGTCAGCTTGTCGACGAGGTCGGCGTCGCAGATGTCGCCCTGCACGAACTCCAGGCGGGGGTGGCCGGCGGGCAGGTTGGTGAGGGTGCCCGCGTAGGTGAGCTTGTCCAGGACGGTGATGTCGAGGGCGCTGTCGCGGGCGAGGAGGCCGCGGACGTACGTGGAGCCGATGAATCCCGCGGCTCCGGTGACGAGGAGGTTCATGTGTGGATCTGTACCTTGCTGTGGTCGCCGAGGACGAGACGGTGGGCGCTCGGCACGCCGGGCGCGGGGGTGACTTCGACATGTCGGCCGATCAGGGAGTTCTCGATGCGGCCCACTCCGTCGATGGAGGAGTCGCGCAGCACGATGGAGAACTCCAGCTCGCTGTCGGTGATCCGGCAGTTCTCCGCGACGGAGGTGAAGGGGCCGACGTAGGAGTCGCGGACCTCGGTGCCGGCGCCGATGACGACGGGTCCGACGAGCCGCGAGTTGACGATCCGGGCGCCCGCCTCGACGACGACCCGGCCGACGGTCTCGGAGGCCTCGTCGACCTCGCCGTCGATCCGCCGTTCCATGACCTCCAGGACGGTCCGGTTGACCTCCAGCATGTCGACGACGTTCCCGGTGTCCTTCCAGTAGCCCTTGATGATCGTGGAGCGCACGTCGGCGCCCGCGTCGATCAGGTGCTGGATGGCGTGGGTGATCTCCAGCTCGCCGCGCCGGGACGGCCCGATGGCGCGTACGGCGGCGTGGATCGCGGGGGTGAACAGGTAGACGCCGACCAGGGCGAGGTCGCTCTTGGGCCGCTCGGGTTTCTCCTCCAGGCCGACCACCTGTCCGGCCGTGTCGAGCTCGGCGACGCCGAAGGCGCGGGGGTCGGGGACGCGGGTGAGGAGGATCTGGGCGTCGGGGCGGGTGCCGCGGAACTCGTCGACGAGGTCGGTGATCCCGCCGACGATGAAGTTGTCGCCCAGGTACATCACGAAGTCGTCGTCGCCCAGGAAGTCCCGGGCCACGATGACCGCGTGGGCGAGACCGAGCGGACGCTCCTGCGGGATGTACGTGATGTCGAGGCCGAAGCGTGAGCCGTCGCCGACGGCCGCACGGATCTCGTCGGCCGTCTCGCCCACGATCACGCCGACCTCGGTGACGCCGGCGGCGGCGATGGACTCCAGGCCGTAGAAGAGCACGGCCTTGTTGGCCACGGGGACGAGCTGTTTGGCCGAGGTGTGGGTGATCGGCCTGAGTCGGGTTCCGGCACCACCGGCCAGCACGAGAGCCTTCATCGCCTCACCTCGGCTCCCGGTGCGTCCGGATGCCCTAGATCGTCGTGGTCACTTCCGTTCAGTCCTCTCCCCTGACGATGTTCCATTCCGTGCCGGAGCGCATCCCGGGCGGGGTGGCGGGGGTGACGACGGCCGGCAGACAGGTGCGCAGGGCCCACAGGTCGCGGCGCAGGCGGCGGGCACGGGCCCAGCCGGTCTCGGCCCGGCGGACGGCGGGTTTCTCCTCAGCGGACGAGGTCACGACGGTTCAACACCTTTCACAAGGCCCCCGGAACGCTTCACGCGGGGCCACGGACGGGCGAGTACCCTTCTGCGCCGCGCGGACACGTGGCGCTCAGCCCGGCGGGGAGATCTCCGCCCACACCTGCTTGCCGCCGCTGACCGGCAGGGTCCCCCACGCGTCGGACACGGCCTCCACGAGGAGGATGCCGCGGCCTCCGGTGGCCTCCCAGCCCAGGCTGGTCGGTTTGACGGGGGTGCGGGGCGAGGTGTCGGTGACGGCGACGCGCAGACGCCGGCCGATCAGGGTGAGGTCGAGGCGGACCTGGCCGTCGGTGTGCACCAGGGCGTTGGTGACGAGTTCGGAGACCACGAGCAGGGCCGTGTCCACGGGGTCCTCGGGCATGCCCCAGGAGCGCAGGGTGCGCCGGGTGAAGCGGCGGGCCTGCCGGGCCGCCTCGGGCACGCGCCAGACGGTCCAGCCCTCGCGCCGGGGCTTGACGGCCATGCCGTCGTAGCGCAGGAGGAGCAGGGCGATGTCGTCGGCCCGGTGGGCGCCGCCGAGCAGGTTGTCGGCGACCTGGCCCAGGTGGGCGGGGTCGGAGAGGGACAGTTCGTGGGCGAGCCGGGCCAGACCGGTGTCGATGTCCAGGTCGGCGGCCTCCACCAGGCCGTCCGTGGTCAGGGCGACGATCGTGCCCGGGACCAGCCGCAGCGGGGTCATCGGGAACTCGGCCTGCGCCAGCACGCCGAGCGGCGGCCCGCCGTCGGCCTCGGCGATGTCGGTCGCGCCGTCCGGGTGGCGCAGTACCGGTGGCGGATGTCCGGCGCGCACGCACCAGCCGGTGCCGGTCTCCATGTCGACGTCGACGTAGCAGCAGGTGGCGAAGAGGTCGGTCTCCAGCTCCATCAGCAGCCGGTTGGCGTGGGCGACGACCACGTCCGGCGGATGGCCCTCGGCGGCGTAGGCGCGCAGGGCGGTGCGCATCTGGCCCATCAGGGTGGCGGCGCCCGCGCTGTGGCCCTGGACGTCGCCGATGACGAGGGCGACGTGGTGGTCGGGCAGCGGGATCACGTCGTACCAGTCGCCGCCGACCTCCAGGCCCGCGGTGGCGGGCAGATAGCGGGCGACGGCGACCCCGCCGGGGAGTTCGGGCAGGCGGCGCGGGAGCAGCTGGCGCTGGAGCATGCCGACGAGTTCGTGCTCGGCGTCGAAGGCGTGGGCGCGCAGCAGGGCCTGCCCGGCGAGGCCGGCGGAGGCGGTGAGCAGGGCGCGTTCGTCGGGGCCGAAGTCGTGCGGGCTGTCCCAGCCGATGAGACAGGCGCCCGCCATGCGTCCGCCGGCGGGCAGCGGGAGCACGGCGAGGCCGCCGGGACCGACCTCGGCGAGGGCGGGTTCCAGTCCGGTGGCGCCGGCGGGCCAGATCTGGGCGCGGCCCTCGCGCAGCGCGGCGGCCAGGGTGGGCATGGCGCGCACGGGCGCGTCGGGCCACTCGCCGCGCCACTCCGACTGCCACAGCTCGGGCCAGGACTCGGGTGTGGGCGGGTCGAGGACGGTGACGACGAGTCGTTCGTTCTCCAGCTCGGCGAGCGCGATCCGGTCGGCGCGCAGCGGCTTGCGCAGGGCGGTGACGACGGCCTGGCTGACGTCCCGTACGGTCCCGGCGGTGGCGAGGGCGGCGGCGAGGCGCTGGACGCGGGCCACGTCGGTGATCTCGGCGCGCAGGGTGGAGGCGTCGGCGACGGTGCCGACGAGCCGCGCCGGCTGTCCCTCCCCGCCGGGCAGCAGCCGGCCGCGCAGCCGCAGCCATCGGGGCGGGCCGTCGGGCTGGAGCACGCGGAACTCCAGCTCGCGCTCGCCGATGGACATGTGGTCGGCCTCGACGACGGACATCAGCGAGGGCAGGTCCTCGGGGACGGTCCGGCCGAGCAGCGTCTCCACACGGCCGTCGAAGTCCGGCCGGTCCATGCCGAACAGCTCCAGGATCGTGTCGCCGACCTCGACCCGGCCGGTGTCCATGGCGAGGCCGAAGGCGTCGGCGCGTGGTTCGGCGTCCTCGGGGGCGGCCGGCGCGGGCGTGGCGACGGCCTCCGCGAGGAGGGCGAGGCAGGCGCGGTCGGCGCCGTCGAAGCCGGCGGGCCGCTCGCTGACGGCGAGCAGACAGCCGCCTCCGCCGTCGGGCAGGGGCAGCACGGCCAGGTGGACGTCCCGGACGGCCGTGCCCTGCGCGGGCGCGTAGTCGGCGAGCCGGTCCGGGTCCAGCCACACCGGCTGCCCGGTGCGGTGGGCCTCGGCGGCCGGCGAGTGTCCGTCGGCGGGGTAGCCGTCGCGCAGCCCGTACAGCGTGCCGGGCACGCCGGCCGACTCGGTCAGGCGGAGCAGACCGTCGTCGCCGGGGGTGTACACGGCGGCGAGGGACGCCGCCGTGAAGACGAGCGCCTGTTCGAGGACACGCCTCGTACGCTCGGGAGAGGCGGGATCGGCCGTGATCGTCTTGAGGGCGATTTCGGCACGCACGGGTCCCGTTCTGCGCTCCGCAGCACCCTCACTGACCACGTCCGCAATTACAGCGCTTATGGAACCCGTGCGCAGCCCCTGTTCCGCGCACAGGGCCCCCGGATCCCTGCCGCTCCCCGCTCGCCGTGCGCGCCGGGCCGCCAAGGGGCAGATTTGAACGTTGGGACCCCCGGGCGACCAGTGGGCCGAGGAGGTGACCGCCGTGTCCGACGGGCAGCAGTCCGGTCAGGTGATCACGACCGTGCCGACGCCGGTCGGCCGCCCGCTGCTGTCCCTGGCGCTGACCTCCATGATGGACGCCGTCGGCGCGCACTCCGGTGCCGTGTATCTGCGTCCGGGCGACGAGCAGGTGCTGCAGATGGCGGTGATGGCGGGGCTGCCCCGGTCGTTCGCGGCGCCCTGGGAGCGGGTGGTGCTGAGCGCGCCGGTCCCGGTCGCCGACGCGGTGCGCGAGCGGCGGCTGGTGTGGGTCGGCGGGGAGGAGGACATGGCCCGCCGCTACCCCCGGATCGCCGTCGTCCTGCCGTACCCCTTCGCGCTGGCCGCGCTGCCGGTCGCGACGCCGTCCCGGGTGTTCGGCGCGGTGTACGTGACCTGGCCCGGCTCGCATCCGCCGGAGCTGTCGGAGGGGGAGCGGGAGCAGCTGACGTCGGCGTGCGACCGGCTGGCCGCGCGGCTGGAGCGGGCGGCGTCGGAGAACCGTCCGCTGCCGGCCGAGTCCGATCTGGTGGACGCGGGGCCGATCGGCGGGACCGCCTCCACGCTCGGCACCCTGGAGGCGGCCCGGATGGTGGCCCGGCTGCCGTACGGGCTGTGCGCGCTGGACCTGAGCGGGCGGGTGGGCTTCGCCAACGCCGCCGCGGCCGAGCTGCTCGGGGTGCCGGCGAGCCGGCTGCTGGGAACGCAGCTGTGGGCGGCGGTGCCCTGGCTCAACGACCCCTCCTACGAGGAGCGCCACCGGGCCGCGCTGCTCAGCCAGGAGCCCGTGTCGTTCGTGGCGCTGCGGCCGCCCTCGGACTGGCTGTCGTTCCGGCTGTACCCGAGCACCACCGGGATCAGCGCCCGGATCAGCCGGGCCCGCGGGGTGACGGGGACCGGACCGCCGGAGCCGCGGACGGGGGCCGCGCCGATCCGGCTGGTGTCGATGTCCCAGGCACTGAGCATGGCGGGGGCGCTCACCGAGACGGTGAGCGTGCAGGACGTGGTGGGGCTGGTCGCCCACGAGATCGCGCCGGCCGTGGGCAGCCAGGCCCTGGCGCTGCTCGGGGCGCGGGCGGGGCGGCTGCACGTGCTGGGCATGCACGGGTATTCCGACCCGCACGTCGTGGAGCGGTTCGACGGCATGCCGCTGTCCGCGCCGACGCCGGGTGCGCACGCGGTCGCCCATGGTGTCCCGGCGTTCTTCGAGTCGCGGCACCATCTGGAGCACCTGTATCCGGCCCGCCGGTCCACCCCGGACGGCTTCGCGGCCTGGGCGTACCTGCCGCTGATCGCCTCCGGCCGCCCGGTGGGCGCGTGTGTGCTGGCGTACGCCGAACCGCACGACTTCTCCACGCACGAGCGCGCGGTGCTCACCAGCCTGGCCGGGATGGTGGCGCAGGCCCTGGACCGTGCCCTGCTCTACGACGTCAAGCACCAGCTCGCCCACGGCCTGCAGGCGGCCCTTCTGCCCCACTCGCTGCCGCGGCTGCCCGGTGTGCTGGCGAGCGCCCGCTATCTGCCCGCCACCCGGGGCATGGACATCGGCGGCGACTTCTACGACCTGGTGCCGTCCCGGCCGCTGCCGGCCGCGGTGATCGGGGACGTCCAGGGCCACAACGTGACCGCGGCCGGTCTGATGGGGCAGATCCGTACGGCCGTACGGGCCTACACGACCGTCGGGCAGGAGCCGGCGGAGGTCATGCGCAGCACCAACCGGCTGCTGATCGACCTGGGGTCCGAGCTGTTCGCCAGCTGTCTGTACCTGCGGCTGGACCCGGCGCGCGGGCGCGCGGTGATGGCGCGGGCCGGGCATCCCCCGCCGCTGCTGCGCCGGGCGGACGGCCAGGTGCGGGTCCTCGACCTCGCGGGCGGTCCGCTGCTGGGCATCGACGGCTCGGCGACCTATCCGACGACGGAGTTCGAGCTCGGCCCGGGCTGCGTCCTCGCCCTGTACACCGACGGTCTCATCGAGACGCCGGGGGTGGACATCGAGGAGGCGGTCGCGGGCCTCGGGCGGCGGCTGGGCGAGAGAGGTGACCGGCCGCTGGAGGAGCTGGCCGACGAGCTGGTGGGGCCCTACGCGTCGGCCGAGGAGCGGATCGACGACGTGGCGCTGCTGTTGCTGCGGGCGCTCGGGGCGGAGGGCTGAGGGGGCGTCCGGCGGGGCGCGAACGGTGGGGGGACGCGAACGGTCCGGCCCCCGCCGGAGGGCCGGACCGTTCACATGATCCTGTGTCAGTGCGACTCGGTCACACCCGAGCCGTCCTGCCGGCCGTCGCCGTTGTCGGCCGCGCCGCCTTCGGCGTCCTGGCCGGCACCGCCGTCGGCCGCCTCCTCGCCGCCGCCCTGGACGGCCTCGCCGGTCTGGTCGTCGATGCCGTCACCGTTCTCGTCCACGGCACCGCCGCCCGCACCGGCTTCGCCGCCGCCCTCGATGGCCTCGCCGGTCTGGTCGTCGATGCCGTCACCGTTCTCGTCCACGGCACCGCCGCCCGCACCGGCACCGGCACCCGCTCCCTCGCCGCCGACCTGGTCGTCGGCACCGATGCCGCCGCCGTCGCCGAGGGTCGCGCCGGTCGCCTCCAGGGCGGTGGTCACCGGCTGGAAGAAGGTCTCGCCGCCGGCGGTGCAGTCGCCGCTGCCGCCCGAGGTCAGGCCGATCGCCTGACCGTCCTGGGTGAACAGGGAGCCGCCGCTGTCGCCGGGCTCGGCGCAGACGTCGGTCTGGATGAGGCCGGTGACGGTGCCCTCGGGGTAGTTGACCGTGGCGTCGAGGCCGAGCACCGTGCCGTCGTTGAGTCCGGTGGTGCTGCCCATCCGGAAGACCTGGGTGCCGACCGTCGCCTCGGCGGCCTGGCTGATCGCGACGGTCTGCTGACCGACGTTGACCTCGCTCGGCGCCTCGGTGTTGGGGTCGTCGTACTTCACGAGTGCGAAGTCGCCCTCGCCGGGGAAGACCGCCTGGTCGACGGTGGCGATCGGCTGGCCGTCCTGGGAGTCGGACCACTGTTCGGCGGCGACCCCGCAGTGACCCGCCGTCAGGAAGGCGGGCGAGCCGTCGCTCGCGGTCACGTTGAAGCCGAGGGAGCAGCGCGCCCCGCCGCCGAAGATGGCGTCGCCGCCGGAGACGAAGGTCTTGAAGGTGCCGGCCGACTTCTGGATGGTCGCCATGCCCGAGCCGAGGCCCTGGACGGTGGACTCCAGCTGGTCCCACTTGCTGCCGGTGACCGTGGAGTCGGCGGTGACCAGGATCTGGTTCGTCCTGGGGTTGACGGCCCAGGCGGTGCCCGGGATGGTCGCCTTGGCCTTCAGGGTCTGCGCGGCGGACTTGAGCTCGGCCGCACTGTTCTCGACCTGGCGGACCTTGGCTCCGGCCTTCTTCGCCTGGACGATGACGTTGTTGTCGTCACCGGAGACGTCCACGACGTTCACCACGAGCTGCTGGCCGTCGGAGTCGTAGTACGAGCCGGCGAAGGCGTCGCCGAGCAGCTTCTCGAGCTGCGCGGCGAGGTCCGAGGCGTCGCCCGCCTTCAGGGCCTTCACCGAGCCGGCGTCGCGGGAGCCGCCGTCCTGGGAGGCGTTGGCCTGGGGAAGCAGGATGGCCGCCGCTCCGAGCGCCGCCACACCACCGACCGCGATGATGGCCTTGCGCTTCGTAACTCGCTTGTGACTCAAAAAACTCGACCTCCTGGGGGACGGGGTCTGGCTGCCGGCGATCGGCAGCTCCGTACAGCGGCGCCTGGTTGGCCTTGGGTACGCAGGGGGCGCGTGATGCGTTCAATCGCGTTTGCCAACTTCCTTTGCGAAACACGGAATCGGCCATGACCGGCGCCTGACGGAACCGGGCGGGGAACAATCGCCCATATGACGATGACGACCACCGAAGCCGACAAGATCCTTTCCGACTGCTTCGCGCCCTGGGTGCGCGCCCTCGGCCTGTCCGTCGAGAGCCTCGGCGAGGACCGCGCGCTGTTGCGTCTGCCCTGGTCACCGACGCTGGCCCGGGAAGGCGGAGGCCTGTCGGGGCAGGCGCTGATGGCGGCCGCGGACACGGCCACGGTGATCGCCGTGTCGGCCGCCCGGGGGGCCTTCGTCCCCATGACGACGGTGCAGCAGTCCACCTCGTTCCAGCGGGCGGTGGCCGATTCGGATGTCCTGATCCAAGCGGTCCTGACCAAGCTGGGCCGCCGGATGGCGTTCGCCGACATCGCGATGACGGCCGAGCGGACGGGTGAGCTGGCGGCGCGGGCGAGCACGGTCTACGCGCTGCTCGGCTGAACCCCGCGACCCGGCACACCGTCGAACACCGACGGTGACCGGGTCCTGACGGTCCGTCCCCCACGGCGAGCGGAATCCCCGCTTCAGGGAATCTGCACATCGATTGCCCAAGCGGGTCACGGCGAGCGGGGATTCTGCACAACTCTCCGGCGGCGCCCACGTCATTGGGGCAGGAGTGTCGGATTCGCCGCGACGGCCCCCGCCGCTCATCCGAGCGAATCCGGTCCGAGCTGTGAAGGAGTGGGCGACAAGTCGTGCGCGCACCTGCACCGTTTGACGCGTCTGTGACGCAAGTGCCCAGGTGAGAGCGGTGGTTGAGTGGATGCGCCACCCGCAGACCTGCTTTGATCCATCGCACCGCAGGAGTCCGGCGGCTCCCGGAAACGGGGGCCCGGGCCCGCGGTCGCGGCCGTCATCTGTCCCCAGAGGGGGCCGCTCCCCCTTATGAGATATCCATGTGAAGGGAAGTTCCATCATGAACTCCACCCCCCAGGTTGAGACCGTCGAGATCTCCGACGCCGACCTCGACAACGTCTCCGGTGGTCTGTCGGTGAACGCCCTCGGCACCGCCACCGGCCTGGTGGACGGCGTCGCCCCGGTCTCCGGCCTGGTCGACACGGTCGTGGGCACCGTCGAGGGTGTCACCGGTCTGAACACCGCCCCGGTCACCAACCTGGTCGCCGGTCTCTGATCGCACCCTGTGTGACCTTCCGAGTCCCGGAGCCCTCACCCGGCTCCGGGACTCGTCGGCGTCCCCGACCCCCGAGAGAAGCCCGTGCAGTTCCGCCAACAGGCCCTCACCAAGCTCCAGTCACCGGAGGAACTCGACCTGCCGGTGCGTTTCGCGCGCCCCCAGGGATGGCTGGTGCTGTCCGTGACCGTGGTCGTCATGGCGGCCGCGTCCGTGTGGGCGGTGACCGGTTCGGTCGCGTCCACGGTGAGCGCGCCCGCCGTGCTCACGCACGGCGAGGGCAGCTACATCCTGCAGAGTCCGGCGGCCGGCCAGGTCACCGCCGTCCTCGCGAAGGAGGGCGACCGGCTGCCCGCCGGTTCCCCCGTGCTGAAGGTGCGTACGGCCGAGGGTGACGCCGAGGTGCGGACGGTCGCCGCGGGCCGGATCACCGCGCTCGCCGCCACCATCGGACAGATCATCTCCACCGGAGCGGACGTGGCCGCCGTCGAGAAGGTCGCCGACGCCGGCGACCCGCTGTACGCGACCGTGTACGTCCCCGCGGAGAGCGCCGGGTCGATCCCCGAGGACGCGGCCGTCGACCTGACCGTGCAGACCGTGCCGTCCCAGGAGTACGGCGTCCTGCGCGGTCATGTGAAGTCGGTGGACCGCACGGCGCAGTCGGCGCAGCAGATCGCCGCGTTCCTGGGCGACAGCCGGCTGGGCGAGCAGTTCACCGAGGACGGGCGCCCGGTGGCCGTGCTGGTGCGCCTCGACAGGTCGGCGTCCACGAAGAGCGGGTACCGCTGGTCGTCCGCGGACGGACCGCCGTACCGGCTCACCTCCATGACCATGGCCACGGGTTCGATCCGGCTGGCCGACCAGCGTCCCGTCGATTGGCTGCTTCCGTGACCGCCACCCAGGAGACCCGCGGCCGGCGCCGGGCCGCACCGCCGCGGCGCACCGTACCCGGCAGCCGGGTGAAGACCGTCCGTACGCCCACGGTCCTCCAGATGGAGGCGGTGGAGTGCGGCGCCGCCTCCCTCGCGATGGTCCTCGGCCACTACGGCCGGCACGTCCCGCTGGAGGAGCTGCGCATCGCGTGCGGGGTCTCGCGCGACGGCTCCCGGGCGAGCAACTTGCTGAAGGCCGCGCGCGGTTACGGTCTGACCGCCAAGGGCATGCAGATGGACCTGGCCGCCCTCGCCGAGGTGAGGACACCCGCGATCCTCTTCTGGGAGTTCAACCACTACGTCGTCTACGACGGCATGGGCCGCCGCTTCGGCCGCCGGGGCGTGTTCGTCAACGACCCCGGCAAGGGCCGCCGTTTCGTGCCGATGGAGGACTTCGACGGCAGCTTCACCGGTGTCGTGCTGGTGCTGGAACCGGGGGACGGCTTCGAGCGGGGCGGGCGCCGGCCGGGCGTGCTGGGCGCGATGCCGGCCCGGCTGCGCGGCACCGCGGGCACCCTGCCCGCCGCCGTGCTGGCGAGCCTGCTGCTGGTGCTGGTCGGTGCCGCCGTGCCGGCGCTGAGCCGGACCTACATCGACATGTTCCTGATCGGCGGTCAGACCTCGCTGCTGGAGGTGCTGTTCGCCTCCATGGGCACCTGCGTCCTGCTGACCGTCGCGCTGACCTGGCTCCAGCAGGCCAACCTCCACCACGGCCGGATCATCTCCTCCACCCTCTCCAGCGCCCGGTTCCTGCGCCATCTGCTGCGGCTGCCGGTGACCTTCTTCTCCCAGCGCAGCCCGGCCGACCTGGTGCAGCGCCTCCAGTCCAACGACGCCGTCGCCGAGACCCTGGCCCGCGACCTGGCGTCGGCGGGCGTGGACGCGATCGTCGTCGTCCTGTACGCGGTCCTGCTCTACACCTACGATCCGCAGCTGACGGTCGTCGGCGTCGGCGTGGCGCTGCTGAACATCGTCGCCATGCGGATCGTGATCCGGCTGCGCGCGACCCGTACGGCGAAGCTGCGCGCGGACAACGCGCGGCTCACCAACACGGCGTACACCGGTCTGCAGCTGATCGAGACGATGAAGGCGACCGGCGGTGAGGACGGCTACTTCCGCAAGTGGGCCGGGCAGCACGCGACCACGCTGGAGGAGCAGCAGCGGCTCGGGGTGCCGAGCGCCTGGCTGGGCGTGGTCGCGCCGACGCTCGCCACCCTCAACAGCGCGCTGATCCTGTGGATCGGGGGGATGCGGGCGATCGAGGGCCATGTCTCGGTGGGCCTGCTGGTCGCCTTCCAGGCGCTGGTCACCCGGTTCACGGCCCCGCTGACCCGGCTGAACGGCGTGGCGGGCCGCATCCAGGACTTCGCGGCGGACGTGGCACGGCTCAAGGACGTGGAGAACTTCCGCGCCGATCCGCTCTACGACCGCCGTGCCGGCGCGGACTCCACCCGCCGGCTGCGGGGCCATGTGGAGCTGGAGAACATCACCTTCGGCTACAGCCCCCTGGACCAGCCGCTGCTGTCCGGGTTCGACCTGACGGTCGGGCCGGGCCGGCAGGTGGCGCTGGTCGGCGGCTCGGGCAGCGGCAAGTCGACCGTCTCCCGGCTCATCTCGGGCCTGTACACGCCCTGGGAGGGCGTGATCCGCATCGACGGGCAGCGGCTGGAGGACATCCCGCGCGGGGCGCTCGCCGCGTCCGTCTCCTTCGTCGACCAGGAGGTGTTCCTCTTCGAGGGGACGGTCCGCGACAACGTGGCGCTGTGGGACCCGTCCATCCCGGACGACGCCGTGATCGAGGCGCTGCGGGACGCGGCGCTGTACGACGTCGTGCTGCGCCGGCCCGGCGGCATCCACAGCCGGGTCGAGCAGGACGGCCGCAACTTCTCCGGCGGCCAGCGCCAGCGCCTGGAGATCGCACGGGCGTTGGTGCGCCGGCCGAGCATCCTCGTGCTGGACGAGGTGACCAGCGCGCTGGACGCGGAGACCGAGCAGGAGGTCATGGACAACCTGCGCCGGCGCGGCTGCGCCTGCGTGGTGATCGCCCACCGGCTCAGCACGGTCCGCGACAGCGACGAGATCGTGGTCCTCCGGCACGGCACGGTCGTCGAGCGCGGGCGGCACGAGGAACTCCTCGCGCGCGGCGGGGCGTACGCGGCACTGGTCAGGGAGCGCTGAGATGACGGCCGTACAGGACGGCGACTACGTGCTCGCCGCGCTGGGACACATGGGGGCTCGCGTCGACTGCGCCGGGTTCGGCCGTCTGGACCTCGAAGGGCCTCAGGTGCTGTGGCTGGTCGCGTCCGGCGCCCTGGACCTGTTCGCGGTGGACGCCGAAGAGCAGGGCCACTGGCACCACCTGGGCCGCCTGGAGGCGGGCTCGCTGCTGCTCGGCCCGGTCGCGGGAGCCCAGCACACCCTGCTCGCACGGCCGTTGCGGGACTGTGTGGTCCACCGCATCGGTCTGCGCGAGCTGTACCAGAGCGCCGGGACGCAGACCTGGTCCTACGACGAGTACGGCAACCCCCAGTACGTGCCGCCGGCTTCGAGCCCCCTGGAGTACGCCCTGGCACTCGGCGTCGGACGGGGCCTGTCCGTCCTCTTCCAGGCGCCGATGGCCGGCGAGAAGGCCGCGGAGGTCACCGACGAGGACGTCTTCTGGATGCAGGTCCCGCCCGGCAGCGTCCAGTACGGCGCCCTGTACGGCGCGGAGGCCGCCGCCGATCTGCTGATGGACCCGCAGGTGTGGCAGTCCATGGTCGACCAGCAGTACCGCCTGCTGACCGCGCTGGACCGCTGGATCGAGCAGCTGGAGCGCACCCACGCATCGCGTACCGCCGCCGGGATCAAGGCGGGTGAGGCGGTCCGCGACCGGGCCGACCGCACACTGCTGGCCTCGATCGGCCGGGGGCCGGGGCAGCGCGCGACGTCCGCCGACGCGGACGCCACCTTCGCCGCGTGCGCGCTGGTCGCCGAGGCGGCCGGGATCGTCCTCGCCGAACCCGCGCACATGGGCGCCGGCAACGACCGGCTGGACCCGGTCGAGCAGATCGCCCTGGCCTCCCGGGTGCGCACCCGCGCCGTACGGCTGGACGGGCGCTGGTGGCGGGACGACGTGGGCCCGCTGGTCGGCCACCGGGCACTGTCGGGGGCGCCGGTCGCGCTGTTGTGGCGGCGCGGCGGCTATGTCGCCGTCCATCCCACGACCGGGCGGGAGACGCCCGTGGAGAAGGCGAACGCGGAGGAGTTCGAGCCCCGTGCGGTCATGTTCTACCGGCCGCTGCCGGAACGCGCTCCGAGCCCGCTCGGGCTGCTGCGGTTCAGCATGCGGGGCACGGGCGGTGACCTGGCGAACCTGCTGCTGAGCGGCCTGGTGACGGTGGCGGTCGGGGCGCTGGTGCCGATCGCCACGGGCAAGGTGCTCGGTGAGTACGTGCCGAGGGCCGAGCAGGACCTGATCGTGCGGGTGTGTCTGGCCGTGATGGTCAGCAGTGTGGTCGCGGCGGCGTTCATGCTGCTGCAGAACCTCACCGTCCTGCGCCTGGAGGGCCGGATCGAGGCGACGCTCCAGCCGGCGGTCTGGGACCGGCTGCTGAGGCTGCCGACGAGGTTCTTCGCCGAGCGGTCCACCGGCGAACTGGCCAGTGCGGCCATGGGCATCAGCGCGATCCGCCGGCTGCTGGCGGGGCTGGGGCCCTCGGTGGCGCAGTCGGTGACGATCGGCGCGATGAACCTGGGGCTGCTGCTCTGGTACAGCGTCCCGATGGCGCTGGCCGCGATCGGGATGCTGGTGGTCGTCGCGGCCGTCTTCCTGGGCCTCGGACTGTGGCAGGTGCGCTGGCAGCGGCGGCTGGTGGTGCTCTCCAACAAGCTGAACAACCAGGCGTTCCAGACGCTGCGGGGGCTGCCGAAGCTGCGGGTGGCGGCCGCCGAGAACTACGCGTACGCGGCCTGGGCGGACCGGTTCGCCCGCAGCCGTGAGCTCCAGCAGCGGCTCGGCCGGATCAAGAACCTCAGCGCGGTGCTGGGCGCGGTGTACCTGCCGCTGTGCTCCCTGCTGATGTTCATGCTGCTGGCGGGTCCGGCGCGGGGCGCGCTGTCGGCCGCGGACTTCCTCACCTTCCACACGTCGATGACGATGCTGCTCACCTCGGTCACCTCGCTGACCGGCGCGTTCGTGTCGGCGGTGGCCGCGCTGCCGCTCTTCGAGGAGATCCGCCCGGTGCTGGAGGCGAGCCCCGAGGTCCGCACCGCGAGCACCCGTCCGGGCCCGCTCTCCGGTGCCCTGGAGGCCCGCCGGCTGTCCTTCCGCTACTCCGACGACGGCCCCCTCGTCCTCGACGACGTCTCCTTCGAGGTCCGGCCGGGCGAGTTCGTGGCCGTCGTGGGCCCCAGCGGCTGCGGCAAGTCGACCCTGCTGCGCCTGCTGATCGGCTTCGACAGGCCGCTCTCGGGCAGTGTCCTGTACGACGGCCAGGACCTGGCCGCGCTCGACCAGTCGGCGGTGCGCCGGCAGTGCGGTGTCGTGCTCCAGCACGCGCAGCCGTTCACCGGGTCGATCCTGGACGTCATCTGCGGCACCGAGGCGTACACGCCGGAGGAGGCGATGGCGGCCGCCGAGCTGGCGGGGCTCGCGGAGGACATCCGGCGGATGCCGATGGGACTGCACACCATCGTCTCCGGCAGCGGCTCGGTCTCCGGCGGCCAGCGCCAGCGCCTGATGATCGCCCAGGCGCTGATCCGCCGGCCGCGGATCCTCTTCTTCGACGAGGCGACCAGCGCCCTGGACAACGAGACGCAGCGCACGGTCATCGAAAGCACCCGGAAGCTGAACGCCACCCGTGTGGTGATCGCCCACCGGCTGTCGACGGTGATGGACGCCGACCGGGTCGTCGTCATGGAGAACGGCAAGGTGACCCAGCAGGGTCCGCCCGCGCGGCTGCTCGCGGAGACGGGCGGGCGGCTGCACGAGCTGGTACGGCGGCAGCTGGCGTAGGCCGGGTGCGGGCGCGGTCAGCCGTGGCCGGGCACCGGTGCGCCGGACGGGAATCCCGCCTCGACGTAGGCACGGTAGTACGCCTCCCACGACCGGGTGCCCCCGTCGGACGCGGCCGGCGCGCCGCTCGCCGCCAGGGCGTCCAGGGCGGCCAGGCACACCTCCCAGCCTGCGGCGTTGCGGGCCGAGGCGTCGGCGGCCGCCAGGACGTTCGTGAGGGTGAGGCGGGTGCCGTCGTCGTCGGTCTCCAGGTCGAGGCGGAGTTCGTCGCCGCCCCAGGCGAAGGACAGATGGCGGGGGGCGTCCACGGCGAGGACGCGGCCGGTCGACTCCGGCGTCCGGGGGTCGCCGCTGAACCTGATCGCGGCGCCGGGCCGCAGCTCCGTCTCGACCCGGGACGGGAACCAGCCGGCGAGTTCCGCGGGGTCGGTGACCAGGTGCCAGATCCTGGCGACCGGGTGGGCGTAGGTGCGGGTGAAGCGGACGGCGGGGCGGCCGTCGTCCAGGGTCAGGCGGATGCCGGTGAGGTCGGGGGAGGCGGCCGGCCTGCCGTCTTCCGGGCGGTCGGAGCGGTCCGCGGCGTGCTCCGCCGGACCGTACAGGTGCAGTTGGATCCCGTCGGGGTCGTCGAAGACGAGCAGCCGGCCGAAGGTGGCCTCGATGAGCGGGGAGTGCGGGACGCCGAGCGTGTCGAGGTGGGCGGCCCAGGCCTCGACGGCGGCGCGGTCGCGGACCCCGAAGCTGACCGGGTCGAAGTTCCGGCAGCCGTGCGCCGCCTCCGGGTTCACGCGCAGGGCGAGCAGGGTGTCCCCGAGCCCGGGGACCGGGCCGCCCACGCCTTGCAGGACGCCGTCCGCGTCGGGGAACTCGTGCGTGATCTTCAGGCCGAACACCCGGCCGTACCACGCGCGGGCCCGGTCGAGGTCGGTGACGGGGATCTTCACGTGATGGATTCCGGCGAGTTCCGGCATGGATCCACGCTAAGGCCCCTCCCGCCCCCTTCCCAACGAAACTTTGCCGTTTCGCTGAAAGTGTTCTAGCCTCGATGTGTACGAAACGGTTTCGTTTACGTGTTCTTTGCCTCTTCGCCGTTCCCCGCTTGCACTCACCTCCCTGGAGGGGTTTCCCCATGTCCTCGAAGACCCTGACGGACGGCGCCCGCACGGGCACCGGACAGGCGCCGCCCGACGCCTCCACCAGGAAGTGGTGGATCCTCGCGGTCGTCGCCCTGGCCCAGCTGATGGTGGTGCTGGACGCCACCATCGTGAACATCGCCCTGCCCTCGGCCCAGGCCGACCTCGGGTTCTCCGACGGCAACCGGCAGTGGATCGTCACCGCGTACGCGCTGGCCTTCGCCTCGCTGCTGCTGCTCGGCGGCCGCACAGCCGACCTCTTCGGCCGCAAGACCGCCTTCCTCGTCGGGGTCGTCGGCTTCGCCGCCGTCTCCGCGCTGGGCGGCGCCGCCACCAACTTCGAGATGCTGGTCACCGCCCGCGCGCTCCAGGGCGCCTTCGGCGCGCTGCTCGCACCGGCCGCGCTCTCCCTGCTCAACACCACGTTCACCGACGCCAAGGAACGGGCCAAGGCGTTCAGCGTCTACGGCGCCATCGCCGGCGCGGGCGGCGCGGTGGGGCTGCTGCTCGGCGGCGTCCTGACCGACGCGCTCGACTGGCGCTGGACGCTCTACGTCAACGTGGTCATCGCCGTCCTCGCGTTCGCGGGCGGCTGGGTCCTGCTGGCCAACCACCGCGACGCCGCCGGCTCCAAGCTGGACGTCCCCGGCACCGTGCTGGTCGCCGCCGGTCTGTTCTCCCTGGTGTACGGCTTCTCCAACGCCGAGACCCACGACTGGGGCTCACCGCTGACCTGGGGCTTCCTGATCGCGGGCGGCGTGCTGCTGGTGGCGTTCGCCTGGTGGCAGACGCGCGCAGCGCACCCGCTGCTGCCCCTGCGCATCCTGCTCGACCGCAACCGCGCGGCCTCCTTCCTCGCCGTGCTGATCTCCGGCGCGGGCATGTTCGGCGTGTTCCTCTTCCTCACCTACTACCTGCAGCTCAACCTGGGCTTCAGCCCGACGAGGACCGGCGTGGCGTTCCTGCCGATGGTCGGCGCGCTGATGGTGACGGCGCAGGTCGGCACCACGGTCCTGGTGCCCCGGGTCGGACCGAAGGCGGTCATCCCGCTGGGCTTCGCGATCGCCGCGGCGGGCATGGCCTGGCTGACCGGGATCGGCGTGGGCTCCAGCTACACGAGCGCAGTGCTGCCGCAGCTGATCGTCATCGGCGTCGGCCTCGGCCTGGTCATGCCGCCCGCCATGCAGATGGCCACCGGCGGGGTCGCCGCCGAGGACGCGGGTGTGGCGTCCGCGACGGTCAACGCCATGCAGCAGGTGGGCGGTTCGATCGGTACGGCTCTGCTGAACACCCTCGCCGCGAGCGCCGCGACCGACTACCTGGCCGGCCGGGACGCCACCAGCAAGCTGGTCCAGGCGCAGGCGACCATCGAGAGCTACACGACCGCGTTCTGGTGGTCGGCGGGCCTGTTCGCGGCGGGCGCGGTGATCGCGTTCGCGCTCTTCCGCCGCGGGGTGCCGCGGCAGGACGCGGACGCCGCACCGGTCGTCCACATGTGAGCGACCCCGCCCGTGTGACCGTCCGGGGAGCCGCACCGGGGAGCGAGGGGCCGCCGTCCGTGAGGGACGGCGGCCCTTCCTGCGCGTCGCTCAGCGTAGGGAGGGGTCGCTTTGGGTACGCGCCGGGCCATGAGAATCAGTGTGCTGGACGTGGGATCGAACACCGTGCGGCTGGTGGTGGCGGACGCGGAGGACGGGGTGCCGCTTCCGGTGCACACGGCCAAATGGCGGTTGCGGCTGTCCGAGCAGGTCAGACCGGGGGCGCCGATTCCCGAGGAGGCCGTGGAACGGCTGGTGGCCGCGGTCGCCGCGGCGGCCAGGACCGCCGACCGGTGGGGTGCGACGGGCCCCCTGGCCTTCGCGACCGCCGTGGTGCGCGCCGCCCCGAACCGGATGGACGTGCTGCGCGCGGTGCGGACCAGGACCGGTGTCGCGCTGTGCACCCTGCCGGGCGAGGTGGAGGCCGAACTCACCTTTCTCGGCGCCCGCCGCTGGATGGGCTGGCGGTCCGGACCGCTCGCGCTGCTGGACATCGGCGGCGGCTCGTTCGAGGTGGCCTTCGGCCGGGGCCGGCTGCCGGACTTCGTGGCCTCGCTGCCGCTCGGAGCCGCCCGGCTGACCCACGACTTCTTCGCCGGTCAGGACCCGCCGTCCCCCGATCTCGTCCGGGCGATGCGCCGCAGGGTCCGCCATCAGCTCCGGGACGTGGCCGCCCGGATCCGCTGGGAGGGCCCGCGTACCGCGGTGGCCACCTCCCGCACCTTCCAGCAGCTGGGCCGGCTGTGCGGCGCCTCGCCCGGACGGCACGGCCCGTTCGTCGACCGCGTCATGCACCGCCGCGACCTGGGCGCCGCGGTCGGACGGCTGGCCTCGCTGCCCGCCGCGGAACGCGCCCTGCTGCCCGGCATCTCCGCGCCGCGCGCCGCACAGAGCCTCGCCGGGGCGGTGGTGGGACACACGGCGATGAAGCTGACCGGGCTGCGGACGGTCACCGTCTGCCCGTGGGCGATCCGCGAGGGCGTCATGCTGCGGCACATCGAGGACGGCGCGGCCTGGTGGGCGGAGGTCACCCGTCTCGCCGACGAGGCGGCCGGCACCCCGGAGCCGGTGCCGCTGCGCGTCGCGCGACACTGAGAGCACCCGACGACGTGAGGAGCCGGCCGTGTCCGACGATCGCGAGCCCCCGAAGAGCGCGCTCGAAGAGGTCCTGCGGGAGATAGAGGACGCCGAGACCCGCGCCGACGACCCCGAGGACGAGCGGCGGCGCCGACGGCGCGAGGCGGCCGAGGCCATCACCCCCGACCAGCGGGGGCGGGAGGAGTCCCGGCGGGACTGACGCGGGGGTGATCCGGCGCCACCGGGGTACCCGGCGCGCATGACAGACGAAGGTCCGCGGCTGCCGGCCGCCCGGGGCCCGGTCTCGGCGGCCGTGGCCGCATACCTGCTGGACAGGGGTCCGCTCCCGCCCGCCGCGGCGGTCGCGTCCGCCGACCCCTACGGCGACGATCTCCAGCTGGCCCTCTACCTCTGCTACGAGCTGCACTACCGGGGGCTCGCGGGCGTGGCCGCGGACCGCGAGTGGGACCCCGACCTGCTCCGGGTCCGCGCCGCGCTGGAGCACCGCTTCCTGACCGCCCTGCGGGAGGACACACCCGTCCACGACACCGTCGACGAGGCACTCGCGGAGCTTCTCGTCGAGCCCGTCGACGGGACGGGCGTGAGCCACTTCCTGGCCGCCGAGGGCGAGCTGTGGCACCTGCGTGAGTACGCGGCCCAGCGCTCGCTGTACCACCTCAAGGAGGCGGACCCGCACGCGTGGGTGCTGCCCCGGCTGTGGGGACGGGCCAAGGCGGCGATGGCGGCGGTGGAGTTCGACGAGTTCGGCGGCGGCCGGCCCGACCGGGTCCACGCTCTCCTGTTCGCGCACCTGATGACGGACCTCGGCCTGGACACCGCCTACGGCCGCTATCTCGACGCCGCGTGCGCGCAGACGCTCGCCACCGTCAACCTGATGTCCCTGTTCGGCCTGCACCGCTCCCTGCGGGGCGCCCTGGTGGGCCACTTCGCCTCCGTCGAGATCACCTCCTCCCCCGGGTCCCGCCGGCTCGCCGAGGCGATGCGCCGCGCGGACGCCGGGCCCGCCGCCGTCCACTTCTACGACGAGCACGTGGAGGCCGACGCGGTGCACGAGCAGGTCGTACGGCACGACGTCATCGGCGGTCTGCTCGCCGAGGAGCCGCATCTCGCCCCGGACGTCGCGTTCGGCGTCGACGCCACCGGTCTGCTGGAGGACCGTCTCGGCGACCATCTGCTCACCTCCTGGCGAGCGGGGCGCTCGTCCCTGCGCACGGCCCTCCCCGCCGCCGCAACTTCCGAAAAAGCCCATATTTCCTGAATGCCGGGGTACTTGATCCGCGTGCAACCACTGGTGCTCCCGGGCGTGTACGCCCCACAGGAGGACACCGCCCTGCTGGCCGGGGCGCTGTCCGAAGAACCGCTGTCACCGGGTGCCCGCGTCCTGGACGTGGGCACCGGTTCCGGCGCGCTGGCCCTGGCGGCGGCGCGGCGCGGCACGCGGGTGACCGCGGTGGACGTGTCGCGCCGGGCGGTGTACGCGGCCCGGCTGAACGCCTGGCGGGAGCGGCTGCCGGTGCGGGTGCGGCGCGGAAACCTCTTCGACCCCGTGCGCGGGCTGTCCTTCGACCTGATCCTGAGCAACCCGCCGTACGTTCCGGCGCCGGCCGGTGACCGGGTTCCGCAGGGCACGGCCCGGGCCTGGGACGCGGGCGGCGACGGCCGGCTGCTGCTGGACCGGATCTGCCGTGAGGCACCCGGGCTGCTGCGGCCCGGCGGGGTGCTGCTGATGGTGCACTCCGCGCTCAGCGACCCCGGAAGCACGGTCGGCTTCCTGCGCGCCTCGGGTCTGAAGGCCTCGGTGACCCGGCGGCGCCGCGTTCCCTTCGGGCCGGTGCTGCGCGCTCGCGAGGACTGGCTGCGGGCCCGGGGGCTGCTGTCCGCCGACGAGGAGAACGAGGAGCTGGTGGTCGTCCGTGCCGAACTCCCCTGCTGACAGGCCGCGCCGGATCAGTGTCCAGCGCCGGGGGCCGCTGCTCGTCGAGGGCCCCGTGGAAGTGGAACTCGAGGACGGGACGACGGTCTCCTCCGACCGCTTCCAGGTCGCCCTGTGCACCTGCCGGCGCAGCCGCCGCTACCCCTGGTGCGACACCAGCCATCGGGACTCCCTCCGCAGAGCCCGAAAGACCGAGGACCCGGAAGACAAGCCATCGGCCTGAAATTCACCGGGACGAGTGAACTAGATCTTGCGTCCCGCCGCGCAGGGATGCCGTGCGTCCCGCCGGGGTAGCTACCGGCTCCGACAGCACCCCCTGCCGAGGTGGAACGGACATGACGCCACCGGCCAATCCGCACGCGCGTACTCGTGTCAGCGGCCCGTACACCCTGGTGGAGGTGGCGGGCGAGATAGACCTGGCCACGGCGGGCCTCGTCGCGGACCATCTGGACGCGGCGACGGCCGCGCCGGCCCCGGACGTCCTGGTCGATCTGCGCGATGTGGAGTTCCTGGACTGTTCGGGGCTGCGGGTGCTGTGCCGGGCCCAGGAGCGGGCGGTGCGGGCCGGGGGCAGGCTGCGGGTGGTCTGCGACCAGCCGTACCTGCACCGGCTGCTCGGTGCGACGGGCCTGCTGGGCCGCTTCCCGCCGCTCACCTCGGTCCCCGGGGGCGTCCGGAACCGTACCGAATGACCCCAGGGGCCGGCGGGCGGCCCCACTCCGCCCGTCCGGCCCCTGGGTTACGAGATCGCGGTCGTCCCGTGTCCAATGGCTCGCACTCCCCACGTCACGAGCCTGTCGCGGCGTCCACGGAAGCCACGCGACCCCGGTCTCAGAAGGTGAAGAGGCTGCTCCCGGCAGCGTTCTTCACGCATTCGTTGGCGAAGGTGCGCTCGTAGGAGAGGCGCTTGCCCTGCCACACGCCGTCGACGGTGATGACGACGGGGTCGTACTGCTTGGTGCACATGGCGCTGCCCGGGCCCGCCAGGGCGTCGATGTCGCCGCCGGCGGCGCGCATTTCCGCGCAGGCCAGGGCCGCCGCCGGATGGGTGCCGGAGGGCCCGGGGGCGCAGCTCAGGGTCACGGCCCTGGCGGCGCCCACGGTGGCGGCGCTCTCGCCGTGGCCCAGGGTGAGTACCAGGGCGGACGGGGCGTAGAGCGAGGCCGGGGCTGCGGCCGGGGCGGCGAGCGCGGCCCCGGTGAGGGGTGCGCAGACGGTGGCGGCCGTGAGGCCGAGGGTCGCTGCCCAGCGCGCGGTGTTCCGCATTGTGTGCATCCTTCCGCTCGATTCGGGGGTGTGCCGCAGCCGGCGCGATCGGTGCCGGAGCGGCGAGCGCGAGTCTGCCGAGTCCGCAGCCGAAACTCACATCGACCCCACAGGTTTCAGTAACCTTGCGTGTTGAATCAGTGGCGCGAAGTCACGGGCTTCGAACGTTCCAACGCCGGAAGCAAGCGCTTCATGATCCCCCCTCTCGGCCGGATGGCCGGTTCCCACCGGTTCGTTAATCGGCCTGAAACATTCCGCTCCTGCCCTCTTTTCGCCTTCGGCGGACTCCTTCGCGATCCCTTGTGTTCATGGACCAGCGGAGTAATCGTCATTACATGATTACTTCGGAGCAGAGAGAGAAGCTGAGGGGCTGGTTCGCCGGGCGGCTGCCCGACGACCTGTTCGAGGAACTCGTCGAGGTGGCCGTGGACCGCGAGGAGATCACGGTGATCGGCCGCGTGCCCGCGCCCCGGCTGGCCGGGGACGCCTCCGCCGCCGAACGCGAGGCGGCCGTGTCCGCCCGGATCCAGGAGTTCCGGGAGCGCACCCGGGAGGCCCGGATGGCGGTGGCCCGGGACGCCGAGCACCGGTTCCGCCGGAAGGTGTCCTGGGGCGTGGTGTGCGGCGGGGAGCGCGCCCTGTTCACGCATGTGGCGGCGCCGGTCATGACCCGGCTGCGGCAGCCCGAGCGCCAGGTCCTGGACACCCTGATCGCCGGCGGGGTGGCACGCAGCCGCAGCGACGCGCTCGCCTGGTGCGTCCGGCTGGTCCAGCGGCACACCGACGACTGGCTCGCCGAACTGCGGGAGTCCCTGGAGCATGTCCAGCGGGTGCGGGCCCAGGGACCGGACGCGCAGGAGGCGCAGGAGGCGGGGGACGCGCATGACGCCGAGGACGCGCAGGACTCCCCCGACGCGTAGACCCCCGTCCCTGCACCCCCGTCGATCGCGGCTGGGGAGACGGGAGTTGACGAGGGGCCGTTGTCAGACCCCTCCGCTACGGTGCGGGCATGACCGATTTCGTGTTGGTGGCTGGGTGCGTGGGCGTGGGACGAGGTGGCGGCCGCACTGCGCGCCGCCGGCGACGACGCCCACCCGCTCACCCTGACGGGACTCGCCGAGAAGCAGGGTGTCCCCGCGGGAGGGCAGAGGCACGTGCAGGACATCGTCGACGAGGTCGAGCGGCTGGACCTGCGGGACGTGGTCCTGGTCGGGCACAGCTACTCCGGTGTCCCGGTCGGGCAGGCGGCGGAGCGGATCGGTGAGCGGCTGAGAAGGGTGGTGTACGTCGACGCGAGCGTCCCCTTCGACGGGGAGTCCTTCCTGTCGGGATGGCCCAGCGATCACGTCCGCGCCTCGATCGACGCCCACGGCGGCTTCTGGCCGCCGCTCGACGGGGACGGCGCCGAGGGCCAGGAGCTGACCGCCGAGCAGATCGCCCGCATCCGGTCCGAGGGCACCGCGCACCCCGGCGCCACGCTCACCGAACCCGCCGTGCTGAAGGGCTCGCCCGGCGACCTGCCCTCGACGTACGTCAAGTGCCTGCTCGACGGGGACGCGCCGCCGCCCGCCGTGGCCGAGCTGCTGAAGGGCGACCGGTGGGAGCTGGTCGAACTGGACACCGGCCACTGGCCGATGTTCTCGCGGCCGGGCGAACTGGCCCGGATCCTCAGGGAGTCGGCCGCGAGCCGCTGACCTGCGTACCGGCGCCGGTATCGTCACCGTGCACGCGGGCTCGACGACGAGAGGCGGAACGTACGGATGGCGAAGCACTGGGCGGACTTCCAGTACGAGATCTACCTGAGCGGGATGACCGGCAAGGTCCCCCGGCTGCCCACCGATCTGACCCGGCTGGAGACGCTGACCGAGCAGCGGCTCGGGCCGGGACCGGTCGGCTACGTGGCGGGCAGCGCGGGTGACGGCAGCACGGCGCGGGCGAACCGGGCGGCCCTGGAGCGCCGCCGGATCGTGCCGCGCATGCTGCGCGACGTGCACGAGCGGGATCTGTCGGTGGAGGTGCTCGGCCGAGCCCTGCCCGCGCCGCTGGCCCTGGCGCCGGTCGGGGTGCTGTCGATCATGCACCCGGAGGCCGAGTCCGCGGCGGCCCGGGCGGCGGCCGCGCAGGGAGTGCCGTACATCCTGTCCTCCGCGTCCAGCACGCCGATCGAGCAGGTGGCCGAGGCGATGGGGGACGCCGAGCGCTGGTTCCAGCTGTACTGGTCCAAGGACCGGGAGGTGACCCGGAGTTTCCTGAACCGGGCGAGGGCGAGCGGCTTCACGGTGCTCGTCGTCACCCTCGACACCCCGCTCCTGGCCTGGCGCCCGCGCGACCTCGACCAGGCGTACCTGCCGTTCCTGCACGGGGTGGGCACGGCCAACTACTTCTCGGACCCGGCCTTCCTGGCGGGCCTGGCCAAGCCCGTGCACGAGGATCTGAACGCGGCCGTGCTGCACTTCGTCAGCCTGTTCGCGGACCCCGGCAAGACCTGGCCGGACCTGGCGTTCCTGCGCGAGAACTGGGACGGCCCGATCGTCCTCAAGGGCGTCCTGCACCCGGACGACGCCCGGCTCGCCGCCGAGGCGGGGATGGACGGCGTGGTCGTATCCAACCACGGCGGCCGGCAGGTGGCCGGTTCCGTCGCCGCGGCCGACGCCCTGCCCCGGGTCGCGCGGGCGGTCGGCGACCGTCTCACCGTCCTGTTCGACAGCGGTGTGCGCACCGGCGACGACGTCTTCAAGGCCCTCGCCCTGGGCGCCGAGGCGGTCCTCCTGGGCCGCCCCTACGTCTACGGCCTCGGCCTGGACGGACAGCCCGGCGTCGAACACGTCATCCGCTGCCTGCTGGCCGAACTCGACCTCACCCTGGCCCTGTCCGGCCACGCCACTCCGACGACCGTCGGCCCCGAGGACCTGGCCGGGGAAGCGGAGTGACGGACGCCCCGGGACGGGGCGGACTTCAGGCGGTGCCCTCCGACAGGTCGACCGGCTGGGCCTGCGCGGGTGCGTCCGTGCCGGTGACGGCCAGGGAACCGGGGGTGGCCGAGGCCGTGTCGGGCAGCCAGCGCTGGCCGGCGGAGCGGTCACGGACCTTCACCACGACGTCGGCGCCCGGCTCCGTGCCCGCGGAGGCCATGGCGAGGGCGTCGTCCCAGCCGGGCAGCAGTTCGCCCTGGGCGGTGAAGTCGTAACGGACGTCGTCGGCGCGGGCCTCCCCCGCGTCCACGCAGTCCCCGAGGATGACCACGCCGGCGTCGGCGTGGGAGTCCACGCACAGATCGGGCTGGGCGGCGCTGCGCAGCTGGCCGTCCTCGGCGTACGACCACTGCTGGGTGACGTCGGTGCCGCAGTCGGCGAGTTCGAGGGCCGCGCCGGCCTTCGCCTCGCCCCGGATGTCCAGGCAGAGGTCGGCCTCGGCGTTGCGCAGCCTGGTCCGCTGGGGTGCGGTGGGCAGATGGACGGTGCCGGGGGCCGTCGGGGAGGCGCTGGCGCTCGGCGCGTCGGGGCCGGGGACGACGCCGCTGGTGGAGGCGGCCGGGTCGGCGCCGCCGTCGTCCACCCACATGCCGGCGGCGAGAAAGGTGGTCAGCAGACCGGCCGAGGCGAGGCCCACACCGGTGAACAGGGCGCGTGGGGACCGCGTTTCCCCGTCGGCGCGACGGCGCGGCGAGGGGATGCGCGAGAGCAGCCTGCCACCGCGCGGACGTCCGCCCCGGTGCCGGGCGGAGCCCCTGATCCGGGCGGTCTGCTGCTTGGCCCGCCCGGGGCGCGAGTCGTGGTAGCGGCGGGCGCCCCAGCCCAGCACCGCCTCGGCGAGCAGGACGCCGAGCCCGCCCTCGAAGTGGCCGAGCTGCTCGGCGGCGGCGCGGCAGTAGCGGCACTCGTCCAGGTGCTTGCGCACGTCCGGCAGCAGCTCGCCGCCGCGGCGGATGGGCACGTCGAGGAGACGGTTGTGGAAGCGGCACTCCTTGCTCGGGGCGAGGTCCCGGTGCGCGCGGACCAGGCCCTCGCGGAGCTTGTCCCGGGCCTGTTCGTGGACGCCGGCGACAGTGTCGGTGTCCATGCCGAGCAGCCCGGCGGCCTCGGTGACCGACTCGGCCTCGACCTCCACGTGCCACAGCACGCAGCGGGCGACGGCGGGCAGGCTCTGGAAGGAGCGCTCGGCCAGCACCCGGTTCTCCGGGATCAGGGACTTCGCGGCCCGCATCCCCCGGGCCCCGGCGGGCTTCTTCAGCACCGGCAGGACCCCGGATATGTTCTCGTCGGCGGCCCACAGCCGGGCCATGTCCCGTACGGTCACCAGCAGTCGGGGGCGCAGCGCCGTGCCCGGCTCCCCCAGCTTCAGCCGGTCGAAGACCTGGTGCACGGCGGCCGCGGTGAGCATGTTCGCGGCGCTCGAGGAGGAAGCGAGGCAGATCACCGCGTACTCGTGCACCGGCCGCCAGTGCCGGGCGATCAACAGCGCGGTGGACTCGGCGACTTCGTTGTCCGTGCCTCCGCGAATCCCGGCGGCGAGGGACTCGTCGGATTCCCCGGGGCCACCTCCGGGCGGTGGGTAGGGGGGACGACGGGGCTGGGGGGTGGGCACTGAGTGGTTCCTTTGGTACGTACCTGGTTCGGCGCGACGGGGAGCGCGTGTCCGCCTCCGCGGCGCACACAGGGACCCGGCCGTCACCCCCCGCTCGGAGGGTTCACCTTTGCACAAGTGAGTCGCGCGCAACAAGGCGCGCGGACAAGCTGCCCCTTGTTGAAAGAATGTCGACAACACGGCAGGCCGAATGCCCCACGGCATTCCTTTGGTCCGTTTCCTGCGCCCCGTGTGAAACACGCGCACGTGTACGGGCGTCGCGCACCTTCCCGGCGGGTGCGGCGCGTAGTGGACTGGAACCGGCCACTTCCTCGGAGGCCCCGTGCAGGACGGCGGCTCTCCTGCGCGACACGGCCGCCGGCCTTGTTCCTCCCGCCCTCGGCCGGCGGCCCACGAGCTCCCGAGACGGCTATATCTGCCAGGACCGCAGCCGGTCCGCCGCGCCGTAGACGTCGGTCTTGCCGTCGATCAGGTCCCGGGCCAGGTCGACTAGCGCGCCGTAGGGCGGGTCGATACCGACGCCGCTGACGAACATGTACGCCACCGCCGTCGCACAGGCGAAACGGGCGTTGGCCGAGGGCAGGGGCTTGAGCAGGGCGAGGGTGTGCAGCAGGGCGGCGGCCCGCCAGGCCGGGTCGGAGTCGACGCCGAGCCGGGGCGGGTCGACCCGGTGCCGGGCGACGGCCGCGACCAGCGCGGAGAAGTCGTTGACGGTGGGCTGGTCCGGCAGGACCTCTTCGTGGCGCTGGAGCAGCCAGGGCACGTCGATGTGGATGACGGGTGTCATCGGTCAGGCGACCCGCCCCTCGCCCTTGGCGGACGGTTCGTCGTCGGGGAAGGCGGCGGCGAACTCGTCGGCATGGGAGGCGAAGAAGGTCCGGAAGGCCTCCGCGCCCTCCTGCAGCGCCCGGTGCCGCGCTATGTCGGCGGCGGCCGCCTCCCGCACGAGTGCCTTCATCGACGTACCGCGCTCCTTGGCGATCTGCCGCAGGTCCTCCAGCTCGCGATCGCTGAACTCCACATTGAGGGCTGGCATGCCCTCACGGTACCGCCCGGGTACTGACTCGTAAATATCCCCAGGTCAAGCGAGTGTCCGGGCGGTACCGAACGGGCGGCTACCCCTGGTCCGCCACGAAGGAGGCCAACCGGGTCAGCGCGGCGTTCCAGTTGATCGCGGTCTCGTTCGTGGACCAGGACTGGATGTCGTCGATGTAGCAGAACTGACCGACGCACCCCTGGAGCTTGGTCTGTGCGTAGGGGTCCTGGATGGCGGAGTTCGGGCCGCCCGCCAGGGTGCCCGGCGGCGGGTCCGGGAGGTTCGGGTCGAGCTGGTGGGCGTACCAGCGGCTGTGCTGGTGGTGGGCGGCGACCTCGCCGTAGCCGGTGACGTACGAGACGTTGAGCGCGTTGCGGCCGAGCACGTAGTCCATGCTCTGGACGGCCGCGTCCCGGTACTTCGAGGCGCCGGTGAGGTCGTAGGCGGTGGCGATGACGACCGCGTTGTTGAGGACCTGGTGGCTTGAGCCCCAGTCGTAGCGGTTGCCCTCGGGGGCGTAGGGCATGCCGTACGGCTGGGACGCGAGGGTGGCCAGGTAGGTGTCGGCGCCCTTCACCACCGACGCGCGCACCTTGTCGCGGCCGGGCAGCCGGCTGGGGACGAGCGCGAGGTCGAGCCGGCCCGCGGCGGCCGTGCGGGACCAGTCGAAGCCGGTGGGGACGAAGACGTCGGCGGTGTGGACCGGAGAGTGGAGCACGTGGTCGGCGAACTCCTTCTCACCCGTGGTGAGATACAGCTCGGCGGCCGCCCAGTAGAACTCGTCGGTCGCGTTGTCGTCGTTGTAGGCGCCGCCGCCGGTGCCGTCCGCGGGGTCCGCGTACACCTCGGGGTGCGCGAGCGCCGCCGCCCATGCCTTGCGGGCGGCCTTCAGGGCCTTCGCCGCGAACGCCTTGTCGTAGGGCCGGTAGAGGCGGGCCGCCTGGGCCGCCGTGGCGGCCAGGTTGAGGGTGGCGGTGGTGGTGGGCGGGTGCAGTTCGCGCTTCTGCGGGTCGTCGCCCGGGAGCAGCGGCAGTCCGGTCCACTGCTCGTCATGGATCTTGTGGTGGGCCATGCCGGCGAGGGGCTGCCCGTCGGGCACCTGCATCCTCAGCAGGAAGTCAAGCTCCCAGCGGGCCTCGTCGAGGACGTCCGGCACGCCGTTGCCGCTCTCGGGGAGGGCGAGGGTGCCGTCGCCGAGCTTCGAGGGGTGGCCGGTGCGGGCGTGGAGGGAGCGTTCGTAGGTGCTGAGCGTCTCCCAGGTGGCTATGCCGCCGTTGACGACGTACTTGCCGTGGTCACCGGCGTCGTACCAGCCGCCGCTGACGTCGAGACGGTAGTCGCAGACACCCGGCTGGCAGGGGACGTCCGTGTCGCCCTGGTTGGGCGCGACGCCCACGTGCCCGGCCGCCCTGCCGTAGCCGGGGCGCAGGTCGTCCCGGATCGCGATGCCGCTGCGCTGTGTGTAGTAGTACTTCACCGCGTCCAGCCGCAGCTGCTCGTAGGCGGCCGTGCCGATGTCGAACGGGCGGCTGGTCTCGCCGTCGGCGACCAGCGTGAAGCCGGTGCCGCGGGTGCGGTAGCGGCCGAAGTCGAGGGAGTGGACGTTCTGCCCGGAGGAGACGTCGAGACCGCGCGGCACGGTCCAGCCGTGGGCGACCGTCGCCCCGGCGGCGTTCTTCAGCTGCCAGGGCAGCTTCGAGGTCGCGTCGGTGACGAGCGTGGCGTTCTTCGGTCCGGCGGGCAGGTAGGCGACCTGGTTGACGCGCACGCGGGGCCCGGTGTCCGGCTGGTACACCTCCGGGGGCACCCCGCCCAGCAGGGACACGTCGTCCAGGCAGAACCGCCACGGCTGCGCGCTGCCCCCGACCTGGAAGGCGACCTGCGCCTGGGTGGAGTCGACCGGCGAGGTGAAGGTGTAGGAGTAGGCGTCACCCGACTCGGTGAGCACCGGGGTGGCCTCGTACCAGGTGTCGTACGGCGAGACCCCGAGCCCCACGATCGCCCGCACCACATGCCCCTCGGGCACCCCGGAGGCGGAGAAGGAGAACTGGTACGAGGACCCCTTGACCAGGGTGACCGCGTTCTGGCCGATCGCGGAGTCCCAGCGGTTGGCGGTGCCGCCCGGCACGTCCGCGCACAGCCGTCCGTCGGCCAGGCCGGCGGTGACGTTGCTGGTCCACCAGGGGTCGGCGGTGGTGTCGAAGCTGCCGTTCCTGACCTGCTCGACCTCCTCGGCCCCGGCCTGCGGGGCGGGCAGCGCGATGAGCGCCGCGCCCAGCAGGGCCGCGAGGGACAACAGGGCGGTTCTGCGTCGTTTCACGTCCAGGCTCCTCGGGGAGTTGCGGGACGCTCGCCGTCGGCGCAATGGGAGCGCTCCCAGGGAGGGATCGGAGGACATGCTTGTGCCACGGATGACACCCCGTCAACACCCCGTCGGAGTCCGGACGGTACGGCCTTCCGTTCCGCCCCCCCGGCCCCGGCCGCCCCTCCCGCCTGCTGATCCGCACCGCTCCCCGCCCCTCGCCCGGCGCGCGGCCGGCAAGGGCCCAGAAGTACTCACAACTGATCTCACGACTGATCGTTCCCGAACAGAATGTGACGACGGCCCCCTCCCGCCCCGTCAAGGGGACGGGCAGACCCGACCCCCTCGGGTGACGGACGCATCCGGCGGGACGTTTCGGCCGGAACTGCCCCTTGACCTCGGCCGGGGCCCATCTGACCGGCCCTCTCAGGGGGTTCCCGTCCGCCGGTGAGCGGGACGGACTAGGCTGGAACGGATGTGGCGCGCCTGTTCACTGTGAGTGTCCGCGATGGAGTGGCGAGGATGAGCCCGGAGTATCCCTTCGACGAAGCCGCGACGGCCCGGGTGGTCGTCGACGACACCGGCACGGTCGTCGGGTGGAACGAGGGCGCCCGGTCCCTGCTGGGCTGGGCCCCGGCCGAGGTCGTGGGCCGGCCCGCCGCCGAGCTCCTCGCCGAGCCGGCCCCACCGCTGCCCCCCGGCCCCCGCTGGGACGGAACGCTCGCCCTGCGCCACCGGGACGGCCGGTCGGTACGGGTCTGGCTGCTCGCCCACCACCGGCCGCCCCGGGACGGCGCCCCGGCCACCTGGCTCGTCGTGACGCCGCTCAGCGGCGACGGCCCCCTCTCCCCCGACGACCCGCTGGCCACGGCTGCGCTGATGCAGTCCCCGTGTGCGGTCGCGGTCTACGACGAGCGACTGCGGCTGGCCCGGATGAACGCCGCGATGGCCGAGGTGACCGGGCTGACCGAGGAACGCGCCCGGGGGCTCAGACTCTCCGAGATCGGCGGCCGGCCGCAGAGCGACGAGCTGGAGGGGCACATGGTCCGGGTGCTCGCCAGCGGGCGGGCCGAGGACGTCCAGACCTACACCCGGACCGGCGGCGAGGACCACGCGCACGCCTGGCTGGCACGGTTCGCGCCGGTCACGGACGCCGAGGGCCGGGTGCGGGGCGTGTGCCTGGCCGCGCACGACTTCACCGACAACTATCTAGCCCGTGAGCGGCTGCAACTGGTCAACGAGGCCAGTGTGCGGATCGGCAGCACGCTCGACGTCACGCGCACGGCGCAAGAGCTGGCCGAGGTCTGTGTGCCGGCGCTCGCCGACTTCGTCAGCGTCGACCTGCTGGACCCGCAGGAGGGCGGGGACCCCCCGACGCGCTTCGCCGCCCCGCTGAGCCTGCGCCGCGCCGCGCACCACTCGGTCCATCCCGGCAACCCGATGGCCGTGGTCAAGCCCGGCGAGGTCCAGACCTATCCGGCGGGATCGCCGCAGGCCGACTCGCTGGTGGCGGGCCGCACCATCGTCGCCTCCGTGGAGGACCTCGACGCCTGGCTGGCTTGGGACACCCTGCGCGGTGAGCGGGTGCGCGAGTTCGGCATCCATTCCACGATGTCCGTGCCGGTCCGCGCCCGGGGCATGACCCTCGGGGTCGCGGTCCTCACCCGGTACCGGCGGCCGGACCCGTTCACCGCGGACGACGTGCTGCTCGCCGAGGAGATCACCGCCCGGGCCGCCGTCTGCGTCGACAACGCCCGCCGTTACTCCCGCGAGCGCGACACCGCCCTCGCCCTGCAACGCAGCCTGCTCCCGCGCACCCTGCCGGACACCGCCGCGGTCGACGCCGCCTCCCGCTATCTGCCCGCCGCCCGTGCCGGAGTGGGCGGCGACTGGTTCGACGTGATCCCGCTGTCGGGGATGCGGGTCGCCATGGTCGTCGGGGACGTGGTCGGGCAGGGCGTCCAGGCCTCGGCCACCATGGGCCGGCTGCGCACCGCCGTCCGCACCCTCGCCGACATCGACCTGGCCCCCGACGAGCTGCTCACCCATCTCGACGACCTCGTCGTGCGGCTGTCGGAGGAGGCCGGCGGCGAGGGCAGCCCCGGCGAGGTCGGCGCGAGCTGCCTCTACGCGGTGTACGACCCGGTGTCCCGGCGCTGCACCATGGCCGGAGCCGACCATCCCCCGCCCCTGCTGCTGCGGCCGAACGACGCTCCGCGCGCGGTCGAGCTGCCCCCGGGTCCCCCGCTCGGCGTGGGCGGGCTGCCGTTCGAGTCCACCGAGCTGGAGCTGGCCGAGGGCAGCGTCCTCGCGTTCTACACGGACGGGCTGATCGATTTCCCCGAGCGGGACCAGGACGCGGGGCTCCGGCTGCTCAGCGAGGCCCTCGCCGCGGACTCGGACTCCCTGGACGAGACGTGCGACCGGGTGCTGCACGCGCTGCTGCCGGCCGGTGGCGTCGCCGACGACGTGGCGCTGCTGCTGGCGCGCACCCGGGGGCTGCCGGCCTCGCAGGTCGCGACCTGGGACATCCCCGCCGACCCCGCGCTCGTCGCGCCGATCCGCAAGCAGGTCGTCGACCAGCTCGACCGGTGGGAGCTGAGCGAGGCGTCGTTCACGACCGAGCTGGTGGTGAGCGAACTGGTCACCAACGCCATCCGGTACGGCTCCCACCCCATCCGGCTCCGCCTGATCCACGACGCCGCGACCCTGATCTGCGAGGTGTCCGACAGCAGCCACACCGCGCCGCACCTGCGCCGGGCGAAGACCTGGGACGAGGGCGGCCGCGGGCTCCTGCTGGTGGCCCAGCTCACCCAGCGCTGGGGCAGCCGGCACACCGCCGACGGCAAGACGATCTGGGCGGAGCTGGCGCTGTTCGACGAGGAGTGAGGCCGCCCCGGGCACTTGGCGGGTGTTTTACCCGGACGTGTTTTCATGGGGCACATACCCCGGCCAGCTGGATCGGCATCCCGAGCAGTTCGATGGGCGGGCACCACCCGAACCCGCTCCCGGAGTACCACCCTGAACGCCCCGCTCGCCGAAACGCTGTCCGTCTGCCTGCTGATCGCCTCCCTGGCGTGGGCCGTCCTGCGCCCCGCCGGGCGGTCGGAGGCCGCCGTCGCCGTCCCCGCCGCCGCCGTGGCGGTCGGGCTGGGGGCCATCTCGCCGGAGCACGCGCTCGCCGAGGCCGAGCGCCTCGGACCGGTCGTCGGGTTCCTCGCGGCGGTACTGGTCCTGGCGCACCTGTGCGATGTCGAAGGCCTGTTCACGGCGTGCGGGGCGTGGATGGCCCGCCGGGCGGCGGGCCGGCCCCGGCGGCTGCTCACCGCGGTGTTCGTGCTGGCCTCGGTCGTCACGGCCGTGCTCAGCCTGGACGCGACGGTGGTGCTGCTCACGCCTGTGGTGTTCGCCACGGCCGCGCGGATGGGGGTGCGCTCGAAACCGCACGTCTACGCCTGCGCCCATCTGTCGAACACGGCCTCGCTGCTGCTGCCGGTCTCCAACCTCACCAACCTGCTGGCGTTCACGGCGAGCGGGCTGAGCTTCACCCGGTTCGCGGCGCTGATGACGCTGCCGTGGCTGGTCGCGGTGGGTCTGGAGTACGCGGTCTTCCGGCGCTTCTTCGCCGCCGGCCTGCCCGCCGGTCCGCCCGCCGCCGAGGCCGCTCCCGACGCCGGTCCCGCGCCCGGGGTGCCGATGTTCGCCCTGGTCACGGTGGCGTGCACGCTCGCCGGGTTCGTGCTGGCCTCGGCGCTCGGCGTCGAACCGGCGTGGGCGGCGTTCGCGGGCGCGCTGGTGATGGCGGTGCGGGCCCTGGCGCGCCGGCGGGTGACGCCACGGGCGGTGGTGCGGTCGGCGGCGCCCGGGTTCCTGGCGTTCGTGCTCGCGCTCGGGGTCGTCGTCCGGGCGGTCGTGGACAACGGACTCGCGGGCGCGCTGCGGCACGTCCTGCCGCACGGCTCGGGACTGTTCGCGCTGCTCGGCGTCGCCGCGCTGGCCGCCGTCCTCGCCAACCTGATCAACAACCTGCCGGCGGTCCTGGTCCTGGTCCCGCTGGCCGCCCCGGCCGGGGCCGGGGCCGTCCTCGCGGTGCTGCTCGGGGTGAACATCGGCCCGAACCTGACGTACGCCGGCTCGCTGGCGACGCTGCTGTGGCGGCGGGTGGTGCAGGGGCACGAGAAGCACGTGGGGGTCGGGGAGTTCACCCGGCTCGGCCTGCTCACGGTGCCGGCCACGCTGGGCGGCGCGGTCGTGGCGCTGTGGGTGTCCCTCCAGGTGGTGTGACCCGGCGGCCGGTCAGTGGCGCCAGCCGCCCGAGGAGCCGGTTCCCGTCCCGTAGCCGCCGTCCCCGCTGCCGGAGGAGCCGTGGTCCGGGCCGCCGTAGCCGTACCCGGAGCCGCTGGAGGGGCCGCCCCATGTGCAGGAGTACCAGGAGTAGTACGAGCAGGAGGCGCCGGACGGGTCGGCGGAGGAATCCGTCGGGGTCGTCGGGGTGCTCGACGGCGCCGGATCGGCGGCCGGCGTCCTGGTCGCCCCGGGGGTCGGGGCCGGCGCCGGGGTGCCGGACGGGCCGCTGTCGGCGCCCCAGTTGACGAACTCCATCTGCGGGTCGGGCTGGGAGGTGTCGATCACCCAGCGCTGGGCGGTGCCGTTGGCGCGGTTCTTCAGGACCAGGGCGCCCGAACCGTCGGTGGCGGCGGGGGCGAGGGCCAGGTTCTGGCCGGAGCGCGGGACGAGCGTGCCCTGGAGGGTGAAGTCGTAGCGGACGTTCTCGGCGGTCGCCGCGGAGGAGTCCGTGCACGGGCCCAGCCGCACCGAGTAGCCGAGGTGGGAGTCGAGGCACAGGTCGGGGTCGGCGGTGCTGCGCAGCAGCCCGTCGGTCTCGTACGTCCACTGCTGGCCGGCGGCGGACGAGCAGGTGGCGAGCAGGGTCTCGGCGCCCTTGACGGCCTTGTCGCCGGCGATGCCGATGCACAGCCCGGAGGCGACGTTGTGCAGCCGGCCGCGCAGGGTGCCCTGGGTCGCCTGGTCGGAGTCCACCCGGGACGGGCCGTCGGCGGCGGTGTCCGGGTCGGCGGCCGGGGTCCTCGCCGCCTCGCCGCCGGTGGTCCGGCCCGTGCCGCCGTCGGAACCGAGGGCGGCCCACACCACGAGCGGGAGGACGACCATGCCGCTGACGGTGAGGACGGCGGCGGTGAGGTTGCGCCGGCGGGCGCGGCGGGCCGCCTTCCGGTCGGAGCGGCTGGACGTGGGACGGGGGGCGGCCTCGGCGTGACGGCCGGGAGCGACGGGGGTGGCGGACTCGGGGAGCGGGCCGGGTGCGGTGGGCGTGGCGGCCAGGGGGTGCGCCGCGTCGGCCGCCCCGCCCGGCGCGGCGGTGTCCCGGGGCGCGGGCGGTCCGGCCGGCTCGTCGTGGAAGGCCTCGCCGGCGACGGCCGCGCCCCGCAGGCGCTCCGCCGCCGCGGCGCGCTCGCGTCCGTCCGCGGTGGCCCGGCCCTCCAGGTAGGCGCCGGCCGCCCAGCCGAGGATGCCCTCGGCCAGGGCGACGCCCAGCAGGCCCTCGAACTGCAGCAGCTGGTCGGCGGTGTGCGCGCAGTGCCGGCACTGGTCCGTGTGGGCGCGCAGATCGGGGTCGACGTCCACGCCGCCGCGCCGGCAGGTGACGTCCAGCAGCCGGTGGTAGCGGTGGCACTCGTCGTCGGTGGCCTGTTCGCGGTGGACCTGGAGAACCTCCTCGCGCAGCCGTTCGCGGGAGCGGCGCAGCTCGATCCGGGCACCCTCCTCGTCGAGGCCGAGCAGACCGGCCGGGATCGCGAGGGGTTCGGCCTCGGCCTCCGTGTGCCACAGCAGGCAGCGGGCCGACTGGGGCAGCCGCTGGAACGCGCGGGCGAGCATGCGCCGGTTGGCCGGCGGGAGCAGCCGGGCCGCCACGGGGATGCTGTCGTCGTCCTGGACGCGCAGATCGGGGTGGAGCAGGTCACGGGGGCCGTCGGAGTCCCATTCGGCGGCGATCCGGCGGACGGTGGCCAGCAGGTGGGGGCGCCATGCGGCGGTCGGCCCGTCCTGGTGCTGGCTCGCGCCGAACAGCCGGGTGAAGGCCGCCGTGGTGAGCATGCCGGCCGCGCGTTCGCCGTCGGTGCACAGCCGCGCGTAGGCGAAGACCGCCCCCCAGTGCCGGTCCAGCAGCTCGCCGACGGGATGGAGCGCGGGCGCCTCCCCCGTCCACTGCGTCAGTTCGACGCTCAGCTGTTCGTCGGTCGCGTCGAGGCGGCGAGCCGAAGGGGAATTCGACAGGCCTGCGTCATTCACGGCTGCATTCCTCCTGGAGGCACGTCCCGGGGAGACGGACATGCGGCAATAGGCAGGGTTCGGCACCTGTGCGAGGTCAGCGGGGAGCGGCTCTTGTGAAGCATGGGGGGGGTGCTACGGAGCACAGGGGCCTCGTGCGCGCAGGGGAGAAAACGTTGTCTGCGCGCCGACACGGCACACCTTTGCACAGCCGGACCAGGAGGAACAAGAGATCCCGCGGTTTCGTGCAGGGTGCGGGGAGAAAAGCATTTGACGTTTCGTCAATACCGTCCCGCCTTTTCGGGGGGTCACGGTATTGGTGTCCCTTTCGAGAGGGTAATTGCGGCGCGCATTCCGTCCCGGTACGCGCCCGGAGGTCTCCCGTACCGGGCGCGGAAGACGCGCGTGAAGTGGAAGGGGCTGACGAAACCGGAGGCGGCCGCGACGCGTTCCACGGACAGGTCGGTGCCTTCCAGCAGTCGGGCGGCGTGCCGCAGCCGCGCCTCGCGCAGCGCCCGCATCGGGGACTGGCCGGTCTGCTCCGTGAAGAGGTGGGCGAAGCGCGAGGGGGACAGGGCCACCTGTGCGGCGAGGGAGCCGACCGTGTGCGGGGCGCCGGGGTCGGCGGCCACGATGGCCTGGGCGCGCCGGACGCGGTCGTCGAGACCCGGCGGCGGCACGGTCGGGCGCGCGGCGGCGGTGCTGACCAGGACGGCCTCCTCCAGTGCGCACAGGGCGAGTTCGCGGGCGGCGGTGCCGTGCGCCAGGACGATGGCGGAGGGGTCCGGCGGCTCCTCTCGGGGCCACCGGGCGTCGGCGTACATGCGCCGGAAGGCCGCCCCGACCCGTGGGTGCAGGGCTTCGGGGACGGGGGTGACCGCGTACAGGCCGTCGTCGGTGCCGTAGGGACGCAGCCAGGGGGTCCAGGACGGGCGGGCCTGGCAGTGGACCCACCAGAACCGCCAGTGCGCGGCGCCGGGTTCGACGCCGTAGGTGTGCGGGACGCCCGGCGCGAGGGCGACCAGATCGCCGGCGCGGGCCCGGACCTCGCCGCCGCCCTGCCTCAGGCGTCCCTGTCCGCCCGTCGTCCAGGTGAACAGCCAACTGTCGGATCCGCGAGGCCGGTTGACGCGGTATCCGGCTCCCTCGTCGAAGTGCCCGACCACCACCAGGCCGGGCGGCGGGGACGGGTCCCCGGCGCCGGCAGGGACGGGCAGGTCGTCAGCACGCATGGGCATCCTCCGGTGGGCCGCGTCCGCCTCACCATGGGCGGGTCGGCGAAGGAGGACTTGGATGCTGCGACAGTACGAGGAGGACGGCTTCACCGTCGTCCGGGGGCTGTTCGGGTACGACGAAGTGGACCGGTTGCGTGCGGAGTTCGCGGCGCTGCAGGCGGCGGGCCGGCCGGTGCCGGGGCACTTCCTGCCGCGGCCCGGTGACGATCCGCTGGACCGGTTCCCGAGGGTGATGCACCCGCACGAGATCAGCGCGCTCGCCCGGCGGACGCTGCTGGACGCGCGACTGCGGGAGGTGCTGGAGGAGTTGCTGGGCGAGGAGGTGCTGGCCGCGCAGAGCATGTTCTACTTCAAGCCGCCGGGGGCCCGGGGGCAGGCGCTGCACCAGGACAACTTCTATCTGCGGGTCGAGCCGGGCACGTGTGTGGCGGCGTGGCTGGCGTGTGACGTGATCGACCGGGAGAACGGGGGGCTCGAAGTCGTCCCCGGTACGCACCGGACGGGGCTGTTCTGTCCGGAGGAGGCGGACGCGGAGCTGTCCTTCGCCCGGGAGTACGTGCCGCCGCCGGCCGGACTCACGCCCGTCCCGGTCGACATGGAGCCGGGCGACGTCCTGTTCTTCAACGGGAGCCTGGTCCACGGGTCGCAGCCGAACCGGTCTTCCGACCGGTTCCGGCGGTCGTTCATCGGGCACTACGTGGGGCGGTCCGCGGAGCGGATCGGCGGGTACTACCGGACCCTGTCCATGAGCGGGGCGCGGGTCTCGCTGCCGGAGAGCAAAGGTGCGGGGCCGTGCGGTACGGAGTTCGTCTCACCGGCGGGTCCGCACTGACCGCGGTCAGTGACCGGCGACGGGGTGGGGGGTGTAGGGCCGTTCCAGCTCCGCCGACTCCTTCTCGGTCAGCTCCAGTTCCACCGCCGCGACGGCGTCCTCGAGATGCCGGGGCTTCGACGCGCCGATGATCGGGGACGTCACCGTGGGCTGGTGGAGGAGCCAGGCCAGGGCCACCTGGGCGCGGGGGACGCCTCGGTCTCCGGCGATGCGGGAGACGGCCTCGACGATGGTGTGGTCGCCTTCCAGGTAGAGGGTGTTGCCGAAGTTGTCGGTGGCGCTGCGCTCGGTGCGGGTCCCCCAGTCGCGGGTGAGGCGGCCGCGGGCCAGCGGGCTCCAGGGCAGCACGCCGATGCCCTGGTCGGCGCAGAGCGGCAGCATCTCGCGCTCCTCCTCGCGGTAGAGGAGGTTGTAGTGGTTCTGCAGGGAGACGAACTTCGTCCAGCCGTGCCGTTCGGCGGTGTACTGCATCTTGGAGAACTGCCAGGCGTACATCGAACTCGCCCCGATGTAGCGGACCTTGCCGGCCTTGACCACGTCGTGGAGCGCCTCCATCGTCTCCTCGACCGGGGTGTGCGGGTCGAAGCGGTGGATCTGGTAGAGGTCGACGTGGTCGGTGCCGAGGCGGCGCAGACTGTGGTCCAGCTCGGACAGGACTGCCTTGCGGGACAGCCCGCCGCCGTTGGGGCCGGGGCGCATCCGGCCGTGCACCTTCGTGGCGAGGACGATCTCGTCGCGGCGGGCGAAGTCGCGCAGCGCCCGGCCGACGATCTCCTCGCTGGTGCCGTCGGAGTAGACGTTCGCGGTGTCGAAGAAGTTGATGCCGGCGTCCAGCGCCTGACGGATCAGCGGACGCGAGGCCTCCTCGTCGAGGGTCCACTCGTGCACGCCCCGGTCGGGGAGGCCGTAGGTCATACAGCCCAGACAGATCCGCGACACGTCCAGACCGGTCGAACCGAGCTTCACGTACTGCATCGTCGCTGCTCCTGACGTCGGTGCGGGAGGGAGTCACAGGGGAGCGTACGTCGCCCCGCGCCGCTCCTCCCGGCGACTCACCCCAGCAGGTCCAGCGCCCGCTCCCAGCCGAACTCCCGGCCGTCCCCGCCGTCGTAGGGAGCTCCGAAGCGGACGCCCATCCCGCGCAGGCGGATCAGGCTCTCCCGGTAGGCGGGGTGGGCGGCGAGCGCGCCGGAGACGCAGGGCAGGACGCCGACGGGGACCCCCTGGCCGGACACCTCGCACAGGGTGCCCAGGGCCAGGGTGTCGGCGATCCCGGCCGCCCACTTGTTGACGGTGTTGAAGGTGGCCGGGGCGACGACGACCGCGTCGGGGTCCGGGAAGGGGCGTGGATCGCCGGGGCGGCGCCAGGCCGAGCGGATCGGCCGGCCCGTCTGCGCCTCCACGGCGGCGGTGTCGAAGAAGCCGTTCATGGCGAGGGGCGTGGCGATGACGCCGACCTGCCACTGCCGCTCCTGTGCGGCGGTGATCAGCTTGCCGACGCCGGCCGCGATGCCGGCGGCGCAGACGACGACGTAGAGGAAGGGCGGCTTCTCGTCCGGTTTCTCGTCCGGTTTCTCGTCCTGTGCGGTCACCCGGGAACCCTACTGAACGGGCAGGGTGAGTCCGCGTTCGGCGGCGGACCGGGGGCCCTGGATACGGCGGTCCTTCTCCTCGATCGGCACGTCGTTGATGCCGGCCTCGCGCCGGGTCATCAGCCCGCGCTCGTCGAACTCCCAGAGCTCGACGCCGTACGAGCGCCACCACCGGCCGCCGGCGTCCTGCGACTCGTACTGGAAGCGCACGGCGATGCGGTTGCCGTCGAAGGCCCACAGGTCCTTGCGCAGCGCGTACGCGCGCTCGCGGGCCCATTTGGCGGTGAGGAAGTCGACGATGGCGGCGCGGCCGGTGAGGAAGGTGTCCCGGTTGCGCCAGACGGAGTCCTCGGAGTAGGCCGTCGCGACGCGGTGCGGATCGCGGGTGTTCCAGGCGTCCTCGGCGGCCTGGACCTTCTGCGCGGCCGTCTCCCGGGTGAAGGGCGGCAGGGGCGGGCGGGGGTCGGACATGGGGTCTCCCGGCTTGGTGGAGGGCGGGCAGATGAGTGGAGAACGAGCGTTCTCCGGTACGCTCACAACGTAGAGAACGGTCGTTCTCCCGTCAAGGTGAACCCTGCCGAGGAGAACCAGGACACGGTGGTGACGCCCATGGACAGCGCGACGGCCCGCGAGCAGGCACTGGACGCCGCGGAGCGGCTGTTCTACGGACGCGGTGTGCAGTCCGTGGGCATGGACGACGTCCGGGGCGCCTCGGGTGTCTCGCTCAAACGGCTGTATCAGCTGTTCCCGGCGAAGGAGCTGCTGGTGGAGGCGTACCTGGCGCGGCGGGACGTGCGCTGGCGCGGGCGGCTCGCGGAGTTCGTCGCGCGGCGGGAGGACCCCCGGGAGCGGATCCTGGCCGTCTTCGACTGGCTGGAGGAGTGGTTCGGCGAGCCGGACTTCCGGGGCTGCGCCTGGATCAACGCGTACGGCGAGCTGGGCGCGACCTCGGAGCGGGTGGCCGGTCAGGTACGGGCGCACAAGCGGGCGTTCCGGGAGTACCTCGGCGCGCTGGTCGCCGACGCCGGCCTGCCGGGCGACCTGACCGGCCCGCTGTTCCTGCTGGCCGAGGGCGCGATGGTGACGGCCGGCATCGGCGGGTCCGCCGCCCCGGCCGCGGAGGCACGGGAGGCGGCCCGCCGGCTGCTGGGGTGAGGGTCGCCCGGTGCCACGGGTGGACGGCGCGTCCGGCGCTCGACGCGTGCGGGCGCCGGAGTGCCCGCCGGCGCCCGCGGCCGCCGTAGGGCGGGTTCGGGCGTGCTCGCCCGCGCCCGCACGTCATGCGCCGGCATCCGGCGTGCCCACCGGCGCCCGCGCCCGTCGTGCGCCGGCATCCGGCGTGCCCACCGGCGCCCGCGCCCGTCGTGCGCCGGTGCCGGTGGGCGCTGAGGCAGGGATCAGCCGGGCGGGCCGGAGATCCGGATCGCGCCGACCGGGCAGGCGCGGGCCGCCTCGCGGACCATCGGGCTGCCGGCGCCCTCCGGCCGGCCGGGCAGCAGGGCGCTGAAGCCGTCGTCGTCCTGGGTGAAGACGCCGGGCGCGGCCAGAGCGCACTGGCCGGCGCCGATGCAGATCTCCGTGTCGATCTCGATGCGTGGGCCGCTGTGCCCGCGGGTGGGGGTGTCGGGGTGCATGGCGGGTGCCTCTCACCAGGTCACGGGGAGGTCCAGCATCCCCTGGATGGTGTCGCCGGGCTTGTGGCGGACCTCCTCGGCCGGGATCGCGAGCCTCAGCCCGGGCAGCCGCTCGAAGAGGGTGCGCAGGGCGATCTCCAGCTCGGCGCGGGCCAGGTTCTGGCCGAGGCACTGATGGATGCCGAAGCCGAACGCCACGTGATGGCGGGCGGGACGGTGCCAGTCGAGCGTGTCGGGTTCGGGGTAGGCGCTCGCGTCGCGGTTGATGACCGAGGTCGAGAAGACGATCCCGTCCCCGGCCCGGATGGTGGTCCCGGCCACCTCGATGTCCTCGGTGGCCAGCCGCAGCAGCCCGTCGGCGATGGACAGCATCCGCATCAGCTCCTCCACGGCGCCCGGCAGCAGCGCGGGATCGGCACGCAGCTCGGCCAGCCGCTCGGGGTGCTGGAGCAGGGTGTACGTGCCGAGGGAGATCATGTTGGCGGTGGTCTCGTGGCCGGCCACCAGCAGGATCGTGGCCAGGGCGATGGCGCCCTCCCGGTCCACGGTGCCGTCGCGCAGCTGCTCGTGGACCAGGGCGTCGAGGACTCCGTCGCCGCGCGGGCCGTCCAGCTTGCGGTCGATCAGCGCGCCGAGATAGTCGTCGAGCCGGTCGCGGGCGTCCCGGACCTCCTCCGGCAGCCTGCCGCGCAGCAGCCGCCGGGACTGCTCCTCGAAGAACTCGTGGTCGGCGTAGGGGACGCCGAGCAGTTCGCAGATCACCATCGACGGCACCGGCAGCGCGAAGGCGGAGACCAGCTCGGCGGGCGGGCCCTGGGCCAGCATCGCGTCGATCCGCTCGTCGACGATCCGCTGGATGGACGGCCGAAGCGCGGTGGCGCGTTTCAGGGTGAAGCTCGGCACCAGCATCCGGCGCTGGGCGTGATGGTCGGGATCGTCGACGTTCAGCAGGGCGGCCCGGCGGTCGAGCAGCGCCTTGAAGCGCGGTGAGGTGGCCGGGTAGCCGGGGCGGGTGCGGTCGGTGGACAGACGGGGGTCCGCGAGCAGGGCGCGGGCGGTGTCGTGGCCGGTGACCAGCCAGGCGGTACGGCCGTCGTAGAGGGTGACGCGGGACAGGGGGCGGGCGGCGCGCAAGGGGTCGTAGGCCTGGGGCGGGTGGTAGGGGCAGGTGCGGTCCTGGGGGAAGGCGACGGGTTCCGCGCGTTCCGTGAGTTCCGTCATGGGAGACCTCGCAGACGAAGGGTGCGTCTTCGTGCCGATCTTCATTAGATGCCCCGGGCACCTATGTGGCGACACGGAGTTCAGCCAGATCGGCGAATGGGGCGAGATGGCCGGAACCGACCGCTCCGCGTCCCGGACGCCCGGGACGCGGCCCGGCGAATTCACTTGCCCTCGGCAGCCGCGGACCGCAGGATCCGGCCATGCACACCTTCGAAGCCCGCCTGCCGCTGATGTCCGACGCCGTCCTTCCGGCGCGGGTCCAGCAGCAGCCCGGCCGTCCCCGGAGGCCCGGTCCCGCGCACCCGTGACCGGCGCGCTCGTCGCGGGCCTGATCGCGGGCTACGGCATCGCCGTGCCCGTCGGGGCCGTCGCGACCCACCTCGTCTCGCTCACCGCCCGCACCTCCCTGCGCACCGGCGCGTGCGCCGCGCTCGGCGTCGCCACGGCCGACGGGCTCTACGCCCTCGTGGCCACCGTCGGCGGTTCCGCCGTCGCCGCCGCCCTGCGGCCGGTGCTGGTTCCGCTGCGCTGGGTCTCGGCGCTGGTGCTGCTGGTCCTCGCGGTCCGCGGTGCCCGGACGGCCCTGCGCGCGTACCGGGCCCACCGGCTCGCCACCCGCTCCGCGCCCGTGCCGCCGACCCCCGCCCGGGCCTGGCTGAGTCTGCTCGGCATCACGCTGCTCAACCCGGCCACCGTCGTCTACTTCGCCGCGCTGGTGCTGGGCAACGACACCACGGCATCCGCACGCCCCCTGGACCAGGGCGTGTTCGTGCTGGCGGCCTTCGCCGCGTCCGCGAGCTGGCAGCTGCTGCTGGCCGGCGGCGGGGCACTGCTGGGCCGGGCGCTGACCGGGCGCCGGGGCCGACTGGCGACGGCGCTCGGGTCGAGCGGGGTGATGACCGTGCTGGCTGTGGGGATGGTGGTGTAGGCCGAGGGGAGGGGGTGCAGGCCGGGGGTGGGGGTGGGCCGAGGGGCTGGGGTGGGGGTGGGCCGGACGGTGGGTGGCCGGGCCGGACGGTGGGTCGTCAGGCCCTGCGAGCTGGCGCGCCGGGCGTGACCCGCCGGTCGCCGGTCCTCACGGCGCCCCGGTCACTCCGCGAAGGCGCGGGCCACGGCCAGGCTGTCCTCGTAGACGTGGTGACGGACGACGAGCCCGCCGGCGACGGTGAGGTGCAGGGCGAATGCGGCCCGGTAGGGGCGCCCGGTGGGTGCGGCGGTCTGGCGGATCTCGCCCAGCACCACGGCGTCGGCGCCGTCGACGAGGACGCGCTCGACCCGGGTGTCCCCCTCTGCGAGCGTGTGGTGGGCTGCCAGGGCCCGGTAATGGTCGGCCGCGTCGGCCCGGGTGGCGCGGTGCCGGATCCAGGGCGTCCCGGCGCGGCCGTGTTCGTCCTCGGGCCAGGACAGCCGCCAGTCGGCGCCGTCGGCGTACAGCTCGGCGATCCGCTCGGGGTCGCCCTCGGCGATACGGCGCAGCAGCTCCTCGACGACGGCGCGGGTGCCGGTGTCGGTGCCGGGGGCGGGGTGCGTGCCGGATTCAGTCGTCCTCGTCATGGGGCCGAGTCTGCCGAAGGGAGGCACGCGGCACGATTACGCGCGAGGTAAGGGCGTACCCGAGAGGGTGGCCCGGTACGGATGAAACACCGGGACACCGGTGTTGAAGGACCCAGCCGGCCGACCGACGACGTGACGACCGACGACGTGACGAAGGGAACGGATGCCATGCCTCTCGAAGGCGAGTACGAGCCCAGCCCGACCGACTGGGTGCGCGAGCAGGTGGAGTTGTACGAGAGCTCCGGCGGCACCGAGGGCACCACGCTGAGGGAGACGGGGCTGCCGGTGATCCTGCTGACCACGCGGGGGGCGAAGAGCGGGAAGCTCCGCAAGACGCCCCTCATGCGGGTCGAGCACCAGGGGCGGTACGCCCTGGTCGCCTCCCAGGGCGGCGCGCCTCGGCACCCCGTCTGGTACCACAACCTCAAGGCCGACCCGCACGTGGAGCTCCAGGACGGCCCACGCAAGCAGGACATGACGGTCCGTGAGGTGACCGGTGCTGAGAAGGCCGAATGGTGGGAGCGTGCCGTCGCCGCGTTCGCGCCGTACGCCGACTACCAGAAGAAGACCGACCGGGAGATTCCGCTGTTCGTCGCGGAGCCGGCCGCGGGCTGAGCCGCCCGGAACCGGCTTCCCGGCAGCCCCCTCTCGGCAGGGCCCGTAGAAAAATCTGCGGGGGGAGCGCATGAACGAGCCCGCACCGGGCAATCGAACGTCAGGCCCCGCCGCGCTCCCCCGTCGCGGCGGGGCTTTCCCGTGCCTCACGCGCGAGGCGGTCGGTGACATCGATGAAGATCTCGCCCGCCTCCGGGATCGCGTGGGCGACCGCACGCTTGATCCGGACGGCGACCTCTTCGACCCGCTCGCTGTCCATGCCGGGCACCAGGTCCACGCGGCCCGCGACCAGCACCGTGTCCAGGCCCATCTTCATCGTGAAGACCGCCTCCACGCTGTCGATCTCCGGTTGGGTCGCCAGCAGTTCCCGGATCCGGTCCGAGGTCTCGGGGTCGGCGGCCTCGCCGATGAGCTGGTCACGGGCCTCCCGGCCGAGGCGGTAGGCGACGTAGACGAGCAGCGCGCCGATCGCGAGTGAGGCGGACGCCTCCCACACGACGTCCCCCGTCACCATGTGCAGCACCATGCCGGCCGCGGCCAGGGTGACCCCGAGCACGGCCGTGCCGTCCTCGGCGACGACGGTGCGCAGGGCCGGGTCGCGCAGCCGCGCGGTGCCGCCCTGCCCGCGCACCTGGTGCAGGGCGCGCAGGAGGGAGGCGCCCTCGGCGAGGAAGGCGACGCCGAGGACGATCAGGCCCGCCACATAGCCGCTGAGCTTCTCTTCGGCGCCGGCCCTGAGCGCTTCGACGCCCTGGAAGAAGGAGAAGCAGCCGCCCATGACGAAGATCCCGACGGCGGCGAGCAGCGACCAGAAGAAGCGTTCCTTGCCGTAACCGAAGGGATGGCGGCGGTCGGCGGGGCGGCGGCTGCGGCGCAGCGCGGCCAGCAGGAAGACCTCGTTGAGGCTGTCGGCCACGGAGTGCGCGGCCTCCGACAGCAGCGCGGGAGAGCCCGCGAGCAGTCCGCCGACCGCCTTGGCGGCGGCGATGACGAGATTGGCGGCCAGTGCCACCAGAACAGTGAGGCGTGTCCTCTGGTCGGCATGCGTGTTCGATGATGTCCCGCTCATCCGGGCCGAATGCCCGGGCAGGTCGGGATCACACCGTGCCGTCGGCCGAAAACGGGGAACGCGTTCAGCAGAACGGGGCGCGAGCGCCGGCGCGCACGGGCCCCGTTCCGGCAGGAACCCGCGAGAACCAGGAGGATCCATGAGCGGCGGGGGCGACGGCAACAGCGCCTACGGGCACCGGCGGTTCCAGCGGTCCAAGAGCCACTTCGCGGACCGCGTCACCGCGGACGGCCGGGACGGCTGGCCGGTGGAGGCGGGCCGTTACCGTCTGGTGGTCAGCCGTGCCTGCCCCTGGGCGAGCCGGGCGGTGATCTCCCGGCGGCTGCTCGGCCTCGAGGACGCGCTGTCGATGGCGATCGCCGATCCGATCCAGGACGACCGCAGCTGGCGTTTCACCCTCGACCCGGACGACCGCGACCCGGTCCTCGGCATCCGCCACCTCAGCGAGGCCTACGACAGGCGGGAGACCGGCTACCCGGGCGGGGTCAGCGTGCCGGCGATCGTGGACGTGCCCAGCGGCGAGCTGGTGACGAACGACTACCAGCGGATCACCCTCGACCTGGCCACCGAGTGGCGGGCCCTGCACCGTCCCGGGGCGCCCGACCTCTACCCGGAGGAGTTGCGCGACGAGATCGACACGGTGATGGCCGAGGTGTACACGGACGTGAACAACGGGGTGTACCGGGCCGGGTTCGCCAGTGAGCAGGAGGAGTACGAGGAGGCCTGCGCGGCCGTCTTCCGGCGGCTGGAACTGCTGACGCCGCGGCTCGCGCGGCAGCGCTATCTGGTCGGCGACACGATCACCGAGGCCGACATCCGGCTGTTCACCACGCTGGTCCGTTTCGACGCCGTCTACCACGGCCACTTCAAGTGCAACCGCTGGAAGCTGACGGAGAACCAGGTGCTGTGGGCGTACGCCCGCGATCTCTACCAGACGCCCGGTTTCGGTGACACCGTCGACTTCGACCACATCAAACGGCACTACTACCAGGTGCACGACGGCATCAATCCGACGAGGATCGTCCCCGTGGGACCTGACCTGGCCGGCTGGCTCACCCCGCACGACCGCGAGCGGCTGGGCGGCCGCCCGTTCGGGGACGGCACGCCGCCGGGACCGGTGCCCGCGGGCGAGGAGGTCCCGCCGCAGGGGCGGCCCTGATCCCACCCCGGTCCTGATCATTCGGTGCGGCCCCCTGGACATCCCTCGGCGGCCGGATGGACACATCTCAAGGAGAACCCCGTGGCCAAGAAAAGGAAGCTCCCTCTCGTCTACCAGCCCGTCGGCTTCATCTTCGGCTGGGCGAGCGGCGCGCTGGCCGGGCTCGCCTTCCGCAAGGCGTGGAAGGCGATCCGGCACGAGGACAACGCGCCCGACGCCCTGGACCGCGAGCGCGGCTGGACCGAGGTCGTACTGGCCGCGGCGCTCCAGGGCGCGATCTTCGCCGCGGCCCGCAGCGCCGCCGACCGCACGGGCGCGAAAGCCATCGAACGGTCCACGGGGGTGTGGCCGGCAAAGGAGAAGGGGGGCCGCGACTGAGCCCCCCGGGTCCCGGGAGACCCTTCCTCGGGGCCTCCCGGGGCCCCGCAGCCATTCACCTCGCCCCGACGCCAACCGGGACACCCCCTGGGGCCTCCCTTGGGCCTCCTCTGGAAGGTCCTTGAGGCATCCGGGGGCACTCCCTCGGGCCCTCGCCCAGGCCGCCCGCCGAGGCACACCCCCGACGCCTCCCGGGCACACCCCCTGGGGCCCCGCTTGAGCGACTCACTGAGGCACGCCCTCGGCGCCTCTCGGGGACGGGCCTCTCTTGGGCCCTCCTCAGCCAGGCACTCGAGGCCTCCCGGGAACACTCCCACGGAGCCCTCGCCCAGGCCGCCCGCCGAGGCACGGTCCTCCCGGGGACACTTCCTGGGGTCCTCTCCCGGGCCCTCCCGGGACACTTCCTGGGGCCCCCTCAGGCAGGTCCTCGAGGCCCCCAGGGCGCTGCCCGCGTGCCTCTCTCGGGAGCTCCGCCGGGGCGCATCCTTGAGGGCTCCCCAGGGCACCTCCCGGGGAGGCCGCCCGGGCGCAATTGCCGGGCACCCGCCGAAGGGCCTCCCCGGGCGGGTGCCCAACGGCCGCTTGGAAGGGGTCTGCTTCCGGGGGCCTCCCGGTCTTGAGGTCCGCGTTCACGCGACGTTCTCTCCGGGAGGTCCGCTGGGGCCGGGAAGGAAGTCTCCGGAAGCCCGGCGGAAAGCTCCTTCTCCGGCGCCGATACCTGGGCCCCCCGTCACGGGGACCCTCCCCGGAAGGCGTTTGGGTGAGCCCTCCGGTGGCGGCACGCCCCGTGGAACCCCCGTTCGTCACCCCTGCTTCGGTGCGGTGGACGGGGTGCGGCGGAGGGTGAAGGAGTGGCCCGCGGGGTCGGCGTAGCCGCGTTCCTCGTGGGGGCCCGCGGCGCCCTTCGTGTCCACGGGCCGGCCGCCCAGGCCCACGACCCTGCGTTCCGCCTCGTCGAGGTCGTCGACGAGGAAGTCGAGGTGGGCCTGGAGGGAGTTCTCGGGGCGGGGCCAGCTCGGCGGGGTGGCGTTGGCGTCGCGCCGGAAGGCCAGACGGGTGCCGTCGCCGCTCCTGATCTCGACACGGTTGGCGGTCACGTCGGTCTCCTCGGCCTCCAGGAGCCCCTTGTAGAACTCGGCGAGCTTCTCGGGCTCGGCGCAGTCGAGCACCACGACGCCCGCTTTCACCAGTGCCATGTCTTCTCCTCCACGAGGTCCGTGGCGGGCCGCTCCCGCCCCGGACCTTGCGGATACCCCGGTTTCAGTCGGCCAGCAGCCACTCCCCGTCCCGCATCACGTCGATCGCCTCGGCCTCATCGCGCGCCCGCCAGGCCTGGATCCGCTGCGGGTGGATGCGGAAGTACAGGTGGGGCGCGGCGAGTTCACGGGGGTCGAAGCCGGTCTTGCCCGCGAAGATCTCGGCGTCCTCCTCGGGCAGGTCGGCCGGCGGGACGGCCACGGCGGCGCCCTCGATCATGACCACGTCGTCGGCCGGGCCGACGGCGAGGCGTGCGACGCCGTGGTCCCGCAGGCCGCGGCCGGTGGGGGTGGTGGTCGCGGTGGCGGTCAGCAGGACGGCGCCGTCCCAGACGAAGGAGAGCGGGGCCAGGAGGGGCACCTCGCCGTCCCCGCCGGCCGTGGCGACCCATACGTCGACGTCGTGCTCCAGCCGGTGAAGCGTGTCGTGCTTGCACTGCTTGGCGGTGCGTGCCGCTGCTCGGGTCATGCCTCCAGTGTCGCCACCACCGCCCCGCCCGCACCCCGGTGCCGGCGAGGGAGGCGAGCGTCCGCCGGAGTCCGCCGCGGCGCGGGACTGGACTTCCTGGACAGGTGTCCCGCTATAGTGGACACCTGTCCAGGAAGTTGAGGGAGATCATGGAGATAGTGGCGAACGTACTGGTCGGGCTGGTGGCCGCGTTGCACGGGTACATCCTGGTGATGGAGATGTTCCTGTGGCAGAAGAAACCGGGGATGGGCTTCCACGGCTTCGACGCGGAACTGGCGAAGCGGACCGCCCCGATGGCCGCCAACCAGGGGCTCTACAACGGGTTTCTGGCGGCGGGGCTGGTGTGGGGGCTGGTGGCGGATGATCCGACCGGGTTCCGGGCGCAGGTGTTCTTCCTGTCGTGTGTGATCGTCGCGGGGGTGTACGGCGCCGTCACCGCCAACCGGCGGATCCTGGTGGCGCAGGCCCTCCCGGGCGCGCTCGCCCTGGCCGCCGTCCTGATCGCGCAGTGAGCCGCGCCGAGCCCGGGGATCCGCGGGCGGCCCGCACCCGGGCGCGGCTGCGGGCCGCGCTGCTGGCGGAGTGTGCCGAGCGGCCGCTGGAGGAGGTCGGCGTGGCGGCGCTGGTGCGGCGGGCCGGTGTCGGGCGGGCCACCTTCTACGTGCACTATCCCGACCTGGAGGCCCTCGCCGTCGACGCCTGCGCCGACGTCGTGCGCGAGGCGGTGGAGGCGCTGCACGCCTGGCAGGGGCGGCCGGACCCGGTGCGGGCGCCCGCCGCGCTCGCGGGGTTCTTCGCCTCGCTGACCCCGCACGCCCGGCTCTACCGCACCCTGCTGGCCCCGGGCGGCGGCGGCCCGCTCGGCCGGGTGCTGCACCGGGACCTGCGGGCGTACAGCCTGCGCGAACGCGAGCGGGCCGGCGCGGCGGACGCCCCCCTGGTCGCCTCCGCCGTCGCCGCGACCTTCGCGGGCGTGCTGGCCGACTGGCTGCACGGCGACCTGGCCGGCACGCCCTCCGAGATCGCCGACCAGGTCTGGCAGTTGCTGGTCGCGCTGCACGCCAGCCGCTGACCGGCGGCCCTCACGCGCAGGCCACCATGTCCTTCGCCAGCGGCCAGGCCTCCACGCCGTCGGGCGTGCGGACGTAGGCCGTCGTGCGCTCGCCGGTCAGCCACAACTGCCAGTCCCGGTAGCGGTATCCGGTGTCGTGCGCACCGTCGGGCATGCGGACGTCGCCGTCGTACGGGGCGGTGAGGAGCTCGCCCGGGAGCACGCCGTCGGGGTCGCGGACGTACTGCCGGTGGCCCTCGCCCCGGCCCATCCCCAGGAAGTGCGCCGTCTGCCAGTCGCAGTGCTCCGCGCCGGCGTAGCTGCTCAGTGTCGTGGTCGGGACCCGCTGTCCGTTGCGGTCGGTCCAGATCTCCTCGTCGCCGGAGTCGGTGACGCTCGCCGGGAGTTCGGCGGGATCGCAGGAGGCGTAGGTCTCCGGGCCCCAACCCGGCCTGTCCTTCTGGTCCTTGGCGACCACGACCGCCACCTTGGTCCGGCCGTCGACGTCGTACGAGTACAGGACGCGGTCGGTCTCCTCGCGCTCCACGCGGAACTCCGAGCGGGGGCCTCCCGGCTCGAACATGTGGAAGTAGAGCCTCAGCCCGTCTTCCGGTGTCGCGCCGCCGTCGCCCCTCCCCCAGCCGTCGGGCCCGCCGCCCCAGGAGATCTCGCCGTCGCACTCCAGCGCCCGGCCCGCGGCGCCCGAGGCGAGCAGCATGGCCTCCGGGGTGTCCTCGTCCACCTCCTCGGTCGCGAGGTGGAGCGGACCGCTGTACGGCGTCGCCGCGGGCCCGTAGTCGATGATCAGGTCCCCGTCGTCGCCGGCGCCGCATCCCACGACAGCCGCCAGTGCGGCCGTCACCGCGACGAGCCCTCCGCGCATGTCCGCCCCCATTCACGATCGTTCCCGCGCCACTTCGACGCCGCGGCGGCCCGAAACGTTCGGCGTACCGTCAGCGGGTCTCCTGGAACGTCCTGCGGTACGTCTGCGGGGAGACCCCGATCGCCGCGCGCAGATGCTGGCGCAGCGAGGCGCCGGTGGCGAAGCCGACGCGGCCGGCGATCTGGTCCACGGACAGGTCACTGGCCTCCAGCAGATGCCGGGCGTGCACCACCCGCTGCTGGATCAGCCAGCGGCCGGGGCTGAGGCCGACCTCGTCGTGGAAGCGGCGGGCGAAGGTGCGCAGGCTCATCCGGGCGTGCGCGGCGAGGTCGGCGAGGGTGAGGGGTTCACCCAGGCGCTCCAGGGCCCAGGCCCGGGTGGCCGCCGTGCCGGCCGCGCCGGCCTCGGGCACCGGCTGTTCGATGTACTGCGCCTGGCCGCCGTCGCGGAACGGGGGGACCACACAGCGGCGGGCCACCTTGTTGGCGAGTTCGCTGCCGTGGTCCTTGCGGACGAGGTGCAGGCAGACGTCGACGCCGGAGGCGGCGCCGGCCGAGGTCAGCACCCGGTCGTCGTCCACGAAGAGGACGTCCGGGTCGAGCTCGACCCGGGGGTACATCCGGCGGAACCTCTCCGCGACGTGCCAGTGGGTGGTGGCCCGGCGGCCGTCGAGCAGTCCGGCGGCGGCGAGGACGAAGGCCGCCGTGCAGATGGAGACGATCCGGGCGTCGGGGCGGATCCGGGCCAGGGCCTCGGCCACCCCCTCGGGCAGATGGTCCGTCACCCGCTCGGGCGCCACGGGCGCGATCACGACCGTGTCGGCCGTCTCCAGCACCTCGGGGCCGTGCTCGACGCCGATCGTGAAGTCGGCGTTCGTCCGCACCGGGGCGCCGTCGAGCGTGCAGGTGAGCACCTCGTAGTGGCCGTCGGCGGCACCGAGGATGCGGCTCGGGATGCCGAGTTCGAAGGGGTAGACGCCGTCGAGGGCGAGGACGACGACGCGGTGCTGGTGTCCCAGGGGCATGGCACGATTCTATCGAAGGTTGGCAATCATGCCATTTCCCGGCGGGGCCGTGCCCGGCACGCTGGTTCACCATGAGCACTGTGAACACGATGCGCGTCATCCGCCAGGACGTCCTCGGCGGCCCCGAGGTACTGAAGGAAGTGGAGGTGGAGCGGCCCGCGCCGCGTCCGAACGAGGTGCTGGTCCGGGTGCGCGCCGCCGGCGTCAACCCGACCGACTGGAAGCACCGCGCGACCGGCGGGTTCCTGGGCGAGCCGCCCTTCGTGCTGGGCTGGGACGTCTCCGGCGTCGTCGAGGCCGTCGGGATCGGCGTCGCCGCCTTCGTGCCCGGCGACGAGGTCTTCGGCATGCTGCCGTACCCGTTCGGCCACGGCTCCCACGCCGAGTACGTCGTCGCCCCGGTCCGTGCCCTGTGGCACAAGCCCGCCGCCCTCGACCACGTCCAGGCGGGCGCGCTGCCCCTGGTCTCACTGACCGCCTGGCAGGCGCTGGTGGAGACCGCCGCGCTCGAGGCGGGCCAACGGGTGCTGATCCACGCGGCCGCCGGGGGCGTGGGGCACGTGGCCGTGCAGCTCGCCAAGGAGCGCGGCGCGTACGTGATCGGGACGGCCAGCGCGGGCAAGCACGACTTCCTGCGCGCACTGGGCGCCGACGAGGTGATCGACTACCGGGAGACCGACTTCACCGAGGCCGTGAAGGACGTCGACGTCGTCCTGGACACCCTGGGCGGGGAGACCTCGGTGCGCTCGCTGAGCGTGGTGCGGCCGGGCGGGATCGTGGTGTCGATCCTGCCGGTGGGGACACGGGAGTTCCACGAGGAGGCCGAGCGGCTCGGGGTGCGGGCGGTGCGGATGCTGGTGGACGCCGACCGGGCCGGGATGCGGGCGATCGCCGGGCTGGCCGAGGCGGGCAGGCTGCGCGCCACGATCGCGGGGACGTTCCCGCTGGCCGATGCCGCCGAGGCGCACAGGCTCGGCGACACCGGCCGGACCACCGGCAAGCTGGTCCTGACGGTGGACTGACCTTCCACCGGACCGTACCGACCGTCCGTCAGCTGATACTGACCGGCCGTCAGAAGGTCAGGACCGGCTTGATGGTCTTGCCCGAGGTCATGTCCTGGACCGCCTGGCCGATGTCCTCGAAGGCATAGGTGCCGATCAGGCGGTCCAGCGGGAGCCGCCCTTCCTTGACCAGCTCGACCAGGGCCGGGATGAAGGTCTGCGTCTCGCTGTCGCCGAGGGTGAGACCGACGACCCGCTTGCCGCCGAGCAACCCGTTGACGTCCAGGGCGACTTCGCTGCCGAACGGCGGGGCGCCCACCACGACCAGCGTGCCGCGGGCGGCGAGCGCGTCCACGCCCTGACGCAGGACGGCCGTGCTGCCCGTGGTCTCCACGATGCCGTCGGCGCCCCGGCCGCCGGTGATCTCGGCGATGGCCTCACCGAGCGCGGACTGTCCGGCGTCGACGGTGTGGGTGGCGCCCAACTCCGCAGCCAGTGCGAGGCGTTCGGTTACCCGGTCGACGGCGATGATCGTGGTGGCCGGGGTGAGGGCGGCGGCCATGACCGCCGACAGGCCGACGGCTCCGGCGCCCAGGACGACGACCGTGCCGCCGGTCGTGGGCTTCAGCACGTTCCAGACGGCGCCGACACCCGTCTGCACACCGCAGCCCAGCGGGGCGATCGACGCCAGCGGCACGTCGGGGTCGACCTTGACCAGGCTGCGCTCGTCGACCAGGGCGCGCTCGGCGAAGGAGGACTGCCCGAAGAAGTGGCCGCCGAGGGGTTCGCCGTCGCGGCTGAGGGTGCTGGTGCCGTCGGCGCGGCGGCCGCCGAGGAGGTTCAGCGGCAGCCAGGTGGCGCAGTAGGCGGGGTGGCCGCCGTGGCAGTTGCGGCACTCGCCGCAGGAGGTGAAGGACAGCACGACATGGTCGCCGGGGGCCACGCCGGTGACGGCCGGGCCGACCGCCTCCACGACGCCCGCGCCCTCGTGGCCGAGGACGCCGGGCAGCGGGAAGGGCAGTCCGCCGCTCGCCACGCCGAGGTCGGTGTGGCACAGACCGGCCGCCACCAGCCGGACGACCGCCTCGTGCGGGCCGGGCTCGTCGAGGACGACCTCGGAGAGGGTGAAGGGCGCTCCGGCGGACTCGACGACGGCGGCGCGTGTGGTGATGGACATCGGTTGGACTCCCTGGGTTCCGCGGGCGCGTTCTGCAGAGTGGTGCGGGCGCGTTCAGTCGAGCGAGACGACGACGGACTTGACCTTGGTGTAGGAGGCGAGCGCCTCGGGGCCGTACTCGCGGCCGAATCCGGAGTCCTTCACCCCGCCGAAGGGGACGGCCGGGTCGAGCATCGCCCAGTCGTTGACCCAGACGATGCCGGCCTGGAGGCGGTCGGCGACGCGGTGGGCGCGCGCGAGGTTGCCGGTCTGGACGCCCGAGGCCAGGCCGTACGGCGTGGAGTTGGCGAGGGCGACGGCCTCGTCCTCGGAGTCGAAGGGCTGCACGGTGAGGACCGGGCCGAAGATCTCCTCCTGGACGACCCGGGAGTCGTTGGGCAGGTCGGCGATGACGGTGGGCTTGTAGTAGTAGCCGCCGTCGAGGTCGAGCCGCTCACCGCCGCAGACGACGCGGCCGCCCTCCTTGCGGGCGAGGTCGACGTACTCCTCGACCTTGCGCAGGTGCTTCTCCCCCGCCATCGGGCCGACGACGGTCTCCACCGCCCGGGGGTCGCCGACGGGGACGCCGGGGACCGCCTCGCCGAGGATGTTCAGCAGGGTGCTGTAGACCGGCCGGGCGACCAGCAGGCGGGGGCCGCCCATGCAGAACTGGCCGGTGTTGAAGACGAAGCCCTTGATGACCGCGCCCACGGCCTTCTCCAGGTCGGCGTCCTCGAAGACGATGTGGGCCGCGTTGCCGCCGAGCTCCATGGTGACCGGCTTGAGGTTCTCGCCGGCGACGCTCGCGGCGTGCCGGCCGATCGCGGTGGAGCCGGTGAAGGCGATCTTGTCGACGCCGGGGTGGCGCAGCAGGGCCTCCCCGGCGACCGGGCCGCTGCCGGTGACGACGTTGACGACACCGTCGGGGACGCCGGCCCGCTGGAGCAGGCCCGCCATGTACAGAGCGCTCAGCGGGGTCTCGTCGGCCGGCTTGTGCACGACCGTGTTGCCGGTGGCGAGGGCCGGGGCGATCTTCGAACCGGCCAGGATCAGCGGGAAGTTGAACGGGGTGATGGCGGCGACGACACCGATCGGCCCGCGCCGGGTGTAGGCGAGGGCGTTCAGGGGGGTGTCGCGGTTGCCGCCCTCCAGGGAGAAGGCGAGCGTGGCGTAGTACTCGTAGTCGTTGGCGGCGTTGGTGACGTCGACCGCGTGGGCCAGGGTGATCGGCTTGCCGACGTCCAGGCTCTCCAGTCGGGCGATCTCGTCGGCCTCCTCGCGGATCAGCTGCGCCACGCGCAGCAGGATGCGGCCGCGCTCGCGGCCGCTGAGCCCGGACCACCTGCCGGAGTCGAAGGCCTCGCGGGCGGCCCGCACCGCGGCGTCCACGTCGGCGGCACCCGCCTCCGCGACGGTGGTGACGACCGCGCCCCGGGAGGGGTCGACCACCTCGGTCCGCGCTCCGTCCGCGGCCTCGCGCCACTGTCCCCCGATGAACAGCCGACCGGGGTCGGTCTCGAAGGTGGTCATCGCCACTCCTCAGCATCGTCGCCAAGATTTCAACCAACAGGATTCCTGTTGGTCCGCAGTCTCTTTACGGACAGGTTTCCTGTCAATGGTCTACGCTCGGACTCATGGCCGGCACCCAGACGACCCAGGCAGCGGCACCCGCGCGTCCGCCGCACAAGGCACCCCCGTCCCTGCTCTACATGGTGAAGCAGGTGGAGCTCGTCGTGCGATCCCGGCTGGACGAACTCGTCAAGCCGTCCGGAATCACCGCCCTGCAGTACACGGCGCTCACCGTCCTGGAGCGGCACGACGGGCTGTCCGCCGCCCAGCTGGCCCGGGACTCCTTCGTGACCGCCCAGTCCATCGCCGATCTGGTGCGCTCCCTGGAGAACCGCGGGCTGATCCGCCGGGAGCGCAATCCGCGCAACCGGCGCGAACTGCTGATCCTGCTCACCGAGGAGGGGCGCACACTGCTGGAGCAGTGCGCGGGGCCGGTGCGGGAGCTGGAGGAGCGGATGGTGCGGGAGCTCACGGCGCACCAGACGGAGCAGTTCCGCGCCGCCCTCTCCAAGGCGTGGCACGCCCTGTCGTAACCTGTCTCGCACCCCTTCGCTCACGACGCGAAAAAACTCGATCGAGACACGCCCGCAATTCGAAGACATATGTCAATCGAACATGCTGAAATTCACTCCAACGGGGGTACCTTGCTGGGGCGGGGAACTGCTGCGCGCTCCCCCGCCGTTGGAGGCTCCCGACCGGTGGAGCGGGTTGGAGGCGATGTCGTCGTGCAGCAGGAACCCGCCGCGGACACCCCGCATCTGCGTGTCCGGCAGGAGCGGGGATACACGGTGCTGGAGTTCCGCGGCGAGATCGACATCGTCGCGGCGACGGAGATCGGCCCACGGCTCGACGAGGCGACCACCGGACCCGCACCACGGGTCGTCCTCGACCTGTCGCGGATCGAGTTCTTCGACTGCTCCGGTCTGCGCCTGCTGTACCGGGCCCGGGGCCGGGTGCTCGGCCAGGGCGGCCACCTCCACCTGGTCTGCACGCACCCGCTGACCCTGCGCATCCTGCGGGCCACCGGACTGCACAAGCTGCTGCCGCCCTCGACGACGCTGGACGCGGCCCTGGGACAGCCCGAGGCCACGTCCGGCTCGTTATGACCGCGCCGCTCCCCTCCGCAGCGGCGCTACTCGACGATCTTCGTGACCTGCCCGGCACCGACCGTCCGCCCGCCCTCGCGGATGGCGAACTTCAGCCCCTCCTCCATCGCGATCGGCTGGATCAGCTCCACGAGCATGGTGGTGTTGTCGCCCGGCATGACCATCTCGGTGCCCTCCGGCAGGGTCACCACGCCCGTCACGTCCGTGGTGCGGAAGTAGAACTGGGGGCGGTAGTTCTGGAAGAACGGCGTGTGCCGGCCGCCCTCGTCCTTGGACAGGATGTACGCCCTCGCCTCGAACCGCGTGTGCGGGGTGACCGAGCCCGGCTTGATCACCACCTGGCCGCGCTCCACCTCCTCCCGCTTGATCCCGCGCAGCAGCAGGCCCACGTTCTCCCCGGCCCGGCCCTCGTCGAGGAGCTTGCGGAACATCTCCACGCCCGTGACCGTCGTCTTCGTCTTCTGCCGGTGGATGCCGACGATCTCCACCTCGCTGTTGACCCGGAGCGTGCCGCGTTCGATCCGGCCGGTGACGACGGTTCCGCGCCCGGTGATGGTGAAGACGTCCTCGATCGGCATCAGGAACGGCCGGTCCACGTCCCGCTGAGGCTCCGGCACCGCCTCGTCGACCGCGTCCAGCAGGTCCAGCACCGACCGCGTCCACCGCGGGTCGCCCTCCAGCGCCCGGAGCGCGGAGACCCGTACCACCGGCACCTCGTCGCCGGGGAACTCGTACTCGCTGAGCAGTTCACGGACCTCCAGCTCGACCAGCTCCAGGATCTCCTCGTCGTCGACCATGTCCGTCTTGTTGAGGGCCACGACGATGTACGGGACCCCCACCTGCCGGGCCAGCAGCACATGCTCCTTGGTCTGCGGCATCGGGCCGTCGGTGGCGGCGACGACCAGGATCGCGCCGTCCATCTGGGCCGCGCCGGTGATCATGTTCTTGATGTAGTCGGCGTGGCCGGGGCAGTCCACGTGGGCGTAGTGCCGGCGCTCCGTCTGGTACTCCACATGGGCGATGGAGATCGTGATGCCGCGCTGCCGCTCCTCGGGCGCCTTGTCGATCTGGTCGAACGGGGTGAAGGGATTCAGCTGGGGGAACCTGTCGTGCAGCACCTTGGTGATGGCTGCCGTGAGGGTCGTCTTACCGTGGTCGATGTGCCCGATGGTGCCGATGTTGACGTGTGGTTTCGTCCGCTCGAACTTCGCCTTCGCCACTGCGGGCCCTCCCTGGTCACATGGGTGACGACATGCGCGTTTCCACTCCTTCCTGTCTATTCGCTGCGGGCCGCGTCGAACAGGGCGCTGACGGACTCACCGTTGTGAATCCGGCGCACGGCCTCCGCCAGGGCGGGCGCGATGGACAGGATCCGCAGCTTGTGGGTGTGCTCCTCGGCGGGCACCGGCACGGTGTTGGTGCAGACGATCTCCAGGACGTCGGGCTGCTCGCTGAGCCTCTTCAGGGCGCCCGCCGCGAACAGCCCGTGCGTGCACGCCACCCGTATCGAGCGCGGCTCCAGCTCCCGCAGCCGGTCGAGGAGTTCGAGGACGGTACTGCCCTTGGCGATCTCGTCGTCGAGGACGATGACGTCCCGCCCGGTGACCTCGCCGATGACCGAGCTGATGCTCACCCGGTCGTCGGCGAAGCGCTGTTTGGCGCCGGCCGCCACCTGGGCGCCGATCATGCGGGCGAAGGCGGCGGCCTCCTTGGCGTTGCCGAGGTCGGGCGAGACGACGGTGGTGGAGGTGAGGTCGTAGCGGCGGAAGTGGGCGGCCAGCTCACGCAGGGCGTGCAGGTGGTCGACGGGCATCGAGAAGAAGCCGTGGACCTGCGGTGAGTGCAGGGTCATGGCGAGGACGCGGTGGACGCCGGCCGCCGCCATCAGGTCGGCGACCAGGCGCCCGCCCAGGGAGATGCGGGGCGCGTCCTTCTTGTCGGAGCGGGCGTAGGAATAGTGCGGCATGACGACGGTGATGCGGCCGGCGGACGCCCCGCGGGCCGCGTCGCACATCATCAGCAGCTCGACCAGGTGCTCCTGCACGGGCCGGACCAACGGCTGGACCAGGAAGACGTCCCGTTCCCGGCAGTTGGCCTGCAACTGCACCTCCAGGCAGTCGTTGGCGAACCTGCTGACTCGGGTGGGACTCAGAGGGACCCCGAGGTGGGCGCAGACCTCGGCGGCCAGCTCGGGGTGGGCACTGCCGCTGAACACGGAGATGTCTCGCACGATCGGCTCCTCGCTGACCATGTCCGGGCGGGGTTCTCATGCTACGGACCACGCCTCTCCCGCCCACCCGCGGCAATCCGGCCTCGGCGGCCCCGGGACGGCGTGAAACCGGTCACCGCCCGCCGGTGGCAGCGCCCCGGAGGCCGTCCCGGGACCGGCCTCCGGTTCGCCGGTCCGGCATTGCTGCGCATGGGTGAGCCCGGGCCCGGCGGCCCCCGCGTCGCGCCCCGGCGGGGCCGCGTCCGGCGTGGCCGGGCCGGCCGGCCGGGCCGCTCCTGCCGGTCCGGGGGCGCCCGCATGCCGCGCCGGACTGTCACAAGACGTCAACAGCGCGGTCTGGCAGGGGCATTGGCGGGAATCCGGTCAGGTAGGAAGGAGGGCCGTCGCCATGACGACTCCCGTCAAGAGCCTGCCGAAGCGGGTACCGGGCTGGGCCAAGGTGCTCATCTCGGTCGTGGTCGTGCTCGTCGTGATGTTCGCCGGGATCCGGCTCAGTCTGCTGCCGGGACTGCGTGACTTCTTCGGCACCGAGACCAAGGACCGTTCGGGTCCCGCCCTGCTCAAGTCCATCCAGGACATGAGCCGTTACGACGCCGCCTCCGGCAACTTCCAGGTCGTCGTGGATCTGGAGAAGGACGCCAGGTACCTCCCGGACGCGATCCGCGGCACCCGCACCCTGTACGTGGGCGCCGGCACCGTGGACGCCTATGTCGACCTCGGCAAGGTCGACGACAAGGACGTGACGGTCGACGAGGACCGTACGTCCGCCACGCTCCGGCTGCCGCACGCACGGCTCGGCACGCCGGCGCTCGACCCCGACCGCTCCTACGCGGTCTCCAAGCAGCGCGGTCTCCTCGACCGCCTCGGCGACCTCTTCTCGGACAACCCCAACGGCGAGCAGGCCGTGCAGAAGCTCGCCGTGAAGCACATCGGCGAGGCCGCGAAGGACAGCGAGCTGACCGCGCGCGCCGAGACCAACACCACCGACATGCTGGAGGGACTGCTGCACTCCCTCGGCTTCAAGGAGGTCACCGTCACCTACGGAGCCTGATCAGCCGCCGAGCGCGCCCGGCAGGGTGCGCTCTCGGCCGCATCCTCCCGCCGTACGCGGGTAACCGGCTTACATCGAAGGTAAGTTGAAGACTGGAGGACCGCGTGGCCCGCTCAGCCTCACGTCCGCTCACCGGGTTCCGCCTGCGCTTCACGAAGGGCGAGGAGCCACCCGGTCCGGCCGCAGCGGAGAAGAAGCCCGCGAAGAAGCCGGGGAGGGCACCTGGGAAGAGGAGCGGGAAGGACGAACCGGCGTCGCCCGGCCGTGGGCCGCTGCCTTTCGTCCTGCGCTTCCTGGCGATGCTGTGCGCGTTCGCCTTCATGGTGGGGTTCGCCGTGGTGCTGGCGCGGCTGACGCTGGAGCCGTCGCCCGCCTCCGCGGCGCTCGTGCACTCGAACCTGCGTCCGGGCCGCTCGCTGCGGGCCTATCTGGACCAGCCGGAGCTGCGTGACGCGGTCAAGCAGATCGGCGGGAACCTGCTGCTCGGGGTGCCGTTCGGCCTGCTGGTGCCGGTGCTCGCGCCGCAGGCGCGCGGGGTGCTGCGAGTGGTGCTGCTGACCGCGTCCGTGATGCTGCTGGTGGAGTTCGCGCAGGGGGCGCTGGTGACCGGACGCGCCTTCGACATCGACGACGTCATCCTCAACACGACAGGGGCGCTGATCGGTTACCTGCTGCTCGGACGCCGGGTGAGCCGCGCGGTGCACGCTCCCCGGCGCCGCTAGGCCCTGTCGTCACATTCCCGTCGTCGCCCGCAGGGCGGCCGTGCGGCGTCCGGTGCGTGCTCTCGGCGTGGGGGGGGGGGGGCCGCCCCCCGGGAATTTTAGACACGGGCCCTCCGCGCGACCAGGGGTAACGCG
>NZ_JBIAWO010000002.1:0-783517 GCF_042895685.1 Streptomyces sp. NPDC001381 | reverse complement strand
GGGGGGGGGCGGCGGGGGGGCCGGCCGGCGGCCCGCGCGGCGGCCGCGCCCCCCCCGCGGGTGGTGGGGGGGGGGGGCGCCCCACGGCAGACGGGAATGTGACGACAGGGCCTAGCGCGGCTTCCAGGTGTACCGGTCGCCGCCCACCCAGCGCACCACGTCGGGATCGTCGAGGTCGTGGACGGTGATGCCGAAGGCGGCGGCCGTCTCCAGGACGTCGGTGACGGCGTGCGCCTCACCGACCACTTCGCCGTCGATTTCCACGATCCGGAACGGTGGCTTTCCCGGCTGCACACCGAGCACCATGATCCGCGGATGGGAGATGTAGGGGCTCGCGACTTCGGTCATGTAATAGAGCGTAAATCGCAACCGGCCGGTACGAATCGCCGGCGTCTCACCGCGACGCGGCGGAGCCGGGCAGGACCGGGCTCCCCGGGAAGGCGCGACGGGGGTCCGCGCTACCCGGGTGTGCACCGGACGAAACCGGGCCGCCCGTCGTGCGGGACGCACCGCCCTGGGGAACTCTGGACCCAGGAGGTGACGATGGATCCCGTCGAGGCCCTGGACCGGATCGCCTTCCTGCTCGAGCGGTCCCTGGCGCCCACGTACCGGGTGAAGGCGTTCCGTACGGCGTCCCGGGTGCTGGCGCGGCTGCCCGAGGGCGAGACGGCCCGGCGCGCCGAGGCCGGGACGCTGGAGTCGCTGAAGGGTGTGGGCCCCAGGACGGCCCAGGTGGTGCGCGAGGCGCTCGCCGGGGAGACGCCGTCCTACCTGCGGAAACTGGAGAGCGAGGTGGGACGGCCGCTCACCGACGGGGCCGGCGGGCGGCTGCGGGCGCTGCTGCGCGGCGACTGCCATCTGCACTCCGACTGGTCGGACGGCGGCAGCCCGATCGAGGAGATGGGCCGGGCGGCGGCGGCCCTGGGCCACGAGTGGGCCGTCCTGACGGACCACTCGCCGCGTCTGACGGTGGCCCGCGGGCTGTCGCCGGAGCGGCTGCGCCGGCAGCTGGAGGTGGTCGCGGAACTGAACGCGACCTGGACGCCGTTCCGGCTGCTGACCGGCATCGAGTGCGACATCCTCGACGACGGCTCCCTCGACCAGGAGCCGGAGCTGCTGGAGCGGGTCGACGTGGTCGTCGTCTCCGTGCACTCCAAGCTGCGCATGGAGGCCCGCGCGATGACCCGGCGCATGGTGGCCGCGGTGCGCGATCCGCACGCCGACATCCTCGGGCACTGCACCGGACGGCTGGTGACGGGCAAGGGACGGCCGGAGTCGGAGTTCGACGCGGACGAGGTGTTCGCGGCGTGCGCCGAGTCGGGCACGGCCGTGGAGATCAACAGCCGGCCCGAGCGGCTGGACCCGCCCCGGCGGCTGCTGCGCCGGGCCGTCGAGGCCGGGGTGCTGTTCTCGGTCGACACCGACGCGCACGCGCCGGGTCAGCTGGACTGGCAGATCCTCGGCTGCGCGCGGGCGGAGGAGTGCGGGGTGCCGCCGGAGCGGGTGGTGACCACCTGGCCGGTGGACGGGCTGCTGGCATGGACCCGGGAAGGGCGCGTCCCGGCGGGCGTGGGGGGTGCCTGACGTGGTACCCGGGCGCCACGAGAGAAGGGAACCGCCTATGGAACGCGCCGCCGTCTTCGACGTCGACGGCACCCTCGTCGACACCAACCACCTGCATGTGACCACCTGGTGGGAGGCCTTCCGGCAGGCGGGCCACCGGGTGCCGATGCACGCGGTGCACCGGGCCGTGGGACTCGGCTCCGACGACCTGATCGCCCACCTGCTGGGCGAGGACCGCGACACGGACGAGGACGCCGCGCTGAGCGCCGCGCACAAGGCGCTCTACGGGCAGTACTTCGACCGGCTGCCCCCGATGGCGGACGCCGGCGCGCTGCTGAGACGTCTGCACGGCGACGGCTGGACCGTCGTCCTCGCCACCTCGGCGAGCGGGGCCGAGCTGTCGGCGCTGCGCCGCGCCCTCGACGCCGACGAGGCCATCACCGCGACGGCGAGCGCGGACGACGTGGCGGAGGGCAAGCCCGCGCCGGAGCCGGTGGAGCACGCCCTGGAGCTGGCCGGGGTGCCCGCCGAGCGTGCGGTGTTCGTGGGCGACACGGTGTGGGACATGCAGGCGGGCCGCCGGGCGGGGGTGCGGTGTGTGGGCGTCCTGTGCGGCGGCATCCCGCGCGCCGACCTGGTGGAGGCGGGTGCGGAGGTGGTCTACGACGATCCGGCCGGCCTGCTGGCGGCGCTGCGGGAGAGCCCGCTGGCGTGAGGGTGAGCGCCAGGGGCGGCGCTTGACTTCGAGAGCACTCCAATCCGTAGCGTTCCGGGCATGAGCGACAGCGACACCGCACAGCACAAGATCGGCTCGGGCTTCGGCGCCACGAGCACCGCCGACGACGTCCTGCGGGGCATCGACCTGACCGGGAAGGTGGCGGTCGTCACGGGCGGCTACTCCGGCCTCGGGCTGGAGACCACCCGTGCGCTCGTCAAGGCCGGCGCCCGTGTCGTCGTCCCCGCGCGCCGCCCCGCGACGGCCCGCGAGAACCTCGGCGGCATCGAGAACGTCGAGGTGGACGAGCTGGACCTCGGTGACCTGGAGAGCGTGCGTTCCTTCGCCGACCGGTTCCTCGCCTCGGACCGCACGGTCGACCTCGTCATCGGCAACGCCGGGATCATGGCCTGCCCGGAGACCCGGGTGGGCCCCGGCTGGGAGGCGCAGTTCGCGACCAACCACCTCGGGCACTTCGCGCTCGTCAACCGTCTGTGGCCGGCGATCGAGCCCGGCGGGGCCCGCGTCGTGAGCGTGTCCTCGCGCGGCCACCACTTCTCCGGCATGCGCTGGGACGACGTCCACTGGCGGCACGGCTACGACAAGTGGCAGGCGTACGGCCAGGCGAAGACGGCGAACGTGCTGTTCGCCGTCCACCTCGACGCACTCGCCCGGGACCGCGGGGTACGGGCCTTCTCCCTCCACCCCGGCGGCATCCTCACGCCTCTGCAGCGGCACCTGCCCCGGGAGGAGATGGTGGCGAACGGGTGGATCGACGAGAACGGCGACCCGGTCCCGCAGCCGGGCTTCAAGACGCCGGAGCAGGGCGCGGCCACCCAGGTGTGGGCGGCGACCTCACCGCAGCTGGACGGCATGGGCGGCGTCTATCTGGAGGACTGCGACATCGCCGGGCCCGCCCCCGAGGACGGCGAGCGGGCCGGGGTGAAGGCGTGGGCGACGGACCCCGGCCAGGCGGCCCGGCTGTGGGAGCTGTCGGCGGAGCTGACGGGTGTGGACGCGTTCGCCTCGTAGCGTGTGCCAGGTGCCCGTGGGGCGGGTACTCGGTCGGTCCGCAGCACGGACCGCCGAGAGGAGCCTGAGGTGACCAGCTCAACGGGCAGCGACATCGTCGTCACGGGGGCCACCGGCAACGTCGGAACGAGTGTGGTGCGCCTGCTGTCGGGGGACCCGGCGGTCGCCTCGGTACGGGGTCTGGCCCGGCGGATCCCGGACTGGGCGCCGCCGAAGACCGGGTGGACCGGGGTGGACCTGGCGTCCGAGGACGTCGCTCTGACCGAGGTGTTCGAGGGCGCCGACGCGGTGGTCCACCTGGCCTGGGCGTTCCAGCCGACCCACGATCCGGCGGTGACCTGGCGCACCAACGTGCTGGGGAGCATCCGGGTGTTCGAGGCGGTGGCCGCCGCGAAGGTGCCCGTGCTGGTGCACGCCTCGTCGGTGGGCGCGTACTCGCCGGGTCCGAAGGAGCACGCGGTGGACGAGTCGTGGCCGACGCACGGCTGGCCGGACGCCGCGTACTGCCGGGAGAAGGCCTATCTGGAGCGGGCCCTGGACATCTTCGAACGGGACCATCCGGCGGTGCGGGTGGTCCGGATGCGGCCGGCGTTCCTGTTCAAGCGGGAGTCGGCGAGCGAGCAGCGGCGGATCTTCGGCGGCAGGGTCCTGCCCGGCCCGGTCGCCCGGCCCGACCTGCTGCCGTTCCTGCCCGACATCCCGGGTCTGCGCGTCCAGGCCCTGCACACCGACGACGCGGCCGAGGCGTACCGGCTCGCCCTGCGCACCGAGGTGCGCGGCGCGTTCAACCTGGCGGCCGAGCCGGCCGTGGACGCGGAGCTGCTGGGCGAGATGTTCGACGCCCGTCCGGTGCGTCTGCCGCGTACGGCGGCCCGCTCGGCGATCGCGGCGGCCTGGGGACTGCATCTGCTGCCGGCCTCGCCGCACCTCTTCGACGCGGTCCTGCGGCTGCCTCTGATGGACTGCACGCGGGCGCGCACCGAGCTCGGCTGGCGGCCGGAGCGTACGGCGACGGAGGTGCTGCGGGAGTTCCTGCGGGGGCTGCGCGGCGGAGACGGCGAGGCGACGGTGCCGATGCGGGGACGCAAGGTGGGCTGAGCACCGCTCGCGGCCGCCCGGCCGGCCGTGGCCCGCTCGTACGGCACGCGTCCGTCGCCGGCCCGGTCGTACGGGCCGGCGACGGCGGCGTGCCGGGGTCGTACGGGCCGGCGACGGACGCGTGCCGTACGAGCAGGGGCGGTCCCGGTTCAGGCCGAGGGCTCGTCCGGTACCGGCTGATCCGGGTTGGCGCCGGCCGCGTGAGGGGCGCCCCGGCGGCCGGTGCCCGCCTCGTCGGTGTCGGGGACGTCGGCGTCGGGCTCCTGGGGTCGCGGCGCGTCCCAGTGGTCCTCGCCGGTGTCGGCCTGCTGGTCGGGCAGGTCCCGCGGGATCGGCGTGCCGTTCTCGCCGGGGCCCTCGTCGCGGTGGTCGGCCACGGCGTGCTCCCTTCCGGATGACGTTCGTGGGAGCGCGAGTACCTCCGCCGTGACCGGCCAAACCTCAGTGCGGGGCGCGCTCCTCCAGTGCCGTGCGCCAGGCGGGCTGCGGGCCGCCGGCCAGCGGCTCGGGGCGCCTGCCGCCGCGGGCGAAGAAGTCGGCGAGCGGGAGGATCGCCGCCCCCACGGTGACCGCGTCGGGGCCGAGCCGGCCGAGTTCGACCGTGACCCTCCGGGCGGGGTGGCGCAGCGCGTACGCGGTGGCGTGGCGGCGTACGGCGGGCAGGAAGCGGGCGCCGAGCTGGAGGCCGGCCCAGCCGCCGATGAGGATGCGCTCGGGCTGGAAGAGGTTGATCAGGTCGGAGAGCCCGGCGCCCAGGTACTCGGCGGTCTCCTCCAGGACGGCGCGGGCGACGGGGTCGGCGTCGGTGCCGTCGTCCGGGTGGGCGGCGGCGAGCATCGCGGCGAGCGCGGTCTCCTCGTCGGTGTCCGCGGGGGGATGTCCGCCCTCCTCGCGCCAGCGGTCGAGGAGCGCCTCGGCCCCCGCGTAGGCCTCCAGGCAGCCGAGGGCCCCGCACCGGCAGCGGCGGCCCCGGACCCGTACCGTCAGATGGCCCCACTCCAGGGAACGGCCCTGTTCCGCCTCGGGGGTGACGAGGCTGGCGCCGACGCCGGAGCCGAAGAGGACCACCACGGCGTTGTGGGCGCCGCGTCCGGCGCCGAACCACATCTCGGCCTGGCCGAGGGTCCGGGCGCCGTTGTCGATGAAGTACGGGACGGTCGCCGGCAGCGGGGAGCCCTCGCGCAGCAGCGCCTCCAGCGGGACGGCGTCCCAGCCGATCGTCTGGCCGTGCACGACGGCGCCGCTTTCGGGGGTGTGCTCCACGATGCCGGGGACGCCGATCCCGACGCCGAGCAGCCGGTCCGGGGCGAGGCCCGCCGCCGTGAGCACCTCGGCGACGCCGTCGCGGATGTGGCCGACGATCCCCTCGACCTCGTACCGCTGCTGCTCCAGCGGGCGTTCCGCGCGGGCGAGTTCGGTGAGGGTGAGATCGAACAGCTCGATCCGCACCCGGGTCTCGCCGACGTCCACGCCGATCATGTGGCCGCTGGCGGGGGCGACGCGCAGCAGGATGCGGGGGCGGCCGCCGTCGGAGTCGACGCTGCCGGCCTCCTCGACGAGTCCGTCGGCGACCAGGTCGGCGACGACGTTGCTGACCGAGCCGGAGCTCAGGCCGGTGGCCGGGCCCAGTTCGAAGCGGCTGAGGGGGCCGTCGAAGTAGAGTCGTTGCAGGACGGCCGTGCGGTTGGCCCGCCTGAGATCGCGTACCGTACGCCCGTTCCGCCCCGCCATGACGCTCCCTTCGCACCCTGCCCGAGCTGCAACATACCCTTACGGCCGGGCCCGGCGCGACTTTCCTACAACCCTTAGTTCACGATGTGAGCTAAGCAGTCCGCCTTCCTGGCGCCCGCGCGCACCGCCGGGGTGCGCGCGATGGCCGCCGCCGTGACGGCGGGACATCGGGGATATTCACTGGTTCTCCTCGCTTCGGCTATTTACCCTAGGCGGATACCTAGAGGGCATAGGTTCATGGTCCACGACGGCACCCGGGAGACTCCCCATGAGGTCACTCACCGAGAGCGACATCCGCACCTCGTTCGTCAACTGCTCGAAGGGGGAGGCCAAGCGTCTGCCGACACCCCGTGATCTCGACCAACTCCCCTGGGAGGAACTGGACTTCCTGGGCTGGCGTGACCCGGGTGCGCCCGACCGGAGCTATCTGGTCGCCGAACGGCAGGGCGGACCGGTGGGTGTGACCCTGCGCTTCCCGCCGTCGCAGCGCGGCTTCCTGCACCGCAGCATGTGCTCGCTGTGCCTGACCACCCACCCCGGCGGCGGAGTGTCGCTGATGACGGCCCGCAAGGCGGGCGCGGCCGGCCGCGAGGGCAACTCGGTCGGCCTCTACATGTGCACGGACCTGGCCTGCTCCCTGTACGTACGCGGCAGGAAGGTCCCGGAGCGCGGCGGCCGCTTCGAGGAGAGCCTCACCACCGAGGAGCAGATCGCCCGGACGACGGGCAACCTGTCCGCCTTCCTCGACAAGCTGTACGTCTGAGGGCGCCGCGCCCCACGCCGGCGGGCCCGCCGCCACCGACTGTCCTTCCCCACCCGGTGAGCGCACCCTGGGTACGGAAGGGACGTTCGGGCAGCGTGGGGAAGGGGAACTGGTCCGGGGATGGAACAGGTAAGTGAGCGAGCGGCGCCGCTCGTGCGGTTCGTACAGCGCCATCGGGAACCCGTGGTCGTTCAGGCCTTCCGCTCCACGGCGGCGGCGACCCTCGCGTACGTCGTCGCCCTGCGGCTGAGCCCCGAGGCGGCCCCCCTCACCGCGCCGCTGACCGCGCTGCTGGTCGTCCAGGTCACCCTGTACGCGACACTCACCAACGGCGTCCGGCGGGTCAACTCGGTGGTGGCCGGCGTCCTGGTCGCCATCGCCTTCAGCCAGCTGGTGGGCCTGACCTGGTGGAGCCTCGCGCTGCTGATCCTCGCGGCACTGGCCGTCGGGCATCTGGTGCGGGTGGACGAGTACGTGCCCGAGGTGGCGATCAGCGCCATGCTGGTGCTCGGCGTCACCACCGTCGGGGACACGGCGTGGGCGCGGATCGTCGAGACCCTGATCGGCGCGGTCGTCGGACTCGGCATCAACCTGCTGCTGCCGCCACCGGTGTGGATCGAGGAGGCGGGCGAGTCGATCGAGGGGCTGGCCCGGCGGCTGCGCCAGCTGATGCTGCGCATCGGCGAGCAGGCGGCCGGGCGCCCGGCGGTCGAGGCGGCCGCCGCGCGGTTGCACGAGGCCCGGCGACTCGACCACGACATCGTGGACGTGGACGCGGCGCTGCGGCAGGCCGAGGACAGCCTGCGGCTCAATCCGCGGGTGCGGGAGGGGCTGCTGCACCGGGTGGTGCTGCGCACCGGTCTGGACACCCTGGAGATCTGCACGGTCGTCCTGCGGGTGCTGGCCCGCACCCTGACCGACCTCGCCAAGGAGCGCGAGCCTCAGCCGTTGTTCCCGGCCGAGACCGGCGAGGTCGTGGAGCGACTCCTGTCGGAGATCGCCGACGCCGTGGTCAGCTTCGCGGTGCTGGTCACCACGCACGTCAGCCTGAACGCGGACGCCGCCGAGGCCCGGCTCACCGCCGAGCTGCGGCAGGCCGCGGCCACCCGCGACAAGCTGGCCCAGTTGCTGCTGGAGCGGCTCCAGCACGACGCCCGCCAGTGGCAGCTGCACGGCGCGCTCCTGACCGAGGTGAACCGGATGCTCGACGAGCTCGACACCGAGCACCGCTCGCGCCGTCTGCTGGAGGAACTGGACCGGGTGTCGGGCGAGCAGCGCGCCCGCCTGCCGCGGCTGACCCGGCTGCGCGAGCGCCTGGGCGTGCAGGAGGAGCTGTGGCGGAACCGCACGGGCATCAGCAGGCGTTCTCCCTGAGAGGCGCCGGGACGGGGCCGGTGCGAGAGGGAGAGGGAGCGGGCCTGTGGCCAAAAGCGCGGTACGGATCGACGGAGACACACTGAGGCTGCCGGGCGGGGTGGCGGTGCGGTTCATGCGGACGCTGCGGCTGCCGGAGAGCGGCACGCACGCCCTGCCGCCCGGGCTGGGGGTGTTTCCCGTCCGCCGGGTCTCCGACCACCCGGACACCGTGCCCGCCGACTGGCTGGCGCGCGGGGGCGTGATGCTGCCGATGTACCTGCGCGAGGCGATGTGGCTGAGCTTCGGGGGCTCGACGGAACCGGCCGCGCTGCAGGTCGGTGCGGGCAAGGTGTGCGCGGTCTCCGGCAAGCCGTGGAGCGGCCGGCTCTCCCGTGACCCGCAGAACTACGTCACGCTGCCGCGGCAGCCCTGGCTGGACGGCATCAATTCCGGGAAGGGCACGGTGCGCCAGTTCGTGGCGGTGCCGCTCGGCCTGGGCGCGACGGTGGAGGGCCAGGTCACCGGCGAGGAGGTGTGGGGCGGGGTCCAGTTGCAGTCCTTCCCGCTGAACGAGGAGAAGCGCGCCGCCTGGCGGGAGGCCGAGCGTCGGCGCCTGATCCCGCCGCCGCCTCCCGCTTTCGGCGGCGGATACGGCGCCCCGCCCGCACCGGGCGCGATGCCGCAGCCGGGCGCGATGCCCGCACCGGGCGCGATGCCGATGATGCCCGCCGCGGCCGCCGCCCCGGGGAGCGCGCCGCCGGCCCGGGCGGCCGCGATGGGCCTGGGGGTGGGCGGTTCGATGCGGCAGGAGGTCTACCAGGACGTCCGCCCGGTCTCGGACTACGCGAAGGAACCCGCGGGCCGCGTGTTCGTGCACCTCGTGACGCCCCCGGAGTGGCGCCGCATCACCGGCGAGGAGCCGCCGCCGTCCCCCGTGGACCGCGCCGCGTACACCAACGCCGGGCTGCCCTGGTACGACTACTACGACCAGGACGCGCAGGACGTCGCGCCCAGCGACACCCTGGCCGCCGTCAAGCCCGTCGGCGAGTGGCTCGGCACCGACCTGGACCCGTGGCAGCCGCCCGCGCCCGGCCAGGTGCACCACCTCAAGGACGCGCCGGGGAAGCCGGTGGAGGACGGCGACTGGTAGCCGCCGCTCCCCCGGGCTCCGGGCTCCCGCTTTGCGTTCGCCGGGCCTTCCGGGACAAGGTGCTGTGGACGGCGTGGGGCGAGGGACGATCCGAGGTGCGGGCATGAACGGTGGGACCGGCGCGGCGGGAGGCTGGAGCAGGCGCCGCTTCGTCGGCGTGCTGGGCGGTGCGGCGGTGGCGTCCGCGTCGGCCGGCTGCGCCGGTGACGGCGGCTCGCCGCCGGCGGCCTCGACGGCGCGGGAGGCCCCGACGGCCCGGCAACCGTCGTCGTCCACGTCGCCCGCCGCCCCGGAGCCCGCACCGAGCCCCTCCGGCCCCCGGCCCCTCTACCTGGGCACCTACACCTCCGCCGAGGGCGGGGGGAAGGGCATCGGCGTCGCCTCGTACGACCCCGCGTCGGGGCGGATCACCGGCCGGGGCACGATCACCGGCGTCCCGGACCCGTCGTACCTCGCGGTGCACCCGGACGGCACGACGCTGTACGCGGTGAACGAGCGGGCGCGGGGCGCGGTGACCGCCGTGCGGCTGTCGGACCGGAGGGTCCTCGGCAGCAGGGCGACGGGCGGGTCCCACACCTGTCAGGTCTCCGTGCACCCCGGCGGGCGCTGGCTGCTGAGCGCCGACTACGGGTCGGGCAGCGTGACCGTGCACCCGATCGAGGCCTCGGGCGCGCTCGGCGAGCGCACCGACCGGGTCACCCACGCCCGTCCGGCCCCCGGGCCGGGGCAGCGGGGACCGCACGCCCACCAGTTCGTCACCGCGCCCGACGGCAGGCACGTCCTGGCCGTCGACCTCGGTACGGACACGGTGTACAGCTACCGCCTGGACGAGAAGGCCGGCACCCTCACCGAGGTGGCGCAGGCGCACACCCGGCCGGGCGCGGGACCGCGCCACCTCACGTTCCACCCCGGCGGCCGCCACGCCTACCTCGCCAACGAGGCCGACGACACGGTGGCCGTGTGTTCCTACGAGGCGTCCAGCGGCCGTCTGACGATCGGCGCGCCGCAGTCCACGGGCGCGAAGGCGGATCCCAGCTATCCGGCGCAGTTCGCGGTCACCGCGGACGGCAGGTACGCGTACCTGGCCAACCGCGGTGACAACACGCTCGCGCGGTACGCGGTGGAGGCGGACGGGGCCCGGCTGCGGCCGCTCGGCACGGTCCCGGTCGAGGGGGACTTCCCCCGGCAGATCGCCCTCTCGCCGGACGGCCACCTGCTGTTCGCGGCGAACCAGCGCTCCGGCACGGTCAGCGTGTTCGAGGTGGACGGCGGGAGCGGGGAGCTGCGGCTCGCGGGCGAGCCGTTCGTCTCACCCGTCGCGGTCTGTGCGCTGCCACTGTAGGGCGCGCGGGCAGGACGCGGCGCTCGCCTGGGTGAGCAGGACGTGCATGCGCTCGGTGAGCTGCCCGACGTCGTCGGCGGGCGCGTGGAAGGGCAGGCGCACGTCGCCGTGGGCGCGGACGCGCTCGATGCGCAGCGTCAGTCCGTGGCGGTCGACGGCGAGCGGCTGGACCCGTACGGCGCCGTGCAGGCTGTCGCGCCGGACCAGCCGGGTGAGCCGCTCGACGGCGTCCGGGTGGGCGTCGGCCAGATGGGTGAGCAGCTGGGCCTCGGCCGTGGCGAGGGGGTCGGGCGCGGCCGCGGCGAACTCGTCGAGGGCGACGGCGACCGCGCCGGGCGGCTGCTTCAGCACGATCCGGGTGGCGTGGAAGGCGAGGTGGTCGTCCTCGGGGGCGAACCAGCCCGCGAGCCAGAGCCGGGCCCGGACCCGGTGGCGTACGGGGACGGGCGCCACGTCGGCGAACTCCAGCACGGCGGACGGCTCCCCGCGGGGCGCGCAGATCGCCGCCGTGCGCAGGGAACTGTCCTCGGGCACGCGCAGATGCACCCGGCCGTCCTCGTCGACGGTGTGCGCGCCGACGAACTCCTCGCGTCCGCCGTCCGCGGTGACCGCGCAGGACCACGCGGCGGCCAGCACCGAACGGGCCCGCTCGGCCGTACCGGGCACGGCCGTCCAGCTGTGGCTGTCACCCATCCCAGACCTCCTTAGGTAAGCCTTGCCTAACCTATCGGAGTTCAGGGCGCGCGCCAACCGCACAGGTGATCCTGCGGGGCGCCCTTCCGTCCGCGACGAGACCGGCCGGCCCGCGCCGCGACCGTTCAGCCCGCGGCGATGACCCCGAGCAGCGCCCGCGCGCACAACTCCCGCACCTGCTCCCGCGTGAGGTCCGGACACCGCAGCCATTCCAGACAGACGGCCGTGATGAACGCCAGCCAGCCGCGCACCGCGAGGCGCACCTCGGGACGGCGCTCGAAGAGAGGGCCGAACTCCGGGTCGGCGCCCAGGGCGGCCAGGATCTGCTGCTCCTGCGCGGCCAGGGCCCGCTGGTAGACACGGCGGACGGTCTGGTCCCCGGCCGCGTCCGCGCGATGGAAGGCGCGGTAGCCGTGGGCATGGGTCTCGACGTACTCCAGATAGGTGTCGAGGCCCGAGGCGAGCTGTTCGCGGACCGGGACACCCGGCACCGCCGCCGTCATCCGGAGCATCCGCTCGCTCTCGCGCTCGACGACCGCCGCGAAGAAGTCCCGCTTGGTCGGGAAGTAGTGGTAGAGCAGCCCGCGCGAGACCCCGGCGATCTCGGCGACCTGCTCGATCCAGACGTCGTCGAACGGACTCTCGGAGAACAGCCGCGCGCCCACCGACAGGAGTTGTTCCCTGCGCTCCGCGGTGCTGAGTCGGCGCCGGGTGCGCTCGCCCTGGTTCGCGGCCATGCCCGCACTCTACTTGACGCCGGTTCGGCGGCAGGCCGACACTGGGCGCGCTATTGAACCCACGTACAACAGTTCCACCTGCCGCTGCATCAAGGGAGATCGCGTCATGGCGGAGACGGCGACGACGGCCGGGGCCGTGCTGCCCAAGGGTTTCCGGAGCGCGGAGCTCGGGTGGCCCGAACTGCACCGCATTCCGCATCCCCCGTACCGGCTCCCGCTGCTCGGCGACATCGTGGGTGCCGGCCGGCGCACCCCCTTGCAGGACTCCCTGCGGTACGGCCGGGAGCTGGGGCCGATCTTCCGGCGCAAGGTGTTCGGCAGGGAGTTCGTGTTCGTGGGGGGCGCGGAGCTCGCCGCCGACATGGCCGACGAGTCACGGTTCGCCAAGCACGTGGGGCTGGGGATCGCCAACCTGCGGCCGGTCGTCGGCGACGCGCTGTTCACCGCGTACAACCACGAGCCCAACTGGCAGCTGGCGCACGACGTCCTGGCTCCGGGGTTCAGCCGGGAGGCCATGGCGGCCTACCACCCGATGATGCTGGACGTCGCCGACCGGCTCACCGGCCACTGGGACCGCGAGCTGGCCGCCGGACGCTCGGTCGACGTGCCCGGGGACATGACCAAGCTCACCCTGGAGACGATCGCGCGCACCGGATTCGGGCACGACTTCGGCTCGTTCGAGCGCGCCCGGCTCCATCCCTTCGTGACGGCGATGGTGGGCACGCTCACCTACGCCCAGCGCCTCAACACCCTGCCGTTCCCCGGTCTGCTGCGGCGGGCCGCGCGGCAGAACGAGGCGGACATCGCCTATCTCGACCGCACGGTCGACGCACTCGTACGGGCGCGTCGCAGCCGGGGCGGCGGGGACGGGGACCTGCTCGACCGGATGCTCGACACCGCGCACCCCGGGACGGGCGAGCGGCTGTCGGCGCAGAACGTGCGCCGCCAGGTCATCACCTTCCTGGTCGCGGGCCACGAGACCACCTCCGGCGCGCTCTCGTTCGCCCTGCACTACCTCTCCCTGAACCCGCGGATCGCGGCCCGCGCCCGCGCCGAGGTGGACCGGGTGTGGGGCACCACGGCCGTGCCCGGGTACGACCAGGTGGCCAAGTTGCGGTATGTGCGCCGGGTCCTCGACGAGGCACTGCGGCTGTGGCCGACGGCGCCCGCCTTCGCGCGGGAGGCCCGCGAGGACACCCTGCTGGGCGGGGAGCATCCGATGCGGCAGGGGGCCTGGGCCCTGGTGCTGACCGCGATGCTGCACCGCGATCCGCGGGTGTGGGGCGCCGACGCCGACCGGTTCGACCCGGACCGCTTCGAGGCCTCGGCCGTACGGGGCCGTCCCCCGCACACCTACAAGCCGTTCGGCACGGGTGCGCGGGCCTGCATCGGACGCCAGTTCGCGCTGCACGAGGCCACGCTGGTGCTCGGCCTGCTGCTGCGCCGCTACGACCTGCGGCCCGACCCGGCGTACCGGCTGCGGGTCACCGAGCGGCTGACACTGATGCCGGAGGGACTGCGGCTGCGCCTGGAGCGGCGTACGGCGCCCGCGGCACCGGCCGGGACCGGGCCGGAACCGGCCGGGACCGGGCCGGAGGAAGCGGGGTCAGCGGTGCGCTGTCCAGTGCACCGGGCGGGTGACTGACCCCGGCAGCCTGGTGCCCGCGCCGCCCCGGGCCGCGTTCAGCTGCGGCTGGGTCAGGAAGAACGCCCCGGTCAGGTCGGCGTCGGTGAGGTCGGTGTCGCGCAGGTCGGCCCCGATCAGGTCCGCGCCGCGCAGATCGGCGCCGGTGAGGTCGGCGGCTATCAGGTAGGCGCCCCGCAGGTTCGCGCCGCGCAGATCGGCGCCCTTGAGCCGGGCGCCCATCAGATCGGCGCCCCGGCGGTCCTTCCTGCGTCCGCCGACGCCGGCCCGGGCGAGCTCGCTGGTCCTCAGCAGCAGGACGTTGACCTCCTGGCGGTGGGCCGGGACGTCCAGCGCGGCCAGCTCCTCCGGGGTCCCGCCGGTGAGCGCCTCGGTGCGCTCCAGGAGCCGGCGCAGTTCCGGGTGGACCGGGCGGGCGGCCGGCAGGGCGAGGGCCTCGGTGAGGTACCAGAGCAGCTCGTGCAGCTGGCGGACGACCGGGAACACCTCGAACATGAGCCGGGCGTGCTCGCGCGGGGCGCCCCGCCAGTCCCGGCCGCCGAACGTGACCTGCGAGACCTGCTGGCCGGCGCCGAAGCAGTCGTAGACCGTGCAGCCGGTGTAGCCCTGCTGCCGCAGCCGGTCGTGGATGCCGCAGCGGTGGTCCGCCGCCAGGTTGGGGCAGGGGCTGCCCGCGGGCTTGTCGCGCGCGAAGTCCGCGGAGCGGGCGAAGGGCAGGGCCACACAGCACAGGCCGAAGCAGTTCCCGCAGTCGCCGCGCAGTTCTTTCCGGCCCGCTGTCTGGTCTCGCATGCCCTCCACCCTACTGACCTGCCCTCACACTCCCTCCGGGACGTCCAGGGCGGCCACGCGCTCCGGGTCGGCGAGGATGTACAGGGCGACGATCCGGCCGTCGACGACGGTGACGCCCATGACCGAGCGCACCTCGCCCTCGGGACCGTTGAGGATCCCGACCGCGCCGCCGACCAGCGCCAGCCGCCCGGACGGCGCCATCTGCCGGAAGAACATGGCCTGTTCGGCGACCGTTTTCGCGCCGTGCACGACCTTGGAGGCGGCCGCGCCCCGCACCAGCGCCCCGGCGTCGGCCCGCAGCACCACATCGGGGTGGAGGACGGAGAGCAGCGCCTCGAAGTCCCCGGCGCGGGCCGCGGCCAGGAAGGCGGACACCACCTCGCGCTGACGGCCGGGATCCGGTTCCGCCGACGGCGTGGCGCCCTGCACCCTGCGGCGTGCGCGGCTGGCCAGCTGGCGGGTCGCGGCCGTGCCGCGCTCCACGATCGGGGCGATGTCGTCGAAGGGGACGGCGAACATGTCGTGCAGCACGAACGCGAGCCGCTCGGCCGGCTCCAGCGTCTCCAGGACGACCAGCAGGGCGAGCCCCACCGCGTCGGCCTGGAGCACCTCCTGCTCGGGGTCGGTCCGGTCGAGGGGTCTGATCACCGGGTCGGGCACGAAGGTGTCGTACCCCTCGTCGATGGGCTGTTCGCGGCGGGCGGTGCGCGAGCGCAGCAGGTCCAGACAGACCCGGCCGATCACCGTGGTCAGCCAGCCGCCCAGGTTGCGTACGTCCCCCACGTCGCTGCGGCCGAGCCTCAGCCAGGTCTCCTGCACGGCGTCGTCCGCCTCGCTGAGCGAGCCCAGCATCCGGTAGGCGACGGCCTTGAGATGCGCCCGGTGCTCCTCGAAGCGCTCCGCCAGTACGTCTGTGTCGTTCACTCAGCCTCTCCCCCTGTCGGCCCTGGTCCCTATCGGTTGAACAGCTCGAACGCCACGGCCGGCCGGCCGCCGAACCGCTCCCCCACCGAGTGCGCGACCCCGGTCAGGAAGCGGCGGACGTACGTCTCCGGGTCCTCGTCGGTGAGCGCCTCCAGGTAGGCGCGGTGTTCGAGCAGGGAGCGCACCGCGCGCTCCAGGCCCGCCGAGGCGTCCACGGCGTGGGTGGGGGTGGCCGAGCCGGCGACCGCGACCCAGCGCACGCCGTTCCAGGGCTCGAGGCCCTGCTCGGTGAGCTCCGGGAAGATCCAGCGGTTGCCGGCGTCCCCGGCGGCGTCGAGCACGGCGCGGCCCACGGCGACGTGGTCGGGCGTGTTCCAGGCGACTCCGCCCCAGGTGTCGCGGTGGTTCAGCGTGATGACGAGTTCGGGACGGTGCCGGCGGACGGCGGCGGCGATGTCCCGGCGCAGGGCGGGGCCGTACTCGATCACTCCGTCCCGGTGGTCCAGGAACTCCACCGTCGACACCCCCACGACCGCCGCGCTCGCCCGCTGCTCACGCTCGCGCAGCGGGCCGCACTCGGCGGGCGCGATCGTGTCGATGCCCGCCTCGCCGCGCGTCGCCAGGACGTAGGCGACCTCGCGGCCGGCGTCGGTCCAGGCGGCGACGGCCGCGGAGCACCCGTACTCCAGGTCGTCCGGGTGCGCCACGACGGCCAGGGCCCGCCGCCAGTCCTCCGGCATGGGCAGGAGCTGAGTGATCGTCGGCTCGGTCATGCCTGAAGACTAATCGGTGACACCGACATCACACTTCGTCACGGACGAGGGCCAGCAGCCGGTCCAGGACCCGGGGACCGCCGGCCCGGACGCCGTCGTGCTCGAACTCGTCGGTGACCCAGGTGCGCAGGCCATGGATCGCGCGGGCGGTGCGCAGCGAGTGGGCGGTGTCGACGTACAGGTCGTCGTGGTAGATCGCGGCGGCCACCGGGACCTCGTTGGCGGCGAGGCGGGCGGGGTCGTAGAGCGGCGTCCAGTCGGTGCGGGCGGCTAGGAGTTCTGCGGTCTCGCGCAGCGGGCGCAGTGCGGGGTCGGTGTCGAACATCCAGGGGTGGATCGTTTCGCCGGTCAGCAGCAGCGGTCCGTCGCCGGTGAGCGTCTTCGCCGCGTCGAACTGCGGGAACTCGGCGCGCACCCGTTCGGCCGACCAGGCGGTGGGGCGGGCGTCCTGGCCGTAGATCGCCTCGTGGACGAGGGCGTACAGCGGGTGGCCGGCGAAGGAGAGCTTGCTCTGCATCTCCTCCTGGAAGGCGTCGGAGAGCTCCGGGCCGTGCGGGGTGCGGACGAAGGCCTCTTCGAGGAGGTGGTGCAGACGGTGGCTGCCCTCGCCGCCCCCGAGCATGATGCCGAGGGTCTGGAAGGCCTCGACGGTGAGCCGGTAGCCGCTCGGGAGGGTGACCTCGTGCCGCAGCAGGTGGTCGGCGATCCGGCGGACCCGCTCGACGTCCTGCGGGTAGCGGGCGTAGTGGGCGGCGGTCTTGCGTTCCATGCGCGGGTAGGCGGCGCGGTAGACGTCGTCGGCGTGGGCGTCGAGGGAGGGCAGGCCGCCGGTGATCAAGGCGGCGGCGAGGCCCTCGGGGGCGAGCGAGAGGTAGCTGACCGTGCAGAAGCCGCCGAAGCTCTGGCCGAGGACGGTCCACGGGGCGCCGCCGGTGACCTCGGGGCGGATGGTCTCGCAGTCGCGGACGATCGAGTCGGCGCGGAAGTGCGTGAGGTAGCCGGCCTGCTCGGCCGGGCCGCCGCGCAGCGGGAGCGTCTGGCGGTTGGCGGGGGTGGAGTGGCCGGTGCCGCGCTGGTCGAGAAGGAGGACGCGGAACTCCTTCAGGGCGCGCCCGAGCCAGGCCGGCCTGCCGACGAAGCGGTGGGCGCCGAAGCCGGGGCCGCCCTGGAGGTACAGCAGCCAGGGCAGGTCCTGGCCGGCCTTGTCGCCGGCGACGACCTCACGGGCGTACAGCTCGATGGTCTCCCCCGACGGGTCGGTGTGGTCGAGGGGGACGGTGAAACGGCGGTCGGTGAGTACGACGCCGGGCTGGCGGTAGCTGGAGGACAACAGGGGTCTCCTGGACGCTCGGTGTACGGGCCGCGTCCCACTTCAGCACATGTCCGGGCGCGTGCGGAGCCCGGGGGATCATGAACGGCTACTGAACGGCGGCTCAGCGCGCCGAGAGGCTGGAACGGCGCACCACCAGTTCCGGCTGGAGCACCACCCGCCGGTGCTCGTGCCTGCGGCCGCTCCCGCTCTCCTCGGTCTCCTCCAGCAGCATCTCGGCGGCCAGGGCGCCCATGGTGACGGCGGGCTGGCGGACCGAGGTGAGCGGGACGGCCGCGGCGGCGGCGAACTCGATGTCGTCGTAGCCGACGATGGCGAGATCGTCGGGGACCCCGACGCCGGCCGCGTACATGGCCTGCAGGACACCGAGGGCGAGCAGGTCGTTGGCGCAGAACACGGCCGTGGGGCGGTCGGCGAGCCCGAGCAGCCGGGCGCCGGCGTCCCGGCCGGCGGCCACGTCGAGCCGCTCGGTGGGCAGCTCGCGCAGGCACTCCGGGCCGAGGCCCGCCTCCGCGAGCGCGTTCAGGGCGCCGGTGCGGCGGTCGCGGACCTGGTTGAAGCCGGGCGGCCCGCTGACGTACGCGATGGAGCGGTGTCCGGCGTCGACGAGATGGCGTACGGCGAGCGCGCCGCCCGCCACGTCGTCCACCGACACCGAGCACTCGGTGGTGCCCTCGGAGACCCGGTCGACCAGCACGAACGGGATGCCGTGGCGGCGGAAGGACTCGATGTTGCGGCCGGTCGCGTCGGCCGGGGTGAGCAGCACGCCCCGCACCCGCTGCTCGGCGAAGAGGGAGAGGTACTCGGCCTCCTCGCCGACGCTCTCGGCGCTGTTGCAGACCATCACACCGAGCCCGGCGTCCCGGGCGGCCCGCTCGGCGCCACGCGCGACGTCCACGAAGAAGGGGTTGCCCATGTCGAGGACGAGCAGCCCCATGATGCGGCTGCGGCCGGCCCGCAGCTGGCGCGCCGACTCGCTGCGCACGTAACCGAGCCGGTCTATCGCGGACAGCACCCGGGCCCGGGTCTCGGTCGCGACGGTGTCCGGGCGGTTGATGACGTTGGACACCGTGCCGACGGAGACTCCGGCGGCACGGGCGACGTCCTTGATACCCACCGACTGGGCCATCAGGCGGGGACCTCCAGGTGAGCGCGGTACGGCGGGACGGCCTTCACATTACCGTCACCGCGCCGCACCGCTGTCCGGGAAGCTGTCCGCGTCATGCGGGCAGCGCGAAGTCGATGACGTGGAGCGCCGAGGGGGTCGTCCCGCTCGACTTCTCCTGGTACATGAACGACAGCGTGTTGTCGGCCTTGACCCGCAGCTCGTCGATCACGACCTCGCCGAAGGCGTTCAGCCCGCTGCCGTCGAACAACACCGTCCAGTCGGTGTACCCGGAGGACTTCGAGGCGCCGGCGATCCGGCCGAAGGGGAAGATCGCGTAGGCGTTGTCGTACTTGTCGAGGATCAGCTTGGTGCGCTGGCTCGAGCCGAGGACGACGGGGATCTCCGTCTTCTGCCAGGTGCCCGAGGAGTTCTTGCGGACGTGGAAGGCGCGGCCGTTGGCGGTGCGGTCGCCGACGTAGCCGGTGGTGCACTGGCCGAAGCGGCCGGGGACGTAGCTGATGATCGCGTGCGGGAGGCCGGCGGAGTCGGTGAACTGGCTCTCCTGGTTCATCAGGGAGTGGTCCGGGTTGAGGGGGTCGACGACCAGGCCGCTGTCGGTGACCGCCACCTTGTCGGAGCCGCCGGTGGTGCCGACGACCGTGCCCGCGTTGTTGCGCCAGGTGCGGCCCCGGTCGTCGGAGTAGACGTATCCGGTGTCGTGGTTGGTGATGCCGCCGCTGCTGCACATGACGGCGGCGTTCTGCTCGCGCCAGGTGAAGAAGGAGTGCAGCCGGCCGTTGACGTCGTAGTCGATGCCGTGGAGGTACATGTTGCGGGCGGTCGAGGAGCCGTGCTCGCTGGTGTAGGTCCCGGTGGCGCTGGTCCACTCCCCGAGCGCCGTCCACGTCGAACCGTCGTACTCGGCGAGGGCGTTGCGGCCGTTGCCGGAGACGCCGACCCGGTAGCTGAGCTGGAGCCGGCCCTCAGGGGTGGAGACGAACTGCGGGTAGGTGAACTGCGTGGTGAGGGAGAGGCCGTCCATGGTCGTCTGCACGGCGCCGAAGACGGACGAGGTCCAGGCGGTGGAGGCGGGGTTGTCCATGAGCCCGGCGACCGACTTCACGTAGAAGTAGCCGTTGCTGTGGGAGTCCATGTTGAGGTGCAGCCGGCCGTCGGTCCTGGAGACGCCCATGGAGATGACGTTGTGGGAGTCGCTCGCCTTGAGGACGTGCGGGAGGGTGACGGTCGACCAGGTGCCGCCGCCGAGGACGCGGCGGCCGACGACCGCGTTGCCGGTGGAGGTGTACCAGGTGGCGTACTGGTAGCCCTTGTAGGTCAGCAGGCCGTTCTTCTGGAACGAGTTGTTGTTGACCAGGCCGTCGTAGGAGACGAAGAAGAGGGCCGTGGCGTCGAGTCGGGTGGTGCTCGTGCGGGTGACCGAGGGGCCGGGGTCGGCGGCGCGTGCGGTGCCGGTGGTGAGGGCGGGGGTCAGCACGGCCGAGGTGAGGGCGGCTCCCAGGAGCGTACGTCTCTTCATCGCGGGGGACTCCATCGTCGTACGAGGAAGGGCGGGGGGACGAACGGGTCAGGCGAGGTGGAAGACCTCGGTGAGCGGTTTCATGGCCTCGTCGGGGCGGGCGCCGTCGAGGGACTCGAAGAACGGCGCCATCTCCGCCTGCCAGCGGGCGTTGACGTCGGTGGCCGCCATGCCGGCCTGGGCGGCCTCGAAGTCGTCGGTCTCCAGGTAGCCGACGAGCAGGCCGTCGTCTCTGAGGAAGAGGGAGTAGTTGTGCCAGCCGGTGGCCGAGAGAGCTTCGAGCATCTCCGGCCACACGGCGGCGTGGCGTTCGCGGTACTCGGCGAGCTTGTCCTGACGGACCTTGAGCAGGAAGCAGACGCGCTGCATGAAGTACCGCTCCTTCGGATCAGAAGTTGAACTGGTCGATGTTCTTGGCGTCGAACACGGTCGGCTTGCCGAGGCTGATCACGCCGTCCTTGCCGATGGTGTAGGTGGTGGAGCCGGCCTTGAAGGTCTCGCCCTCCTTGCCGGTGATCTGGCCGGAGACCAGCGCGACGGCGGTCTGCGCGGCCAGCGCGCCGAGCTTCGAGGGGTCCCACAGCTCGAAGGCGTCGACGGTGCCGTTCTTGACGTACTTGCGCATGTCGTTGGGGGTGCCGAGGCCGGTCAGCTTGACCTTCCCCTTGTACTTGGAGCCCGACAGGTACTGGGCGGCGGCCTTGATGCCGACCGTGGTCGGGGAGATGATCCCCTTCAGGTTCGGGTACTCCTGGAGCAGGCCCTGGGTCTGCTGGAAGGACTGCTGGGCGTCGTCGTTGCCGTAGGCCACCTTGACGAGCTTGACGTCCTTGTACTTGGCGTCCTTCAGCTCGTCCTTCATGAAGTCGATCCAGGTGTTCTGGTTCGTCGCGGTCTGCGCGGCGGACAGGATCGCGATCTCGCCCTTGTAGCCGATCTGCTCGGCGAGCAGCTGCACCTCGGTGCGGCCCAGGTCCTCGGCGGAGGCCTGCGAGACGAAGGCGTTGCGGCAGCCGGCGTTGGTGTCGGAGTCGTAGGTGACGACCTTGATGCCGTTGCTCATGGCCTGCTTGAGCGCGGTGCACAGGGCGCCCGGGTCCTGCGCGGACACGGCCATCGCGTCGACCTGCTGCTGGGTGAGGGTGTTGACGTACGACACCTGCCCGGAGGTGTCGGTGGCGCTGGACGGGCCGACCTCCTTGTAGCTGGAGCCCAGCTCCTTCAGGGCCGCCTCGCCGCCCTTGTCGGCGGAGGTGAAGTACGGGTTGTTGACCTGCTTGGGCAGGAAGCCGACGGTCAGGCCCTTCTTGGTGGCCGCGTTCGGGTCGGCCTTGCCGGTGGCGGCCGCCGAGGCGCCCTCGCTCTTGACGTCCTCCTTGGTGGTGCCGCCGCAGGCGGTGGCGGCGAGGGCGAGGGAGGAGACGGCGGCGAGGGCCGCACAGGCACGACGGAGGGAAGACTTGCGCATCACGGGGTTCCTTTACGAAGGTGAGCGAAGCGGGGTTTACGCCGTCGGGGTCGAGGCTGCGGCCCTACGGCCCGCCCGTGCGACGGAGATCTGGCGTGCGACCCGGGGGCCGAGCACGGAGACGACGAGCAGGACGCCGGTGACGACGATCTGCGACTGGGCGGAGACGTTGAGCAGGCTCATCACGTTCTGCAGCGCGCCGAGCAGGAAGACTCCCGCAATCGCCCCGCCGAGCGTGCCCTTGCCGCCGTCGAAGTCGATGCCGCCGAGGAGGACGGCCGCGACGACGGAGAGTTCGAGGCCGGTGGCGTTGTCGTAGCGGGCGCTGGCGTAGTGCAGGGCCCAGAAGATCCCGGTGAGGGAGGCCATCAGGCCGGTCACCGTGAACAGGATCAGCTTCTGCCGCTTGACGCGGATGCCGGCGAACCGCGCGGCCTCCTCGCTGGCGCCGATCGCGAAGAGCGAGCGGCCGAAGGGGGTGGCGTGCAGGACGACCACCGCGACCGCGAGCAGGACCAGGAAGGGCAGGAAGGCCTGTGGGAGGAAGCTGTTCCCGACCCGTCCGGCCGCGAAGTCCAGGTACGGGGAGGGGAAGTCGGTCACCGCGTCGGAGCCGAGCACGATCTGGGCGATGCCCCGGTAGGCGGCGAGGGTGCCGATGGTGACGGCGAGGGAGGGCAGCCCGAGACGGGTCACGAGCAGGCCGTTGACCAGCCCGCAGACCACCCCGAGCAGCAGGCAGACCGGGATGATCGTCTCGATGGTCATGCCCTGGTTCCACAGGGCGCCCATCACCGCGCCGGACAGACCGGCCGTGGAGGCGACCGAGAGGTCGATCTCCCCGGAGACCACGAGCAGGGTCATCGGCAGGGCGATCAGCGCGATCGGCAGGGTGTTGCCGATCAGGAAGGACAGGTTCAGCGCGTTGCCGAAGCCGTCGACGAAGGAGAAGGAGAACAGCAGCAGGACGATCAGGAGGGCGCTCACCACGGTGTCCCAGCGGACCACGCGATGCGCGAGGGTTCCGGACTCAGGCACGTGCGTCCCCCTTCACTGCGGCCGGCTTCACGGACGCCGACTTCTTCTTCAGGGCGAGCGCCACCCGCAGGGCCACGATCCGGTCGACCGCGATCGCCAGCAGGAGCAGGACGCCGTTGATGGCGAGCACCCAGACCGAGCTCACGCCGAGTGCGGGCAGGACGCTGTTGATGGAGGTCAGCAGCAGCGCGCCGAGTGCGGCGCCGTAGACGCTGCCGGAGCCGCCGGTGAAGACGACACCGCCGACCACGACCGCGCTGACCACGGTGAGTTCGTAGCCGTTGCCGGTCCCGGAGTCGACGTTGCCGAACCGGGCCAGGTACATCGCGCCGGCGAGGCCGGCCAGTCCGCCGCAGAAGGTGTACGCGGCGAGGATCCGCTTGCGCACCGGGATGCCGGCGAGGCGGGCGGCCTCCGGGTTGGAGCCCAGGGCGTACAGTTCGCGGCCGCTGCCGAAGTGCTTGAGGTAGTACGCCGTCGCCACCAGCACCGCCAGGGCGATCAGCGCGAGATACGGCACGGCCGAGATGCCGCCGGAGCCGAAGTCCACGAAGCCGCCGGGCAGGTCGGCGGCCGTGATCTGCCGGGAGCCGACCCAGATGGAGTCGATGCCCCGGATGATGTAGAGCGTGCCGAGGGTGACGACGAGGGCCGGTACCTGACCGAGGCTGACGAGCAGGCCGTTGAGGAGCCCGAAGCCGGTGCCCAGCAGCACGGCCAGCGCGATCGCGATCACCGGGTTGCCGCCGCCGTGCAGGTAGGTGCCCGCGGCGAAGGCGGTGATGCCGAGGGTGGAGCCGACCGACAGGTCGACGTTGCGGGTGATGACGACCAGGGACTGGCCGGTGGCGACCAGCACCAGGATGGTCGCGTTCAGCAGCAGGTCCTTGATGCCCTGCTCGGAGAGGAACTCGCTGTTGCCGGCCTGGGTGACGGCGATCATCACCAGGAAGACCAGCAGGATGGCGAGTTCGCGCATCTTGAAGACGCGGTCGACGAGGCGGGTGCCACTGGACCTGGGCGCCTCGGCGACGGGGGCCTGTCCGGGAGCGGTGACCGTCATGCGGCGGCCCTCCCGACGGTGGTGGGCCTCATGCGGCGGCCCTCCCGGTGGCTGCGGCCATCACGGTTTCCTCGGTGGCGTCGGAGCGGGGGATCTCGGCGGTGAGCCGGCCCTCGTGCATCACGAGCACGCGGTCGGCCATGCCGAGGATCTCGGGCAGGTCGGAGGAGATCATCAGGACGGCGACCCCGTCGGCGGCCAGCTCGCTCAGCAGCCGGTGCACCTCGGCCTTGGTGCCGACGTCGATGCCGCGCGTCGGCTCGTCGACGATCAGCACCTTGGGGGCGGTGGCCAGCCATTTGGCGAGCACCACCTTCTGCTGGTTGCCGCCGGAGAGCGTGTTGACGGCGTCGGCGATCCGGGCGTACTTCACCTGGAGCTTGACCGCCCAGTCGAGGGAGCGGCTGCGTTCGGCGTTCCGGTCCATCAGGCCGGCCCTGACGGTCGTGCGCAGGCCGGTGAGGCCGATGTTGCGCTCGATGGACATGTCCATCACCAGGCCCTGGGCGCGCCGGTCCTCCGGCACCAGGGCGAGGCCCGCGGCCATCGCGGTGGAGGGGGCGCCGTTGGTGAGCGGGCGGCCGTCGACCGTCACCTCGCCGGCGTCCCAGCGGTCGATGCCGAAGACCGCGCGGGCGACCTCGGTGCGGCCCGCGCCGACGAGCCCGGCGAGACCGACGATCTCACCGCGCCGGACCTCGAAGGAGACGTCGGTGAAGACGCCCTCGCGGGTGAGGCGGTGGACGCTGAGGGCGACCTCGCCCGGGGTGACGTCCTGCTTGGGGTAGAGCTCGTCGAGGTCGCGGCCGACCATACGGCGGACCAGGTCGTCCTCGGTCATGCCCTCGACCGGTTCGCTGGCGATCCAGGCGCCGTCGCGCAGGGTCGTCACCCGCCGGCAGATCTCGAAGATCTCCTCCAGGCGGTGGGAGATGAAGAGGACGGCCGCGCCCTGCTCGCGCAGGGTGCGCACCACGCCGAAGAGGCGGGCGACCTCGCTGCCGGTGAGGGCGGCGGTCGGCTCGTCCATGATCAGGACGCGGGCGTCGAAGGAGAGCGCCTTGGCGATCTCGACGATCTGCTGGTCGGCGATGGACAGTCCGCGCGCCGGGCGGTCGGGGTCGAGGTCGACGCCGAGCCGCGCCATCAGGGCGGTGGTGGCGGCGTGGGTGGCCTTGTGGTCGATCCGGCCGAGGGCGCGCCGGGGCTGGCGGCCCATGAAGATGTTCTCGGCGATCGAAAGGTCGGGGAAGAGCGTGGGTTCCTGGTAGATCACGGCGATGCCGGCGTCCCGGGCGTCGCCGGGGCCGTGGAAGACGACGGGCTCGCCGTCGAGCAGCACCCGGCCGGCGTCCGGTCGGTGCACCCCCGCGAGGGTCTTGATCAAGGTCGACTTGCCCGCGCCGTTCTCGCCGGCGAGGGCGTGCACCTCGCCGGGGAACAGCTCCAGGGAGACGCCCCGCAGGGCGCGTACGGCGCCGAAGGACTTGGCGACGTCCCTCAGCGCCAGCACCGGGGCCGGTCCCGTGTCGGACGGGTGGGTCATGGGTGGCTCCTCGACGACTGCTGCGGACCGTCCCATCGGGGCGTCACAGCGTCGTGAAAGGTTTCAACTGGATTGCCGGGACGTTAGGCATGCGGGGCATGTCACGTCAATGGGTCCGTCTCGAAAATCTTTCGATAGCCGAAGGTCACGCGGCGGTCACGGAAAGGGTGCACGGACGAAAGGGTTGACACTCCCGCCGCGGCCTCATAGCTTCCCGTTCTGAATCGTTTCATCCGGCCCTGGTGCCGGACCGATGTCACAGGAGCCCGAAGTGACCGACCTCGCCGCGGTGAAGGCCGCGCTGAAGACCCAGGCCGTCGAGACGCCGTCGTGGGCGTACGGGAACTCGGGGACCCGTTTCAAGGTGTTCGCGCAAGCGGGTGTGCCGCGTACCCCGCAGGAGAAGCTGGACGACGCGGCGCAGGTCCACGCGGTCACCGGTGTGGCCCCGACGGTGGCGCTGCACATCCCGTGGGACAAGGTGGAGGACTACTCCGCACTTGCGAAACACGCCGAGGACCGGGGGGTGAAGCTGGGGGCGATCAACTCCAACACCTTCCAGGACGACGCCTACAAGCTGGGCAGCGTCTGCCATCCCGACGCGGGGGTGCGGCGCAAGGCCGTCGGTCATCTGCTGGAGTGCGTCGACATCATGGACGCGACCGGCTCCGCGGATCTGAAGCTGTGGTTCGCGGACGGCACGAACTATCCCGGCCAGGACGATGTGCGGGGCCGGCAGGACCGGCTGGCCGAGGGGCTGGCCGAGGTGTACGAACGGCTGGGCGACGGGCAGCGGATGCTGCTGGAGTACAAGTTCTTCGAGCCGGCCTTCTACACCACCGACGTCCCGGACTGGGGCACGGCGTACGCGCACTGTCTGAAGCTGGGGCCGAAGGCGCAGGTCGTGGTCGACACCGGGCACCACGCGCCGGGGACCAACATCGAGTTCATCGTGGCCACGCTGCTGCGGGAGGGGAAGCTCGGCGGGTTCGACTTCAACTCCCGGTTCTACGCCGACGACGACCTGATGGTGGGCGCGGCGGATCCCTTCCAGCTGTTCCGGATCATGTACGAGGTCGTGCGTGGGGGCGGGTTCACCTCCGAGGTGGCGTTCATGCTGGACCAGTGCCACAACATCGAGGCGAAGATCCCGGCGATCATCCGGTCCGTGATGAACGTGCAGGAGGCCACCGCGAAGGCCCTGCTGGTCGACCGGCCGGCGCTGGCCGCCGCGCAGGCCTCCGGGGATGTGCTGGAGGCGAATGCCGTGCTGATGGACGCGTACAACACGGACGTGCGTCCGCTGCTGCGTGAGGTGCGGGAGGAGATGGGGCTGGACCCCGACCCCATCGCCGCGTACCGGGCGTCCGGGTGGGCGGAGAAGATCGTCGCTGAGCGAGTGGGAGGGGAACAGGCCGGTTGGGGCGCGTGAGCGTCCGCCTTCACCTGTGCATCGCGGACTGCGGGCCCCTCGTGGCTGGTCACGCAGTTCCCCGCGCCCCTGGGGGCGCGCTCCGTCACCCGTGTTCCAGAAGCGAGGAATCCCCATGTCCACCCATCCCGAAGCCGCAGCCCTGCTCGCCCGGTCCCGTCGGCTCGGCTCCGATCCCCGTAACACGAACTACGCCGGCGGCAACGCGTCCGCCAAGGGGACGGACACCGACCCCGTCACCGGCTCCGACGTCGAACTGATGTGGGTGAAGGGGTCGGGAGGCGACCTCGGTACGCTCACCGAGAGCGGGCTCGCCGTGCTGCGGCTGGACCGGCTGCGGGGACTCGTCGACGTGTATCCGGGCGTCGAGCGCGAGGACGAGATGGTCGCCGCGTTCGACTACTGCCTGCACGGCAAGGGCGGGGCGGCGCCGTCCATCGACACCGCCATGCACGGGCTCGTGGACGCCGCCCACGTCGATCATCTGCACCCGGACTCCGGGATCGCGCTCGCCTGCGCCGCCGACGGGGAGAAGCTGACCGCCGAGTGTTTCGGGGACCGTGTGGCGTGGGTGCCGTGGCGGCGGCCGGGGTTCCAGCTGGGGCTGGACATCGCCGCCATCAAGGAGGCCAACCCGCGGGCCATCGGCGTGATCCTCGGCGGGCACGGGATCACCGCCTGGGGCGACACCGCCGAGGAGTGCGAGCACAACTCGCTGCACATCATCCGGACCGCGGAGAAGTTCCTCGCCGAGCGGGGGAGGGCCGAGCCCTTCGGGCCCGTCGTCGAGGGCTACGAGGCGCTGCCCGAGGGTGAGCGGCGGGAACGGGCCGCCGCGCTCGCGCCGCACGTGCGGGCGATCGCCTCGCAGGACCGGCCGCAGGTCGGGCACTACAACGACTCCGAGGCCGTGCTCGACTTCGTGGCGCGGGCCGAGCATCCGCGGCTCGCCGCGCTGGGCACCTCCTGCCCGGACCACTTCCTGCGCACCAAGGTGCGCCCCCTGGTCCTCGATCTGCCGCCCACCGCCCCGCTGGAGGAGGCGGTCGCGCGGCTGAAGGAGCTGCACACCGCCTACCGGGAGGAGTACGCCGCCTATTACCGGCGCCACGCCGAGGCCGGCTCCCCCGCGATGCGCGGCGCCGACCCCGCGATCGTGCTCGTGCCGGGCGTGGGCATGTTCTCCTTCGGCAAGGACAAGCAGACCGCCCGGGTCGCGGGCGAGTTCTACGTCAACGCCATCAACGTGATGCGCGGGGCCGAGGCGGTGTCGTCGTACGCGCCGATCGAGGAGCGGGAGAAGTTCCGCATCGAGTACTGGGCGCTGGAGGAGGCCAAGCTCCGGCGGATGCCGCGGCCGAAGGCGCTCGCCACCCGGGTGGCCCTGGTCACCGGGGCAGGCAGCGGGATCGGGAAGGCCATCGCGCACCGGCTGGTCGCCGAGGGCGCCTGTGTGGTCGTCGCCGATCTCCACGCCGAGAACGCCGCCGCCGTCGCCGAGGAGCTGGGCGGGTCCGACAAGGCCGTCGCCGTGACCGTGGACGTGACCTCCGAGGAGGGCATCGCCGACGCCTTCAGGGCCGCCGTGCTCGCCTTCGGCGGAGTCGATCTCGTGGTCAACAACGCGGGGATCTCGATCTCCAAGCCGCTGCTGGAGACCTCGGTGAAGGACTGGGACCTCCAGCACGACATCATGGCGCGGGGTTCCTTCCTGGTCTCGCGTGAGGCGGCCCGGGTGATGATCGCGCAGGGGCTGGGCGGCGACATCGTCTACATCGCCTCCAAGAACGCCGTGTTCGCCGGGCCCAACAACATCGCCTACTCCGCCACCAAGGCCGACCAGGCGCACCAGGTGCGGCTGCTGGCCGCGGAGCTGGGGGAGCACGGGATCCGGGTCAACGGCGTCAACCCGGACGGCGTCGTCCGCGGCTCCGGGATCTTCGCGGGGGGCTGGGGCGCCCAGCGCGCGGCGACCTACGGGATCGAGGAGGAGAAGCTGGGCGAGTTCTACGCGCAGCGGACGATCCTCAAGCGGGAGGTGCTGCCCGAGCACGTCGCGAACGCCGTGTTCGCGCTGACGGGCGGGGAGCTCACGCACACCACCGGGCTGCACGTGCCCGTCGACGCGGGCGTGGCGGCCGCGTTCCTCCGGTGACGGCCGTGCGGTCGTACGCCGCGGTCGACCTCGGCGCGTCCAGCGGACGGGTCATGGTCGGCCGGGTCGGTACCGACTCGCTGGAGCTGGCGGAGGCGCACCGGTTCGTGAACCGGCCGGTCCGGGTGCCGGAAGGGCTGCGCTGGGACATCCTCTCCCTGTACGCCGGCGTCCTGGAGGGCCTGCGCGCGGCGGGTGCCCTCAGCGGTGGACGGCTCGACTCCGTCGGCATCGACAGCTGGGCCGTGGACTACGGCCTGCTGGACGCCGACGGGGCCCTGCTCGGCAACCCGGTGCACTACCGGGACGCGCGGACCGAGGGCGTCGCGGAGAAGGTGTGGGCCACCGTGCCGGCGGCCGAACTGTACGCGGCGACCGGTGTCCAGTACGCCCCCTTCAACACCCTCTACCAGTTGACCGCGGCGGCCGGTTCGGCCCAACTGGGCCACGCCGCACGGCTGTTGCTGGTCCCCGATCTGCTGTCCCACTGGCTGACCGGTGAGCAGGGCACCGAGCTGACCAACGCCTCCACGACCCAGCTGATCGACCCCCGGACGGGCGACTGGTCGTACGACGTCGCCGCGCGGCTGGGCATCGACCTGGAGCTGTTCGCGCCACTGCGGCGGCCCGGTGACCCGGCCGGCGTGCTGCGTCCGCAGGTGCTGGAGGAGACGGGGCTGACCGGGCCCGTCCCGGTGACGGCCGTCGGGTCGCACGACACGGCGTCCGCGGTGGCGGCCGTGCCGGCGACCGGTGAGCGGTTCGCGTACATCTGCACCGGCACCTGGTCCCTGGCCGGTCTGGAGCTGGACGCGCCCGTGCTCACCGAGGAGAGCCGGGCCGCCAACTTCACCAACGAGCTGGGGCTGGACGGCACGGTCCGGTACCTGCGCAACATCATGGGGCTGTGGCTGCTCCAGGAGTGCGTACGGGCCTGGGGCGACCCGGATCTGGGTGCCCTGCTGCGGGAGGCGGCCGCCGCTCCCGCGCTGCGGTCGGTGGTGGACGCGGGGGACGCCGCCTTCCTCGCGCCGGGGCGGATGCCGGAGCGGATCGCCGAGGCGTGCCGGGCCACCGGGCAGCCGGTCCCCCGGACGCCGGGTGAGATCACCCGGTGCATCCTCGACTCGCTGGCCCTGGCCCACCGGCGGGCGGTCGAGGACGCCCAGCGGCTCGCCGGCCATCCCGTCGACGTCGTGCACGTCGTCGGCGGCGGCACCCGCAACACGCTGCTCTGCCAGCTCACCGCCGACGCCTGCGGGCTGCCGGTGGTGGCCGGGCCGACCGAGGCGGCCGCGCTCGGCAACGTGCTCGTGCAGGCCCGGGCGCACGGACTGGTCGGGGACCGCTCCGGCATGCGGCGTCTGCTCGCCCGTACCCAGCCCCTCACGCGCTACGAGCCGCAGGGCGGCACGGGGCGGTGGCGGGAGGCGCAGGCCCGGCTCGCCCCGCGGTGAGCCGGGGTCTCCCCCGCGACCCGTGCCGGACGGCCTCCCCCACTACGCTGAACGCGTGTGGGTGGGACCCCAGCACTCATCCGATGACCAACCCCGAGGAGCCGCGATGCGTGTCGCACTGTTCCTGACCTGTGTCAACGACACGCTCTATCCGGACACCGGCCGTGCCGTGGTGAAACTGCTGACCAGACTGGGCGTCGAGGTCGACTTCCCGATGGCGCAGACCTGCTGCGGACAGGCCCACTACAACACCGGCTACCGCCATGAGGCCGAACCGCTCGCCCGGCACTTCTCCGATGTCTTCGGCGAGTACGAGGCGATCGTGACCCCCTCGGGGTCCTGCGGGGCGATGGTGCGGGAGCTGTATCCCCGGATGGGTGAGCGGGCCCGGGCGGAGGGGCGCGGGGACTCCCTCGCCGCGGCCCTGGCGCCCGTGGTGCCGAAGACGTACGAGCTGACCGAGTTCCTGGTGGACGTGCTCGGCGTGACGGACGTCGGCGCGTACTACCCGCACACGGTGACCTACCACCCGACCTGTCACGGGCTGCGCGGACTCGGGCTCGGGGACCGGCCGCGGCGGCTCCTTCAGGCGGTCAGGGGTCTGGAGCTGGTGGAGCTGCCGGGGGCGGAGGAGTGCTGCGGGTTCGGCGGCACCTTCGCCCTGAAGAACGCCGACGTCTCGGCGGCGATGGGCGCGGACAAGGTGCGCAACGCGCAGGCGACGGGCGCGGAGGTGCTGTGCGCGGCCGACAACTCGTGTCTGATGCACATCGGCGGGACCATGTCCCGGCTGAAGGCGGGCCTGCGGCCGGTGCACCTCGCGGAGATCCTGGCGAGCACGGAGGACGAGCCGGCCGGCACGCGCGAGGGGGCCGCCGTATGAGCGGGACCTTCGTCGGGATGCCCGCGTTCCCGGAGGCCGCGCGCGAGGCCGTCAACAACCCGACCCTGCGCGGGAATCTGCGGCACGCCACCCACACCATCCGTGCCAAGCGGGCCAAGGCCGTCGCGGAGGTGTCCGACTGGGCGGAGCTGCGGGAGGCCGGCAAGCGGATCAAGGACCATACGCTCCGTCATCTCGACCGGTATCTGGTCCAGTTGGAGGAGTCGGTCACCGCGGCGGGCGGGACGGTGCACTGGGCCGCCGACGCCGACGAGGCCAACCGGATCGTGACCCGTCTGGTGAAGGCGACGGGCGAGTCGGAGGTCGTCAAGGTCAAGTCGATGGCCACGCAGGAGATCGGGCTCAACGAGGCCCTCGAGGCGGAGGGCATCCGGGCGTACGAGACCGATCTCGCCGAGCTGATCGTGCAGTTGGGCAAGGACCGGCCCTCGCACATCCTCGTCCCCGCCATCCACCGCAACCGGGGCGAGATCCGGGACATCTTCCGCGGCGAGATGAGCGCGTGGGGGCGGCCGGCGCCGGAGGGCCTCACCGACACGCCCGCCGAGCTCGCGGAGGCGGCCCGGCTGCACCTGCGGGAGAAGTTCCTGCGCGCCCGGGTCGGCGTCTCGGGCGCCAACTTCATGGTCGCCGAGACCGGCACCATGGTCGTCGTGGAGTCCGAGGGCAACGGGCGGATGTGCCTGACCCTGCCCGAGACGCTGATCTCGGTCGTCGGCATCGAGAAGATCGTGCCGACCTGGCGCGACCTGGAGGTCTTCCTCCAGACGCTGCCCCGCTCCTCCACGGCCGAGCGCATGAACCCGTACACGTCGACGTGGACCGGTACGACGGACGGCGACGGTCCGCGGACCTTCCACCTGGTGCTGCTGGACAACGGCCGCACCGACACCCTCGCCGACGAGGTCGGGCGCCAGGCCCTGCGCTGCATCCGCTGCTCGGCCTGTCTGAACGTCTGCCCGGTCTACGAGCGGGCCGGCGGCCACGCCTACGGCTCGGTCTACCCGGGCCCGATCGGCGCCATCCTCAGCCCCCAGCTCCGGGGCACGGGCAGCGAGATCGACGCCTCGCTGCCGTACGCCTCCTCCCTGTGCGGGGCCTGCTACGAGGTGTGCCCGGTCGCCATCGACATCCCGGAGGTGCTGGTGCACCTGCGGGAACGGGTCGTGGAGGGCGGGCCGGTGACCCGGGAGGGCAACAAGGTGGTGCTGAAGCCCGCGAAGGGACACGCGGCCGAGCGGGCGGCCATGCGCGCGGCACGCTGGGCGTTCTCCCACCCCGCCGCCCTGCGCGGCGGCCAGCGGCTGGCGTCCCGCACGCGCCGCCTGCATCCCCGTACGCTTCCCGGGCCCGGCAGGGCGTGGAGCGGCACACGGGACCTGCCGGCCGTGCCGGCGGAGCCGTTCCGGGACTGGTGGCAGCGTACGAACGGCGGGGACAGCGGCAAGGGGAGCGCCAAGTGAGCGACAGGGAACGGATCCTGGGGCGGGTGCGCCGCGCGCTGGCCGATGTGCCGCGGGACGGCACGCCGTACGAGCAGGCGGTCCCCCGCGCGTACCTGCGCGAGCACGGAGGCCTGGGCGTCGAGGAGACGGTGGAGCTGCTGGCCGAGAACCTGGCGGACTACCGGGCGCTCGTGCACCGGTGCTCGGAGGATGAACTGCCGTCCCTGATCGGTCGGTTGCTGGCCGAGCGCGGGGCGAAGTCGGTGGTCGTGCCGCCGGGGCTGGACGCGGGGTGGCTCTCGGCGACCGGTGCCGACCGGGTCGAGGACCTCGCCGGGAGCACCCCGGACGAGCTCGACCGGGTCGACAGCGTCGTCACCGCGTGTGCGGTGGCGATCGCCGAGACCGGGACGATCGTGCTGGACGGCGGGCCGGACCAGGGGCGGCGCCGGATCACGCTCGTCCCCGACCACCATGTGTGCGTGGTGCGCGTGCCCGGGCAGGTGGTGGCGTCCGTGCCGCAGGCGCTCGAACGCCTCGATCCGGCCCGCCCGTTGACGTGGATCTCCGGTCCGTCGGCGACCAGCGACATCGAACTGGACCGGGTGGAGGGGGTGCACGGTCCGCGCACCCTGGAGGTGATCCTGGTCGGCTGAGGGGCCGACGGGTGCCCTCGCGGCGTCCGCCGCGCGCACGCCCCCTCCGGGGCGGTCCCACGCCGCCACGGCGGGTGCCCTCATGCGCCGCCGAGCCTCCGGGCCGCGAAGGCGTCAGGGCCTGCGAGGCCCCCGGTCCTCATAGCTCCCTGGGCTCGAGGGGATCGATCGCAGGTCCCTGGACGACCCCTCCGTGGACGTCGAAACGGGAACCGTGGCACGGGCACTCCCAGGCGCGCTCCGCGCGGTTGAACGCGACCAGACAGCCCAGGTGGGTGCAGCGTGCGGAGACGGCGTGCAGCTTTCCGTCGTCGTCGCGGTGGACGGCGCAGCGCTCGCCGGAGACACGGACGACCGCGCCGTCGCCGGGGGCGATGTCGTCCACCGACGGACCGGACGGCGCCGGCAGCCGGTCACCGACGAAGTGGCGGGCCACGTCGGCCTGGTGCTTGAGGAACGCGGCGCCCTCGCGCACCACGGAGGCGATGCGGCGGGGGTCGTACAGCTCGCTCCAGGCACAGGGGCGGCCGTCGATCCGATCGGCGAGCAGACGGCCGGCCATGATGCCGCTGCTGAGGCCCCAGCCGCCGAAGCCGGTGGCGACGTGGACCTGGTGGGTGCCGGGGTGGAGCGGGCCGACGAGCGGGACGGTGTCGGTGGACTCGTTGTCCTGCGTGGCCCAGCGGTGGGTCGGGGTCAGGTCGCCGAAGTGGTCCTTCGCCCAGCCCAGGAGGCGGGCGAAGCGCTCCTCGACGTCGCCTCCCGTGCCCGGCGTGAAGTGCTCGCCGGTCACGACGAGCAGCCGGTGTGCGTCGTCCAGGGGCGCGGTGCGCAGGGAGCGGGTGTTCCGCTCGGGAGTGATGTACATGCCGCGGGGGGCCTCGGCGGCGCCGACGGGGGCGGCCACGACCAGTTCGCGGCGCGGGGAGAGCCGGGTGAAGAGCAGGGCCCGGTCGAAGACGGGGTAGTGCGTGGCGACGACCACGTGCCGGGCGGTCACCGTGGTCGCGGACGCGGGCGAGCGTGCGGTCAGCACACAGGGCTCGCCCTCCACGAGGTCCGTGACCCGGGTGTACTCGTGGATCGTGCCGCCGAGCCGCCGGATGCCGTCGGCGACGGCCAGCAGGTACTTGCGCGGGTGGAACTGGGCCTGGCCGGCGACTCGGACCGCTCCCGAGACGGGGAACGGCAGCTCCGTCTCGGTCACGAACTCGGCCGGCAGTCCGGCCTCCCGCGCGGCCTCCGCCTCGGCCCGCAGGTCGTCGGCCCGGGCGGGATCCTCGGCGTAGGTGTAGGCGGCGGCCTCCTCCCAGTCGCAGTCGGCGCCGAGCAGGTCCGCGATCTCCTTGGCCCGCTGGACGGCCTCGCTCTGCGAGCGGGCGTAGAGCCGGGCCGCCTCCGGGCCCCGGGTGCGGCGCAGCCGGTCGTAGACGAGGGTGTGCAGGGCGGTCAGTTTGGCGGTGGTGTGGCCGGTGACGCCGGCCGCGATCCGCCCGGCCTCCAGGACCGCCACCGAGTGACCGCCCCGGGCCAGCTCCCACGCCGTGCTCAGTCCGGCGATCCCCGCGCCGACGACGGCGACGTCGACGGTGAGCGGCCCCTCCGGTGGGGGTGCCGGATCCCTGGGCGGGGCAGTCTGCAGCCAGTACGACCCGTGAAGACGCGCCTGCTGATCCATGCGCCCCGAGTTCCCGCGACCGCCCGGGTCACACGGCGGGGCGAGAGGGACGCACGGCCGGGCGAGCGAGACGCACGGGCCGGCCGGGCGAGAGGGACGGGCCGGCCGGGCGGCAGGGACACGCGGGCCGGGTGGGAGCGACGCACGAGGCGGGCGGGAGGGAGAGGCTGGCCGGGCGGGAGGGAGAGGCCGGCCGGGCGGGAGGGAGAGGCCGGCCGGGCGGGAGGGAGAGGCCGGGCGGGAGGGACGGGCCAGCCGGGCGGGAGGGACGGGCCAGCCGGGCGGGAGGGAGAGGCCGGCCGGGCGGGAGGGACGGGCCAGCCGGGCGGGATGGAGGGGGCGGCCGGCCGGGCGGGCGGGAAGCGGGGTCGCGCGGCACCGGGGCGCCGCGGTCAGGAGTACGTCAGCGCGCTGCCGTACCGCAGCGCGTACTGGGCGGCCCGCAGGTACACCGCCGTGTAGAACGCGGTGGGCAGGTCGTCGGCCCACGGGCCCGGCCGGGTCGCCGCCGCCTTCTCCGCCTCGCCCTCCAGGAACCACAGGGTCAGTTCGAGGTTGCCGAAAGTCGCCGGAATCAGGTCCAGGGGCAGGCCGAGCGCTCCGGCGAGCCGCTCGGCGAGGGCGAGCACGTACGGCGCTCCGACGACCAGCGTCTCGTCCGTGTACGCCGAGCCGACGGGCAGCAGGACGCCCTCCTCCAGGGCGAACGGGACCAGGAGCGACCAGCTGAGCAGGGTGTGCCGCTCCTCGGGCGTCAGCCGCTCCCGGCACAGCGCGTCGAAGCCGTCCATCGGCGGGCTCATCTTCTCCTCGAACCAGCCCGGGGCCTGCGGGCTCCTCGGCTGGTACGGCGGCAGCCCGCGCCGCTCCAGCTCCGTGTTCAGCGCCGAGGCGAGGTCTCCGTGGCCGTCCTCCCCCGCCGTCGACCAGTCCTGCGCGCTCACGCTCACGAGATACACACCCATGGACGCACCGTAGCCGCCGCCACCGACAACATCGACAAGAGCACTGAACAAGCGCTTAGATATGTGCCCGGACCCGTCCATCCGCGACCGACTGCCGGAGGCCCACGTTGTTCTCATCCGTCGACGAAGTCTCCGCGCGCCTCGCCGAGACCGGCTATCTCGCCTCCCCCGCCGTCGCCACGACCGTCTTCCTCGCCGACCGGCTCGGCAAGCCGCTGCTCGTGGAGGGCCCGGCCGGGGTCGGCAAGACGGAACTCGCCAAGGCCGTCGCACAGGTGGCGGGAGCCCGGCTGGTGCGGCTCCAGTGCTACGAGGGCGTGGACGAGTCCCGGGCGCTGTACGAGTGGAACCACGCCAAGCAGCTGCTGCGCATCAGCGCCGGCCGCGACGAGACGTGGGACGAGACCCGCACGGACATCTTCAGCGAGGAGTTCCTGCTCCCGCGCCCGCTGCTGACCGCGATCCGCGGCGACGAGCCGACGGTGCTGCTGATCGACGAGACCGACAAGGCCGACGTCGAGGTGGAGGGCCTGCTCCTCGAAGTGCTCAGCGACTTCCAGGTCACCGTCCCGGAGCTGGGCACGATCACCGCGGCCCGGCGGCCCTTCGTCGTCCTCACCTCCAACGCGAGCCGCGAGCTGTCGGAGGCGCTGCGCCGCCGCTGCCTGTTCCTGCACATCGGCTTCCCCGACGAGGAGCTGGAGCGCAGGATCGTCCGCCTGAAGGTGCCCGGCATCGACGCGGCCCTGGCCGACTCGGTGGTCCGGGTGATCGCCGCGCTGCGGGCGATGGACCTGCGCAAGGCGCCGTCGGTCGCCGAGACCGTCGACTGGGCGCGCACCCTGCTCGCGCTCGGCGCCACCACCCTGGACGAGACCGTCGTCCGCGACAGTCTGGGCGTGATCCTCAAGCACCAGGACGACGTCCTGAAGGCCGGGGCCAAGCTCGACCTGGACGCCGTGTGAACGGCGACGCCGCCGGGCGGCTGACCGGGTTCGTGTCCGCGCTGCGGGCGCACGGCGTGCGGATCGGCACCGGCGAGACCGTGGACGCGGCCGAGGCGGCGGCGGTGCTCGGGTTCGCCGACCGCGGGATGCTGCGCGAGGGGCTCGCCGCGACGCTGCTGCACACGACGGACCAACGGCGGCTGTTCGACACCGTCTTCGACCTGTACTTCCCCTACGGCGTCGGCGCGCCCGGAGGGGAGCCCGGCGGCCGGGAGGAGCTGCGCGACCGGCTCGCCGAGGCCCTGGCCGTCAATGACCCGTCCCTGCTGGGCCGGTTGGCGATCGAGGCGGTCGACGGGCTGGGCGGCTACGGGAGTTCGCCGGGGGCGGACGGCTGGTCGTCGTACCAGACGCTCGAACGGCTGCGCCCGCAGACGCTGTTGGCGCGGGTGCGGGACGACATGCGGCGCCGGGGCGGTGCGGACGGTTTCACCGGCCGGCTCCTGGAGGACGAGATCCGGCGGCGCATCGAGGCCTTCCGGGGCCTGGTGGCGGCGGAGGCGCGGCGCCGGGTGGCGGAGCGGCGCGGGCGGGACGAGATCGCGCGGCGCGCGGTGGCACCCACCGCCGACCGGGTGGACTTCCTGTACGCGGGGCGGGACCGGCTGGCCGAACTGCGGCGGACGGTACAGCCGTTGGCGCGCAAGCTGGCCACCCGGCTGGCCGCGCGCCGCCGCCGTGCCGCACGCGGCACGATCGACCTGCGCCGCACCCTGCGCGGCTCGCTGTCCACGGGCGGGGTGCCGATGCGGCCCGTGCTGCGCCGACGGCGTCCGGCCCGTCCCGAGCTGGTGCTGCTGTGCGACGTGTCGGGCTCGGTATCCGGCTTCTCCGACTTCACGATGCTGCTGGTGCAGGCGCTGCACGACCAGTTCAGCAAGGTCCGGGTGTTCGCCTTCGTCAACCGGATCGACGAGGTGACGGGGCTGCTCCAACGCGGTGCGGCCGACCCGGCGGGGCTCGGTGCCCGTATCCAGGCCGAGGCGCGGCTGACGGGCTATCACGGCAGCAGCGACTACGGTGTCGCGCTCGGCGAGTTCGCGCAGCGGTACGGCGCCGCCGTGGGCCCCCGCACGACGGTGTTCGTGCTCGGGGACGCGCGGACGAACATGAGCGACCCGAACCTGCCGGCGGTCCGGGAGATCGCCGAACGGGCCCGCCGCACACACTGGCTGAACCCGGAGCCGCGTGCGCTGTGGGGCACGGGTGACTCGGCCGCACCCGAGTACGCCGAGCTGGTCGCGATGCACGAGTGCCGCAACGCTCACCAACTCGGCGTGCTGGTCGGCAGGCTGCTTCCCGTCTGAACGAACCGGTGCGAGAGCGCGTGCCGGGCGTCGCGCGGCAGGCGGGACTCTGCGGACACGACCTAGCTCTCCTGGGACTTGGCGTACTCCTTGGCCATCGATCCCTGGAAGTCGTAGACCACGCACTGTTCGTCGCCCACGACCCAGGCGTCATGTCCCGGCGAGACCACGAAGACGTCGCCGGGGCCCACCTCGGTCTCGCCGCCCTCGTCCATGGTGATGTGCATACGCCCGCTGACCACATAGCCGTTGTGGTGGATCTGGCAGCTGTCGGTTCCCGCTATCGGCGCCACCGACTCCGTCCAGCGCCATCCGGGCTCGAAGGTCGCCATCGCGAAGTCGAGCCCCGTCATGTGGACGGCTTCGATGTGTCCTCGGGGAAAGTCGCGCCGCTCGTCCGGCTTGTCGAGCGTCTTCACTTCCAGCATGGCGCTTCTCCCTTCCGGCCGTGTTGCGCCACGGCCCTGGCCGGCCCCCCGGCGGCCCTGGACGTCACCGGGAGAGGCCGCACCCCACCCCTCCATCGTCCGTCCGTCCACCCGGGGCCGCCATTCGGGCGATCCGCTCAGGAACCGCCGCCGCACAGCTCGGCGAAGCGGCCGGTGTCGATGTTGCCGCCGGAGACGATCACTCCGACCCGCCGGGGCAGGGCGCCGACGCGCCCCGCGAGCAGGGCGGCCAGCGGGGTGGCCCCGCTCGGCTCCACGACGATCTTCAGTCGCTCGAAGGCGAACCGCATCGCGGCGCGGATCTCGTCGTCGGAGACCAGGGCGATCTCGTCGACGAGCCGCCGGTTCACCGAGAAGGTCAGTTCACCGGGCGTGTGCAGGGCCTGGCCGTCGGCGATGGTGTGCGGCACCGGGATCCCGATCCGCCGGCCCGCCTCCAGCGACCGCTTGGTGTCGTCGCCGGCCTCGGGCTCGATGCCGACGATCCGGATGCCCGGCCGCAGCCCCTTCGCCGCCGTGGCGCTCCCGGCGATCAGCCCGCCGCCGCCGACGGGCGCGAGAAGCGCGTCCAGCTCCCCCGCCTCCTCCATGAGTTCGAGGGCGGCGGTGCCCTGTCCGGCCATGACGTGCGGATGCTCGTAGGGCGGGATCAGCGTCAGTCCCCGCTCGGCGGCCAGGGCCTCGGCGATCGCCACCCGGTCCCCGGTGTAGCGGTCGTACGTCACGATCTCGGCGCCGTAGCCCTCGGTCGCCGCCCGCTTGGAGCGCGGCGCGTCCTCGGGCATGACGATCACCGCGGTGGTGCCCAGTTCGCGGGCGGCGAGGGCGACCGCCTGGGCGTGGTTGCCGGAGGAGTAGGCGGCGACGCCCCGGGCCAGCTGCCGGGGGGTGAGGCGGGAGGCCGCGTTGTAGGCGCCGCGGAACTTGAAGGCGCCGACCCGCTGGAAGTTCTCGCACTTGAGGAGCACTTCGGCGCCGACGGCCTGGTCCAGGGTGCGGGAGCGCAGCACGGGCGTGCGGTGGGCGACGCCCTTGAGGCGGGCGCCCGCGTCGCGGACGTCGTCGAGGGTGATCGGCGGGGGTGTGGTGGTCACGGGTGTGCTCCCTCGGAGGTGTCGTGGGTTCGGGTGCCGCCGGGGGCCGTCGCCCTGGCCTGGGACAGGTAGTGGTAGGCGGAGGCGCGGGAGATGCCGAGGCGGCCGGCGACCAGTTCGACGGCACGGCGCACGGCGAACACCCCGCGTGCGTCCAGGCCCCGGAAGAGCGCGAGGCGACGCGTCCGGTCGAGACCGGCCCAGGTCTGGTCCTGGCGCCGCAGATGATCGTCGAGCAGGGCGTCCACGACGGAGTCGATGTCGTCGCCGAAGGTGGTCACCGGCGCCTGTTCCGGCCCTCCCGCGGTCCCCGCGAGCGCGGCCAGCAGGCCCCGCACCCGGTCCACCTCGGTGACGTCCACATTGACGCACAGGGCGCCGAACACCGCGCCGGTGGAGTCGCGCAGCACCATGGTGGACGACTTCACCAGCTTGCCGGTGCCGGTACGGGTGACGTAGTTCAGCTCGTCACGGGCGTCGTCACCGCGGGCGAGGACGCGCATGCCGATCTCGCTCATCGCCCCGCCGACCGTCCGCCCGGTGACCGAGCCGGCGACGGCGACGACGGACCTCTCCGGCTGCCGGTAGTCGTGCAGGACGACCTCGCAGACCGGCCCGAACGTCGCGGCGATCCCGTCCACGACGGGGGCGAGCGCGCGCAGGACGGCGTCCCGCTCCGCTTCCCTGGAATCCATACTTGATTAGACCATACGTCCAGCAGCTGGACCAGTAGTCCAGGATCCGCTCCCGGAGGACCACCTTCCGGGGAACCGCCGATCAAGGGGTGGTGTGGCCAATTGCCGTTTCCCTAGGATGTGTTGTCAACCGCGACGCAGCGGGTCGCGGCTGGGAGCTGGGGGAAGACATGCAGTCTGGAAAGCCTCTGTCCACGAAGATCGATGCCACGGTTCCGACAGCCGCGCGCATGTACGACCACTATCTGGGCGGCAAGGACAACTACGCGGCCGACCGGGCCGCCTGCGAGGAGCTCGACAAGGTCGTCCCGAGCACCCGCGCCCTCGCGCTGAACAACCGGCGCTTCCTGCAGCGGGTCGTGAGGACCCTGACCCAGGACTTCGGCATCCGGCAGTTCCTGGACCACGGCTCCGGCCTGCCCACCCAGGACAACGTCCACCAGGTCGCCCAGCGCGTCGACCCCAGCGCCCGCGTCGTCTACGTCGACAACGACCCGATGGTCCTCGTCCACGGCCGTGCGCTGCTGGAACAGGACGAGCGCACCACGGTCATCCACGCCGACCTGCGCGAGACCGAGGCCATCTTCACCCACCCCGACACCGAGCGGCTGATCGACTTCTCCCAGCCGGTGGCCGTGCTGTTCAACTCGGTCTTCCACTGCATCCCCGACAGCGAGACCGACGGCCCGCCCGCCGTGGTGCGCCGGGTCACCGAACGGCTCGCCCCCGGCAGCTTCCTGGTGATGTGTCAGCTCGTCAGCGAGGACCCGAAGGTCCGGGAGTTCGTCACCGACTTCATGGACCAGGCCACCCAGGGGCACTGGGGCCGGGTGCGGGAGGAGAAGGACGTCGCCGAGTGGTTCGAGGGGCTGGAGATCCTCGAACCGGGGCTGGTGGAGGTCTCCACCTGGCGGCCCGACAGCGAGGTCGCCCCCCGCCAGCTGACGCAGGAGTGGATCGAGTTCGGCGGCGTCGGCCGACTGGGCTGACCCACCGGGCCGGGCCGCACCGGCCCGGCCCGGCCGTCAGGCGTACCGCTGCCGTATGGTCCCTTCGATCAGCCCGACGGACTCGCGCGGCTGGAGCGCCTGGTCGGCCAGCCGGTCCAGGGCGACCCGGTACTCCTCCGTCTCGTCCCGGTCCTCCAGGAACGTCGCGCTCCTGATCTGCTCCAGATAGACGACGTCGGGCAGATCGGCGCCACCGAACCGCAGGTAGGTGACGGGTATGGCGGGCGCGGAGGCGTGCGTGACGTCCAACGGGACGATCTGCACGGTGATGTGCGGCAGCCGGGCCAGCTCCACGAGGTGCGCGAGCTGTTCCCGCATCACCTCGCGGCCGCCCAGGACGCGCAGCAGCACCGACTCGTCGAGGATCGCCCAGACCCGCGGGGCGTCGGCGCGGTGCAGCAGTTGGGAGCGCCGGGTCCGCAGCTCCACCCGGCGCTCCACCTCGCGGGCCGAGGCCGAGGGCAGCCCGCGTTCCACCACGGCGCGGGTGTAGGCGGGGGTCTGCAACAGGCCCGGCACGTACTGGATCTCGAACGTACGGATCGCGGTCGCCGCCTCCTGCAGTCCGACCAGCCGGTCGAACCACTCGGGCATCAGCCGCTTGTCGTACCGCTGCCACCAGCCAGGCTCCCCCGCCTGCCGCAGCAACCGCAGCAGCACGGAGGCCTCGTGCTCGTCCGCGCCGTACAGCGTCAGGAGCGCGCGGACGTCCGCCTCCGTCGGGGGCCGGCGTCCCTTGCCCGCCTCGATGCGCGACAGCTTCGCCGGACTGAAGCGCACGGCACGCGCGGCCTGGTCCTGGGCGAGGCCGGCGTCCTCCCGCATACCGGCGAGCTGGACCCCGACCAGCATCTTGAGCAAGGTCGGGGCGGGCTCGGCCCGGTTCAGATACGGTTCGAGACGGGAGACTCGAGGTGACTCGGCGGACATCCTGTGACTCCCCACGGACCGGCGGACGACAGAGCCCATTATCGCATCCTCCGGCCTACAACCGTATGGAGCACGGGAATTGAACCGTGCGCCGTGCCGGACGACACCCTCACAGCAGGTGGTCGAACTCGCCGTCCTTAGCCCCGGCCAGGAACGCCGCCACCTCGGCCGGCGTGTAGACCAGGGCCGGCCCTTCGGGATCGCGGGAGTTGCGCATCGCCACACCTCCCCCGCCCAGCGCCGCGACCTCGACGCAGTTGCCCTCCGCGTTGCTGTGACTGCTCTTGACCCAGCGGACGCCCAGCGAGCTCGCCCGCACTCCGTTCGGCACTGGACCCGGCACGGACTCCGGCACTGCGTTCGGTACTGACGACACGGCAACTCTCCTCGCTCTTACGCGCAATTTCCCGTGAAATTGCACGAGGACATCGTCAGCGTGGATAATAACCATGCCGTCAACCGCACTTCCGGCCCGCCGTCCTGACCTCGCCTCAGGGAGATGCCCCGTGTCAGCACCTGCGCAGTTCCGGAGCCACGAGTCCGTCCGCGACTCGTCCAGAACCGCAATCCTGCACCTCAAGGGCAGCCGGGAGGGATTCGCCGAGGCACGGGACTTCACCCACCGCACCCTCGACGCCTGGTCGCTGGAGCACTGCGCGGACGACGCGCTCACCGTGGTCACCGAACTCGCCGCCAACGCGGTGCTGCACGGCCTTCCGGATCCCTCGGCGGACCACTTCGACGTACGGCTCAGACTGACGCTGCGCCGCGCGCACCTGATGTGCGCCGTCACCGACCCCAGCGACAGCCCGCCCCTCTACCCGCACGACGGCGACGACCTGCTGGAGCACGGCCGTGGACTGCGCATCGTCGACGCCCTCTCCGAGCACTGGGGCTGGACCCGCCGGTCCCCCGTGGGCAAGACCGTCTGGGCCATGCTGCCGACCCGCACCGCCCCGTTGACATGACCGCCACGAAGAGCACCCCGCCCCTGAAGGACCTGGGACACGTCCCGTGGCCCGAGATCCAGGACACCACCGGATCCGCGGCCGGCATCCCCGCCCTGCTCACCACTGTCGCCCTGGGTGACGCCGACACCGCGGCGACCGCGCTCGGCCAACTGCGCCGCCGTATCTGCCGCTACGGCTTCGTCGTGGACCAGGCGACCGCCGCGACCGTCCCCTTCCTCTGGGAGCTGGTACGGCTCCCGCAGGTCACCTGCCGCGCGGACATACTGCGCCTGCTGAAGAGCATCGCGGACGCCCGCCAGTGGGAGACCACGGCCGAGGCGTACCCCAAGCTGCTGCGCCACCCGGGCAACCACGTGACCTGGGAACGCGAGGCCCGCCGCGCCGTCCGCGCCCAGCGCGGCCTTCTGCAGGACGTCCTCAGGGACCGCGACAGCGAGATCGCCGCGGCCGGCCGGGAACTCGCGGCGACGCTGAACGACTGAAGCCCGGGCCCCCGGTCGGCCCACCCGGCCCGCCCGACCGCTAGGTTGACCGCATGAGCAACCTTGACCGTGCGCCCGTGCCGAGCCTGTGCGGCGGGCGCGGATTCGTCGTCGCCGAGCCCGTGCGCGAGCTGCTGAGCCCCCGGAAGGTGAAGCTCGGCGAGTCGACCGAGGTGCGCCGGCTGCTGCCGAACCTGGGCCGGCGCATGATCGGCGCCTGGGCCTTCGTCGACCACTACGGCCCCGACGACATCGCCGACGAACCCGGTATGCAGGTCCCGCCGCACCCGCACATGGGCCTGCAGACCGTCAGCTGGCTGCACGAGGGCGAGGTGCTGCACCGCGACTCGACGGGCAGCCTGCAGACCGTCCGGCCCCGGGAACTGGGGCTGATGACCTCGGGGCGGGCGATCAGCCACTCCGAGGAGAGCCCCAGGGCGCACGCCCGGTTCCTGCACGGCGCCCAGCTCTGGGTCGCGCTGCCGGACGCCCACCGCCACACCGAGCCCCGCTTCGAACACCACGCCGAACTGCCGACGGTCACGGCTCCCGGCCTCACGGCGACCCTGATCCTGGGCGACCTCGACGGCTCGCGCTCCCCCGGAACGGCGTACACCCCGATCGTGGGCGCCGACCTCGCCCTCGCCCACGGGACGGACGTACGACTGCCGCTCGTACCCGACTTCGAGTACGGCGTGCTGTCGATGTCCGGCGAGGTGCACGTGGACGGAGTGCCGGTGCTGCCGGGCTCGATGCTCTACCTCGGCTGCGGCCGCACCGAGCTGCCGCTGCGCGCCGAGTCCGACGCCGGCCTCATGCTCCTCGGCGGTGAGCCGTTCGAGGAGGAACTGATCATGTGGTGGAACTTCGTCGGCCGCACCCAGGCCGAGATCGAACAGGCCCGCCAGGACTGGATGACGGGCACGCGGTTCGGCGAGGTGCGGGGCTACGACGGGGCTCCGCTGCCCGCGCCGGAACTGCCGCCCACACCGCTGAAACCGCGGGGAAGGACGCGCTGATCCGGACCGCTCCCACCCCGCGGGGCCGGAACCGGGCGAGTCGGTGTGGTGGCAGTCCGGCGGACCGCGGGCCTGGCAGGATGGCGGCATGGAACGTGTGCTTGGAATCGGCGGATACTTCATGCGGGCCGCCGACCCGGCGGCGCTGAGAGCGTGGTACCGCGACTGCCTGGGCCTCGACCTGGACGAACACGGCCTGTGGCATCCGCAGGCAGGGCCGACGGTGTTCGCGACGTTCGCGTCCGAGACCGACTACTTCGGGTCCCGCGCCCAGCACACCATGCTCAACTTCCGGGTCCGCGACCTGGACGCGATGCTCGCGCAATTGCGCTCCAAGGGAGCGGACGTGGCCGAGGAGACGCAGGACATGGAGGGTGTCGGCCGATTCGGCTGGGTCACCGACCCGGAGGGCAACCGGGTCGAGCTGTGGCAGCCCGCCTGACCGCGTCCGGTCCGCCGTGCCCAACTCCCCTCTCCGGCGCCCTCGTTCAGCGCTGTGACCGGGCGCGGGCAGGGTCGGCTCCGCTCGCTTATTGGTTTGCCACCGGCCGAACGGTCGGATAGGAAGCTCGCATGCTCACAGGCAGCAAGGTCGGGCTCAGGGCCCGGCACGAGGACGACATCCCGATCCTGCAGGCCGGCCTTCACGACGACGTGGTCACCCAGTCGCGGGCCGCGGGCCGGCCCTGGCGGCCGATCGCGCCCGGCGCGAAGGACTCGCCGTTCGCGGTGGACGACAAGGATCACCAGCACGTCCCGTTCTCCGTGGTGGAGCTGGACGGCGGCACGCTGGTCGGCACCGCGACGCTGTGGAACATCGACAACCACAACCGCTCCGCGCACATCGGGCTGGGACTGCTGCCTTCCTCCCGCGGCAAGGGTTACGGCGCCGACGTGGTCGCGGTGCTGTGCCACTACGGTTTCGTCGTGCGCGGCCTGCAGCGGCTGCAGATCGAGACGCTGTCGGACAACGCGGCGATGCTGCGCTCGGCCGAGCGCAACGGCTTCGTCCGCGAGGGCGTGCTGCGCTCCTCCTCCTGGGTGATGGGCGAGTTCCTGGACGAGGTGCTGCTCGGTCTCCTCGTCCAGGACTACAAGCCCGACGCGCGAGGCTAGGGCCTGTGGCGAAAGTGGCGTCTTCCGCCCGCGCGTGACCGGCGCTCGCGCGGGCGAGCCGAACCGGCCGGTCAGGAACCGTCCGGGGCCGTCAGCAGGGACAGATGGGCGAGGTCGCCGGGCGGCGGAGTGGTGACCGACCACAGCGGGGCGGGCGAACCATCGGCGATCGCGGCCGGGGCGTCGGTCAGGTTCATCCGCTCGCGCAGCCGGCCGTAGAAGTCCATCGGGCTCAGCCGGACGGCCCGCAGGCGGCGCGGGGCGGCGTACACGCCGACCCAGTCCCCCGGGTCGAGCACGCCGCGCAGCTGGCCGTCGATGCTGACCGCGGCCGGACCGGACCGTTCCAGGAGACGCAGCCCGACGGGCTCGTCGGGGGCGGTGACGACCGAGCGGTCGAAGGCCATGTGCGGGGCGACCGCCGTGAAGACGAGGGCCTCCGCACGGGGCGAGACGACGGGCCCGCCCGCGGCGAAGCTGTAGGCCGTCGAGCCGGTCGGCGTGGCCACGAGCAGCGCGTCGGCCGAGTAGGAGGCGAGGAGCCGGCCGGAGATGTAGACCCCGACCGACACCTGCCGGTCCCGGACCAGCTTCTCCACCACCACGTCGTTGAGCGCGGTCACGTCCAGGGCGATGCCCCAGTCCTTGTCGGCCTCGCAGTCCTGGCGCACCTGCGGCGGCGGCAGCAGGGGACCCCGGCCGTACTCGATGAGGGACTCCATGCCCGACGGCACCTCCAGCCGGCGCGAGGCACGCAGGGCGAGCAGCATGCGGGGGTCGACCTCGAACCGGTCCTCCCGCACCGCGTCCAGCGCCGACCGCACCGCGGCGGCCGACACCTCCGTCAGAAAGCCCACCCGGCCCAGGTCGACACCCAGGACCAGGGCGTCGTTCGCGGCGGCCAGCCGGGCGCCGCGCAGGAAGGTGCCGTCGCCGCCCAGGGTCACCACGAGGTCGGGGTCACCCGCCGCCTCGACCTCCGCACGGGCGCCGCGCCGGCCGCCGCCCTGCCAGACGTCGATGTCCGAGCAGTGCACGGCGTGCTCCCCGCACCACGCGCGGACCAGTCCGGCCGCTGCCACGGCCTCCGGACGGCCGCCGTGCACGACCAGGCCCAGCCGGTTCACTGTCACATCCGCCTCCGGACGATCTCGGTCACCAGGTGGTGGCCTCGGTGCGCGGCACGACCCGGGTGTCCTCCTTGCGAACGTAGTCGGTGGCCGGACGCGGCCGCCAGCCGGCAAGGGTGCGCGGGGAGCCGGGTTCCCGGTGCGGCGGGGCCCCTCCGACGGCCTTCACCCCGGACGCCCGGCCATCGGCGGGCTCGCCGCCGTCGGGGTCACCGCCGTCGACGCGCTCGACACCGGTGTCCGCGGTGGCCGGGCCGGCCGCGTCAGCCGTTGTCGTCCCCGTCACCGGTGGCGGTCCCGGAGAAACCGTCCTGCCAGGCGGCCTTCGCTCCGGAGTCGCCGATCCGGTACACGTCCACGACGGCACCCGTGGCCACCACGAGGGACAGCACCGCCGCCGCGACGCGCACGACCGTCGCGGACCGCGACCCGGTGGACCGGGACCGCTTCCCGGGGGCCGCCTCCGTCGCGGCCCGCCCGCGGGTCGTCCACCAGATCACCGTCGCCAGCACGAAGAGGCCCGCGGCCCAGGGAAGCAGCCCGTCGCCGAGTGCGGCGTGCCGGCGTACCAGGGCGTTGCTGTCGACGTGCTCCTCCAGCCACTCGCCGGCCTCCGCGGCCAGGGGGACGCTCGCCAGCGCCACCAGGGCCAGCAGGGGCAGCACGATCCCCATCCGTCTGGCGGCACCCGGCCACAACGCGCCGGCCACGACCGCGAGCGCGCTCAGGGGGACGAGCACGATGACGAAGTGCACGATCAGGATGTGTGCGGGCAGACCGTTGACCACGGTGAGGCTCATCAAATCTTCCTTCAGAAGGCAGCACTGAGGAATCGGCGCTCGCACGGTCGCCCGTGCCGGCCGGTGGGCGCGTCAGCCTTGCACAGGAAGTTCTCAGCTTCTTCTGAACCCCTCCGCCCCTTGGGCGGCGGGAGGGTTGACCGCGTTTTGCCTGGGAGGCAAATACCCCCTGGGGTATTTGACGCGCGTCTCGCGGCAGCCGTAGCCTCGCTCCAAGATACCCCCTGGGGTAATTGAGGAGGCAATCAAGTGGCTCGTCAGACACCGCAGGAGGCGCCCGGCCCGCTCGCGCCGGCCCCGGGCCGCCACCGCGTCGCCGTCGTCGGCGGCGGCAGCGCCGGCGTCAGCGTCGCCGCCCGCCTGCGGCGCGCCGGCGTCACCGACATCACCCTGATCGAACCGTCCGACACCCACTGGTACCAGCCCCTGTGGACCCTCGTCGGCGGCGGCCAGGCGCCCCTGCGCACCACGCGCCGCCGCCAGGGTTCCGTCATACCCGACGGGGTGCGGTGGCTGCGCGGCCGCGCCGTGGCCGTCGACCCCGAGGAACGCCTGGTGACCCTGTCCGGCGGTGCCGAACTCCCCTACGAGCACCTGGTCATGGCGCCCGGTCTCCAACTCGACTGGGACGGTGTGCCGGGCCTGGCCGAGGCCGTCGGACACGACAGGGTGAGCAGCAACTACGCGCCCGAGTACGCCCCGCGCACCTGGGAGCTGATCAGAGGGATGCGCTCCGGCACCGCCGTCTTCACCCATCCCGCCAGCCCGCTGAAGTGCGGCGGCGCCCCGCAGAAGATCGCCTACCTGGCGGCCGACCACTGGCGCAGGCAGAAGGTCCTCGGTGACATCCGGATCATTCTCGTCATCCCCGACGCGGCCCTGTTCAAGGTGCCCGCCTGGTCACAGGTCCTGGAGCAGGTGGCCGCCCGCTACGGCATCGAGGTGCGCCTGCGCTCGGAGATGACCGCCGTCGACGGCGACGCACGCGAGATCATCGTCACCGACCACGCGACCGGCACACAGGAGACCATCGGCTACGACCTCCTGCACGCCGTGCCGCCGCAAAGCGCGCCCGACTGGGTCAAGGCGAGCCCGCTGGCCGACCCCGCGAGCGCCCAGGGATTCATCGCCGCCGACCGGCACACCCTCCAACACCCGCGCTACGAGAGCGTCTTCGCCGTCGGGGACGTGGCGAACCTGCCCACCTCCAAGACCGGGGCCGCCGTGCGCAAGCAGGCCCCGGTCGTGGCCGGCAATCTGCTCGACGTCATGAACGGCCGCCCCCCGTCGCACCGCTACGACGGCTACACCTCCTGTCCGCTGGTGACCGCCCGCGACCGGATGCTGCTCGCCGAGTTCGACTACGACCTGAACCCCACACCCACCTTCCCGCTGCTCGACCCCTTCAAGGAGCGGCGCACGATGTGGCTGTTCAAGCGGTACGGGCTGCCGCCGGTGTACTGGCACGGCATGCTCACCGGCCGCCTCTGACCGGCCGGCCCGGGCTCCCCCGACCCGGGCCGGCCTCCCCCGCCCCTCCCTCACCCCCGGCGGACACGTCGTCTCGTCCGACATCGAGCCCAGGCGTCGTACATGATCGCCGGCGAGACCACACCGAATACCTCACCGACGCCGCGACGCACGGCTTCACCATCGAAGCCGTCCTCAACACCCACTTCCACGTCGGGCGACGTCGGCCGCCCCGACCTGCTCGCCTCGATCGGCGTGACCGCCGACGGACTCGGCCGCACGGCCTGTTCGACGCGGCCGCCGGGCACCTGCGCGGCTCCGTCAACGTGCCCGCCGACGGCCGCGTCGCCGAACAGGCCGGCATGGTCGTCGGGCCCCCGGACAGGACATCGTCGTCATCGCGCCCCAGGACCGCGAGGAGGAGATCGTCACCCGGCTCGCCCGCATCGGCTTCGACAAGGTCGGCGGTTACCTGCGCGAGCCCGAAGGCGCCTTCCGGCACTGGCCTTCCCGGCACTGGCCGACGACCTGGAACAGGCCGGCCGCCCCCTCGTCCTCCACTGCGCCGGCGGCCACCGCTCCTCCGTCGCCGCCGGCCTGCTGCGCCGCATGAACCGCTCCGACGTCTCCGACCTCCTCGGCGGCTACGGCGCCTGGCTCACCCTGCCCACACCGGCCGGCGTCTGAGCCCGAGTACCCCCGGGGTCATCTGTGGAGGTGGGACACGTCCCGCGCGTCACGTCCCGCCCGCCTCACCCGAGGCGGGCGCCTCACCTGAGAGGGCGCCTCACACCACGGGGGGCGCCTCGCACCAGCCGGAGGCCTGGACACTCCTGGCGAGGGCGGCTTCGAGGCCGTCGAGGAACAGCTCCAGCGCCTGCGGGTAGGCGCTGTCGTCACCATGGATTCCGCCCGCACCCGGGCCACCAGCCTGGCGGTCACCGACGGACGCGTCACCGCCGTCGGACACGACGAGGTGAAGCAACTCGCCGGACCGCACACCGAAGTGGTCGACCTGCGTGGCCGGTTGCTGCTGCCCGGCTTCCAGGACGCCCATGTCCACGCGGTGATGGGCGGAGTGGAACTCGGCGAGTGCGACCTGACCGGAACGACCGACGCGGGCGTGTACCTCCGCCGCGTCCGCGCCTACGCCGACGCCCACCCCGAGAAGGAGTGGATCACCGGGGGCGGCTGGTCCATGGAGAGCTTCGAGGGCGGGATCCCCACCCGGCAGGCCCTCGACGCGGTGGTCCGGAACCGGCCCGTCCACCCGGCCGCCGCGTCCACGCGGCCCCCGACGCCTGACGGCCCACGGGGTTCCCCGGGCCCGCCCGGACTACCCGGAAGCGGTGAAGCGGGTCCGCCACAGGTCGCGGAGCAGCGCGATCTCGGCCATGTGGTGGATGAACTCCAGGTTGGCCCCCGACAGCACGTCGACGAACGGGTCGTCGGGGTCCGAGCCGTACGGGTACTGCGAGAAGCCGACCGTGTCGAGCTGTTCGTCGGTGACGGCGCCGACGCTCTCGCGCCAGCGGTCGATCACGGTCCAGAACCGCTCGAGCGCCAGGGTGGCGGAGGGGGTGAAGTCGACCAGCAGCTTCGGATCCTGCCGCCGTGCGCCGAAGGTCCACTCCCAGCCGCCCGCGAAGCAGAAGTGCAGGTGCGCCAGCCGCCATGCGATGGTCGTGACCGGTGTCGTGTCGGGTTCCGGCGTGCCGGTGTGGGCGAGGACCTGCTCGACCCGCTCGACGCTCACGCTCCAGTCCTCGGCGATCCTGTCGACGGTCATGCCCCCGGCGGCCTGCCGGGCGACCTCGGCGTACTCGCTCGCCGGGATGTCGGGGGCCCCCAGGTCCAGCACCCACTCCCCCGGCCCGAAGGCCCTGGGTGTCGTCGCCTCCCCCCTGCGCCGGACCGACCAGCAGCCGGGCACCGGCTCCCACAGGTGCTCCTCGTCGCCGAGACCCGTCAGCCGCACCTCGGCCATCTCCCTGGCCTGGTCGAACTGTTGGAGCAGGAGGCCCAGACGGTCCGTCCGTGTGCCCTCGGTCTGCATGCCGGGTTCCCCTCGCCCTCACGTCGGGCACCTCGTGGTGCCCAGGCGGAAGGTAACGGCTCGCCTCACGGGGCGCGACCGATTTCCTCGTGGGCGGAGAAAGCAGCCATGGACATGGTAGCCATGTAATGTATCGGCCATGAGCAAGGGTTCCGCGCAGGCCACGCCCGGCTTCCTGGTGTGGCGTCTGTCGACGAAGTGGCGCGTGGCGGTCGACCGGGCGGTGGCCCCGCTCGGCCTCACCCACGCGCAGTACGCACTGGTGACGTCGCTGTACGGCATGCAGCTCCGGGGCGAACGCCCCAGCCAGCGCCGGCTGGCGGACCACACCGGCCTCGAGCCGCTCTACGTCTCGAAGCTGGCCCGCGCCCTGGAGGCCGGCGGCCTGATCGAGCGGACCCGGGACCCCCGGGACCCGCGCGCGGTGCAGCTCGCGCTCACCGAGCAGGGCCAGGACGTCAGCCGGCGGGCGATCAAGGTCGTCCAGGGGCTGCTGGAACGGCTGCTGGAGCCCCTCGGCGGCCTGGACAGCGCCCGGACCCAGGCGTTCACCGCCGAACTCACCGCCCTGCTCGACGTACCGCTCGATCTCGCCGAGACCCCGGGGAAGGCAGCGGAATAGGCGGCCGCCCGGCGCGGTTGACGGCCGCGGAGGAGGTCACGAGTGGACATGACATACACCACGGCGTACGACACGGCGCAGGAGTCCGGGTACTACTCCCACGGCACTCCGGCCGAGCGCTGGGAGCGCGCGCAGCTGTTCTTCGACGCGCGGGACTACACCGCGGCTGCGCGGGTGCTGGTCGGGCTGGTCGAGGAGGTGCCGGAACAGACCGGTCCCCGGCTGCTGCTGGCCCGCGCCTACTACCACTCGGCCCAACTGCGCCGCGCCGAGACCGAGTTGCGCCGGATCGTCGAGAGCGACCCGGTGGAGCACTACGCCCGGCTGATGCTGGGCCGCACCCTGGAGCGGCAGGGGCGGCACGCGGAGGCGGGACCGCATCTGCGGATCGCCTCGGCGCTGGCGGGGGACTTCCCGCAGGACTGACCGGCACGGAAGGCAGCGGCCCGGCGGTGGACTCCACCGCCGGGCCGCTCCCGTGCGCACGCGTCGGGGCCTTCGCCGGCCCCCACCCGCCGGTGCGGGTTCACGCCGCCGTCGGCCGCCCCCGCCGGTGCGCGATCTCCCCGAGGACCACGTCCAGCGCCCAGAACCCGGCGAGCGGGATGCCGAGCAGCGGGACGAAGTAGCCGAGCACGGCGATCACCGCCATCAGCGGGACCAGGACGTACGGCGGGACCTTCGCCCAGGCGCCGCGCGGGACCGGGCGGCCGAAGGCGCGGCCGCGGCCGCGCTGCCACCACATGCGGTACCCCCACACGATCAGCAGGATCAGGGACAGCGCGAGCAGCATCAGCGCGATCTGGTTGACCAGGCCGAACAGGACGCCGGTGTGCAGGTCGATGCCCCAGCGGGTCAGCTTGGCGAGCAGCGGGAAGTCGTCGAAGCGCAGCACGTCGGTGACCTCGCCGGTGGCCGGGTCGATCGCGACGGAGTCCTGCTTCTCGGGCCAGCTGCGCTGCACCTGCTTCACGACGTACGCGGAGGTCGCGTCGGCGGGCGGGACGATCTCGACCGGGTCGCCCAGCCCCTCGGCCCGCGCGGCCGCCAGGATCCTGTCGAGGCCGACGCCGTGCTCGCCGTCACCGCCCGCGCCGGAGGCCGTGTCGTGGCCGGCGTGCTCACCGCCGCCCACCGTGGCCGAGATCGACGGGGTGGCCTGCTTGAGGGAGGTGCGCAGCTCGTCGATGTGGGCGCCCGCGTAGGCCGACCAGGTCAGACCGGTCGCGGACAGGAAGAAGAACCCGGCGGCGGCCCAGACGCCGACGGTGCCGTGCAGGCCGAGGGTGCGGCGGCGGCCGCTGGTGCCGCGGACCTTGCGCAGGGCGCGGCGGCGGGAGAACCACAGCACCATGCCGCCGGCGGCTATGACCCACAGCCAGCTCGCGGCGAACTCGCTGTAGAGGCGGCCGGTTTCACCGAGGTGCAGGTTGCGGTGGAGGCCGGAGACCCAGGTGCGCAGCGGCAGCGCGCCGGTCGAGCCGTACTGCTCCAGAGCGCCGCGCACCTCGCCGGTGTACGGGTCGACGAACACGGCGAGGGTGTGCTCGGGGTCGACTCCCTCCACGCCGGACAGCATCACCCTGGTGCTGGCGTCGGCCTCCGGGGAGGGCCGGACCGCCGCGACCGTGCCCTCGGGGTGCGCCTTGCGCGCCGCGGCCACCTGTTCGGAGATCGGCAGTCTGGCGTCGCCGACCGAGACGGTCATCTCGTGCGCGTACACGATCTTCTCGGCCTGGAACGCGCCCGCGTACAGGAAACCGGTGACGGCGGCGACCAGCAGGAACGGAGCGACCAACACGCCCGCGTAGAAGTGCAGGCGCAGAACCAGGGGGCGCAACGGGGCCCATGGACCGGGGGACTTCGGGGCGGGCGCTGCGGCTGCCTCGGGGGCCTCGTCCGGGGTGGTGGTCGGGGGGGCGGTGGACATCGGCGGGCTTCTCCGGGGTCAGGGGGACGTGTGGAGCCGTGACGGTCCAGTAGTCGGACCGGGTCGGGGCCGAGTTCCCGCCACTTCCAGTGACCTGCGTCACACGTCCTGCGGCCGTGGCATGCTGGCCCGATGGCAGCTCCCCCTCCCCGCACGCCCCTTGTCGACCACATCGAGGAACTCCTCGCCCCCGGCGGCCCGTTGCCCATCGTCGCGGCCGGCGACCCGGTCCTGCGGCGCGGCACCGGGCGCTACGAGGGACAGCTCGGCCCGGCGCTGCTGGCCCGGTTCGTGGAGGCGCTGCGCGTCACCATGCACGCGGCGCCCGGCGTCGGCCTGGCCGCGCCGCAGGTCGGCGTGGAACTGCGGATCGCGGTGATCGAGGACCCGGCACCGGTGCCGGAGGAGGTGCGGGTGGCCCGCGGCCGGGTGCCGCAGCCGTTCCGGGTGCTGGTCAACCCGTCGTACGAGCCCGTCGGTCCGGCCCGTGCGGCGTTCTTCGAGGGCTGTCTGAGCGTGCCCGGCTACCAGGCGGTGGTGGCCCGCCCCGCCGAGGTCCGCCTGACGGGCGAGGACGAGCAGGGGCGGGCGCTGGACGAGGTGTTCGCCGGGTGGCCCGCCCGCATCGTCCAGCACGAGACGGACCACCTCGACGGCCTCCTCTACCTCGACCGCGCCGAACCACGCTCGCTCGCCGCCAACCAGGCCGTCCTGGAGCGATGGTCACAGCCGACCCCGGAGGAGGCGGCACGGGCACTGGGTTTCGAACTGCCGCGCTGACCCGCCCACAGGCCCACACCCCACCCCCTTCCGCCCCCGGCAGCACATCCCACACCGGCCCACCCGACCACGGCGGCCGCGCTCCCGGCGTGCCCGACCCCTTTCCACGGTGACCCAGCAGCCGCGCGGCACCAGCACCGGGCCGGCGCGAGCCACGCGCCCATGGCAGCCGCCGCCCCGGTCACCCGGCCTCCGCAACCCGCCCGCCGCGTCGCGACCACACACGTCACGGCCGAGGAGCACCAGCCCGCCCGGCGGCACCCGCCCAGCGCACATCGGCCGAGGAACACCGGACGCCCCGACGCGCCCCGTCCCGCGCACCCCCCGCCGAGGAACACCAGTCCGCCCGGGGGCGCCCGCCCCGCCCGTATCCCGGCCGAGGGGCGCCGGTCGGCCGGTGGGGTGGGTCAGTTGTCCCGGTAGGCCTCCAGCAGCCGTAGCCAGACCTCGCTGATCGTGGGGTAGGACGGGACCGCGTGCCACAGGCGGGCGATCGGGACCTGGCCGGCGACGGCGACGGTCGCGGAGTGGATGAGTTCGCCGACGCCCGGGCCGGCGAAGGTGACCCCGCGCAGGATCTCCTCGTCCAGGTCGACGACCATCCGGGCGCGGCCCTTGTAGCCCTCGGCGTACAGGCCGGCCCCGGCCACCGACGTCATGTCGACGTCGACGGCCCGCACCCGGTACCCGGCCTGTTCGGCCTCCGCGAGGGACAGGCCGACCGCGGCCGCCTCCGGGTCGGTGAAGACGACCTGGGGGACGCATTCGTGGTCGGCCGTCGCGGCCCGGGCGCTCCACGGCTCGGTCCGGTCCAGGGGGTTGCCGGCGGCGCGGGCGGCGATGGCGGCGCCCGCGATCCGGGCCTGGTACTTGCCCTGGTGGGTGAGCAGCGCACGGTGGTTGACGTCGCCGACCCCGTACAGCCAGTCGGTGCCGGTGACGCGCAGGCTGTCGTCGACGGTGAGCCAGGAGCCGGGTTCCAGGCCGACCGTGTCGAGGCCGATGTCGTCGGTGCGCGGGGCCCGCCCGGTGGCGAAGAGGATCTCGTCGGCCTCGACGCGGTCGCCGTCGCCGGTGACGACCACGACGGTGCCGTCCGAGCGGGTCACCGACTTCACCGAGATGCCGGTCCGTACGTCCGCTCCGGCCTCGCTGAGCGCCTCGGCGACGAGTTCGCCCGCGAAGGGCTCCATCCGGTTCAGCAGGCCCTTGCCGCGCACCAGCATGGTGACCTGCGCGCCGAGGGCCTGAAAGGCGGTGGCCATCTCGGTGGCCACGACTCCCCCGCCGACCACGACGAGCCGGCCGGGCACGGCCTGGGCGCTGGTCGCCTCGCGGCTCGTCCAGGGCCTGACCTCGGCGAGGCCCGGCAGATCGGGCAGGACGGCGCGGGTGCCGGTGGAGACGACGACGGCCTGGCGGGCGGTGAGCGTGCGGTCCCCCACCGTCACCGTGCGGGGGCCGGCGAGTCGGCCGTGGCCGCGGTAGAGGTCGGCGCCGATGCCGTGCAGCCAGTCGGCCTGGCCGTCGTCCGTCCAGTCGCCGGTGTACCAGTTGCGGCGGGCGAAGATCGCCGCGGCGTCCAGCGGGCCCTGTACCGCCTGGCGCAGGCCGGGCAGGCGGCGGGCGTCGGCCCGGGCGATGACCGGTCGTAGCAGGGCCTTGCTGGGCATGCAGGCCCAGTACGAGCACTCGCCGCCGATCAGTTCGCTCTCCACGACCGCGGTGGTGAGACCGGCCGCGCGGGTGCGGTCGGCGACGTTCTCCCCCACGGGCCCGGCCCCGAGCACCACGACGTCGTACGCGATGGTTTCCGTTTCCGTCATGGGGTCAGTCTGGTGGGTGGTGTGCGGGGTGGCCACACGGGTAGGGGCGCGGAATACGCGGCCGGCCGCCCGTGTTGTGCGGACGGCTTCACCCCATGCCGGGAGCCGCCCGGCAGGAAGCACCGGGAAGAAGGATTCAGGTCATGAGCAGCACCGTGGAGCTCACCAAGGAGAACTTCGACCAGACGGTCACCGACAACGACTTCGTCCTGATCGACTTCTGGGCGTCCTGGTGCGGGCCGTGCCGTCAGTTCGCCCCGGTCTACGAGAAGGCCGCCGAGGAGAACCCGGACCTGGTCTTCGGCAAGGTGGACACCGAGGCGCAGCCGGAGCTGGCCGCGGCCTTCGGCATCCAGTCCATCCCCACCCTGATGATCGTCCGCGACCGGGTGGCGGTGTTCGCCCAGCCCGGCGCCCTGCCCGAGCCCGCCCTCGCGGACGTGATCGGACAGGCGCGCAAGCTGGACATGGACGAGGTCCGCAAGGCCGTCGAGGCCCAGCAGGCCGAGTCCGCCGGCGAGTAGTCCCGGACCGGTGCGCGTGGCCCGGATCTAGGGGGTGTTTCGAAAGTCCCGCACAGGACTTTCGAAACACCCCCTAGAAGGGGTACGGCGCCACGTCGCCACGCACCGTCGTCCAGCGCACGTCGGTGAAGGCCTCCAGGTTGGCCTCGCCGCCGAAGCGGGCGCCGGTGCCGGAGGCGGCGACACCTCCGAAGGGGGCCACGGCCTCGTCGTTCACCGTCTGGTCGTTGATGTGGACGATGCCGGTGGGGATGCGTTCGGCGAGGTCCAGGCCGCGGGCGGCGTCCCGGGTGACGATGCCCAGGGAGAGCCCGTAGGCGCTGTGGGCGGCCAGCGCGGCGGCCTCGTCGGGGCCGGTGAAAGGCCGTACGGGGGCCACCGGCCCGAAGACCTCCTCCGCGTACGCGGGCGTGGCGTCGTCCACGCCCGCGAGGACGGTCGGCCGGTAGAAGAGGTTCTCGTGCGTGCCGCCCGCGGCGAGTTTCGCGCCGCCCGCCGTGCTGGCCTCCACCAGGCCGTGCACCTTGCCGAGCTGGCCGCCGTCGATGAGCGGGCCGAGATGGACCTGCGCGCGGTGCGGGTCGCCGACGGCCAGGGAGTCCGCCTTGGCCGCGAGCCGTTCGACGTACTCCTCGTAGAGCGAGGCGTGGACCAGGTGACGGCCGGTCGTCATGCAGATCTGGCCCTGGTGGAAGAACGAGCCCCAGGCGGCCGTGGAGATCACGGCGTCGAGGTCGGCGTCCTCCAGCACGATCAGGGCGGAGTTGCCGCCCAGTTCCAGGTGGGCGCGCTTGAGGTGGCGTCCGGCGGCCTCGCCGACCGCGCGACCCGCGGCGGTGGAGCCGGTGAAGGAGATCACCGGCACGCGCGGGTCGGCGACCAGGGCGGCGCCCGTCTCGGCACCGCCGGGCAGCACGTGCAGCAGGCCCTCGGGCAGTCCGGCCTCGGCGAGGACCGCGGCCAGGGAGAGGCCGCCGCAGACCGCCGTGCGGGGGTCCGGCTTGAGCACGACCGCGTTGCCGAGCGCGAGGGCGGGCGCCACCGAGCGGATGGACAGGATCAGCGGGGCGTTGAACGGGGAGATCACGCCGACCACACCGACGGGCACCCGCCGGGTGTACGACAGCCGGGGCGCCTCGCTGGGCAGGACCTGGCCGGCCGGACGGGAGGCGAGGGCGGCGGCCTCGTAGCACTCCTGGGCGGCGACGTGCAGTTCGAAGTCGGCCTTGCCGGCGATGGAGCCGGACTCACGGACGATCCACTCGCGCAGTTCACCGGCGTGCGCCGTGAACAGGTCACCGGCCTTGCGCAGCACGCCGGCGCGGACGAAGTGGGGCAGGCGGGCCCACTCGGTCTGGGCGGCCCGGGCTGCCTCGGCGGCCGGGGCCACGTCCTCGGCGGCGGCCAGGGTGACCGTGCCGAGCGCGTCGCCGGTGGCGGGTTCGGTGACGGTGTGCTGCCCGCCGGTCAGGGCGCGGGACGACGAGGTCTGCCAGGTCTGGGGGTCGAGCAGCGGCATGGATGGCTCTCCGATCGGTGACCCGCGGGACGCGCGGCGCGCAGGGGGCCGGCGGTCCCATCTGGTTGAGCATGCAACATCCTAGTCCTGTCCGACGCAGCCTCCCCGGGTCAACTGGAGTCGCGTCGCACGACAGTTGCTCCGAACAGGTCGTGCGACTCGGGCTCGGCGCCCGGATTGCGCACCGCGCGGTCGACCAGCGAGGCGAGGTCGCGGCCGGAGGGCAGCGCGATGCGGACGGTGCTGAGCCGGGGCCGCAGCAGCCGGCCGAGCATCAGGTCGTCTGCGCCGATGACGGCCGTGTCCGCGGGGACGCGCACCCCCGCGTCCTGCAGGGCCCGCATCAGCAGCATCGCGTATTCGTCGTTGTAGGCGAAGACGGCGTCCAGGCCGAGTTCGCTCCAGCGGGCGGCGAGGGCGGCCGCGGACCGCTCGGTGTAGGCGAGGGGCAGTTCGGTGACGGTGGCGTCGGTGCCCTGCAGGGCCTCGCGGGCGCCCGCGAGGCGGGGCGCGGAGAAGATCTCCAGGCCGGACTCCTCGGGCACGACGACGCCGATGTGCCGTCTGCCGCGGGCGTACAGGTGGCCGGCGGCGCTGCGGCCGACGTCGGCGTGGTCCAGCAGCAGCGCGTGGGCGCCCTCGACGGCCTCGGGGCTGAGGGTCACCACGGCCCGGGCCCCGGACCGTTTGAGGACGGCGACACCCTCCGGACCGATGCCGGGGGTGGGCACGAGCACGGCCACGGGCCGCAGTTCGGCCCAGGCCCGGGCGGCGTCGTCGCCGCGCAGACCGGTGGCCCCGTACTGCACGACGGTGTAGTCGAGGCGGCTGAGTCCGCCCTGGAACTCGTGCACGAACTGGCTGTAGAGCGGTCCCGCCGGGACGGGCAGCGTGGGCATCAGGACCATACGGCTGTGTCCGGCGCGCAGACTGCGGGCGGCCGCGTGCGGCACGTAGCCGAGTTCCTTCGCGGCCTCGTGGACGCGGCGCCGGGTGGGTTCGCTGATGCGTACGGCGCTGGTGTTGTTCAGGACGTAGGAGACGGTCGCGCGTGAGACGCCGGCCAGACGGGCCACGTCGGCGCTCGTGGGCACGGAGCGCGGCGCCGGCGACTTCGTCGGCGCGGGCGTGTTGGGTATCTGCACCATGACGTACGGCATCTTGGCAGAAGCTGTGACCCGCGGTACGCGCGGGGGACGCCCAAGATTGATGAGCCGTCAACATACCAGACGGTCGGGCCCTCTGACCAGCGGGGCCGTTCACGCCCCGCCGTCAGGCGCCCGTCACCCGGTCGACCAGGTCGCTCCAGCCCCGCTCCAGACGCTCGAGCGGCGCCCCGCACTGCCGGGTGAGATGGTGCACCAGGCCCGGGTTGAGGTAGCCCATCAGCGTGTGGGCGAGCAGGTCGTGGTCCGCGTCCGGCAGCACCTGACGCAGCAGCAGCACGAGGTGACTGTGGTGGACGCGGCGGGCGGGCACCGCGTAGCGGCGCTCCGGACCCGGTTCGGCCGCCAGCAGCAGGTCCATCTCGTCGACGCAGCGCCTCAGCATGGCCGTACCGAACGCCCGCAGCCGTTCCACGGGCGGTGCGCCCGGCCCGAGCGGCGGGGGGCCGCTCAGGAAGGCGGCCTGCATCTTCTGCTCGGAGTGGTCCAGGAGAGCGGTCAGCAGGCCGGTGCGGTCGCCGAAGCGGCGGAAGACCGTCCCCTTGCCCACGTTCGCCGCGGCCGCCACCGCCTCCATGGTCACCCCGGCGGCGCCGTGTTCGGCGATCAGCCGGGCGGCGGCGTCCAGCAGCCGGGCGCGGTTGCGGGCGGCGTCGGCACGCAGGCACGGCTCGCCGCCGTCGGGCCCGAGCCGCAGCAGCTGCTGGGGCTCGCCGATCCTCTCCTCGGGCTCCGGACACGGGGGCAGAACGCTGGACATGAACTCAGCGTAAAGCACGGGGAATGAAACTGGACCGCGGTCCGGTTAGGGTGCTAGAACATTAAACGGACCCCGGTCCGGATCGTAAACGCAATGTTTCAGCCCTTGGGAGTACCCATGTCTGTCCGCATCCTTGCGCTCGTCGGCAGCCTTCGCGCCGGTTCCACCAACCGCCAGCTCGCCGAGGCGGCCGTCAAGGTCGCTCCGGAGGGCGCCGAGGTCGAGCTCTTCGAGGGCCTGGCCGACATCCCCTTCTACAACGAGGACATCGACGTCGAGGGCAGCGTCCCGGCCGCCGCCGTCAAGCTGCGCGAGGCCGCCCAGGCCTCCGACGCCTTCCTGCTCTTCTCCCCCGAGTACAACGGCACCATCCCCGCCGTCCTGAAGAACGCCATCGACTGGCTGTCCCGCCCGTACGGCGCCGGCGCCTTCGGCGGCAAGCCCGTCGCCGTGGTCGGCACCGCCTTCGGCCAGTTCGGCGGCGTGTGGGCGCAGGACGAGGCCCGCAAGGCCGTGGGCATCGCCGGCGGCAAGGTCATCGAGGACCTCAAGCTCTCCATCCCGGGCTCCCTGACCCGCTTCGCCGAGACCCACCCGGTCGACGACGCCGAGGTCGCCGCCCAGCTGACCGAGGTCGTGGCCCGGCTGCACGGCCAGGCGGGCGAGCTCGCCGCCTGACCTCGGGCACGTCCCCGGCGTCCGGTACGTCACGAGGGGGCCGCGGCACGACTGCCGCGGCCCCCTGCCGTCGTGCCGCCCGCCGGACGGCCCGGCCCCTCGTTTCCCGCGGGTAACGAGTGTCGAAAGTCGTTCAACCCGCAGACCGCCGCCCACCCGGTCTGATAAGGCTTGAGAGATGCAGACCCTTTATCGACGACTGCTCGGCCTGATGCCCCGTATCGGCCTTCAGGTGACCGACCTCGGCCCGGGGGCGGCGGTGGTGTCCCGGCGCGGCGGCCCGTACGAGGTGACCGACGTGGGCCAGGGGACCAAGGTGCTCTCCCGGAGCGGCGGCCCCTACCGGGTGACCGGCGTGGACAAGGACACCTGGATCCTGCGGCGGACGCGGGGCGGTGCCCGGACCGAGGTCGCCGAGAAGGGTGTCGTGCCGCTCGGGGACACCGGCGCCATGCTGCTCATCGAGGACCCGGAGCACCAGGACGAGCGCAAGCTGCAGCTTTCGGCTGCCGAGTACCTGTGCGTCCAGCATGTCACCGCCATGCTCGGGCTGTACGGCGTGAACTGCGTCTTCGACGTCGGCGCCAACACCGGCCAGTACGCGAAGCGGCTGCGCAAGGCGGGCTACACCGGCCGCATCGTGTCCTTCGAGCCCACGTCCGAGACGTTCGCCCGGCTGGCGAAGGCCGCCGAGAACGACCCCGACTGGCTGGTCTTCCAGTGCGGACTGGGCCGCGAGGAGACGACCGCCGAGATCCACAAGAGCTGGATGACGATGAACTCCCTGCTGCCGCCGAGCGACTACGGCAAGGGGCGCTACAGCCGGTTCAAGAAGTCCGACACCGAGGAGATCCGCATCCGCCGCCTCGACGAGGTGATGGACGAGGCGCTGGACGGCCTCGCCGACCCCGTCCCGTATCTGAAGATGGACACCCAGGGCTACGACCTGGAGGTGTTCGCCGGGGCCGGCAAGCGCGTCGAGGAGTTCGTGGGCCTGCAGTCCGAGGTCGCCTGTCTGCGGCTGTACGAGGGCAGCCCCGGGATGGGCGAGGCCGTCGCCGTGTACGAGGCGGAGGGCTTCGGCATCACCGGGATGTACCCGGTGACCCGCGAGGCGACCACGGGCCGCGTGATCGAGTTCGACTGCGTGATGATGCGCGCGGAGGCGGCACCCGAGCAGGCTTCCTAGGTCGTGTCCGCGAAGTCCCGCCGTTCGCCCGCAGGGCGGGCCTCGCGGCGTCGTGGGGGCCCTCCCGCGCGAGCGAAGCCGAGCGTGGGGGAGCGTGCTCCCGGCGTGCCGGGCGGACGGCCTCGTACCGGGTGTACCCGGGCTTTCGCCCGGTGCGGGGAGAGCACGTGCCGGGCGTCGCGAGGCAGGCGGGACTGTGCGGACACGACCTGGGCCCGGTCGTCACCTTCCCGTCGTCGCCCGAAGGACGGCCGTGCGGCGTCGTGGGGCTCCCGCGCGAGCGAGGCAGCGCATGAGGGAGCGTGCTCCCGGCGCGGCGCCACCCGCCGGACGGCGGGGAGGTTCCGCCGGACGGCGGTGCTCCCGCGGGCCCGGGCTGCGCGGATCATGGCCGCACGAGTCGCGATTCCGTGTGAGGAGAAGCCATGACGCCCGTTCCGCCGCCGTTCGATCCCGAACTCGCCGCCGCACTGGAGCTGATCAAGGACGTGGTCCAGCCCGGGATGGCCCCGGAGGACATCGAGGCCGTCCGTCAGGGGCCGGGCCTCGCGCTGCTGACCGACCTGGACCTGACGGCGGGCGGTGCCTTCGAGGCAGAGGACCGGGCGGTGCCGGGTCCGCAGGGCGCTCCCGACATCTCGCTGCTGATCTGCCGCCCGGCCTCGCCGGCCTCCGACCGGCCGCGTCCGGTCGTCTATCACGTGCACGGCGGCGGCATGGTCATCGGCAACAACCGGGTCGGCGTCGACGTGGCCCTGGACTGGGCGCGCGAGCTGGACATGGTCGTGGTGTCGGTGGAGTACCGGCTGGCGCCGGAGCACCCGCACCCGGCCCCGGTCGAGGACGTGTACGCCGGTCTGCTGTGGACGGCGGAGCACGCCAAGGAGCTGGGCGGGGACCCGGAGCGGATCGTGATCGCCGGGGCCAGCGCGGGCGGCGGCCTCACCGCGGCGCTCGCCCTGCTGCTGCGCGACCGGGGCGGCCCGCGGCCGATCGGCCAGCTGCTGATGTGCCCGATGCTGGACGACCGCAACGACACCGTCTCCGCACACCAGATGGCGGGCCTCGGCGTCTGGGACCGCACGGCCAACGAGACCGGCTGGGGCGCGCTGCTCGGCGAGCAGCGCGGCGGCCCGGACGTCTCCCCGTACGCGGCGCCGGCCCGCGCCGAGGACCTGTCCGGGCTGCCCCCGGCCTTCCTCGACGTCGGCTCCGCCGAGACCTTCCGGGACGAGGCCGTCGCCTACGCCTCCCGGATCTGGCAGGCGGGCGGGATCGCCGAGCTGCACGTCTGGCCGGGCGGCTTCCACGGCTTCGACGGGTTCGCCCCGCAGGCCGCGCTGTCCAGGTCGGCGCGGGCGGCCCACATGGACTGGCTGCGCAGGCTGCTCGCCGAGTGACCCGCCTCGCCCCGGGGTCTCCGGCACAGGCGCCGGGCACCGCCGGCGGGACGGGCGGCGCCCGGCTCTCCTCACCGGCGGACGCGTGCCGCATCATGGCCGTATGAAAGAGCTGGCCGGGCGCCTGACCGCGCTCGATCCGGATGCCGGTGCCGCCGTACGGGTCATCGCCTACTTCGACCGGCTGGCCGAGGCCCGGGCCGGGGTGGAGGCGCTGGTGCGCGGGGCCGCCGTCCTGGCCGGGGTGCCCGCGCGGCTCGTCGACGCCGACCGGCGGGTGCGGGTCCGGGTCGAGGCCGACGGCACCCGCCGGGACTCGGACCTGCCGCCGGAACCGGAGTGGCCGTCCGCCGCGCTGACCCCGGACGGGGCGCCCGCCCTGTGGCTGGAACGCTCGGGTGCGGCGCCCAGCGTGGTCGACGCGGTGATCCTGGAGCGGGCCGCCGGAGCCGCGCGCCTCGTGCTCGACCGTACGCGCGGACGGGCCCCGCTCGACGATCCCGCTCTGGTCGAGACACTGCTGGACGCCACGGCCCCCGAACCGGCCCGCCTGCACGCGGCCCGCCGCCTCGGCCTCGACCCGTCGGCCACCGCCCGCGCCCTCGCCACCCCGGGCGGACGGCCCCGGATCGTCCCGGCGACCGGGGAGGAGCACGGCGCCGCCGGATCCGCGGGCCGGAACGGCGTCGATCGCCCGGCGCGCCTCCCCGCGCCGGCCACGCCGGGCGGGCGGGCGCACACGGTCCCGGAGGGGCCCGCCGAGCCGCCCGGCGTGCGGACCGCCGTGCGGACCGGTGTCGGTCCCGCCGTCCCCGTGCTCGGCCTGCCGAGCTCCTGGAACGCCGCCCGCACCGCGCTGCGGTTCACCGCCGAGGGCACCGCGCAGGACCCCGGCCCCCGGGTGGTGCACGCCGACGAACTCGGCGGGATCGCCCTGCTGGCCGACCTCGTCGCGCCGGGCGCGGAGCCGCCACCGGACGTCCAGGCCGTGGAGGCCGCCGCCGCGGACGCGCCCTGGCTGCTCACCACGCTGTACGCCGTCACCGCGACGGCGAGCCTGCGGGCGGCCGCCGCCGAGGCCAACGTGCACCACTCCACGCTCCAGGACCGGCTGGTCCACGCCGAACACCTGCTGGGCTGGCCGGTGCGCACCCCCCAGGGCCGGCTGCGGCTCCACCTCGCCCTCACGATGCGGCGACTGGCACGGCCGTAGGACGGTCCCGCCGAGGACCAGCCCCTCCCGCGGGCCCGCCTTCAGCACCCGCCCCCCCGGGGCCCGCCTCCAGCGCGCGTACGACTTGGGCTCGGCCGGCCGTACGAGCCGCTGCCGCCCCCGCGCTCCGGCCGTTACGGCGTACGCGGTTCATCCCGCGTTCCGCGCGAGCCGGAACCCCACGTCGTCCACCCGGAACGTCGGGTGGCTACGACGCCGTACGGAGGCGCGGCAGCTCCAGTGCTCGTCGAACCAGCCGCCGCCCCGCAGAACGCGGTAGGAGCCGTAGACCTCCGCGTCGTAGACGTCCCAGCACCACTCCCAGACGTTGCCGAGCATGTCGTACAGGCCCCAGGCGTTGGGGAGTCTGGCGCCGGTCTCGTGGATCCGGTCGCCGGAGTTCTCGCGGTACCAGGCGATGTCGTCCAGCGGGCCGTAGCGCGGGCCATCGGTGCCGGCCCGGCAGGCGTGTTCCCACTCCGCCTCGGTGGGCAGCCGGTATCCGTCCGCCTCGGTGTCCTGGACGACGGTCTCGCCGTCGGGCCGCAGGTCGTACACGGGGGTGCAACCGGCGCGCAGGGACAGGGCGTTGCAGAAGCGCACCGCGTCCCACCAGGACACGTCCGCCACGGGCAGCCGGCCCTCCCCGCCGGCGTCCTCCGGCGCACCGGTGACGTGCGCGTACAGGTCCCGGGTGACGGGGTGGGCCCCGAGCAGGCAGCCCGCCACCTGCACGGTCCAGGAGCGGCGCGTACGCCGGTCCGACAGCGTCACCTCCCCCGGCGGCACGGCGGTCATCCGGTGCTGCGGTCCCCTGTCCATGGTGAAGATGATCTCACCCGCGCGCCCCGGGCGCCGGGGAAAGCACCGTTCGCGGGCGGGCGGCCCGGGGCATGCTCGCTCCCGGGGCACTCGTCACCGTACGGCGCCCCGCAGGGTGTTCGAGGGAACTCGGACCTACCGACCCGACACAGGGGGGAAGATCCGTGGGGTGGATGACCGAGCAGTTCGGGGAGTCCCACGAGGGGATCGCGGGCGCGGTTCTCGCCGGGGGTGACGAACCCAAGCCGGTGTACCTGGACTTCGGCAGCGGCACCGACAGCGGTGCGGAGACCGGTGAATGGTGGGCGTACGACGGCCGGTCGGGCCGCCCGAGGGCCGCCGCCTTCCGCGCGGCGTGCGCGTGCGGCTGGCGGGGCGAGCCGTATCCGATCGACTGGCAGGAGTTGACGGACGGCCGCCGGCCCGACCCGGACACCGGCGACGCCTATCGCGACTGGAGTGAGCACATCCGAGGCGTGGAACGCCGTACCGTGCCCCTTCCCGACGAACTCACCTACCTGATGCACGCGTTGGAGGACCAACTGGCCGCCCTGGCCGATCAGGCCCCGGTCGCCGCCCTCCGGGCCGCCACCGCCCTCCAGCGCCTCACCGCCGACATCGCGCAGGAGGCGGCGTACGCGATCCAGGAGGACGAGGTGCCATGGGACCGGATCGGCACGGCCCTGGGCCTGACCCCGGACCGGGCCGAGTCACTGCTGACGCACTACCTGCTGCGGCAGTAGCGACGGATCCTGCGGCACGGTGTCCCGGCCGGCGGCGACGGTGCCGTGGTCGCGGCCGACGCCGGCAACCGGCCGGCGGACGGCGGAAGCTGCGCGAGCGCGGCTGATCACGCGGTGGCGGCTCCGGGGGGGCGATGGCCGCTGCCGGGACGGGCCGCGAGGGGCGGCTCCCGGACACCCGGGAGGTGCGGAGTCCGCGCATGACCAGCACACATCCCCTGCGGACGCGCTGTGCGCAACCCCGGCGAACACCCGGCGCGCCCCCTGGGAACACACGGCGCGCATCCCCCGCGTGCGCCCCCGCCGCCCCCACCGCTCCCGGCGCCCGGAACAGGCGGCCACGGCGACCGGCCGGCACCCGCGATGGCGACCGGCACCCGCGACGACCGGTCGTCCGCCCCCTCCTCCTCGCCCGCACCGCGCTCAGCCCGCACGCCGTTCGGCCGGTCCCGGCGAGTGCTCCACGCCGGCCGGGGTGAAGTGCCCGTTGCCGGGCACCGGGCCGACCGTACGGCGTGACGGTGTCCTCGCGTGGAGGCCGAAGCGCGGGGTGACCCGCCCGGCTCCCCTCGCCGCCGCGCAGCCGGTACCGGCCCGGCCCCGCTAGGTCCACGCGCCGATGAGCTCCTCGGCGACCCACTGCGCGACCCCGGCGGGGTAGGGCGCCGGGAGCCCGAGGACGATGTGCGGGAATCCCGCGTCGAGGGCCGCGCCGATCGCGCGGCGGGTGTCGCCGGGCCGGTCGTAGGAGACGGGCAGGGGGATCGAGCGGGTGATCGAGGCGGGGTCGCGGCCGATCTCGGCGCAGTGGCGGTCCAGCAGTGCGCCGCGGCGGACGGCCTCGTCGAGGTCGCCGCCCGGGAAGTTCCACAGGTCGGCGTGCTCGGCGACCACGCGCAGCGTCGCGGACGAGCGTCCGCCGATCAGGATCGGCGGGTGGGGCCGCTGGACCGGCTTGGGGTTGCCGAACGCTCCGGTGAGCCGGACGTGGGTGCCGTGGAAGTCGAACGGCGCCTCCTCGGTCCATAGCCGCCGGATCACCGTGCAGGCTTCGGCGAGGCTCTCCACGGCCTCCGCGGTGCCGGTGAAGGGCAGGCCGTGTGCCGCGTACTCACGGCGGGCCGCCGGAAGGCCGGGGCGCGAGCCGACGCCGATGCCGAAGTCGAGCCGTCCGCCGGAGACGACGTCGACGGTCGTGGCGATCTTGGCCAGCATCGCGGGCGGCCGGAAGCGGTTGCTCGTCACCATGACGCCGAGCCGCAGTCGCCGGGTCCGGGCGGCGAGCGCCGAGAGCAGCGTCCAGCCCTCGTAGGCCGGTCCGTCCGGGTCGCCCCCGATCGGCATGAGGTGATCGAACAGCCATGCGTGCTCGATCTCCGGGATCGCGTCCGCGTCGCGCCAGACCCGCAGGACGTCGTGGTGGTCGACCTGCATGGGCGCGGTCATGATCCCGAAACTGGGCTGGGGCGGGTGGGACATGGAGCGGCCGCTCCTTTCGGCGAGGGGTGGTCGTGCGGACCGCGCTGCCAGCGGTCAGCGCCGGCGCAGCGAGGTGTCGAGCAGCGCGGGCGGGGTGTCGTGCTTCTCGTGCGCGGCCAGGTCGGTGCCGGGGGCGACGACGGCGTCGATCGCGTCCAGGACGTCGGCGGAGAGCACGGTGTCGGCGGCGGCGAGCTGCGCGTGCAGGTGGTCGAGCGTGCGGGGGCCGATGAGCGCGCCGGTCACGGCGGGGTGGGCGGTCACGAATCCCAGCGCGAGCTGGATCATCGTCAGACCCGCCTGGTCGGCGACCTCGGCCAGCCGCTCGACGGCGTCCAGCCTGGCCCGGTTGGCGGGGACGGTGAGGTCGAAGCGCTCCGGCATGAACGCCGAGCGGTGGGTGGTGACCTCCCGGCCCGCGCGGACCGCGCCCGACAGCCAGCCCGAGGCCAGCGGGCTCCACACCAGCACACCGAGCCCGTACTGCTCGGTCACGGGCAGCACATGGGCCTCGACGCCCCGCTGCAGGACGGAGTAGCTGGGCTGTTCGGTGACGTAACGGCCGAGGTGGTGCTCGCGGGAGGCCCACTGGGCCTGCACGATGCGATGGGCGGGGAACGTCGAGGAGCCGAAGTAGCGTATCTTTCCGGCGCGTTGCAGATCGGTCAGCGCCGAGAGGGTCTCCTCGTCGTCGGTGCTCGGGTCCCATCGGTGGATCTGGTAGAGGTCGACGTGGTCGACGCCGAGCCGGCGCAGACTGTCGTCCAGCGCGGTGACCAGCCAGCGGCGCGAGCCGCCCCGGTGGTTGCGCTCCCGCCCCATCGGCATGCCCGCCTTGGTGGTCAGCACGATGTCGTCACGGCGGCCGGCGACGGCCTTGCCGACCATCTCCTCCGATTCGCCGTCGCCGTACATGTCGGCGGTGTCGATGAGGTTGATCCCCGCCTCGAGGGCGGTGTCGACGAGGGCGGTGACCTCGTCCTGGGTGGTCCGCCCGATCCTGCCGAAGTTCATCGCGCCGAGCGCGAGGGAGCTGACCTGCACACCGGTGCGGCCCAAGGTGCGGTACTGCATGACCGTGTTCCTCCATTGCGGATGAGGCGTGGCGACATGGCACGACTTGGCCGACGGCCCGCAGCTCTGCCATCATGAGCAAACGGAACGACGTCCCGTTTCGACGATACGGAACAGTGTCCCGTTTATCAAACCTGTCAGGGAGGGAACGCGCGGTGAACGACGGCGACAGTGGCGCGGGGCAGGCGGCACGCCCCAGGAGGGCGGACGCCCGGCGCAACAAGGAGGCCCTGCTGGAGGCGGCCGCCGCGGTCTTCGTCGCGTCGGGCGTGGAGGCGCCGGTGCGCGACATCGCGGCCAGGGCCGGCGTCGGCACGGCCACGATCTACCGCCACTTCCCGACCCGGGCGGACCTCGTCATCGCCGTGTACCGGCACCAGGTCGAAGCCTGCGCCGAGGCCGGACCGGCCCTGCTGGCGAGCGCCCCGACCCCCTATGCCGCACTGGGGCAGTGGATCGGCCTCTTCGCCGACTTCCTGGTCACCAAGCACGGACTCGCCGCCGTGCTGCAGTCCGACAACGCCGGCTTCGAGACCCTGCACACCTACTTCCTCGACCGGCTCGTGCCCGTGTGCGGCGAGCTGCTCGACGCCGCGGCCGCCGCCGGCGAGATCCGCTCCGGCATCCCCGCCTACGCGCTCATGCGCGGCGTCGGGAACCTCTGCATCGGCGCGGAGAACGATCCCCGCTACGACGCACGTCGGCTGATCGAGCTCCTGGTCGCGGGACTGTGCCGGCCGGAATGACCACCGGCCGGCCCAACTGCCCCGGGGAGGAACGGGGATGAAGAGGCATCCGGGTTGAAGGAAGGGACTATGTCCATCATCCTGCCCTCATGTCTCTCACGGCCCCCGTCCCGGACCTGTCCGACCTGCGCGGCTACGCCGTCGACTGGGCGCTGGTGGACGTGGAGACGTCCGGGCTGACGCCGCGCCGCGACCGGGTGCTGTCCGTGGCGGTGGTGACGCTCGGTCCGGACGGGGAGCAGACCGGGGAGTTCTCCACCCTGCTGAACCCCGGCTGCGATCCGGGACCGGTGCATGTGCACGGGCTGACGGCGCAACGGCTGCACGGGGCGCCCACGTTCGACCAGGTGGCCGGGCAGATCGGCGCGATGCTGCAGGACCGGGTGATGGTCGCGCACAACGCGCAGTTCGACTACGACTTCCTCGCGCACGAGTTCGCGCGGGCGGGGCTGTGGCTGCCGGTCTCCCAGCGGCTGTGCACGCTCGCGCTGAACCGGCGGGTCGATCCGCCCGTCGACGACCTCAGGCTCGGCACGCTCGCGGCGCACTACGGCGTCCCGCGGACCAAGGCGCATGACGCGCTCGACGACACACGCGTCCTGGCCGGGGTGCTGCGCGCGTCCCTGCGGGAGGCCGGGCGGCTCGATCTCCCGCTGCCGCTCGTGGCCTGTCCGCCCCGGCAGGACCCGCGGTTCGCGCCCAGACCGGCGAAGACCGCCTGCCCGTTCGTCAACCCCGGCCGGCTCGCGGCGGGCGGTGCGCTGGTGCAGGGCATGAAGGTCGCCGTCACCGGGGAGACCCGGACCGCGCGGGCCGAGCTGGTGGCACGGGCCGCCGCCGCGGGGCTGAACACGGTGACCTCGGTCAGCCGGCACACGAGTGTGCTGGTCGCCAACGACCCCGCCTCCGGCACCGCCAAGGTCCGCCGCGCCCTGGCCGAGGGCGTGCCCGTCGTCGACGAGCACAGCTTCCTGCGCCTGCTGGACGACGTACGCCCGGGAACCCCCCACGAGGGTTCGGCCCCCGCTCCGGCCCCGGCCCCGGCTCCCCCGTCCCCACCGGAAGCCGTACCGGCGTCCTCCCTGGAGGCCGTACCGGCCCCCCGGAAGCCGGCCCCGGCCGACTCCGCCCAGCCCGCCCCGGCCGGACGCCCGGAACCGCGGCCCGAACCGCCCGCACCCCTGCCCGAGTCGGCGCCCCTGCCGGCGTCCGCACCCCCGGAGCCGGCACCCCGACCTTCCGCACCCGCCGCCTCGTCGGCACCCGCCGCGCCGTCCGCACCCGCCCCCCGGCCCGGGTCGCGGACCGAGCCGACCGCGCCCCTCCCCTCACCGGCACCGACCCGGCGCCCCGCGAGGCCGGGCGGGCCGCTGACCGGCCGGCGGGTCCTCGTTCTCGGCGGCACGCATCCCGAAGCCGTCGCCGCCCGCGCCCGGGTCGTCGAGCTCGGCGGGGCGGCCGCGATCAACCTGTCCGCGAGCGTCACCGACGTCGTCCTGCTGGCGGGCGGCGACAGCGACCGCCGCATGTGCCGGATCATCACGCTCGCGCTGCCCACCCGCGCTCCGCAATGGCTCGACGCGCCGGTGGTGGCACACCGGCCGGACGCCGGGGAGCCCCGCACGGCCACCCACGTCCTGCCGCGGGGCGGGGTCGTCGACCTGCCGTACCCGGACGGACCGGCGGCGACCGCCCGGTGGACGGTCACCGCCTCCTGGGCGGCGCAGACGGTGTGCGAGATCGACGTCGTCGCCTTCGTGGTGGACGAGGACGACCAGGTCGCCTTCGACGAGGACTTCGTCTTCTACGGCGCTCCGGAGAACCCCGGCGGGACGGTACGGCTCCACAGCGACGGGCCCACCGAGCAGACCGTCGGCATCGCTCTGGCCACGCTGCCGCCCTCGGCCCGCAAGGTCGTCGTCGCGGCAGCCATCGACGGCACGTCCACCTTCGGCGACGTCGGCGCCATCCAGATCAGCGCCGGCCCCGGCACCAGCGCGGCGCCCCTGGTCCAGGCCACCCTGGACGCCGCCACCACCGAACGCACCCTGCTCCTGGCGGAGATCTACCGCCGCGGCCCGCGCTGGCGCCTGCGGGCCGTCGGCCAGGGCTACGACCACGGCCTGGACGCCCTGGCCCGCGGCTACGGCGTCGACGTCGCCGGCTGACCCGTCCGGCGTACGGGCCGTCAGGCCCAGGCCGTCACCGGCGTGAACGAGCTGTCCTGCCGGAACAGGTCCGTCCCGTCCGACTGCTCCACGCGCAGCTGGTAGTTGTAGTGCCGCAGGTAGTAGCCCGGATAGTTGTACGACTCGAAGCGCACCGAGCCGCTCGTCGTGCCCGTGCGGGCGACGAAGGTGGCGTCCTTGGCGAAGGTCGCCGTGCCGTCGTTCGCGTCGAAGCGGCCGCGGAAGGAGTAGTGGCGCAGGTAGTTGCCGGCGGCGTCCCGGAAGGAGTAGGCGTTCGCGTCGGCGAGTCCCGCCACGACCGTGAAGGTGGACGCCTGCTTCTCCGCGGTGGTGCTGGAGCCGGTGACCACCGGCAGGTTGAGCAGCGAGGACTGCTCCTGCCAGTACCGCGTGGTGTAGTTGGCCGACTGGAAGGAGCGGGTGGCGTTCTTCGTGATGCTCACGCCGCCGGACACCGTCTCCTTGACGACGGTGAAGTGGCGGGCGGTGCCCGAGATGGCCGGCAGGGCCTTGGGCGCGCTCCAGGTGGCGAAGGTGTCGTAGCTGTCGCTGTAGTAGTAGTTGCCGTCGCCGTAGCCGTCGAAGAAGATCCGCCAGGCACCGTTGTCGAGCTGGACCAGGGCCGGGCCCTCGCGGTAGCTGCCCCAGCCGGCCCAGTCGCCGGTCCTGGAGATCGTGTAGGGGCCGGTGAGGCTGGTCGCGGTGGCGTACTCGATGTACTTGGCCGTCTCGTTCTTGGTGAAGGCGTGGTAGGTCGAGCCGATCTTCACGATGAACGTGTCGATGTGGTTCGCCCCGATGCCGGACAGGGCGACCGGTGAACTCCAGGCGGTCAGGGAGGAGTTGGTGGCCTTCAGCAGATACGGCGTGAAGATCCACTCGTCGCTGGTCAGCGAGCAGGACACGATGACGTTGACACTGCCGTCGCTGTCGACGAACCACTCCGGCGCCCAGGCCCGGGAGAGGTTGGTGATCGGGACCGTGTAGTCGTACAGGAACGTCCAGTTGACCCGGTCGGAGCTGCGGGCGAAGCCGATCGTGGCGCTGACGTCCTGCCAGGTGTGCGTGGTGTAGGTCAGGTAGTAGTAGCCGTTGGTGTGCTTGAAGATGCTCGCGTCCCGGATGCGGCCCGCGGGCGGGGTGTACGCGGAGGACTGCACCAGCCGGAAGTCGGTGGCGTCGTCGGACTGGTAGACGTTCACCGTGCCGTCGTTGCTGTTGAGGAACGGCACGATGGTGTAGCGGGTGGCGGAGCCGCTGGGCGGGGCGGCGGCGAGGGCGGTGCCGAGCAGACCGGGCAGCTCGCCGAGGACGAGCGCCGAGGCGGGCAGGACGGCCATCGCACGCAGCAGGGCACGGCGGGAGGGGGAGTCGGCGGGGCGGGGTGAGGTCATGGTCGGCTCTCTTCACTGCGGCTCAGTGGTCCGACATACCGAACAAGGTTCGGAAAGTCGATCAGAAGGTAGGGGTGAGGCAGGGGCACGTCAATGCTTTGCGCAGGAACGGGAGACGCCTGTGGTACCGCTGTGCCGGGCAGCCGATCGCTCCGCCCCCGCGTGCCGTTCCCCCATCGGGCCGCGAGACGTTACCGTTCGGTAGTGGCAGACGACGTCGTCCCGGAGGTGCCCCCGTATGACACCCGACCGTGCCGCCGGCCTCGCCGAGACCGCCCGTGCGCTGGCCGCGGGGGAGGTCTCCTCGCGCACGCTGGTCGAGCGGACCCTGGCCCGGATCGAGGCCACGCAGGGCACCCTCAACGCCTTCCGGATCGTCCGGACCGAGGCCGCGCTCGCCGAAGCCGACGCCGCGGACCGGGAGTTGGCGGCCGGCACACGCAGGCCCCTGCTGGGCGTGCCGGTGGCCGTCAAGGACGACATGGACGTGGCCGGTGAGCCGACCGCCTTCGGCTGCGCGGGCGCCCACCCCGCCGTCGCCCGGGACGGGGAGGCGGTACGGCGGCTGCGCGCGGCCGGGGCCGTCATCGTCGGCAAGACCAACACCTGCGAGCTCGGGCAGTGGCCCTTCACCGAGGGGGCGGCCTTCGGCGCGACCCGCAACCCGTGGAACCCCGAGCACACCCCGGGCGGATCCTCCGGCGGTTCGGCGGCCGCGGTGGCGGCGGGCCTGGTGCCGGCCGCGCTCGGGTCGGACGGCGCCGGTTCGGTCCGCATCCCGGCCTCCTGGACGCATCTCGTCGGCATCAAGCCGCAGCGCGGGCGCGTCTCGACCTGGCCGCGCGGCGAGTCCTTCCAGGGCATCACCGTCAACGGCACCCTCGCCCGGACGGTGGGCGACGCGGCCCTGCTCCTCGACGCGGCGAGCGGCAACCACGACCTCGACCCGCACCGGCCGCCCGCGATCGACGCCTCGGCGGCGGTGGGCCGCGACCCCGGACGGCTGCGGATCGCGCTCGCGCTGAAGCCGCCGTTCACCGCGGTGCCCGCCCGGCTGGCGCCCGAGGTGCGCGCGCGGGTCGTCGAACTCGCCTCGCACCTCGCCGGCCTGGGACACGAGGTCGAGGAGGCCGACCCGCCGTACGGGCAGATCGGGCTCACCTTCGTGCCCCGGGCGACCGCGGGCATCGCCGAATGGGTGGCCGAGGCGCCCTTCCCCGCCCTCCTCGACCCCCGCACCCGGGGCGCCGCCCGGCTGGGCCGGCTGCTCGGCGGGGCACCGCTGCGGGCGGCGCGGCGCGCGGAGGCGGTCCTGCACCGTCGTATCGGCGGTTTCTTCGCGTCGTACGACGTCGTCCTCGCGCCGACCACGGCCGCTCCCCCGCCCCGTATCGGGGCGATGATGAACCTGAGCGGGTTCGCCACCGACCGCGCGATCATCGCGGCCTGTCCCTACGCCTGGCCGTGGAACGTGCTGGGCTGGCCGGGCGTCAACGTGCCCGCCGGCTTCACGCCGGACGGTCTGCCGGTCGGCGCGCAACTGCTCGGCCCGGCGCACAGCGAGCCGCTGCTGCTCTCGCTCGCCGCGCAGTTGGAGGCGGAGCTGCGCTGGCACGAGAAGCGCCCGCCGGAAACGGCCGGTGTGGAAACCCCGGCGGTGTAACGGCGTTCCCGCCCCTACCCTGTGACCATGGACGATACGATGGTCGGGCTCATGGGACGGGTCACCGGAACGGTCGGGCCCGGGCTCGTCGGCGAGGTGATCGTCCGCGTGCGCGGCGGTGCCGAGCACTTTCTCGCCTACCCCGCCTCCGGCACGGAACGCATCGAGCGGGGGACGATGGTCACCGTGGTGGAGTACCTGGCGCCGCGGACCGTCTACGTCTCGGCGGTGTACGGCGGTTGAGGCCGCGCGGGCCCGTGCGGCGCCGTGTGTACCAAGCGGGCAACAGGGGTTCCCCGACGTCTGTACACGGCTCGTGCGCGGGCCCACACTCCGGTTACGTTCGGTGCCCGCGGGCACCCTGCACTGGGGGAGTGCATGCCGATGGATGTCGGTTTCATCGCGGGGTCGGTGGTCGGTGCCGCCCTCGTCCTGATCGGTCTCTTCAAGCTGATGTGGCGTGTCGCGGAGCCCAACGAGGCGCTCATCATCTCCGGTTCGAAGCACCGGCTGGAAGGCCTCGAGGAGGGGATGGGATTCCGCATCGTCACCGGGCGGGGCACGCTCGTGCTGCCCGGTGTCCAGGCGGTCCGCAAGCTCTCGCTCGACCTGAACCAGACGGAACTGCACGTGGACTGCGTGACGCACCAGGGCATTCCGCTGAAGGTGCGGGGCGTGGTCATCTTCAAGGTGGGCGACGACTTCGTGTCGATCGCCAACGCCGCCCGCCGTTTCCTGGACCAGCAGAAGCTGATGGCGGAGCGGGTGCACACCGTGTTCGCCGGTCATCTCCGGGCCATCGTGGGCGGGTTGACGGTCGAGGACATGATCCGCGACCGGGAGAAGCTGACCGGCCAGGCCCGTGCCGCGTGCGGCACCGAGATGGAGAAGCTGGGCCTGATCGTGGACTCGCTGCAGATCCACGAGATCGAGGACCCGACCGGGTACATCAAGAACCTGTCGGCCCCGCACCTGGCGGCCGTACGGCGGGACGCCCGGATCGCGCAGGCGGAGGCCGACCGGTTCGCCACCGAGGCCGAGCAGCAGGCGTTCGCCCGGATGGCCGAGGCCACCCGCGACAGCGAGATCCTCAAGTCCGGTTACCAGGCCGAACAGGACAAGGCCGCCGCCTCGGCGCGGCAGGCCGGGCCGCTCGCCGACGCCGCGGCCCGCCAGGAGGTCGTGGTCCAGGAGACACGGGTCGCCGAACTGGAGGCGCGCCGGCGCGAGCAGCAGCTCCAGGCGGACGTGCGCAAGCCGGCCGACGCCAAGGCGTACGAGAAGCGGACGCTGGCCGAGGCCGAGCGCGACGCCCGGATCTCGGTGGCCGAGGCGAAGGCGGCGGAGACCCGGGCCACGGGTGAGGCGGAGGCCGCCGCGACTCAGGCGAAGGGTCTCGCCAAGGCCGAGGCCAACCGGGCCATGGGACTCGCCGAGGCGGAGGCCATCAAGGCACGGGCCGCCGCCCTCGCCGAGAACCAGGAGGCCGTCGTCGCCCAGCAACTCGCCGAGAAGTGGCCGGAGATCGTCCAGGCCGGCGCGTCCGCGTTCGGCAACGTCGACAACATGGTGCTGCTCAACGGCGCCGACGGCATGGCCGATCTGTTCGCCAAGGCGCTCACCATGGGCGGGACCGGGCTGGGCCTGGCACGGCAGCTGCTGGCGTCCATGAACCAGAACGGGCAGGCCCCGGGCGGACCTCCGTCCGTCAACGGGTCCGCCGCCCCGCCGTCGGAGAAGGTGCCCGTCGAGGACAGGTGAAGGGACGCGGTCACGGAGGCAGCCCTTAAGGTGCCTCCGTGACCGCGTTTACCGATGAGAACGTTCCCGGCCGCTTCGGCCGCACCGCCACCGCCGAGGCCGACCCGCGCGAGGTGGGCCGGGTCCGTACGGAGTACTCGCCCGCGCACGACGGCGACCCGGATCCCGGTGAGATCGTGTGGACCTGGGTGCCCTTCGAGGAGAACGACGGGCGGGGCAAGGACCGCCCGGTGCTCGTCGTGGCCCGGGAGGCGGGCGGCACCTTCCTGGCCGTCCAGCTGTCCAGCAGGCGCCATGACGACGACCGGGACTGGGTGGCCATCGGCAGCGGGCCCTGGGACCGCTCCGGGCGGGACTCCTGGGTGGACGTCGACCGTGTCCTGCGGCTGCACGAGGACGGCATGCGCCGGGAGGCGTGCGCGCTGGACCGGATGCGGTTCAACCTGGTGCGGCACCGGCTGCACGAGCGTTACGGCTGGACCTGAACCCGCCCCGCGCCGAACGCCCGCTCGAAGGCACCCCGCACCTCGCTCCGCGGCGTACGGTCGAGCACCCCGAACACCACGTGCTCGAAGGTCCGCCCGAACCGCGCGCCGGGTGCGAGCAGCGCCCGGAACGCCTCCGCCACCTGCGCGGGGTCGTTGCGGAAGACGCCGCAGCCCCACGCGCCCAGCACCAGCCGCCGGTAGCCGTGCGCGGCGGCCGTCTCCAGGACCCGCTCGGCGCGGATGGCGAGGGCGCGCGGCAGTTCGGACGCCCGCTCGGGCACCGTGCGCAGCACCACGCCCGCGTTCGGCGCGGCGGCGGTGAGGAAGCCGGCGGTGTACGGCTCGTCCAGCAGCCGTCCCCGGTCGTCGCGGAAGACGGGCACGGCCGGTGAGTGGATGACCCGGTCGGTGTAGAACGGGTCGCGGTGGGCGCGGTGGTGCTCGTAGAACCCGCGGGCCCGGAGCAGGCAGGTGTACAGCGCGGAGGCGCGGCACAGGGCCTCCTCCTGGGCCTGCGCGCCGTTCAGGAAGCCGCCGCCGGGGTTGCGGGCCGAGGCGAAGTTGAGCACCGCGACCGGGGTGCCGGCCAGCCGGCGGGCGGCTTCCAGGCTGCTCTCGCCGGTGACCTCGACGGTCGTGGCCCCGCCGGCCGGGGCGGCAGCGGGCGGGTCCGGGACCGGGACCGGTTCCGGTCCGACCGTCCGGGTGCCCGCGCGGGCGGCCTCGACGGCCGCCGCCAGGGACACCTCCCGCCCGTCGGGCGCCCGGTAGGCGCCCGCCGCGACGATCTCCTCCGTCTCGCGGGCGATGCCGCGCAGCCGCGCGCTCATGGCGCCACCCCCGTGCACCCCATGGGCGTCCCGGTCTCCCCCGTCGTCGTGTTCACGCACGCATCGTGAGCGATGGCGGACAGGCGGTGCAACGAGATTTTTCCGGCACCGGGAACACCCGGGGAATTCCGGGCCAACAGCGTGCAAGCGGCACGGATTCGAAGGCCACCTGATCGATACACTCCGATTTGCACCCTTGTGTGTTTCGGGTCGAGGGTCTTGGGTGGGACAGATGTGATGCCGGTCCGGCGGCCCGGATGCCGGTCCGGTGGCATGGTGGAACCTCAGGAGGATCCCGACATGTCCGATTCGGTCAGCGACTGTACCGACAGCCCCACCGACTGTACGGAGCATCGCGACACCCTCTCCGAAGCCGAGGTGGAGGCCCTGGTCAGGGGCATCTGCTTCAAGACCGGCCCGCCCCGGACCGTGGGCGTCGAACTGGAATGGCTGGTTCACGAGCTGTGCGAGCCGCAGCTCCCCGTGACACCCGAACGGCTCGCGGCGGCCTACGCCGCTCTGGAGACCGTGCCCGTGCGGTCGGCGCTCACCGTCGAACCCGGCGGCCAGCTGGAACTCAGCTCGCCGCCCGCCGGCTCCCTGATGGAGTGCGTGGACACCCTCTCCGCCGACCTGGACGCCGTCCGCGCGGTCCTGCGCGAGCACGGCCTCGTCCTCGCCGGCCTCGGCACGGACCCCTGGCACACCCCTCGCCGGTTCCTGCGCGAGCCGCGTTACGACGCCATGGAGGCCTGCCTCGACCGCACCGGCCCGGCCGGCCGCGCCATGATGTGCACCTCGGCCTCCGTGCAGGTCTGCCTGGACGCCGGGTACGAGGAGCCCGGTCCGCTGGGCCACGGGCGGCGCTGGTGGCTCGCGCACACCCTGGGCGCGGTGCTGACGGCGGCCTTCGCCAACTCCCCGCTGCTGCGCGGCGACCCCACCGGCTGGTGCTCCACCCGGCAGCTGCTGTGGATGGAGATCGGCGCCGGCCGCGCGGGCGCCCCCGCCCTGGACGGCGAACCGCGCGACGCCTGGGCCCGGCATGTGCTGGACGCGCCGGTGATGTGCGTACGCCGCGACAGCGGGCCGTGGGACGTGCCCGAGCGGCTGACGTTCCGCGAGTGGACCAGGACGGGGCAGCCCACCCGGGCGGACCTCGACTACCACCTGACCACGCTGTTCCCGCCGGTCAGACCGCGCGGTCACCTGGAGCTGCGCATGATCGACGCACAGCCGGGCGACGACGGCTGGATCGTGCCGGTGGCCGTGACCACGGCGCTGTTCGACGACCCGGAGGCCGCCGAGTCCGCCTACCGCGCCGTCAAGCCCCTCGCCGAGCGGGCACTGCCGCAGCCCGCCCCGCACAATCCGCTGTGGATCGAGGCCGCACGCCACGGCCTGGCCGACCCCGAACTGCACGAGACCGCCGTCGCCTGCTTCACGGCGGCCCTGCAGGCACTCCCCCGGCTCGGCGCCTCCGCCGACGTCGTGGACGCCGTCTCGGCGTACCGGGACCGCTATGTGCTCAAGGGCCGCACCCCCGCCGACGACCAGCTCGACCGCCTGCGCGGCACGGACACCCGCGCGTACGGGAAGGACCTCCGCCCATGACCACCGAGCCCGTCCTGGACGGCGACGCACTGCGCGACCGCGCGCTGACCACCCTCACCACCGCGCGCGAGCGCACCACCCTCCTGACGAGCTGCGTCGAGGACCCCGACCTCACCGCCCAGCACTCCCCGCTGATGTCCCCGCTGGTGTGGGACCTCGCGCACATCGGCAACCAGGAAGAGCTGTGGCTGCTGCGCACGGTGGCCGGCCGGGAGGCGATGCGCCCCGAGATCGACGGCCTGTACGACGCCTTCGAGCACCCGCGCGCCGAGCGGCCCTCACTGCCCCTGCTGCCGCCCCCCGAGGCCCGCCGGTACGCGGCGGAGGTGCGCGGCAGGGTGCTGGACGTGCTGGAGGCGGCCGACTTCCACGGCACCCGGCTCACCGAGGCGGGCTTCGCCTTCGGGATGATCGCCCAGCACGAACAGCAGCACGACGAGACGATGCTGATCACCCATCAGCTCCGCACCGGCCCGCAGGTCCTCACCGCCCCGGATCCGGACCCGGTCCCGCTGTTCACCGGTCCGGCCGAAGTCCTGGTCCCCGGAGGCCCGTTCACGATGGGCACCTCCGCCGAACCATGGGCGCTGGACAACGAACGCCCCGCGCACCAGCGCGAGGTGGCCCCCTTCCACATCGACACCACCCCGGTCACGAACGCCGCCTACCAGGCCTTCATCGACGACGGCGGCTACGACGACGAGCGCTGGTGGACGAAGGAGGGCTGGGACCACATCCGCCGGCACGGCATCCACGCCCCGCTGTTCTGGCACCGCGACGGCGGCCAGTGGCTGCGCCGGCGGTTCGGGATCACCGAGGTCGTGCCGCCCGACGAGCCGGTGCTGCACGTGTGCTGGTACGAGGCCGACGCCTACGCCCGCTGGGCAGGCCGCCGGCTGCCCACCGAGACCGAGTGGGAGAAGGCGGCCCGCTTCGACCCCGCGACCGGCGGCTCGATGCGCTACCCGTGGGGCGACGCCGACCCCGCCCCCGAACACGCCAACCTGGGCCAGCGCCATCTGCGGCCCGCCCCCGCCGGGAGCTACCCGGCCGGTGCGTCCCCGCTCGGGGTACGCCAGTTGATCGGCGACGTGTGGGAGTGGACGGCGAGCGACTTCCTGCCGTACCCCGGCTTCCGGGCCTTCCCGTACAAGGAGTACTCGGAGGTGTTCTTCGGCCCCGAGTACAAGGTGCTGCGCGGCGGTTCGTTCGCGGTGGACCCGGTGGCCTGCCGGGGCACGTTCCGCAACTGGGACTACCCGATCCGGCGGCAGATCTTCTCCGGCTTCCGCACCGCCCGCTCGGGGGCCGTCTGATGTGCCGTCACATCGCCTGTCTCGGGCCGGAGGAACCGCTCGGCCGCGTCCTCGTCGAGCCCCCGCACGGCCTGTACCGCCAGTCGTGGGCGCCCCGCCGGCAGCGTTACGGGACGGTCAACGCCGACGGTTTCGGCGTGGGCTGGTACGCCGAGGGCGACCCGGTGCCGGCCCGGTACCGCCGGGCCGGCCCCGTCTGGGCGGACCTGTCCTTCGCCGACCTGGCGCGGGTGGTGCGCTCCGGAGCGCTGCTGGCCGCCGTACGGGACGCGACGCTGGCCGGGGCCGACGCGGAGGCCGCCGCGGCGCCGTTCGCCACCGGCCCCTGGCTGTTCAGCCACAACGGGGCGGTGACGGGCTGGCCGGCCTCCCTGGAGTCCCTCGCGCACGGCCTGCCCCCGGCCGACCTGCTGTCCATGGAGGCGCGCAACGACTCGGCGTTCGTGTGGGCGCTGGTCCTGGCCCGGCTGCGGGCCGGGGACGGCGAGAGCCAGGCGCTGGCGGACACCGTGCCGGAGGTCGCCGCGGCGGCCCCCGGCTCCCGCCTCAACCTGCTGCTCACCAACGGCCGGACGATCACCGCGACGGCCTGGGGCGACACCCTCTGGTATCTGACGGAGCCCGGCGGCCGCACGGTCGTGGCCTCCGAACCGTACGACGACGATCCGCGCTGGCAGGAGGTTCCGGACCGCACCCTGCTGGTGGCGAGCCGCACCGAGGTGCTGCTCACCCCGCTCAAGGACCCGACCACGGACGCGGCACCCGTACCACCCAAGGAGACCCGCACGTGAGCCCGTTCCAGATCACCCGCACCCTCCCCGAGGACGCCACGGACGCCGCCCTGCGCGCCGACGTCCTCCAGGGCCTCACCACCACCCCGAAGACCCTCCCGCCGAAGTGGTTCTACGACGCCCACGGCAGCGAGCTCTTCGAGCAGATCACCGAACTCCCGGAGTACTACCCGACGCGCGCCGAGCGCGAGATCCTCAGGGACCGCGCCGGTGAGATCGCCGCCGCGGCCCGCGCCCGCACGCTCGTGGAACTCGGCTCCGGCTCCTCGGAGAAGACCCGCCATCTCCTCGACGCGCTGACCGGGCTGCACACCTACGTGCCCGTCGACGTCAGCGACAGCGCCCTCACCCAGGCCGGACAGGCCCTGATCGCCGAGCGGCCGGGACTGGACGTGCACGCCCTCATCGCCGACTTCACCGGCGAACTAGCCCTGCCCGACACTCCCGGCCCGCGCCTGCTGGCGTTCCTCGGCGGCACCATCGGCAATCTGCTGCCGGCCGAGCGCGCGGACTTCCTGGGTTCGCTGCGCGCGCTGCTGGCCCCGGGCGACGCCCTGCTGCTCGGCACGGACCTCGTCAAGGACGAGCGGGTGCTGGTCCGGGCGTACGACGACGCGGCCGGGGTGACGGCCGCGTTCAACAAGAACGTCCTGACCGTGGTCAACCGCGAGCTGGGCGCCGACTTCGATCCCGCCGCCTTCGACCATGTCGCCCTGTGGGACGCGCGCAACGAATGGATCGAGATGCGGTTGCGCTCGCGCACCGGGCAGACCGTGAAGATCCCCGCGCTGGACCTGGCCGTGGACTTCGCCTCCGGCGAGGAACTGCGCACCGAGGTGTCGGCGAAGTTCCGCGAGGAGGGAGTGCGGGCCGAACTGGCCCACGCGGGGCTGGAGCTGACCCACTGGTGGACGGACCGCGCGGGGCGTTTCGCGCTGTCGCTGAGCACCGTGCGCTGAGGCACCGCGCGGGCACCGTCAGCCAGGCGAAGGGCTCGTCGCGGGCGGTGACGTCCGTGCGGGCGCCGGCGCCGGGCCGGCGGGCCTGCCCGGAGCGGCGGGTGACGGATTCGCGGGCCTGACCGGGTTCGCCGGCCGGACGGGGTTCGCCGGCCTGACCGGCTCGGCGGGCCTGACCGGGTTCTCGGGCCTGACCGGGTTGGCGGGGGGCTGCGCCTGCGGACCGGCCGGTGTCTTCGGCGAGCCGTTCGCCGCCTCCGGGGTCCGGGAGCCGACCGGGTCGGCGGCACCGGCTCCGTCCAGGCAGTCGACGAAGGTGACGAAGCCGGGCCGGCCGGCGCCGTCGGTGACGGCGAACTCGGCCTCCGGGTGGTTGCGCAGCAGACACATGTCGTAGCGGGCCACGGGGGGCAGGGAGTCGCGTGCGCCGTCCGTCCGGTACTCGTGGCGGCCGACCAGCTGGCAGGAGTCGTAGCGGATCAGCGGTCCGCGCGGGCCCACGACGTAGCGGTGGGGCCGGGCCTCGGCCGCGAAGTCCTTGAAGGCCTGCCCGGTGTCGTCGCAGTCGCTGAAGTGGACCGTGCCGCTCTTCCACACGCAGTCGATGACCCGCGCGTCGGGGTTGCGCACCTCGAACCGGATGTCCTGGGCGTGGAACCGCTGCACCGAGTCGTGGTGCTGGGCGACGGGGAACCGGAAGAACGTGCTGGTGGTGCCGTACTCCTGGCTCGGCGGCCGGGTGCCGGTGATGATGTACGAGCCGCCCCGGCAGGTGATGGAGCCGCCGTAGGGGAACTCCAGGAAGTTGCCCCACTCGTACTCGACCTTCATGTCCGTGAACCAGTAGTTGAGGAACTGGTCCTGGTCGTTGGGCTGCTGACCGCGGCCGGTGAGGCCCGAGTAGAGGAACGCCCTGCGGTAGGCGCCGCCCACACGGCAGGCCTCCCAGCGCATCTCGGAGTTGGTGTCCGTGCCGTCCAGGGAGACGCCGTACTCCCACTCCCCCATCCACTCGCACTCCGAGAACCGGTAGTCCTGCGCCTGCCCGGTGGAGTAGGAGCTGAGGAAGGAGGCGCCCGGGGTGGCCGAGCGGAACTGGATGCGTTCGAAGGAGAGGTTGGACCAGATGTCCTCGTTGCGGCAGAGGTAGGAGCCCGGGCCGACGGGCGGGCGGAAGACGAGGGTGGTCATCCGCTTGCCCGCGCCGGAGAAGCGCAGCCCGTTGGACGGGCGCAGCGGCGCGGCTCCGTTCAGCAGGGCCCAGGGGCGGGTGATGAGGAACTCGCCGGGCGGGATCTCGATCACGGTGCGGCCGACACCGCGGGAGACCCGGGCGGCGGCGAGCTGGTAGGCGTACTCGAACGCCGCGCTGTCGTCGGCGCGTCCGTCGCCCACCGCTCCGAGGTCACGGACGTTGATGACGCGCGACAGCAGGCCGGCCGAGCCCGGCCCCTGCCCGGGGCCGGCGGGGCCGACCGGTGCGGCGGGGCCGACTCCGGGTCCCGACGCGGCGGACGCGCTGTGGGCGGTGAGGACTGTCGCGCCGATCAGGGTCGCTCCGCCACGCAGAAGCTGCCGACGGCTGACAGGGGACTTCCCGCCTCCCCGTTCTGCCATAATTGCCTTCTTTCCAGCGGTTTTTCACTTAAGGAGGGTAATGACCGAGTTTGCCGAGGTTCTCAGGCAGCTGTCGGCGGCACAGAAGCCCGCGAAGGGGGTCTCGCTCTACACCCGGTTCGTCAACCGCCCGGCCGGCCGGGTCCTGGCCGCGCTGGCCTATCAGGTGGGGGCGACGCCGAACCAGCTGACCGTCCTCGGCGCCCTGTTCACCTTCCCGGCCCTTGCCGCGGTGGCCCTGCTCCCGCCCGCGCCGACCATGGCGGCCTGCGTGAGCGCGGCCCTGGCCGTGGGGTTCGTGCTGGACTCGGCGGACGGTCAGCTGGCGCGGGGGCAGCGCTCGGGGAGCCCGTCGGGCGAGTGGCTCGACCATGTCCTGGACTGCGTCAAGATCCTCGCCCTGCACCTGGTGGTGCTGGTGTCGTTCTACCGGTTCTTCAGCCTGCCCGGCCCGCTCTGGCTGCTGGCGCCGATGGTCTTCCAGCTCGCCGCCGTGGTGATCTTCTTCGCCGGGATCCTGACGGAGAAGCTCAGGCGGCGCGCGCCGGGCGAGGTTCCGCCCGGCTCGCCCCCGGCGCTGCGTGCCGTCCTGCTGCTGCCGGTCGACTACGGCCTGACCTGCCTCAGTTTCCTATTCCTGGGCAGCCAGGACGTCTTCCTTGCGGTGTACTGCGCACTGCTGCTGGCACACGTCCTGTTCATGGCCGCCTTCCTGGTCAAGTGGTTCCGCGAGCTGCGCTGACGGGATCGCCGGCGGCTCGTGCGCGGACAGCATCCGCAGGGCACTGCGCAACAGGGTGCTGGAGGTGTGCATGGTGTACGGGAAGTAGACGACCTCGACGCCGACCTCCCCGAACCGCCGCTCGTACTCCTCCCACTTGGGCGTACCCCGCCAGTCGTCGCCCTTGAAGATGACGTGGAAGCCGACGCGCTTCCACGTCTTCAGCTTGTCGGTCTCCGTCTCCACGATGGCGTCGTCGACGAACCGTACGCTGCGGACGATGTCGAGCCGCTCGGCGAGCGGGACGACCGGCACCTTGCCCTTCAGCCGCGCCGTCAGGTCGTCGGAGGAGACCCCCGCGACGAGCCGGTCGCAGTGCCGGCGGGCCTCACGCAGGATGTTGAGGTGGCCGATGTGGAACAGGTCGTAGACGCCGGGCGCGAATCCGATGCGGGTCACCTCGCCTCACCCGCCCCTCGCTGCGCCGTCTCCGCCGGTGCGGCCGCGGTCTGCGCCGCGGGCTTCTTCGGCACGCTCACCGCCAGGGAACGCGACTTGGCCGAGGTGTTCGAGCCGTCCGTGACCTCGATGGCGTAGCGGTGGCGCGAACCGGCCGGCACGGAGTCGGTCCAGGTCATCTTCGGACGGTCCCAGAAGGTGGACGACTTGGCCCGCCGCGCCACCAGCTTCCCGTCGCGGTAGATCCGGTACGTCAGTGAGGCGTCGTCGCGGTCCCAGGCGGCGCGCCAGGCGAGGGTGACCTTGCCGGGCTCGGTGGAGGCCAGGGACAGGGCGGGCACCTCCGGGGCTCCGGTGTCCTTGTCCCCGAAGCGCGTGAGGCCCTGCTGGGTCCGCCCGTTGACCTCGGTGAACTCACCGCCCGCCCACAGGAAGCCCCGCGACACCACCAGGGTGCGGGGACCGACCTGCTCCCCCAGCCCGCCGTTGGTGTCGGGGAACCAGTGCAGGATCCTGCGGTCCTCGACCCGCTGGGCCAGGAAGTGCTGGCGGTCGCCGCGGTCGGGGAAGCCGCCGGGCGTCTCGTTGCAGTCGTGCGCGTGGGAGGCGCTGTAGAGGACGCCCCTGAAGGGCACCACGGACTGGGTGGCGCCGCGGCAGGTGTCGTTCCACATCATCGTCCCGTTGGCGAGCCGGCCCGCGATCCGGCCGTCGTAGATGCCCGGCCCATGCCCCTCGGCGCCCACGAAGAAGCGGGTGTTGTCCTGGGCGATGGTCTTCACCGACGACTGGGTCGGGAACCAGCCCGGGTAGGTGAGCACCGTGCCGCCGGTGACGGGGTTCAGCGCCACCAGGGAGCGCGCGGTCTGTCCGTTGACCTGTTCGAAGTCACCTCCGACGAACAGCCGCCCGTGAGGGAGCGCGGCCGACAGGGCACGCACCGGCTGGTCGATGTCCGCATTGAAGGGCAGCACCGCGCCCTTGGGCGAGACGGCGGCGATGCGGCTCCTGGTCTGCCCGGAGACCCGGCCGAAGTCACCGCCGAGGTAGATCGCCTGGCCCGTGGTCTCGATGGCCCGGACGGTGGACGACACCGTCGGCTTGAACTCCTTGCGCACGGAGCAGTCGGCGGTGTTGATCGCGACGACGTTGGCCGCCTTGGCGGATCCGACGCTGTCGAAGGAACCGCCGACGTACAGCACGCGTCCGTCCGCCGAGGCCTTCATGGCCCGCACGGTGTGGTTGTGACCGGTGAAGGCCGGGGCGCAGGGCAGGAGTTTGCCGGTCGCGGCGTCGAACGCGGCGAAGTTGCGGCGCGTCACCAGGCGTTGGCCGGGCGCGGCACCGGGCGGCCGGACCGCGTCGAAGGATCCTCCGACGTAGACGACGCCGTTCGCGGCGGCCAGCGACCAGACGATGCCCTCGGTCTGCCAGGTGGGCAGGGCGTCGGCGGCGAGCGTCTTCGGGCCGCCGTCGGCGGCCGCGGCCAGGGAGGCGTCGAGCAGGGCGGTGGTGCACACGAGGGCGATGGCGGCGACCCTGGTGACCGGCTTCGAGCGGAGCTTTCTCAGGTGCAAGGGAACCCCGGGTGACAGTGGTTGGGAGTGGGACGGAGGGAGGGACCTCCGCCGGGTGGGTGCCGGAACGCTGCGGCCGCGGCCGGTCTCATGCGGCGCGGCGGCGCAGCACTCCGACCAGCTCGCTCACCCTCAGCGACGTCCGATATCGCCACAAACTAATAGCAAATACACACATTCCCAAGGCCATCCCCACGGCGAGTCCTGACGGGGTGTCACCTTCCCTCGTACGGGCGGCTCCCAGCACCACGGAGACGGTCAGGGCGACGGCGAGCGCGGTGGTGTAACCGCGGTCCACGGTCGTGAAGCCGAGGCGCAGCCGGATGAGCAGGGCCGCCGCGACGTTCTCCACGACGATGGCCGCGCCCCAGGACACGGCGGCGCCGAGCACGCCCCAGACGGGGACGGCGAGCACGCCGACGGACAGCTGCACCGTGAACGCGACCGCGGTGACGGCCAGATGCCAGGAACTGCGGCCGGCCATGAGCAGCACGGTCTGGGCGTTGCCGACGGCGACGTTGACCATGGCGGCGGCGCACAGCACCACGAGGGCGGGCGCGCCCTGGACGAACTCCGGTCCGAAGGCGGACAGGAAGGTCTCGGGGAAGGCCGCGACGAGGACGAACAGCGGCCAGGAGAAGAGCACGATCCAGCAGGTCGACACACGGTGCAGGGAGTGTGCCTCGGTGTCCTCGCGCAGGGCGAGCAGCCGGCTGATCTCGGGGGCGACGGCGAGCCGGACGGCGAGCTGGAGGAGGGTGCCCGCGGTGACGACCCGGCCGATCGCCGTGTAGACGCCCGCCTCGGAGGCCGTGGCCAGGGCGGACAGCAGGATGACGCCGACCCAGACCGCGCTGATGTCGAAGACGGAGGAGACCGCGCGGGGCGCGGCGAAGGCCCAGAACGTCCGCCAGGACACGGGCTCCCGTGCCGCCGGGTGGCTCGCGTCGCGGCCGGCCCGGCAGCGCCGCAGGGCGAACCAGGCCGCCACGGATCCCGCCAGCGTCGGCAGCAGCCAGGCGGAGGCCAGGGCCGTCAGGCCGGGCAGGAAACAGGCCACGGGGAAGGCGATCAGCAGGCGCAGGGCCGGCTTGCCGATCTGCTCGACGCCGACGAACGGCACCACCGTTCCGTATCCCCGGGTGGCGCCGAGCAGGACCATGCCCACGGTGGCGACGGGCAGGAAGAGTCCGAAGAGCCGGACCAGCGCGACGGCGTCCGCCGGGGGCAGTTGGGGCAGGAGCAGGGTGGCCACGGTGGACGACAGCAGCAGGGGCGCGGCGGCCGCGGCGGAGACGGCGGCCGCGGGCAGGACGGCCATGCGCAGCAGCGCGCGTACCGAGCGGCCGTCGTGGAGGGCGAGGTCCCGGGGGATGAAACGGATGAGCCCGGCGTCGGCGCCGAGCTTGCAGGTGTTGCTGAGGATGGTGAACAGGGCGACGCCGGTGAAGATCACGCCCGATCCGTCCGCTCCCACGGCGCGGGTGACCAGGCCGACCAGGAGGAAGGAGAAGACGGCGTTCGCGGCGGACCCCGCCATCCCCCACCACCCTCCCCGGGCGACCGCGGCCACCCCGCGCGGGGCCTGGGCCCCGGCGCGGGGGAGAGCGGTCGCTTCGGAAGCGGTCATCGGCGGGAGACCGTGAGGGTGCTGTCCTGCGCGGGAAGCTCCATCGGCGTGGTGGTGTGGGACGCCGGACGGTACTTCGGGCGGCGGCGCGGCAGGCTCAGGCGCCGGCGGGGCCGCGCGGCGTCGAGCACGGTGCCGAGCAGTCGTCCGCCGGAGCAGTCGATCAGCTCCTGCACCTGCCGCAGGTCGTCCTGCCGGGTGGCGCCGAGGCCGGCGACCAGCAGGACGCCGTCGACGCGCTGGGCGAGGGCGAGCGCGTCGGCGTGCGCGAGGAACGGCCCGGTGACGACGACGGTGCAGGAGTCGGTGCCCGGCAGCCCCCGGCCCACCTCGGAGACGGCCGAGCGGGAGAGCGGGCCCATGCCGCCGCCGGAGCGGAAGGCGAACCGCCCGGACACCTCGGTGTCGACGAGGACGCTCCCGCTGGGCAGGAACGCCTCCTCCAGGGTGGGCGCCTCGTACGGCATCAGCGGCAGCCGGTCCGCGAGCCCGGAGGCGTCGGGGTCGGCGTCGATCAGCAGCACCTCCGCGCCGTCCTCGGCGAGGGCCGCGGCCAGGTTGGCGGCGACCTCCTCGGCGGGCTCGGCGTCACGCGGGGCGACGACCAGGATCCGGCCGGGCCCCTCCGGGCCGACGGCCTTGCGCAGGCGGAAGGCCAGGGCCCGGAACGCCTCCGTGCGGACGCCGCCCGCGCGGCCGACCTTCAGCAGGTCCTCGCCCGCCTCGTCGTCGGGCAGGATGCCGAGCACCGGCGCGCGCAGCGCGGCCCGCAGCTCGCCGACCGAGCGGATCCGGGAGTCCAGCGCGGAGCGCAGCCAGGCCAGCACCACACCGAGCAGGAGACCGCACACCAGGCCCAGGGCGAGCAGGGTGCGCAGGCCGGGACCCACCGGCAGGCGGGGCGCGGAGGCGCGGCGCACGACGTCACCGGCGTCGGTGTCCCGGGACTTGATGTCCAGGACACGCTTCTGCAGGTTGTAGAGCTGGCTCTGCGCGGCGGTCTTGGAGTCCGGGCGCTCCAGCTGGTCCTTCGCCAGCTGCTGGTTGAGCACGCCGATCTGCTCGTCCAGGGCGCCGGTGGCGCGCCGCACGGCGGAGTCGTTGCGGGCCTTGCGGTCGGCGAGGTAGGCCTCGGCGAAGGCGTTGGCGCCGCGTGCCGCGCGCAGCGGGGTGCCGGCGGTGAACTCGAAGCGCAGCACCCGGGACTTCATCGGGTTGGAGACCCGCAGCCGGGCCGCGAGTCCGTTCGCCTGGCTCTGGGGCCGGCCCAGGGTCCGCGCCACGCGCCGGGCGACCTCCGCGCTGGTGGCGATCTGCTGCTCCGTGGTCATGCTGACCTGGTTGTCGGCGGAGACACCGACCGCGCCGAACGGGTCGGCGGTGGAGCGCACCAGGACCTCGCTGCTCGCGGAGTAGGTGTTCGCGCGGTACTGGGCCAGCGCCAGCCCGCCGAGCAGTCCCAGGAGGAGGCCCAGCGCGATCAGGGCGCGGTGGCGAAGGATGCGGCGCAGTTGGTCGCGTAGTTGGTCCGGCTCGTCGTACCGGTCGTCGAGGTGGATGGGGCCGGTCACGGGTGCCCTCCTGTTCCGGGGATCGATGCGTGACGGGGGGATGCGGTCGGCATCGCCGATGAGCGGAACCGGGATGCCCGGGCGATGGGGGAGGTGATGAGCAGCGGGACGGCCACCAGCAGGCTCAGCGGCCCCGCGATGGCGAGCAGGCTGCCGCGCAGGAAGACCATCTGGTAGAAGGCGAAGGCCGGAACGAGCAGGGCCGCGAGAGCGCCCGGACTCTCGCGCAGCCGGTGGCGGATGTCGTCCACCCGTCGGCCGAGGACGCCCAGCAGACAGAACACGAGGACCACCGCGAACGGGCCGGCCCACAGGTAACTCTCGATCCACAGCGGCGCGGAGAGGTTGTGGAAGTCGTAGCCGGCGTACTCGGCCAGCGAGATGCCGGTGTCCGAGGGTTTCCCCGGCCAGATCGAGCGCGGCACCATGAACAGCGGCGGGCCTAGCACGTTCTGCGGGGAGAAGCCGTTGTCGTGCGCGTAGTCGACGCCGGTCTGCACCTGCTGGAAGGCGTCGTAGTCGCCGTTGCCGGTGAACTGGTCGGCGAGGGAGACGACGGCGAAGTCCTCCCGGTCGCTGTAGCGGAAGTAGTCGCTGTAGGGGAAGACGAACAGCAGCGCCGCGAGGATGGCCGCCGCCGTGGCCCGGAAGGCGCGGAGCCGGCACAGCCGGGGCACCGAGAACAGCAGGGTCAGCAGGACCATGCCGGCCCAGAACCGCGGCTTGCTGATGGGGTTGTTGACGACGACGTTGAGCGCGAGCAGCACCGGCAGCAGCAGCCAGCGCACCGCGCGCAGCCAGCGGTCGCCGCCGGGCCGGCGCGGGACCCGCAGCAGGCCGAGCAGCGCCCAGAACGCGGGAACCGACAGCGACCAGCTGAGCAGGGACCGCATCGAGGCGTCCTCCCCGCCGGCCTCGGTGATGGCCTGGCGGCTGGTGAAGTACGCGCCCAGTCGGCCGGGTTGGCCGGCGATCAGCACGGCGGCGAGGCCGAGGGCGAGCCCGCACAGGGCCAGCAGGCGCCAGGGTGCGATCCGGCGGGCGAGGTAGCGCTCCAGGAACCCCGGCGGTGCGGTGTCCGCGCGGGCGCGTTCCCGGCGGGCGGCGAGCGCCGTGCCCGCGCTGTAGGCGAGGAGCCCGAGTTCGACGAGGGCCACGGCCCCGAGGGCGGTCGTCTCGCCGGTCCGGTACGACCAGGGGTACGCGTCGGCGGCGAGCATCGCGAGCGCCGCCAGACCCAGCCAGACGTAGGCGAAGATCCAGAAGCCCAGGGCGACGAACCGCACCCGGGACGCGGTGAGCACCCGGGCGAGCGCGCCGCCGGCGTGCATCACGACGACGCCCTGGAGGGCGAGCGCGGCCGACAGGTGCACACCCTGCGACTGGAGGATCAGCCCCGGCAGCAGAACCGTCAGCACCACGGCCCAGAGGGAGACCGCAGCCACACTGCGGACGCGAGCGTCCTGCATCCCGGCCTCTCCGTCGAGCGAATATTTAGGCTGAAACATCACTGAAGGATATATAGCGCTTAGATCGCGCTAATCACCCCAGGCGCGCAGAAATCGATAAATTCTCGGCGCGCCAATTACCCCAAATCATGACAAGTCTGCATAGCTTATCGGCCATCAGATCTCCCGATTCACAGAGGAGTTGTGCATGAGCCAGCAGGTAGACGTCGTCGTCGCCGGGGGCGGGGGATTCATCGGCGGTCACCTCGTGGGCGACCTTCTCGCTCAGGGACTGAGCGTCCGCTCCATCGACATCAAGCCGCGGCAGGAGTGGTACCAGGTCCACCCGGACGCCGAGAACGTGGTCGCCGACCTGTCGCTGCTGGACGCCGCCCGCGCGGGCGTGCGGGGTGCGCGGCAGGTGTACATGCTGGCCGCCGACATGGGCGGCATGGGCTTCATCGAGAACAACAAGGCCGCCTGCATGATGTCCGTGCTGACCAGCACCCACATGCTGCAGGCGGCGCACGAGGCCGGGGTCGAGCGCTACTTCTACTCCTCCTCCGCCTGCGTGTACGCCGCCGGCAAGCAGACCGACCCGGACGTGACCGCCCTCAAGGAGGAGGACGCCTACCCCGCGCAGCCGGAGGACGGCTACGGCTGGGAGAAGCTCTTCTCCGAGCGCATGTGCCGGCACTACGCCGAGGACTACGGCTTCGTCACCCGCGTCGCCCGCTATCACAACGTCTACGGCCCGCACGGCACCTGGACCGGCGGCCGGGAGAAGGCACCGGCCGCGGTGTGCCGCAAGGTCGCCGAGGCGGCCCTGACCGGCGACCACCGGATCGAGATCTGGGGCGACGGACTGCAGAGCCGCTCGTTCATGTACATCGACGACTGCCTGCACGGCAGCCAGATGATCATGAACGGGGACAGCGGGGTCCCGGTCAACCTCGGGTCCTCGGAGCTGGTCACCATCAACCAGCTGGTCGACATCGTCGAGGAGATCGCCGGTGTCCGCTGCGAGCGCGCCTACCGCCTCGACGCCCCGCAGGGCGTGCGCGGCCGCAACTCCGACAACAGCCTGATCCGGGAGATCCACGGCTGGGAGCCGTCGGTGACCCTGGCCGACGGTCTGGAGAAGACCTACGCCTGGGTCTACGACCAGGTCAAGCGCTCCCAGCAGTGACGCGCGACCGAGCACGGGGAGACGGAGAACGCATGAGGATCCTCGTCCACGACTACAGCGGCCACCCCTTCCAGGCCCAGCTGAGCCGGGAATTGGCGCGCCGCGGTCATGACGTCGTCCACTCGACCTGCACGGCCTACGTCTCCGGCAAGGGCAATCTCACCGCCGACACGCCGGGGCTGCGCTTCGTCACCATCGGGGACGGCACCGCGCTGAAGAAGGACGCCTACGTCCGCCGGCTGCGCCAGGAGACCCTGCTGGGTCTCGAACTGGCCCGGCAGGTACGGCAGGAGAGGCCCGACGTGGCCCTGCTGTCGAACCTGCCGATCCCGGTGCTGGTGGTGGCGGCGGGCGTGCTGCGGCGGATGGGCATCCCCTGGGTGCTGTGGCACCAGGACGTGACCGCCGTGGCGCTGAAGAGCTTCGCCGCCGAGGGTGTCGCGAGGTCCATGGGGATCGCCGCCAAGGTCTTCGGGGCCGGTGAGAAGTGGTCGGCGCGGCAGGCGGCGGCCGTCGTGGTGATCGCCGAGTCGTTCGTGCGCGTCCACCGCGAGTGGGGCACGGCCGGCAAGGTCACCGTCATCCCCAACTGGGCGCCGCTGGACGAGATCGTGCCGGTGGAGCGGGCCAACGCCTGGTCGGCCGAGCAGGGCCTGGACGGAGTGCGCACGGTGCTGTACTCCGGCACGCTGGGCCTCAAGCACAACCCGGCCCTGCTGGTCCGGCTCGCCGAGCGGCTGCGCGAGCGGGGCACCCCGGTTCGGCTGGTCGTCGTCAACGACGGCCCGGCCGTGCCCGTCCTCAGGAAGGAGGCGGCGGCGCGGGACGTCGACCTGACCCTGCTGCCCTTCCAGCCGTACAGGCGGCTGCCCGAGGTGCTGGGCTCGGGCGACCTCCTCGTGGTACTGCTGGGCGCGGACGCCGGCGAGTTCTCGGTGCCGTCCAAGACCCTGTCGTACCTGTGCGCCGGGCGCCCGGTGCTCGGCCTGATGCCCGCCGGGAACCTGGCCGCGCAACTGCTGCGCCGGGCGGGGTCGGCGGTGTTCCCGCCGCAGGAGTCCGCGCTCGACGAGGCGGCCGCCTGGGCGGCGGAGGTCCTGGCCGACCCGGCGCGGGCCGAGTCGCTGGGCAAGGAGAGCCGTGCGCTGGCCGAGCGGGAGTTCGCGCTGCAGGACTGTGCCTCGCGCTTCGAGGACATCCTCCGTACGGCGAGCCGCGCCCCCGCCGCGCCGCACCGGCGGCGCTGAACCGGCCGCGGAGAACCGGCGGTTCGGCCGCGCCCCGCGGCCGAACCGCTCCCGTCACCCTCGTCCCGGGCACTCCCGGTAGAGCTCCTCCAGGCGGTCCACGACCGCGCCGATGGAGAAGACCTCGTCGACGGCCCGCCGGCCCGCCTCGGCCAGCCGGCGGCGCAGCTCCGCGTCGGCGAGCAGCCGGCCCACCGCGTCGGCCAGGGCCTCCGGGCTGCCGTCGGTGACCAGCGCCGCTTCCCTGCGGGCCAGTTCGGCCGCGATGCCGCTGCTGTCCGTGCACACCACGGGAGTTCCCTCGGCCAGCGCCTCCAGGACCGTCATCGGGAACGGCTCCCGCACGCTCGGCAGGACGTACACCGCGGCTCTGCGGTAGGCCTCCAGCGCGGCACGGTGGTCCAGCGCGCCGCCGTAGGAGACCACCTCGCCGATCCCGCGGTCCCCGATGAGCCGCCGCACGCCGGCGAGCGAGCCCTCGTCGGCTCCGTAGAGCGTGAAGCGCGCCTCGGCGAACTCCTTGTGGACCAGGGCGGCCATCTCGACGAACGCCTCGGGGCGTTTGCGCGGGTGCAGCCTGGCCAGGAAGATCACCTCGTGGTCGCCGCGCGTCCCGGCGGCGTCGCCCCCGGCGGACACGCGCAGGCCGTTGGGCAGAGGGACCAGCGGGGGTCCGTCCGGGCCGAGGACGGCGGACAGGGCGCGCCGTTCCCGGTCGGTGAGCACGAGACAGGCGCGGGCACCGCGCAGCAGGGGCACGAACAGCCGGTCGAAGATCCGCGCCACGCCGGCCGTGCGGGGCTCGACCATCCCGTGGGTCTGCGTGACGAAGTCCTTGCGCCGCAGCCGGGCGACGGCGAGCGCGGCGAGGGAGACGAGGTCGCGGCCCGCGTGCAGGTGGACGGCGTCGGCGCGGCCCATGGCCCGCCACAGGTCCCGCAGCAGCAGCGGGTGCATGAGCCCGAGGCATCCCCGGCCCGGGACGAGGCGCAGGGCCGGGCGGGAGACGAAGGGGACGGCGCCCGCGGCTCCGACACGTTCCGGGGCCCGGGCCGTGCCGTCGGCGGTGCGCCACAGCGACACCAGTGTCACGTCGTGGCCGCGTGCGGCGCACTCCTCCAACTGGGCGGCCGCCACGCTGGTGGGGCCGCCGAAGGCCCCGTCGTCGCTGACGAGCGTGACCACGTGGACGACTCTCATGCCGCGCCTCCCGTGGTCAGGACCGAGTGCGCCGGAACGTCCTGATGGGCGACGGCGCCGGCGCCGACCACGGCGCACGGGCCGACGGTGACCCCGCGCAGCACGACCGCGCGGGCCGCGACCCAGCTGCCGGGCTCCAGCCGGATGGGGCCGTTGTCGAACTCGAAGGTGGCGCTGCGGCGGCGGTGGCTGCCGGTGCACAGCAGAGCGCTCTGCGAGACGCAGCAGTCGTGGCCGATGCTGACCGGTTCGAGGTTGAGGATCCAGGCGTCCTCGCCGATCCAGACGTCGTCGCCGACGTCCAGCTTCCACGGCCAGTGCACCCGCACCCCGCGCCGGATCAGCACCCGCCGTCCGACGCGGGCGCCGAAGGCGCGCAGCAGGGGTGGCCGCCAGCGGGCGGGGAACCACCACTTGACGAAGAGCAGATGAAGGGCGGCGAACCAGGCGGCCTGCGCCAGCAGGGGCCGCCCCTTGTCGTATCCCGCGCCCGTGAAACCGCGCAGGTGCCGTGCCGCGACGGGGCGTGGCGTCGCGTCCCGGACGGATGTGGTCTCTACCATGACGCGATCCTTCACGCCACCGGGGACGGACCACCGCCGGTGAACGGCGTGTTGGCGGCAGACCTGCCCGGATGGCGGACGCGGCCCCGGCGGGAGGCCGCGCCCGTCCTCAGTACGCGCCCTGGCCGTCGAGCACCGCCCGCACGGTGCGGGCCATGACGTTCACGTCCCCGGACAGCGACCAGTTGTCGACGTAGCGCAGGTCGAGCGCGACCGTCTCGCGCCAGGACAGGTCCGAGCGGCCGCTCACCTGCCACAGGCCGGTCAGGCCCGGCCGGACGTTGAGCCTGCGCATCTCGACCCCGTTGTACTTGACGACCTCCTCCGGGAGCGGGGGGCGGGGGCCGACCAGGGACATGTGGCCGAAGAGGATGTTGAACAACTGGGGCAGCTCGTCCAGCGAGTAGCGGCGCAGGACCCGCCCCACCCGGGTGACCCGGGGGTCCCGGCGCATCTTGAACATGTGCCCGTCGTTCTCGTTCTCCGCCTCCAGACCGCTCTTGAGCCGGTCCGCGTCGACCACCATCGTGCGGAACTTCCACATGGCGAACCGCATGCCGTGCCGGCCGACCCTGGTCTGGCGGTAGAGGACCGGGCCCGGTGAGCCGAGCCGGACGGCCAGCGCCAGCAGGAGCAGCAGCGGAGAGGACAGCAGGATCAGCAGCAGGGCGCCCACCCGGTCCAGCACCGTCTTCGCGGCGGTGTGCACCCCGCGCTGCGGCGGCGGGGCGATGTGCAGCAGGGTGAGGCCGGCCGCCGAGGTCAGCCGTACCCGCCGGCGCGACACGTCGGTGATGCCGGGCAGCACCATGAGCGAGCGGCCCCGGTCGTACAGCGCCCAGGACAGCCGGCGCATCCGTTCACCGGACAGGTGCGGGCCCGGCGCCACGAAGACCAGGTCGGCCCCGAGTTCGTCGGCCGCGCCGAGGACGGCGGCGGCGTCCGACTCGGGTGTCTCGGGCGTCTCGCGCGGCAGCCGGACGCACACCGGCACCCCGGAGGTCACCTCGCCCTCGCCGACCGGGCAGGCGCCGACGATGACGTACTCGTGGTCGGTGCGCTGGGCCAGCTGCTCGACCACGGCGTCGAGCGCCGAGGTCTCGCCGACGACCAGGACGTGGCGCAGGGCGCGGGCGTTGCGCCGGGCGGCGAGCAGATGACGGTGGATCACCTTCTGGCAGACGCCGGTGCACACCAGCGCGGGGATGAGCGCCGTGAACGCCTCGGCGGGCACGCTGTCCAGTCCGCAGACCACGCGCAGGGTCGCCAGGGCGCCGACCAGGACCAGCCAGTCCCGTACGACGGCCCGCAGACCGCCTCCGTCGCCCCAGGCCACGGGCGTGTAGCGCTTGCTCACCACCCCGGTCAGCGGCCACAGCAGGGCCGCGGCGGCCGCCAGGCGCAGCGGGTGGGGCTCGTGGACCTCCACGATCGTCGCCGCGACCGGCGTGGCCGCGGCGACCAGGTCCACACAGACCGAGAAGGGGCCGTACCAGCGCGCCCGTGTCTCCTCACGATGGACGGGGTGACGCACCACGGGAACCGGCGCCTGCCGGGACATCGCGATTCTGAACCGGCGCATGGTCTCCCTCAAACCCCCACTCACAGATCACAATCCTCACATGATCCTTATATCACCATGTGGGTAAGAAAATAGGCTTTTATGTCGGGGTGTGGCATGGCGGTGTGCCGCCCGCTGGGGCACGGTGGAGTGACGTGTGACAGACGTGACGCCGCCGTCACGGCCGAGAGGAGCACCTGATGTCGAACCACACCTACCGGGTCACGGAGATCGTCGGCACCTCGCCCGACGGCGTCGACCAGGCCGTCCGCAACGGCATCGAGCGCGCCTCGCAGACGCTGCGCAACCTCGACTGGTTCGAGGTGACCCAGGTGCGCGGGCAGATCGAGGACGGCCGGATCGCGCACTGGCAGGTGGGACTGAAGGTCGGCTTCCGCCTGGAGGAGTCGGACTGACCGCCGGGGTCAGGTACGGCCCTCCCGCTCCTGCGCCTCGCGCAGCTCGGACGACGGGGCCGTCCAGCGCGCCCGGACCACCGTGAAACCGGCCCGTTCGGCGTCCTCGCACACGAGCGGATCGTCGTCCACCAGAACCCGCACCTCGCGGTCCCGGGCGAGCCGGCGCAGGATCTCCAGCTTGGTGCGCCGGGCGGGCCGGCGGTCGTGGTCGCGCCGCATGTACACCCGCCCCTCGGGCAGCCCGTGCGCGGCGAGCCACTCCTCGGTGTCCCGCCGGCAGCGCTCGGGCCGGCCGGTGAGGTAGACGATCTCGCACTCCCCCGCGCTCTCCCGCACCAGCGCGACACCCCGCGGGATCGGCGGGTCCTGCGGCGCGGCCGCGAAGAACGCGTCCCAGTCGCGCGGTCTGCGCTCCAGGAACCGCTGCCGGTGGGCCGTGTCGGCGAGCGTGTTGTCCAGGTCGAACACGGCGAGCGCCGGTGTGCTGCTGTCGGTCACGCGTCCACCCTAGACAGGCCCGGCCACGCGGCACCCTCCGGTGGAGCACCCGGCCGGCCCTCCCCCGGTGCCCGCCGCCCCGCGGTCCCCGGAGAAGCCCGGGAATCCTGTGGACCGTCGCGTGTTGAACGAGGCATGAGCTCCGTGATCGCCTCGGCCCGCTTCTCCGTGCTCGACCGCTCCCGCGTCCGCGAGGGCCACACCGCCGCGGAGGCGCTGCGCGACACGGTGGCGCTGGCGCGGGAGGCCGAACGGCTCGGGTACCACCGGTTCTGGGTCTCGGAGCACCACGGTGTCCCCGGGGTCGCGGGTGCGGCGCCCACCGTCCTCGCGGCCGCCGTGGCCGGCGCGACCCGTACGATCCGGGTCGGCACCGGCGGGGTGATGCTGCCCAACCACCGGCCCCTGGTCGTGGCCGAGCAGTTCGGGGTGCTGGAGTCCCTCTTCCCGGGCCGGATCGACATGGGCCTGGGCCGCTCGGTGGGTTTCACCGACGGAGTGCGCCGGGCGCTCGGCCGCGACAAGGACGACGCCGGCGACTTCGCGGCCCAGCTGGAGGAACTGCTCGGCTGGTTCCGGGGCACCTCCCCGACGCGGGTGCACGCCTACCCGGCGGAGGGTCTGGCCGTTCCGCCGTTCGTGCTGGCCATGGGCGAGGGCGCGGCGATCGCCGCCCGGGCGGGCCTGCCGATGGTCATCGGCGACCTCCGGAACCGGGAGCGGATGCGGCGTGGGATCGACACCTATCGCGCGCTGTTCCGCGCCTCCCCCTGGGCGGAAGAGCCCTACGTCGTCGTCTCGGGCACGGTCGCCGTGGCCGCCACCCCCGAGGCGGCCCGCCGCCTGCTGCTGCCGGAGGCCTGGTCGATGGCGTACTCCCGCACCCACGGCACCTTCCCGCCGCTGCCGCCCGCCCACCGGGTCGAGGCGCGCGCGATGACCGCGAAGGAGCGCGGCCTCTACGCGTCCGGCCTGACCGGGCACGTCACGGGCACCGAGGAGCAGGTGGCCGGCGAGCTGGAAACCCTGCTGAAGGAGACCGGGGCCCAGGAGATCCTCGTCACGACCAGCACTTACGACCGTGAGGCGCTGCTGGACTCCTACCGGCGCCTGGCCGGGATCGTGAACGGGGAGAGCGCCACCGGGTGACCGCGGACCTGCGCAGGGGCGTACGCAGGCTTCGTGGAGCAGTCCCCGGGTGACGGATCACGCGCATAGAATCGCAGGGTTTGTCCACCCGGCACACATCCGCAGCCGACCCCACGAGCCGTACGGAGTCCCGCCCCATGCCGAGCGCACACGACCCCTCCGCGCAGGATCCGTACGTCCGGGTCCGCGGGGCCCGGGAGCACAATCTCCGGGGCGTGGACGTCGACGTCCCCCGGGACGTGGTGGCCGTGTTCACGGGTGTGTCCGGCTCCGGCAAGTCGTCGCTGGCGTTCGGGACGATCTACGCGGAGGCCCAGCGGCGCTACTTCGAGTCGGTCGCGCCGTACGCGCGCCGGCTGATCCACCAGGTGGGCGCGCCGAAGGTGGGCGAGATCACCGGGCTGCCCCCGGCGATCTCGCTCGAGCAGCGCCGCTCGGCGCCCTCGGCGCGCTCCTCGGTCGGCACGGTCACGAACCTGTCGAACTCGCTGCGGATGCTGTTCTCCCGCGCCGGCCACTACCCGACGGGCGCCGGACGCCTCGACTCGGACGCCTTCTCCCCGAACACCGCGGCCGGGGCCTGCCCCGCGTGCCACGGGCTGGGCGAGGTGCACGGGACGACGGAGGAGTCCCTGGTCCCGGACCCGTCGCTGTCGATCCGGGAGGGCGCGATCGCCGCCTGGCCGGGCGCCTGGCAGGGCAAGAACCTGCGGGACGTCCTGGACGCGCTCGGCCACGACGTCGACGTCCCGTGGCGCGAACTGCCCGCCGAGCAGCGGGAGTGGATCCTGTTCACGGACGAGCAGCCGGTGGTCACGGTCCATCCGGTGCGGGACGCCGACCGCATCCAGCGGCCCTACCAGGGCACCTACATGAGCGCCCGCCGCTATGTGCTGAAGACGTTCTCGGACTCCAGGAGTCCCGCCCTGCGGGCCCGGGCCGAGCGCTTCCTGACGTCCGCCCCCTGTCCGGGGTGCGGCGGCCGCAGGCTGCGCCCGGAGTCCCTCGCCGTGACCTTCGCGGGCCGTACGATCGCGGACCTGGCCGCGCTGCCGCTCACGGAGCTGACGGGCCTGTTGCGGGAGGGGGCCGGTTCCGAGACCGCCCGGGTGCTCACCGGGGACCTCGCCGCCCGGATCGCCCCGGTCGTCGAACTCGGCCTCGGCTATCTGAGCCTGGACCGCGCCACCCCGACCCTCTCGGCGGGTGAGCTGCAGCGGCTGCGCCTGGCCACCCAGCTGCGGTCCGGGCTGTTCGGGGTGGTGTACGTCCTCGACGAGCCGTCGGCGGGGCTGCACCCGGCGGACACGGAGGCCCTTCTCACGGTGCTGGCGCGGCTGAAGGCGGCGGGCAACTCGGTGTTCGTGGTGGAGCACCACCTGGACGTGGTGCGCGCCGCCGACTGGCTGGTCGACGTGGGCCCACGGGCCGGTGAGCACGGCGGCCGGGTGCTGCACAGCGGGCCGGTGCCGGAGCTGGAGCACGTCCGGGAGTCGGCGACGGCCCGGTTCCTCTTCGACCGCTCCCCCGCCCCCGCACGGGCCGTCCGCACCGCTCGAGCCTGGTTGACGGTCGGTCCGGTGACCCGGCACAACCTGCGCGGGGTGACGGCGGAGTTCCCGCTGGGGGCGCTCACGGCGGTGACCGGTGTCTCCGGGTCCGGGAAGTCGACGCTCGTCGGGGAGATCACCCAGGACCTGGCGGGTGTGGACCGGCTCGTCGCGGTCGACCAGAGGCCCATCGGCCGGACCCCGCGGTCCAATCTGGCCACCTACACGGGTCTGTTCGACGTCGTCCGCAAGGTCTTCGCGGCCACCGGGGAGGCGCGGTCGCGGGGTTACGGGGCTGGCCGTTTCTCCTTCAACGTGGCCGGCGGGCGCTGCGAGACCTGCCAGGGCGAGGGCTTCGTGAGCGTGGAGCTGCTGTTCCTGCCGAGCACGTACGCGCCGTGCCCGGACTGCGGCGGGGCGCGCTACCGCCCCGAGACGCTCGAGGTGACGTACCGGGGACGGAACATCGCGCAGGTGCTGGATCTGACGGTCGAGTCGGCGGCGGACTTCTTCGCCGACACCCCGGCCGTGACCCGCAGCCTCACCACGCTCCTGGACGTGGGCCTGGGCTATCTGCGGCTCGGTCAGCCCGCGACCGAGCTGTCCGGCGGGGAGGCCCAGCGCATCAAGCTGGCCGGGGAGCTGCAGCGCGGCCGGCGCGGCCACACGCTCCATCTCCTGGACGAACCCACCACCGGTCTCCACCCGGCGGACGTCGAGGTCCTCATGCGGCAGCTGCACGGCCTGGTCGACGCGGGGCACACGGTGGTCGTCGTCGAGCACGACATGTCGGTGGTGGCGGGCGCGGACTGGGTGGTCGACCTGGGCCCGGGCGGCGGGGACGCGGGCGGCAGGATCGTGGCGACGGGGACACCGGCGGAGGTGGCCGGGGTGGAGGGGAGCAGGACGGCGCCCTGTCTGAGGCGGGCGCTGCGGGGTTCCGACGCGGGACGGGCTGCCGGCCCGGGGGCGTCGTGACCGAGCGGGACCAGGACCTCTACGTGATGCGGGTCTGGATCAACGCGTACGCGTGGTGCGCTGCTCCCGCCAGGACCGGTAGTGGTCCACCAGGGTCTCCTCGATCGGGCGGTAGGTGAGGCCCAGTTCCTCGGTGCTGCGCCGGTTGTCGACGCGGAAGCGGATGCCGAGGTGGTTGCGGATGTAGTCCTGGGAGAGGCCGAAGGCGGGGCCCAGGACGCGGACGGGCCAGTGCGGGAGGGCCGTTCGGGGCAGGCGCGGGTTTCTCGGATGGTGCTCCAGCAGGATCCGCGCCATCCGGTGGAAGGAGGTCATCTCCTCGGCCGCGAGGATGTACCGGCCGTGCGCCTCGGGGTGCTCCGCCGCGGCGATGTGGGCCGCGGCCACGTCCCGCACGTCGACCGTGGTGAAGCTGAAGTCCGGGGCGCCGTAGAAGAAGTAGCCCTTGAACAGCTCGTCCAGGAGGAAGAGGCTGCCGGAGTCCGAGGCGGGGGTGAGCGAGGGACCCAGGATCAGACCGGGGTTGAGGGAGACCATGCGCCAGCGGCTCTGGGCCGCTTCGGCCTCCCAGGCCGCCTTCTCCGCGACCGTCTTGGCGTAGTGGTACGGGTTGTTCGCCACCGTGCTGGTGGTGTTGAAGTACTTCTCCGAGAGGGTGCGGCCCTCCATCGCGTCGACGTCCGAGTAGTCCCCGAAGATCGCGCCCACCGTGGAGGTGAAGACGAGCCGCCGCACGGACTCCGTGCGGTCGATGCCGGCGACGACGTTGCGCGTGCCCTGGAGGGCGGGTCCGACGACGTCCCGCACACCGTCCTTGATCTTCTCCGGCATCAGGAAGGGCGAGGCCACGTGGAAGACCACCGAGCAGCCCTTCATCGCCTCGTCGAAGGAGCCGTCCGCCAGCAGGTCCGCCTCGAAGAGGTCGAGGCGCCCGGGGTGGGCGTCCTGGAGGGCGCGCAGGGGGGCGAGCTTCGCCGTGTTCGCCGTGCTGCGCACGGTGGTGTGCACCCGGTGACCGCGCTCCAGGAGCTGCCGCACCAGATGGGCGGCGACGAAGCCGCTGCCCCCTGTCACCAGGACCGTCTCGTCGGCCGGGTTCCCTCCCACAGGTGCTCCCCTCGGATCGTCGGCCCTGTCATGATCCCACCACAACCGCTCGACGGACCCTCACGGTTCGCGGGTCGACGGCTGAGGAGGCAGCACCACGTCTCCGCTGCGCTTGAGCCGCTGCCAGGGCAGTCGGTATCCGTTGATCGCGGTCAGACACGCCTGGACGAGAACCAGGTACATCAGCTGACGGTAGACCACCTGCTGCAGGGGCAGCGCCCAGAGCGGGCGGAGCCTCTCGCCGTCGAGGTGGAACGCGTAGACGGCGCAGACGGCCTGCACCGCGAGCACACCGGTCCAGGCCAGCATCGTGCCGAGCCGGTTGCCGAACACCAGGCCGTAGACGGTCAGGATGTCGATCAGCGGGGCGAGGAGCGGGGTGAAGATCTGGAAGACGGCCAGCAGCGGGAGACCGATGCGGCCGAAGTGGCCCGCATGGCCGCGCTCGAACAGCGCGTGACGGTGCTTCCACGCGGCCTGCATGGTGCCGTAGCTCCATCGGTAGCGCTGGCGCCACAGTTCCCGCAGCGAGGCCGGTGCCTCGGTCCAGGCGAGGGCGTCCTCCGCGTAGCGGACCTCCCACCCGGCCCGGTGGAGGGCCATGGTGATGTCGGTGTCCTCGGCGAGGGTGTCCCCGCTCATCATTCCGGCGTCCCGCAGCGCCGCGGCGCGGAACGCCCCGACGGCACCGGGGATGGTGGGCAGGCAGCGCAGCAGGTCGTACGCGCGGCGGTCGAGGTTGAAGCCCATGACGTACTCGATGTGCTGCCACCGGCCGAGCAGCCGCCGGCGGTTGCCGACCTTGGCGTTCCCGGCGACGGCGCCGACGCGGGGGTCGGCGAACGGCTGTACCAGGCGGTGGACGGTCGAGGGGGCGAAGACCGTGTCGGCGTCCAGCATGACGACGAGGTCGTTCGAGGCCCGCAGGATGCCGGTGTCGAGGGCGGCCGACTTGCCGCCGTTCGGCCTTCGGACGACGGTGACACCCTCGATGGCGAGGGACTCCGCCACGTCCGCGGTGCCGTCGTCGGAGCCGTCGTCCACGACGATGATCTCGACGGGGTGGTCGCCGGCCGCGAGGGAGCGGAGCGTCTTGGCGATGCACACCCGCTCGTTGTAGGCGGGGACGACGACGCTGACCGGCCGGGTGACGGGCCGGCCGCGGCCGGTACGGGATCGCCGGGCCCGACGGGCGTGGTGCCGGGCCAGTACGAGGAGCAGCACGCACCGGGCGAGGACGAGGGATCCGACCACCAGCAGCAGCACGCCGGCGACCGACACCGCTGTCCTGGACACGGTCACGGCGGTCACGAAGATCCGGCCCCGCCACAGCTGCGCCGTGTCGACGGGGCCGGTGAGACGGTCGGTGCCGAGGACGTCCGCGAAGGTGGTGAAACGGTAGCCCTGCGCCTGGAGCCGGGGGATCAGGGTCTTGAGGGCCTCGACGGTCTGTGATCGGTCCCCTCCCGCGTCGTGGAGGAGGACGACCGCGCCCCGGCCCGGCGTGCGCGGGGTGGCCGCCTCGACGATCGCCCTGGCGCCCGGCCGCCGCCAGTCGTTGGTGTCCTGGTCGATGAACGCCAGGAGGTATCCCTGGTCACCGAGGTGCCGGGCCACGGACCATGCCGGGCCGTCCACGGCCGCGGGGGTCGCCGAGTAGGGCATCCGCATGAGCGAGCTGTTGATGCCTGCGGCCCCCGCGAGGGCGAGTTGCGTCAGGGCCAGCTCACGGTCGACCTGGCTCGCGGACTGGGTGGTCAGGTCCCGGTGCGAGAAGGTGTGCACGCCGATCTCGTGGCCGGAGCGGATGAGCTCGCGCAGCACTCCGGGGTGGCGGGCGACCTGCTGCCCGGTGACGAAGAAGGTGCCGGGGGTGCCGTAGTGGTCGAGAACGGCCCGTACGCGGGGCGTCCAGGTGGGGTCGGGGCCGTCGTCGAAGGTCAGCACCACGGTCTTGTCCGGGGTGCGGTGGGTGCGCAGGTGATCACGAGTGGTGTCGACGACCGGGCCGCCCTCGGCGACCTCCCGGGGGACACCGGCGGCCGGTCCCCCGCCGCGCCCCGCCTGGTCGCCGGCGAAGCCCCGGGTGGTGTAGGCCTCGACCAGGAGGACCGAGACGAGGAAGGCCAGCAGGACGAGCGGTACGACGATACGGAAGCGGTGCCGGGAGGGCAGCGGCGCCCGGCTCCGCCGGCGACCGGGTCGCGCCGGTGAGCGGCGGACCGGCCGGTGGGGGCGCCGGCGCATCAGGGAACCTCGGCGACCGGTGTGGCGGAGGGCGCGGTCGTGCCCGGGTCCGCGGACGGTACGGAGGGGGTGACCGGCGGCGGGGACGCGGGTGGCGGTGGGGCGGGCGGCTCACTGGTTCCCGGAGCGGGCTCGGGCGACGGCGGGGGTGGTGCGGGCGTGCCGCCGGTGCCTGGTTCCGGTGCGGACGCGGACGGCTCGCCGGCCGGGGTCGTGGGTGCGTCCGGCGAGGAGGGCACCGGTGTCGTCGGCGCCGTCGGTGCGGCGGTGGCCGGGGGTGCCGGCGTGATGGTGATCGAGGGGATTCCGGGCGCGAGAGGCGAAACACCGGGCGGGGCGGGCGGAGCGAGCTGTGGAAGGAGGAGGGCGCCCGGACCGTACGGCCCCGGGCGGTCCGGCTCGGGTGGATCGCCGGGCGCGTCGGGCGTCCGGCCCGGCGGGTCCCGTTCCGGTGCGGCGGGCGCCGTCCCGTCGCCGGGGGCGGGGACGGGGAGGATCGTCTGCGGCGCGAAGGGCGTCGCTCCCATCAGGCTCAGCCCCAGCACCGCCATGTACGAGGCAGCCAGCCCGGCGAGCCCGTATCCGGCGCGCCGGAGTATCAGGGCGCGTCGGCCCGAGGCGTCGACGAACACGGGGGTACGCGTACCGGTCGGCACCCCTGACCCGACATGTCTGGATTTAGCATGCTTAAGCAACATGAAGAAAGCGTACGTCCGTACGGGGCATGCCCAGCAGGGGGTCCCCGCCCGGGGCCGGACACCACCACGGGCCGACCCCCGCGCCCTCTCTCACGCGTCGGGGCGCCGGCCCACCGGGGCGCGCGTGACGAGGTGCCGGCCGCCCGGGGCGAGGACGTGCGTCCGACGCGTCCGGCCCAGTGAGCGGGCCTCGGCGGCACGGGCGAGTGTCCTGCGGTCACGGTGGCCGTCCGGCTCGATCAGCGGCAGCACCTCGACCTCCGCGACCAGCCCGCGCACCGACACCACCCGCCACAGGGAGGCCGCCAGGGAGTCGTCGCCCACGTACGCCGGTGCGGTGCTGGCCGCTCCCCAGCTGTCGCGGTAGCGGATGCGGACCGGCTGGACCGGGACCCGGGCGTCCAGCGCCGCCTGGAACACCGCCCGCCGGAAGTGGCCCTGGGCGCGGCCGCACCAGGTGCTGCCCTCCGGGAACGCCGCGACGGCCTGCCCGGCGCGCAGCACCCCGGCGATCCGGGCGACCGTGCCGGGCAGGGCGCGCAGCCGGTCCCGGTCGATGAACAGCGCGCCGCCGCGCGCGGTCAGCGCGCCCGCCACCGGCCAGCGCCGGATCTCGGCCTTGGCGAGCATCCGCGCCGGACGGACGGCGGCCAGCAGCGGGATGTCGAGCCAGGAGATGTGGTTGGCGACCAGGAGCAGCCCGCCGACGGGCGGGGCGGCCGCGCCGGTCACCCGGATCCGGACGCCCGCCGCGCCGACGACCGCCCGGCTCCACCGCCGTACCGCGCCGGCCGGAAGCCTCCGGCCGAGCGGTGACAGGACGATCCCGGCGAGGACGAGCGCGGCCACCGCCAGGAGCCGCAGCACGGCCCGGGGCACGGCCCTCACGGACGCCGTCGCCTCGACGCACGCCCGCGGGGTGCAGGGCGCGCCGGGCAGCCAGACGCTCATGAGGCCGGGACGAGGGAGAGGAAGTGCCGCAGGTAGCGGGGGTTGACCCGGCGCATCGGCAGCAGCACGTAGAGGTCGGCGACGCCGAAGTCGGGGTCGTGTGCGGGCTCCCCGCAGACCCAGGCGCCGAGGCGGAGGTAGCCGCGCAGCAGGGCGGGCAGTTCGGTGCGGGCGGCCGGTGCCGCCTCCTTCGGCAGCCACGGCAGCCGCGGGCGGACCCGGTACTCCTCGGGCGCCAGATGCCGGTCGCGGACCCGGTCCCAGGTGCCGGCCGCGAGGGCGCCGCCGTCGGCGAGCGGGACCGAGCAGCAGCCGGCCAGCCAGTCGTGGCCGCGGTCCACCATGTAGCGGGCGATGCCGGCCCAGATCAGGCCGATGACCGCGCCGTCGCGGTGGTCGGGGTGCACACAGGAGCGGCCGACCTCGACCAGGCCGGGCCGGATCGCGTCGAGCGCGGTCAGGTCGAACTCCCCGTCCGAGTAGAGGCGTCCGGCGACCGCGGCGCGCTCCGGCGGCAGCAGCCGGTACGTTCCGACGACCTGCCCGGTGTCCGTGTCGCGCACGAGCAGGTGGTCGCAGTAGGCGTCGAACGGGTCGACGTCGAGGCCCGGCTGCGGGGAGGACAGCAGGGCGCCCAGTTCCCCGGCGAACACGTCGTGCCGCAGCCGCTGCGCGGCCCGCACGTCGGCCTCGTCGCGGGCCAGGGTGACGGTGTAGCGGACGGGTGCCGTGGACTGCTGGGGACGGTCGAGCGTGGAAACGCCGGTCATGGCTCACTCCTGGGCACGGGCCACATCGGGGACGGTGGCGCTCCCCCTGTTTCTCCCGACCCCGGTTGGCGTGTACGTGACCGGTGCCGGGAGAGGGGATGTGGGGATGCTGAATGCCAGGCGCTCGCGCCGGTGCGGGAACACGAGACGGGACCGGGCTTGAGCACCACACCCGGTCCCGCCCGTCCGCACTGTTCGGCGAACGTTCTCCTTGCCCGGGTGGCCCTACCGCTCGGCCACCTTGCGGGTGGCCCGCAGCCACTCCCTGTTCATGCTGGTGATCGACACCAGGGGGATGCCCTTGGGGCAGGCCGTCGCGCACTCGCCCGCCAGCGTGCAGCCCCCGAAGCCCTCCTCGTCCATCTGCGCCACCATGTCGAGCACCCGTGTCTCGCGCTCGGGAGCTCCCTGCGGCAGCACGTTGAGATGGTTGACCTTGGCGGAGGTGAACAGCATCGCCGCCCCGTTGGGGCAAGCGGCGACACATGCCCCGCAGCCGATGCACTCCGCGTGCTCGAACGCGAAGTCGGCGTCCGGCTTGGGCACCGGCGTCGCGTGCGCCTCCGGCGCGGAGCCGGTCGGGGCGGTGATGTAGCCGCCGGCCTGGATGATCCGGTCGAACGCCGACCGGTCGACGACCAGATCCTTGATCACCGGGAACGCCGACGCCCGCCACGGCTCCACGTCGATGGTGTCGCCGTCCTCGAAGGACCGCATGTGCAGCTGGCAGGTGGTGGTGCGTTCGGGTCCGTGCGCGTCACCGTTGATCACCAGACTGCACGCGCCGCAGATGCCCTCCCGGCAGTCGTGGTCGAAGGCGACGGGGTCCTCGCCCCGGAGGATGAGCTCCTCGTTGAGGGTGTCGAGCATCTCCAGGAACGACATGTCGGGCGAGATGCCGTCCACCTCGTACGTGGACATGGCGCCGTCGGTCTCGGCGTTGCGCTGCCGCCAGACGCGCAGGGTGAGCTTCATGCGTAGCTCCGCTGGGTGGGGTGGACGTACTCGAAGACCAGGTCTTCCTTGTGCAGGGTGGGGGCCTCGCCGGTGCCGGTGAACTCCCAGGCGGCCGCGTACGCGAACTCCTCGTCCTTGCGCGCCGCTTCGCCGTCCGGGGTCTGCGACTCCTCGCGGAAGTGGCCGCCGCAGGACTCGGCGCGGTGCAGCGCGTCGAGGCACATCAGCTCGGCGAGCTCCAGGTAGTCGACGACCCGGTTGGCCTTCTCCAGCGACTGGTTGAACTCCTCGCCGGTGCCCGGGACCTTGATGCGGCGCCAGAACTCCTCGCGGATCTGCGGGATGCGCTCCAGCGCCTTGCGCAGTCCGGCGTCCGTGCGGGCCATGCCGCAGAACTCCCACATCAGCTCGCCGACCTCGCGGTGGAAGGAGTCGGGGGTGCGGTCGCCGTCCACGGACAGCAGCAGGTGGAGCCGGTCCTGGGTCTCGGCCAGCACCTCCTGCACGGCCGGGTGTTCGTCGGTCACCTCGCCCTGGTGCGGGTTGCGGGCGAGGTAGTCGTTGATGGTCGCGGGCAGGACGAAGTAGCCGTCGGCCAGGCCCTGCATCAGCGCGGAGGCGCCGAGCCGGTTGGCGCCGTGGTCGGAGAAGTTGGCCTCGCCGATCGCGAACAGGCCCGGGACGGTGGTCTGGAGGTCGTAGTCGACCCACAGGCCGCCCATCGTGTAGTGCACGGCGGGGTAGATCCGCATCGGCACCTCGTACGGATCCTCGTCGGTGATCCGCTGGTACATGTCGAAGAGGTTGCCGTACTTGGCCTCCACGGCCTTGCGGCCCATGCGCCGGATGGCGTCGGCGAAGTCCAGGTAGACGCCCTGTCCGCCCGGCCCGACGCCCCTGCCCTCGTCGCAGACGTTCTTCGCGGCACGGGAGGCGATGTCGCGCGGGACCAGGTTGCCGAAGGACGGGTAGATGCGCTCCAGGTAGTAGTCGCGCTCGTCCTCGGGGATCCTGTTCGGCGGCCGGGTGTCGCCCTTGGCCTTGGGCACCCAGATCCGGCCGTCGTTGCGCAGCGACTCGCTCATCAGCGTCAGCTTCGACTGGTGGTCGCCGGTGCGCGGGATGCAGGTCGGGTGGATCTGGGTGAAGCACGGGTTGGCGAAGTGGGCGCCGCGCCGGTGCGCCCGCCAGATCGCGGTCGCGTTGGAGTTCATGGCGTTCGTCGACAGGTAGAAGACGTTGCCGTAGCCGCCGCTGGCGAGCACGACGGCGTCCGCGAAGTACGTGTCGATCCGTCCGGTGATCAGGTCCCGGGCCACGATCCCGCGCGCCCGCCCGTCGATCACGATCAGATCGAGCATCTCGGTCCGCGGATGCATCTCCACGTTCCCGGCGGCGATCTGCCGCGACAGCGCCTGGTACGCGCCGAGCAGCAGCTGCTGGCCCGTCTGGCCGCGGGCGTAGAAGGTCCGCGACACCTGTACGCCGCCGAAGGAGCGGGTGTCGAGCAGGCCGCCGTACTCCCGGGCGAAGGGCACGCCCTGGGCCACGCACTGGTCGATGATCTCGACGGAGATCTGCGCGAGGCGGTGCACGTTGGACTCGCGCGCCCGGAAGTCGCCGCCCTTGACGGTGTCGTAGAACAGCCGGTGGACGGAGTCGCCGTCGTTGCGGTAGTTCTTCGCCGCGTTGATGCCGCCCTGGGCGGCGATCGAGTGGGCGCGGCGCGGGGAGTCCTGGTAGCAGAACTGGACGACGTGGTAGCCCTGTTCGGCGAGGGTGGCGCCCGCCGAGCCGCCGGCGAGGCCGGTGCCGACGACGATCACGGTGTGCTTGCGGCGGTTGGCGGGGTTGACCAGCCTGGCCTCGAAGCGGCGCTTGTCCCAGCGCTCGTGGACGGGGCCGGACGGCGCCTTGCCGTCGACGAGGGGCTCGCCGGTCCGGTAGTCCGTGTAGGAGGTCATATCAGCTCACCACTCCGGTCATGACGCCCACGGGCACGGCGATGAATCCGGCCGTGAGCAACAGCGCGAGGATGTCGGCGACGGTCTTGAGGGCGCGGTCGCGGGTGCGGCTGCCGACGCCGAGGGTCTGGGCGGCGCTCCAGAAGCCGTGCCGGATGTGCAGGCCGAGCGCGAGCATCGCGACGATGTAGACGACGTTGCCGTACCAGGTGGAGAAGGTGTCCACGACGTTCTGGTACGGGTGGCCCTCCTGGAAGCCGCCGCTGTGCACGGTGCCCGTCGTCAGGTCCAGGATGTGCCAGACGATGAACAGTCCGAGGATGATCCCGCCCCAGCGCATGGTGCGGGTGGCGTAGCTCGCCCGGGGCTTCCTGTGCACGTACCTGCTCGGGCGCGCCCTGATGTCGCGGCGGCTGAGCTGGTAGGCGGAGGTGGCGTGGGCGACCACGGCCACGACCAGCACCACGCGGACCAGCCAGAGCGTCCACTCGTAGTGCATGAACGGTTCGCCGACCGTGCGCAGCCAGTGCGCGTAGTGGTTGAACTCCCCCGGGCCGAAGAAGATCTTCAGATTGCCGATGACATGGGCGACCAGGTACAGCAGCATGATCAAGCCGCTGACGGCCATCACCGTCTTCTTGCCGACGGAGGAGTTCCACACGGTACGCGCCATCGACGGCCGTCGGTCCGTCCGCGTTGCCAGAGCCATGGGTCAAGACGCTAGGGCCGTTCGGCCCCATCGGTCCAAGACATGAAACGGCTCGTTTCCATAGGAAGGGCCTATGCTGGGTGGGTGCAGTTCCAGCAGCTCCAGTACTTCGTGGCGGTCGCCGAGACCCGGCACTTCACCCGGGCCGCCGAGCTGGTCCATGTCGCCCAGCCCTCGCTCTCCCAGCAGATCCGGTCGCTGGAGAGGGAGTTGGGGGCGGATCTCTTTCTGCGGGCACGCGGCAACATCACGCTCACCGACGCGGGCGAGGCGCTGCTGCCGCTGGCCCGGCGGATCCTCGCGGACACGGAGACGGCGCGGTACGAGGTGCAGGAACTGGTGCAGCTGCGCAGTGGGCGGGTGCGGCTCGGGGCCACGCCGAGTCTGTGCACCGGCCTGCTGCCGGACGTGCTGCGCGCCTTCCACGACCGCTACCCGGGCATCCGGCTCCTGATCGAGGAGGGCGGCTCGCACGATCTCGTACGGCAGCTGGCCCGGGGCGCGCTCGACCTGGCCCTGGTGGTGCTGCCGCTGCCGACCCCCTCCCCCGCGCTGACGACGGTGGAGCTGTTGCGCGAGGACCTGGTGGTGGTGTCCTCCCCCGAGGCGCCCAAGCCGGGCGGGGGACGGCGCACGGTCCGGATCGCCGATCTGGAGGGCGAACGCCTTGTGATGTTCCGGCACGGCTACGACCTGCGGGAACTCACCGTGGCCGCGTGCCGGGCGGAGGGGTTCGAGCCGGACTTCGCGGTCGAGGGCGGCGAGATGGACGCGGTGCTCGGGTTCGTCCGGGCCGGACTCGGGGTGGCCGTCGTGCCCCGGATGGTCGCGGCCCGCTCGGGCCGGGGACTGCGGGTCACCCCGCTCGCCCGGCCCGGACTGCACCGTACGATCGCCCTCGCGCACCGCAGCGATGTGGCCCCGCCCCGGGCCGCGCGGGAGTTGCAGCGGATGCTGCTGGAGCGGTGAGCGCCGATGGCCGGTGCGGGAACCTCCTCCCGCTGTTCCGCGACGGCGGTCCCGCTGCCTGACGGGGCGAACGCCGTTCAGGGCGGTTCCTTCCGGCCCGTGTGCGGGACCAACTGTGCTCGCGAAAGGGGGAGTCCGGCTTGGATTCCCGGGTTCGGGCGAACGCCCCCCGCCGTCCGCCTCCGGGTGGTACTGGTGCCGGAAGCGGCGGGCGAGGGGCGCGTGGTGCACGGGTGCGGCGGGCCGGTCAGCCCGTCGCGTCGGCCAGGGCCAGCTCGTGCAGCCGCTCCGGCGGGCCCGGGCGGGCGTAGTACCAGCCCTGGGCGGTGTCGCAGCCGAGGATCCGGAGCTGTTCGGCCTGGGCGCCGGTCTCCACGCCCTCCACCGTGACCGCGAGGTCCAGGCTGTGGGCGAGCGAGACGATCCCTTCGACGATCTTGAGGTCGACGGGGTCGGCCGGGAACTGCTGCATGCCCTGGGTGAAGGAACGGTCCAGCTTGAGGACGCTCACCGGAAGACGGCGCAGGTTGGCGAGGTTGGAGTACCCGGTGCCGAAGTCGTCCAGGGCGATGTCGACGCCCATCTCGGCGAGCCGCCGCAGCGGTTTGAGCAGGTCGTCGTCGGCGCCGATCAGTGCCGACTCCGTCACCTCCAGGCAGAGGGCGTCCGGTGCGACGCCCGTGCGTTCCAGGATGTCGACCGTGTCCTGCACCAGACCGGGGTGGTGCAGCTGGCACGGTGAGAGGTTGACGTTGATGCGGAGCGGGCTGCCCGGAGGGTTGGTGTCCTCGCCGCGTTCCCGCCACGCGCGGGCCTGGCGGACGGACTGTTCGAGGACCCACCGGCCCAACGGCACGATCAGACCGGTGTGTTCGGCGAGCGGGATGAACCGGTCGGGGCCGAGCACCCCGTGCTGCGGGTGCAGCCAGCGCACCAGCGCCTCGGCGCCGCGCACACTGCCGTCGCCGAGGTGGACCAGCGGCTGGTACTCGATGAAGAACTCACCGCGCTCCAGCGCCGCCGGGAGGGCGGTGGTGAGGCCGTGGCGGGTGATCGCGCGGGCGTCGGCCTCCGGGTCGGCGAGCTCGAAGCGGTTGCCGCCCGCGGACTTGGCCCGGTACATGGTGATGTCGGCGCTGCGCAGCACCTCCGCCGCGCTGCGCTCCGCCGCCGGGCCCTCCACGATGCCGATGCTGCCGCGCACGGTCAGCTCACGGCCGTCGATGCGCACGGGCGCGACCAGGGCGTTCTGGATGCGCGCGGCGAGGTCGTCGACCTCGCGGCGGGTGTCGGAGCCCGTCGTCAGCGCCACGAACTCGTCGCCGCCGAGACGGGCCACCATCTCCCCGGGCGCGGTCGCGCACGACTGCAGCCGGTCGGCGACCTCCACGAGCAGCCGGTCGCCGGCCGCGTGGCCGAGGCTGTCGTTGATGGTCTTGAACCCGTCCAGGTCGAGGTAGCACAGGCCGAAGCGCTGGTGGTCCCCGGCGCCCAGCACCTTCTCCAGACGTTCGAAGAACAGCGTGCGGTTGGGCAGGCCGGTGAGCGCGTCGTGGGTGGCCTCGTAGCGCAGCCGCAGGTTGAGCAGCCGGCGCTCGGTGGTGTCCTCCATCAGGGCCAGCTGGTACTGCGGCTCGCCGTCCGCGTCCCGCAGCAGGGAGACGGTCAGATTGGTCCACAGAACCGTTCCGTCAGGACGGTAGAACGCCTTCTCCAGGTGGTAGTGCTCCCGCTCGCCGCGCACGAGTTCGTCGTACAGCTTCCAGGTCTGCGGCGCGTCCTCGGGGTGCGTCCACTCCCTCACGTTACGGCCGTGCATGGTCTGCTCGGAGACGCCGAACATACGCAGCAGCGCGCCGTTGACCTGAAGGATGTTGCCGTCCAGGTCGGCCATGCCGATCCCTATCGCGGCGCCCTCGAAGACGGTGCGGAAGCGGGCCTCGCTCGCGTGCAGCGCCTGCGCCACCACCCCCTGGGCCTGCAACGCGGCCTGGGCGATGGCCTCCTGCTCGGCGAGGGTGCGCTCCCGCAGGGCCTGCGCGTACCCGGCGGCCATGGCGTGCTGCAGCCGCGCGGCACGCGTGCGCAGGTCCTCCTGGGGTCCGTCCTCGCCGCAGTAGAGCACCAGGTAGGCGTCGACGCAGTCGAGGGCGCGGCTGAGCGCCTCGGGGTCGGTGCAGTGCGCCTCGACGAGGGCCGCGCCGACCGCTCGGCCGGCGTCCGCGTCGAAGGTCCGGGCCAGCAGCGCCTCCCGCAACCGCCGCGCCGACGGCAGGAGTTGTTCCTCGAACTCGGGCCGGGTCAGCGACGTCGACGTCACCGGGAACACGGCCCGGCTCCAGATCGTCGCGAACCGGCGCAGTCTGTCCTCCGGCCCGTCCGGCTCGGCGGTCACGCGGTACGCCCCACGCCGGCGAAGCCGCAGAACGCGTACGGATCCTCGTCCTGAGGCTCCGACTCCGGCCGCCAGCAGGGCATCGGCACCAGTCCCGGTTCCACCATGTCGTACCCCTCGAAGAACCGCGCGACCTCGTCACGCGTGCGCATGATCAGCGGGTTGCGAATGTCCTCGTACACGTCCACCATCGCCTCGGTCTGCTCCCGGGGCAGCGGCATTCCCTCGTACGAGGCGTGTGTGAGGACGAGCACGCTGCCGGGCGCGAGCGCCTCGGTCAGCTCGGCCACCGCCCGGTACGGGTCGTCCGCGTCCTCCACGAAGTGCAGTATGGCAACGAGCAGCAGCGCCACCGGCCGGTCCAGGTCGATGAGGTCCCGCACCTGCGAACTGCCCAGGATCTCCTGCGGCTTGCACAGGTCCGCGGCGACGACGCCCGCGTGCTCGTTGCCCTCCAGGACGGCCTGGCTGTGCGCGACGGCCACCGGGTCGTGGTCGACGTAGACGACGCGGGCGCCGGGGCTCGCGGACTGGGCGACCTCGTGGACGTTGCCGAAGGTGGGGATGCCCGAGCCGACGTCGAGGAACTGGGTGATGCCCTCGCCCGCCGCCCAGCGCACCGCCCGGCGCATGAACGCCCGGTTCGCCTGCATGATCTTCGGCAGTCCCGGCGCGAACTCCATGGCCCGGCGGGCGGCTTCCCGGTCGACCTCGAAGTTGTGCGAACCGCCCAGGAAGTAGTCGTAGATCCGCGAGACGCTGGGCACCGAGATGTCGATGCTCCGAGGGGCCCAGGCGGGACGCTCCATCTATCTCTCCAAGGCGTAGGCGATCCGGTGTTCGAGCTGAGGCTACTGATCGCCCGCCAAAGGGGCGAGTGGAAACGGAAATTGACCGTCCGTTCCCGGTCACTGCCTGCGGCACGTGCCGGATCGGCACCCTCGAAGGGGCCTACGAAAAGTACCCGGGGCGTTCCGGAGAGTCCCGAAGCGGCCGCAGGCGGCGGAAGTCCACGCATACAAGGCGTGAACGGACGGACAGCGGTCCGCCCCCTCCGTGCGGCGCGGAGGGGGCGGACCAAGGGTCGTACGTGCCGGGGCGGTTGCGGGGATCAGCCCTGGGGAGGTGATCTCTACTGCTCCGGCGCGCCGACCAGCTTTCCGTCGGGGGCCACGGCGTACCACTGGCCGCCCACGCCCTGGCCGTTGATGTCGCCGGGGGACTTGTCACCCGAGAAGGTGTAGATCGGCGAGCAGTTGACCGTCTGCTGCTTCACGCCGTCGGACCGGGTGAAGCTCATCAGGCCCTTCTTCTGGACGCCCTCGGTGTCGTTGGCCTCGACCGGCGCGACGGCGGGCCACTTCTCCAGGCAGGCGCCGTTGCAGTTCGAGACCGGCTCGGGCCAGGCCTTGTCCTTCAGGAAGCGGTAGACCGTCATGCCGTTCTTGTCGACGACGATCTCACCGAGGTTGGGGTCCTTGCGGACGGACAGGCCTGCCAGGGCGGAGTCCGACTTGGCCTTCTTGCCGTCGGGCGCCAGCGCGAACCACTTGTTGCCCACGCCCTGGCCGGAGGTGTCACCGGGGTTGGCGTCCTTGGCGTAGTAGTAGGCGGGCCAGCCGTCCACCGTGAGCTGCTTGGTGCCGTCGGACCGGGTGACCTCACCGAGCAGCGACTTGTCGATGCCGTCGCCGGCGGAGACGTCGTCGGCGGACACCGGCGGCCAGGTGGTCGCGCAGTCGCCGTCGCAGTTCGACTTGGGCGGCTCGGCGGTGTCCTGGTCGAAGCGGTAGAGCGTCATGCCCTTCGCGTCGGTCAGGATGTTGCCGAGCTCGGTGTTCGTGGAGATGGCCAGCTCACCGGCGGCACTGCCCTCGGCGCCGGCCTCACCGGCGGCGCTCGGGCTGGCACTCGTACCCGTGCCGGCGCCGCCCGTGATGCCGGTGCCGACGCCGCCGATGCCGCCGGCCTGGGCCGTGGCGCCGACGTTCTGGCTCGACGCCGACGTGCCGCTTTCCTGACCGCACGCCGTCGTCAGCGCCAGCACGCCCACAGCGCTCGCCACGAGTGAGGCGCTCCGCCAGGAGGTCTTCATCGTCAACAACTCCCCGATAGTCCAAAGGGTGTTGCAGCGCCCTGCTGCGCCGCCGCACGGCACTGGGTACGCATGGCGGTGGTCGTTGTGTTCAAACGCGGCACAAAATTCTTTCCGGCGCCTGTGATCCGGGGGCCCACGGACCGGTTCGGGCCGGACGGCGGAACGGGCCGTGGGCAGGGGCGGCGACCCGCGGCGCGGCCGCCATGATCGTACGCCTGTACGGGAAGGGGGCACGCGGACATCCGTCCGCCAAACCTCCGGACTCGGACTTCCCTCCGTTCGGGGGCAATCCCCTCGGTGGCGGGCGTACGCCCGTCCGCCGGGCCGCATGATCTCCGACGTGGATGGACCCGAACCGACCCGATCCGCCCTCGTCATCAGGACGTTGTGCCTGGTGACCGCGGCCTGGATCCTCACGGCCGCGCCGGCAGGGGTGGCCGCGGCCGACGCGTGCGCGTACGCCTCGACGGGCCCGGACGGCACCGCGGCGGTGGCGGTCGCGGGACGTCGCTCCTGGCCGACCCCGCCGGCGCCGCCGGCCGTCCCGGCACCCCCGAAGATCCCGGAGCCCGTGATGCCCACGGTCTGCCCGGTACCGAAGCCGACGCCCCCACCGCCGCCGCCCCCGCCTCCGAAGCCGACCCCCACGCCCACGCCGAAGCCGACGCCCAGGCCCACACCTCCCCCGAAGCCGCGTCCCGTCCCGACCCACCGGCCCGCGGCGAAGCCCCCGCCGCCCCCGCCCGCGGCGCCGCTCCCCCGGCCGGCCCCCGAGCCGAAGCCCTCCCCCGCGCCGCCCAGCCCCACTCCGCGCCCCTCGGCGACCCCCGTGAGCTACCCGGCGTACCACTCCCCGCCGCGCCCGCGGCCCCCCTCCGACCGCACCCCGCCGGTCACCTACGTCCTGCTCATCACCGTGCCCGCCCTGGCCGCCGTCGCCGCGCTGCGGCCCCGCTAGGGCCCACCCTGGAGGCATGTCTTGCCGGAATGGCTTGTTCTCACCCTCGCGATGCTCGCCGCCTGCGCGGTGGTGATCGTCGTGACCTTCGTACGGGACCGCACGGCGGCCGAGGACGAGGACCCCTCCGAGACCCCGGACGTCATCGAGTACATGACGATGTGGATCGGCGTGGTGTACGCCATCGTCCTGGGGCTGGCCATCGCGGGTGTCTGGGACGCCCGGGGCAGCGCCGAGGACCACGTCCAGGCGGAGGCCCAGGCCCTGCACGAGATCTCGGAGCGGGTGCGGGTGTACCCGCCCGACGTCCGCGACCGCATTCGGGAGGATGTCAACGCCTATGTCGGACACGTCGTCACCACGGAGTGGAAGGCGATGGCCGACCGGGGCGAGGTGACGCCGCGCGGCGACGAACTGCTGCAGCGGGTGCGGGCCGACGTCACGGACTACCGGCCCCGGGACGACTTCCAGGCCCAGGCCTATCAGCCGCTCCTGGACCAGATGGCCGCCGCGGACCAGGCGCGCAACGCCCGGGCGGGCTCGACCGGGGCGACCATGCCCGGGGTGGTGTGGTTCGGGCTGCTGGCCGGCGCCGTCATCACCATCGGCATGGTCTTCGCGCTGCAGATCCGGCGAACGCCCCGCGAGCTGGTCCTGGCCGGCCTGTTCTCCGCCCTGATCGCCTTCCTGCTGTTCCTCATCTGGGACTTCGACGCGCCCTACAGCCGGGGCATCACGGCGTCCGCCGAGCCCTTCCTGTACCTCTTCCCGGACGCCACGGGGTGAGGCCGGGCACCGGCACACATCAGGGGGACGGAGGCGGCCGCCACGCCGTGGCCGTCCCCCGGTCGCGGGAAGGGACGTCCCCCGAGTGGCCCACGGGTGTGCCCCATTCGCGCGACTGCGATCGCGCGGGCGCACAGCTGTTCCTAGCGTTTCGGTCACCGAGGTGCATGTACGGCACGAGCGGAACAGGTCCGCCGCTGCCCCTCGGGGACCGGAGGATCCACCATGCGCGCGATACGCGTCGCTTCGGCCGCGCTGCTGGGCATGACCGCCCTCGCTCTCACCGCACCGGCCGCCGTCGCGAGCGACGGTGACGACCACTACGTCATGTCCAACGGCTACAGCGTCCTGCCCGCCACCGTGGTGGCGAGCGGCCAGGTCACGCTGCAGGTGGACCGCTCGGCCAGCGGCTGCCGGGGCTCCGTGACGGTCTCGTCGGGGGTGTTCGACGCGGTCACCATCCCCAGGGGCTCGTCATCGGCGGTGGCGCTGGTCGACTGGGACGCGAAGGCCGGGGCGATGTACCGGGTGACGTTCAGCTGCGGCGGCGTCAGCGCCGTCAAGGAGCTGACCATCGCCGCGGGCCACCGGCCCGCCCCCGTGCCGTACCCGGTCCCCCAGGGGGTGCGTGCCGGTGAGGGCGGCACCGTCGCCGGCTTCGACCTCAAGGAGATCGGACTGGGCGCCGCGCTGATCGCGGGCTCCGTCGGAGCGGCGTACCGCCTGTCGCGCCGCCGCGACGGCGCGGACGCGGACGCCGCCTGACGGGGGCAGCGAAGGGGGCCTTCGCCCCGGTTCCCGGCAGGGAGGGGGCGAAGGCCGGTCGGTGCACTTCCCGTGCGGTCTTGCTGGGGGTCTTCCTGTGTGGTCTTGCTCGGGGTCTTCCTGTGCGGCCTCCCGAAGGGTCACTCCTCAGATGCGGCGTTCGGCGCGGCGGCGCATCCAGAACAGTCCGCCGCCGGCCACGGCCGCGGCGACGAGGCCGCCGCCGATGGCGATGTCGGTCGGGGTGGCGCCGGTGGAGCTGCCGCCGCCGAGACCGCCGCGGACCCCGCCGAGGACGGTGAAGGCACGGGGGCTGACCAGGGTGCGGCCGGAGCAGGTGACGGTGAGGTCGTAGCTGCCGGGGCGGGCGTTGTTGCTGATGGTCGCGGTGCCCCTGGCGGTCTGGTTGGCGCCGTTGATCGAGGTCAGGGTGGCGGTCCCGAAGGCGTCCGAGGTCATGGTGCCGCCGGCCGGGCAGCCGTCGACGGTGACCGTGATCTGGCCGCCGCGGGCGATCACGCTGGGCTGGACGACGATGTTGGTCGGGTTGACGTTCATGCCGTCGCGCGCGACGGCCACGGGGGCGGCGAGGCTCAGGGCGGCGACCGCGGCGGCCGAGACCGCCGAGGCCGTCGAGACTCTCAGGGAACGAGTGGTGCGCATGTGATCCTCCGCGGAAGGCGCCCCGGGTCCCGTCCCCGGTCTGTCGGCGAGAGAACGCCTCCCGGAACGACCCTCAGATGCCGTGCACGCGCCCGCATTTCGGGAATGGTCCGTCCTGGTGAGAGGACACGCCGGGGGAAAAGCGCGCGATCGGATATCGCCGCAGGTCACGGACCGTCAGAAATTTCCTTTCGACGGCGACTCGGATGGCGCACCGAAAGGCGCGGCGGCCACCCGTTCGCACGTGAGGCGTCGCCGGTTTCCGGTGGGGGACTTAGCGTTCTGATATGCGCGAAAGGACGTGGCGACGGCCGCGTCGAAAGGGGATGCCGCATGTCTGCGTACGAACTGTCCGAGGTGGCGGAAGAGGAGGAGCGGCGGAGAAAGCGTGCCCCGTGGGGAGTGATAGCGCTGGTTCTGCTGACCGGTCTCGCGCTCATCCGGAACGGTTCGGGGGAGTTCGACATCGGCCCCCCGCAGCCCGCCTCGGCGGCGGCCGCGGACAGCCGTACCGTCCCGGGCACCTTCGGCCGGACGCCGGACCCGCTGCCGTACGCCCTGCCCGACCGGGTCATGATTCCCGCGATCCAGGTGAACGCCCCGGTGATGCCGGTCGGTCTCGACGCGGACGGCTGGGTCGGCGCGCCGCCGCCGGAGGACCCGAACCTCGCGGGCTGGTTCACCGGGGGCGTCACACCCGGTGAGAAGGGAACGGCGGTCGTGGTCGGCCACGTCGACAACAAACTGGGCCCGGCTGTTTTCTACGGCCTCGGGGCCCTGAAGAAGGGAAATCGCGTCGAGGTGGCGCGCAAGGACGGCAGGACGGCGGTGTTCGAGATCTACGGCATCGAGGTCTTCGCCAAGAACAACTTCCCCGGCGACCGTGTCTACGCCTCGAAGGGCGCGCCCGAACTGCGGGTCATCACCTGCGGCGGCGGTTTCTCGAAGGCGAACGGATACGACGGGAACGTCGTCGCCTTCGCCCGCCTCGTCGAGGTCCGCTGAGCGGATCCCGGCCGGGCGGGCGGGGCGGTCCCGCTCAGGTGTGCTGCCGTTGCGGGACGGTGATGTGGTAGCCGGAGTCCAGCAGCCGGGGCAGATAGCGGCGCAGCGCCTTGACGCTCTGGGTGCGGTCGCCGCCGGCGTCGTGCGAGAGGATCACCACGCCGGAGCCTGCGCCCTCCTCGACCCGGTCGACGATGGTGCGGACGCCGGGGGTGGTCCAGTCCAGGGTGTCGACCGTCCAGGCGAGGGGTTCCATGCCGAGTTCGGCGCCCAGCTGGAAGGCGGCGCGGTTCCACGCGCCGTAGGGGGCGCGGAACCAGCGGGGCCGCTCTCCGTATCCCGCCTCGATCACCTCGCTGGTGCGGGTCATCTCGGAGCGGATCCGTCGGCGGGACAGGGCGGTGAGCAGGGGGTGGGACCAGGTGTGGTTGCCGACGACGTGGCCCTCGTCGGCCATCCGCGCGAGCAGGTCCTGGTGGTCGACGGCCATCTCCCCGCACACGAAGAACATCGCGCGGACGCCGTACTCGGCGAGGGTGTCCAGGATGCGCGGGGTGTAGCGGGGATCGGGGCCGTCGTCGAAGGTCAGCACCATGGTGCGGCCCCGGCCGGACATCCGCAGCAGCGGTTCGCGGCGGACCGGGGTGCGGCCGGGTGCGGCGCGCGGGGCGCCGTATCCGGTGAGCGGCTGGAGACGGTAGGCGGAGGGCTTCAGCGCGAGGCGGCGGGCGGGGGCACCGGCGGCCGGGCCGGCGGGGTCGGCCGGTTCCCCGTCCGGGCCCCACGCGAGGAGTCCGGCCGTACCGGCCGCCCCCGCGGCGGCCGTGGCGCCGAAGAGCAACAGCCGGCGCCGCGTGAACAACTGATCCTTCTTCATGCAGTCATCAGTCGCCCGCCCGGCCCGCGGCGCACCGCACCGGTCACACGATTCCTCCCACCGGCGCAGCGCCGGCGGGTCGCGGAACGCGGCCGCCGACGGGGCCCGGGCACCCCGTCCGCCGCCCGGACCCGGACGGGTCCGGGGGGTCCGATAGCCTCGGGCCGTGACGGAACAGCACTCGCAGCAGCCCTCGCAGCGGTTCGAGCGGGGCACCGACGGCCCCAAGGTCATCCTGGTCGGGGTCGACGGCTCCGAATCCTCCCTGCGGGCCGCTGCCTACGCGGCCGGTCTGGCCCGCCGCCAGCACGCGCTGCTCGCCGTGGTGTACGTGCAGCCGGTGATGGCGGCGGGGGCGGCCTTCGGGGTGCCCGTCGCGGAGACGACCGGGCAGATCGCCGAGGACCTGGTCGCGCAGATCCGGGAGGCCACCGAGCGCACGCGCGGGATATTCGACGTGCGCTGGGAGTTCCACACCTTCCCCGGCGACCCGTACACGGGTCTGGCCAAGGCCGCGGACGAGCTGACGGCCGACGCGGTGGTGGTGGGCGCCTCCGAGCAGGCCGGGCACCGGATCGTGGGCTCGGTCGCGGTGCGGCTGGTGAAGGCGGGGCGGTGGCCGGTGACGGTGGTGCCGTAACGGCCCGCGTCACAGGGTGCGGAGGAACTCCCGGATCACCTCGGTGAACTCGGCGGGCTTCTCCATGTTCGGGTAGTGCCCCGTGCCTTCGATCAGTACGGCCCGACCGTGCCGGACGCCGTCGGCCAGCCGCTGGGCCGCGGTGAGGACGTCTGCGGTCTCCAGGGCGCCGTTCACGGTGAGCACGGGGACCTCGATGTCCGGCACCCGGGACCAGGTGTCGGTCACCGGCACGTGCCAGTCCTTCTCTCCGGGGGTGTGCTTGGAGAGGGTGTTCAGGGCCATCTCGCGCAGCCGGCGCAGGATGTCCGGGTCGACCTGGTCGAGCGTGCGGTGGGGGCCGGGCACGTAGTTCAGGAAGGCCTTCAGCCAGTCATCGACGGCACCGGCCGCCAGGGCGCGGGCGGTCGCGGCCTGGATCTCCTTGTGCCAGGGGTCGGAGTCCTCGAACTCGCCGGTGGAGGCTCCGCACACCACGGCCGCGCGGACCAGTTCCGGGTACTCCAGCAGGGTGTCGCCGACGATGACGCCGCCCATCGAGACGCCGACGAGTACGGCGGGGCCCGCGTCGAGGTGGCGCAGCAGGCCGGCGAGGTCGTCGGCCCAGCGGAACGGCCGGGTCGCGTTGGCGGAGGCGCCGTGGCCGCGTACGTCCACCGCGATCACCCGGTGGGTCCCGGCGAGATCCGGTATCACGGCGTCGAAGACGCGATGGTCGGCGAATCCGGAGTGGACCAGGACGACGAGGTCCCCGGTGCCGGCCTCGCGGTAGGCGAGGTCGCCGTCGGCCGAGGCGAAGTAGGTCAGTTGCGCAGCAGCTGTCATGACAACCAAGGTGTCATCTTCAGCCGACTTTGGCAACCAAGGTGTCATCTTCGGGGTGTCATGATGACCGGGTGAACGAGAGCCCCCAGCCCCTCCCCTCCGGCACGCCCGTCCCCTCGGACGCCCCCCTCCCGCCCGACGAACTCGGCCACCGCCTCACCGAGGTCTTCGACCTGGTCGGCCCGCTCTACCGGCGCGCCCTGCGCAAGGTGGAGCAGGGCGAGGCGGTCGAAGGCGCCTCGGTGGGGGTGCGCTCGGTGCTGGACCTGCTGCAGAGAAAGGGGGACATGACGGTCCCGCAGATGGGCCGGGTCATGGCGCTCAGCCGGCAGTTCGTCCAGCGCATGGTCAACGACGCGGCGGCCCGGGGCTGGGTGGAGAGCATCCCGAACCCCGCGCACCAGCGTTCGTCGCTGATCCGGCTCACCGAGGAGGGCCGCCGGCTCATCACGCTCGTCCTCGGCCGCGAGCACATGCTGAACCGCCAGGTCGGCGGCGACCTCACGGACGCCGAGGTGCGGGCCTGCGTGCGGGTCCTGACGCAGATGCTGAGGACGTTCGAGCACGTCGACGTCGACGACTGACCGCCCGCCGCGGCCTACTCCCCCATCACCAGGCCGTCCTTCGCCGCGCCGCGGCTGAGCACGACGTCCCGGATCCGGTCGCGCACGCCCTCCACGCCGGCGCCCTGGGCGAGCGCCCGGTCGAGGTCGACCACCCGGCCCGCGTCGACGTCGAACTGCTGCGGTACGAACTCCGCCTTCGCCACCTCCCAGCGGCCGCCGGGCCGGGCGGGCGGGGCGAAGGTGAAGCGGGCGACGGTGGACTCGTTGCCGCGCGGGTCCTGGACGCCCTGCTGGTTGAACATCTCACCGGCGATCTGGTCACCCATGCCGTAGACGACCCAGGTGCCGTTGACCTTCTCGTACGCCTGCGGGACGCGGGCGTGGGAGCCGAGGATCAGGTCGATGTCCGGACGGTCCCCGGTGCGGAAGGCGGTGAGAGTGCGGGCGAGGGCGAGCTGGCGCTCGTCCGGCGCCTCCTGCCACTCCGTGCCCCAGTGCAGGGACACGACGACCACGTCGGCGCCGGCCGCACGGGCGGCCCGGGCGTCGGCCCGGACGCGGTTCTCGTCGATGAGGCCGACGGTCCAGGGCTGGTCCTGGGGCACCGGCTGGCTGGTGCCGTAGGTGTAGGCGAGGTGGGCGACGGTGGCGGGGCCCGCGCGCAGGAGGGTGACCGAGCGGGCCTCGGCCTCGGAGCGTGCGGTGCCCGCGTGCCGTACACCGGCGACGTCGAGGGCGTCGAGGGTGCGCTGGATACCGGCGACACCGTCGTCGAGGCTGTGGTCGGAGGCGGTGGAGCAGCCGTCGTAGCCGGTGGCGGCGAGGGCCTGGGCGATCTCCGGCGGGGACTTGAAGAGGGGCTGGCCGGTGTAGGCGCCGTTCGCGCCGTACACGGTCTCCATGTGACACAGGGCCAGGTCGGCCCGGGAGACGACCGGCTTGACGGCCTCGAGCATCGGGCGGAAGTCGTACCCGGCGCCGCCGGCGTCGAACTGGGCGCGGTCGATGACCGAGCTGTGCGGCAGGACGTCGCCGGAGGCCACGAGGGTGAAGCCGCGGGCGGCGGAGGGGGCCGGGGGGCCCGGCCGTTGGGGTGGCCGCTGGTCACGGGCCTGGCAGGCGGCGCCCGCGGCGAGGAGGGCGGTCACCGCCAGGGCCACCAGGTGTCTGCGTGCGAGGATCACGGATCACCCCTGCTTCGGATGGATTGTCATATTTACGCACCTCTCACTCCTAGCGCATGGCTCCGGACAGACCGACCCGCCGCTCCCTGCGGTCCGCCCGATGCGCGCGATCGGCGTAGCCCGACCGTTCACCGGACGGCGCGGCCCCGTGCCTTCGCCGATCGGCGTGGCCCAGACCGTTCGTCGAACCGTTCGTCGACGCGATCGACCGTCCGCCGCACAGCCGTGTGCGCGCCCTGTCCGGAACCGGCCCCTTGCGGTGCCATACGCCCATGACCGCCGGAACCACCCTCGCCGCCAGGACGACGACCGCCGACCACGAACTCGCCGCGCTGCAGCGCGAGCACGGCCGGCCGCTCTTCGCGCTGCTGCTGAGGCTCTGCGACGGCGACCGCCAGCGCGCCGAGGACCTCGTGCAGGAGACCCTCGTCCGCGCCTGGCAGCATCCCGAGGCCCTGCGCGCCGACGCCTTCGACTCCGTACGGCCCTGGCTGCTCACCGTCGGCCGGCGGCTCGCGATCGACGCACGGCGGGCCCGGCAGGCGCGGCCCCCGGAGGTCGGGGACGCGGTCCTGGAGAACGCGCCGGTCTGTGCCGACCACGCCGAGCGCGCCGCCGCGGCCCTCGATGTGCGCGAGGCTGTGAAGACACTCACTCCCGAACACCGTGAAGTCCTGGTGCTGGTGTACTTCCAGGGGGCGAGTGTGGCGGAGGCCGCCGCGGCCCTCGGCATCCCGCCCGGTACCGTGAAGTCCCGCGCGTACTACGCGCTGCGCGCCCTGCGCCGGGTGCTTCCCGGATACGCGCCCGACCTGGGCTGAAACCCACGGTCGAGTCAAGCCTTCGCAAAGCGCCTTGCCGAGGACCTCGGTTGAGTAATCGGGTGTCCTTATCCGTGTTCCGGACTGAAGGCCGGCCACCGGACTCCAGGGGCCCGGCGACGGGCGACGCGCACGCACCGGAGGAAGGCAGGAAGGGATGCAGCACAGAGGTCACCAGAGCACGGACGGCGCCGGCGGCGGTGAACTGACCGTCCCCATGGCCTGGTTGTATGCCGAGTACATCGCCGACGAACTGCTGCGGACCGGCGATCTGATGCCGCCGACGTCCTTCGAGTTCCGCGCCGGGCGCGACGCCCTGGCGCTCACCATCTTCCTGTCCGACACCGACGGCGAACTGCCCGGCATCCGGGTCGTCACCCAGCTGGAGACCTGGCTTTCGCTCACGGCGTACGACCAGCCGTGGCAGGACTGGGTCGCCGAACGTATGGAACAACTGACGGCCGAGGCCGCCGAGTCGGAGGGGCCCGCTCCCGATCTGGAGCTGGCCGCGGCGGCCTGGCGATGGCTGGAGGAGACCGAGCTGCTCGCCCCCGACCTCAACGCGGTCCCGGGCGGCGCGCCGGCCGGCGAGGACGAGGGACCCAAGGTCTGGACGCCCGCCTGGCAGCTCGGACTGCCCCTCGGACACCTCGCGATCCATCTTTTTTAGATTCCGACCAATCCGGGAGCCCGGCCGCTCCGAACACTTGGGTCACGATTCGGTATGCGTCTTGAGTGATTCGGGTGCCTGGTCCGTACCGGTGGGAGCAAGGAGTAACCCCACTGGCACTCAACGGCACGAGGTTTCGGCATGAGGTCCCTGGAGAGGCATCGCGACGTCGGCGCGTACGCGCTCGGCGTGCTGGACGAGGCGGAGGCCTTCCGCTTCGAGGACCACCTCATGGAGTGTCCTCAATGCGCGGCGCAGGTCACGGAGTTCGGCCCCACCGCGCGGCAGATGATGCTCTACCGGCGGGCCACCCCGCGCACCGTGCACCCCTTCGCGGGGCCCGGGCCGCGGCTGCTGGACAAACTGCTCGCCGAGGTGTCCGTCCGGCGCCGGGCCGCGCGCCGGCGGATGATGTTCGCCCTGGCGGCCTCCGTGGTGATCGCGCTCGTCGGCCCCGCGGTCGCGATGATGGCGGGCGGTGACGGCGACAGCGACGCCGTACGGGTCACCGCCACCGACGAGAAGTCCGGCGTGTGGGCGCAGGTGACCATCGAGGACGAGGCGTGGGGCAGCGGCATCGAGCTGAAGGTGAAGGACGGCGCGGGCCCGCGTGACTGCCGGCTGATCGCCGTCGGTCACGACGGCTCCGAGCAGACCGTCACCAGCTGGAACGTTCCCCTGCACGACGCCCGCCCCAACACGATGAAGGGCGGAACGGCCTACCACCCCGACGAGGTGGCCCGGTACGAGCTGCGCACGGCCGAGGGCGAGCATCTGGTCACGCTGCCCTCCAGCTGACACCGGCCCGGAGTGAGTTCAGGTCACTTCTCTGCCGACGTTCAACCAAAATCCCCGTCAGTGATTCCACCGTATTTCCGCCGGAGAAATCCGTTGACCGCGATTTGCGGCGCACCGTGCTTCGGCAGAAAATATTGTCGAGGACGTGGGAGCCACCGATGGAAAAGACTTTGCGAATCCTCCTGACCGAGGAAGGCGCGGAAGCCGAGGACATCGCGGCGCTGACCGGATTTCTGCGCGCGGAACTGCTGCAGCTCGACGTGGACGACGTCACGACGGTCGTCGGTGAGCAGGAGGCTCCGCCCGGTGCCCGGGCCGTGGACATCACCACGATCGGCGCCCTGCTGGTGAGCCTGGGCAGCTCCGCGGCCGGACTGTCCCAGGTGATGAACGCCATCCGGGAGTGGCGCGGCCGCTGCCGGGGCTCCCCGCCCACCCTGCGGCTGACCTTGGACAACGACGAGCTGGAGATCTCCCAGGCGACGACGGAGCAGGTGTCGGAGGCCTTCGACCTCTTCGTCAGCCGCCATTCCACCATCGAGGCGTGAGCCATGACCACCACCCGGCATGCGCTGATCATCGCCAATGACCGGTATGACGACCAGGGCCTCGGACAATTGCGGGCACCGGCGCAGGACGCGGTCTGTCTCGCGGAAGTCCTGGGCGATCCGGAGATCGGCGATTTCGATGTGGAAGTGTTGAGAAATGAACGGGTGGACGCCATCCGGCGGGGCGTCGAGCGTTTCTTTTCCGAGGGCCGGCGCGACGACACGCTGATGCTGCACTTCTCGTGCCACGGACTGAAAAGCGAATCCGGTTCCCTGTATTTCGCGGCCCGTGACACGGAGCCCCGGCTGCTGGAGGCGACGGCGGTCTCGGCGCGGTTCATCCGCCACTGCATGTTCCGCACCCGCGCGCGGCGCACCGTGCTGTTCCTCGACTGCTGCTACGGCGGCGCGTTCTCCCGGGGGTCGTCCTCGGTCCGCGCCGCCGGCGACGTGCACGTCCTGGAGTCCTTCGCCGGGGAGCGGCTCGGCGGCGGACGCGGCTGGGCCGTGATCACCGCCTCCGACTCCATGGAGTACGCCTTCGAGGGCACCCAGCTCACCCGGACCGCCGCCCCCCGGCCCTCCGTGTTCACCCGCGCGGTGGTGGAGGGCCTGACCACCGGCGAGGCCGACCTCGACGCGGACGGCGAGATCTCCCTGGACGAGCTGTACGAGTACGTCTTCGACCACGTCCGCAAGCAGAGCCCGAACCAGACGCCGGGCCGCACGGTCGACATGCGGGGCGACATGTACCTCGCGCACAGCCGGCGTCGGCGCATCGTGGCCAAGCCGGTCCCGCCCGCCCTGCGCAAGGCCATGGGTGCCGCCAACTTCTACACCAGGCTGGGTGCGGTGGCGGAGCTGCACGCCTGGCTGGAGAGTCCCGACCTGGCGAAGGCGCTGGGGGCGCGCGACGCCCTCGAGGAGATCGTGCAGAACGACATCCGGGTGGTCTCGGACGAGGCGAGGAAGGCGCTGGCCGACGCCGTGCTGCGGCCCGACCCGATGTGTCTGGACTTCGGGCGGGTGCCGCAGGACGCGCAGGCCCCGCACCGGCCCGTTCATCTGCTCGGCCCGCCCCTGGCCCGCGCCTGCACCCCGCACCCCACGCCTCCGGCGGGCGAGTGGCTGCGGGTCGAGGAGTCGCCCGAGGGGCTGGACGTCAGTGTCGACACGTCGAAGCCGGGGCGGCTGAGCGGGGAACTGCGGCTGAAGGGGATCGCCGACGAGGCGACGCTGTGCGTGGAGGCGGAGGTCGTACCGGCTCCGGTCCCGCTGCCCGAGCCCGAGCCTCCGCCTCCCGAGCCACCGCGCCCCACGACGACGATGGTCCGGCCGGTGGAGAAGATCCCGCCCCCCATGGAGCGGGGGCCGGCCCTGGGCGGGCGCGAGGTCCACGACAGACCGGCCGGCGGTGCCGGGGACGCCGTCCACGGCGGGCCGCCGGACCGGGGCGGCCGGGGCGGAGTCCATGACGGCCCCACGAGCGGTGACCGGGTCGCCGTCCGCGACGGCCCCACGGGCACCGGGCGGGACGCCGTTCCCCACGGTCCCATGGGCACTGCGCGAGACGCCGTCCACGACGGCCCCGTGAGCACCGGGCGGGACGACTTCCGCAACGGCCCCGCCGACGGCGGCCGGGACGCCGTCGCGCACGGGCCGACGGCCGACGGCCAGGGCGCCCTCCGCACCGGGCCCCCCGCCGGCGACCGGGACGCGATCGCCCACGGACCGACAGGCGACGGCCGAGGCGCCGTCCCCACCGGACCCCCCGCCGGCGAGCGGGACGCCCTCCACGACGGACCGACAGGCGACGGCCGAGGCGCCGTCCCCACGGGACCCCCCGCCGGCGACCGGGACGCCACCCTTCACGGGCCGACAGGCGACGGCCAGGCCGCCGTCCACACCGGACCCCCGGCCGGCGGCCGAGACGCCGTGGCGCACGGGCCGACTGGCGACGGCCAGGCCGCCGCCCCCACCGGACCCCCCGCCGGCGGCCGAGACGCCGTCCACGGCGGACCGACCGGTGAGGGCCTGCGCGCCGTTCGCACGGGACCCGTCGGCAGCGGCCGGGGCGTCGGTCAGGGTGAGCCGGCGGACGGTGGGCGGGGACGGCGGCCGTGGAGCAGGGCCGCCGGGCCGGTTCAGGCGCCGCCCGCCGGGGGCGGCGGAGCACCGGTCCGGCCGGGCGCGACGCCCACGCCGGTCCGTCGGGAGTCCGCGCCTCCAGCCCGACCGCACCGGACGCCGTCGCCCGAACGCTCGCCCCGGCCCCCGGCCGGGACCGTCGGCCGCGACCGGCGGCGGTCGACGCCCCGGCGCGCACCGGTGCTCGCGGGCGTCGCGCTGGCCCTGGCCGTCGCCTCGGTCGGCACCGTCGCCCGGGCCGTCTTCAAGGCCAGGGCGGCCCTGGAGGCGCTGCACGACCTGAAGGGGGACCTCGGGGACCACGTGCGCGACTCGGGCATGCTCACGGCGCTCGTCGTCTCGCTGCTCACCGCGGCGGTGGCGCTGCTGCTGTGCGCCCTCGCCCGGCACGAGCTGGAGGCGCACCCGCGCCGGTATCCGGCGTCCTCGTCGAGCACGACGAGATCGGTGGTCTGGACGGCACGGCTGCTGGCGGTCCCCGCACTGGTCGTGGGGGCGGTCATGGTGATCGCGTATCCGATCACCAACAGCGTCTGGTGACCCCGTCCCCCGGCGTCACTTCAGCAGCCGCGACATCCGCCGGTCGGCGAGCGGCCTGCCGCCGGTCTGGCAGGTGGGGCAGTACTGGAGCGAGGAGTCGCTGAAGGACACCTCGCGGACGGTGTCCCCGCAGACCGGGCAGGGCTCGCCGGTACGGCCGTGGACGCGCAGACCGCTCTTCTTCTCGGCCTTCAGCCGCCCGGCGGCCAGGCCCCGGGAGCGCTCCACGGCCTCGGTGAGCGTGCCGCGCAGGGCCTCGTAGAGGGTGTGGGTCTCCTGCGGGGTCAGGGAGGCCGCGAGTTTGAACGGGGACATCCTGGCCGCGTGCAGGATCTCGTCGCTGTAGGCGTTGCCGACGCCCGCGATGAGGCTCTGGTCGCGCAACGCGCCCTTGAGCTGCCGGCGTTCGCCCGCCAGCAGCGCGGCCAGGCGCGGTTCGTCGAAGTCGGCGGCGAGGGGGTCCGGGCCGAGGCGGGCCACACCGGCGACCTCCCGCGGGTCGTGGACGACGTACACCGCGAGCCGCTTCTGGGTGCCGGCCTCGGTGAGGTCGAAGCCCTCGCCCGTCTCCAGGGCGACCCGCAGGGCGAGGGGGCCCTTGCCGGGGCGGGGCGGGCCGTCGGGCAGGCGGTCCTTCCACTGGAGCCAGCCGGCGCGGGCGAGGTGGGTGACGAGGTGCGGTCCGTCACGGGTCTCCAGGCCGAGGAACTTGCCGTACCGGCGCACCGCGGTGACCTCGTGGCCCTCGACGGCGGTGACGGGCGGGTCGTACGTCTTCAGGACGCTGATCGCCACCGGCAGCACGCGCACGATCTCGTGGCCGACCACGTGCTCGGTCAGGAAGTCCTTGAGCGCTTCGACCTCGGGGAGTTCCGGCATGGGTCCAGAGTGCCACGAGGAGTCAGCGGTCATCCCGTACGACGAACTCGCACCACACGCACTTGCCGCCGCCGCGCGCCTCCACGCCCCACCCGTCGGCGAGCAGGTCCACCAGGAGCAGGCCCCGCCCGGAGACGCCCGACTCGCCGGCCTCGCGGCGGCGCGGCAGGGCGCTGGAGGAGTCCTCGACCTCGGCGCGCAGCCGTCGTTCCCCGCCGCCGGTGAGGACCCGCAGGGTGACGATGGCGGCGCCCTCGGTGTGCATGAGGGCATTGGTGATCAGTTCGTCGGCGACCAGTTCGATCTCGTCGGCGCTGTCGCGCGCGCCCCAGGCCCGGACGGCGGCCCTGATCATGTGCCGGGCGGCGGTGAGCGCCTCGGGGTCCCCGGTCGCCACGTGCTGCTGGAGCCGGCCGCCGGTCCGCGGGGTGTCCAGGCCGCGCCGGCGCAGCAGGAGCAGGGCGACGTCGTCGTCCCCGCCGCGTTCGTCGGCGACGTCGATCAGCTGGTCGGCGAGGCGGCGCACGTCGTCGGGGCCGGCGGCGATGAGGGCGGCGAGCCGGCGCATGCCGTCGTCGAGGTCGACGCCGGGCTGTTCGACCAGGCCGTCGGTGCACAGCAGCAGGGTGTGGCCGGGGTCGAGCTCGATGGTGCCGACCGGGTACTCCAGGCTGCCGAACTCGGCGGACAGCCCGAGCGGCAGCCCGCCGGGCACGGGGACGCGCCGGCAGGCGCCGTCGGGGCCGCGCAGCAGGGGGTCGATGTGCCCGGCCCGGACCACCTGGACGACACCGGTGGACAGGTCGGCCTCGGCGTAGAGGCAGGTGGCGAAGCGGTCGGTGTCGAGCTCGTGGAGGAAGACGGAGGCGCGGGCCATCACCGTGGCCGGGGTGTGGCCCTCGGCGGCGTAGGCCTTCAGGACGATGCGCAGCTGGCCCATGACGGCGGCGGCGTGCGTGTCGTGGCCCTGGACGTCGCCGATGACGGCGCCGACGCGGCCGCCGGGCAGCGGGATGAGGTCGTACCAGTCGCCGCCGATGTCCCGGCCGTGGGAGCCGCCGATGGTGGCGGCGCGGTAGCGGACGGCGACGTCGGCGCCGGGCACGCTGGGGATGGTGCGCGGCAGCATGGCCTGCTGGAGGCCCTGGGCGATGTCCTTCTCCTGCTCGTAGAACATCGCCCGCTGCAGGCTCTGCGCGATGCTGCTGCCGAGGGCCACGAGGATGTTGCGCTCGTCCTGGGAGAAGCCCTCGCGGTTGCTGTAGAGCAGGCCCATCGCGCCGATCGGGCGGGCCTGCACGATCAGCGGCAGATACGCCGCGGAGGTGATCCTCAGGTCGGTGATGTGCGGCCACAGCACGGGATAGCCGGCCGCGAACTCCTCCGGGGACTCGATGAAGCGGGGGGTGAGCGTGCGCACGACCTCGCTCATCGGGTACGGCTCGTCGATCCGGGTGACCAGGGTGCCGGGGACGAAGCTGCCCTCGGGGCCCTCGGCGACCAGTCTGATGCGGCCGGCCTCGACCAGGCCCATGACGAGGCTGGTCGCGCCGAGGTGGGTGAGGCCCTGGGTGTCCTTGAGGACGTCGATGACGTCCTGCACGGTCCGGGCGTGGGCGAGTGCGGCCGTGGTGAGCTGCACGACGTTGGTCTGCTCGCGGCGCGCGTCGTCGAGGGCGGCCGCCTCGTGGCGGTCGGCGAGGTCGTGGAGCTCGTCGGTGGCGTCGCGGACGATGCCGACGATCCGGCGGGGGCGGCCGGTGCCGTCGCGGCGGATGTAGCCCTGGGTGTGGGTCCAGCGCAGGGTGCCGTCGCGCAGCCGCAGACGGAAGTAGGCGCCGTAGTTCTCGCTGCCGTCCTTGATGGCCTGGGCGACCAGTTCGTCCAGGCGGATGCCCTCGGCCGGCGGCACGCGGACGGCGAGGGAGGCCGGGTTGCCGTCGTACTCGTCCGGCCGCAGGTCGAAGATCTCGTGCGCCCGGGCATCCATGTGGAAGAGCCCCGAGTCCAGGTCCCAGTCGAAGCTGCCCATGCGGTTGAGCGCCAGGATCGGATCCGGGTGGGCGGGCCAGTCGTCCGGGAGTGACAGGGCACTCGCTCCCCGATCAACCATGGGGCCACCTTGCCAGGATTCGTCCGATTCTTCGACCGGGGAGCGGTACGGGTGCCCCGCGGCGGGTCGTCCTAGGGGGTGTTTCGAAAGTCCTGTGCGGTGCCCGCGGTGTTCGGTGCGTGCCCTCGGCGTGCCGGACGAAGGCCCTCGTAGCGGAGCTACTTGGGTCTTCGGCCGGTACGGCGAGGGTGCGTGCCGGGCGCCGCGGGTGCTGTGCGGGACTTACGAAACACCCCCTAGGGGGTCGTCCCGGGCGCGGGCGCCGCCGGCGGGCCCGGGCTGCCGCGGGCGGTGCGGGTCGCAACGGGTACTCGTACCTCGGCCTCCCCGACGACGGGGTCGTCCACCCGCCCTGGTCCGCTTCACCCGTCCGGGTCACGCAAGCGGGGGCATGGAACACGCAGCGTCACGATGGCCGGAACGGAGAGAAGGAGCGCAACGGACGTGGACTGGTTCACCGCACCCGACTACTGGCTGAGCCGTCTCGTCTTCCAGCGGGCGCTGGCCGGTGTGTACCTGGTCGCGTTCCTGACGGCGGCCCTGCAGTTCCGTCCGCTGCTGGGCGAGCGGGGGATGCTCCCGGTTCCCCGGTTCGTGGAGCGGGTGCCGTTCCGGCGCGCGCCGAGCCTGTTCCAGTGGCGCTACTCCGACCGCCTGTTCGCGCTGTGCGCCTGGACCGGGTGCGCGGTGTCGGCGGCGCTGCTGGCGGGGCTCGACGGCCTGCTCCCGTTGTGGGCGGGCATGCTGTCGTGGCTGGTGCCGTGGGCGCTGTACCTGTCGATCGTGAACGTCGGCCAGACCTGGTACTCGTTCGGCTGGGAGTCGCTGCTGCTGGAGACCGGCTTCCTCGCGGTGTTCCTCGGCAACGACGAGGTGGAGCCGCCGGTCGTGGTGCTGTTCCTGGTGCGCTGGCTGCTGTTCCGGGTGGAGTTCGGGGCGGGTCTGATCAAGATGCGGGGAGACGCCTGCTGGCGGAAGCTGACCTGTCTGTACCACCACCACGAGACCCAGCCGATGCCCGGCCCGCTGAGCTGGTTCTTCCACCATCTGCCCAGGCCGCTGCACCGGGTGGAGGCGGCCGCCAACCACGTCACCCAACTCGTCGTGCCGTTCCTGCTGTTCGCCCCGCAGCCGGTGGCCACGGCGGCCGCCGCCCTGATGATCCTGACCCAGCTGTGGCTCATCCTGTCGGGCAACTTCTCCTGGCTGAACTGGATCACGGTCGTCCTCGCCGTGCCCGCGCTGGAGCTGCCCTCCGGCCACCGGCCGGCCGCCGGGGGGAGCACACCGCTCTGGTACGAGGTGGTGGTCCTGGCCGCGGCGGCGCTGATCGTCTTCCTCAGCTACCGCCCGGTGGTCAACATGCTCTCCCGCCGCCAGGTCATGAACCGCTCCTTCGACCCGCTGCACCTGGTCAACACCTACGGCGCGTTCGGCAGCGTGAGCCGGATCCGTTACGAGGTGGTGGTCGAGGGCACGCTGGACGACGTCCCGCGTGAGGACTCCGACTGGCGGGAGTACGAGTTCCGGGGCAAACCGGGCGATCTCCGGCACTGGCCCCGCCAGTTCGCCCCCTATCATCTGCGCCTGGACTGGCTGATGTGGTTCGCGGCGCTCTCCCCGGCGTACGCGGGACCGTGGTTCGGGGCACTGGTGGAACGGCTGCTGGAGAACGACCGCGACACACTGAGGCTGTTGCGCCGCTCCCCCTTCCCGCCCGACGAGCCGCCCCGCTACGTCCGGGCCCGGCTGTTCCGCTACCGGTACACCACCTGGCGGGAGCTGCGGGAGACGGGCGCGTGCTGGGACCGGACGTACGTGCGCGAGTATCTGCCGCCGACACGGCTGACGGCGGTGGCGCACAGGCCGTAGACGCGGACGGCCGCGGCGACGCGGACGGCCGCGGGCGCGCGGCGGACCCTCGACGCGGGGGCCCGGGCGGGGCACAGTTCTCCCTACGTACTCGCCAGTAGTGGACGGCATGTGCGCGCCGGTCGTGGGCGTCGTGCGTGCCCGTCGTGCACGCACACCGAGGGAGCTGCCGTGACCACCTGGGTCGGCCGGACCGCCGTCGAGATCGCCGCCGCCGTGCGGGACAAGCAGGCCACGCCACGCGAGGTGGTGGCGGAGCACCTCGCGCGCATCGAACGGCTGGACGGGCGGATCGGGGCGTTCCGGGTGGTGCGGGCCGAGGCCGCGCTCGCCGAGGCCGACGAGGTGGCCGCCCGGGGTGATCTGGCCGAACTGCCGCTGGCCGGGGTGCCGGTGGCGGTCAAGGACAACCTGGGCGTGCGGGGCGAGTCGATGCGGGTGGGCTCGGCCGCGACCCCGGACACACCGGCCGGCGCCGACCATGTGACGGTGGCCCGGCTGCGGGCCGCCGGCGCGGTGGTCGTGGGGCTGACGAACGTGCCGGAGCTGTGCGTCTTCGGCACCACGGAGGGCGTGCACGGCACGGCCCGCAATCCGTGGGACACCTCGCGCACGGCGGGCGGCTCGTCGGGCGGCAGCGCGGCCGCGGTGGCCGCCGGGATGGTGCCGGTCGCGCTCGGCAACGACGGCATGGGCTCGTTGCGCATCCCGGCCGCGAACTGCGGTCTGGTGACCGTCAAGCCGGGTCACGGGGTGGTGCCTGCGGGCATAGGCGACGGCGACTGGTTCGGTATGTCGGAGAACGGGCCGCTGGCCACGACCGTGGCGGACGCCCGGCTGATGCTGTCGGTCCTGGCGGACGGCGAGGCCGTACGGCGGGACGGGGAGCCCGGTGCGCTGAGGATCGCGGTGTCGGTGCGCAGCCCGCTGGCCGGTGTCACGGTGAGCGCCCCGTACGCGGGGGCGGCGCGGGACGCCGCGGGGGTGCTGATGAAGGCGGGCCATCAGGTACGGCGGGCCGACCCGCGGTATCCGCTCTCGCTGGGGGTCACCTCGCTCGCCCACTGGACGGCGGGCACGGCCGTGGACGCGGGAGGTCTCGACGCCCGGCTGCTGACCCGCCGCACCCGGGTGCACGCCGCCCTCGGCCGGCGCTTCCTGAACGGCGTGCGGGGCGGCACGGCGCGGGAGGACCTGCGCCGGCGGCTGGAGCCGTTCTTCGAGGAGCACGACGTGCTGCTCACGCCGGCGCTGGCGCGGCGCTCGCCCCGGTCGGAGCCCTGGCACGAGCGGGGCTGGCTGCGCAATGTCCTGGTGAACACGAACTACTCGCCGCTGACCCCGCCGTGGAACCTGACGGGCTGGCCCGCGATGGCGGTCCCCTTCGGCACCCTGCCGTCCGGTGCGCCGGCCGCCGTGCAGCTGGTGGGGCGGCCGGGCTCGGAGGCGGAACTGCTGCGGGTGGCGGAGCAGTTGGAGGGTCTGCGTCCCTGGCGGCGGACGGCGCCGCTCGACTGAGAGCGAGCGGCCGGGGTCCGTATGGGCGTGGCTCGCGCTAGCGCACGCCCATGGACAGGGTCCTCGTGCGGGTCCGGTCCGTCCGGACTCAGTCCACGCTGGGCAGGATGTGGTCCTCGGCCAGGTCTTCCTCGTAGCCCGCCAGGCGGATCGGGGCGGAGCGCGCCCACACGTCGAGGCTGCCGAGCTCGCCGGGCCTGCGGTGGGCGCGCTCCGCGCGTTCCTTGGGGCGCTGTTCTCGATTCGTCTTCTCCGGTGTCACCGCGCACTCCTTATGTGTCGGGTCACCCTGGGGGCGGGCCGGCCAGTCTGCGGTCCGGCACTGAACGCTCCCTGGGGTCTGGCTGGAGTCGGTGGCGACGCGGTGGTGCCGGTGACTCCTCGGAGAGCTGGCCGTTGTGAACCGGCTTGTCCCAGACGGACGGTGGGTGTGGGTGGCACTCCGTCCTGCTGTCCGTCGATACAGATTAACCAAATGAGCGGGGTGCTGCTCGATAGCGCCGAAAATTTGGGGTAACCATGGCGCGTCACCCACATGTCCTCGCAGGTGAATTGAACCCTTTCCGCCGTCTATCCGCCGCTTTTGCCTGCGCCGGGTTCACCCGTCCGGCGTACACGGTGAACAAGGCAGCGGCCCCGTCACGGCGTTCAGGTCCCGTTCGCCCGACCGCAAGCACGCCATGATCTGCTGAGGTACCGAACGGCTGTCTCGCGGGAGGACCGACGCATGGAGCTGCGCAGCGTCGAGGAGCTGATGGACCTGCTGTACGCGTGCCGCGGCGTACGGGAGAACCCGGGCGGCCCGGCCCGCGGGGTCGACCTGCACGACCACGCACTGCAGACGGCGGCGCTCCTGCGCCGAAGTCGCCCCGCGGACAAGGAACTCCAGCTGACCGGGCTGGTCCACCCCGTCGGGCACCTCCTGAGCCCCACCGACCCCGCCCGGCGTGCGGAACGCGCGGCCGACGCCGTACGGCCGCTGCTCGGCGCCCGGGTCGCCCGGCTGGTCGGTCTGCATCCCTGGCTCGGCGCGCCGGCCGACGACGACCTGCTGCGTCTGCGGCAGGCCGACGAGGACGGCCGGGCCGCCGGGGTCGACGCGGGGGTGCTGGAGGACTGGCGGACCGTCCTGGAACTGGTGGCCGCCCGCACCTCACGCCTCGGCGCGGTCGACTGAGGACCCGCGCGCCGAGGCGGCCGTCACCACTTGCCCGGCGCGTAGTCCTTCAGGAAGACCCCGTACACGTCCTCGCCGGCCTCGCCCCGCACCACGGGGTCGTAGACCCGCGCCGCACCGTCCACCAGGTCGAGCGGCGCGTGGAACCCCTCCTCGGCGAGCCGCAGCTTGTCGAAGTGCGGGCGCTCGTCGGTGATCCAGCCGGTGTCGACGGAGGTCATGAGGATGCCGTCGGCCTGGAACATCTCCTGCGCGCTGGTCCGCGTGACCATGTTCATCGCGGCCTTGGCGGCGTTCGTGTTCGGGTGGCCCGCACCCTTGTAACCGCGGCCGAAGACGCCTTCCATGGCCGAGACGTTCACGACGTACGAGCGCCCGCTCGTCGCCTTCCTCGCGGCGGCGGCCATCGCCGGGCGGAGCTTGCTGATCAGGATGAACGGCGCCGTGTAGTTGCACAGCTGGGTCTCGAGGAGCTCCACCGGGGAGATCTGCTCGATGGTCTGCACCCAGGTGTTGGTCTCGACGACGTCGGGGACCAGGCCGCCCGCGTCGATGGCGGTGCCGTCGAGGTGGCGGGCGACGCTGGCGTTGCCCGCGACGAGGGCGAGGTCGGCGACCTTCTGCGCGTCCAGACCGCTGGTGCCGACGGGCAGCGCGGCCAGACCGTCGACCGCGCCGGAGTTGAAGGCGCCGATGACGTGGTGGGCGGGGAGCTCACCGGCGGGCAGCGGGGCGCTCTCGCCGTCGACCAGCGCGGCGTAGGCGGACGGCAGGCGGCGTACGGTCTGCGTCGCGTTGTTGATGAGGATGTCGAGGGGGCCCGCCTCGGCGACCTGGTCGGCGAGCGCCACGGCCTGCGCCGGGTCGCGCAGGTCGATGCCGACGACCTCCAGACGGTGCAGCCAGTCGCCGGAGTCGTCCATGGCCTTGAAGCGGCGGATGGCGTCCTTCGGGAAGCGCGTGGTGATCGTCGTGTGGGCGCCGTCCCGCAGCAGCCGCAGCGCGATGTACATGCCGATCTTGGCGCGGCCGCCGGTGAGCAGCGCGCGCTTGCCGGTGAGATCGGCGCGGGCGTCGCGCTTGGCGCGGTTCAGGCCGGCGCAGTCGGGACAGAGCTGGTGGTAGAAGTAGTCGACTTCCACGTACCGGGTCTTGCAGGTGTAGCAGGAGCGGGGGCGCTGGAGTATCCCCGCGATCTTCCCCTCTTCGGTGACCGACGAGGGGAGGATGCCCTCGGTCTCGTCGTCGATGCGCTGGGCGGAGCCGGTCGCGGTGGCCTCGGTGACCGCCTTGTCGTGGGCGGTCTTGGCGGCCCGGCGCTCCTGGCGGCGGCGCTGCTTGACCGTGCGGTAGATGCCGGCGGTGGCCCGGCGCACGGCGATCGCGTCGGGGTGGTCCACCTCCAGCTTGTCGAGTTCCTCGAGCACGCCGAGGCAGACCGCCAGCCGCTCGGGGTCGATGCCGGGCCCGTACACGACCTCGTCCACGGCTTCGTCCGTGATCGCCGAGCCGTCCTCTGTCACCGTCATCGCGCTGCCGTTCCCTGCTGAGCCGTGCGGCGCTCCGACCGCGTCCGCTTTCGAACGGGGAAGTCTACGGAGCGCCGGGCCCCTCCTCCAAACCCGTTCCGGTCAGGAACCGCAGGCCGTGATGAGTGTCTCCACCTCGGCGGTCAGCGCGTGCGCGAACCGGTCGAGGTCCGGGACGGCCTCGGCGTCGGCGACGAGCCCGTAGTGGACGCGTCCGCGGTACGTCGAGACGGCGACCGCGAGGGACTGGCCGCGGGCCAGCGGCGCGTACGGGTACACCTCGGTGACCGGGTTCCCGCCGAGCTTCAGGCCGAAGCCGGGCAGGGGCACGCTGGTGACGAGGATGTCGAACCAGAGCCGGGCGGCCTGGCCGACCAGCGGTCCGCCGAGCCGGTGGCCGAGCGCCGGGACGTGGTCGGCGAGCAGGGCGACGGCGCCCGCTCCCCGGCCGGGTCCGGCGTCCTTGTTGGCGTCCATCGCGGTGCGGACGTGGGCGAGCCGGGCGAGCGGGTCGGGGTCGTCGACCGGAAGCCGTATCAGGTACCCGGAGAGCCGGTTGCCCTGTGGGTGCGCGGTGCGCGGGCGGCGCTTGGAGACGGGGATCAGCGCGCGCGGCCGTACGCCCTCGCTGCCGTCGCCGCGCTCGTCCAGCCAGCGGCGCAGGGCCCCGGCCACGACCGCGATCAGGACGTCGTTGACGGTGCCGCCGACGACCTTGCGGACGCGGTGCACGTCGTCGAGGTCGAGGACCACGCCGGCGGTGCGGCGGGTGCCGGTGGGTTCGGCGGCGAGCGCGGGGGTGGACCGTACGCCCAGGGTCGACACGGCCACGGACGCGCCGATGTCCAGGGCGCGCCCCACGTCGGAGACGGCGCCGCGGAGCAGTCCGGGGAGCCTGCGCACATCGGGGATCAGACCTCGGGCGGGCTCCGCCGGGCGGGGCCGGGGCGCGGGCATGTCCATGGGGTCCAGGACGGCGGCGGCCAGCGTCAGGGCGCGCAGTCCGTCGGCGAGGGCGTGGTGGAACTTGAACAGCACGGCGAAGGACACGCCGTCCCGCCCCGGCAGCACGTGCGCCTCCCAGGGTGGGCGCTCGCGCTCCAGCGGGCGTTCCATGAGCCGGCCGGCCTCGGCCTGGAAGTCCGCGGTGGGCGCGTGCAGCCGGACGTGCCGCAGCGGGTCGAAGTCCGGGTCGGGTTCGCGCACCGCGCCCCCGAAGGCGAGCGGCCGGCGCAGGTCGAGCGGCAGCGTGGTGCCGAAGGGCCGCCACACGTCCCGGATCCGCATGCGCAGTCCGGGGACGGCGGCCGCGCGGGCGGCGAGCAGGTCGGCCGCGTGGGCACCGGCGGTGGGCGACTGGGCGGAGAAGACACCGAGCGCACCGAGGTGCATCGGGTGCTCCGCGGACTCGATGTTCCAGAACGCAAGGTCGAGGGGTGCCAGGAGATCATCAGCAGACAAGGGCTTGCCTCGCGTCGACGACGGGTGAGGAAGCAGTCAACCCCTTCGAGATGATTACGGTCAAGCACCTCCAGGCTACGCACAGTTAACAGCCGATTAAGTTCATGACACCTGCTGCCCCTTGCCGAGGGCGATCACCCCTGCCCGCGACACCGTGTACAGCTCCGCGTCACGCTCCGGATTGACTCCGATCGTCGCGCCGGGCGGGACCTCGACGTTCTTGTCCAGGACCGCCCCGCGCACCACCGCGCCCCGTCCGATGTGGACGTTGTCGTGGAGGATCGAGCCCTGTACGACCGCTCCGGGGTCGACCCTGACGCCCGGCGACAGCACGGACCGGGTGACCTGGCCGCGGATCAGGCATCCCGCGCTGATGATCGACTCGCTGGCCATGCCGCCGGCGTTGAAGCGGGCCGGGGAGAGTTGGTAGGAGTGGGTGTAGATGGGCCAGCTGCGGTTGTACAGGTTGAAGGCGGGGCGCTCGGCGATCAGGTCCATGTGGGCGTCGTAGTAGGCGTCGAGCGTGCCGACGTCCCGCCAGTAGCCCTGGTCGCGGGTGGTCTCGCCGGGGACGTGGTTGTCGTTGAAGTCGTACAGCCCGGCCTCGCCGCGCTCCGTGAGCTGGGGCAGGATCGAGCCGCCCATGTCGTGCACGGAGTCCTCGTCCTCGGCGTCCCGCTGGAGGGCCTCGATGAGGGCCTTGGTGGTGAAGATGTAGTTGCCCATCGAGGCGAACACGGTCTCCGGGTCGTCCGCGAGGCCGGGCGGGTCGGCGGGCTTCTCCAGGAAGCGCTCGACCGTCCGGCCGTCGGAGCCCGGCGTGATCACCCCGAAGGAGGAGGACTCGGTGCGGGGGACGCGGATGCCGGCGACGGTGACGCCCGCGCCGCTGTCGATGTGCTGGGCGAGCATCTGGCGCGGATCCATGCGGTAGACGTGGTCGGCACCGAACACCGCGATGTACTCGGGCTGTTCGTCGTGGACCAGGTTCAGCGACTGCAGGATGGCGTCGGCGCTGCCCAGGTACCAGCGCTTGCCGAGCCGCTGCTGGGCCGGTACCGGCGTGACGTAGTTGCCGAGCAGACTGGACATCCGCCAGGTGGTGGTGATGTGCCGGTCCAGCGAGTGCGACTTGTACTGCGTGAGCACGCAGATGCGCAGGACGTCGGCGTTGACGAGGTTGGACAGGACGAAGTCGACGAGCCGGTAGGTGCCGCCGAAGGTGACCGCTGGTTTGGCGCGGTCCGCGGTCAGGGGCATCAGACGCTTGCCCTCACCGCCCGCGAGTACGATGCCGAGCACCGAAGGTCCGCCACGACGCATGGCCGCTCCCCTCACCTGTTGGAACCGATCAATGCCCCGCTGCGGGGCCCGCTACGCCTGTTTGACGATCTCCTCGTACAGCCGGACCGTCCGCCGGGCCACCGCGTCCCAGCCGAACTCCCGCACCGTGCGTTCCCGCCCGGCCTCACCCATGCGGCGCCCGGCCTCCGGATCACCCAGCACCGAGTCCAGCGCCCGGGTCAGCCCCGCCTCGAACGCCTCGTCGCCGCCGTCCACGGGGACGAGCAGGCCGGTCACCCCGTCCTCGACGACCTCCGGGATCCCGCCGACCCGGGAGGCCACGACGGGAGTGCCGCAGGCCATCGCCTCCAGGTTGACGATGCCGAGGGGCTCGTACACGGAGGGGCAGACGAACACCGCCGCGTGGGTGAGGAGTTGGATCACCTCGGGGCGTGGCAGCATGCGCGGGATCCAGTGCACGCCGTCGCGGGCGCGGCTGAGCTCGGCGAAGAGGTCGCGGAACTCCTGGTCGATCTCCGGGGTGTCGGGGGCGCCCGCGCACAGCACGACCTGGGCCGCCGGGTCGATGTCCCGTACGGCGCGCAGCAGACGGGGCACGCCCTTCTGGCGGGTGATGCGGCCGACGAACAGCACGAACGGGCGGTCGGGGTCGAGGCCGAGGCGGGTGACGGCGTCGGTGCCGTGGTCGGGACGGTACAGGCCGGTGTCGATGCCGTTGTGCACGACGTGGACCCGGTCAGGGGTGAGCGCCGGATAGCAGGTGAGGATGTCCTCGCGCATCGCGCCGGAGACGGCGATCACCGCGTCCGCGGCCTCCACGGCGGTCCGTTCGGCCCAGCTCGACAGGGCGTAGCCGCCGCCGAGTTGCTCGGCCTTCCAGGGGCGCAGGGGCTCCAGGGAGTGCGCGGTCACGACGTGCGGGATGCCGTGGAGCTGCTGGGCGAGCAGGCCGGCGAGGTTGGCGTACCAGGTGTGCGAGTGGACGAGCTCGCGGCCTTCGAGTCCCGCGGCCATGGCGAGGTCCACGGAGAAGGTGCGCAGCGCGTCGTTGGCGCCGTCGAGGGCGGACCAGGGACGGTGGCGCCGGACGCCCTCCGCGCGTTCCCTGAGGGAGCCCTCGCCCCAGCAGTGCACGTCGAGATCGACGAGCCGGCGCAACTCCCGGGCGAGGAACTCGACATGGACGCCCGCGCCGCCGTACACGTCCGGGGGGTACTCCCGGGTCAGCAGTCCCACACGCACCCGGAACCCCCCATTCTCAACGGCTGGTTCCTTTCATGGTCACCCAGACGGGGCGCGCGGGGAAGAGCGCGGGGGTCGTGTGAAGCAACAGTCGCCGCAGACGCCCCCGCCGGGCACCCGGTAGTAGAGGCAGCAGCTGCGGCGGCGGAAGGCGGTGCCGGCCGGGGTCTCGGTGCGGGTGCCGGTGCCGGCGAGGAGGGGGTGGGTGAACAGTTCGGCGGTGAGGGCACGCGCGCGGGCGGCGGTCTCGGGGCGGCCGTGCGCGCCCGCCCACAGCTGCAGCTGCCGGGCGGCTCCGGCGAGGGCGGAGGCGGCGTTGCCCCGCAGCAGGCCCTGGGCGACGGGGTGGTGGGCGCGCAGGGCCGCCGACAGGGGTTCGAGGTGAGCGTCCAGGACGGTCGCGGCCAGGGTGGCCGCGTCGCCGGGCAGGACCCTGACCTCGGTCAGCCACAGGTCGTCGGGCGCGCTGCCGTCGGGGTCCCAGCGCAGCAGCCGTGGATCCAGGTCGGGGAGGGTGCCGTACAGGGCGGCACAGCCCAGCGCCGCCGACCACAGCCGGGCCGCGAGTCCCTGCTGGGCCACGGAGGCTCCGATCCGCTCCTCGGAGGCGCGCAGGGCCCGGGTCACCTTCCCGACGCGGAAAGTCAGGGAATTTCCGTAAACATCCGACGACTGGCCGGCGTAGGTCTGGGCGAGGGTCGGCAGAGGCCGCGGCGGTTCTCCGGCGACGCGTAGGAGGAAGAAGCCGCCGAGTGGGCGCAGCGCGGCGAGATCGGGGTCGAGGTCCACGATCCGCAGTAGTACCAAGGGGCGTCGGAGCCTCGATCAGGGGGATCCCCCAGACGTCACCCGTCTGAGGGAGGACGGGGGGTGCCGCGTACTCCATCGGCAGTAGGACGCAATGCGTGCTCAGGGACGACGACGGGAACAGATCGGCAGGGCATCGTGTTGGTTATGGAAGCCGACCGTTCGCCGCGCCGGGCCCCGAGCTCCGGCCTCACGCAGAGGAGCTGCTCATGAGCGCCCTCGCGTTGTCCGTGGTCCTGTCACTGATCTCCGCCGTGGCGTACGCGTCCGGGGCGATCGTGCAGGAGCAGGTCGCGGTGTCCTCGCCCCACGAGGAGTACGCGCCGCTGCGCCGCCCCGGCTGGTGGGCGGCGGTCGCGCTGAACGGCCTCGGCGGGCTGCTGCACGTGGTGGCGCTCGCGTACGGCCCCCTGAGTCTGGTGCAGCCGCTGGGCGCGCTGACGATCGTGTTCGCGCTGCCCATGGCCGCGCTGTTCGTCGGCCGCAGGGCCGGGGCGACGGCCTGGCGGGGCGCGATCATGGCGACGGTTGGTCTGGCCGGTCTGCTGTCCCTGGTCGGCGCCTCCGACGCGCAGTCGCTGAGCACCCCGCAGCGGGTGAGCGTGGCCGTGGTCACCGCCGGTGCGGTGGTGGCGCTGATGGCCGCCGGGCGGGCCGCGCACCGGCACCCGGCGGTGCGCAGCATGCTGCTGGCGACGGCGTCGGGCATCGCGTTCGGCATGTCCTCGGTGTTCACCAAGACCGTCGCGGTCGACTGGACCGACGGCGTCTCGGCGGCCGACGTGCCCTCCCTGGCCGTGATCGGCGTGCTGGCCACGGCCGGCATGCTGCTGTCGCAAGCCTCCTACCGGGGCGCGGGCCTGGCGGCCCCGCTGGCGACGCTGACCGTGGTCAACCCGGTGGTGGCGGCCGCGGTCGGCATCACGATGTTCGGCGAGACCTTCCGTTACGGCACGACGGGCACCGTGCTCGCCCTGAGCTGTGGGGTGGTGGCGGCGGGCGGCCTGATCCTGCTGACCATCGAGCGTCTTCCAGGCGGATCCCCTGTGGCCGGGCTTCCGGCCGCACCGGCGCAGGCGGCGTTGACGCGGTCCGTCGAGGAGGTGCCGGAGGACCTGCTGCGCCGGCCGGTCGCCCCGCCGCTGCGGGACGAGGTGGACGAGGAGAAGCTGCTCGTGCCGGCCCAGGCCGGGGAACCCCCCTACGGGGAGAGCCCGGCGGACCCGGTCGAGGGGCAGCCGGTCTTCTTCCACAGTCCGTTCTACGGCGCCGCGTACCTCCCGGTGCCGGCCGTCGACCGGCACCGGGTGCGCGTCAAATCCTGACCCCGCCGGCCCGCAGATAGGCCAGCGGGTCCACGTCCGTTCCGAATCCGGGCCCCGTCCGCACCTCGAAGTGCAGATGCGGGCCCGTGCTGTTGCCGGTGGAGCCGGAACGCCCGATGCGCTGGCCGCCGCCCACCGACTGCCCGTCCCGCACGGAGATCGCGGACAGGTGGGCGTACTGGGTGTACCGGCCGTCGGCGTGTCTGATGACCACCTGGTAGCCGAAGGACCCGCCCCAGCCCGCGCTGACCACCGTGCCCGCCGCGACCGCCTTCACGGAGGTGCCGGTGGGGACGGGGAAGTCGACGCCGGTGTGGTAGCCCTTCGACCAGGAGGAGCCGGTCGCGTGGTACGGCGTTCCGGTGGCCGCGGCGACCGGGGCGACACGGGAATGGCCGGTCTGCGCCTTGTCGTCGGCGCCGGAGTCCTTCTCGGTGCGGGACGGGGCGGTGCTCGGACTCTTCCCGGAGGTGGACGTGCCGGCCGGGGCGCGCAGTTTCAGCCGCTGACCCGGCATGATCAGGTCGGGATCGGCGCCGATCGTGGTCCGGTTGGCGGCGTAGAGCCGGCGCCAGCCGCCCCGCACGTCCTGGCGGTCGGCGATGCCGGAGAGGGTGTCGCCGTGGACGACGGTGTACATCTCGGCCTTGCCCGCCCGGGACTGGGGCGTGGACTGCGGCTGCACGTCCCGCAGCGACGTCTTCCCGGACGTCGGCGTCCCGCTGGAGGTGCCGCCCGACGTCCCGCTCGGACGGATGTCGGGGGTGTCGCCGCCCCGGGTCAGCCCGGCCCGCCCCGAGCACACCGGCCACGCGCCGGGGCCCTGGCCCTCCAGGACCTTCTCCGCCACGGCGATCTGCTGGTCCTTGGTGGCCAGGTCGGCGCGCCCGGCGTACCGCTTTCCGCCGTACGCCTCCCAGGTCGACTGGGTGAACTGCAGGCCGCCGTAGTAGCCGTTGCCCGTGTTGATGTGCCAGTTGTTGCTGGACTCGCAGGCGGCGACCTTGTTCCAGGTGTCGACGTCGGCCGCCTGGGCGGCGCCCGCGCCGATGAGCGGTATCGCCATGCCGGCGCCGCCGGCCGTGACCGTGAGCGAGGCCCGGTTGATCCTGTTCGGCTGATACCGGCGGTGCCGGCCGCGTACGGCCATGGAGATCCCCCTCGACATGCGTCAGGAGGGCAAAAAGTAAGGGGTGCCGACAGGCCGTGACAAGACGTCAATCAGCCGCTCCGGCTCCCCCACGAAGACCGGAAAACGCGTAAGGATGGCCCCGGAAAGAAGAGAGGCACCACCCCCTAGGAGCCAGCCCTATGAGCACTACAGCGCAGATCGGCGTGACGGGACTCGCGGTCATGGGCCGCAACCTCGCCCGCAACTTCGCGCGCAACGGTTACACGGTGGCGCTGCACAACCGGACGGTGGCGCGGACGCACGCGCTGGTGGAGGAGTTCGGGCACGAGGGCGTGTTCGTCGCGGCGGAGACCGCCAAGGACTTCGTGGCGGCGCTGGAACGGCCCCGCCGCCTGGTGATCATGGTGAAGGCCGGTGAGCCGACGGACGCGGTCATCCAGGAGTTCGCCCCGCTCCTCGAACCCGGCGACATGATCATCGACGGTGGCAACGCGCACTTCGCGGACACCCGGCGCCGGGAGCGCGAACTGCGCGAGCAGGGCATCCACTTCGTCGGCACGGGCATCTCCGGCGGCGAGGAGGGCGCCCTGCACGGGCCCAGCATCATGCCGGGCGGCTCGCCGGAGTCGTACGACTCGCTCGGCCCCATGCTGGAGAAGATCTCCGCGAAGGCGGCGGACGGCGCCCCGTGCGTGACGCACGTCGGGCCGGACGGCGCCGGGCACTTCGTGAAGATGGTCCACAACGGCATCGAGTACGCCGACATGCAGCTGATCGGTGAGGCGTACCAGCTGCTGCGCGAGGTCGCCGGGTACACGCCGGCGCAGATCGCGGAGATCTTCCGCACCTGGAACACGGGACGGCTCGACTCCTACCTGATCGAGATCACCGCCGAGGTCCTGTCGCACGTCGACGCGGCGACGGGCAAGCCGTTCGTGGACGTGGTCGTGGACCAGGCCGAGCAGAAGGGCACGGGCCGCTGGACGGTCCAGATCGCCCTCGACCTCGGTGTGCCGGTGTCGGGCATCGCGGAGGCGGTGTTCGCCCGCTCGCTCTCCGGGCACGCGGCGCTGCGGGAGGCCTCGCGCGGGCTGGCCGGGCCGAAGGCGGCCGCGCTGGGCGAGGCGGAGGCGGCGGCCTTCGCCGACCGGGTGGAGCAGGCGCTGTACGCCTCGAAGATCGTGTCGTACACGCAGGGCTTCCACGAGATCGCCGCCGGCAGCGAGGAGTACGGCTGGGACATCGACCTGGGTGCCGTCTCGGCGATCTGGCGCGGCGGCTGCATCATCCGGGCGGCCTTCCTCGACCGGATCCGCTCGGCCTACGACGCGCGGGCGGATCTGCCGAGTCTGCTGTCGGACGGGACGTTCGCCTCCGAGATCGCCGCCGCGCAGGACGACTGGCGTGAGGTGCTGGTGGCGGCGACGCGGCAGGGGGTGCCCACGCCCGGGTTCTCGGCGGCGCTCGCGTACTACGACGCACTGCGCGCGGAGCGGTTGCCGGCGGCGCTGACGCAGGGGCAGCGGGACTTCTTCGGGGCGCACACGTACCGGAGGGTGGACCGGGAGGGTTCGTTCCACACGCTGTGGGGCGGGGACCGGTCGGAGGTGTCCGCCTGACACGGGGGGACCGTCCGCGGCGCGACGGACCGGACCGGGGCGCGTTCGGGTGCGGGCGCGGGTGCGGGTGCGCGGGGGAGCTTGTGGCTCCGTCGTCCGCGCCCGCCCCGGCGGCTGGTGGGCGGTGAGCGGTGGGCGGTGCCCTCCTGACAGGCACCGCCCACCGGTCGTCACGACAGGGGTGGTCCGGGTTCCGGGTTCGGAACGGGTTCCGGGCCCGGCGGGATCGGAGAGGGCGAGGGCCCGGGCGGTGGGCCGGGGACGGGGGGCGGCTGGGGGGCCGGCGTGGGCTCCGGGCTGGGTACCGGGCTGGGGTACGGGTCCGGCGGTCCGGGAGTGGGCGGGACGGGGTCGGGCTGCGGGTTCGTCATCATGTCCTCCGGCCAGTGGTGAAGCGTGGCTCTGGACTACTCCCCCGCGTACCCGGCGCCGCCCCGGGCACTCACCCGGGTGGACTCCCTGCGGTCGGAACCGGCCGGGGTGCGCCCTGCGGTCAGAACCGGCCGGGGTGCGCCCGCAGCCAGTCCTTGGCGGCGGCCAGCAGCCCGGGGTCGGCCACCGGGGCCTCCTCGGGATGGCGGGCGGCCCACTTCACGACATACGGGCAGAGCGGGGCGACCGGGATGCCCTCGCGCGCGGCGGTGGCGTACAGCTCACGGGCCAGGGAGCCCGCGATGCCCTTGCCCTCGTGGGCCGGCTCCACGATCGTGTGCACCGGGACGAGGGCCCGCGCCGGCGACTCCAGCACGAAGTACTCGATGCGGCCCACGACCTCGCCGCCGTCACCGACGGCTTCGAGGCGGCCCGCCGCCCGGTCGTCGCGGATCTCTGTGTCGCTCATGGGCACTCCCGGTGCGCTGCGTACGGACTCTGTGGCCGACGCGTCGCTCAGACGGACACCGCCTGCGGGCTGCGCCGCTGGTCGGAGCCCGGTACCGGCTCCGAGGCGTCGGCCCCCAGGGCCACGATCCGGTTGTCGCGGTCCACGTGCACGACCCGCGGCGTCAGCGCCCTCGCCTCGGCGTCGGTGACCTGAGCGTAACTGATGATGATCACCAGGTCTCCGGGATGGACGAGGTGGGCGGCGGCACCGTTGATACCGACGACCCCGGAGCCGCGCTCCCCCTCGATGACGTACGTCTCCAGCCGCGCGCCGTTGGTGATGTCGACGATGTGGACCAGCTCACCGGGCAGCAGGTCGGCGGCGTCCAGCAGATCGGCGTCGATGGTCACGGATCCCACGTAGTGCAGGTCGGCCTGGGTGACGGTGGCGCGGTGGATCTTGGACTTGAACATGGTGCGCAGCATGTAGCACTCCTAGAGGACGGCTCCCTGCCTGCGTTCTTGCAGGTCAAGGGCTGTTTCCACACCCTACAACGAGTCGCATGTCCGGGCAGCTGTCCCAGGTTTTCAGGACTCGTGCTGACCACTTGCCGACTCTTCTGACGCCCGTCAGGTGACCGAGGGAGGACTTCCCCCACTCTCGCGGACCCCACCGTGGCGACGGCCCAAGCCTACGCAGCACCCCCCGAAGGACGTCCGTGATCACCGTCACGCGGACGTCATGTACGAGGACCACCGCACGGTGTGCCGGGAGCTCTGCCTCACCTGCTCGTGGACGGCGCCCGCGCCCTCGCCCGCATCGGCCGGTGGACCGACCCCGCTGACGCCATGTCCCAGCACCGCGGCATCGACAACCTGCTCCTCGACGGCCGCCAGATCAAGATCATGGCCCTGGATGGAGCAGGGCCTGGACCAGCAGGCCCGCGACCTGATCGACACCACTCAGCCCTCCGAGCCTTGGGAGAGCGATCGGACGCTGCTCGCCCCGCGGCCGCTTCGGATGGCGGTCGGGGGCGGGTCGTCCGGGCCCCGGACGGAGTCAGGGCCGGGTATGCGTCTCGTACATCCGCGCCGCCACCACGAGCCCGGAGGCGGCGGTCAGCGCGGCGACGGCCCAGATGGCGGGGCGCAGACCGTAGGCGTCGGCGAGGGCTCCGGCCAGCAGGGCGCCGACGGCGAAGCCGCCGTCGCGCCACAGCCGGTAGACGCCCACTGCGCGGGCACGCCAGGCGGGATGGGCCACGTCCCCGATGACGGCGAGCAGGGTCGGGTAGACCAGAGCGGTGCCGACGCCGAGCAGGACCTGGGCGGCTGCCCACACGGGGAATCCGGTGCCGCCGGCGACGAGGCCGATGGCGGCGGCCTGCAGCAGCATGCCCGCTGTGATCAGATGCTTGCGGCCGATGTGGTCCGACCACCAGCCGGTCAGGAGCTGGCCCGCGCCCCAGACGGCCGGATAGAGGGCGGCGAGGATGCCGATCTGGGCGATGGACAGGCCGTGGGCGGCGAACAGGAGGGGGAAGACACCCCAGGCGAGGGCGTCGTTGAGGTTGTTGACCATCCCTGCCTGGCTCGCGGCCGACAGTGCCTTCTCGCGGACGCTGGTGCGCCAGGCGATCTGACCGGTGGTCAAGTCCACGTCTGCGCTCTCCTGGACGGGGTGGCGGGCGGCTTCGACGCGGGCGTGGTCGCGGGTCTCGCGGAGGGCGAAGACCGACAGGCCCAGGGCGAGGGCGGCGTAGGCGGCGCCGAGGAGGAAGGGCTCGGGCCGCAGCCCGGCGTGTTCCGCGATCGCTCCGGTGGCCATGGCGGTGGCGGCCACGGCCAGGTAGCCGGCGGCCTCGTTGAAGCCCATCGCGAGGCCACGGCGTTCCGGGCCGACCAGGTCGATCTTCATGATGACAGTGGTGGACCAGGTCAGGCCCTGGCTGACGCCGAGCAGGACGTTGGCGGCGACGATCCAGCCCCAGGACGGGCCCCAGGCCAGCATGGCGGGAATGGGCAGGGCGACCAGCCAGCCCGCGACCAGGACCGGCTTGCGGCCATGGCGGTCGGAGAGGGTGCCGGCGAGGAAGTTGGTGATCGCCTTGGTGGTGCCGAAGGCCACGATGTAGGTGAGCGCGCTGGTGTAGGCGGACAGGTGGAAGACCTGGTCGGCGAGCAGCGGCAGGACGATGCGTTCCTGGCCGAGCATGCCGCCGACCAGGGCGTTGACGGCGACCAGCAGGATGAACTGGGCGAGGTTGGCGCGCAGTCCGAGGCGGATGCCGCTGTCGGCGGGTGCGGTGCGGGCGGTGGTCACGCGCCCTCCTCGAGGGGGCGGCCGGTGGCCTTGGCCCAGTCGGCAGGGCCGCCGTCGAGCACCGCGAGACCGCGGTGCCCGGCACGCTGCAGCAGACTGGCGGCGGTCATGGCCCGCTCGCCGTGCCCGCAGGCGACCACGGCCCCCTTCGGGGCCGCGTCGGAACGGCTGGCGAGGTCGCCGAGTTCGATGTGGACCGCGCCCGGGATGTGCCCGGCCCCGTGCTCGGCAGCCTGCCGGATGTCGAGGACGGGGCGCTCGGCGACGCGGTCGGCGGTGAGCAGGTCGATGCGCTCGCGGGGTCCGCCGTCGGCGGTCCAGGCGGCCATGCCGCCCTCAAGGTGTCCGGCCAGCCCTTCGTACCCGATCTTCCACGCCTGCCAGGCGATCTCGGCGAGGTCCTGACCGGGGCCGGTGACGAAGACGAGCGGGGTGGTGTCGGGCAGCAGCCAGCCCAGCCAGGTGGCGAACGCCTCACGCAGCGGGATGGAGAGCGCGCCGGGGATGTGGCCGGCGGCGAAGTCCGCCACCGGGCGTACGTCGACAAGCTGCGCGCCCTGGTCGAGGAGGCTGCGGACCTGGTCCGCGGTGAGCGCGGTGAGACCGAGGGCGGCGCGGAGGATCGCGGGTCCGCGCCGGTTGATCTCACCCAGCCGGTCGAAGTACGCGGGGTAGGAGCCGAGGCTGCCGAGCAGCTGCCGTGCGAAGGTGTCCTCGTCCGGGGCGGCGAGCAGCGTGTTGGCCCGCTTCTGGGCGCCGATGGTGGTGGTGCGCTCGGCGCCGGGCGGGGCGGAGCAGAAGGATCCGGCGCCGTGGGTGGGCCACACGGCGGTGGTGTCCGGCAGTTCGGCCAGGCGCCGCAGCGAGTGGTACTGGGCGCGGGCCAGTTCCTCGGCGCGCTCGGCGCCGGGCAGGTCGGTGCGGGCGGCCGAGCCGACGATCAGGGAGCCTCCGGTGAACACGCCGAGCTCGCGGGTGCCGTCCAGGAGCAGGAAGGACACGTGCTCGTCGGTGTGGCCGGGGGTGGCCAACGCCCGCAGGGTCAGTCCGCCCAGATCGGTCTCGTCGCCGTCGGCGAGCGCGGTGTGCTCGAAGGCGCGGTTCCCGGCGGCGGAGGCGAGGACGGCCGCGCCGTCATCGTGTGCGAGCTGCACCGCACCGGAGAGGAAGTCGGCGTGCAGGTGGGTGTCGGCGGCGAAGGCGACGGTCAGGCCGCGCCGGTCGGCAGCCGCACGCAGGGCGCGCAGATCGCGGCTCGCGTCCACGGCCAGGGCTCGGCCGTCGCCGAGGTCGACGAGATGGGCGCTGTTGCCCAGCCCCTCGTCGACCAGCGGTATCAGGTGATCGTCGGCGAAGCCCATCAGGTCCTCCAGGTGTCACGGTGGGTGCGCGTCGCTTCAGCCCTCACCTTTGGTTACAATATTCCATGGAATAATGGAGGATGTCATGGGAGACCCCGAGCGCAAAGCCGCTCTGTACGACGCCTTCGCACGCACCGGCAAGGCACTGAGCAGTGGAAAGCGCCTGGAACTGCTCGATCTGCTGGCCCAGGGCGAGCGGAGTGTCGACGGACTCGCCAAGGCGGCCGGGCTGAACCTGACCACCGCCTCGGCGCACCTGCAGACCCTCAAGCAGGCCGGGCTCGTGGCCACCCGCCGCGAGGGCGTACGCATCCACTACCGGCTCGCCGGAGACGATGTCGCCGCCCTCTACGCCCTGCTGCGCCAGGTCGCCCAGACCCACCAGGCAGGCGTCGAGGCCGCCCGCACCGCCTACCTCGGCACCGACGAGGCGGAGGAGATCGGTCGTGAGGAGTTGCTGGCCCGCGCTCGGACGGGTGAGGTCGTCGTCCTCGACGTCCGCCCGGCCGAGGAGTACGCCGCCGGCCACATTCCCGGTGCCCTCTCCATCCCGGTGGAAGAACTCGCCGAGCGGATCGCGGAGTTGCCGGACGACGCCGAGGTGGTCGCGTACTGCCGCGGCGCCTACTGCGTCCTCGCCCATGACGCCGTACGCCTGATGCACGCCCACGGCCGCAGGGCGGTCCGGCTGACCGACGGGATGCTGGAATGGCGACTGGCCGAGCTGCCCGTGGCCGGCGGGGCCGCCGCGTGATCCCGCGCTCGACGGCAGCCCGTCCACCTGGACTGCAACTCGACCACACCGGTCGGCCCACGGACCGCCGAGGCCATGCGCCCGTATCTGGAGGAGCCGCCCCCATGTGATCATCCAGGTCACCGGGGCTCCTACGCCTGCTCGCCGAAGGCCGCAGGTGAGGACGGGTGCGGCCGCAGGCGTCCGGTGACCCGCTGAAGATCACGATCGGGTGCTGAGGGCGGTCACCGGCGGCTGCCGTTCCGACCGCTTCGACACCATCGGCCCGCTGGTGTGCCTCGCGGGGATGGTCGTGATCATGTACGTCTTCGGGCTCCTGTGCGCCGTGCGGTGCGGCGGGCAGGCCGTCCATCACCCCTGGCCCTGGAGGTCAGGCGGCACGGCGGCCGGTGTCGAGCCCCGCGTCCTCGCTGGTGGCGAGGGCGGCTGGGGCGCCGGGAGGTTGGCCGGCGGGCGACGGTGCCGCGCCGGAAAGGTGCAGGCGTTTGAGCGCGAGGGCGTTGACGGCGACGATGACGCTGGACCCGGACATGGACAAAGCAGCGATCTCCGGCCGCAGCACCAGGCCGAGGGCGGGTTCGAAGACGCCCGCGGCGATGGGCAGCGCGACAGCGTTGTAGCCGATGGCCCAGCCGAGGTTCTGCCGCATCTTGCGCAGGGTGCCGCGGCCGATACGCAGAGCGGTCGGCACGTCGAGGGGGTCGGAGCGCATCAGGACGAGGTCCGCGGTCTCGATGGCCACGTCGGTGCCGGCGCCGATGGCGATGCCGAGGTCGGCCTGGGCGAGGGCGGGTGCGTCGTTGACGCCGTCGCCGACCATGGCGACCCTGCGGTCGCCGCGTTGCAGTTCGGCCACCTTGGCCGCCTTGTCCCCGGGCAGGACCTCGGCGATGACGGTGTCGATGCCCAGACGGTCCGCGATCCGCTCGGCGGTGGCCTGGTTGTCGCCGGTGAGCATGACCACTTCGACACCGAGGGCGTGCAGTTCGGCCACGGCGGCGGCCGAGGTCTCCCGGGGCGCGTCGGCGATCCCGATCAGGCCCGCCGCCTGTCCGTCAACGGTGGCGATGACGACGGTACGGCCGGTGGCGGCCAGCATCTCGCGTCGGGCGGCCAGTTGGCCGAGGTCGACGCCTTCACGCATCACCAGTCTGCGGTTGCCGACCGTAACTCGGTGGCCGTCGACGACCGCGGTCGCACCGTGGCCGGGGACGTTCTCGAAGTGCCGCGCGCTCACTGCCGCCACGGCCCTCCTCTCGGCGTACCGTACGACGGCTTCGGCCAAGGGGTGCTCGGACTCGCGCTCCACCGCCGCGACCAGCCGCAGCAGTTGGTCCTCGTCCGTTCCCGGGGCGGTGATCAGGTCGGTCACCTCCGGTTCGCCCCTGGTCAGGGTGCCGGTCTTGTCCATGACCACGGTCTGGATCCCCGCCGATGCCTCCAGGGCGACGGCGTTCTTGAACAGGACCCCGCGCCGGGCTCCCAGTCCCGTGCCGACCATGATGGCCGTAGGGGTGGCCAGACCCAGGGCGTCCGGGCAGGTGATGACGACGACGGTGATGGCGAACAGCATCGCGGTGCCCAGCGAGCGGTCGGTGGCCAGCAGCCAGACCGCCAGCGTCGCGGCACCGCCGATCAGGGCGACGAAGACCAGCCAGAACGCGGCCCGGTCGGCGAGCCGTTGGCCCGGGGCCTTGGAGTTCTGGGCTTCCTGGACGAGCTTGACGATCTGTGCCAGCGCGGTGTCGGAGCCGACCTTGGTGGCGCGCACACGGAGCGTGCCGTTGGCATTGATGGTCGCGCCGACGACCTGCGAGCCGGGGGCTTTGTGCACGGGCAGGCTCTCCCCGGTGACCATCGACTCGTCGACCTCGCTCTCCCCCTCCTCCACGATCCCGTCGACAGCGATCTTGGCTCCGGGCCGGACCAGCAGCAGATCGCCGACCACGACCTCGGCGGTGGGCACTTCCACCGGCTCTCCGCCCCGCACGACGAGTGCCTTGGGCGGGGCCAGGTCGAGCAGGGTGCGGATGGCGTCGTTGGCGCCTCCCCGGGCCCGCATCTCGAACCAGTGGCCGAGCAGCACGAACGAGGCCAGCACGGTGGCCGCCTCGTAGAAGACGTCGCCGCCCCCGGTGAGCGTGATGATCAGCGAGTACGTCCAGCCGGAGCCGACGGCGACCGCGACCAGCACCATCATGTCAAGCGTGCGGGCACGCAACGCCCGGACCGCGCCGACGAAGAAGATCGAGCACGAGTACAAGATCACCGGCAGGCTCAGCAGCAGCGCCCAGACATCCTGGCGCAGCCCGAAGGGCACGGGGACGTCCAGACCGAAGACGTCCTCGCCGATCGGCGACCAGATGACGATCGGGACCGAGAACACCAACGCCACCAGGAAGCGGTTGCGCATGTCGGCCACCATCGCCGCCATCGACATGGCCTCGTGGCCGCCGTGCCCCGTCAGCTCGTGCGGTGTCGTCATCTCCTCGGCCACCGTGGCGTGCCCCGCGGGCGCGCTCGGAGCGGCTGCCCGCGCGGCAGGGCCCTCATGAGTCGCATGACGGTCCTCAGCGGCTTCGACACCAGGGTCCGGCTCGGCCATCGGATCACAGACATGGGACGGCACGGACTGGCCGTCGCAGTGGTAGCCGCATTCGGTGACCCAGCGTCGCAGCTCGGCCAGCGACGTACGCCACGTGTCGAAGACCACCGTCGCCGACTGCGCGACCGGGTTGACCTCGACCTGAAGCACGCCAGGCCGCCGGCCCAGCGCAGCGGCGACGGTGCTCTGCTGGGACGCCCAGGCCAGCCCGCGCACGTCCAGAACCGCCGTGCTGCGCTCCTTACCAGGATCCTCGTGCCCAGACGTCTCGTGATCGTGGTGATGCGCGTGGTGCTGCACGGTCACTCCTCCTTCGGCGAGTGAGGCCAGGGCGGCAGGGGGCAGAGCCGTCGGCCACATGGAGCTGGGCCGAAAGGGCACGAGGCCCTGCCTGTCTTGCGCCGGAAAGTGCGGCGTCCGCGGTCTGCCCGCGTGGCAGGGTCGGGAACAGGTCGCTCTTCGCGCCAGGCGAGTTGGCTGCGGGCGGCCTCGATCTGGCTGCGGGAAGAGAGTTCGCGGTGGCCGCCGCTACGAGCATGACCGGCGAACCCGAAGACCGCGCCGAAGACGGCGACGTAGGCCGGCCCGCTCAGCATCAGGACCAGGACGTGATGGTTGCCGGGCGGCGAACACCGACAGCAGAAGCCCGACGAGCAGCCCGGACCACGCGTCGGTACCCGCCCTGGCCAGGGTGGCCCGGCTGCGGGTGAGCCGGCCGAGGACGGCCTCGACCAGGCGAACGTCCGAACCGATGATCGCGGCGCGTTCGACCGGGAATCCGCTGTCGGACAGGAAGTCCACGGTGCGCTGGGCCCCGGTGTGAGTCGGGCACGAGCCGATGACCGGACGATCGGCCCCTGCGGTGGGCGGGTGCTGGGTCATCGAAGGGCTCCCTTCGTCATCAAGCAGCCTGCGCCCGCGCCACCTCTCATGCAACGCACATTGCCGTGGGCGAGCGCGCGCGGTGCGGAAAGGCAGGGTGGCAGCGCCGGGGCACGGGCGGTGATCCGGCGGCACAGCGTGAGGGCCCGACCGCCCCTGGGTCTGGGCCGCCGGCCCACACCCCTGCCGGGTATCGAAGGGTGAGGATGGCCGGGTACACCAGGTACCGAGGTTGGGGCCCGGACCACGGGGCCGAGCCTGATGGTGTGCGCGGAGTGGCCTGGCTGATTCCTCACTCCTGTCAGCGGTCCGGCGCAGTGCAGGTCGCGCCCGTCGACGAGGATGGTCGGGGAGCCGGTGAAGCCGTCGCGCTCGGCCTCGGTGCGGTCGGCGATCACGCGCGTGGTGAACCCGGTGTCGCGCCAGCCCGATGTCGTCGAGCGCCACCAGGATCGCGCGCCGGGCCGCGGCGTAGTCGATTCAGGTGCACGTCGTCGGCCGCACGGAGCTGGGACGCGGTCATGATCAGGCCGCTGAGTTCCTTCGGCCGTACGGAGGCCGACGGTGCGCGACCGGAACCCGTACGGACGAGAGCCAGGCCCCCTGCGTTCTTGCCCTCGGCCGCGGCGACCAGAGGGACGACGCCGTCGCCGAGGGTGATCAGGACGTCATAGCGTTCGCCCCTACCCATGAGCGGGGCGTCCACCTGCTGGTGCCGGACCGGGTAGCCGTCGGTGTGGGTGATGGTCGGCCGGTGGCCGCCGAGCGCGACCCGGTAGGCGGTGTCGGAGCCGGCGTTGATGATCCGCAGCCGCACCCTGCGGCCGGGCTCGCCATGGAGACGGTGGTTGTTCGGGTCTCATCTCCGTGGCGTGCCGGCGCGGCACCCGCGCCCGCGGGACCGGCGGCGGCGTCGGCCTGGCCGTCGTCCGGGAACTGGTCACCGCTCACGGCGGCACGGTTACGGCGGCCTCCGGACCGGGCGGCGGAACCCGGATAGCCATCCGCCTGCCCCGAGCCCGCACACGACGCCCGTGAGCCGCCCGCGAAGCCGGCGCAGGCCGTCGGCGCGCCGACGCCGACCCGATGTTGCCTGTCGGGCAAATACCCCCAGGGGTATTTGACGCTCCTCTCGGAGTCGCCGTACTCTCACCAACAGGACACCCCGGGGGGTATTTGAGGAGGCAACCGAGTGGCTCGTGAAGTGACACAAGAAGACCTCGCCGCGGCCTGGTCCGACGGCGGACTGGTGGTCGACGTGCGGGAACCGGACGAGTACGCCGCCGGACATGTGCCCGGCGCACAGCCGATGCCACTGCGCACCGTGCCGGCCCGGTGCGGCGAGCTGCCCACGGACCGGGCGGTGTACGTCATCTGCGCCAGCGGCAACCGCAGCAGGACCGCCGCCGATCTGATGACCGCCCGCGGCATCGACGCCTACTCCGTGGCCGGTGGCACCGGCGCCTGGGCCCGCGGCGGCCGCCCGATCGCGACCGGATCCCGCGCGCACGCGCTCTGACCCCCGTGCGCCACCCGCACATCGGCCAGCCCGGAAGGAGCAACGCCTTGGCCGCGAACCCCTCACCCACCGACGCACCGATCTCCGGCCGCCACCGCGTCGCCGTCGTCGGCGGCGGCAGCGCCGGCGTCAGCGTCGCCGCCCGCCTGCGGCGCGCCGGCGTCACCGACATCACCCTGATCGAACCGTCCGACACCCACTGGTACCAGCCCCTGTGGACCCTCGTCGGCGGCGGCCAGGCCCCCCTGCACACCTCCCGCCGCCCCGAGGGCTCCGTCATCCCCGACGGGGTGCGCTGGATCCGCCGGCGCGCGCTGGCCGTCGATCCCGACGCCCGCACGGTGACCCTGTCCGACGACGCCGAACTCACCTACGACCACCTGGTGCTGGCACCCGGCCTGCAGCTCGAATGGGACGGCGTGCCCGGCCTGGCCGAGGCCGTCGGACACGACAGGGTGAGCAGCAACTACGCTCCCGAGTACGCGCCGCGCACCTGGGAGCTGATCAGGCAGACGCGCTCGGGCACCGCGGTGTTCACCCACCCGGCGACCCCGATCAAGTGCGGCGGCGCCCCGCAGAAGATCGCCTATCTGGCCGCCGATCACTGGCGCAGGCAGAAGGTCCTCGACCGGATACGGATCATCCTCGTCATCCCCGATCCGGCCCTGTTCAAGGTGCCTGCGTGGTCACAGGTGCTGGAGCAGGTGGCCGCCCGCTACGGCATCGAGGTGCGGCTGCGCTCGGAGATGACCGCCGTCGACGGCGACCGCCGCGAGATCACGGTCGCCGACCACGCGACCGGCACCAAGGAGACCATCGGCTACGACCTCCTGCACGCCGTGCCGCCGCAGAGCGCCCCCGACTGGATCGCGTCGGGCTCACTCGCCGACCCGGCCAGCCCTCAGGGATTCGTCGCCGCCGACAAACACACCCTCCAGCACCCGTCGTACGACAACGTCTTCGCGCTCGGCGACGTGGCGAACCTGCCCACCTCCAAGACCGGGGCCGCCGTGCGCAAGCAGGCTCCGGTCGTGGCCGCCAACCTGCTCGACGTGATGAACGGCCGCCCCCCGTCGCACCGCTACGACGGCTACACCTCCTGTCCGCTGGTGACCGCCCGCGACCGGATGCTGCTCGCCGAGTTCGACTACGACCTGAACCCCACACCCACCTTCCCGCTGCTCGACCCCTTCAAGGAGCGGCGCACGATGTGGCTGTTCAAGCGGTACGGGCTGCCGCCGGTGTACTGGCACGGCATGCTCACCGGCCGCCTCTGACCGGCCCCGGCCCGGGCTACCGCCCCGCCCTCGAAGAAGGGCGGACCAGACCCTCTTACATACCCCCATGGGTATGAAGAGTCCTCGCTTCCGACATGGAGGTCACCCCAAGATGTTCTTCGCCCAGTACTACCTCGACTGCCTCTCCCAGGCGTCGTACATGATCGCCGACGAGACCACAGGCAAGGCCGTCGTCGTCGACCCCCGCCGTGACGTGTCCGAGTACCTCACCGACGCCGCCGAGCACGGCTTCACCATCGAGGCCGTCATCAACACCCACTTCCACGCCGACTTCCTCGCCGGTCACCTGGAACTCGCCGACCGCACCGGCGCCTGGATCGGCTACGGACAGCGCGCCGAGGCCGAATACCCGATCCGCAAGCTGACCGACGGCGAGCGCATCAGCCTCGGCGACGTCCAGCTGCAGATCCTCGAAACCCCGGGCCACACCCCGGAGTCGATCAGCGTCCTGGTGTACGAGCACGCGGACGACGCCGTCCCCTACGGCGTCCTCACGGGCGACGCCCTGTTCATCGGCGACGTCGGCCGCCCCGACCTGCTCGCCTCGATCGGCGTGACCGCCGACGAACTCGGCAGGATGCTTTACCAGACCATCCAGCACAAGCTGATGGGCCTCCCTGACGCGGTCCGCGTCTTCCCCGCTCACGGCGCCGGGTCCGCCTGCGGCAAGAACCTCTCCACCCGGCGCCAGTCCACCATCGGCGAGCAGCGTGCCACCAACTACGCCTGCCGCCCGATGAGCGAGGAGAAGTTCGTCGAGCTGGTCACCGCGGGGCAGCCCTCCGCGCCCGCCTACTTCGTCTACGACGCCATCCTCAACCGCAAGGAACACGGCCTGTTCGACGCGGCCGATGCGCCGCGACCGTTGTCGGTCGGGGATTTCCTGGAGCGGCGCGCGGCTGGCGCGGTCGTGGTCGACGCCCGCTCCCCGCAGGACTTCGCCGCCGGTCACGTGTGCGGTTCGGTGAACGTGCCCGCCGACGGGCGCTTCGCCGAGCAGGCGGGCATGGTCGTCGCCCCCGAGCAGGACGTCGTCGTGGTCGCGCCCCAGGACCGCGAGGAGGAGATCGTCACCCGGCTGGCCCGCATCGGCTTCGACAAGGTCGGCGGCTATCTGCGCGAGCCGGAGGGCGCCTTCCTGGCCCTGGCCGACGAACTGGAGCAGGCCAGCCGGCTGACCGCCGACGAGCTGCGCCGGGCGCTGGACGGCGAGGTACCCCCGCTGGTCCTCGACGTGCGCAACACCGCCGAGCGCGAAGAGGGATTCATCGAAGGCTCGTTGCACATCCCCCTGGCCGAACTCGCCCGCCGCAGCGACGAGATCCCGGCCGGCCGGCCCCTCGTCGTGCACTGCGCGGGCGGTCACCGCTCCTCCATCGCCGCCAGCCTGCTGCGCCACCAGGGCCGCACCGACGTCTCCGACCTGCTCGGCGGCTACGGCGCCTGGCTCGCCCAGCCTGCCACGGCCGACGCCTGACCCACCCCGCCCCGGGCGGCGGTCCCCAGGCCGCGGCCGCCGCCCCCCGTCAAGAGAGAGCTTCAAAGACAGCAAGGAACCCGATGACCACCCACACCGACAAACCACGACTCGATCCCGCCGCCCTGCGCGACCTGACCCGGGACGGGGAAGGCCCGCGCCTGCTGGACGTACGCACGCCCGGCGAGTTCCGCACGGCCCACATCCCCGGCTCCTACAACGTCCCCCTCGACACCCTCCGCGAGCACCGCGCCGAACTGCGCCACCACCTCGACGAGGACGTCGTCCTCATCTGCGGCTCCGGCGCCCGCGCCGCCCAGGCCGAACAGGCCCTCGCCGAAGCCGGACTGCCCAACCTGCGCGTCCTCGACGGCGGCGTCATGGCCTGGGAGGCCGCCGGCGGCGCCCTCACCCGCGGCCCGGAGCGCTGGGACCTGGAGCGCCAGGTGCGCCTGGTCGCCGGCACCCTCGTCCTGATCACCGGCATCGCGGGCCTGTTCCTTCCCGGCCTGCACCTGATCGGCACAGCCGTCGGCGCCGGGCTGACCGTCGCCGCGCTCACCAACACCTGCGCGATGGGCATGCTGCTGGCGAAGCTGCCCTACAACCGCGGCCCGCGCGCCGACATCGACACCGTCGTCGCCGCCCTGCGGAGCACGTCATGATCGCCGTGATCATCGCCGCTTCCCTGCTCATCGGGGTCAGCCTCGGCGTCCTGGGCGGTGGTGGGTCCATCCTGACCGTGCCCATCCTGGTCTACCTGGCCGGAATGGAGACCAAGGAGGCCATCGCCACCTCGCTGTTCGTCGTCGGTGTCACCAGCGCCGCCGGGGTCGTCTCACACGCCCGCGCCGGACGTGTCCGCTGGCGCACCGGGCTGCTGTTCGGCCTGGCCGGCATGACCGGCGCCTACGCGGGCGGACGGCTGGCCGAGTTCGTCCCCGGTACCGTCCTGCTCATCGCGTTCGCCCTCATGATGATCGCCACCGCCGGCGCCATGATCCGGGGACGCAAACAGCAGCCGAAGAAGGTCCACCACGAACTCCCCGTCCTGCACGTCCTGTTGGACGGCATCGTCGTCGGCCTGGTCACCGGGCTGGTCGGCGCGGGCGGCGGCTTCCTGGTCGTCCCCGCCCTCGCGCTGCTCGGCGGACTGCCGATGACCGTCGCCGTGGGCACCTCCCTGCTGGTCATCGCCATGAAGTCCTTCGCGGGACTCGCCGGTTACCTCGCCAGCGTGCACATCGACTGGGGGTTCGCGGCCCTCGTCACGGCGACCGCCGTCGTCGGCAGCCTGCTCGGCGGTCTGCTCGCCGGACGCATCCCGCAGGACGCCCTGCGCAAGTCCTTCGGCTGGTTCGTCGCCGTCATGGGCGTCTTCGTCCTCGGCCAGCAGATCAGCCCCGACCTGCGCCACACGCTGCTGACCAGCCCCTGGACCTGGGCCTCCGTGGCCGCGGCTGCGGGGATCGTGTTCAGCTGGTACATGTTGCGTGGCTCCGACGGACGAACGCCGACGGGGGTCCCCCCGCGCGAGCAAGGCCGAGCGTGGGGGACGGCAGGCGAGGCCCCGGCGCCGTCGGACGACGCAAGCGGGCGGACCGTCTCGCGCCCCGTCCCTGCTGAGGCCGTGCGGCGCAATGGCAGCACCGCGTCACCGCACGACACGTAGTGGCGCAGCAGAGGCTCCAAGAACCCGGTCCCCCTGGAGGCCCGACCGGTTCGTCGCCGAGGAGCTGTCCGGTCTGAAGCCGTCCGGGCGGGCGGTGGCCCTCGCCGCCGGCGAGGGCCGCAACGCGGTGTGGCTCGCGGCACGGGGCTGGGAGGTGGGCGCCGTCGACTTCTCCGCCGTAGCGCTGCAGAAGGCCGAGGGGCTGGCCGCCGAACGGGGTGTGCGGCTGCGGACCGTGCGGGCCGAGTTCGACGGCTGCGGGGCGCCTCCCCCGCGGGGCGTGCTCGGAGAGCGCCGGTAGATGCTCGCGACGGAGGGGCTGGGCCCCTTGTGCTTGCCGGTGGGGGTGATCCGACCGGGCTTGGATCCGCTCGACGGACTCGCCCGCACCCTCGCCCGGCGCAAGACGACCATGTGCCCCGGCCCCGCCCTCCGCATCTACGCTGTCCGGGGCGCCAGCCCCGCTGGTCAGCACCTGCGGCGCCACACCAGGCCGGTCCCGTCATTACGTGGGACCTCACACACGTGCCGTCCTGTCGGCTCCGTGTTCTGCTCGGCGATCCATGTGCCCATGGAGAACGCGAACACGAACATGCCGAGCGCGATACAGACGCGGGTCGACAGGGCGAGACCGTCCCAGCGCTGCCGCCACCTGCCGGGCTCGCGGGTGTACACGACCCACCCGGAGCCAGACCTGCCGTGGGCGTTGGCGCGTCCTCTCGGCCACGGGTCCAGGGCCGCGCGATGACCAGAGCGGCGCGCGTGATCGATCTGGTTCGTTGACCTCTCGGAACTGAGCGCTGCCCCTCGGATCTCCGCGCCGCACTCGCGACACCTCCAGCGCGTCACCTGTGCCACTTCGCCCCCTCATCCCGGCGCCACCCCCGCCTGTCGGCAAGCTGCTCCACGGCCTGATCCGTGCGCGCGAACCTACATCTGCCCGACCTCCCCACGGAGCACGTCCCGTCAAGAGCTGGACCTGAAGCTCCGCTGTCGGATCGTCGTTCGCCACGCACAGAAACCCAGAGGCGACCCCCTCCTGCGTCTGGGGGCCCGGGTCCCTCAGGATCGACAGGGCCCGGGCCTCCACTCCCCCGTACCAGGGGGCGACGTGCGGCATCCAGCTCCGCCCATCCGCGGGCGGGGTCGTACGAGCACCGGGACAACCACGGGGCCGGGCCGGCGGGTGCGGTCGCGACGCGCGATGGTGACGTCGCAGGCCGGTGGCCGGTCGTACGAGGGGAGTTCCGGTGCGGCACCGTACGACGACCCTTTCGGCTCGGCCACCGACGATGCTTCGGCATACCCGGCAGCGTAGCCATCGGCCCGCGAAGCCTCACGACCTGTGGCCCTGGCCACCCGCTCGGCATGGGCCCGGCGCAGCGCGGCGGCCTCGGTCGCCGCGGCCTGGCGGCGGCACTCTGCGCGGGCCTGCTCGGTCAGGGGCGGCGCATCGTCCGGGACGCGGCGTCGGGCTCGAGGCACGGCGGGCCGATGCGCGCATCGCGGCGGTCTGCCGCTCTCCCGCCCGGGCGATGACCTGGTCCACCCGGGACGGGGACGCGGCCCGGCGGAATGCCTCGATCGCCCGGCGGCAGCCGGCCGCCGGAGCAGGGCGCCGCGCACCCGTCCGCCCGCGGCGTGAAGCGACGGCGGCCGGCGGATGTCCGCCGGCCGCCGTCGTGTGTCACGCGAGCGTGAGGAAGAGTTTCTCCAGTTCCTGTTCGCTCATAGGGGGTGCGCCTTCCTCGCTTTCGGCGAGGCACTGGCGCATGCCGCTGGCGACGATCTTGAATCCGGCCCGGTCGAGAGCGCGGGAGACGGCGGCGAGCTGGGTGACGACGTCCCCGCAGTCGCGGCCGGCTTCGATCATGGCGATGACGCCCGCGAGCTGGCCCTGCGCGCGGCGCAACCGGTTGAGGACCGCGGCCGCCGCTTCTTCTTCTACCTTCACCGGGTCCTCCTTCTCACCGACCATCGACTCAAGGATACCCCTCGGGGTATGACGCTAGGGGTATCCGGCCGATTCCCGGGAGCGTGCCCGGGGTGCGTCCGCGCTGAGCCGTGAACGGCGTGCCCGAGCCGTGCCCCAGGTCACGGCGGTCGCTGCCGTGAGACCCATGCCGACCCAGGTGAGCGGGCTGGCAAATATCGCGTGGGGCAGTTGCTGGCCGAGGACGAAGACGCCCATGACGACGACGAACCAGCCGAACGCCCTGCGGAGGGCGTTCTGGGGGATGCGTCCGGCGAAGCGGCTGCCCACCAGGCTGCCGACGACGGCCGCGGCGGTGACCATCAGGGCCAGGTTCCAGTCGATCTGGACCCCGTTGAGATGGCCGGCGAGTCCGGAGAACGACTTCATGGCGATGACCAGGAGCGAGGTGCCGACGGCGACGCTCATGGGCAGTCCGCCGAGCAGGGCGAGGGCGGGGACGACGAGGAATCCGCCGCCGGAGCCGACCAGGCCGGTGACCGCGCCGACGACGAGGCCCTCGGCGATCACGTGCTTGACGGGCAGTTCCGTGCGGGCGGGCTTGGCCGCCTTCGGCTTGCGGGGCTTGCGGAGCATGGCGGCGGCGGTGGCGAGCATCATCAGGGCGAACGCGATGAGCAGGGCGGTGCCGGGGACGTACTCGGCGAGGCGTCCGCCGCCGTAGGCGCCGACCATGCTGACCGCGCCGAAGATCAGACCGGTGCGCCAGCGCACCCGGCCCGCGCGAGCGTGCGGGACGAGACCGACAAGGCTGGTGGCGCCGACGACGAACAGCGACGTGGCGATGGCCTCCTTGGTGTCCATCCCGGCCAGGTAGACCAGGATCGGCACGGTCAGGATGGAACCGCCGCCACCGAGGACGCCCAGGCTGATGCCGATCAGTACGGACGCGATGAGGACGAGCGTGATCACGAGCGGTCCCGCAGGGAGGCGATGACCGTACGGATGTCGGTGCGCGGGCCGCGGTTGTAGGGCAGCTTGGACAGCAGCATGCCCATGGCACAGGTGTTGCTGAGCGCGGCGAAGGTCAGCCCGGCGCCGATGGCGGTGCCGATCAGGTGCACGCCCGGCACGAGCAGGCCCGCGACGCCGGTGACGAGCACGATCGATCCGGCGATGAGGCGGACCTGGCGCTCCAGGTCCCAGCGCGCCTCGCCCCGGTTGACGGGAGCCCCGGCCACTTCCCAGGCCATCATGCCGCCGTCCAGGACACGCAGGTTGGGCAGGCCGGCCTCGGCGAGCGCCTGCTCGGCCTGGGCGGCGCGGGCTCCGGAGCGGCAGACGAGGACGACATCCTCGTCGAGGTGGGCGAGGAGTTCGGCACGGTGCTCGCGCAGGGTGTCCAGCGGGACGTTGTAGGCACCGGGGATGTGGACCGTCCGGAACTCGCCCGGGGTGCGCACGTCGAGCAGACGCGGCCCGCGTCCGTCCTTGATCAGCTGCTGGAGGGCGGCGGGGGTGAGGCCAGCGGTACGGGAGGCGTCGGTCGTCATGAAAACTCCGTCGTGGTGAGGCGACCCCGCACAGAAATGCGGGGCGGGGCATACGTGAGGTCAGAGGTCAGGAGCGGGGGCCGGCGCCCGCGCGAGGAAGGCCCGTCAGGGCAGAGGGCGCCTCCCCGCGGGGGCGTCGGCGGTTCGTCTCGGCCGGGAAGGGCCGGTCTGTGAGGCGGCGGCCGGTCAGACGGTCGCGGGCGTGTTGAGCAGCGCCCAGGCGGCGTAGCCGCCGAGGATGTCCGAGACGTCGGTGAAGCCGTGGTGGCGCAGCAGACTCGCCGCGATCGACGAACGGTGGCCGCCCGCGCAGTGCAGGACCAGGGGCCGGTCGCCGGGAATCTCGTCCAGGCGGCGCGGCAGCTCGCCGAGCGCGATGTGCAGGGCGCCGTCGATGTAGCCGTGCTCGCCGCGCTCGCCGCAGTTGCGCACATCGATGACGACCGGCGGGTCGTCGCTCTCCAGGGCGGTGCGGACCTGGGCGGCGGTGAGGCGGCTGGCCGGGGTGACCTCATCGGCCAGCACGGTGAGGGCGTCGTCCGGGGAGCGCAGGTAGCCGGCCACGCGGTCGAAGCCGATCCGGGCGAGGCGGGTGACGATCTCCTCCTCGCGGTTCTGGGGCGCGAGGACGAGGAGGTCGGCGTCCGCGGGCAGGACCGTGCCGGCCTGCTCGGCGAAGCGTCCGTCGGCCGGAACGTTCACCGCGCCGCGCAGGTGACCGGCTGCGAACTCCTGCGGGTCACGGGCGTCGACGACGACGGCACCGGAGGCGCGGAGGTCGGCGAAGTCCTCGACGCTCAGCGGCCGGGGGGCGACGGCCGGGTCGAACAGCTCGCGCTCCTTGCGATTGAGCTCGGCGTCGAAGGCGAAGTAACCGGGAGCCGCGGACTGGCCGGCGGCCACGATTCCCACGAAGTCGGCCTGCGACATGGGCACGCACGCGTAGTTGGTGGCCCGCTGCTCGCCGATGGTCGACTGCTTCTCCGTGGAGAGGTTCTTGCCGCAGGCGGAGCCGGCGCCGTGGGCGGGGAAGACCCGGACCTCGTCCGGCAGGCCCATCAGCTTGTTCTGCACGCTGTCGTGGAGCATGGCGCCGAGTTCCTCGGCGGTCACCCCGACGGAGGCGAGCAGGTCGGGGCGGCCCACGTCGCCGATGAACAGGGCGTCGCCGGTGAGTACGCCGTAGGGGATGGCGTCCTCGCCGTGCTCGTAGACCAGCACGCTGATCGACTCCGGGGTGTGCCCGGGCGTCTCCATGATCTTCAGAGTGACGTCGCCGAGGCTGATGATCTCCCCGTCGGCCAGCTTGCGGATCGGGTACTCCGTCTCGGCGCGGCGGCCGTAGCCGATCCACGCACCGGTCTCGGCCGCCATCTCCAGGTGTCCGGCGACGAAGTCCGCGTGGAAGTGGGTGTTGATGACGCCGACCACGGTGAAGCCGTGCGCCTCGGCGTCCGCCAGGTACTCCGAGACGTCCCGGCGGGGGTCGACGACCACGGCCCGGCCCGTGGTCTCGTCGGCGATCATGTACGACGCCTGCGAGAGGCAGTCGAGGTAGTACTGGGCGAAGAACACGGGAACCTCCGTAAGAGATGGGTTAGATACCCTGGGGGGTATTCGAGAGGCCAAAAGCAGGCCCGCTCCCCGAAGGGGCGGGCGGGTGAGCCGCCTGGAAGGTCAGGCCGACCCCGGAGCGGACCCCATCAGCACCGGGCGACCACCGCCGGCCCAGCCCCGGGCCCCGTCGGCGACCCGGGTGCGTGAGGGGCGGCAAAGGTTTCCAGGTCCACGTCACGAGCCATGGCGGGATTCACCTCCGTATACCCCCTGGGGTATTACGCTCTCGACCGTAGGGGCGACTGGCAGACCTTGTCAAATACCCCCACGGGTATTTGACCCGCTCGACCGAATCCCGGAGTACGGAACAAACCCACCCGGATATCGGTTGCATCCGACATATCCCCAGCGCCTGTCGCTCGCCTCCGGCGGCGGCAGCGCGAGGTCCCACCGGCCGGCCGGCTGTGCGCGCCTCGGTCGGAGAACCGGTCAGAAGGCTCGGACAGGTGAGCGGCTTTCGACGAGGGAGATCCGTTCCTCGAACTGCTCGCAGCGCGGTGGGTTCGTCGCTGCTCATCACGTGTCGCGCGCGATGTGTCCCCGAGGCTGAGGTCCTCCTGGACGCCACGGGCGCCCGCCCGACACCTACCGAGCCATCGCCGGCCTCGCCTCCGACCACACGATCAGCATCTGAGAGCAGGCGGCGACCAGGCCAGACGCGTCCCACCCGCTATCGCGCACCGACTCGTCAAGCCGCTTCCCGGAGACCGGCGTCCAGGATTCGGGCAGCCTTGGTGATGCTCCCCGGCACCGGATGTCCTGCGGGACCAGCGCGATACAGTGCGCGAGACGGCAGCCTCGTCAGGGAGGGCAAGCGTGACCGACACCAGCGACACCCGACCTGTCGAGAGCGAAGCGCGAGCACCGCGGCGGAGCCCACTGCACCGCCTGATGCGGTACATCCCCCTGGTCGCCCCCGTCCTGCTGTGGGCCGTGCCGTGCTGGGTGCTCCTGTACACCGGCCAGCACTGGCCGCTGCCCGTCACGCTCGCCGGCACCGCCCCGTTCGCCCTCGGCCTCGTCGGCATGCCGCTCGCGATGGTGCGCGGCCACGGCAGCCGCCAGCAGGACCGGGCCGCGATCTTCGGTGACACCCTGCTGGGCATCAGCTGGGTCCTGTTCACCTGGTCCGTTCTGCTCGGCGTCCTGCTGCGGGCCGCCCTGAGCGTGACCGGCGTCGGCGAGGGCCAGGACCGGGCCCGAATCGTCACCTGGGCCGTTCTCGGCGTCACCGCCGTACTGCTCGCCTGGGGGTACGCCGAGGCCCGCCGGGTGCCCCGCGTGCGCCGACTTGACGTGCAACTCCCGCGCCTGGGTGCCGGGTTGGACGGCATCCGCGTCGTCCTCATCACCGACACCCACTACGGTCCCCTCGATCGCGCCCGCTGGTCGGCACAGGTGTGCGAGACGGTGAACACCCTGGAAGCGGACCTGGTCTGCCACACCGGCGACATCGCGGACGGCACGGCCGAACGCCGTCGTGCCCAGGCCGCCCCGCTCGGAACCGTGCGGGCGACCCGGGCCCGTGTCTACGTCACCGGCAACCACGAGTACTACAGCGAGGCCCAGGGCTGGGTCGACCTGATGGACGAGCTGGGCTGGGAGCCGCTGCGCAACCGCCATCTGCTGCTGGAACGCGGAGGCGACACCCTCGTGGTCGCCGGCGTGGACGACGTCACCGCCGAGTCCTCCGGCCTGCCCGGCCATCGCGCCCACCTCGCCGGAGCCCTGAACGGCGCCGACCCCGACCTGCCCGTCCTGCTCCTGGCGCACCAGCCCAAGTTCATCGACCGGGCGGCAGCCGCCGGCATCGACCTCCAGCTCTCCGGCCACACCCACGGTGGCCAGATCTGGCCCTTCCACCACCTGGTCGGCATCGACCAGCCCGCCCTCGCCGGCCTCAGCCGGCACGGCGCCCGGACCCTCCTCTACACCAGCCGCGGCACCGGTTTCTGGGGCCCGCCGTTCCGCGTCTTCGCCCCCAGCGAGATCACCCTGCTCGTACTCCGTTCCCCGCACCCGCCCACCTCGCCGTAGCCGTGGGCGGGCCGGCACCTCCGCCTGCCGGCCAGCCACTGCCTTCCGGGTCTTGCGGGTCCCGATGATGTTGCCGCCGAAGGCGAGCCGGTCCACGACGGCCGTGCGGAGCCGTGGGCCGGTGGCGTCTTCGTCCGGCGTGACCACGAGCTGATGGCCGACCGACCGGAGCGCCGGCCGGCCGCGTGTCAGTCGGGGCCGCTCCAGTCGAAGGGGAAGTACTTGCTGGACCGGCCGCTGCGGCTCCAGCTGAAGCCGAAGGCGTCGGCCTGATCGGTGGTGGACCGGCCCCAGGTGGCAATCTGTCCCGGGCCGACCTCGGCACCGGGGGCGTTGTGGACCTGGACCCGGGCCCCCTCGGCCGTGGTGGGACCGGTGAGGGCCTCGGCACGGGCGGTCACCCGGCCGGGAATCTCAGCGCGCCACGCCCCCAGGTCCTCGTCGACCTCGACGGTGATCGGAGCGACGTCCATGCCGCGCACCTCGGCTCCGAGGACCTGAGCGAACTGCTGCGGCCAGCCGCCGGCCTCCCCGCCGAAGATCGCGCCGAGTGCGGCGCGCTGCTGCTCGTCGGCGCGCTCGTCGACGAAGACCGCGGCATACGGGTCCGTGTGCTCGCCGGCCCACACGTTGCCGGTGAAGGACCCGAGCATCAGGACGTTCAGATCGTCGAGCCGGACGTCCCCGAACCGTCCCTCGCGTATGTGCCAGGCGAGCACACCTTCGCAATCGCCCTCGGACGGGGGCTGGGCGAAGGTGCACGGGCAGGGTATGGCGCACTTGCAGGTGTCGAACCAGTCGCCGGCCACGTGCCAGGGCGGGCTGCTGGTGGTCTGCTCAGCCATTTCGCTCCTCCTCTCCCCGGTGTACGGAGCGGTGTCACTTCCAGGGTGCTCCTCGCCGACGCGAAAGCGAAGCGGCCCTCGCAGGCAAGGGGAACCGGGAGGCGCTGACGGGGACGCCGGCTCGCACACGTCGCCCGGGGCGGGATCCGTCGCCGTCGACGCACCGGGTGGGCCCGCTCACTGCCATGAGGGCTGTCGCCAGGGTCCCGCCACCTCCGCTTTTGGGGCCGGTGATTCTGTGCTCTGCTGGAGATGTCTTCGAAAGCACTCGTCGCGGCCACCGAAGCGGCGGGCGTCCCGGGAGGCATGCCGTGCCGCATCTCCGGCTCGCCCCACCGGAGCCCACCAGGCCTGGGGTCCTGCTGCCGAGGCGTGATCTGGCCCTCGGCTGGTTCCTCCTGACCCTGATCGCCGCGCTGGCGTGGGTGCTCACGGCCGCGCAGTCCCGCGACATGGGGATGGAGCCGGGCACCATGGGGCTGGCGCTCCCGCTCTTCCTGCTCCTGTGGGTGGTCATGATGGCGGCGATGATGCTGCCGTCGCTGGCACCCGTGGCTCTCACCTGGGTACAGGCGATCAACCGCGGCAGCGCGGGCCGCGTCCGTGCGCTGCGCCTCACCGAATTCGTCGGCGGCTATCTGCTGGCCTGGGCCGGCTTCGGACTGCTGGTGTACGGGGCCCTGGCGGCGACGGGGCACCTGGTCGACGCCCGCCCCGAGTGGGGGCGCTGGATCGGCGCGGGCGCGTTCCTGCTGGCGGGAGTCCAGCAGTTCGGGCCGCTGAAGCGGGTCTGTCTGCGGCACTGCCGCAGCCCGATGTTCCAGCTGGTGCGGTACGCGCGGTTCCGGCCGTGGGCGAAGGATCTGCGGGTGGGCGCGCACCACGGGCTCTACTGCGTCGGCTGCTGCTGGGGGCTGATGATCGTCCTGATCCCCCTCGGCGTGATGAACGTGGCGGCGATGGCGGGCCTGGCGGCGGTGATCTTCCTGGAGAAGCTGTGGCGGGGCGGCCCCTGGCTCAGCTGGGCGGTGGGCGTCGCCCTCCTCGTACTCGCCGTGCTCGCCCCCTTCCAGGACTGGCTGCTGCCGGGTCTTCAGATGTCGGGTCCGTCGATGGACCAGATGAGGGGTGCGGCGGCGCACTGACGGCCGTCGCTGATCGCGCCGGGCGGCCCTCCGGCGGCTGAAGTGTCCGCCGCTCGACCGGCGGGACGGCACCACCCAGTTCGTCGCCACGCGCACGGCCGTGGCCGCGGCGGCGGTCGCGGCGGCACCGGCACGGGGGCAGACGTTCCCGGCCTGCTCCCGTGCCGATCGTGTGCGACGAAACGGCGCCCTGTGCCTCCACCCGCGCCCGGGGGCACGCCCGGTGGGCACGCCCCGGGGCGCTTCGCGGGCCCGGACACCGACTGTTCCGAGGGTGATCCAGCTCGCTCGGATCAGGCGAACGGGATCGTCAGGACCGAGCCCGTGCCCACCTGGAGGGTGGACGGGCCGTTGCCCAGGGCGCTCCAGACCTCCACGCGGACGGTGCCGCCGTTCAGGTCGCCCGGGGTGCCCGAGGCGGAGTGCGGACCCTGCCGGGCGGAGGAGTACTCCTCCCAGCCGGGGATCGGGTCGGTGGCGAAGTAGCGGAACGTTTCGACGCGGTCGAACGTGCCGTCACCCGTCAGGTCGTACGACACCCGGGCCTGCTGGGCGTACCCGACAGAGCCGCCTGCGTCGACCTTGAAGGTGAAGGCCGTGCCGGAGCCGGGCTTCAGGGTGCCCTTGACGTTCTTCACCTCGTAGACGAGCGGGTTCTTCGGTGTGCCGTCGTTGTTCGTGCCGCCGGCGGACGGGATCGTGTCGGAGGAGCCCGTCGCGGCGGCCTCGGTGGCGAGGGTGCCGCCCGGCCGCAGGTAGAAGGTGTCGCCCGTGACGTACGGCGGAGGGGCGTCGCCGGTGGTGGTGACGGTCAGGGTGCCGCCCGCCGGACCGACCTGGCCGGCGGTGTCGCGGGCCCTGACCGCGTAGGTGTACTCGGTGCCGGGCGTCAGTCCGGTGTCGGTGTACGTGGTCCCGGTGACGGTGGCGACCTTCGTGCCGCCGCGGAAGACGTCGTAGTTCCTGACGCCCTTGTCGTCGGTCGCGGCGTCCCAGGTCAGTTGGACGGAGGTGTCGGTCACGTCGGCCGCGGCCGGGGTGCCGGGCGCGGTGGGCTTCTCGTCGGCGGGCGGCGGTTCCCCACCGCCGCCCGCGGCGCCGCAGAGCGTCCCGAGCCGGGTGTCGTCGCCCGCGCCGGACGCGGTGGACTTCGCCGGTACGTTCAGCACGCCGCCGTCGGAGAAGAGGACCGAGCACTCCTCTGCCGCGTAGTTGTGGGCGGCGTACGTCTTGGTGCCGTTCTTGTCGAAGGCGACGGCCGTCGGCATGTCGGCGGTGACGGTCATGTCCAGTGCACCGATCGAGTTCATCGTGGCGACCCAGTGATAGGTGTGGGCCTTGGTCTCGCCGGCCTCGGGAACGTAGCCGCCGTCCCACTGGTTCCAGGCAGCCATGGCCTTGGCCGGGTCGTACAGCGCCTGGACCTGCCAGAAGATGTCCCGCCACTCGACGGCCGGGCCGCCGTTCTCCCTCTCCATCTCGGCCACGCTGCGGCGGAGCATGTCCTTCTCCCGGGCCAGGTGCAGCGAACCACCGGTCACGGGGAGGAAGTTGATGCCGTGGATCTCCTCGGGGTTGGCGGTCCACCAGGTGGCGTAGGCGCCGCCGCTGCTCCAGACCATGCCGACCACGTCGTGGGTGAAGTCCTCGGGGTAGACCTGCTGGTCGGCGTCGAACCAGTACTGTGCGATCGACTCCGACTCGGTCGTCAGCATGTAGACGCCCTGGTCGCGCAGCGCCTTGTCGCCGAGGGCCGAGCCCCACATGATCAGGCCGGCGCTGAGGTTGATCGACTCCGAGGACGACTCCTGGTTGTTGCCCGCGGCGAAGGCCTCGTGGCCGGCCGCCCAGCTGTGGCCCGCGTAGACGTCGAAGCCGCGCAGGAACGGGTACTTCTCGTCGTCCCTGGCCGGGTTGGCGGCGTCCTTGACGAGTTCCCCGACCATGCCGCCCCACTCGGAGTCGGCGGCCCACTGCGGGTCGTACTGCGCCACGACGGAGGCGGCCAGCACGTAGTAGGAGTAGTGGAAGTGGTGGTCGTTCAGCTCCTGGTCGCTGCCGTACGAGGCGGGGTAGCCGATGAGGGTGCGCCAGTCCTTGTCGTAGGAGAACTCCGACGGTCCGCCGGCGGTGAACCACTCCTCCATGCGCCCCTTGATCAGCTGAAGGAGCTTGTCGCGGCCTGCCGTGTCGCCGATCTGGTCGGCGATCGGCACGAGCTGGGCGAGCTTGCCCAGGGCCTTGCCGGTCCAGTAGGTGTCGACGGCACCGCTGAACGGATCACCCTGCGTCAGCACGTCGTTGAGGTAGGTCCTGAGCTTCGTCCTGTCGACGCCGGGGGCGCTCGGCAGCCCCGGCAGGACGCCGTTCACCTTCTGCGTGGTGGTGAAGGAGGTGCCCTCGCGGACCTTCATCTCACCGCGCGACGAGACGTAGGTGTAGTCGGTCAGCGGGTCGGAGGTGTGCAGCCACTGGTGGCGGTAGAGCGCCTGGAGGGTACCGGTCTCCTCGCCCTCCTTCGCCTCGGTGGTCAGCGTGTAGGTGGCCTTGATCTCGCCGTCGCCCTCCCGGTAGTCCCAGTCCACCTCGGAGCCGGTCACGAAGCTGAAGGCGTACTTCGCGTAGTCGGCGAGCGCCTCCTTGCCGGGGAGGACCGCCAGGGAGAAGTAGTCCTTGGTGCCGAGGTCGGCACGGATCTCGTTGCCCGAGACGGTCCAGTCGCTGCTGCTCGGGGCGAACAGCGCGTAGTGGTGGCCGGAGATGGTGACGCCGAGGACGTTGCCCCGGTCGGCGAAGACGGTCGGCGGCGCGGCGGCGCTGATCTGTGCCGCGCCGCCGGTGCCCTCCGCGTAGACGTACGGCAGGCCGTGGCCGATGGTCGCCCGCAGGGTGCGCGCACCGTCGTTCCAGTACGGCGTGACGGTCCAGTCGCTCCACCCGTCGGCCCTGGCGTCGGGGGAGTTGAGGCCCGCGAGGCCGAGGGTCAGGTCGGCCTTGTGCGGGAACTCGTACTGGCGGCCGCCGCCCACGATCTGATGGGTCGTCGGGTAACCGACCTCCAGACCGCCGGACACCGCCTTGTAGGTGAGGGGATGTCCGTACATGTTCTCCGACCACGGGTTGCCGGCGAACCGCTGGAAGACCAGCGAGGACCACCAGTCGTTGGTCGGCACGGGCTTGTCCGCCATGGCGGACGTGACCTTGGGCTTGACCGGCCGGCCGCCGTTGTCGGAGGGCCCCTGCCTCCCGGCCGGACGAACGTCGCTGTAACTTCCCTTGCCCACCTCGACGGTGGCGGCGAAGGCGGCGCCGCCACCGACAGTGGCGGCCAGACCTGTGGCGGCCACGGCGGCCGCCGACAGAAGCGCCAGACGTCTACGGAATCTCATGCGCGACCCTTCTGAGAGCGCTCTCAAGACGCCGTCAACGTAGGTTCGCGGCACGGGGTGGTCAATACCTGAAGCAAGGGTCCGTCCCGCCGGTGCGGGCGGGTGCCGGCGACGCCCGAGGACAGATCCGCCCAGGGCCGGGCGCCCCGGAAGCCGCGTGGCCGCAACCGCTGTCCTGGGCGTGCGCCCGGCGGCGCGGCCCGGACGGGGCGAAGATCGGCTTGACGGTCAATGTCCCGTCCACGGGCGGTCATTCGGCCGACGGCAGGCAGTCCCGGCGCCGACCGGTGCACCTCCGCCCCCTCGTCCCGGTCCGGCGCCGGTCCGCTGATTCTGAGAGCGCTGTCGGTCATCTGCTCCGGCCTGTAAGGAAGTTGACGGGCGTCACGAAAGGCGGGGCGCGGCGCGTCCGGAGTATTGACGGCCGATGAAACAACTCAATAGTTTCAGTATCTTCGACTCACAGGGGGTGCTCCCTATGGAATCCAGCACGGCCGGCACCACCACGATCCGCTCCAAAGAGGGTCGTACGCGCTGGGAGCGCAGCTCGTGAGATGCGTCCGCAGCACCATCGGCGCCGCCGCCCGCGACCCGCGCGGCACCGCGTAGCCGCGCCACCCGGCTCACCGGCGGCATGGTCGTCCCGACGGTGCACTTCGCCGACATGACCGCTCGCGAGGCGAGCCGGTGGCCGCGATTCCGACAGGAGGGATCACCCATGGGCCGCTACAGCCGACTCCGCCGCATCCGGCAGATGGATCCGCAGCGGGACTTCGAGCAGATCTACCGGTGGATCATCCACTACGAGTTCCCCCGCGACTATCTCCACGGGACGTCGATCGCGTTCCTGCGCGACTACGGCGTCCCGCGCATCTCCCGGCTCCTGGACCGCACCCAGGAGTTCGAACGGGCCGGTCAGAAACGGTACGACGACACGGTGCTGATCACGTACGAGATGGTCCGCGAGGGGATGGACTCGGAGCACGGCCGGGCAGCCGCCCGCCATCTGAACCGCATCCACGGGCGTTACCGGATCCCCGACGAGGACTTCCTGTACGTCCTGGCCACCACGGTGGTGGGGCCGAAGCGGTGGATCGACCGGTTCGGCTGGCGGCGCCTGTCCGAGCAGGAGACCGAGAGTCTGGCGCTGGTGGGCCGGCGGATGGGCGAGATGATGGGCATCTCCGGCGTGCCCGACACCTACGCCGCGTTCGAGCGGCTCCACGACGACTACGAGCGGGAGATGTTCGCCTACGACCCCGCCAACCGCAGGGTCGCCGCGGCCACCCTGCGGATCCTGGCCTCCTGGTACCCGGCCCCGGTGCGGCGGCCGGCGTCCCGGGTCGCGCTCGCCGTCCTGGACGAACCGCTGCTGAAGGCGCTCGGCTTCCGCCCGCAGCCGCGCTGGCTGCGGGCCGCCGTCCACCGGGGGTTCCGTGTCCGGGCCGCGCTGATCCGCCTGCTGCCCGGGCGGCCGGAGCGGTTCCCGCGCATGCCCAAGGCCCGCACCTACCCCTTCGGCTGGACCCTGGACGACCTGGGGCCGCACTGGGCGCACTCCCGTCCGCCGGCCCCGCTCCAGGAGGAGACGCCGCCCGAGGACGCCCCAGTTCCCGCGCAGTCGTCCGTCCCCCGTGCTCCCCGTCAGGAGACCCGATGACCGACACCACCCAGGCCGCCGCGGCACGCGCCGCGACCTTCACGACCCACTCCCCCGCGACCGGCGAGCCGATCGCCGAACACCCGGTGCACGGGCCGGAAGAGGTCTCCCGCGCCGTGGCCCGGGCCCGGACCGCCCAGGCCGGCTGGGCGGCGCTGTCCGCGTCCCGGCGCCGTGACCACCTGCTGCGCTGGAAGAAGGCCCTCGCCACCGACCTGGACGCCGTGGCCCGCACCATCGCCGAGGAGACCGGCAAGCCCGCCGGTGACGCCGCGCTGGAGGTGGTCCTCACGCTGGAGCACCTGGGCTGGGCCTCCCGCAACGCCGAACGGGTGCTGCGCCGGCGGAAGGTGGGCACCGGGCTGTTCGCCGTCCACCAGCGGGCCTCGCTGGTGCACCGGCCGCTGGGCGTGGTCGGCGTGATCGGCCCCTGGAACTACCCCCTGTACACCCCGATGGGCTCCATCGGTTACGCCCTGGCCGCCGGGAACGCCGTGGTCTTCAAACCGTCCGAGCTGACCCCGGGCACCGGGGTCCTGCTGGCCGAACTCTTCGACACCGCCGTGCCCGGGCATGCCGGGCTGCTCACCACCGTCACCGGCGCGGCGTCCACCGGGGACGCCCTGGCCCGGTCCGGGGTCGACAAGCTGGCGTTCACCGGTTCGCCGGGGACGGCCCGCAAGGTGATGGCGGTGTGCGCCGAGACGCTGACGCCGTTCCTCGCCGAGTGCGGCGGGAAGGACGCGGTGATCGTCACCGCGGACGCGGATCTGGACGCGGCGGCCGACGCGATCGTGTGGGGCGCGCTGAGCAACGCGGGGCAGACCTGCGCGGGGGTGGAGCGCGTCTACGCGGTGCGTGAGATCCACGCGGCGCTGTGCGAACGGGTGGTCGCGCGGGCCGAGGCGCTGCGCCCGGGTGCCGGGGCGGACGCCCCGTACGGCCCGATGACGCTGCCGGGCCAGGTCGGGGTCGTCGAGCGGCATGTGACCGGTGCGGTCTCGGCGGGTGCGCGGGCCCTGCTGGGCGGGCCCGAGTCGGTGCGCGCCCCGTACGTCGCGCCGGTCGTGCTGACCGGCGTTCCGGAGGACGCGGCGGCGATGGCGGAGGAGACCTTCGGGCCGGTCGTGGCGGTCAACGCGGTGGCCGACGTGGACGAGGCGGTGGAACGGGCCAACGCCTCGCGATACGCCCTGGGGGCCGCGGTGTTCTGCCGCAGCGGGCGCGCCGGTGCGGCGATCGCGGCGCGGCTGCGCGCGGGGGCGGTGTCGGTGAACTCGGTGCTGGGCTTCGCGGCGGTGCCCGCGCTGCCGTTCGGCGGGTCGCGGGACTCCGGCTTCGGGCGGATCCACGGCGCGGAAGGGCTGCGTGCCTTCACCTCGGTGCAGTCGACGACGGTGCAGCGGTTCACCCCGCCGATCGCGCTGACCACCTTCGAGGTTCCGGCCGCCACGCGGGAGCGCGCGGTGCGGCTGGCCCGGGCACTGCACCGGCGCCGCTGAACGGCCGGGCGGCGCCCCGCCGGACCGCCCCCGGCTCCACGGGCGGTCCGGGCCGGTCAGGCGTCCAGCAGCGGGGCCAGGTAGCGGCGGGCGAAGGCCCGGGCCTGGTCCTCGTCCTCCATCTCGATGCAGCTGGCGGGGTTGAGCAGGAAGGACACGGCGACCCGCACCATCAGCTCGGCGACCGGGCGCGGGTCCTCGTCGGGCCGGCCCTCGACCTGTTGCGCGCGGCGCAGATGGGCCGTCAGGTACTCGACGGTGGCGGAGAGCGAGAAGCCGCCCTGCACGGTCAGGTAGGGCAGCACGAGCTCGGGTTCGAGGCGCAGCAGGCCGCCGAAGAGCGGGTGGGCGCGGGTGTGCCGCAGGGCGACCACGAAGCCCTCGACGACCCGCTCCTCCATGGTCGGCAGCGCCGCCACCGCCGCGTCCAGCCGCTGGAAGAACCGGCTGAGCTCGCGCAGCAGGGTGGCCTCGACCAGCTTGTCCTTGGTCTGGAAGCGCCGGAAGACGGTGACGCGGGAGACTCCGGCGCGCTTGGCGACGTCGTCCACGGAGGAGCGGCGCAGGCCCAGCAGGGTGAACTGCTCCAGGGCGGCGTCGAGGATCCTCCGCGCCGTACGGTCCTCCGCTTCCGGCTGGGCGAGGGCCCGGGCCTGCCCCGAGGCGTTCGTGTCAGTGGTCATGGTGCTCACGATACCGGCGGATGTCTCCCCTAGATACGTTGAAACAATTATCGTATCTCAGTAACACGACCCGAGAGCCGGAGGACCTGATGGGCAGTCGCCTCACCGAAGAACAGGCCGATTTCGTCGCGGCCGTCCGTGATTTCGCCAAGCGCGAGTGCGGCACCCGGGAACAGCGCGACGCGCTGACCGCCGGCGGACGCGAGGTCCACAACCCCACGCTGTACGGCAGGCTCGCCGACCTGGGGTGGCTCGGGGTGTGCCTGCCCGAGGAGTACGGAGGCTCGGGCGGCGGGGTGGCCGACGCCTGCCTCTTCCTGGAGGAGACCTCGTACGGGATGGTCCCGTGCGGAGGTTTCATCACCACCGTCATCGCCGCGAAGACGTACGAGCGGTTCGGCACCGAGCGGCAGCGGCAGGAGGTGCTGTCCGGCGCCGTGCGCGGCGACGTGCTGTCCATCGCCATGTCGGAGCCGGGGGCCGGTTCGGACGTCGGCGCGCTGCGCTGCCGCGCCCGGCAGGAGAGGGACGGCACATGGGTGATCGACGGTCAGAAGACCTGGATCTCCAACGCGCACTGCGCGAAGAGCATCCTGCTGGTCGCCCGCACCGGTGAGGACAAGCACGGCGGTCTGACCATGTTCCATCTGCCCGCCGACGCCCCGGGCGTGGAGGTACGGGGCATCGAGACCATGCGCGGGCGGGAGGTCAACGACGTCTTCCTCACCGGCGTGCGGCTGCCGGCGGACGCCGTCGTCGGCCGGGTCGACAACGGCTGGCGGCAGTTGATGGCCGGCCTGAACCACGAACGGCTCTTCCTGGCCGCGAACATGCTGGGCCTCGCGCGCCGCGCCTTCGACGACGCCGTCGCCTACGTCCGCGAACGCGAGCAGTTCGGGCAGCCCGTCGGGTCCTTCCAGGCGCTGCGGCACCGGATCGCCGATCTCGCCACCGAACTCGAGTGCACCCGGCTGCTGGTGCGCGAGGTGGCGCTGGACTGCGACGCGCAGCCGGACGAGCTGTTCCCGCGCGAGGCGTCCATGGCCAAGCTGAAGGCCACCGAGACCGCCAAGCGGGCCGCCCTGGAGGGCATGCAGATGATGGGCGGCTACGGCTACACCACGGAGTTCGACATGGAGCGCCACCTGCGGGCCGCGGTCGTCTCCACGGTCTACGGCGGGACCAGCGAGATCCAGCGGGACGTCATCGGCAAGACCTACGGTCTCTGAGGCGGCCCGAACGTGGCGGCCGCCCGCCCCCGTTCGGGGGTGGGCGGGCGCCTTTCGTGCGCGGGAGGCGCGGGGCCCCGCGGACGCGGGGGCTACAGGAACACGGCCGCGTCAGTCCTGGTAGAGCCCGGACAGCTCGTCGGCGTACTTGTCCCGGATGACCCGGCGCCGCATCTTGAGCGAGGGCGTCAGCTCGCCGGTCGCCGGGCCCCACTCCTCGGCCAGCAGCTCGTACCGCTTGACCTGCTCGGTGCGGTTGAGCCGGGTGTTGGCGGCGGCCACCGCGCGGTCCACCTCCGCCCGGACGGCGGGGTGGGCCGCCAGCCCGGCCAGTCCCCCCGCCGCCTCGACGCCGTGGGCCGCGGCCCACGCGGGGGCGGCCTCCGCGTCGAGCACCAGCAGGGCGACCAGGTAGGAGCGGTTGTCGCCGTACACCATCGCCTGGCCGATCAGCGGGTGTTCCTTGAGCGCGTTCTCCACCAGGGCCGGCGAGACGTTCTTGCCGGTGGAGGTGATGATCAGCTCCTTCTTCCGGTCGGTGAGCCAGAGGTAGCCGTCCTCGTCGATCCGGCCGACGTCGCCGGTGGCCAGCCAGCCGTCGGCGTCCAGGACGGACCGCACCGAGCCGTCCGGCTGGAGGTAGCCGGAGCAGACGGTCGAGCCCCGCACCAGGATCTCGCCGTCCTCGGCGAGGCGGATCTCCACGGACTCCACCGGACGTCCCACCGAGCCGAGCCGGAAGCCGGTCTTCGGGCTGTTGCTGGTGACCACGCCGGTGGTCTCGGTCAGTCCCCAGGCGTCCATGATGACGATCCCGAAACCGGCCCAGAACCTCACCACGTCGACCGGCATCGGCGCCGACGCGCTGGCCGACCAGGTCACCCGGTCCAGACCGCCCGCGGCCAGCAGGGGCAGCAGCACCTCCTCGCGGGCGCGGGCGTAGCGCTCCTCGAGCTCGGCGGGCGGGGTCTCGCCCCGCTCGCGGTACCCGACGTGCTCGCGGGCGACCTCGAACGCCCGGTCGATGACCGCCCGCTGCTCGGCCGGCATCAGCGAGAGGACGGCCCGCACGGCGGCGGACAGTTTCTCCCAGACCCTGGGCACGCCGAAGAACTGCGCGGGGCGCACCTTGCGCACCACCTCGCCGACGCGCGTCGGATCGGCGCAGAGAAGGACGTGCGAGGCCCGGTGGCAGGGCAGGTAGATGCCCAGCATCCGCTCGGCGATGTGGGCGAACGGCAGGTAGCAGATGTGCTCGACGTGCGGGGGCAGCTCCACCACGGCGTCCAGCGCCAGGGCATTGGACAGCACCTCGCGGTGGGTGAGGACGACGCCCTTGGGCTCGCCGGTGGTGCCGGAGGTGTAGACGACGGTCAGCGGGTCCTCGGGGCGGGCGGCGTCCAGCTCCTTGGCGAACTGCTCCGGCACCGGTTCGCGCGACAGGGCGGCGTACGGGAGGTGGCCGCCCTCCGCACCCGCCTCGGCCACCACCAGCCGCTCCAGCGGGGTGGCGGCGTCGGCCAGCAACGGCTCCCACACCGCCACCTGGGCCGCCCCCTCCACCACGGCGAGGCGGGCCCGGCAGTTGCGGGCGATGTGGGTGATCTGCTCGGGGGCCGCGGTGTTGTAGACGCTGACCGGGACCGCGCCGAGGCGGACCAGCGCCAGGTCCGACAGCCAGTGTTCGGGCCGGTTGGTCATCATCAGCAGCACGTGGTCGCCGCGGCCGACGCCGAGGGCCCGGTAGCCGGCGGCGAGGCTCCGGGTGTGCTCGTGGATCTCCGCCCAGCTGAACGTCTTCCAGTCGCCGTCCGGGTCCGCCGACTGCCAGGACAGGCCGGGGAGTCCGGGGTACTCGCGCGCGTTCCGGGCCAGCAGCCGAGGCAGGGTCCGGTCGGCCGGGTCGTCGGGCAGGTCGCCGGTGGTGCGGTGGGCCGATGTCATCAGGGCCTCCTTGCGGGTCGGAGGGGAACGTCCGGGGAGAGCGGGGCGGTGGGAATCCGGTGCGGGCATGCCCGGTGGGACTGGGTGGGAGGTGGGGCGGGGTGCGAAGGGGTGGGCGGGGGTGCGACGGGGACGAGGTGGGGGTGCGACGGGGACGAGGTGGGGTGGGCCGCCCGTGGGTCCGGGCTCCGGGGAAGGAGGCCCGGCTCATGGGCACCGGCCGGTGCTCGGGAGGCACGGACCCGGGCGGCTGTGCGGCCCCGGCCCGGACACGCGGACCCGACCCGGAAACCGGACCCGAGGACAGAAGACCCGACCCAGGTCCCAGACACCGACCCGAGACCGAAACCGAACCCGAGGACAGAGACCCGGACCCCGGACGGAGACCCGGACCGCTGGGGCGGGCGTGCGGACCGCGGGGCGGCGCTGCGGAGCCCGGCCGGAGGTGCCGTGGGTCCTCGGGCGGATCAGGAGTCGGTGAAGGTCTCGCCGCGCTCGGCCTTGCGCAGCAGCAGCCCGGGCGGGGCGAAGCGCTCGCCGTGCTTCCCGGCCAGCTCACGCGCGCGGGCCACGAAGCCGGGCAGTCCGGTGGCGCCGCCGGCGCCGCCGTCGTAGGCGTTGATGTACTGCAGCACGCCGCCCGTCCACGCCGGGAAGCCGATACCGAGCAGCGAGCCGATGTTGGCGTCCGCCACCGAGACCAGCACCCCCTCCTCCAGGCAGCGCACCGCGTCCAGCGCCTCGGCGAAGAGCATCCGCTCCACCATCTCGGTCAGGTCGGCGGGCTGCTTCGCGGGATCGGTGAAGTGCTCGCGCAGCCCTGGCCAGAGCCCGGCGCGCTTGCCGTCGACGTAGTCGTAGAAGCCCGCACCGCCGGACCGGCCGGTGCGGCCGAACTCGTCGATCATGCGGTCCACCACCGCGTCCGCGGGGTGCGGCGCCCAGTCGCGGCCCGACGCCTCGGCCGCGCGGCGGGTCTCCTCGCGGATCTTGCGCGGGAGGGTGAGGGTGAGCTCGTCCATCAGGCTGAGGACCTTGGCCGGGTAGCCGGCGCGGGCGGCGGCCTGCTCGACGGAGGCCGGTTCGATGCCCTCGCCGACCATGGCGACGCCCTCGTCGATGAAGCGGCCGATGACACGGGAGGTGAAGAAGCCGCGCGAGTCGTTGACCACGATCGGCGTCTTGCGGATCTGCCGCACCAGGTCGAAGGCCCGTGCCAGTGCCTCGTCCCCCGTCTTCTCCCCCTTGATGATCTCCACCAGCGGCATCTTGTCGACCGGTGAGAAGAAGTGCAGGCCGATGAAGTCCTGCGGCCGCTCCACCCCCTTGGCGAGGACGGTGATGGGCAGGGTGGAGGTGTTCGAGCACAGCAGCGCGTCCGGCGCGAGCACCCCCTGTGTCTCCTGGAACACCCTGTGCTTGAGGCCCGTGTCCTCGAAGACCGCCTCGATCACCGCGTCGCAGCCGGCCAGGTCCCGGACGTCGGCGGTGGGGGTGATGCGGGCCAGCAGGGCGTCCGCCTTCTCCGGCGTCGAGTGGCCGCGCGAGACGGCCTTGGCGCACAGCTTCTCGGAGTAGGCCCTGCCCCGCGCCGCCGCCTCCGGGGAGACGTCCTTCAGCACGACGTCGATGCCCGCCGCGGCACAGGAGTAGGCGATGCCGGCGCCCATCATGCCCGCGCCCAGCACGGCCACCCTGGTCACCCTGCGCGGCTCGACGCCCTTCGGGCGGCCGGCGCCGGAGTTGACGGCCTGCAGGTCGAAGAAGAACGCCTGGATCATGTTCTTGGTGATCTGCCCGGTGACCAGTTCCGTCAGGTACCGGGCCTCCACCTCGAAGGCCGTGTCCAGGTCGACCTGGGAGCCCTCCACGGCCGCGGCCAGGATGTTGCGCGGGGCCGGGTACGGGGCGCCGCCCGTCTTCTTCTTCAGCAGCGCGGGGAAGGCGGGGAGTCGCGCGGCCAGCTCCGGGGTCGAGGGGGTGCCGCCGGGGATACGGTACCCGGGGGCGTCCCAGGGCTGCGCGGACCGCGGGTGGGCGTCGACGAACGCCCTGGCACGGGCGAGGAGTTCGGATGGATCGGCGGCGATCTCGTCGACCAGGCCGGCCTCCAGGGCGCGCGCCGGTCCGTACTGGGTGCCCTCCAGGAGGACTTTCCGCAGGGCCTCCGCCACGCCGAACATGCGGACCGTGCGGGTCACTCCGCCGCCGCCGGGCAGCAGGCCCAGGGTGACCTCGGGAAGCCCGACGCGGGCGGCCGGGGTGTCCAGCACCACGCGGTGGTGGCAGGCCAGGGCGATCTCGTAACCGCCGCCCAGCGCGGCGCCGTTGATCGCGGCGACGACCGGCCTGCCCAGCGTCTCCAGGACGCGCAGCGAGCGCTTGACGCGCATCCCGGCCTCGAAGGAGGCACCGGCGGTCCCGGGAGTGACGGAGATCAGATCGCGCAGGTCGCCGCCGGCGAAGAAGCTCTTCTTGGCGGAGGTGACGATGACGCCCCGGATGGTGTCGCGGCGTTCCGCCAGGCGCGCCGCGACGGCGTCCAGCGAGTCGATGAACGCGGCGTTCATGGTGTTGGCGGACTGGTCCGGGTCGTCGAGGACGAGGGTGACGACGTGGTCGTCGGACTCTTCCCAGCGGATGGTGGAGGGTCCCGCGGTGGTGTCCATGGCTGTGGTCTCCCGTGGAGGTGAACGGCTGTGGAGGGGCGGGACGGTCAGAGGCGTTCGACGACGGTGGCGATCCCCATACCGCCGCCGACGCACAGGGTGGCCAGGCCGTATCGCAGGTCCCGGCGCTCCAGTTCGTCCACGAGGGTGCCGAGGATCATCGCGCCGGTGGCGCCGAGGGGATGCCCCATGGCGATGGCTCCGCCGTTGACGTTGACTCGGTCCAGGCTCAGCCCCATGTCCTTGACGTAGCGCAGGACGACGGCGGCGAACGCCTCGTTGATCTCGACCAGGTCGATGTCCTCGACGGTCAGGCCGGCCTTGGCGAGCGCCTTGCGGGAGGCGGGCGCGGGCCCGGTCAGCATGATGGTGGGATCGGCTCCGGAGACCGCGGCGGAGACGATCCGGGCACGCGGGGTCAGGCCGTGGCGCTCGCCCGCCTCCCCGCTGCCGAGGGCGACCAGGGCGGCGCCGTCGACGATGCCGGAGGAGTTGCCCGCGTGGTGGACGTGGTCGATCCGTTCCACCCAGTGGTACTTCTGCAGCGCCACCGCGTCGAAGCCGCCCAGCTCGCCGATGTCGGCGAAGGAGGGCTTGAGCCCGGCCAGGCTCTCGGCCGTGGTGCCGGGCCGGATGTGCTCGTCCCGGTCGAGGACCGTCAGCCCGGCCCGGTCCCGGACGGGCACGACGGAGCGGTCGAAGCGCCCGTCCTTCCAGGCGGCGGCGGCCCGCTCCTGGGACAGCGCCGCATAGGAGTCCACGTCGTGCCGGGAGAAGCCCTCCAGCGTGGCGATCAGGTCGGCGCCGACGCCCTGGGGGACGAACCCGGTGACGTCATTGGTGCGCGGGTCCAGCGCCCAGGCGCCGCCGTCACTGCCCATCGGAACACGCGACATGGATTCCACGCCGCCCGCCAGGACCAGGTCCTCCCAGCCCGAACGGACCTTGGCCGCGGCCATGTTGACGGCTTCGAGACCGGACGCGCAGAAGCGGTTCTCCTGGACGCCCGCCACCGTCTCGGGCAGACCCGCGAGGACGGCGGCGGTGCGGGCGATGTCCGCGCCCTGGTCGCCCACCGGGCCGACCACACCGAGCACGATGTCGTCGATCGCCGCCGGGTCCAGGTCCGGGAAGCGGCGCAGGGTCTCGTGGATCAGGCCGACGACCAGGTCGATCGGCTTGGTGCCGTGCAGGGCCCCGCCTGCCTTGCCGCGACCGCGCGGGGTGCGGATCGCGTCGTACACGTACGCTTCGGTGCTCACCCTGGGTGCCTTCCATGTCGGGTCTGGAGGAAGCCTCGAACGCAACTCACGTGCTGTCGGGGGGAGTCGGCCGCCGCTCAGCCGAGCAGGGAGCGGCCGATGATCTCCTTCATGATCTCGGTGGCGCCGCCGTAGATGGTCTGGACGCGGCTGTCGAGGAACGCCCGGGCCACCCGGAACTCGCTCATGTAGCCGTAGCCGCCGTGGAGTTGCAGACAGCGGTCGACGATCCGCTTCTGCAGTTCGGTGGCCCACCACTTGGCCATCGAGGCGTGCACGGCGTCGAGCCGGCCCTGGCTGTGCTCGGTGACGCAGCGGTCCACGAAGGTCCGGGTGACCGCGGTCTCGGTGGCCATCTCGGCGATCTCGAAGCGGATGTGCTGGAGTCTGGCCAGCGGCCTCCCGAACGCCTCGCGCTCCTTCACGTACCGCAGGGTGACGTCCAGGATCTCCTCGGCCGCGGCGGCGGCGCCGACCGCGATGGCCAGCCGCTCCTGGGCGAGGTTGGCCATGAGGTAGGCGAACGCCCGGTTCTCCTCCCCCAGCAGGTTCTCCTTGGGGACGCGCACGTCGTTGAAGAACAACTCCGCGGTGTCCTGGGCCTTCTGGCCGATCTTGTCGAGGTTGCGGCCGCGTTCGAAGCCCGCCATGCCGCGCTCGACGACGAGCAGGCTCTGCCCGCCGCTACCGCCCTCGGGGGTGGTGCGGGCGACCACGACGACGAGGTCGGCGAGGATGCCGTTGGAGATGAAGGTCTTCGCGCCGTTGAGCAGGTAGTGGTCGCCCTGGTCGGTGGCGGTGGTGCGGATGCCCTGCAGGTCGGAACCGGCGCCGGGTTCCGTCATGGCGATGGCGGTGACGAGGTCGCCGGAGACGAATCCGGGCAGCCAGCGGCGTTTCTGCTCCTCGTCGGCGAGCCGGGTCAGGTACGGGCCGACGATGTCGTTGTGCAGGCTCAGGGCCAGCCCGGAGGCGCCGGCGCGGGCGAACTCCTCGATGAGGACGGCGCTGTAGCGGAAGTCGCCGGTACCGCCGCCGCCGTACTCCTCGCCGACCGCCATGCCCAGCAGGCCCTGGCGGCCCGCCGAGCGCCACACCTCGCGGTCGACGACGCCGTCCCTCTCCCAGCGTTCGTGGTGCGGGGTGACCTCCTTGGCGAGGAAGGTCCGCACCGTCTCGCGGAAGGCCTCGTGGTCGGGGCCGTACAGGTCTCGTTCCAAGGTCACAGCCAACTCCTCACGTGCTCGATCAGCCGACAGGACACGGCGGTGGCGATGTAGCCGATGTCGTGTCCGGCCCGGGACGCCAGGGGTCCTCGCTGGCCCCAGCCGGTCATCCGGCCGTACACCAGCGCGGGGTTGTCGGCCATGCACTCCTCGGGGCCGACCCCGGGCCGCTCCGCGACACCGGGCCGGTACCCCTCCACCAGGATCTCGGCGCGCGCGGCCAACGCCCGTACCGTTTCCGGCCCTTCGGGTGCCTTGAGGTCGACCAGGACGGAGCGCTTGTTGCGGTTGGTGACGTCGTGGGCGGGATCACCGCGGAGCGGCGCGGGGCCGGGGCGGTCCACGCGCACCACGTCGGCGCCCAGGTCGGCGAGCAGCATCGCGGCGAACGGACCGGGACCGATCCCCGCCAGTTCGACCACGCGCACGCCGTCCAGCGGGCCCGCCATGTCGTGGCCGGGCGGGTCGGTGGAGTGCCGGCTCATGGGTTCCTTTCTCGGCGCGAGGCGGACTGGCCGCCGCCAGCCGGGGACTTACCGAGCGTTCGCTAAGAACGTAGGAGTGCGATGCCGGTCGGTCAACTCCCCGCGCAGCACTTGTTTTTACGGATCGACACCGGGAAAGTGGCATCAGCCGGCCGTCACGCGCCAGGCTTCCCTGAACGACCGCTAAGCAACGGAAGGGAGATGGGCCTTCGGACTCACGGCCGTACGATGTCGCCGACCGCCGCCCGTCCCGAGGAGAGCCGTTGAACACCGAGCCGAGCCAGGACACCACTCCCCCGGCGGAGCACTGGCGCTCCTACGGACCGCTCGATCTGCACCCGATCCTGCTGCACGCCATGAGGGCCTTCAACGAACACGGCTATCACGGCACTTCGGTCCGGGACATCGCCGGCCGGGTCGGCGTCACCGTGCCGGCGCTGTACTACCACTACGCCAACAAGCAGGCTCTGCTGGCCACCCTGCTGGAGTCGTCCATCAAGGACGTCCTGGACCGCTGCCGGGCCGCGGCCGGGGAGGCCGGGGACGATCCGCTGGCGCGTTTCTGCGGCATGATCGAGTCGATCGTGCTCTTCATGACCCACCGTCGGCAACTGGCCTTCCTGGACACGGAGATACGCAGCCTGGAGCCCCAGAACCGGGCACGCTACGTCGCCCTGCGCGACTATCTGGAGCACATGCTGCTGGACACGGTCGAAGCGGGCCGGGCCCAGGGCGTGTTCACCACGCCGATCCCGGCCGACGCGGTGCGCTCGGTGCTCGTCATGTGCCAGGGGGTCGCCAACTGGTTCCGCGAGGACGGCCCGCTCACCGCGGAGGAGGTCGCCGAACGCCACGTCCTGCTGTGCCTCGGCACCGTGGGCCACCCCGGCGCGGTCACCGGCGACCCTTCGCTCCCCTTCCCACGGCGCTCGTCCCCGCGGCCCGCCTCCCTCGCGCGGACCTCCGTCCCCCGGGATTCCGCCACGCGCACGTCCCGGTGACAGGGCGGGGCACCGCGCTCCCGCAACGCCCCGACGCTCCACCTCCATGATCCAGCATCCACGAGAGGACATGCAGCATGGACATGCTTGAGGCCCGAGCCCGGTTCCAGGAACTGCGCAAGAGGGACGGCCTGATCGCCGCCGCCGAACTCGACCAGATCTGGGCGGCGTTGGCGACCGCCCGCCCCGAGGACATACTCGGTGAGTGGAAGGGCGGCGAGTTCCGCACCGGTCACCCCCTCGAAGGCATGCTGGCGGAGGCCGACTGGTACGGCAAGACGTTCGCTTCGGTGCACGACGCCAAGCCGCTGATGTGCCGGAACGCGGCGGGCGAGCTGTACTCCAACCGCGAGCTCGGCCAGGGCGAGGCCAGCCTGTGGACCGTCGAGTTCCGCGGCGAGCCGACGGCCACCATGGTCTACGACGGCCGGCCGGTCTTCGACCACTTCAAGTGGGTGGACGACACCACGCTGATGGGGATCATGAACGCCAAGGGGGTCCCCGCCGAAGGCCCCTTCTACTACTTCTTCCTCGACCGTGCTCCCGAGCCCCCGCACGGGAGTCCGCGTGCCGAAGAGGGCCCGTGAGGCGCGTCCGCGCCGCGGTCACCGAGTCGCCGGGCGCCCCGTTCACCCTCCGGGACGCGGACCTCGAGGACCCGCGGCCGGACGAGGTGCTGGTGCGGATGACCGCGGTCGGCGTCTGCCACACCGACCTGGGGATGCGGGACACCTGGCCCCGGCAGCTCACCCCGATGGTCTTCGGCCACGAGGGCGCCGGCCGGGTCGAGGCGGTGGGCGCGGAGGTGACCGGCGTCGCGCCGGGGGACCATGTCTGCCTCACCTTCGCCAGCTGCGGCACCTGCGAGCAGTGCGCGATGGGCCACCCGGCCTACTGCCACACCGCCCGGGCCCGGAACTTCTCCGGCGGACGCGCCGACGGCACCACTCCGCTCTCCCTCGACGGCGCGCCGCTGCACGCCGGCTTCTTCGGTCAGTCCAGCTTCGCCACGCACGCCGTCGTCCAGGAACGCGGCGTCGTCAAGGTGCCCTCCGACCTGCCGGCGACGGTCGCCGCGCCGCTGGGCTGCGGCGGCCAGACGGGCGCGGGCACCGTGCTCAACCGGCTGCGCCCCGAACGGGGTTCGTCGCTGGTCGTCCTCGGCGCGGGCGGGGTCGGCCTGAGCGCGCTGATGGCCGCGGTGGCCGTGAGCTGCGACCCGGTGGTGGCCGTCGACCCGGTCGCCTCCCGCCGTGTCCTGGCCACCGCACTCGGCGCCAAGGCGGCCCTGGCCCCCGGAGACGGTCTGGTGGCGGCGCTGCGCGACCTCACCGGCGGTGATGCGCACCACGTCGTCGAGACCACCGGCCGACCGGAGATGGCCCGCCGGGCCGTCGGCGCGCTGCGCCCGCGCGGCGCACTCGCCCTCCCCGGCATCGGCGGCGAGGTGACGTTCGACGTGATGGGCCTGCTCGCCAAGGGCGTCCGCGTCCACGGGGTCGTCGAGGGAGACTCCGACCCCGGCCGCTTCGTCCCCGAGCTGATCGGCCTGCACCGGCGTGGCCTCTTCCCGCTCGACCGGCTGGTCACCGCTTTCCCGTTCGAGGACATCGGCGCGGCCGTGGCCGCCATGCGGGACGGCAGCGTGGTCAAGCCGGTCCTCACCTTCGCCTGACCGGCCGCTCCGGCCCGCCGCAAGAGCGCGGCTGCGCCCAGCACCGGGAACGGCGGTGCCGGAAGGCATGTCCCTGACGGAGGCCGCCAGCCGCCCGCCGGAACGCCGACGGCCGCTCCCCGCGCCGGCTGTCGACTGTCGGCAGTCGGCAGTCGGCAGTCGGCAGTCGGCAGTCGGCAGTCGGCAGCCCTGAGCCTTGGGCCTTGGGCCTTGAGCCGGCACGAACCGTTCACGTCGTGGGACGGCACATCACCCGGCAAGTGATCCCGGAGTCACGTCCTGCGCGGTGCGCGCCGAGGGAGCCCGGCCTCCTGACGGCGTGTGATTGACTGATCCGCATGGCCCCCGCCTCCCCGTCCGGCCATTCGGCCGCGTCCGCCGATCCGACCGCGGCCACTCGGCCCCGCAACCGCAAGCAGCTCATCGTCGACGCGGCCGGGCGGGTCTTCAGCGAGCGCGGGTACCACACGGCGTCGATGGAGGAGGTCGCCGCCGGCGTGGGGATCACCGCGGCCGCCCTGTACCGGCACTTCCCGAACAAGTACGCGCTGTTCGCCGAGTGCGCCGACGTCATGGTGGACAGACTGGTCGCCGCGCTGGACGAGGTGCCGCCCGGGGCGGGCCTGACAGACGTACTCACCCCCCTCACCCGGATCACCGTCGCTCATCGCGCGTCGGGCGGCGTGTACCGGTGGGAGGCCCGGTACCTCAACCGCGAGGACCGCCGGCGTCTCGGGGTGAAGTTCGGCCGGCTCGTCGCGCGGGTCGACGAGGCGGTACAGCGCGAGCACCCACTGCCTGACGAGCGCCTGCGGGCGATGGCGGCCCTCGGCGCGATCGGGTCCATCACGATGCACCACACCTCCATCGCCGGGCGCCGGGCCGAGGACCTGCTGCTGACGTCCGCGCTGGGCGTGGCCGCGAGCGATCCGACGGCGGGCCGGCCGGGCGCGCACCCCGTCGAGCTGCCCGCCCGGCCGGTGCCGCGCACGCGACGCGCGGAGATCCTCGCGGCCTCCGTCCCGCTGTTCGCCCGGGACGGATTCGCCAACGTCACGAACGGACAGATCGCGGAGGCGGTGGGGCTGACCCCGTCCGCGCTCTACCGCCACTACCCCGGCAAGATCGACATCCTGGCGGCGGCCTGCCTCCAGGCGGCGGGGCTGCTGGCCCAAGGGGTGGAGCAGAGTCTGCGCGAGGTGTCCGGCCCGCACTCCGCCGTGGTCGCGCTGGCAGCCACGTATGTCGCCTACAGCTTCGAGTACACCGAGCTCAACAGCGTCGCCGAGGCCGAGCTCGCAGGCCTGCCGGCCGACCTGCGGCGGCCCGTTGTCCTCGCGCAGCGGGAACACATCGCCGTCTGGGAGCAGCAGTTGCGGCTGGCCCGTCCGGAGCTGGACCCGCGCCAGGCCCGGGTGCTGGTGCACGCGGGGTTCGGTGTGGTGGTCGAGGCGGGACGCAGACTGCGGTGGCAGGACAGCCCCGGCCATCGTGAGGCCGTGACCGCTCTGGTCCTGGGCGCTCTGGGTCTCTGAACGCCGTCGGGCCCCGGCTGCGGCGAGGCGCCGTGCCGTGGAGCGCCTCGGACGCGAGTCTGCGCGCGTGGGCACGAGTCACCCTGGTGCCCGCCCCTCGTCCCCCCTGCCGCGGGGCGGGCACGGGCGGAACCGGACCGACGGCTCAGGCCGCCCTGTTTCCGGTGGGGATCGTGATGGGGGTGGTGGTCCCGGAGGAGCCCTTGTTGAGGAACAGCATGGCCAGGGCGCGCACGAACTGGTCGACCAGGTAGAAGGTGCCGGGCATCACGGGCGACAGCCCCTCACGGAACAGGATGTACGCCGGCCATGCGGTGCGGACCAGGGCCGCCGAGACGTAGTCGCGTTTCAGTCCCAGCCAGTCGCCGACCTCGTCGCTGAGGACGTAGCGCACGAACTCGTTCAGGAACCCGCGCGTGACGCCGAGGTCGATCTGCGCGGTCAGGCCGAGCAGTTCCTCGGCCAGGGCGATGCCCTCGGTCGACGGGGTGAGGATCGGGGCGAGCACCTGCGCCGACTGCTGTTCGGCGGCCGCCCATGTCCGGGGGATGTGCTCGTACGGCACCCCGAGCAGGTGGACGGCGACCTGCCACGAGTGCAGGAACGCCTCCTGGTCCGCGGCCGGGAACGGGATCTTCCAGTCGAGCAGCTTCCGGTACACGTAGGTGCCCAGGCTGTGGAAGGTGACCAGGATGTCGGCGGCGCTGATCGGGACGGTCTCGTCGGCGACCGCCCGCCAGTGCGGCGACTGCGGCAGCAGGTGACGCACCGCGGCGTGCACCACGCGCGTCTTGTTGGCGGTGACGACGAACTGTCCCGTCGGCTCGAAGGCGCCCAGCTGGGACAGGTCGTAGCCGAAGGTGAACGTCTTGGCCGCGCGGTCCTGCATGTCGGCGCCGCCCGCGGACCAGTAGACGCTCTTGGCCTCGCGCGGGATCACGGTGCTCATGATGCCGCTGCCGAGGCCGTACAGCATGAAGAGGTACGTGTCCCTGCGCCGGTTGAAGTCGGCCGCGCGAGCCAGCTTGGCGGGGTCGGCCCAGGAGGGCAGCCGGTTGACCTGCCGCAGGTAGGCGGCGAATTCGGCCGGCAAACCGCTGGGCAGCGGGTCGTTGTTGTTCACCCACGACGCCCAGGCGGTGTTGATCGCCGGCACGTGTCCGTTGTCGAGCATCGAGGCCATCAGCGGGTCCGCGGCGTCGTCCCAGATCCACTCCGGACCGGTCCCCGCGGCGGCTCCGGCCACCGAGCCCGTCGACGCCCGGGCGGGGTTCGCCACACTCACGAGACCGAGCGCGACACCGAGCGACAGGACCTTTCGCCTGCTGAGGTTCTCCATTGACTTACCTGCTTCCCTGAGGGGCCAGATGGTTCCGGGTGCCTTCGCAGACTTGCCAGTTGTGTGACCGATGAGCGATGAATCTTGTCGCACAGATGTGATTTTCGATTAACATAGTGAGGAGCGTTGCCCTGGGCAATGGTGGTGACGGAGGGCTTGCCGTCCGGGGTGGTCCACGATCCGCCGACGGCGTGACCAAGGTCGTGCCGCCTCTCACGGCGACCCGCCTGAGCGGCTCTCCGGCTCAGGTGGCCGGCGTCGGGCTCACTCTCGCGCTCCCCCGGCTCCTGATCGCCTTACACGACAGCGACCCCCGCCGCCCCGGCAGCAGCCGTGACGACCGCCTGGCCAGGTCCCGCCCGCCGGAGCGGGGAACGGCAGGGCCACATCGGTCTGCAAGCGCGGAGACGTACCGGAATACCGATCCGGGTTTCCGGGAACGGATGGGCGGGCCGGTCCGGTGCGCGGGAACCTGATTTCCGGACGACAGGGAGAAGGACCTCGGCTCCGCAATTCCTTCGCTCCACCGTGCAAGCGGCACCGGTTCATTTCCCGCGATATTTCAGGCCCCGCCGGTCCGCCTCGTCTCCACGCGCGGCTCGTCAGCCCGTGAATTTCCGGAAGTACCCGGTCAGTACCTCGGCCACGTCCTCGTCGGGGACGATGTGCCATTGCCCGACCAGGCTGCTGCGCGTCGCGTCCGGCAGGGCGCCGGCGACCGCGCGGGCCCATCCGGTGGTGAGTCCGCCCGTGCCGCGCTCGCTGTCGATGACCAGGGTCGGGGTCCGGACGGAGGAGATGACGTCGAGCGTGGTGGCGTCGGAGACACGGCAGTCGTAGACGAAGGTGTGCGCGATCTCCACCAGGGCGGGCCAGCTGTCCGCCTCGCGCATGCCGGCCACCAGGTCCGCGGGGACGCCGATCGCCGTGTGGAAGAGCTCGACGGCCTCGGGCCGCTTCCCCTGGGCGATCAACTCCGCCAGTTCGCCCGTCAGGTCGCGCTTCTCGACCGGGCTGCTGTCCGTCCAGACGGGCGGCTCGAACACGGCGAGCGCCGGGATGGGCAGGCCGGCCGCGGCGGCGTGCAGGGCGAGCAGCGCGCCCGAGGTCATGGCGTAGACGAAGGCCGACCCGCCCGCCGCGTCGATGAGCGCGGCCAGGTCGTCGATCTCGCGTTCCAGGGCGTAGGGCTGCCGGTCGGAGCTGGCGCCCCGGCCGCGCCGGTCGTAGACGAACACGGTGAAGTGCGGCGCGAGCAGCTTCGCCAGGGAGCGGTACGATCCCAGCTCGCGGTAGCGTCCGGCCGGGTCGACCATGATCAGTGCCGGGCCGGTCCCGCTGCGTTCGTAGGCGATGCGGGCACCGTCCGCCGAACGGACGGAGCCTGTCAGGGGCTCGAACATCGCTTCCTCACCCTCCGTCGGAGACAGTCGGACACACCGGAACGGCTCCTTGCGGAACTCAAGCAGCGCGTCCCCGCGCACGCAAGATCGCGTCGAGCCGTCTGGAGCCGCGCTCGAGTGCCGTTCGAGCGCGGATCGAGCGGGGCTCGAGGCGGGACGCGGGCGGAAGGCCGCCGGAGCACGGCCCTCCGTCGGCCGCTCGCCGCTTGTCCCCCCGTCAGGCGGTCTTCGAGCGGCGGCTGTGAGCTTGTGGCTCGGCGGACGGGCGACGAGCGAGGGGGGCTGCCATGCGGGTGCTGGTCACGGGAGGTGCCGGGTTCATCGGCCGAAGGACCGTGGCCGAACTGGTGCGGCAGGGCCACGAGGTACGCGTCCTGGACGCGCTGCTGCCCGAGGCGCACCCGGACCGGGTCCCGCCGCGACTGCCGGGCGTGACCCGGTTCGTGCACGCCGATCTGCGGGACGAGGCCGCCGTGCGCCGTGCGCTGGACGGCGTCGGGCTGGTGGTGCACCTGGCCGCCGTCGTCGGCCGGGGCCGGGAGATCCTGGACGCCCCGAAACACGTCGGCTGCAACAACCTGGCGACCGCGGTGCTCCTCGCGGCGATGACGGAGGCGGGCATCTCCCGCATGGTCCTGGCCAGTTCGGTGGCTCTCTACGGCGAGAGCGGCTATGTGTGCCCGCGGCACGGCCGGGTGCGCGCCCCGGCGCGGTCGAGGGCCGACCTGGACGCGGGCCGGTTCGATCCCCGGTGCCCGCGCTGCGGGGCCGGGGTGCGCGCCGAGCCGGTGACGGAGGACGACCCGGTCGATCCGCCGCGCAACGTGTACGCCGTGACCAAGCTGGCGCAGGAGTATCTGGTGGCCGCCTGGGCACGAGAGGCCGCGGGGCGGGTGGCGGCGCTGCGCTACCACCACGTGTACGGGCCGGAGATGCCCTACGACAGCCCGTACGCCGGTGTGGCCGCCGCCTTCCGCTCCGCGGTGGCCCGGGGGGAGGCGCCCGAGGTGTACGAGGACGGCGCGTCACAGCGGGACTTCGTCCATGTCCGGGACGTCGCCGCGGCCAACGCCGCCGCGGTGCGCTGGGCCGGCGCGGAGCGCGCCGAGGGACTGCGGGTGTTCAACATCGCGAGCGGCGAGCCGCGTTCGGTGGGTGAGCTGGCGGCCGCCGTCGCCGCGGCGGGCGGCGCACCGCCGCCCGTGGTCACCGGGCGGTACCGGATCGGGGACGCGCGGCACATCGTGGCCTCGCCGGCGCGCGCGAGACGGGAGCTGGACTGGCGGCCCCGCGTCCCGTTCCCGTCCGGGGTCGGGGAGTTCGTGTCCGCTCCGATGCGCGGTGAGGCACCGTGAGGCACGGCTCGGGTCCGGCGCGCTTTCCGGGCCACCCCATTTACTTTCTCTTTGGGGCTCCTTTACCTCCGTCAAGATCGAAGGAACTAGACTGAGCGTAAATACACCAGTCTTTTAGGGAGTTGATTTCACACAGAAGGTTCACAGGCTCTACCGCGTCTCCAGATCTGATTCCTGATTTCGTAACCCCTCACATCCCTTCGCCGCTCGTCTCGGTGCGTGGGGAAAACGTACGACGTTGAGATCGGGGAACCGCATTGATGACTGTCCATAATTCGCCGGCCGATGCCCCGAATGCCACCCCTCACAACCCCCACACCTCCCACACCCCCGCTGAATTCGCCGTCCTGGGCCCGCTCCGTGTCGTGCGCGACGGCGTCGACATCACGCCGACCGCCCCCAAGCTCCGCCAGGTGCTCGGGCTTCTGCTGCTCCGCCGTGGACAACTCGTCCGCACCTCCGACCTGATCGAGGAGCTGTGGGGCGAAGCACCGTCCGGCAGCGCCGTCTCCACACTCCAGACGTACATCCACCAGATCCGCAAACTCCTCGCCGAGGACCCCCTCGCGGACGACCGCCCCGTCCTGCACACCACCCAGTCCGGCTACCTGCTCACCCTGCGGCCGTCGCAACTGGACCTGGGCGAGCTGAAGACCGTGGTGCCGCTCGGCGGCCTGGCCCTGTCGCGCGGCGATCTGCACGAGGCCGAGCGGCTGCTGGGCCGGGCCCTGGCCCTGTGGCGCGGACCGACCCTCGCCGACGTGGCCACCGGGCGGCTCCTCACCATCCATGTGGAGGCGCTGGAGGAGACCCGGCTCAGGCTGCTGGAGCTGGTGCTGGAGACGGCGCTGCGGCGCGGCTCGTACCCGCTGGTCATCAACAGGCTGCGCGCACTGCTGCCGGCCCACCCGCTGCACGAGGGCTTCCACGCGATGCTGATCCGCGCGCTGCACCGGAACGGACGGCGCAGCGAGGCGCTCGACGTGTACGAGGGGCTCCGCGACACCCTCGCGGACCGGATGGGGCTCGACCCCTCGGAGGAACTGCGCAGACTGCACGAGGAGATCTCCCGCCGGACCACCACGGCACGATGCGCCCCGCCGCCGGAGGCACCGCATCCGGTACCCGCCGAACTCCCGCCGGATCTCGGCGACTTCGAAGGACGGGAGGCGGTGCTCGACCGGATCGGGCAGCATGTCGCGGTGCCGTCCGGGGAGAGCGCGCCCCGCATCGCCTGGGTGACGGGCATGCCGGGGGTGGGCAAGAGCGCGGTGGCGGTCCGCGCCGCGCACCGGGTGAAGGACCAGTTCCCCGACGGTCAGCTGTACGCCGATCTGGCGGGCACGCGCGAACCGGCGCAGCCTGCCCGGGTGCTGCTGTCCTTCCTGACCGCCCTGGGACTGCCCCGCGCGCAGATACCGGACGACGTGGAGGAGCGGGGCAAGCTGTGGCGGACCGCGACCGCGGGCAGGCGGTTGCTGGTGATGCTGGACGACGCGGCGTCGGCCGAGCAGGTGGAGCCGCTGCTGCCCGGCTCGGGGAGCTGCGCGGTCCTGGTCACCAGCCGGTCGCACGGGCTTGCCGGAGCCGCGCTGGTGTCCGTCGAGCCGATGGAGCCGGCCGACGGCCTGGACCTGCTGACGCATGTGCTCGGCACCGGGACGATCACGCGGGACCGGGCGTCCGCGAAACGGCTGGTGGAGCTGTGCGGGGGGCTGCCGCTCGCCCTGCGCGCGGTCGCCGCGCGGGCCTCGGCCACCGGGGGACGGTCGCTACGCTCGCTGGCCGACCGACTGGCCGCCCCGGAGACCCTGTTGAGCACGCTGCGCTTCGGCGGGCTGGACGTGTCCAGGAGTTACGACCTGGAGCGGGGCCGGCTCGCGGACTCCGAGTGGTCCGCACTGCGGCTGCTGAGCCAGCTCCCGGAGCACACCTTCACCGCGCGGCAGGTCGCCGAGGCGTTCGGCTGCAACGACAGCACGGCGGAACAACTGCTGATCCGGCTCGCGGGGAACCATCTCATCCGGGTCGAACCGCGGCACGACCGCCGTCCTCACCTGCGGTACACCATCCACCGGATCACCCGGGCGTACGTGGCCCAGCGGGTCCGCCCGCCGGTTCCGCAGGCCGCGTGAGTCACCTGTAGGCGGGCAGATGGGCGTCGAGGACCCGGCGGGCGTACTCCTCGTCCGCCGGGCGGGAGGCCAGTTCGGGGACCAGCCGGTGGAGCCGGTCGACGCAGACCCGGTGCGGCTGCGGACGGTCCGCGTACTCCCGTACGGCGGAGACGCCCAGGCCCGCCGCCAGGTGGTCCACGATCAGCTCGACGGGGACGGCGGCCCCCGAGGCCACGTTCACCACCGTGCGCGACGTGCCGCGGGCCACCAGCCGGTCGACGGCCGTCACCACGTCGGCGACGTCGACGAGGTCCCGCCAGGCGCCCCGGTGCACCCGCACCCGGCCCGAGCGCAGCTGCCGCACCAGCGCGGGGAGCAGCTGGTGCGGGGGCTGGCCCGGGCCGACGACGTGCGAGAGGCGCAGGATCAGATGGTCGGCCCCCGAGGCCGCGACGACCGCTTCGAGGCCGAGCTTGTGGCGGCCGTAGGCGTTGACCGGGAAGACCGGCCCCGACTCCCGGCCGGGCTCGTGCGGATCGCTGTACATCGCGGCGGAGGCGGTCGAGAGGAACAGCAGCTTGCGCCCCTCGCGCAGGCACTCGCGCAGCAGCCGGTGGACGAGCTCCGCCTCCCGGGCGTAGGCCCGTTCGGGGATGTCGCCGGTCCCGGAGACTCCGGCGGCGACGGCCACGACGTCGGGGAACGCGCCTTCGAGGGGAGCCAGCGCACCGGCCAGGAAGCCGGTCCCGACGATCTTCATCGGTGGGCCACCGGTACCCGGCTGTCGCCCAGCACCAGGCTGAGACCGCCCGCGCCCGCGCTGCCGGCCGAGGCGCCGTACGAGCCGCCGATCAGCAGCCGGGAGACACCGTGCACCTGCCGCACGGAGGCGCCGTCCAGCACGATGGACTCGTCCAGGCAGGCGCCCTCCAGCAGACAGCCCGCGCCGACCGTGGTGAACGGGCCCAGCGTGCTGTCCCGGACCACCGAGCCCGGGCCGACGATCGCCGGACCGTGTATCTCCGAGCCGAGGATCCGGGCCCCCTCGCCGATCAGGACCGGGCCGGTCAGTTCGCTGGCGGCGTCCACCGAGCCGTCGACGCGCGGCTCCAGCGGGGCGAGCAGGGTGCGGTTGCACTCCAGCAGGTCGTCGGCGTTGCCGGTGTCCTTCCAGTAGCCCTCGTAGGTGCTGCCCCGGACGTCGTGGCCGGTGGAGATGAGCCACTGGATGGCATCGGTGATCTCCAGCTCGCCCCGTGCGCTCACGTCGACGGCGCGCACGGCTTCGTGGATGCGCGGCCCGAACAGGTAGACGCCGATGACGGCCAGGTCGCTCGTCGAACTCTGCGGCTTCTCCTGGACGCCGGTCACCCGGCGCTCCGCGTCGAGCGTCGCGATGCCGTACTCGCTGACGTCGGTGACCTTGCCCACCGCCAGTTGCGCGTCGGGGCCGACCGTGGCGAACTCCGCGACCAGTTCGCCGATCCCGCCCGCGAGGACGTTGTCGCCGAGGTAGAGCACGAAGTCGTCGTCGCCGAGGAAGTCCCGGGCGATGAGCACCGCGTGCGCCAGGCCGCGCGGCGCGTCCTGGCGGAGATAGGTCACGCGCAGGCCGAAGGCACCGCCGTCTCCGACGGCCTCGCGGATCACGTCCTCCCATTCGCCGACGACGATCCCCACCTCCGTGATCCCGGCGGCCCTGATGTTCTCCAGGCAGTGGAAGACGACTGGCCTGCCACCGACGGGGATCAGCTGTTTGGGCATGGTCCGGGTGATCGGCCGGAGGCGGGTGCCGCTGCCGCCGGCGAGTACGAGGGCCCTCATCTTGTCTCCTCACCACCGGGTGGCTCCGGCCGCCCTGCGTGAACGACGCCGTGTGGACACGGAGAGCATGGCCACGGGCGCTTGACGGCCGCTCGACCACCGGCTGAGGGGTCGCCCGCGGGACCTAGGGCCTCACTCGACGCGGGACGTCACCAGACCGCGCGGAGCGGGCCCGGGCCGGTCGGCTCGGACTCGCCGGATCCCGCGGTACCGCGGGCGCACCGCACCCCGGGCGGGACCCGGCCGTGCCGTGCGCTGCGCGAGACCCGCTCTCTTCGAGCCCCGCCCAAGCGCGCCCCCGGCGTCGACGCGGCACGGGCATCGGGGCCGCCCCCGCCACGCCCCGGCGGTCACGTTCCCGGTGCCGCGCCGCAGGGCGCCGGCGAGACGGCACTCAGGGGCCCGCCCCAGAACGTCGGAGGCCGCTTTCAAAAGACGAGACGGTCCTGGAGGGCCTGCCCCCGGCATCAACAGGACCGCTTTCAGGACTCCGCGCCGCCGGGCGCCGGGGCAGGGGCCTGCCCCACGGACGGCACCTCGGGGCCGCGGGGGCGGGTGTCCGGCAGGGTGCCCGGCCCGCGGGCGAAGCCGTTCTCCGTACGGGGCGCCCTGCGCGGCCCGCGCGTCCTGCCCCGGTGTCCGGCACCGAGGGCCCGGGCGCCGCCCCGGGCGCACTGCCGGTGGTCACCAGACGGGGTTGAGGCGGGCGAACTTGTCGGCGAGCCGCTCGGTGGCGTAGAGACGGGCCAACGCGGAGTAGCCGAAGCGCACTTGTGCCTCGGTCGAGAGCACCGGCTCGATCAGGTGCTGGTCGAGGATCGACTCCAGTGCCGACTCCACGGTGGCCAGGTCCCAGCCGAGGAAGTCGGCGGCCATCTCCGCGGTGAACTCCGCGCTGGGCAACATGCTCAGCAGCCGGAAGGCGGCCTGCTCGCTGCGGGCCAGCGACTCGTAGCTGAGGTCGAACATGGCACGGACGTCGTGGTCGCCGTAGCGCAGCTCGCTCAGCGGGGTGCGGGAGCGCACCAGCTGGTCCGCCATCTCGGCGAGCGGGAACTGCGGCATGACGGCCAGTCGGCTGCCGAGCGCGCGCAGGGCCAGGGGCAGCGCGCCCGCCAGGTCGACGAGGCGCTCGGCGGCGGGGCGCTCGCGCTCCACCCGGTCGCGGCCGAGCACCTTGGCCAGCAGTTCGACGCCCTCCTCCCGGGTGAGCGCGCCGAGTTCGAGCGTGGTGGAACCCCCGTAACCGTGCAGCCCGCGGCGGCTGGTGACGATGACGCCGCAGTGCGGGTCGTTGGGCAGCAGGGCGCGCAGCAGGCCGATGTCCGGAACGTCGTCGAGGACGATCAGGATCCGCAGTCCGACGGTGACCGAGCGGAAGAGTTTGGCTCGTTCCTGCTCGCCCTCGGGTATCTCGCCGTTCGGTACATGCAGGGCGCGCAGGAAGTTCCCGAGGATCCCGCAGGGTTCGGCGGGTCCGGCGCCCGACGGCAGACGCGCGTAGAGCTGGCCGTCGGGGAACCGGTCGCGCAGCCGGTGCGCGGCACGGGTGGCCAGTGCGGACTTGCCGCAGCCCGGGGCGCCGGAGATCACCACCAGGGGCGCGGTGGTCCGGCTGTCGTCGGGGCTGAGGCGCCGGGTCAGCTCCTCCACGTGCTCGGCACGGCCGACGAAGTCCCAGATGTCGCAGGGGAGCTGGGACGGCGGGGTCAGCACCTCGGGCTCGGCCGTGTCGGGCGGGAGCGCGCCGACCGGGGAGGGGGCGGGGACGGAGTCCGAGGACAGCATCTTCTGATGCAGCGCGGTCACCTCGGGCCCGGGCTCCAGTTGCAGCTGCCTGACGAGATTGGCCCGCAGGGTCCGGAACACCTCCAGCGCCTCGTAGCGGCGGCCGGACTGGTGCAGGGCCGTCATCAGCGCGGCGTGGAACCACTCGTGCAGCGGGTGCTCGGAGACCAGCACCTTCAACTCGCTGACCAGCTCTATCTGCCGGCCGGTGCGCAGGTCGGCGTCGATGCGCAGTTCCAGCGCCTGGAAGCGGACCTCCTCCAGCCGGACGGCGTAGGCGTACAGCAACTCGCCGGACTCGACGTCCATCAGGGCCGTACCGGTCCACATGTCCAGAGCCTGGGCGAGCCGGGCGCCGGCCTCCTCGGCGCGGCCTTCGGCGAGCAGCCCCTTGCCCTCGTCGACGAGTTCACCGAAGCGGTGGACGTCGGTGGCGGCGTCCGGGATCGTCAGGGAGTACCCGGCCGCGCTGGTGCGCAGCAGTTCGTCGGCACCCTGCTCGGCGAAGATCCGGCGCAGCTTGTAGATGTAGGTCTGGAGGGTGGTCATGGCGCTGCTCGGGGGGTTGTCCCCCCACAGTTCCGTGATGAACTCGTCCACCCGCACGATGCTGTTGCGGCGCAGCACGAGCAGCGCGAGGACCTGTCGCTGCTTGGGTGCGGTGGGCGTGATGTCCTGGTCGCCCGCGAGCACCTGGAGGGATCCCAGCACCGTGAAGCGTAATCGTGCGGCAACCGGAGAAGTAGCCCCGTTCATATCGTGCCCCCTTCAAAGCTAGGTCAGTCCGTAGTAGATCAGTCCCGGGCCACCTCCGGCAGTTCGAGCGGGCGACCCCAGCCACCGACGTCGCTCCCGGCGTACGGTCGCCGTGGCGCAAAGTGCGAACCCCCTTCCCGGCAGCGGTCACAGGACCGACGCACGAGCCCGGACGGCGTCCACGACGCGGGCCTGTTCGGTCACCGCCCACGGGTCGCCGCACCGCGCTCCGCGCACTGCGCGCACGAACGCGCTGGTGCTGCCGTCGAACTGATCGAAGGCGTTCAGCATCAACTCCTCAGTATGGTCCTGTCGTTCGATGCGCACGACCGGTCGCAGGGTGCCCGGCGGGCTGTAGACCCGGTCCACGCTGAGCCGGCCCTCCGAGCCCCACAGCGCGTACGTGTTCCGGTATGCATGAGCGAAGCCGAAACTCACCTGCGCGGTCACGCCGTCCTTCCGTGCCAGCAGCGCACCGCCCGCCACGTCCACACCGCTCGCCGGGTCCGCGCGCAGCACCGCGCCCGCCACCTCCAGGCCCGCGCCGAGGAACTCCAGCGCGGCCCGCACCGGGTAGACCCCGACGTCGAGCAGCGCGCCCCCGCCCAGCTCCGGGCGGTAGCGGACGTCCCTGGGGGGGCGCGGCGGAATGCCGAACGCCGCGGACAGTTCGCGCAGTTCGCCGATGGCACCGCCCTCCAGCAGCCGGCGGACCTCGGCGTGCAGGGTGTGGTGGGGGAAGGTCATGTTCTCGTGCAGCACCAGCCGTCGTTCCCGGGCGAGCGCGAGCAGTTCCTCCGTCTCCGGCGCGCTGACCGTCGTCGGCTTCTCCACCAGGACGTGCTTGCCCGCCAGGAGCGCCCGCTCGACCCACTCGCGGTGCAGTCCGGTCGGCAGCGGCACGTACACGGCGTCCACGTCGTCCCGCTCCAGCACCGCCCGGTAGCCGTGGACGGGTGCGCCGCCGAAGCGCTGCGCGAAGTGCGCGGCCCGGTCGGGGTCACGGCTGCCGATGGCCGTGATGCGCGCCTGCGGCGCGGCCGCCAGCACCGGCAGCGTGCGCCGCCAGGCGATGTCGGCGCAGGAGATCACCCCGAACCGTACCGGCCGCTCACTCATAGCGCGCCCCCGTCGCCTGCAGGCACGCCAGCAGGGTGCGGGCCTGCATGTTGAGGTGGTACCCGTACTGGACGAGTCCGGTCAGTTCTCCCAGGCCGGTCCACCGGAATCCCTCCCCCGGCTCGTCCGGCCCGCCGGCCGCCTCCACCAGCAGGAAGCGCTGCACCGCGTGGTGGAATCTGCCGCCCTCGTCCGACAGCCGGGTGTCGAACCGGATCCGTGAGGGTCCGGCGGCGAGCACCTCGTCGAGGAAGCGGGGAGGCCGCGTGTGGTTGGTGGGGGTGCACTGCACGGTGGGGGCGAGCTCGAGCAGGTCCAGCGACCCCGCCTCCGCCCTGGCCTGCACCAGCACCTGTGTCTCGCCGGCCCGTTCCCGCACCAGGAACGCCACCACTCCCTCGCCGGCCGGGCGCAGCAGCGGCTGGGTCCAGGCCGGGACCTCGCGGCTGTCGGCGTGTACGTCGGCCGCGACGATGGAGAAGTAGAGGCCCTGCTCGTGGGCGATCGCGTCGGCCGTGCGGTGCCAGCCGGGCAGCCCGGCGAGCGGCACCCGGCGCCGCCGCACCAGCGTGGCCGCCTTCCTGCCGGTGAGCCAGCGGCGCAGTTCCGCGGTGTCGCGTCGCCCGGCGAACGGGAAGCAGGACAGCACGCTGCGCGCGTTCATGTTGACGACGTTGTCACGGCGCAGCAGAGCGCGCAGCTCGCCCGCCGTGAGCCAGCGGAAGTCCTCGTGCTCGGGCACCTCGCCGGTCGTCTCGACGACCATGTTGCGGTTGCGCTTGCCGAGGAACCAGGAGCCCGGCTCGGACTGGAGTACGTCGACCAGCACCGTGTCGGGCCCCGGGCGGAAGTGCTCCAGGTACCGCACCCCGCGGCCGCGGTGCACCCCGGTGAAGTTGCTCCAGGTGGCCTGCACCGTGGGCGAGAGCTGTACCGAGTTGATGTTGCCCGGTTCCATCTTGGCCTGCATCAGGAAGTGCAGGACGCCGTCGAACTCCTTGGCCAGGATGCCCAGTACGCCGATCTCCGGCTGGTCGATGACCGGCTGGCACCACTCGGCCGCCGGGGTGCTCACGGCCAGCCCGCGCACGCCGAAGAACTGACCGCTGCGGTGCACGAGATCCCCGTACGAGGGCTCGAACGACCAGCCGTCCAGGCCCGCGAAGGGGATCAGGGAGACATCGGCGCGTTGTCGCGCGGACCGCTGCCGGAACCACGCGTCGAAATCGCCGGCGGTTCCCCGCGAGACGGCCGCGGACTCCTCGAAGCGGCGGACGGTGTCCCGGACCGGTGCCGGTCCCGGCGGCGGAAGGGAACGGGTCGTGGGCATGGCACCTCCAGTGACGAACCGGGCAGGCCTGCGGTGACCGATCAGGTGATCGAGCCTCGATCGAAGGGCTCAACGGTCACTTGACGCTCCCTCCACACCCGCACCAGGCGCCCGCTGCGGTGGCGGGGCTCTCAAGGGCTCTTCGAGACGGCGCGGCGATCCTGCGCCGGACCAGAGGCTCTCTCAGGGAGGCATCGGCCATGCGATTCCGCCGGCTCGGCAACAGCGGTCTCCAGATCAGCGAGATCATCCACGGCACCATGCGGCACCCCGCGGGCGCGGTCGACGAGGCCGAACTGGCCCATCACGCACGTGCCGCGCTCGACGCGGGCGTCACGACCTTCGACACGGCCGACATCTACGGCATGCACGCCTGCGAGCGGTCCCTCGGCAAGGCCCTCGACGGCGTGCCGCGCGACACCGTCGAGCTGATCTCCAAGGTGTCCATGCCGGTCAGCCTGAGCCCCAACGGGCAGGGCCTGTCCCGCAAGCACATCATGGAGTCCATCGACGGCTCGCTGCGCCGGCTCGGCACCGACCACCTCGACGTCTACGTGGCGCACCGCTACGACTACGCGACCCCGCTGGAAGAGACCATGCGGGCCTTCGCCGACCTCACCCGCGCGGGCAAGATCCTCTACATGGGCTGCTCCGAGTGGCGGCCCGAGGAGCTGCGCCGGGCGGTCCCGCTGGCGCGCGAGTACGGCGTGCAGCTGATCGCCAACATGATGCGCTACTCGATGCTGTGGCGGCTGCCCGAGCAGGAGACGATCGGCGTCTGCCAGGAGCTCGGCCTGGGCGTGGTGCCCTACTTCGGGCTCGAACAGGGCGTGCTCACCGGCAAGTACCGCCCCGGCGAGCCGTATCCGGACGGCAGCCGCGCGCACGACGCCCGGGGCGGGCGTGCGGCGCTGATGCGGCAGATGCTGAACGAGGACGTGCTCTCCCGGGTGGCCGGGCTGGGGCCGGTCGCCGGGGAGCTGGGCATCACCACCGGACAGCTCGCGACGGCCTGGCTGCTGAGCCGTCCGGGGGTCTGCGGCGTCACCGTGGGCGCCACCCGTCCCGAGCACCTGGAGCAGAGCGCCGCGGCCTCCAGTGTCGCCCTGGAGCCCCGGGTGCTGGAGCGGATCGACGAGATCCTCGGCCCCGTGGTGGTGCGCACCGAGGCCGATCTGCCGCGGGCCGAGGGGGCGTGACCGCGATGACGGACGTCCTGATCGCGGGGGCCGGGCCGGTCGGGCTGACCCTCGCGCACGAACTGCTCCGCCGCGGTGTGCGGGTCCGCCTCGTCGACGCGGCGGCCGGCCCGTCCCCCACCAGCCGCGCGCTCGCCACGCACGCCAGGACCCTGGAGATCTACGACCAGATGGGCGTGGTCGGCGACATCCTCGTCCGGGGCCGCAAGGCGGAGCACTTCAGCATCCACCGCGGCGGCCGGCGGCTGGTCCGGTTCGGCCCCGAGTACTCGCGGCTGCCCACCCGGTACCCGTACACCCTGGTCATCGACCAGGCGCTGACCGAAGAGGTGCTGCGGGAGGCCGTGGCCCGCCAGGGCGTTCGGGTGGAGTGGGGCACCCGGCTGGTCTCGCTCGACCAGGACGCCACCGGCGTACGGGCCGTCCTGCGGCACGGCGACGGCACCGAGGAGACGGCGGACGCGGCCTGGCTGGCGGGCTGCGACGGCGGGCACAGCACCGTGCGCAAGGAGCTGGGGCTCACCCTGACCGGTGACTCCACCGAACGCTGGCTGATCGCCGACGCCGTGGTGGACATGGAGCTCCCTCCCGACAGCCTGCATCTGATGCACGTGGGCGGCGGCACCGTGATGGCGGTGCCCTTCCCCCAGGAGGGCAGGTGGCGGCTGCTGGACACCGTGGACACCGACCACGCCGACGATCCCCGGCTGGTCGCGGCGCGCTTCTCCCGCAAGATCACGGCGGGCAGCGGGGTGCGGGCCCGGGTCCACGAGCCCACGTGGGTCTCGGTGTTCGACATCCAGCAGCGCATGATCGACCGGATGCGGCTCGGCCGCTGCCTGGTCGCCGGGGACGCCGCGCACGTGCACAGTCCGGCCTCCGGGCAGGGCCTGAACACCGGTGTGCAGGACGCGTTCAACCTGGCCTGGAAGCTGGCCATGGTGGTGCGCGGCGAGGCCGCCGAGACCTGCCTGGACTCCTACGGCGCGGAGCGTGTGCCGGTCGGCGCGCGACTGCTCAGGGCCACCCGGACGGCGACCGGGCTCGTCGCGCTGAAGAACGCGGTGCAGGCCATGGCGATGCCGGTGGCCTTCGCGGTGATCCGGAACGTGCCGGGGCTCCAGGCGGGCATCGAGCGCAAGATCATGCGGAGCATGACCGCGCTCGCCCTGGACTACGCGGACGGTCCCCTCACCCGCCGGGCCCCCGACGGCCCCGGCCCCCGGCCGGGGCAGCGGGCCGCGCAGGTCACCGAGGAGGAGGCGCGCGCCCCGGGCTGGCAGGCGTTCCTGGAAGAACTCCGCGACCCCCGCTGGACGTTGCTGGCGCACGGCGCGCCGGAAGGTGACTGGCTGGAGCGCGCCGCGAAGGAGCACGGCGGCTGGCTGTCCGTGCGCACCGCCGGAGAGGACGCGGCCACGGGCCCCGGCGCGCTGGCCGACCCGGGCGGCGTCGCCCGCCGCGGTCTCGGGCTGGAGCCGGGGGGCTGGCTGCTGGTCCGGCCCGACGGGTATCTGGCGGCCCGGGGCGACCGGCTCACCGAGACGGGGTTGCGCTCCGCGCTCGGCGCGCTGCCCCTGGCGGAGCACGCCTCGTGAGGGGCGCCGCCGTGCCGGGAGCCGCCGTGCGGACGGCGTGGCGCGAGTGGTCGTCGAGCGGTCTCCTCCAGGGCGGGGGGCGGGCGTGGATCTGGGGCTGAGGGACAGGACCGTGCTCGTCACCGGCGGCAGCCGGGGCATCGGCCGGGCCGTGGCGCTGGCGTTCGCCGGGGAGGGGGCACGGGTGGCCGTCACGTACGGCACCGGGGCCGCGGCGGCGTACGAGGTGGCCGCGCGGCTGGGCCCGGACGCCCTGGCGCTGCGCCACCCGCTCGACGACCCCGGCGCTCCGGAGCAGACCCTGCGGGAACTGCGCGAGCGGTGGGGAGGCGGCCCGGACGTGCTGGTCGCGGGCGCGCTGCGGCGCACCCGGCGGCGCGCGCCCGGGGAGCACTTCGAGGACGTGCCGCCCGCCGAGTGGACCGCGTTCCTGGACGACAACCTGGTGCGCACGCTGCGCACGGTGCAGCTCGCGCTTCCCGGCATGCGGGAGCGGGGCTGGGGCAGGGTGGCGCTGATCTCCTCGCACATCGCCGCCAACGGCGCCGCGGGCCAGGAGTTCTACGGCGCCGCCAAGGCGGCCCTGCACGGCCTGGTCCGGAGTCTGGCGTGGGACGTACGGGAGGCGGGGGTGCTGGTCAACGCCGTCTGCCCGGGGCTGACCCTGACCGAGGGCGTACGGACCGAACTGCCGGAACGGGTGCGGGCGGAGGCCGCCGCGCGCACCCCGGGCGGCCGGCTGAGCCGCCCGGAGGACGTCGCCCGCACGGTGCTGTTCCTCTGCTCCGCGGCCAACGGGAACGTCAGCGGGCAGTCGATCACGGTCGACGGCGGGCGCTGACGCCCCCGCCCGGACGGGACCCGGCTCTCACCGCCGCGTGGAGCAGCCCTCTAGCGCAAGGCGCCATCGTCACACCGGGAGCCGGCAGCCGCCGGTCCGGAGCCCGACAACAGGTGGAGGAACCGCGCATGGAGCCGCGGATCACGGTGAGCCTGGTGCAGCAAGGTGTATGGGACATGCCCCTGGAGTCCATGCCTCTCGCGGCCGGCTACATCAAATCGACAGCGCTGGCGGACGACCGCATCAGTGAGCGCGTGACCATCGACATCCACAACTACAAGGGTGAGGTGACGCTCGCCGCCATGGCGAGCGACCTGCTGGAAGGGCAGCCACCCGACATCCTCGCCTGCTCGGTGCTCGGCTGGAACGTGCGCACCTTCGGCCTGCTCGCCGAGACCTACAAGCAGCTCAACCCCGACGGTCTGGTCGTGTTCGGCGGCACCCACGTGGCCAACCAGGCCGAGCGCATCTTCCGCATGTACACGCACGTCGACGTCATCGTCAACGGCGAGGGGGAGCTGACCTTCCGCGACCTGATCCACGCCCGCCTCGACGGACGGGACGGCACCGGCCTGCACGACGTCCAGGGCATCTCCTTCCGGGACCGCGAGGGCACCCTGGTGACCACCGAGGACCGGCCCCGGATCGAGGACCTGGACATCATCCCCTCGCCCTTCCTGACCGGGGCGGTCCCGCTCACCGACGACGACGGCCGGTTCCGGTACGACGTCGCGCTGATGGAGACCAACCGCGGCTGCCCGTACAAGTGTTCCTTCTGCTACTGGGGCGGTGCGGTCGGCCAGCGGGTGCGGGCGTTCTCGCGTGAGCGGCTGCGCCAGGAGCTGGAGCTGTTCGCCAAGCTGAAGGTGCACACGATCGTGCTGTGCGACGCGAACTTCGGGCTGCTGCCGATCGACGAGGAGTTCGTGGACGACCTCATCGAGGTGCGCAATCTGTACGGCTATCCCCGCGCGCTGGAGACCTCCTGGGCGAAGAACAAGTCGAAGGTCTTCTACTCGATCGTGCACAAGATGAAGGAAGCGGGCATGCGCAGCTCCTTCACGCTGGCACTCCAGACGCTCAACCAGGACGCGCTGAAGCTGATGAACCGGCGCAACATGAAGGTGAACGCCTGGGAGGACCTCGTCGAATGGCTCGACGGTGAGGGGCTGGACTGCTACGCGGAGCTCATCTGGGGCGCGCCCGGCGAGACCGTCGAGACCTTCATGGAGGGATACGACCGGCTGTCGAAACACGTGTCGCGCATCGCGGTCTACCCGCTCCTGCTGCTGCCGAACACCGAGTACGCGGAGCAGAAGGACGTGCACGGCATCATCTCCGTGCGCGGCGATCACGACGACTTCGAGTACGTCCTCGCGCACCGCACCATGAGCTACGAGGACAACCAGCGGATGCAGAGCTTCCTGTCCTGGTCGCGCATCCTCTGCGAGAACGCCGTCTTCCGGCACATCTGGGTGGCGCTTCGGGAGTTCGCCGGCCTGCGCCAGTCCGAGGTCCTCCTGGACATCGGGGCCTGGATGACGCGGACCGACGACCCGGCGGCCGAGCCGCTGCGCAACACCTTCGAGAAGATCGCCGGCGGCGCCGACCTGTACGGCATCGCCGTGAGCTACCTCTACGGCTCCCCGGACGCCAAGCGGATGCTGGGCCGCTGGTGGAACGAGTCCATCCGTCCCCGGGTGCCCGAGGAGCACCAGGAGGTGCTGGACGAGGTGTTCCGCTACGACATCGTCACCCAGCCCGTCTTCCCGCAGGAGGAGACGGCCCCGGCCGAGGACGAACTGCCGACGGTCGTGCTGAACGGCGAACCGTTCTTCCTGCGGGAAGGCATCCCGTTCCGCTACGACGTCCGCCGGATCGTCGCCGACCTGCGGGCGGAGCGCACACCCGACCTCACCCCCGGCTCCCACCTCGTGGACCTGCACTACCGCAAGGGATTCGAGAACTTCGCGACGTCCACCAACCACGAGGAGATCGTGCACTTCATGGGCATGACCCGGGCCCAGGTCGACCTGGAACTGGCCGGTGACGCCGCGGACGGACAACCCGAGGTCGCGGCGCTGCTCGGCGACCGGGGCGGCTGCGGCTGAGGACGCGGCGCCCCCCGAACCCACTCCCCCCCGAACCACTCACCGATCACAGGAGGAGCCGAGACGTGCCGAACCGTCGGAGGACAATCGCGCGGACGGTGACCGTCGCCGCGCCCGCGGCCACCGTGCACGGCGTGCTGCGCGACGTGGAGAGCTGGCCGCAGTACCACGCGCCGGCCGTGCACGCCGCGTACGAGGAACGCGGCCGGGAGCAGGACACGGTCAGGATCTGGTCGCTGCACGGCCGGGACGCGGTGCGCAGCCGGCGGATGCGGCGCACCTTCGACCCGTCGGGGCTGCGCATCACCTTCGAGCACCTGGACCCGCGGCCGCCCGTCACCGCGGTGTCCGGCGGCTGGCGGCTGACCGCGCGGGGCGAGGACTCCACCGAGGTCGAGATGTGGCACGACATCGAGGTGGCCGGGGACGAGGCCGCCGTCGAGCGGACGGCCGCCGCGATCGCCGAGGGCACCCGCGCCCATCTGGAGACGCTCACGGCGACGGCGGAGAACTGGAAGGAGCTGGAACAGCGGGTCGTCGACTTCGAGGACCCCCTGTTCATCGCGGGCTCCGCCCAGGACGCCTACCAGGTGCTGTACGAGGCCGACAAGTGGCCCGAGCGGATGGCGCACGTCGACGCCATCGACATGACCGAGGACGAGCCGAACGTGCAGTTCTTCGACATGGAGACCAGGACCGCCGACGGCTCCTCCCACACGACCCGCTCGGTGCGGCTGTGCTTCCCGCACCATCTGATCGTCTACAAGCAGATCGAACTGCCCGCGCTGCTGGACGGACACCGGGGTTCCTGGACGTTCACCACCACCCCGGAGGGCGTGGTGGCCGCCGCCCGGCACATCGCCACCATCAAGCCGTCGGCACTGCACGTGCTCGGCGAGGGCACCACCGTGCCGAAGGCCAGGCGGTACCTGCGCCGGGTGCTGAGCGCCAACAGCGTGAGCAACCTCTACGTCGCCAAGAAGTACGCGGAGGAACGCGCCGATGACTGAGCCGTCACCGCCGCCCGCCGTGGTGCGCGGACCGCTGCCGGCCACGGCGGAGCGGCTGGACGGCCTGGTCCGGGACGCCGCGCGCCGGCATCCGGACCGGGTCGCCGTCCGGGGTGACTCCGGTGCGGTGACCTTCGGCGAGCTGGACCGGCTGGTGAGCCGGTGCGCCGGGGCGCTGACCCGGCTCGCCGGCGGGCCGGGGGCGGTGATCGGCCTGACGGCGGCGCTCGACCCGGCCTGCGCGGTGGCGTACTACGGCATCGCGCGCGGCGGTTGCACCGTGGCGCTCGTCAACCCCCTGCTGGGCGACGACGAGTTGATACGGGCACTGCGGGTCGCCGGGCCGCGGGTGCTGGTGGCGCCCGAGCGGGTGGCCGGGCGGCTGCGGGACCTGGCCGGGCGGCTGGACGGGCGGCCCGTGGTGGTGACGCTGCACCAGGGTCTGTCCGGCCTGATGGCGCGGGAGGAGGGCGCGGCCGAGCAGGTGGCGCCGCCCGCGGAGCGCGCCTGCATCCAGTTCACCAGCGGCACCACGGGCGAGCCGAAGGCGATCGTCCTCAGCCACCGCAATCTGTGTGTCAACGCGGCGCAGACCGCTCAGGCGCACGGCCTGGACGGCACGTCGGTCACGCTCAACCACCTTCCCAACTACCACCCCATGCACCTGAATTCGGCGATGTGCGCGGGCGCGGAACAAGTACTGTGCACCTCCCCGGACAGTGCCGACGCGATCGCGCTGGCCAACCGGCACCGGGCCACGCACTACTACAGCCTGCCCGTGCGGCTCGCCCGGCTGGCCGCGGACCCGGGACTCGGCGGGCTCGCGCTCGACACCGTGCGGGCCGTCTACTCCGGCGGCTCCGCGCTGCCCGTCGCCGCCGCCGAGAAGCTCTCGGGGCACTTCGGGATCCCCGTGGTGCAGGGGTACGGGCTGGCGGAGACCTCGCCGCTGGTCCACTGCGACCTGCCGCAGCGGTCCAGACCGGGCTCGGTGGGTGTGGTGGTGGCGCAGACCGAGTGCCGTGTCGTGGACGTCACCACCCGGGCTGAACTGGGAGCGGGCGAGGTGGGTGAAGTGCTGGTGCGCGGACCCCAGGTGATGACCGGCTATCTGGACGGCCCGGGCCCGGTGGACGCGGACGGCTGGTTCGCCACCGGGGACGTGGGGCGGGTCGACGAGGAGGGCTATCTGTTCCTCGTCGACCGCCTGAAGGACGTCTTCAAGCACGGCAACTGGCTGGTCTCGCCCACCGAGATCGAGCGGGTGCTGCTCACCCACCCGCAGGTGGCGGACGCGGTCGTGGTGGACGGGCCGGACGAGTTCGCCGGCTCGGTGGCGCACGCGTACGTGGTCGTGCGCGGTGACGTCTCGTGCGCGTCGGTGCGCGACCACGTCAACGAGCGGGTGGCGCCCTTCCAGCGGCTGCGGACCGTCACCGCCGTGGCGGCGATTCCCCGCACCGCGACCGGCAAGATCCGCCGCCGCGAGATCCGGGACGGCCTGCTGGGCCGCCCGAACCCGAGAAACCCGAGCATTCCGTCGACCAGGGAGGAGACAGCGCCGTGATCACGCTGATCAACCGGTTCACCGTGACCGAGGGCCGCAACGCCGAGTTCGAGGACATCCTGTCCGGGATCACCGCCTACATGACCAGCCGTCCCGGGTTCCTGGGACACACCCTGTACCGCTCCACCAAGAACCCCGAGGTCTATGTGGAGACCGCGCGCTGGACGGACGCCGCGTCGCACCGCGAGGCGATGAGCGCGGAGGACTTCCGCTCGCGCGCCAAGTACCTGATCCAGGTGGCGAAGCCGGACCCGGACCTCTTCGAGGTCATCGACGAGAACTGACACGGCACGGTGAGGGGGCCGGTCCCGCGGGACCGGCCCCCTCACCGTGTGCCGCCGTCCCTCAGGACAGGTCGTCGCGGGTCACCGTGCGCCGGCGGATCAGCCAGCCGCCCGCCCCGTCGTCGCGCACCATCTCGTCCTCGCACACACAGGTGCGGTGGAGCACGGGCGAGCCGCCCCGGACGGTGAGGAACACCAGCGCGTAGCAGCGGACCCGCACCGTGCGCCCGTCCGGGTCCGGGTGGACGGAGACCATGCCGTGCCAGTGCCGCTGGACCTCACCGCGCTCGGCGCGCCCGGCGGCCGCGCGGGCGACGGCGGCCGTCAACGCGGCGCGGCCGCGGGCCGGTTCGGTCATCAGCGGCAGCAGCACCTCGGCGTCCTCGGTGAAGGTAGCCGCCCATTCCCCGGCGGCGCCGGCGTCGAGCAGGTGCATGTGGTGGGCGTAGAACTGCTGCACCTCGGCGTAGAGCCGTTCGAAGGCGACGGGTGTGGTGGTGGAAGACATCGTGTGGCCTCTCTCGGGAGGGGGCGGTCAGTTCTCGGGGATCTCGGCGACCGCCCGGCACCAGCCGGCGCCCGCGCCCGCGACCTTGACCGGATAGCAGCTGACGGTGAAGCCGTACGGGGGCAGCGCGTCGAGCCCCGTGAGGCGTTCGATCTGGCAGAACTCGCGGTCCCGCCCCAGGAAGTGCGCGGGCCACAGCACGCCCCGGTCGCCGGACTCCTGGTAGCGGCGGATCATGTCGGTGAACGGGGCGTCCAGGCTGAAGGCGTCGGTGCCGATGACGCGCACGCCGAGGTCCAGCAGAAACGCGGTGGCGCCGCCGTCCAGGCCGCGGAAGTCGGTGAAGTACCGCTTGGTGCCGACCAGTTCGTCGGCCCCGGTGAGCAGCAGGGCGATGTCCAGCGGCTGCGGGGTGTACCCCGTGCGGGCGAGCTCGGCGCGCAGGTCGTCCGCGCCGGCGGTGCTCGCCTCGGCACCGCGCAGGTCGAGCACGAACGCGGGCCGGTGGAACCAGTCCAGCGGCAGCTCGTCGACGGTGCGCGGCGGTCGGCCGCCCGGTCCGCGCGTGCCGTAGTGCGAGGGCGCGTCGACGTGCGTGCCGGTGTGGGTGGTGAGGCCGAGGGTGTCGATGGAGAGCAGTTCGCCGTCGGGCAGCACGGTGGGGTCGAAGTCGAGCCCGAAGTGGAGCTTCATCTCCTCGCTCATGTGCCGGGCGCCCTCGGCGGGAGAGACGATGTCGTGGGTGACCTTCTCCGGTTCCCACTGCCCGGCGTCGATGGGGGTGGACAGGTCCAGCGTGCGCATCACGCACCTACTTCCTGGTCAGGCTCTCTCGACGGTGGTGAACAGTTCCTCGGCGACCCGGACGGGCCGCCGGCCGTAGGCGATGGAGCGGGTGATCCGGTCGAAGAGCGGGGTGCGCCGCAGGAGCGCGGTGACGTGCGGCCGGATGACGTCCTGGAGCCCGCCGCGCGACAGCATCCCCCTGCTCTGCATGACCTGGGTGCGCGTCACCGTGTCGATGTCGGGGCGCCGGTCCGTCTCGTACGGGCGGAGCACCTCCGCGCGCGCGTCGCCCCGGCGCACCGCCGCCAGCAGGACGGGGTGGGCGAGGGCCGCGTCCTGGAGGGCGAGGTTGATGCCCTGGGCGCCGAGCGGTCCGTGGGTGTGCGCGCTGTCGCCGAGGAGCAGCAGCCCGTCGCGAGTCCACTCCTCGGCGCGGGCGGCGAAGGTGTCGAGCAGCGAGAGGTCCGTGAGGCTCGTCAGGTGTGCGGCGATGCTCTCGGCGTACTGCGGCACGGTGGCCGCGACGCGCTCCTTCACCCCCTCGATGCCCGCCGCCGCGATCTCGGCGTAGCGGCCGTGCGGGAGGGTCCAGCCGAGCTGGAGCCTGCCGGGCCAGGAGCGGTAGGCGAGGACGGGGCCGCCCGGGCCGCGGTGGATGGTGACGTCCTGCGGCGGGTCGCCGCCCGGGGGCAGCCGGAACCAGAGCAGGTCCAGGTCGAACACGTCGGACCGGTGGTTCTCGATCCCGGCCAGGTGCCGCACCTTGGAGTACCGGCCGTCCGCCCCGACCGTCACCGGCGCGTGCACCTCCCAGGGGCCCTCACGCCCCTCACCGCTCACGCCGCGCACCGCCCCCCGCTCGGTGAGCAGTCCGGTCGCCCGGCAGCCCGCGAGGTACGCGAAGCCGTCGTGGCGCCGGCAGTGCGCGAGGAGTTCTTCGAGGAGGTGGCGCTGCGGGAGGCTGAGCAGATGATCGTACGGTGCGGGGAGGCGACCGTAGTCGACGTCGAGCAGCGGCCGCGCGCCCTCCACCAGCCGGAACCGGCGCAGTTCGTGGGCGCCGCGCTCCCGGGCGCCCGCGAGCACCCCCACCTGGTCCAGCAGGGCCTGACCGCCCGGTTGCAGGATCTCGCCCCGGTACGAGCGGTCCAGGGACGGCGAGCGCTCCAGGACGGCGACCCGCACCCCTGAGCGCAGCAGCAGCAGCGCCGTCATCAAGCCGGCGGGGCCGCCGCCGACGACGCAGACATCGGTTCTGAGCTCACGCACGTGCGCCTCCGGTCTCGGGCCTGCTCCTGGCGGTGCGCCCACCCTCGCCGGGCCGCTTCGAGTCCGGCTCGACCTGCGGACAAGAGCCGGTGGGCGGCAGCGCGGGTGGACCGGGAGTCCAACCACGGTTGAGCGGCGCGCGGGAGGATCCGCCGCATCCGCCCGCCGGCCACGAGGGGAGAGACCACGTGACACCTTCGCAAGCGCCCTTTCTCACCAGGCAGGAGATCGTCGGCACGCTCATGGAGGTACGGAAGGCCGCGGTGATCCGCGCTGCCGTGGAACTGGGGGTCTTCGAGCATCTGGCCGGGGAGCCGGTGGACGCGGAGACGGTGGCCCGGGCCGTGGGGGCCGATCCGCGCGGGACACGGATCCTGCTCTGCGCGCTGGCCGCGATCGGCGTACTGCGCGGCGAGGGCGGCCGGTTCACCCTGCCGCCCGACCTGGTCAAGGCCCTGGTGCCGGCCGAGGGCAACTACGAGTACATCGGCGCGGCCGTCAGGCTCACCTCGACCGACGCCGAGTGGCAGGGGCTCGCACGGCTCGCCGAGGCGGTCCGGCACGGCGGCTCGGTGCTGGACATCGGCCTGGAGAACCCGGAGGCCGCCTATCTGGAGGAGTGGGCCGAGCTGGCCGCGGGCGGCAGCGACACCATCGCCCTGGCCGGTCGCACGGCGGAGGTGCTGCGCCCCTGGACCCGCACCCGGCCACGGCTGTCGGTGCTCGACCTCGCCTGCGGTCCCGGCTGGTACGGGTACGCGCTGGCCGCCGCCAATCCCGGATCGCGCGTGCACGGCGTGGACTTCCCGCACATCCTGCCGTACGCCGAGCGCAACGCCCGCGAGCGCGGCATCGCGGACCGGGTCACGTTCACCGCGGGCGACATGTTCGAGGTGGAGCTGGGCGGGCCGTACGACGTGGCGCTGGTGGCGGGCGTGCTGCACCACTTCTCGGCCGGGCGGGTGCGCGCGCTGCTGGGCAGACTGGCCGAGGCGGTGGTCCCCGGCGGACGGCTGGTGATCTCCGCTCCCGTCATCTCGGACAGCGATCCGGCGCGCGATCCGCGCGCCCATCTGTTCTCGGCCCTGATGCTGGTGCTCACCCGGGAAGGCCAGGTGTACTCGCTGGACGAGTACACGGAGATGCTGGCCGACCACGGCTTCGGAGCACCCGAGCTGCACTCCAAGCCGGGGTCCTCGATCCGGATCCTGGTCGCGGAGCGGCTGGGCTAGACACGCAGGGCGCGGCGGGGGGGGGGGGGGGGGGGGCGCCCCCGGCCGCCCCCCCCCCCCGGGGGCGCCGCCGCCCCCCCCCCCCCCCCCCCCCCCCCCCCCCCCCCGCGCCGGGGGCTCAGCCCACCAGCTCCTCCAGCACCCGCACGGTCCGCACCGGTGAGGGCTGCTGCTCGATCTCCGCGCGGATCCGCCGCGCGGCACGGTGGTACGCGGGATCCCCGCGCAGGGCCTTGAGCGCGTCCCTCAGCTCCGGTACGTCGGCGCGCTCGGCGGGCAGACAGATACCCGCGCCGGTCGCCGCGTGCGCCTCGGCGTCCTGGATCTGCTCGTTGAGGTGCGGCACGGTCAGCTGCGGAACCCCGTAGGAGGCGGCGGTCAGCATGGTGGAGGCGCCGCCCGGGTGCACCAGGAGGTCGCACGAGGGCATCAGGAAGTGCAGCGGCACGTTCTCCACCAGCCGTACCCCCGGCGGCAGTTCGCCGACGAGCGCGCGCTGCTTGCGGCCGACCGTGACCACGGTCTCGCCGTCGCTGTCCGCCAGCGCCTCGACGACCTGCGGGATGCGCACCGTGTGCTCGCCGGCCGACCAGGCCGAGGAGGTCCCCCAGGTGACCACCGTCCGCGGCCGCTCGGCCGGCTCCAGCAGCCAGGGGGGCAGCTCCGCCGGGCCGTTGTACGGGATGTACCGCATCGGCAGCCGGGCGGGGGCGGCGGGCTGCATGCTCGGCGGGAACGGGCTGAGCGTGAGGTGCGCCGGGTCACCGGTGACCTCGACCCCGTACTGGCGGAACCTGTCGTGGTAGCCGGGCAGCATGCCGAGCAGTCCCTCGCCCGCCTCGGTGCCCAGGATGTCGATGCCGAACAGGTGCCGCACGGCCGGGACTCCGACGGCGCGCCCCGCCACCAGGCCGCCCGCCACCAGGGAGTCGCTGACCACCAGGTCGGGCCGCCAGGCACGGGCGAAGCCGACCAGGTCCTCGGTGGCGGAGAAGGAGATCTCCTGCCACACGGCCATGATCCGGCTGCCGTCCTCGCCGGCCAGCCGGTTCCTCACCTCGTCCTCGTCGGCCGGCTTCTCGTTGCCGGCCGTCTCATAGCGGGCCGCGCGCCTGCGCAGCTCCAGCAAGTCGATGTCGGGCCCGAGTTCGACGGCGGGCAGGCCGGCCCGGACGACGGCGTCGATGCCGGAGGGCGGGCTCGCCACCCGCACCTCGTGGCCCTGCACGCGCAGCGCCCAGGCCAACGGGACGATCATGAAGACGTGGGTCGGCCAGCCGGGAGTGACCAGAAGTACCTTCATGCGGGGCGTCCTTCACATGGTCGGGGTCGGGGTCGGGTTCTTCAGGGCGAGTGCTTCGAGCATGCGGACCACGTCCGCGAGGGGGGTCTGGGCCCGCATCTCCGCCCGCAGCCGGGCGGCGGCCCCGGTGTGTTCCGTGCGCAGCGCGCGGACGGCCGCGCGGAGCGCTTCCACGGTGGCCCCGGCGGCGGGCAGACAGCGCCCGGCGCCGGTCGCGGCGTACGCCTCGCTGTCCGTGACCTGCTCGGGCAGGTGCGGGAGGCACAGCTGGGGAACGCCGTGCAGGGCGCCGGTGAGGATCGTCGCCGAACCCCCGTGGTGCACGAGGAGTTCGGTGTGCGGCAGCAGCAGGTGCACGGGGAAGTTCTCCAGCAGCCGCCCGCCCTCGGGCACGCCGTCGGGCAGGAAGCGGTCCTGTCCGGTGCCGAGGGTGACCACCGGGTCGAGGCCCTCCGCGGTGAGCGCCTCCAGTACCCGCGGCACCAGGAAGGTGCTCTCCCCCGCCGCCCAGACGGAGGACGCGCCCCAGGTGACCACGGCACGCGGCCCGGCGGGCGGGTCGAGCAGCCAGGCGGGCACGGTGCCGGGGCCGTTGTAGGGGACGAAGCGGATCTGCCTGCGGGTGGGCAGGGGAGGCCGCTGCATGCTGGGCGGGCAGGGGTCCAGGGTGAGCGCGGCCGGGTCGCCGTGGAGCCTCACCCCGAACTCGGCGAAGTGCTCGGCGAAGCCGGGCAGGATCTCCCACAGCCGTTCGCCGCCCGGGCTGCCCAGGATGTCCACGCCGAACAGATGCCGCACCGCCGGGACGCCGGTCCGCAGGGCCGCGACGAAGCCACCGACGGACATCGGGTCGGCGACCACGACGTCGGGCCGCCACGCGGTGGCGAGACGCACCACGTCCCCGGTGGGCGCGAAGGTGGACTTCTGCCACTCGGCGAGCACGGAGCCGCCGTCGTCCTGCCCGGACCGCTCGTCCTCCACGGTGCGCCGCCGTACCTCGGCGAAGTCGATGCCGGGTCCGACGGGCACGTACGGCAGTCCCGCCTCGAGCACGGTCCGGGCGCCGGACGGGGGGCCGGCGACGCGTACGTCGTGTCCCGCGGAGCGGCAGGCCCAGGCCAGCGGGGCCACCAGGAAGAAGTGGGTGCGCCAGCCGGAGGTGACGAACAGAACTCTCATCGGGGGTCCTTTCCGATCGCGGCCAGCCGCGCGACGAGCTGCGCGGGCGCGGGCCGGGACAGCGCCTCACGGCGCAGCTCCTCGGCGGCCTTGCGGTAGGCGGGCTCCGTCAGCAGCGCCCCCGCCTCGTCGCGCAGCGTGCCGATCGCGTGCGGATCGTTCTCGACCCGGGTGTGGGTCAGGTGCCGTCCGGCTCCTGCCTCAGCCAGCCGCTCGCCGGCCAGCCCCGGCTCGGGACGCCTGGTGACGGTCAGCTGGGGCACGCCGAAGTTCACGGCGGTCATCGCGGTGCCGGAGCCGCCGTGGTGCACGATCGCGGCGCAGCCGGGCAGCAGCGCGTGCAGGGGCAGCGAGAGCGCGGCACGGGTGTTGTCCGGCAGGTCGCCCAGTTGCCCGGCCTGCTCCGCGGTGGTCACCAGGACCACCTCGGCGTCCAGTTCGCCCAGGGCGCGCACCGCCTTGCCGAACACGGTCAGGCCGCCCCGGCCGAGCAGTTGGGCCGTGGTCTGCCCCCAGGTGAGGCAGACGCGCGGTCGCTCCGGCGGGGCGAGCACCCAGGAGGGAATGCGGGCCGCCCCGTTGTGGTGGACGTACCGGGACTGCCAGGCCGGCAGCGTGTGCGCGTACTGGAGGCTGCCGGGGCAGGGGTCGATCCAGGCGACGGGATCCACGACGGGGGCGCCGAACCGGGCGAACAGGTCGGCGTACCCGGGCAGCGGCTCGGTGCCGAGCCCGCGCATCTCCAGCCGGTGCACCCCGGGGCTGCCCCACAGCTGGCTGACGCAGGGCACTCCCAGGACGGCGGCGGCGACCGGTCCCGCGTACGTCACCGCGTCGTTCACCACGACGTCGGGCCGCCAGAGGCGCGCGAAGGCGACGAGGTCGGGGGCCATCGTCCCGGCTATCGCGAACTGCAGTCCGGCCAGGTTCTCCAGCAGCTCCAGCCGCCGCGCGCCGAGGAGTCCGGGCCGCTCCGTCCAGCCCCGCGGCCAGCCGTCCGCGTCGTGCCAGGCGGCGAGCCGTGTCCCGGTGGACAGGGCGGCGAGGTCCACGTCGCGGCCGACCGGTACGGCGGGCAGGCCGCAGGAGACGATGGCCGGCGCGAGCGCGGGGGTGGAGGCGACGATCACCTCGTGCCCGGCGGCCCGGCACGCCCAGGCCAGGGGGACCAGCGCGTGGAGGTGCGACTCGGAAGGAAAGGTCGTGAACAGCACGCGCATCAGGTGACTCCCGTCCGGTCGGCTGCGGTGCGCCGCCATGCTGCGCCGCGCCGTTGGACTTCCGCTCCAGCGCCGGTGGAGTCAGCCGGCCAGTTCCTCCAGGACGGTCACGAGCCGGTCGGGTCCCGGCAGCCGGGCCAGGTCGCGCGCGGCCCGCGCGGCGGCGGCCCGGTGACGCGGGTCGGTGAGCAGCGGGACGGCCTGCGCGCGCACGGTCTGTGCGGTGGCCTCCGCGGGGTCGAGCCCGCGGCCCGCGCCCAGCGCGGCGAGCCGGTCGGCGTGCCGCGCGTCGTGGCCGGCCAGCGGCAGACACAGCTGCGGCACCCCGTGGTGCAGCGCGGTCAGCAGGCTTCCGACACCGCCGTGGTGCACCACCAGGGCGCAGTGGGGCAGCAGGAGGTCCAGGGGCAGGCGCCCGACGGGACGCACCCCGGGCGGACAGCCGTCCGGCGTGTCGGCGGTGACCAGGATCTCGGCGTCCAGCCCGGCCAGCCCGGCCAGGACGGCGTCGAGCAGCGCGCGGTGCGCCGCGGCGGCGGCGAAGCTGCCCAGGGTGACGCAGATCCTGGGCAGGGCGCTCTCCTCGCCCAGCCAGTCCGGAGCCGTCGCGCTGCCGTTGTACGGGACGAAGCGCATCGGGCGGGAGCGCGCGGGGGGTGGGGTGGTCCCCCTGATCCCGGGCGGGCAGATGTCCAGCCGCAGGTGGGGCTCGGGCATGGCGGCGAGCCCCAGTCGCGCGCGCTCGGGCGCGAGTTCGTCGTGGGCGCCGGCGGTGAACGCGGGGAGCACGACCGGCCCCCAGTCCAGTTCGGCCCACGGGACGCCCTCCCGGGCCGCGACGAGTCCTCCCGCGAACTCGCTGGGCTCGCTGACGATCAGCGCCGGCCGCCACGCGCGGACGAGCGCCGCGGTGGCGGGCAGGGCGTGCGCGGCGAGCCGCCCGAAGCCGTGCCCGGAACGGCGGGCCTTCTCCTCGGGGTCCGCCACCCAGGGCACCGGGCGGCCGGCCCGGTCCCGGCCGATCATGTCGGGCAGGGCGGCGCCCGGCGCGAGCGGCGCGGCCGGCAGTCCCGCGGCGGTGACCTGCGCGGCGAACTCCTCCTGCGCCGCGACGAGGACCTCGTGTCCCGCGGTGCGCAGGGCCCAGGCGAGCGGCACCAGATGGAAGAGATGACTCGGCAGGGGCGCGGTGGTCAGCAGAATGCGCATGCACGGCACGGTAACCCGGTGCCCGCGGCGTACGGGAAAGCACCGGAGCCGCCCGCGAGCGAGCCTCGAATTCCTCTTCTCCCACCGTCGCTCCAGTGGTTTTCGAGACCGGCCCGGCACGCTGAGGCGGCCATCACGTCGGTTCCGTCGAACACATTGAGGGGCGACCGCATGCCGGAAAGCGTACTTTCCTCGGAACGGGTCTCCGCCGCACGGTCCATGAACCGGATGAGCACCGCGTACTGCCAGGCCCGGGTGGTGCACAGCGCGGTGGAACTCGGCCTGTTCCCCTTCCTCACGGGCCGCTCGGCGACCGCGGCGCAGATCGTCGAAGGGCTCGGCCTGCACCCCCGGTTGACCGGGGACTTCCTCGACTCGCTGGTCGGGCTCGGCTTCCTGGAGCGGGACGACGCGGGGGGCGGCTACAGCAACAGCGCCGGAGCCGAGGAGTTCCTGGTTCCCGGCTCGCCGCTGCACCTGGGCGGCAGCATGTACAGCCACGCCACCATTCACTACCACGTGTGGGGAAAGCTCACCGAGGCGCTGCGCGACGGCCACGCCAAGTCCGGTGTCATCGCGGACGCCTCCTTCCAGCGCTCGTACAAGGACCCCGGCCACATCAGGCAGTTCATGGACCACATGGACGGCTACACCAGTTTCGTCGGCCATGAACTGGTGAACTGCGTCGACTGGGCCTCCTATCAGTCGTTCGTGGATTTCGGCGGGGCGCGCGGCAATATCGCGATGCGACTGGTCAAGGCCCATCCGCATCTGGCGGGCGGTGTCTTCGACCTGCCGGAGATCAAGCCGTTGTTCGACGAGCACATGGAGAAACACGGCACGGCCGACCGGATCGCCTTTCACGAGGGGGACTTCTTCGAGAGCCCGCTGCCCGCGACGGACGTGGCGGTCGTCGGGCACGTGCTGCACGACTGGCCGCCGGCGGCGCGGGAGAGGCTGATCGGGCGGCTCGGCGAGGCGGTGCGCCCCGGGGGCATGCTCGTGATCTACGACGCGATGATCGACGATGCCCGCCGCGACCCGGAGTCCCTGCTGCAGAGCCTGCGCTGCCGCATGATGCGCGAGGGCGGCTCCGAGTACACCGCCGCGGAGTGCGGCGCCTGGGTGGAGGCCGCCGGGTTCGAGGTGCGGCGGCTGCTGCCGGTCGACACGCTGACCGACGACCGCATCCTGACGGCCGTGAAGGCCGGGGCATGAGCAAGGAGCCCGTCTACGACGTGGTCGTGGCGGGGGGCGGCCCGGTCGGGCTGATGACCGCCGCCGAGCTGTCGCTGGCCGGTGTGCGCACCGTCGTGCTGGAGCGGCTGACCGAGCCCAGCCTGCACGACCGGGCGGGGGTGCTGCACACCCGGACCGTCGAGACCCTCGCCCTGCGCGGCCTGCTGGACCGCTTCCGCGAGGGGCACGCCACGACGGACGGACTTCCGTTCGCCGGCATCTTCAGTCAGGGACTGCGCTTCGACCAGCTGGACACCCGGCACCGGTACTCGCTGCTGGTGCCCCAGTCCCGCACCGAGCGGCTGCTCGCCGAGCGGGTGGCCGAGCTGGGCACCGAGGTGCGCCGCGGCCACGCGGTGGTGGGACTGGCCCAGGACGACGACGGGGTCACCGTGGAGGCCGACGGGCCCGGCGGGCGGCGTTCGCTGCGCGCCCGCTACCTCGTGGGCTGCGACGGGGGCCGCAGTACGGTGCGGTCGCTGCTCGGCGTGCCGTTCAGCGGCACGGACGCCTCGCTGAGCGCGGTGATCGGCTACGTCACCTGCCACGAGAAGAACCTGCCGATGAAGTGGGAGCGGGCCGAGAACGGCATCATCATTCTCGGGTTCCCGCCCGAGGGCGGGATGGGCCGTGTCGTCACGATCGAGTACGGCAGGGCCCTCGCCGACAGGGACGCGCCGGTCACCCTGGAGGAGATGGCCGAGTCGGTGCGCCGGGTCTCGGGACGGGAGATCGAGTTCACCGAACCCGTCCACTGGATGTCCCGCTTCAGCGACGTCAGCCGTCAGGCCGAGCGCTACCGCACCGGTCGGGTGTTCCTCGCGGGCGACGCCGCGCACATTCACTTCCCCGTGGGCGGTCAGGGGCTCAACACGGGCCTCCAGGACGCGGTCAACCTCGCCTGGAAGCTCGCCGCCCGGGTGCACGGCTGGGGCACGGAGGAGCTGCTGGACTCCTACCAGGCGGAACGGCATCCGGTCGGCGAGCGCGTCCAGATGAACACCCGGGCGCAGCTCGCCCTGATGAACCCCGACCGGCAGCACATCACCCCGCTGCGCGCGCTGTTCGAGGAGCTGCTGGCCCTACCCGAGGCCAACCAGCACATCACCGAGATGATCAACGGGCTGAGTGTCCGCTACGACCTGGGGCTCGCGGGGGACGCTCCGGCCCATCCCCTGGTCGGCCGGTTCGCACCCGACCTCACCCTCAAGTCGGCCGACGGCGACACCACCGTCGCGCAGTGTCTGGCGGACGGCCGGGGCGCCCTCTTCGTCCTGGCGGACCGGGCCGACCTGGCGGCCGCCGCGGAGGGCTGGGCGGCCCGGGTGCGCACGGTCACCGCGGCGGCGGGCGACCGGCCGGCCGCCGCGATGCTGGTCCGCCCCGACGGCTACTGTGCCTGGGCCACCGACACCGAGGACGCCTCCCCCGAGGACCGCGCCTCCCTGGAGTCCTCCCTGACCCACTGGTTCGGCCCCCGCCCCTGACCCCCACCACACTCCCCCCGACGTGCCCGCCCCACCGCCCGCCCGCCCCGGACAGCCAGCGACGACGGCCCCCGGCCCGGAACCGCCGGGCGGGGGCGGGCCGCGGTGCCGAGGGCCGGGATCGCGGGGCCGAGGGCAGGGCCGGGCCGGGCCGGGATCGCGGGTCGGCCGCAAGGTCGGAGGCCGGTTCGCCGAGCCGAGGCCGGTCCGGTGGCCCCGGATCGCCGGACCAGGGGGCCAGAGGGCGCCAGGATCTCCGGACCGACGCCCGGGCCGGAGGCCAGGATCTCCGGGTCAGGGCCGCAGGGCCAGGCGTCGGCCACCGGGTGGCCAACGGAGCGCCCGGGCATCGCCGGATCGTCCAGGATGCCCACGATCGCCCCGTGGCCCGCCGCATCGCCCAGCCGTCCGCCGGACCGGCCCAGCCCGAACGTCGGGCCGCACGACCGTCCGTCGGGCCACACTGCCGAGCGTCGGGCGGGTCGGCCGTCGGTCTCGGTGTGTCGCGTCCCCGGGTGTGTCGTCTCAGGGGCGTCTCACAGCAGGGCGCGCAGGTACGGGGCGGTCGGGCCCGGGCCCTGGGCCACCTGGTGGGGTGGTCCCTCGTTGATGATCCGTCCGCCGGTCTCCCCCGCGCCGGGGCCCAGGTCCAGGATCCAGTCCGCGCTCGCCGCCATGTGCGCGTCGTGTTCCGCGATCACCACCGTGTGTCCCTGGTCCAGCAGCAGGTCGAAGACGCCCACCAGGCGCTGGGCGTCCGCCGGATGGAGGCCGGTCAGCGGCTCGTCCAGGACGACGAGTCCGCGTTCCCCGGACGTACGCCCCGCCGTGAGCGCCCTGGCCAGCTTCAGGCGCTGCGCCTCACCCCCGGAGAGGGCCGTCGCGCTCTCCCCGAGCGTCAGGTACTCCAGTCCGACGTCGGTCAGCGCGCGCAGGATCCTGTCCAGCGCGGCGTGCCCGCGGAAGTGCTCGGCGGCGTCCCCGATGGTCAGCCCGAGCACCTCGTCGACGGCCAGCCCCCGCTGGGTGACGGCCAGCACCTCCGGCAGGAACCGGCGCCCCGCGCACGTCTCGCAGGTGAGCCAGGTCTCCCCCAGGAACGCCAGATCCGTCCTGACGCTGCCCAGCCCGGCGCACCCCTCGCAGCGTCCGCCCGCGGAGTTGAACGAGAAGGCGCCGGCCTTCAGCCCGCGCCGCCGCGCTTCCTCGGTGCGGGCGAAGAGCTGCCGTACCAGGTCGTACGCCCCCGTGTACGTGGCCGGGTTGGAGCGCGGGGTGCGCCCGATGGGGTCCTGGTCGACGACGGTGACCGACCGCAGCGCGGCCAGGCCGGAGATCCGGCTCACCGTCTCCGGCCGCCGCCCGGCGAGAGCCGCGGCCACCGAGTCGGCGAGGATCCGGTGCAGCACACTGCTCTTGCCGCTCCCGCTGACTCCGGTCAGGCAGGTGAGCCGGTTGAGCGGGATACGGATCCGCTCCTCGCGCACGTTGAGCGCGGCCGCGTCGTGCAGCACCAGCCAGTCCCGCGGTGCGCCGCGCGCCGCCGTACGGGAGGGCACGTACGACGGGTCGGCGAGGTAGCGCCCCGTCACCGAGTCGGGGTGGGCGGCGATCTCGGCGGGTGTGCCCGTCGCGACCACCGTGCCGCCCTTGGTGCCCGCGCCCGGCCCCAGGTCGACGACCCAGTCGGCCCGTGCGACGAGGTCCGGGTCGTGTTCGACGAGCAGCACCGTGTTGCCCGCGTCCCGCAACTCCCTCAGGATGGCGAACAGATGCTCCTTGTCCGCCGGGTGGAGCCCGGCGCCCGGCTCGTCGAGCACATAGGTGATCCCCGTCAGCGAGGCGCCGATCTGCGCGCAGAACCGGGCGCGTTGCAGTTCTCCTCCGGACATCGTCCGTGCGCTGCGCCACAGTTGGAGGTGGCCGAGTCCGAGGCGGGTCAGCAGACCGACCCGGCTGCGGAGGTCGGGCAGGATGATGCCCGCGACCTCGCGCTGCGCGGGCCCGAAGTGCTGCCCGGCCGACTCGCTCCACGCCGTGATCCGGTCGACCCGCAGGTCCACCACGTCGCGGAAGGTCAGTCCGCCCAGCGTGACGGTCCGGGCGATCTCACCGAGCCCGGTGCCCGCGCACTCCGGGCAGGGGCGCTGCCGTACGAACTCGGCGTAGATCTCACGGCTCTTCTCGCTGTTCGCCGTGGCGTAGAGCCGCTCGGCCTCGGCCAGCGCGCCGTTGAGCGCCTTCGAGGCCGTGTAGGTCACCTGGGACTTCCTGCCCGTGCCCGCGATGGTGATCTCGATCTCGGTGCCGCCGGTGCCGTACAGCACCGCGTGCCGGAACGCCTCCGGCTGTTCCTGCCAGGGCAGGTCCAGGTCGGTGCCGTGGTGCCGGGCGAGCGAGGGCAGTGCCGCGGCCTCCGTGGACCTGCGCCGCTCGAACCACGGGGACCCGCCCGCCAGCAGCGGCAGCCGCGGGCTGGGCACGATCAGCTCCGGGTCGGCGGTCGCCTTCTCGCCCGACCCCTTGCAGGCCGGGCACATGCCCTCGGGCGAGTGCGGGTCGAACTGCGCGGGGCGCAGCGCCCGTGACACACCGCCGCCCAGCGGCGCCAGACGGGAGAACAGCAGCCCGACCACCGCGTCCAGCCCGGTCAGCGTGGCGAGGGTGGAGCGCGGGTTGCGGTTGAGCTTGCGCTGGTCGACGGCGAGCGTCGCGCCGAGCCCGCGGATCCGGTCCACCTGGGGCCGGTCCCCGGGGGCGAGCAGCTTGCGCGCGTAGGGGTCGAAGCCCTCCAGGTAGCGCAACTGCGCCTCGGTGTGCACGGTGTCGATGACCAGGGAGGTCTTGCCGCTGCCGCTGACGCCGGTGAAGGCCGTGATGCGGCCGTGCGGGACCGTGACGTCGATTCCGCGCAGGTTGTGGGTGCGGGCCCCGGTCACCTCCAGCGGCCCCGGTACGGGGGTGGCGAACACCCCCGTACCGGCATCGGTGGCGCTGCTCACGCGTGCTCCTTCCGGAAGCTGCGCGCGCCCAGCACCAGGGAGAGGACCGCCAGCGCGAGGGCCACGCCGAGTCCCGCGTACAGCCGGGGCGCGCCGAAATCGCTGCGGAAGGCGAACCGCATCCCGTCCACGATGTGCCGGAACGGGTTGGCGTACGACACCACCTGGAGCCAGCGGGGCGCCAGGTCCATCGGCAGCAGGATCCCGGACAGGAGCATGATCGGGAGGGTGAGGCCGCTGATGAACGGCGCGTACGCGTACTCCATCTTCAGCCGCAGGGCCAGCGTGTAGGACAGCGAGGCGCAGGCCACGGTGATGAGCACGACGAACAGCATCCCGACGAGCAGCCCGCCGACCGAGACCCGGAGCCAGAACAGCACCGAGATGACGAGGATCAGGGCGGCCTGGAGGGACTGCACGACGACGTCGTGGGCGATCCGGCCGAACAGCAGCGCCTCGCGGCTGACGCGGGTGACGCGGAGCCGCTCCTGGAAGCCGGAGTGCAGGTCGGGGAAGATGGCGAAGCCGGCGAAGCCCGCGCTGAACAGGCCGAGCATCACGAGCATGCCGGGCACGTACAGCTGCCATGCGGTGCCGCCGTGCAGGTCGGCCCCGGTCAGCACGTTGTTCATGAGCGGGCCGAACAGGACGAGGAAGAGCACCGGCTGCAGCAGGCCGATGACGAGTCCCACGCGGCTGCCGACGGTGAGCCGGAACTGGCGCTGGGCGAGAACTGCGGTGTCACGAACGAGGTCCATCGGCTCTCCTATTCGGGCACGGCGCCGGACGCGACCCGGGCCGTGGGCAAGGGGACGTCGGCCGCCGGCCCGTCCGGTTCGGCCGGCTCCGCGGGCCGTTCGCCGGTGACGGCCAGGAACACGTCGTCCAGGGTGGGCCGGGTGACCTCGACGAAGGTCGGGTCGACGCCCACCGCGTCCAGCGCGCGCACGACCTTCGGGATGACCGCCTCGTCGTGCACGGCGGAGAACCGCAGGGAGGTGCCGGTGAGCGTCAACTGGTGCACGCCCCGCTGGGCTGCGAGCGCGGCACGGGCCTCCTCCGCGTTCCCGGAGACGCGCACGGTGACGATGTCACCCGCGACCTTGGCCTTGAGCGACTCCGGGGTGTCCTCGGCGACGACCTGCCCCTTGTCGAGGATGAGGACGCGGTCGCAGAGCGAGTCGGCCTCGTCGAGGTAGTGCGTGGTGAGGAAGAGGGTGAGGCCCTCCTCGTCGCGCAGCCTGCGGATCTGCTGCCACAGCAGGGCGCGGCTCGGCGGGTCGAGGCCGGCGGTGGGCTCGTCCAGGAAGAGCAGTTTCGGCCGGTGCACCAGGCCGAGGGCGATCTCCAGCCGGCGCCGCTGGCCGCCGGAGAGGGTGGCTCCCGGCCGGTCGAGTAACTCCGTCAGGCCGAAGATGCGGGACAGTTCCTCGGCGCGTGCGGCCGCCTCCTGCCTGGAGAGCCGGTTGAGGCGGCTCTGGAGCACGAGTTCCTGGCGGACGGTGGCGCTGGGGTCCGCGCCGCCCTGCTGCGCGACGTAGCCGATGTCCCGGCGGACGGCGGCGGGGTCGGCGAGCAGGTCGTGGCCCGCGACCGTGGCCGAGCCGGAGTCCGGGCGCAGCAGGGTGCCGAGCATCCGCATGGTGGTGGTCTTCCCGGCGCCGTTGGGGCCGAGGAAGCCGAAGATCTCACCGGTCCGCACGGCGAACTCGATGCCCCGGACGGCTTCGACCTTCTGCTCGCCCGCGACGAAGCTGCGGGCGAGGCGGCGGGCTTCGATGGCGTGGTCAGGCATATGCGTGTCCTTCTTCCGTGGTGTCCTGGCCGGTCGAGGTGTCCCCGCCGCCGGAGACCTGCTGGACGAGCACCGGGTCGAACTCCTCGTGCCAGCGCAGCTCGGCCTCCAGGAGCATCGCCTGGCGCCGGAAGAGGGCCGCGTCCAGCGCGGTGATGCTGCCCTCGGCGAGGTGCTGTTCGCGTTCCGCGTCGATGCCCGCGGCCATCTCGGCGAGCCGCTGCCGTCTGCGGCCGAGCAGCCGGGCCATCTCGTCGGCGTCCTGGACGCGGCCGAACATCAGGGCCACGGCGAAGGAGTCGGGCCCCAGGCGCAGGTCGCAGATGGCCTTCTCCTGGAGGTCGCGGAGCGCTTCGCGGCCGGCGTCGGTGATCTCGTAGACCGTGCGCTGCGGACGGTTGCCCACCTGGGTGACGGAGACCGTGCGCACCAGCCCGTCCGTGTTCATCTGGCGCAGTTCCCGGTAGAGCGCTCCGACGCTGATGCCTCCCCAGCTCTCCACCTCCGTCCGCGTGGCCGTGAGCTTGATCTGGTGGCCGTGCTGCGGTCCGTGGTTGGCCAGCAGGCCGAGGACCATGAGTCTGCTTAGGGACATGCGATTAGTCTCATGTTTCTAGTCGCATGTTGTCAATCTGATCCGGACGTGGCTGCCCGGCTTCCCGCGGCGGCGGGAACCGGCTACTCACTCCGCGCCGCGGTGACGTACCAGAACTTCAGCTCCTCCCAGATCCTCGGCACGGGCGAGGAGCCGACCGTGTAACCGTGACCGCGCAGCAGCCGCTCCACCTCGGCCAGCCGCCCGTCCACGTCCGCCACTTCGAGCTGGAGCGCGCCGATGCGCGGCCAGTCCGCCGCGTCGATGCCCGCCAGCACCTCGGCCTCCGCGCCCTCCACATCGACCTTCAGCAGGTCGATCGCCCCCTGCGGACGCGCCTCGCGCAGCACGGACGACAGCCTCTCGATGCGCACGGGGATCTCCTCGGCCGCGAACAGCTCGGCCGCCTCCGCCACCCCCAGCCGCTCCTCCATCAGCCGCCGGTGCAGCACCTTCTCCTCGGGGTGCAGCGTGGAGTTCCCGGACATCCCCGGGTAGTAGGTGAGCTTCGCCCCCTCCATCTGTGCGGCTCCCAGCCCGCACTGACGTACCGTCACCCCGTCGGCGGCCCCGTGCAGCCGCAGATTGCGGTGCAGCGCCTCCGCGTTGCCGGGCGCGGGCTCGAAGGCGAGGATGCGCGCGTCCGGGTGACGCCGTTTCATCCACAGGCAGTACAGGCCGATGTTGGCCCCGACGTCCACGACGAACGGCGCCCTCGGCAGGGCCGGCAGGTCGTACGTGCCGTCCTCGAAGATCTCCGCGTAGATGAACGCCGCCTCCAGCTCGCCGGTCACCCAGCAGCTGAATCCGTCCGCCAGCTCCATGAGACGCAGACCCATCACTCGCTCCCCTCTCCGCCGGGCCGCGGCCGGCCGGCCGTCGCCCCGCAGCCTCCGGCCCGGCGCTCGAACCTCGGACCAGCGCCGCTCCACCGGGCCGCGAGCCGCGTCCCGCACCCTGCCGTCGAGGAGGTGCGGTGATGCGCGGGTGGTGGAGGTCCCTCTGGCGGTGCTTCCTGGGCCGGCGGGCGGCGGCGGCCGAGGCGAAGCGGGCCGTCTGCCGGTGGGGCGGCGACTGGTTCGGGGCCGCCCAGTTCCATCCCGAGGCGCTGGTGGCGCACAGCTGGTACGTCCCGCCCGCGCCCGAACCGCCGGAGCCCGCGGCCCAGGAGCAGGCGCCCCCGCCCCGGTCCGCGCCCCCGCCCCGGTCCGCGCCGCCGCCCGGCTCCCCCGAACGACTGCGGCCCGACCAGCCCCTGACCGCCCTGGAACGCGCTCTGGCCCGCGAGATCTGGCCCGGCTGAGGGCCCGTGCCCAGCCCGCCTCGACCGGCAGTTGACGACCGGCCGCGACCATGCGGCCATGAGGATCTTCGTCACGGGCGGTGCCGGCTTCATCGGCTCGCACTTCGTCCGCACCCTGCTCGCCGACGGCTACCCCGGCCTGGAGAACTCCCGCGTGTGTGTGCTGGACAGCCTCACCTACGCGGGCAACCGGGCCAACCTCCCCCCGGACACGGAGCGGCTCACCTTCGTCCGCGGTGACATCGCCGACCTGGACCTGCTGCACCGCCTCCTGCCCGGGCACGACGCGATCGTGCACTTCGCGGCCGAGTCGCACGTGGACCGTTCCGTGCGGCTGCGCGGCGGGTCCGCGTTCGTCCGGACGAACGTGCTCGGCACCCAGACCCTGCTGGAAGCCGCGCTGCACACCGGCATCGGGACGTTCCTGCACGTCTCCACCGACGAGGTGTACGGCTCCATCGACGAGGGGTCGTGGACCGAGGAGCACCTCCTGGAGCCCAACTCCCCCTACGCCGCCTCCAAGGCGTCCGGCGACCTGCTGGCCCGCGCCTACCACCGCACCCACGGCCTCGACGTGCGCGTCACCCGCTGCGCCAACAACTACGGCCCCCACCAGCACGTCGAGAAGCTCATCCCGCACTTCGTCACCCGCCTGCTGCGCGGTCTCGACGTACCGCTGTACGGCGACGGCGGCAACATCCGCGAGTGGCTGCACGTCGACGACCACTGCCAGGCCCTCGCCGCGGTGCTCACCCGCGGTGTCCCCGGCCGGATCTACAACATCGGCGGCGGCACCGAGCTGACCAACAGGGAACTCACCGGCATGCTCCTGGAGTTGTGCGATGCCGACGCCGGCCGCGTCCGGCACGTGGAGGACCGCAAGGGCCACGACCGGCGGTACGCCACGGACGACACCCGGATCCGCACCGAACTGGGATACGCGCCCCGCCGGTCCTTCCCCGAGGGCCTGGCGCAGACCGTCGCCTGGTACCGGGACCACCCGCAGTGGTGGAAGCCCCTGGTCGCCTCGTGAACCCCGGGCTCCAACGGGGCGTGCCCCGTCGTCGACCGGGAATCGAGCGGCACCGGCGAACGTCGTCCCCGGCCACACCAGGGCACACGGAGGGAGCTGACATGCAGGACGGCCGGCCGATGAGGCTGTACTGCTTCCCGCACGCCGGCGCCGGCATCGCCGCTTTCGGCCGCTGGTCCCACGGCACGGGCCCCGGCATCCGGACCGAGCCGGTGCTGCTGCCGGGCCGGGAGGCCCGCCGCCGCGAACCGCGGATCACCGCCGTGCGCCCGCTGCTCGTGGATCTGCTGCGCCGCCACGGCCGCCCGCCCGACGGGCGGTACGTGCTGTACGGCCACAGCCTGGGCGGTCTCGTCGCCTACACCGTGGCCCGCGCCGTGCACCGGGCCGGTCTGCCGCAGCCCGCGCTGGTGGCCGTGGGCGCCTGCCCGCCCCCGGACCGCGACCCGTTCCCGGACGGCCTGGCCGACGACCGGCTGCCGGAGCTGCTGACGGGCCTGGGCACCAGGCTGCCGCGTACGACCCCGCACAGCGCGGTGTGGCAGCGGACCGTGCTCGGCGTGCTGCGCGACGACCTGTGCCTGGCCCGCGCGTTGCGCCGTGGCGCGGACGCGCCGCTGTCCGTGCCCCTCCTGGTGGTGTCGGGCCGGGACGACCCGCTGGCCGGGCCCGAGGTGATGGCCGGCTGGGCCCGCTGGGGGGCCGACCGCGTGGTGCAACGCACCCTGCCGGGTGACCACTTCTTCGTACGGGGCCCGGAGCTGCCCAGGCTGATGGGCAGGGCGTGCCGGGTCATGGGCCGCGCGGCGTGCGCGGCGCGGCCCGCCGTCGAAGGGACCGTACAGAGAGGGAGTCGATGAACCGCCGCGTCGTCATCACCGGGATCGGAGTGGTCGCCCCCGGCGGCCTGGGAACCAAGGAGTTCTGGTCCCTGCTGACCTCCGGCCGCACCGCGACCCGCGCCATCTCGCTGTTCGACGCCGGACCGTTCCGCTCCCGTGTCGCCGCGGAGGTGGACTTCGACCCGGCCGCGCACGGGTTCTCCCCCGAGGAGGCCGAACGGCTGGACAGGGCGGCGCAGTTCGCCGTCGTCGGCGCCCGCGAGGCGGTGGCCGACAGCGGTCTCGCCGGGGAGGCCGACCCGCTGCGCACCGGCGTCGCGCTGGGCAGCGCGGTGGGCTGCACCACGGGCCTGGACCGCGAGTACCGCACCGTCAGCCGGGACGGAAGCAGCTGGCAGGTCGATCACCGGCTCGCGGTCCCCCACCTGTTCGACTACTTCGTACCCAGCTCGATGGCGGCCGAGGTGGCGCACCGTTCCGGTGCCCAGGGCCCGGTGTCCCTGATCTCCACCGGCTGCACCTCCGGTATCGACGCGGTCGGCCACGCCGTCGGCCTGATCCGCGAGGGCAGCGCCGACGTGATGGTCAGCGGCGCCACCGAGGCGCCCATCTCCCCCATCACCGTCGCCTGCTTCGACGCCATCAAGGCCACCTCACCGCGCAACGACGATCCCGCGACGGCCTCCCGGCCCTTCGACGCCACCCGCAACGGCTTCGTGCTCGGCGAGGGCTCCGCGGTGCTCGTCCTGGAGGAGTACGGGCACGCCCGGCGTCGCGGGGCGCACGTCTACGCCGAGATCACCGGCTACGCCACCCGCTGCAACGCCTACCACATGACCGGCCTGACCAGGGACGGGAAGGAGATGGCCGAGGCCATACGGGCCGCGCTCGACGAGGCACGCACCGACCCCGGCGACATCGACTACGTCAACGCGCACGGCTCCGGCACCCGTCAGAACGACCGGCACGAGACCGCCGCCTTCAAGCTCGGCCTCGGCCCTCACGCCTACGACGTACCGGTCAGCTCGGTGAAGTCCATGGTCGGGCACTCGCTCGGCGCGATCGGCTCCCTCGAACTCGCCGCCAGCGCCCTGGCGATCGAGCACAACACCGTGCCACCGACCGCGAACCTGCACACCCCCGACCCCGAGTGCGATCTGGACTACACCCCCCTGACCGCGCGGGCGCAGCGCACCGACACGGTGCTGAGCGTGGGCAGTGGCTTCGGCGGCTTCCAGAGCGCCATGGTGCTCACCGCTCCGCGCACGGGGGACGCCGTATGAGCAGCCGTCCGGCAGCCGCCGTCACCGGCATCGGGGTCGCCGCGCCCAACGGTCTGGGCACCGCCGCGTGGTGGCGCGCCGTCCTGGCCGGGGAGAGCGGCATCCGTCCCGTCAGCCGCTTCGACGCCGGCCGGTACCCGGCACGGCTCGCGGGTGAGGTGCCGGGCTTCGAGGCGGCCGAGCACGTCCCGGCCCGGCTGCTGCCGCAGACCGACCACATGACGCGGCTCGCGCTGGCCGTCGCCGCGGAGGCCCTGTCCGACGCGGGCGCGACACCCACCGGGGAGGGCTACGACACCGGTGTCGTCACCGCCTCCTCGGTGGGCGGCTTCGAGTTCGGACAGCGCGAGTTGCAGGCGCTGTGGAGCAAGGGCGGCCGGTACGTCAGCGCGTACCAGTCCTTCGCCTGGTTCTACGCCGTCAACACCGGCCAGATCTCCATCGCGCAGGGCATGCGCGGCCCCGGCGGGGTGGTCGTCAGCGAGCAGGCGGGCGGTCTGGACGCCGTCGCCGAGGCCCGGCGGCAGCTGCGCAGGGGCACCCGGCGGATGCTCGGCGGCGGCGTGGATTCCGCGCTGTGTCCGTGGGGCTGGGCGGGGTACCTCGCCGACGGCCGGCTCAGCACCTCGGACGATCCGGCCCGTGCCTTCCTGCCGTACTCGGCGCAGGCCTGCGGCCAGGTGATCGGCGAGGGGGGTGCGCTGCTCGTCCTGGAGGACGCGGCGCGCGCGGAGCACTCGTACGGGGAGATCGCCGGCCATGCGGCCACCTTCGATCCTCCCGCCGGGCCCTCCCGGCTGCGCGCCGCTGCGGAGCTGGCCCTCGCCGACGCGGGGGCCGTCCCCGCCGACGTGGACGTGGTCTTCGGCGACGCGGCGGGCGTACGGGCCGACGACGTGGCGGAGGCCGAGGCGCTGGCCGGCATCTTCGGCCCGTACGGCGTTCCGGTGACCGCGCCCAAGACGATGACCGGACGGCTCTCCGCCGGGGCCGCCTCGCTCGACCTGGCCGCCGCCCTCCTGGCCCTGCGCGACCAGCTGATCCCGCCCACCGTGCACGTCGGGGGCGTCGCCGACGACTGTCCGATCGACCTGGTGACCGACGCTCCCCGCCCGGCCCGGCTGCGTACCGCGCTGGTGCTGGCGCGCGGCCGGGGCGGCTTCAACTCCGCCATGGTGGTGCGCTCCCCGGGAGGCGCCGCCGCAAGCCCGTCCCCCTGACGAGAGGAACAACGATGACCGCACTGCGCCTGGACGACCTGACGCGGCTGCTCCGGGAGTGCGCGGGCAGCGACGAGTCCGTCGACCTGGAGGGCGACGTCCTCGACCTGACGTTCGCCGACCTCGGCTACGACTCGCTCGCGATCCTCGAGCTGACCGGGGTCGTCGAGCGGGAGCACCACATCCGGCTGGACGAGGAGGCGGTGCCCGAGGCGGACACCCCCCGCCGCTACCTGGACCTGGTCAACGCGGCACTCGCCGCGCGACGCTGAGCCCCCCGTGACGCGGTGACCGGCGGGCCTCCGCGGAGGTGACCGGAGCACGGCGCCGGTACCGGGAGCCGCGCGGCTTCCGGTACCCCGCCTCCGCCCGTCCGACCGCCCGTCAGTCGACGGTCACCTTGAGGATCATGTCCTGCCTCTCGCCCCGCCTGTCCGTGGCCAGCCACAGTTCACTGGCGCCGGGCACCTTGGCGATGGCGCGGAACCGCCCGTACACACCGCCGTAGTACTCGGTGGGGGTGCCGACGCTCCGTCCGTCGCCGCTGATCGGCAGGCGCCACAGGCGCTGGCCCAGCATCGACGTCACGTACAGGACGTCGCGGTTGACCGCGACCTGGCCGGGGACGCCGCCCCGGTCCGGGTTCCAGACGAACTCCGGGTTCGTCATGCCCTCGACGGCGCAGGAACCCTCGCAGGTGGGCCAGCCGTAATCGGCCCCCGGCTCGATGAGGTTGAGTTCGTCCCAGGTGTCCTGGCCGATCTCGGTCTCCCACAGCCGGCCCCGGTCGTCCCACACCAGGCCCTCGGGGTTGCGGTGACCGAGGCTGTAGACGGCGTTGCCGAAGGGGTTGCCGGGCGCCGCCTCGCCGCTCCTGGTGATGCGCAGGATCTTCCCGTTGAGCGAGTTCCTGTCCTGCGCGCGAGCGCCGGTCTGGCCGTCGCCGGTGGACACGTACAGGTAGCCGTCGGGGCCGAAGGCGATCTTTCCGCCGTTGTGGTCCCCGCCCCGGGCGATCCCGCCGAGCACGACGGCGTAGTCGCTGAGCGAGGTGCCGTCGAACCGCATCCGCACGACCCGGGTCTCGTCGGCGGCCGTGTGGACGAAGAAGACGTCCTGGTCCGTGGTGCCGTTCCAGGTCGGCGAGGGGGCGACGCCCAGCAGCCCGCCGTTGCCCACCCCGGGCCCGGTGGTGCCGTTGACCGTGTCCGGCACCACGCCCACGGCCTTCTTGGAGCCGTCCCGCGCCACCCGCCACACCTGCGAGGTGTGCCGCTCGGTCACCAGCGCCGTGGCGCCGTCGGGCAGGAAGGAGATGGCCCAGGGTTCCGTCAGCTCACCCGAGAGGGTGGCGACGGTCTTCGGGGCGCTGTCGTCGGACGGGGCGCCCGCCCGGAGGTCCGCCGTCCGGGGGGCGGGGTGCCGCGCCGCCCCGGCCGCCGTCGCCGGCGACAGGGCGCAGACGGCGAGGAGAGCGGTGGCGGCGGTGATCGCGGCTGCGCCCGGACGGACGCGCCGCAGCGCTGCTTGCGCCAAGCGTGACATGCGGAGGGCCTTTCCTGTCGTGGGGGGAGCCGCGTGGGCCCTGGCCAGGGGCGTCCACCGCAGGCTGCGGCCCAGGAGATGTCCCGAGTATCGAGCGCCCGGCGACGGGAGAGCCACTCGGATACGCCCGTCCTGCTGACGGCTGCGCCGGGGCGTGGCCGGACGGGCCGGTCCCGGGCGCCGGTTCCGTCCCGCCCGTGGGACGCCGGCAGCACTTCGCAGGCGGGCCCGCTCCCCAGCGATGCGGCGGTGCGCACAAGGGAGTTGTTCATGGTCGTTCACCCGATCCCGGGGGTGCGGCGCGGTACAGGTCGGGCCGCGACGGGGCGGGCGGTGTGCCGGACACGCCACCGGGGCGGACCGCGGTGCGCGGTCCGCCCCGGTGGGCGGGTTCGGTTGCGGAACGGTCAGCCGCTCAGCCCCTGATCCGGCTCCTGACCCAGACGCCGTTGGGCGAGAGCGCCTTGGTGCCGGCGAACTTGCCGGTGCCGCAGACACCCTTCTTGAAGACGGACAGATCCTTGTGGTTGTCGGAGAGGCTCCAGTTCGTCCAGCCGATCTTCTTCTTGGCCATGACGTCGATGAACTTCTGCGCCATGGGGTAGTCGGTGCCCCAGCCGTTCCAGGACGCGACGGCCCACTCCGTGACGAAGATCGGCAGCTTGTCCGAGGCCCGGTCCAGCAGCCTCAGGAACTGCTCGCGCCCCGCCGTCGCGTAGAAGTGGAACGTGTACATGACGTTCTTGTCGCGTACGGGATCCGCGACGATGATCTTCTCGTTGGTCGCCTCGGCCGCGCCGAGCGTCGCCCAGCCCCTCGTCGGGACGAGGATCACGCTGCCGGGGACGCGGGACCGGATCACCGGCATGATCTTTTTCGCGTAGTCCTTGATCGTCGGCCAGCTCACGTGGTGGGGCTCGTTGGCGATCTCGTAGATCACGTTGGTCTTGTTCCGGTGCCGTTCGGCGATGGTCTTGAAGAAGGTGCGCGCGTTGGCGAGGTCCTGGTGCGGATCACCCGGGTGGATCGTGTGCCAGTCGACGATGACGTACATGCCGCGGGCCGTCGCCATGTCGACGAGCCTGCTCGCCATGGCGGTGTACTTCTTCGGGTCCGCGCGATAGCCGCCCTCGCGGGCGTACGTCGAGACGCGCAGCACGCTCGCCTTCCAGTCGTAGGCGACGGCGTCCAGCGCGGCACCGGTCAGGCAGTCCGGGTACCACTGCGTGCCGTGGGTGCTCATGCCCCGCAACTGGACCGGTCGGCCGGACTGGGAACACAGCTGCGTGCCGCAGACGTGGAGCTTGCCCCACGCCTGGACCGGAGTCCTGGCCCTGGGGGCCTTTCCGGTGTCCTGTGCGTGCGCCGGGCTCGCGGGGAGAACGCCGAGCGCCGCCGCGAGGGCCAGCGAGGTCCAGGCCGCGCGACGGCTGCGGGACGTCAGTGAGGGCACTGCTGCCTCCAGTTCCTTGGGGGTACCGAAACGCAAATATGACGAATCATCACTTCATATGTGATGCAGCGTCACCGCGATTCGTCCGAGCCGCAGGAAGGTTCACCCGTGTGCAGCGCCGGGGCCCGCGTTCGCCCGCGGATGCCCCGCGCGGACCGCTCTCCGGCGGCCGCCACTCCGGCGAATCCTTCCTTCGAGCGACCCGTGCAGCAATCAGCCCAGCCAAAGGCGCAGGTCACACCCCTCCGTGGCTAGTGGTGGAGATGACCGTCCCCTTCAAGGAGCACACCTTGAGCCTTGATTCCTTTGACACCACCATGGAGACGACCCGGCCCCAGGTCCCACAGATAACCCACCGGTCCGGGCACACCGCCACCTCCGTACTCCCCGAGCCCCCGGACGACGAGGAGAAGTACTCCTACGCCCGACGTCACCTCTGGGTGCTCACGGGTGCCTCGCTCATCAGCATGGGCTGCCTCGTCTTCAGCCAGTTCAGGCTCATCCAGTCCTCGCCATGGCTGTTCGCGCTGCTGCCGTGCCTGGTCTTCAGCGTTCTCTACTACGTCGCCTCACTGCGCGTGAACGGCTTCACCCCCGACTTCGACCTCAAGGCCCATCGCCAACTGGTCCGGAAATGGCGTCCCGAGACGTATCCGACGGTCGCCGTCTTCCTGCCGGTGTGCGGCGAACCCCTCGACGTACTGGAGAACACCTGGACGCATGTGCGCCAACTCGCCGACCGTTACCCCGGTACGGCCACCGCTTACGTGCTCGACGACTCCGCGTCTCCCGAACTCGCCGACCTGGCGAAGGAGTTCGGCTTCGTCTACGGAAGCCGGCCCAACCGGGGCTGGTTCAAGAAGGCCGGCAATCTGCACTACGGGCTGGGCATCTCCGACGAGGAGTACATCCTCATCCTCGACGCCGACTTCGCCCCGCGCGCGGATCTGCTGGAGGAACTGCTGCCGTACATGGAACGCGACCCGAAGACGGGCATCGTCCAGTCGCCGCAGTTCTTCCGGGTGACCGGCCGGCAGACGTGGATCGAGCGGGGTGCGGGGGCCGTCCAGGAGCTGTTCTACCGGGCGATCCAGGTGTCCCGTCAGCGCCACGGCGGCGCCATCTGCGTGGGCAGTTGCGCCGTCTACCGGCGGGCGGCCCTGGAGGCCAACGGCGGCACCACCCTGATCGAGCACTCGGAGGACGTGCACACCGGCTTCGACCTGGGCCGGCTGGGCTGGGCCCTGCGCTATGTGCCGATCCCCCTCGCCACCGGCAACTGTCCCGACAACGTGAGCGCGTTCTACCACCAGCAGTACCGCTGGTGCTCGGGTTCCATGAGCCTGCTGGGAAGCAGGAAGTTCTGGAGCACGAAGCTGCGGCTCACCACCCGGCTCTGCTACTTCTCCGGCTTCCTCTACTACATCCACACGGCGCTCTTCACCTTCGTGGCACCGCTGCTCCCGATCGTGCTGCTGCTGACGATGCCCGAGAAACTCAAGGTCGAGTACTCGCTGCTCGTCCTGCCCAGCGTTCTCTACACCCTGGTGATCTTCCCGCTGTGGCACAGGTGCCCGTACCGGATCGAGGCGTGGGCCGTGCGCCTGATGTACGGGTGGGCGCACCTGTTCGCCATCTGGGACATCGCCCGCGGCAGGCGTCAGGCCTGGCGGCCCACCGGCTCGGCGGCCGCGGGCCGGAACAGGAACAGGCGCCTCTGCGTCGGCGTCCGGCTCTGGAACGGCGGGACGGCGATCCTGTGGGTGGGCGTCGCGGTCTGGCGCATGGCCACCCTGTACGCGCCGGACTTCGCACTGGTGCTGGCCTCCGGCCTGTTCTACGCCGTGATCGTGGGCCGGGTCGTCCTTCCGCACCGCGGTACCGCGGAGGAGTCCGTTCCCACCGCCGCGCCCAGGAGACTGGAGCCGGCGGAGAACCTCTGAACCACCACGCGACCGCGAGAGGTCCTCGGTGCCGCGCCGACACGGCCGCCGAGGACCTCTTCCGCGTCCTGGCCGGGGCGCTCGGCCGTCCAGCCGCACACTGCCCGCTCCGGGGCGGTGGTCACCCGGGCCAGGAGGGGCACTCGGAGGTCGTCGACAGGGTGCGGAGGCCGGAGGGACATCATGACCGCGACAGCGCAGAGCCCGGGCGACGGGCCGACGCGGGAGAAGATTCTGGACGTCTACCTCAACGATCACCTGGCCGGGGCGACGGCCGGTACCCGGCTCGCCAGGCGCATGGTGCGGGAGCACCACGACACGGAGTACGGGGTCGAGCTGGAGAAGCTCGCGGCGGAGATCGCGCAGGACAAGCGGTACCTGCTGCGGATCCTGTCCGACCTCGAGATGCCCGTGCAGCACTACAAGCAGTACGGAGCGAGGCTGGGCGAGAAGCTCGGGCGGGTGAAGCCCAACGGCCGGCTGCTGCGCCGCTCCGGCCTCACGGTGCTGGTCGAGCTCGAGGCCGTACGGCTGGGGGTACAGGGCAAGGCGTTGCTGTGGCGCGCCCTGCTCTCCGCCTCCGCCGAGGATCCGCGCCTGGACGCCGACTGGCTGCGGAAGCTGGAGCAGCGGGCGGAACAGCAGCTCAGGACGCTGGACGCGTTGCACCAGAGGGCGGCGGCCACGCTGCTGGCCGCCGAACCGGACGTGATGGCGTCCGCGTGACGCCGGCCGGGCCGACGAGCGTGACGGCCCCCCTCGGGCCGGCCGTCTGCCCGACCCGGACGGGGGCGGACCGGGCTCATCCACGGGGTGGATGAGCCGGATCGGGGATTGCGATCGCGCCGAGGATGGCGGCGGGGCGGGCGACCGCCCATAGTCGTCCCTACCCGCACGCCGCTGTCCGGATCAGCCGCCCACGTGCGGCCGTCCCCGGCATGCCGTGTGCCCCGCGAGGCCCGGAAGGCATGCCCGCTCCCGTACACCGTCCCTGGAGTCGCCATGCCCGGTTCCGCCCTGCCGCCGTCGCCCACCGCGGTCGACGACGCCGCTCCGTCTCCCGTCGCCGTCTCGGGCCCGGCCCATCTGCTGCGGGTGACCCTGCTGATGGCGGGCAGTTGTCTGCCGATCCTGGGGGCGGTGCTGATCGCCCCCGTGCTGCCGAAGATGCAGGACCACTTCGCCTCGGTGCCGGGGGCCAAGGCGCTGGTCCCGCTCGCGCTGACGGTCCCGGCGCTGGCGCTGGCCCTGCTGGCGCCGTTCGCCGGCGTGATGGTGGACCGGCTGGGCCGCAAGCGGCTGCTGATCGTGGCGACGGTGCTGTACGCCGCGTTCGGCACGGCGCCGCTCTGGCTGGACTCCCTCGGCGCCGTCATCGCCAGCCGCGCCCTGGTCGGCGTCACCGAGGCCGCCATCATGACCTGCTGCACGACCCTGATCGGCGACTACTACTCCGGTCGGCGGCGGGTGAAGTACCTCGCGCTGCAGACCATGTGCGCCTCGGCTTCGGCCACCGTCTTCTTCGTGCTGGGCGGCGCCGCCGGTTCGGCCGGGTGGCGGGTGCCCTTCTGGGTGTACGCCGTGAGCCTGGCGCTCGCCCCGCTGATGGCCACCGCCCTGCCCAGCCCCGCGCGCCGGGACGACGCCGGCGCCGACGGGGCCCCGGCCCCGGTGGAGACGCGGCGCCCGTTCCCCTGGCGGCAGTTGGCGGGCATCTGCGCAGTGACGTTCTTCGGGGCGATGGTCTTCTACACCGTCCCGGTGGAGATGTCGTACCTGCTGGACGACCTCGGGGTGGAGAACTCCGGGGTGATCGGCCTGGCCACCGCGGTCGCGAGCGCCGCCACCGTGGGCGGTGCGGTCGCCTTCGCCCGGCTGAAGCGCTCCCCCGACCCGATGCTGCCCGCCGTTCTCGCGGTCTGCGCGGCCGGCTTCGGGGTGATGTTCCTCGCGGGCAACGCCCCGGTGCTGGTCGCCGGAGCGGTGGTCAACTGCGTGGGCACGGGCATGCTGCTGCCCGCCCTGCTCACCAGCGCCATGTCCCGGCTGGCCTTCGAGGACCGCGGGCGCGGGACGGGGCTGTGGACGGCGGCCTTCTTCGGCGGCGAGTTCGTCTGCCCCCTGGTCCTGCTCGCCCTGGAGTCGGCGGTCGGCAGCCTCGCCGCCGCGGTGGGCGTCCTGGGGCTGGCCGCCGCCCTGGTCGCGGCGGGGCTGACGACGGCCCGCCGTCGCACGGCCACGGCCGACCCGCGGCCGCTGCCCGAACAACTGGCCTGAGCCCCCGCCCTCCGTCTCCCCCGGCCACCGGCCCGTCCCCGCGGTCCCGCGGGGACGGGCCCCTGCCATCCCCCACCAGTCCCGCCCGGTCCCGCCCGCCCCCGCGGCCTGGAGACACCCCGCCAGGGAACGCCCGCCCCGCAAGCCGCCCCACGCCGGGCCCGGAGACCGCCGCGGGGGTGGTGGGGTGCCGCTCGCCGGGCCCGCAGCGGGCCACCCACCCGCCCACCACGCACGGCACCCCCCCCGTGCGGCCCGCACCCCGAAGGCGGCCTACGCCCCCGCCGCGGGCGGTGCGGCGGAGGTGTCGTCGGGGAGGGGCCCCGTCAGGGTGGTGCCCACCTCCACGGCCTTCTGGCGGAGCCAGATGTGGGCGGCGTCCTGGGCGTGGACGGGGTGCCACCACAGGGCCTCCTGCACCGGTACCGCCTCGAAGGGGCAGGGCAGGACCCGGACCGCCGCCGACCGGACCGCCCGGCGGGCCAGACGCTCCTGGATCATCGCGACGCGCCGGGTGCCCTCGACCATGTGGGGCAGCAGCTGGAAGGTCTGTACGGAGACCTCCACCCGGGGGCTGATGCCGAGCATGCTGAGCTGCCGGGCGGCCGGCGCGTCGTAGGGCCGCTGGTAGACCGCCCAGGGCAGGCGGGCCAGCTGGTCCAGGGTGAGCTCGTGGCCGACCTCGGGGTGGTCGTCGGCGACCAGGCACAGCCAGCGGTCCTGGTGGAGGTCGACGCAGGGGAAGCCGTCGATGACGCCGTGCGGCATCAGCAGCCCGTCGACGGTGCTCAGCACGGTCGCGGTGTTCTCCACGACGGAGGGCGCCGGATGCTGGAAGGTGAACCGGATCCCGGGCGCCTCCCGGTGCACGGCGCGAGCGAGTTCGGCGCCGAAGACGGCCGCCCCGTAGTCGGAGGCGAGCAGGGTGAACTCCCGCGTCTCGGCGCCCGGATCGAAGTCCGCCTGGCTCGAGAAGACCCGCTCCAGCAGATCGCACGCGGTCGCGCTGCGGTCCCGCAGGGCGACCCCGAGCGGGGTCAGTTCGTAGCTGTTGCCGGTGCGGGCGAGCAATTCGTCGTCGAAATGGCGGCGCAGCCGGGCCAGTGCCGCGCTCATCGCGGGCTGGCTCAGTCCGATGCGCTCGCCGGCCCGGGTGACGTTGCGTTCCTCCAGCAGCGCACGCAGCGCGACCACCAGGTTGAGGTCGAGTCGGGACAGGTTCACCGGGCACCACCTAAGGAGCGAAGAGCCATCCATGCCGTGGATCCAGCGCATCCACAGGATTGATTTCCGTGATCAGCGGATCGGGTTCAGAGTAGACCGCAACCCAGCGGGAGGAAATCTCATGGCAACGCTCGCGCAACCTGCCGGCCCGTTCGCGCTCGGCACGTTCTCCGCTCAGGACGGGGACCCGTTCCCCGGTCTGCTGGCCCGGGAACGGGTGCTCGACCTGCGCAGGGCGCTGGACCGGGCGCCGTCCGACGTGCGGGCCGTGGTGGAGCGGTGGGAGGAGACCCTCCCCGTCCTGCGCGCCCTCGCGGAGGACGACGCCCTCGACTGGCGGCCGCTGGAGGAGCTGCGGGTGCACGCCCCGCTGGAGCCCCGGCAGATCTTCCAGTCCGGCGCCAACTACCGGCAGCACGTGATCGACCTGGAGGTCGCCCACCGCTCCCCCGACGACCCGCGCACGGTCGAGGAGGCCCGTGCGGAGATCGCCGCGATCATGGACCGCCGGGCCGCCGAGGACCTTCCGTACGTCTTCATCGGCCTGCCCAGCACGATCGCCGGGCCGTACGACGACGTCGTCCTCCCGTCCTGGGCCGCCCAGCCCGACTGGGAGCTGGAGCTGGCGGCCGTCATCGCCCGGCCCGCCCACCGGATCTCCGTCGAGGAGGCCCTGGACCACGTCGCCGGGTACACCATCGCCAACGACCTCACCGACCGCGCCACCGTCTTCCGGCGGGACATGCCGGCCATCGGCACCGACTGGCTGCGCTGCAAGAACGCGCCCGGCTTCACCCCGCTCGGCCCGTGGCTCGTGCCGGCCGAGTCGATCGCCGACCCCGGTGACCTGCGGGTCACGCTGAAGCTGAACGGCGAGACCATGCAGGACGAGTCCACCAAGGACATGCTCTTCGGGGTGGCACGGCTGGTGTCGTACATCTCGCAGACCGCCCGGCTGCTGCCCGGTGACCTGGTGCTGACCGGCAGCCCGGCCGGCAACGGCATCCACTGGGGGCGGCTGCTGCGCGACGGCGACGTCATGGAGGGGTCCGTCACCGGACTCGGTGTGCAGCGCACCCGCTGTGTGCAGGAGGGCCCGGCATGAGCCCGGACCGTCACGACCCCGAGGGCGCGATCGCCGAGGCCGCCAAGGCGTACTCCAACTGGGGGCGCTGGGGCGAGGACGACGTGCTGGGCACCCTGAACTTCCTCGACGAGGCCAAGCGCCGTGAAGGGGCCGCGCTGGTCCGCCGGGGCGTCAGCTTCTCGCTGTCGCAGTCCTTCGACATGAACGGCCCGCAGAAGGGCTGGCGCCGGCGCACCAACCCGGTGCACACCATGCTCGACACCGGCACCGACGCCGCCCTCGGCAACCAGGGCTTCCCGCACGGCATCGGCGGTGCCGACGACGTGATCGCGATGCCGTTGCAGTGCTCCACCCAGTGGGACGGGCTCGGGCACATCTTCGACCACGGCAGGGCGTGGAACGGGCGGGCCGCCGAGAAGGTGGTCACCTCCGACGGCGACCTCGTCACCGGCATCGAGCACATGGCGCCGTACGTCGCGGGACGCGGCGTGCTGCTGGACGTGGGCCGGGTCGTCGGCACGGGCGGCGAACTGCCCGACGGCTTCGCCGTCACCGAGGAACACCTGGAGCGGACCGCGCAGGCGCACGGCGTCACCGTCGGCCGCGGCGACATCGTCCTCGTACGGACCGGGCAGCTGACCCGGGCGCGGCGCGACGGCTGGGGCGACTACGCGGGCGGCCCGGCACCCGGGCTGTCCTTCACCGCCGCCGGCTGGCTGCACCGCACCGAGATCGCCGCGATCGCCACCGACACCTGGGGTTTCGAGGTGCGGCCGAACGAGTTCGAGAACGCCTTCCAGCCGCTGCACCAGGTCGTGATCCCCAACATGGGCCTGCTGATCGGCGAGATGTGGGACCTCGACGCCCTCGCCGCGGACTGCGCGGTGGACGGGGTGTACGCGTTCTGGCTGACCGCCGCGCCGCTGCCCATCACCGGCGCCGTCGGCTCCCCCGTCAGCCCGATCGCCGTCAAGTAGCCCCGCCGAGCCGCCGGATGCGCCTCTCCCCGGACAGCTGCGGCGCATCCGGCCCCTTCCTCGCCCCGCCCGGTCCCGGGCGGGCCCGCCCTCCGCATACCGTCCGCCTCCACGGCGGAAGAGCCGCACTCGTACCAGCCGCCCGAAGCCGTGCGGCCCGAACGGGAGGTATCCCCGACATGACCGACCCCCGAAGCCGCGCCGTCCTCGTCATCGGCGGGGGCGCCTCCGGCAACGCCGTCACCGTCCTGCTGCGCCGCGCGGGCGTCGCCGTGGACCTGATCGAGGCCAAGCCGGACTGGAACGCCACCACCGGTTCCGGCATCACCCTCCAGGGCAACGCGCTGCGCGTCCTGCGTGAGCTCGGCGTCTGGGAGCAGGTGAGCGCCTCCGGGTTCGCCTTCGGCTCCCTGGGCGTGACCGCCGCGGACGGCACCGTGCTGTTCGTCGCCGAGGACATCCAGACCGGCGGCCCCGAACTGCCCGCCACCGTGGGCATGCAGCGCCCGCGGCTCCAGCAGATCCTCATCGAGGCGGTCCGCGACTCCGGTGCCCGGGTCCGTCTCGGCACCACCGCCGAGAGCCTGGACCAGGACGACGACGGCGTCTCGGTGCGCTTCAGCGACGGCACCGAGGGCCGCTACGACCTGGTGATCGCCGCCGACGGCCTCAACTCGGCCACCCGCACCATGATCGGCGTCACCGACCGGCCCGAGCCCACCGGCATGGCCATCTGGCGGATCGCCGCCCCGCGCCCCGAGGGCGTGACGCGCACGGACCTGGCGTACGGCGGCCCGGCGTACATCGCGGGCTACTGCCCCACCAGCGAGAACACCATCTACGCCTATGTCGTCGAGGGGTGCCGCGACCGTGCCTCGATCCCCGCCCGGTCGTACGCCGACGAGATGCGCGCGCTCGCCGAGGGCTACGGCGGCTTCTGGCCCGAGATCGTGAAGCACATCGACGACCCGGCCGCGGTCAACTACACCTGGTTCGACCGCCACCTGGTCGAGGGCCCGTGGCACCGGGGCCGGGTGGTCCTGGTCGGTGACGCCGCCCACTGCTGCCCGCCCACCCTCGCGCAAGGGGCGGCGATGTCCCTGGAGGACGCCTCCGTCCTGGCCGAGCTGCTCACCACCCGCGAGACGTGGGACGACCGGCTCCTCACCGACTACCGGGCCCGGCGGCTGCCCCGGGTGCGCATGGTCGTCGACGCCTCCGTCCAGCTCGGCCAGTGGCTGCTCGACGGGGTGCGCGACGCCGACGTGCCCGGGCTGATGAGCCGGACCATGAACGCCCTCAAGGAGACGCCGTGACGGTCCCCACCGTGGACGTGCACGCCCACCTGCTGCTGCCGGAGGTCGAGGAGGCCGTCGCCGGCCGGGCCGGCCTCGCCGGGGCCCGTGCCCTCGACGCCCGCCGCAACGGCCCGGCGGCCCTCGCCGTCAACGGTCCCATGGTCGGGGAGCGGGTGCCCCGGCTGACGGACGTCGCCGCGCGCCTCGCCGCGATGGACGCGCAGGGCGTGGACGTGCAACTCGTGAGCCCCTCGCCGTCCCACTACCACTACTGGGCCGATCCCCGGCTGGCCGAGCGGGTGTGCCGGTCGGCCAACGAGGGGACGGCGGCGCACTGCGCGAAGGCCCCCGACCGGCTGTACGGCCTCGGTCTGGTGCCGCTCCAGCACCCCGGCCTCGCGCCGGCCCTCCTCGACCACGCGCTGGACCAGGGACTGCGGGGCGTGGAGCTCTCCTCGCACGCCCCGGGCCCGGCCGGGACCCGGGAGACGGAGCTGTCCGACCCGCGGCTCGCGCCGTTCTGGGCGCGGGCCGAGGAGACCGGCGCCCTGGTCTTCCTGCACCCCTTCGGCTGCACGCTCGACGAGCGCCTGGACCGGTGGTACCTGTCCAACACCGTCGGCCAGCCCACCGAGAACGCCGTCGCGCTCTCCCATCTGATCTTCTCAGGCGTCCTGGACCGGCATCCCGGCCTGAGACTGATCGCGGCGCACGGCGGCGGCTATCTGCCCACCCACATCGGGCGCTCCGACCACGCCTGGCGGGTCCGGCCCGACGCCCGGGGCTGCGCACGGGAGCCGAGCAGCTATCTGCGGAGGCTGTACTTCGACTCCCTCGTCCACGACCCGCGCGTGCTGCGCGAGCTGGTCCGCGCCGCCGGCCCGGACCGGGTCCTGCTCGGCTCCGACTTCCCCTTCGACATGGGCACCGAGGACCCGCTGGGCGCCCTGCGCGCCGCGGGCCTGCCCGACCACGACTTCCACGCGGTGCGGGGCGGCAACGCGGCCGCCCTGCTCGACCTCGTCTGAGGAGGACCCCCCATGACCGACCGCCTGCTCACCCATCTGCGGCACGTCGACCTCGCCGTGCCCGACTACGCCAAGCAGCTCGACTTCTACGCCGGCGTCTGGGGCCTGACCAAGGTCGCCGAGGACTCCGGCATCTCCTTCCTGGCCGCCGAGGGCAGCCCCGAGCAGTACGTCGTCCGGCTGCGCCGGTCGGACGAGAAGCGTCTCGACCTCGTCTCGTACGGGGCCGCGAGCGCGGCGGACGTGGACACGCTCGCCGAGCGACTGCTCAGCGGAGGCGTCCAGTTGATCTCCCAGCCGGGCAAGATCGACACCCCCGGCGGCGGCTACGGCTTCCGCTTCTTCGACGTGGACGGCCGCACCATCGAGGTCTCGTCGGACGTCGAGGTCCGCCGGCACCGCAGGATCGAGGAGAAGGAGTCGATCCCGGTCAAGCTGTCGCACGTCGTCCTCAACTCGCCGGACCTCGACAAGACCCGTGAGTGGTACGAGCGTCACCTCGGCTTCCGCCACTCCGACACGCTCAGCTCGCCGTACGTCGGCGACGTCATGCACTTCATGCGGATCAGCAACCAGCACCACTCCATGGCCATCGCCAAGGGCCCGCACACCTCGCTGCACCACGTCTCCTTCGAGATGCGCGGCCTCGACGAGTACATGCGCGGCTCCGGCCGGGTGATGCGGGCCGGCTTCCGGAAGGTCTGGGGCCCGGGCCGGCACATGGCGGGCGACAACACCTTCACGTACTTCCTCGACCCGCACGGCAACACCGTCGAGTACACGACGGAGCTGGAGCTGCTGGACGAGGACACCTGGCACCCGCACGTCTACGACTTCTCCCAGCCCGAGGTCACCGACCAGTGGGGCACGGCCAACCCGATGAACGAACTGGTCGCCAAGGAGTCGTTCAACGACGTCGACCCCGGTGTGTTCGTCGCCCCGCCGGTCTGATCCCCCTCGAGTTCCGGGGGCGCGGCGCTCCCCTGTCATGCCCTGACTGCCCGCCGCGTCCCCGGGCCGCGCCCCCCGCACCCGCCCTGCCCCACCGCCCGCCGCCGACAGGACCTCCCCATGCGCTTCGCCACGTACGAGTACGACCACCGGCACCGAGTGGCCGTCGTCGAAGAGGACGGCACGCTCCGCCCGCTGCCCGGTGCGGGCTCGCTGACCGCGCTGCTCGCCGAGGGCGGCGGTCTGACCGCACTGCTGGAGGCGGGCACCGCGGCGCTCGGCGTCCCGGCCGGCCCCCATGTCTCGGAGGTACGGCTGCTGCCCCCGCTCCAGCCGCCCACCGTGCGGGACTTCGTGGCCTTCGAGGAACACGTCGAGGGCGTACGGCGGTCGGTGGACGGCGTCGGCGGGGTGCCCGAGGCCTGGTACGACGCCCCGACCTTCTACTTCACCAACCCCTACGCGGTCGTCGGCGCCCACGACGACGTGCCGGTGCCGCCGGGCAGCACGGTGCTCGACTTCGAGCTGGAGGTCGCCGCGGTCGTCGGCCGCGCCGGGCGCGATCTCACCCCGGAGCAGGCCCGTGAGCACATCGTCGGCTACACGGTCCTCAACGACTGGTCGGCCCGCGATCTGCAGTCCCGCGAGATGCAGGTCCGGCTCGGCCCCTGCAAGGGCAAGGACACCGCCACCACCCTCGGGCCGTACCTGGTGACGGCCGACGAGCTGGAGCCGTACCGGGACGCCGAGGGGTTCCTGCGGCTCGCGCTCACCGCCTCGGTGAACGGCGAGGTCGTCGGCAAGGACCTGCTGTCCAACATGAGCTGGACGTTCGAGGAGATGGTCGCCTACGCCTCGCGCGGCACCTGGGTGCGTCCCGGCGACGTCCTGGGCTCGGGCACCTGCGGCAACGGCGGCTGTCTCGCGGAGCTGTGGGGCGTACGCGGCAGGCGGGACCCGGCGCCGCTGCGGCCCGGCGACACCGTGACGCTCACCGTCGAGGGCCTCGGCAGTGTCTCCAACACGGTGGTGGCCGGTTCCGAGCCGGTGCCGCTGCCGGGCGCCCGCCGCCGCTCGCGGGAGCGGCCGTGAGCGGCGACCTGGTTCCCAAGCGGCTTCTCGGCAAGGTCGTCGTGGTCACGGGCGCGGCCGGCGGCCAGGGCGCCGCGGAGGCCGAGGCGCTGACCCGGGAGGGCGCCCGGGTGATCGCCACCGACGTCACCGAGGCGCCGGGGTGCCGCCGGCTCGACGTGACCAGCGAGAAGGACTGGACGGAGCTCGCCGCCGAACTGCGTGAGGCGTACGGGCAGGTGCACGGGCTGGTCAACAACGCGGGCGTCACCTGGCGGGCCCGCATCGACGCCGTGCGCCCCGAGGACATGGCCCGGGTCCACGCCGTGAACGTCACGGGTCCGCTCCTGGGCATCCGGACACTGGCTCCGCTGATGCGGCCGGGCGCGTCGATCGTGAACGTCGGCTCGTCGGCGGCGCTGACCGCCCACTACCCGGTCGCGTACACGGCCAGCAAGTGGGCGCTGCGGGGCCTGTCGAGGACCGCCGCGACGGAACTGGGCCCCCGTGGCATCCGGGTGAACATCATCCATCCCGGCTTCATCGAGACGGAGATGACCGCCTCCGCCGCCCCCGCGTTCCGGGTGGCGAACCTCCGGGAGACACCGCTCGGCCGCACCGGGACCGTCGAGGACGTCACGCCCCTCGTCGTCTTCCTCCTGAGCGACGACTCCGCCTTCGTCACCGGCGCCGAGATCCCGGTGGACGGCGGCCTCACCGCGCACGGCGGGGCCAAGTCGATCTCGGACGCCCTCCACCCGTAGCAGCAGAAAGGCCCACCCACCCATGGACAAGGTCCGCCCGAGCGCCGCCGAGGCGGTCGCCGACATCCCCGACGGCGCGTCGCTGGCCGTCGGCGGCTTCGGCCTCAGCGGCATCCCCGACGTGCTCATCCAGGCCCTCCACGCCCAGGGCGCGACCGGCCTGGAGGTCGTGTCGAACAACTGCGGAGTGGACGGGCGCGGGCTGGGCGTCCTGCTGGCCGACGGCCGGATCGCCCGTGTCACGGGCAGTTACGTGGGCGAGAACAAGGAGTTCGCCCGTCAGTACCTGTCGGGCGAACTGGAGGTGGAGCTGGTGCCGCAGGGCACGCTGGCCGAGCGGCTGCGCGCGGGCGGAGCGGGCATCCCGGCCTTCTACACCCCCGCCGGCGTGGGCACCCAGGTGGCCCGCGGCGGTCTGCCCTGGCGCCACACCGCCGACGGCCGCGTGGCCGTGGCCTCCCCGCCCAAGGAGACCCGCGACTTCGCCGACCGGACGTACGTCCTGGAGCACGGCATCACCACCGACTTCGCCCTCGTACGGGCCTGGCGCGGCGACCGCCACGGAAACCTGGTCTTCCGCAGGTCCGCCGCCAACTTCAACCCGCTGGCCGCGATGGCGGGCCGGATCACCGTCGCCGAGGTCGAGGAACTCGTGGAACCGGGCGGGCTGCGACCGGACGAGGTCCATCTGCCGGGTGTCTTCGTCCAGCGGGTCGTGTCCCTCACCCCGGCCCAGGCGGCCGACAAGCAGATCGAGAAGAGGACGGTACGCGCATGAGCACCGCCACCACCGCGCGGGCCGGCTGGACCCGCGACCAGATGGCCGCCCGCGCGGCCGCCGAGCTCACCGACGGCTCCTACGTCAACCTCGGCATCGGCCTGCCCACCCTGATCCCGGGCCACCTTCCGCCCGGCGTGCACGTGGTCCTGCACTCCGAGAACGGCATCCTCGGCACCGGCCCCTACCCGGCGGAGGACGAGGTCGACCCCGACCTGATCAACGCCGGCAAGGAGACCGTCACCGTGCTGCCCGGGGCCTCCTTCTTCGACTCCGCCCTGTCCTTCGGCATGATCCGCGGCGGCCACATCGACACGGCCGTGCTCGGCGCGATGCAGGTGTCGGAGCGCGGCGACCTGGCCAACTGGATGGTCCCCGGCCGGATGGTCAAGGGCATGGGCGGTGCCATGGACCTGGTCCACGGCGCCCGCCGGGTCGTGGTGCTGATGGAGCACACCGCGAAGGACGGCAGCCCGAAGATCGTCCGGGAGTGCACCCTGCCGCTCACGGGCGAGGCGTGCGTCCATCGCGTCGTCACCGATCTCGGCGTCCTGGACGTCACGCCCGAGGGCCTCGTGCTGGTGGAGTGCGCGCCGGGCGTCTCCGCACGGGACATCGCCGCCCGCACGGACGCGCCGCTGCTCCGGCAGGCGTAGGACCATCGCACGTGAGGCGGGGCGGGACCGGGTGGTCCCGCCCCGCCCGACGTCGTCGTCCCGCCCTAAGGCAGCGGCATGACCTTGCGGTAGGTGAACACCGCGACCGCCGCGACCGCGACGTGCATCAGGAGCAGTGCCGACACGCCGATCGCGCCGCCGTCGCCGAAGAGCAGGAAGTCGGGCACGAAGGACACCACGACGAGGGCGGGCACCAGCCACCGCACGAGCGCCTGCGGGTCCTTCGCCACCTTGCGCAGGACGGCCCAGCCGACGGCTCCCGCGATCACGCCGACCGCCGTCAGAAAGATGTACGAGGACGCCTTCAGCGGCCGGAAGTCGTCCGGGGCGCCGGCGGCCAGGGCGAGCAGGGCGAGCACGGCGTCCGCCACGGACGCCACCACGACGGCGGCCACCACTCCGCCGACGACCACGAGCGGGCCCCGGCGGACGGCGACGGGTTCAGAGGCGACTGACATGACAACTCCAGGAAGGCTGCTGGGGGATGAGCCCCGAGGACGGGTATGTTTGAAACATCAAACAGGAGCTCGGCATGAGTCTGTCCGAATACATTTGAAATTTCAAGCGCATGGTCGCACGTATCCCCGGACCCCTGAGGGCGGAGGCCCCTGAGGCCGGGGGGGTCCCCGAGGCCGGGGGTCCCCCGAGGCCGGCGGCCCAGGGCGGCGGTCAGGCCACCGTGTAGCCGAGCTGCCGCCGCATGAAGGGGGTCATGAGGGTCTTCGCCTTGGCCAGGGTGGAGGTGCGGGTCCCGAGCACCGCGGTCTCGCCGCCCGGCACGGGCAGGACGGTCACTCCGTCGGCCGGGCCGAACGGCACGACGAGCGGGGTGCGGTGGACGGCGCGATAGGAGCGGGAGTTCTTCCCGTGCCTGCCCGAACCGCGCAGATAGGAACCGATGTTGTGGGCTGCGGTCTCCGCCTGGGAGAGGGCGGCGGGGGTGACCTTGAGCTCGTGGACGTCGTTCACGTCGCCCACCGCGAACACGTCCGGCCGGCCCACGACCCGCAGCATCGCGTCGACCTTCACGTGCCCCGCGCCGTTCAGCCACTCGCCGTGCCCGGCCAGCCGCAGCCAGAGGGTGTTGGGCGTGGTGCCCGTCGCCCAGAAGGAGAGGTCGGCGGCGAGGACGGTGCCGCGGGCGTCGCGGTAGGTGCCGAAGTCGTTGCCGGGGGAAATGAAGGAGTCCAGCCGCACCTCCACCCCGTGGGCCTCCAGCCAGGCACGGGCCCTGCGGCCGGCGCGGGCGCTGCCCGTGGAGTTCAGCAGCTCCGTCCCGGCGTGGGCGAGGGTGACCCGGGCGTCCGGGCGGGCGAGGCGGATCTCGGCGCTGAGCTCGACGCCGGAGGGGCCGCCGCCGACGACGAGGACCTGCTCGGCGGTGGCGATCTTCTGCTGGTGTCCGGCGAACGACTTGACCGCCTCCTCGGCGGTGCCCCCGGTGAACCGGGCCGGCTCCGGGTAGTCGGCGCCGGTGGCGATCACCAGGACGTCGTACGGCAGCCGTTCACCGGTGGCCAGCACGACCTCCCGCCCGGCGGTGTCGACACGGACCGCCTTGCCCATGACCACCCGTCCGTTGCGCAGCAGCCGGTCGTACGGGATGAACGGGGTCACCGTCCACTCCGGGCGCACACCGGCACGCAAGGAGGCGATCCGGTGGAAGAAGACCTCCTTGCGGTCGACGAGCGTGACGCTCGCCGTCGCGTCCAGCCGTTTCGCCAGGCGGACGCCCGCGTAACCGCCGCCTATCACCACTACGTTGCCGTCTCGCACAACGGATCTCCTGTACCGGGTGGGGGGATTCAGCGCGAGCGTAGCCCCTTGAAACCTAAAGCACCTTGGGGCTCTGTGCAGGTCCTGTGAAGGGTGCGGCACCGCACCTCGGCCGCCCATGGCGAACCGCCGGCCCCCCGCCGGCGGCGCCCGCCACGGCGGGCACGCGGGAAGTCCCCCGGCAACAAGCTCGTACTGCCACTGGAGCGCGCCAGCAGAGCGCGCAAGGAGCTCTTCCGTGACTGCTTCCCGGAATCCGGACCTGCGGGGTCTTGGGAGCGAAAGGAAATCAGCCGGGCCGGCCGAGGTCGCCTCGTTCGGCAAGTACCTGGGCGGCAGCCCATCACCCGCAGCGTCTTCATGGGCCGTGAACTCACCCATGCCCTGGGACTGATGCGGCTGAGGAGGACGGACGAGATCGCCGCGCGGATCCTCGACGGCGCGCTGACGCTCGAGGGCATCAAGAGCCCCCGCCGCTCGTCGGTTCGCTGTCCGGCGGACAGCAGCAGGCGGTGGCGATCGCCCGTGCGGCGCACTTCAAGCGCAGTCTGCTGATCCTGGACGAGCCGGCCAGCGCGCTGGCCGTCGTCGAGGGGCCGGAGGGCCTGCGCCGCCATCGCGAGGGCAAGCCCCTCGCCTGAGCGACGGGCCGCGGCGGCCGGGCGGGAGGAACCGCCCGCCGGCCCCCCCCCCCCCCCCGCGGCGGGGGGGCGCGGGGGGGGGGGGCCCCGCCCCCCCCCCCCCCCCCCCCGGCCCGGGATCATGCCGGGGCCGGCCCGCTCGGACGGGCCCGCGCCCCGGCGGGGCCCGCCGCTACGACGGGGTGACGGCGTCGTGCGCCGTGTTGCGGCCCAGCCGCTCCCGGACCACGGCCACGACCACCACGCCCACGGCCACCAGGGTGGACAGGACGACCTGGTCGCGGCCGCCGCCCTCGGCCGTGTCGGTGAGCATGTAGCCCAGGACGAAGGTGATCAGGGCGATGGTGGCCCAGGTGAGGTAGGGGTAGAGCCACATCCTGACGACCAGCTTCTCCGGCGACTCCCGCTGGATGATCTTGCGCATCCGCAGCTGGGAGAAGCAGATCACCAGCCAGACGAACAGGGCGATCGCACCGGAGGAGTTGAGGAGGAACTGGAAGACCGTGTCGGGCCAGAGGTAGTTGAAGGCGACCGCGACGAAGCCGAAGACGACCGAGGCCAGGATGGCCGACCGGGGGACGCCGCGGTCCGTGGTCTGCCCGAAGGCGGCCGGGGCGTCGCTGCGGCGGCCGAGCGAGAACGCCATGCGCGAGGCGGTGTACAGGCCGGAGTTGAGGCAGGACAGCACGGAGGTCAGCACGATGGCGTTCATGATCTGGGCGGCGTGCGGGATGCCGATGGAGCTCAGCGCGGCGACGTACGAGCCGTCCTCGAGGATGGCCGGGTCGTCCCAGCGCAGCAGCGACACGACGATCAGGATCGAGCCCAGGTAGAACACCGCGATCCGCCAGATCACGCTGTTGGTGGCCTTGGTGACCGCGCCGCGCGGGTCCGAGGTCTCGCCGGCGGCCAGCGTGACGATCTCGCTGCCCATGAACGAGAAGACGACCATCAGGACGCCGGTGAGGATCGCCCCCGGTCCGTTCGGCAGGAAGCCGCCGTGCGCGGTGAGGTTGGAGAAGCCGCTCGCCGGGTGGTCCGAGCCGGGCAGCAGACCGAAGATCGCGAGGCCGCCGAGGACGATGAACGCGGCGATGGCGACGACCTTGATGCCGGCGAACCAGAACTCGAACTCGCCGTAGGAGCTGACCGAGACCAGGTTGGTGGCGGTGAGGACGACCATGACGATCAGCGCCCAGCCCCATTGCGGGACCGCGGGGATCCAGCCCGCCAGGATCTTGGCACCGGCGGTCGCCTCGACCGCGAGGACGACGACCCAGAAGAACCAGTAGAGCCAGCCGATGGTGAATCCGGCCCAGCGGCCCAGCGCGCGGTCCGCGTAGGCGGAGAAGGAGCCGGACGTGGGGTTGGCCGCCGCCATCTCGCCCAGCATGCGCATGACGAGGACGACGAGGACGCCGACGAGGGCGTAGGAGACGAGGATGCCGGGGCCCGCGGCGGCGATGCCGGAGCCGGAGCCGACGAACAGGCCGGCGCCGATGACACCGCCGATGGCGATCATCGACAGATGGCGGTTCTTCAGGCCGGCCTGCAGGCCGGAGTCCGCCGGGTTGCCCGCGGCGGGGGCCACCGGAGGCGTCTCGGAGGGAGCGGGGACAGGGGGACGTGTGGTCATCTCGACATCCGTGGAGGAGGGGACGGTGACGAGGCGCGAAATTAGTTCACTACGATCGAAAAGAACAAGACTTGTTTAAGTGTTCACCTTGCTCTATTTTGCAGGCAACCGCGGAACCCTCACTTCCGGGAGCCCTCTGTGCACCACGCCGTGACCCCGCTCAGCAGGCAGTTAGGGTGGCGCCGTGGTGAATGCAGCGGGCAAGTTCGGGCCCTACGGCGGCGGGGACACCCGCCTCCGGTCCGGCGGGAGTCAGACGGGTTCGGACCTGGTCCGGTCCCGGGTCGCGCTGCGGGTGCGCCTGAAGTCCGTCTCGCCGGGTGACCGGCTGCCGGACGCCGGCGTCCTCGCCGAGGAGCTGGGGATCGGTGAGATCACCGTGCGCCGCGCGCTGGAGGGCATGTGCCAGGACGGCTTGCTCGACCGGCGGCGGGGCCGGGCGGGCGGCACCTTCGTCGCCGCGGACTGGGACACCGTCGTCGCCCTGATGCACGACGCCGAGGAGGCGGCCGTACTGGACTCCTTCCACCTGCTGCTGGAGTGCGGTCTCGTCGCCCACGGCGCGGGCGAGGTCCCGGCCGCCCACCTCGACGGACTGCGCTCGCTCGTCGACGAGATGGACCTGGCCGACGACCCGGCACGGCTGGTCGAACTCGAGACACGCTTCCACCTCGACCTCGCGGAACTGCTCGGCGGAGCCGGAATCCGCGAGTTCGCCGCCGATCTGCTCGGCCGGCAGTGCCTGCTGCTGCCCGCCCCGGACCCCTCGGTGGTACGGGCCCGCAACCGCTGCCACGCCGATCTGCTCACCGAACTCGGCCGCGGCGCGATGGATCCGGCCGTGCGAGCCGTGAAGGACCACCAGCGGGTCCGCCCGAGCTGACGCCCGGCCGGCCCGACCCGGCCCACGCCCCCGCGCACCCCGGTGCGCGCCGCCCGACCGCACAAGGAGCTGTCGCCATGTCCGATCCAGGAGCCGTCGGCCCGCCGCCGGCGTCGGGCCCCGCCGGCGGCGCGCCCCAGCGCCTGCGCGGCGGTGTGCTCGGCATGGCGGACATCGCCGCCGCCACGATGGCCAACGTCGGCCCGGCCATGAGCTTCTTCTTCGGCTTCGCCTTCCTGGCCACCACCGCCGGGGTCGCGTCCCCGCTGACCATCGCCGCCGCGGGAGTCGCCGTCGCGCTGCTCGGCAACACCCTCGCCGAGTTCTCCCGGGCGCACCCCTCGGCGGGCAGCTTCATCACCTTCGTCGGCAAGACGTTCGGGCCGGTCAGCGCCGTGACCACCGCCCTGCTCGCCGGCCTCGGCTACATCATCGCGATGGCCTCGGTGATCGCGATCTCCGGCGGCTTCGTGCAGATCACCCTGCACCACTACACCGGCGTCGACCTGCCGTGGATCCTGTGGACGCTGCTGCTGACCGGGCTGGCGGTCGTGCTGATGCTGCGCGGGATCGTCGTCTCCACCAAATGGGCCGGCTACTTCTTCGGCGTGGAGATGCTGGTGCTGGTCGTGGTATCGGTCGCCACGCTCGTCGAACACCGTGGCAGCCTGTCGGCCGCCCCGTTCCTGCCCGGCCACATCCGGCACGGCCTCAGCGGACTGGCGGCCGGCTTCCCGCTCGCCGTGTACCTGTTCATCGGCTGGGAGAACTCGGCGGCGCTGGCCGAGGAGACGGAGAACCCGCGGCGCAACGTGGGCCGCGCCGTGTTCTCCTCCGTCGCGATCATGACGGTGAGCTACATCCTCTTCTCCTACGCGACCGTGACCGGCTTCGACTACGACACGGCCCGGCTCGGCGACTCCCCCATCCCCTTCATCGACGTCGCCCACCACGCCCTCGGGGCGCTGGCGTTCGTCGCCTACCTCGGCGGACTGACCTCCACCCTCGGCGTGCTGATCGCCGGGATCAACTCCCAGGCCCGGCTGGTGTTCAACGCCGGGCGGGAGGGGCTGCTCCCGTCCTTCTTCGGATACGTCCACCCCACCCGCCGTACGCCGACCAACGCGATCGTCACCTTCACCGTCACCGCCCTGCTGATCATCGGCGGCTGGGGCCTCGGGCACCTGCTCGGGTCCGCCGGCGGCCCGATGGATCCGGTGGTCTTCTTCACCGAGTCCTCCAGCCTGGGCGCCATCCTGATCCTGCTGGTCTACCTCGCGTCGAACATCGCCCTGCCGCTGTACTACCGCCGATACCGTCCGCAGGAGTTCCGCACGGTCCGCCACCTGGTGCTGCCCGCGATCGGCGCCCTGGCCATCCTGGTCCCGCTCTACTACCTCGCCAAGCCCGGTCAGCCGGCGCCGTACAGCTGGTTCCCCTACGCCGCGGTGGCCGCGCTGCTCGGCTCCGTCGGCTACGCGACACTCCTGGTGCGCCGCGACCCGACCCTGGCCGAGCGGGTCGGGTCGGTCGTCGCCGACGCGGAGTGAGTCCGTCCGCCGGTCTTGCGTGGCGGTCTACGTAGTTCCACGGACGCGGAGCGGGCCGGGCCCGGGGCACGCTGGCCCATGACCATTTCCAGCAGCCCCGCCGCCACCGACGGGAAACTGACCACCGCCTACGTGCTGACGGTGGCCGCCTCGGCCCTCACCCTTCTCGGGCTCTACGTCATGGACTGGTTCCCGGAGAGCGTCTGGGGCGGCCAGTCGTTCCTCGACTTCCGTACCGAGCACCTGGCGGACCGCGCCGACGCCACCCGGCTGGAGTGGTGGGAGTCCCTGGGCGACACCTACTTCCTGATCGGATACGCCGTCCAGACGGCCGCCTTCCTGCTGTTGCCGTTCGTGGTGGCGCGGTACAACCGATGGCACTGGCTGTCGGCTCTCGCCGTGCTCGGGGCGGCCTGGCAGACGACCGGCCTGATCGGCGCCGCCGTCGTCAACACCACGCTCGCGCCCGCGCTGGGACCCCTCGCCGGGGTGCTGGCCCTCATCGGCTGGGGGCTCGCACGCTCCGCGGTGAACGAGTAGAGGACTCATCGCCCACGTCCGCTCCGGGGCGGCGGTAGACGTACGGCGGTGGCTCCTGCGCGCCGCCGGCGTCGGTGAGGGCGCGCAGGAGCCCGTGGTCGGGGGAGAGCGCGCACGCCGGGTCGGTCCGGGTGGCGTCGCCGGTGAGCGCGTACGCCTGACAGCGGCAGCCGCCGAAGTCCTCCTCACGGCGGGGGCAGGTGCCGCAGGGGCCGGTCATCCAGTCGGTGCCGCGGTAGCGGGCGAACGCCGGGGAACGGTCCCAGATCCAGGCGAGCGGACGGTCCCGGACGCTGGGCGGGTCCAGGTCCGGCAGGGAGGCGGCGGCCGGACAGGGCAGGGCGGTGCCGTCGGGGGTGACGGTGAGGGAGACCGCTCCCCAGCCGCCCATGCAGGGCTTGGCGACACCGTCGAAGTAGTCGGGGACGACCCACACCAGGTCGATCCGCCCGGCGAGCCGCTCGCGCCGGCGTTCCACGGTCTCCCGGGCGCGGGCCAGCTGCTCACGGGAGGGCAGCAGCGCGGTGCGGTTGAGCAGGCCCCAGCCGTAGAACTGGGTGTTGGCCAGCTCGACCCGGTCCGCGCCCCAGGTCTCGCCCAGGTCGATGAGGTCGCCGACGGCGTCCAGGTTGTCGCGGTGCAGCACCACGTTGAGACCCAGCGGGAGCCCGGCGCGGCGGACGAGGGCAGCGGCCCGTTCCTTGGCGGCGAAGGCGGAGGGGCGTCCGGCGATCCGGTCGTTGGCCCGCGGGTCGGCGTGCTGGACCGAGAGCTGGACGCTGCGCAGCCCCGCCGCGCGCAGCGCGGTGAGCCGCTCCTCGTCCAGGCCGGTGCCGCTGGTGACGAGCTGGGTGTAGATCCCGGCGGCCTCGGCGGCGGCGACGATCCGTTCCAGGTCGGGGCGCAGCAGCGGCTCGCCGCCGGAGAGATGGGTGTGGACGACGCCCAGCGCGGCGGCCTGGCGCAGGACGTCCGCCCACTCCTCGGTGCTCAGTTCGCCGGAGCGGCGGGCCAGTTCCAGCGGATTGGAGCAGTACGGGCAGTGCAGCGGGCACGCGTGGGTCAGTTCCGCGAGCAGCGCCCAGGGGCGCGGCGGCTGGTCCGGCGTCCGGGGGGCGGTCATGCGAGCCACCCCTCACGGCGCAGCCGGTCGAGGAAGGCGGGCACCTCGGTGGCCACCGGGGCGCCCGGGTGACGCGCGGCGAGTTCGTCGACGATCCCGGGCACGGTGCGCGTGCCGTCGCACAGGCCGACGATCTGCCCGGCGTGTCCCTCCAGGACGACCACTCTCTCGGGCAGGACCAGCAGGTCCGCGCCGCGCACCTGGTCGTGCCGCAGCATCAGGGCCGGGGCCAGCACCGGCCGCCACGGCCCCCCGCCCACGCCCCTCACCCTTCCCCCCGCCCACCGCGACGCGCCACCCGACCGTCCGGTTCAGGCCGCGGTCGCCGGTCCGGATCCCCGGGGCGGTCGTGGGACGGCGCGGGGGCGGAGCCGTGCTGGACCGCGTCGAGCAGGGACCACAGGATGTCGCACTTGAAGGTGAGGGCGGCCACGGCGCGTTCCTGGTCCTCGCGGCTGCGGGCCCACTCCAGGACGAGCGCGAGGGCCTCCGTGCTGTCGCGGCGGCCCTGGGAGACGCGGCCGCGGAAATAGGCGAGCCCCTCCGGCGCGATCCACCCGTAGTGGCGTTCGAAGGCGTCGATGCGCAGCCGCATCAGATCGGGCGCGGTGAGCTCGGTGAGCGAGGCCGCGACGGCCTCCAGCGGCGGACGCAGGCGGCAGAAGTTGACGTAACCGTCCACCGCCAGCCGTACGCCCGGCAGGACGCTGTCGCCCGCGAGCAGGCCGCGGCGGTCCAGTCCGGCCGCCTCGCCGAGCCGCAGCCAGCGTTCGATGCCGCCCTCTCCCTCCGCGCGGCCGTCGTGGTCCTCGATGCGCCGCAGCCACGTGCGCCGCAGCCGCGGGGAGTCCAGCTTCGCCGTGATCAGCGCGTCCTTGACCGGGATGTGCCGTTGGTAGTGGAAGCGGTTGGCGATCCAGGTCCGCACCTCCGCCGGGGACAGGTCGCCCTCGTGCATACGGACGTTGAACGGGTGGCGGTCGTGGTACCGCTGCCGGGCCACCGCCCGCAGGCGGTCCTCGAACTCGGCGGGGCCCCAGGGTTCGGCCGGGGCGTTCCCGGTCCGGAGGGCGGGTGTCGTGGTCACAGCTCGATCACCAACTCGTCGTCGGCCACCTCGATGCCCAGGCGGGCGAGCCGCTTGTGCTGCGCCGCGGTGGGATCGACGAGGGGGTTCGTGTTGTTGAGGTGCGTGTAGTAGCAGCGGGCGGACAGCGTGGCGAGGATGCCGGCGGTGCCGCCCGGTCCGTCGACGGGCAGATGGCCCATGCCGGTCGCGGTACGGGAGGAGATGCCGGCCCGGCGCGGCTCCTCGTCGTCCCAGAAGGTGCCGTCGACGATGACGCAGTCGGCCTCGGCGGCGACGCGGTGCAGGGCGTCGGACCAGGCGGCGACGGCGGGGGCGTAGACCGCCGTCCGGCCGGTGGCGGGCTCGTACAGCCGCAGCGCCACGACCCAGGCGTCGTCCTCGGGCGCGTCGGCGGCGTACCGGGGGCGCTTGCCGGAGACGGGGACGGCGCTGATCCGGACGCCACGGTCCGGCGGGCCGAGCGACCGGGTGCCGTGGCAGGGCAGTTCTCGCCAGGTCAGGGCGGTGTAGGGGCCGAGCACCTCGCCGAGGCGCAGGCGGTCCTCCAGGGCGCCGCGGACCGGGGCCGTGGCGTGGATCTCCAGGGCGTCCGCCTCGCGCAGCCGGGCGATGCCCAGGGTGTGGTCGAGTTCGGCGTCGGTGAGGACGACGCCGGCGACCGGGGTCTGGCGGGGTCCGGGCCCGGGGTGGAGCGCCGGGTGGGCCTCGATCTGGTCGCCGAGGTCGGGGGTCGCGTTGACGAGGTACCAGCGGCCCTCCTCGGTGCGGACCGCGAGGGAGGCGTGGCGGCGGCGGCGCTCGGGATGCGCGCGTGCCCCGGAGCACCCGGGGCACGCGCAGTTCCACTGCGGGATGCCGCCGCCGGCCGCGGTGCCGAGCACCTGCAGCAGCATGGCGGCGGACTAGCGGGCGGAGAGGGAGTAGGCGGTGACCTCCAGCGCGGTGTCGACGACCGTGTACCCGGGCGTCCGCCACGCGGTCGGCTCGGTCCGCTCCGCCGTGGTCCCGGCCGGCCGCTGTGCCTGCGCCGGCTGCTCGGTGGTGTCGTTCATGGTGGGTGCCTTCCTTTCGAGGGGGGTGGGTTCACCCCTTCGCGGGATGCGTGCGGAGGGGAGTCACTTGAGGGTGATCCGCAGGATGCGGTCCCGGTTGTCGCCTCGGTCGGTGGTGCCGAGCCAGAGCTCGTCGGCGCCGGGCACCTTGGCGAGCGCCCGCAGCCGGCCGTAGGTGCCGTTGTAGTACGACTTCGCGGTTCCGACGGCCTTTCCGGTGCCGTCGATCGGCAGCGCCCACAGCCGCTGGCCGAGCAGCGTCGTGACGTAGATGACGTCCCGTTTGATCGCGATCTGGGCGGGCACGCCGCCCTGGTCGGGATGCCAGACCTTCTTGGGGTTGGTCATGCCGGCCTTGGAGCAGGAGCCCTCGCAGGCGGGCCAGCCGTAGTTCCTGCCCGGCTCGACGAGATTGAGCTCGTCCCAGGTGTTCTCGCCGATCTCGGTCTCCCACAGCCTGCCGCGGCTGTCCCAGGCGAGGCCCTGCGGATTGCGGTGGCCGAGGCTGTAGACGCGGGTGCCGAACGGGTTGCCGGGGGCCGCGGCACCGCTCTTGGTGATGCGCAGGATCTTTCCGTTGAGGGATTTCCTGTCCTGCGCGAGGTTGCGCTTGAGGGCGTCTCCGACGCTGACGTACAGATAGCCGTCGGGGCCGAACGCGAGCTTTCCGCCGTTGTGGTCGCCGCCCCGGGTGATTCCGCCGAGTACGACCTTGTAGTCACGGAGCGAGGTGCCGTCGAAGTGCATGCGCGCGACCCGGATGTCGGAGGCGGCCGTGTGGACGAAGAAGACGTCCTTGTCCGTGGTGCCGTTCCAGGTGGGTGACGGGGCGACGCCCAGCAGGCCGCCCTTGCCCCCGCTCGGCGACGGGGGAACCGTGTGGGGGACCGTGCCCACCTTCTTCTTGGAGCCGTTGCTCGCCTGCAGCCATACGGCGGCGGTGAAGCGCTCGGTCACCAGGGCCCTCTTGCCGTCGGGCAGGAAGGTGATGCCCCAGGGCCGGGTCCACTGGCCGGAGAGCACGGTGGCGCCCGCGGGCGCCGCGCCGGCGCGGGTGCTTCCCGGGTCGGCGGCGGCGGCCGACGCGGGCTGCAGCAGGCAGACGCCGAGGACGGCGGTGACGGCGACGGCGGCGGCCCTGCCGGACCGGACGCGATGCGGCGCCGGTTGCGTCGAGCGTGACATTCCCAAGCCCTTCCTCTCGTGGGCCGACCGGCCGCACGGTGAAAGGAAGTGCGCCGCCGCATCGGTGACATGGGGAGGCCGGACCGTACGACGGCCTCGACTCCCTCAAGGAGTATTGGGGCCGGGGTTTCGCGCGGGCCACCGGAGATCGTCCATCCTGCTGACGGCGGGTGCGACGGCGACCGCGCCCGCGGCCGAATACGTAGTCGGTTACGTGGTTCTACGGAGGCCCCTGTCCACGCGGCCCTCTACGTTCGGGGAGTCGAACGGTGCGAGCGGTGTTGAGGGGACTGAGTGAGAGGCAACGCCCAAGGCGTGCGGGGCAGTTGGGTGACCCTGCTGGTGGCGGGGAGTCTGCTTGCGGGATGCTCGGCCCACGAGGCGGACGACACGTCGTCCGCGAAGGGCGGTTCGCCCTCTCCCGGCTCCCCGGCCGCCACGGCGGCCCCCTCGGCCGGCTCGTCCCCGGCCTCCTCCGTCTTCACCCCCGACGCCTCCCTCGTCCCCCGGACCGCCGCGGACGGGCGGGTCCTGGCCGACTCCGTGGTGCTCGCCCCGGGCGACTGGGGCCGGGGTTTCGTCGCCCAGTCTCCGGCCGCGAGTGCCGCGGGCACCTGGGCCGTGCTGAACGACGCCTGCCGCTGGGAGCGGGAGAGGCTGCCGCACGGGGTGCTGGCCAGCTCGTCCCGCTACAGCATGCTCCCGGCCGGCGACGGCAGGGGCACGGTCAAGGTGACGGCCGCGGCCACCGTGCACGCCTCCGTCCTCGGTGCCGACGACCAGCTCGGCACCACGCTCGAGGAAGTGCTGCGGTGCCCGGAGCAGCAGCCCCGGAGCGACGAGCGGATCACGGGCCTGAACTCGCTCGGCACCCCCTTCGGCGCCCGCGAGCAGGAGTACGCCGACGACTCCGTCCTGGAGGCCGGCGAGTTCACCGGGAACGGGGGCTCCGCCCAGCCGTACCGGTGGATGGTCGCCCGGCTCGGCACGGTCGTGGTGGCCGTCTCGGTGACGGGCGCGAAGGGGAACACCGAGCAGGAACTCACCCAGCTGGGCGCGGACGCCCTGGCGAAGATGCTGGAGCGGATCCAGCAGCGGTTGAAGGGAAAGTGATGGAGCCGCTGCGCACCTCCGACCCCGCCAAGCTGGCGGGACACCGGCTCCTCGGGCGGCTCGGCGCGGGCGGCATGGGCGTGGTGTACCTGGCCCGCTCGGCCGGCGGAAGCCTGGTCGCGCTGAAGGTGATCCAGGCCGAGTACGCCGAGGACCCCGGCTTCCGGGAGCGGTTCCGGCGCGAGGCGGACACGGCGCGCCGGATGACCAGCCCGTGGGTGGCGTCCCTCGTGGACGCGGATCCCGAGGCGGCGCAGCCCTGGCTGGCGACCGTCTTCGTGCCGGGTCCCTCGCTCGCCGAGGCCCTGGCCGCGCACGGGCCGTTGCCGGCGCGGAGCCTGAGGGTGCTGGGGGCGCGGCTCGCCGAGGCCCTGCGGGACCTGCACGCGGTCGGTCTCGTGCACCGGGACGTCAAGCCGGGCAATGTGCTGCTGGCGCTCGACGGTCCACGGCTGATCGACTTCGGTGTGGCCCGCGATCCCGAGGACACCTCGCTCACGTCGACCGGTGTCGTGGTCGGCACGCCCGGATTCCTCTCCCCGGAGCAGGCCGGGGGCGGGCGGGAGACGGGCCCGGCCGGTGATGTGTTCTCGCTGGGCTGTGTGCTGGCGTACGCGGCGACCGGCCGCCCCCCGTTCGGCACCGGCTCGCTCGACGCGCTGCTGTACCGCACGGTGCACGACGCGCCGGACCTGGAGGGTGTCCCGGCGGAACTCGCCGAGGTGGTGGGCGGCTGCCTGGAGAAGGACCCGGACCTGCGGCCCACGGCCGGGGCACTGGCGGCGTCCCTTGCCGCCGCCCCGCCCGCACCGCCCGCCTCGCCCCCCGACCCGCGCGAGGCCCTGCGGGCGGTGCGCCCCGCGGCCCCGGACCGGCCCGCCGAGCACCGTCCGGCACCCGAGGACGAGGCGGGCAAGAACACGGCGCCGGAGGACCGGCCGGCCCAGGACGCGGCACCCGGGGACCGGGCGGCCGAGGGTGCAGCGCCCGAGGTCCGGGCGACCGAGGGCACGGCGCCCGAGAACCGGGCAGCCCAGCACACCGCGCCCGAGAACCAGGCGGCCCAAGACCAAGCGCCCGAGGACCGCGCCGCCCAGGACACACCGCCCGACGATCGGGCGGCCCAGGATGCGGCACCCGAGAACCAAGCGGCCCCAAACACGGCGCCTCACGATCGGGCGGCTCAGCACACCGCACCCGAGAACCAAGCGGCCCAAGACACAGCGCCCGAGGACCGGGTCGCCCAGGACGCAGCGCCAGAGAGCGGGGCGGTGGAGGACGAGGCGTCCGGTGAAGGCGCCTGGTTGCCCGAGCCGTTGGTCCGGCTGATCGCCGAGCGGTCGGCGGCCGGACTCGCGCTGCCCGGTGCCGACGAGACCGAGATCGACGCCGCGTCCGCCGGCACCGCTGCGACGGACACCGCGGCCGAGCCGCCGCCGGCCCGTTCCCTCGGCAGACGCCGCTTCCTCCTCGCCGGGGGCGCGGCGGCGGTCACCGCCGCGGGTGGCCTGGCCGCGTGGGCGGCGCTGGCCGGTGGCGGCGGGAACGACGACCCCGCCCCGAAGGCCACCGGCCCCGTGCACACCATCGGCCTGCACGCCGACCTGAGCGGGGACCAGAAGGCGGTCGGCCGGGCGCAGGAGCGGGGGCTGCGGCTCGCGGTGGACGAGTTCAACTCCCGTGAGAACAAGCCGTTCACGCTCGCCGTGCGGACGGTGGACGACGGCGGCGACCCGGACCGGGCGCCCGAGGCGGCGAAGCGGCTCGTCGCCGACCGCTCGGTGCTGGCCGTGATCGGACCCACCACGGACGCCACCGCCCTGGCCTCCCTGGCGCCCTACGACGCCGCGTCACTGCCCCTGATCGCGGTGTCCCCCGGCGCCACCGTGCTCGGCGTGATGGGCAGCCGGTCCTTCCTCCACGCCCGGGTCACGGACACGATCCTGCCGTTCTATCTGAACGCGTATCTGCGCGGCACCGCGAAGGCGCGCACGATCGGGATCGTCGACGACCGGGCGGCGGACGCCTACGCCTGGGAGATCAGCAGCACGCTCGCCCGGATCCTCAGGGACGACCGGCAGCCGGCCGTGCCGAAGGTGGTCAGCGCGCTGCGGACCGACTTCGCGCCGACCCTGGACGCCCTGCTCGACGGGGGCGCCGACTCCGTGGTCTTCGCCGGCTACCACGACCGGGCCGCGCTGCTGGCCCGGGAACTGAGCAACCGTGACTTCCCGGGTGCCCGGGCCGCCGCACAGGGGGTGCTCGACGCCCGGTTCCTGTCCGCCGCCGGGGACGCCGCAGAGGGCTGGGTGATCGTCGCCCCCGTCATGGACGCCACCGCGGCGCCCGGGGCGAAGGCGTTCACGGCCGCGTACCGCGAGCGTTTCGGCGCGGAACCGGAGCGGTACGCCGTCGAGACGTACGACGTGGCGCAGCTCGTCCTGAAGGGTCTGGGCTCGCTGACCGCCGGACGCCGTACCCGGCGGAACCTGACGACGGCGCTGCGCTCGGCCACGTACCGGGGGATCAGCCGGAACCTCGCGTTCGACAGGACGACCGGCGCGCTGGTCGTCGACGGCAGCGGGGTCCACCTGTGGAAGGTCACCGGCGGGCGGTTCGCGTACCAGGGCGTGGCGCCGTACCAGGTGTCCGCCTGAGGGGGCGTCGATGGAGCCGTTGCGCGGCGCGGATCCGGCCGGGATCGCGGGCTACCGGCTGCTGCGCCGGCTGGGCGCGGGCGGCATGGGTGTGGTGTACCTGGCCCGTTCCACGGGGGGTTCGCTCGCCGCGCTGAAGGTGATCCGCGCCGGACACGCGGACGATCCGGGGTTCCGGGCCCGTTTCCGCCGCGAGGTGGAGACGGCGGGCCGGGTCGCGAGCCCCTGGGTGGTGCCGCTGCTCGACGCGGACCCGGACGCGTCCTCGCCCTGGCTGGCCACGGCGTTCGTGCCGGGCCCCTCGCTGGCGGAGGCGGTCGAGGAGTGCGGGCCGCTGCCGTACGGGACCGCCCGTGTGCTGGGCGCCCGGCTCGCCGAGGCGCTGGACGCCGTGCACGGGGCGGGGCTGGTGCACCGGGACGTCAAGCCCGGCAATGTGCTGCTCGCGGTCGACGGTCCCCGGATGATCGACTTCGGTATCGCCCGGATGCCGGAGGACACCGCGCTCACCGCCAGCGGCATGGTGGTCGGCTCACCCGGGTTCCTCTCCCCCGAACAGGCCCGGGGCAGGGGCCGGGAGATCGGCCCGCCCAGTGACGTCTTCTCGCTCGGCTGTCTGCTGGCGTACGCCGTGACGGGCGAACGCCCCTTCGGCGGGGGCTCCGCGGCCGACATGCTGATGCGTACGGTCCACGACGAGCCGGAACTGGACGGCGTACCGGAGCCGCTGCTGCCGCTGCTGCGCGCCTGTCTGGCGAAGGAGCCCGCGGCCCGCCCGGCCGTGGCGGACCTCCGGCGGACGCTGGAGGGGTCGCGGCCGTACGAGGACGCCTGGCTGCCGGGGTCCCTCACCCGTCTGATCGCCCGCCGTTCGGCCGCCGTCCTCGCCCTCCCCGACGTCGAGGCGACCGAGGTGACGGCGGTGCCCGGTGCGCCCGCGACGGTCGTCGATCCCGTCCTCGGGCCGAAACCGACGCGGCGCCGGTTCCTGGTGCTGGGCTCGGCCGCCGGAGTCCTGGCGGCGGGGGGAACGGCGGCCTGGTGGAGTACCGACCACCCCGGCGGCTCCCCGGCCCGGGGCGGGACCGGCGAGCTCGAACGGCTGACCCTCGCCCTGCACGCCGATCTGAGCGGCGCCGGCCGGACGACGGGCCGCGCACAGCAGAACGGCGTCCGGCTCGCCGTCGACCACCTCAACTCCCGTGCGGGCCGCGGCTTCGACCTGGCGCTCCAGGTGAACGACGACGCCGGCAGCACGGCCCGGGCGCGGCAGGTCGCCCGGCGGCTGGCGGCCGACGAGGAGGTCCGCGCGGTGCTCGGGCCCACCACCGACGCCTGCGCGCAGGCCACCCTCGGCCTCTACCAGCGGGCGCTGCTCCCGATGGTCTCCGTGTCGGTCGGCCTCGACGCCGTGTCCGCCGTCACCTACCGGGTGTACGCCGCCACCCGCCCCCCGGACGCGAACCTCGCGGCCCCCCTGGTCGCGTACCTCGTCCGCACCGCCGGGGCCCGCCGGACGGTGCTGGTCGACGACGCGGCCGAGGGCGACTTCAGCTGGACCGTCTGCGCCGGCGTCGCCGAGGCCGTGCGGTCCGGGCGGCACACGACGATCCGTCGCACCCTCGCCGCCGACGACGACTCCGACGGCGCGTTCCGCGCCCTCGCCGATGCGGTGACGGACGCCGGAGCGGACGCGGTGGTGTTCGGCGGCGGGTACGCGCGCGCGGCACGGCTGGCCCGGGCGCTGCGCTCCGCCGGCTTCACCGGCGCGCGGCTGGCCACCCAGCGCGCCCTCGACCGGCGCTTCCTCACCTCGGCGGGCGACGCCGCCGACGGCTGGGTCTTCGCCACCGCCTTCCTCGACCCGGCCCGGGTGGCGGCCGCGAAGTCCTTCGTCTCCGCGTACCGCGCCCGCTTCGGCACCGCCCCGCCGCCGTACGCGGCCGAGGCCTACGACGCGACCCTGTTCGTCGGCCGGGCCCTGTCCACGCTGGGCGCGGCGCACGCCGAACGGGGCGCGATCGTGGGCCGGCTGAGGGAGACCGACTACCGGGGCATCACCAAGCGGCTGCGCTACACCGGGTCGAGCACCCGCTACACCATGGACGCCCTGTACCTGTTCCGGGCGGCCTCCGGCGGCTTCCGCTACCTCGGCCAGTACGAGGACGCCACGTCCTGAGCGGGCGGGGTCAGGCCGCCAGCCGGGGCTCCTCGAACTGCGTGCGGTGCAGTTCGGCGTACCGGCCGCCCGCGGCGAGGAGTTGGTCGTGGGTGCCGTGCTCGACGATGCGGCCGGACTCGACGACGAGGATCTGGTCGGCGGCGCGCACGGTGGACAGGCGGTGGGCGATGACGACGGCGGTGCGGCCGGTCAGCGCCTCGGTGAGGGCCTCCTGGACGGCCGCCTCGGAGGTGTTGTCGAGGTGGGCGGTGGCCTCGTCCAGGATGACGACGCGCTGGCGGGCGAGGAGGAGCCGGGCGATGGTCATGCGCTGGCGTTCGCCGCCGGAGAGCCGGTAGCCGCGCTCACCGACGACCGTGTCGAGGCCGTCGGGCAGGGAGCGCACGAGGTCGTCGAGGCGGGAGCGGCGCAGCGCGTCCCACAGGTCCTCCTCGGTGGCCGCGGGGCGGGCGAGCAGCAGGTTGGCGCGGACGGTGTCGTGGAAGAGGTGGCCGTCCTGGGTGACCATGCCGAGGGTGGCCCGCAGGGAGCCGGCGCTCAGGTCGCGGACGTCGATGCCGCCGATGCGGACGGCGCCGGCGTCGACGTCGTAGAGGCGCGGCAGGAGCTGGGCGATGGTCGACTTGCCGGCGCCCGAGGAGCCGACGAGGGCGACGGTCTGGCCGGGTTCGGCGCGGAAGGAGATGCCGTGCAGGACCTCGGTGCCGCCGCGGGTGTCGAGGGAGGCGACCTCCTCCAGGGAGGCGAGGGAGACCTTGTCGGCGGACGGGTAGCCGAAGCGGACGTCGTCGAACTCGACGGACACCGGCCCCTCGGGGACCTCGCGGGCGTCGGGCTTCTCCTCGATGAGCGGTTTCAGGTCGAGCACCTCGAAGACCCGCTCGAAGCTGACCAGGGCGCTCATCACCTCGACGCGGGCTCCGGCGAGCGCGGTGAGCGGGGCGTACAGGCGGGTCAGCAGCAGGGCGAGGGCGACGACGGCGCCCGGTTCCAGGGTGCCTTCGAGGGCGAGCCGGCCGCCGAGGCCGTAGACGAGGGCGAGGGCCAGGGCGGAGACGAGCGTCAGGGCGGTGAGGAAGACCGACTGGGCGGTGGCCGTGCGGACGCCGATGTCCCGGACGCGGGCGGCGCGTGCCTCGAACTCGGCCGACTCCTCCTCGGGGCGCCCGAAGAGCTTGACCAGGGTGGCGCCGGGTGCGGAGAACCGCTCGGTCATCCGGGTGCCCATCGCCGCGTTGAGGGCCGCCGCCTCCCGCTGCATTCCGGCCATCCGGCGGCCCATGCGCCGGGCCGGGATCACGAACACCGGCAGCAGCGCGAGCGCGAGCAGGGTGACCTGCCAGGACAGGGTGAGCATGACGGCGAGGGTGAGCAGCAGGGTGACCAGGTTGGAGACCACGCCGGAGAGGGTGTTGCTGAACGCCCGCTGCGCGCCGATCACGTCGTTGTTGAGACGGGAGACGAGCGCCCCCGTACGAGTACGTGTGAAGAACGCGACCGGCATTTTCTGCACATGATCGAACACGGCCGTGCGCAGATCGAGGATGAGCCCCTCCCCGAGCGTCGCCGAGAGCCTCCTGCCCAGGATGCCCAGCGCCGCCTCCGACACCGCGATGAGCGCGATGAGCAGCGCGAGCCGCACCACCCGGTCGGGGTCGCCGTGCGACACGATCGCGTCGACGACCCACCCGGCGAGCACGGGGGTGGCGACGGCGAGCAGCGCCGTCACCACCCCGAGCACGACGAACAGGGCCATCCGGCGGCGGTGCGGCCGTGCGAACGCGCCGATGCGGCGCAGCGTGGCGGGGTCGAAGGGGCGGCGTTCCTGCTGGGAGTTCATGACGCTGTACAGCTGCGTCATGGCGATGGCGTCCATGCTCATGGGTGCGACCGTAGGACCTCAACCGTCCTTGAGGTCAATGCCGGCCCCCCGTCCCCTCGTCCGAGCGCCTCCCCGAAGGACCCGATGACCGTACGTAATGCGTTGTCCCCGCTTCCGCAACCCGCCGTTGGCGCCGCGCGGACAGCCTCTCCTCCTGTGACAGCGGTCCCGCTCCCCTCACTCCCCCGGCGTCTCCCCGTCCGCCGGATCCTGTGCCTGCTGCCGGTGCTGCTGGTCGGCGTGGTCGCGGTGCGGCACCGTTCGGTGCTCGCCGAGGGCTTCGGCCATCTGCGGACGGCTCAGTGGCCCTGGCTGCTGGCCGCGGCCGGGGCGACCGGTCTGACGTGGGTGGCCGCGGCCGTCACCCGGCAGGGTGCGGTGGTGCAGCGGCTGCCCCGGCTCCGGCTGCTGGCCACGCAGTTCGCGGCGGGCGCGGCCAACCATCTGCTGCCGACCGGCCTCGGCGCGAGCGCGGTCAACCTCCGCTTCATGACGGTGTGCGGGGTGCCGCTGGCACGTTCCTCGGCGGCGCTCGCGCTGTATCTGCTGGCGGAGGGCGTGGCCCGGGTGGGTCTGCTGGCCGCGCTGCTGCTCGCCTTCCCCGGCGCGCTGCGGTTCGGTTCCCTGCTGCCCGAGGGGTCGCTCGGCCCGCTGCTGGCCGCGGTGGCGGCGGCCGTCCTGGTCGCGACGGGTGCCCTGGTCCTCGTACGGCGGCTGCGGACGGCCGTGTCGTCGTTCCTGCGCACGGCCCTGTGCGAGGCCCGCTCGGTGCACACCTGCCCCTCCCGGGCGCTGGCCCTGTGGGGCGGCTCCCTGGCGTTCCCGGTGCTCCAGGCGGCCGGACTGGCCGCGGTCGGGCAGGCGTTGGGGCTGCCGGTCCCGCCGGCGCACATGGCGGTCGCCTATCTCGCGGCGACGGTGGCGGTCGCCCTGGTCCCCACCCCGGGCGGCATCGGGTCGGTGGAGGCGGCGCTGATCGTGGCCCTGGTCGCGGCGGGCGGCCCGGTGGCGTTGGCGACGGCGGTGGTCGTCACCTACCGCGTCATCACCGTGTGGCTGCCGCTGGTGCCGGGGGCGGTGACGCTGGGGGCGCTGGTGCGGTGGAAGGTGATCTGAGGACGCCGGCCCGTCCACGTGCACGCTGTGACCCGGGTGACACGTGCCCGAAAGACGTCGTCGGGGCAGGTGCGCGGGTGCTGACTGCCCGGCAACATGCGGCAGGATGAACGGTCGTGCCCGTTCGCACGGGCATGCCGGCACATCCGAAACGAGCAGGTGACTACGTGACGATTCTTCACATCCGGCCGTCTGCGGCCCTCTCCGCCGCGCAGCGACTCCCCGGAGGTGAGCGGTGAACCGCGCGCTGACCCTGGACGACCTCGTCCTCGCCGGGATCGCGGTGGCCACGGGCTTCCTCGTGGCCTTCCTGTCGCGCACGCTGCTGCGCTGGCTGGCCAAGCACGCCAAGCGCACCCGGTGGAACGGCGACGACGTGATCGTGGACGCGCTGCGCACGGTGGTGCCGTGGGCGGCGATAGCGGGAGGGACGTCCGCCGCGGCCGCGGTGCTGCCGCTGACGAAGCCGGTCCAGCACACCGTCAACCAGTGCCTGACGGTGCTGCTGATCTTCGTGGTGACGGTGTCGGCGGCCCGGGTGGTCGCCGAGCTGGTGCAGTCGGTGACCCAGTCCCGCTCGGGGGTCGCGGGATCCGCCACGATCTTCGTGAACATCACGCGCGTCCTGGTCCTGGCCCTCGGCTTCCTGGTGATGCTGCAGTCCCTGGGCATCTCCATCGCGCCGATGCTCACCGCCCTGGGCGTCGGCGGTCTGGCCGTCGCGCTGGCCCTGCAGGACACCCTCGCCAACCTCTTCGCGGGCATCCACATCCTCGCCTCCAAGACCGTCCAGCCGGGCGACTACATCAAGCTGAGCAGCGGGGAGGAGGGGTACGTCGAGGACATCAACTGGCGTCAGACCACGGTCCGGGCGCTGTCCAACAACCTGATCGTGATCCCCAACGGGCAGCTCGCCAAGGCCAATATGACCAACTTCATGCGGCCCGAGCAGGAGTTGACGATCCTGGTGCAGGTGGGCGTGGCCTACGACAGCGACCTGGAGCACGTGGAGCGGGTGACCATGGACGTCGTCGCCGAGGTGATGACGCAGATCACCGGCGCGGTCCCGGAGCACGAACCGGCCGTCCGCTTCCACACCTTCGGCGACTCCCGCATCGGCTTCACCGTGATCCTGGGCGTCGGGGAGTTCAGCGACCAGTACCGGATCAAGCACGAGTTCATCAAGCGGCTGCACAGGCGCTACCGCGAGGAGGGCATCCGGATCCCGGCGCCGGCCCGGAACGTGTCGCTGCAGCAGGGCACGGTGGTCATCCCGCACCCGCGCACCCCGGAGGAGACGGGCGACGCGCTCTCCGTCCGGGTCGACGGGTAGGGCCGCCCCGCCCCGCCCGGATCGAGGGCGGGGCGGGCGTCCGGAACGCCGGGTGGGTCCCCGGCGTTCCGGGATCCCCGGGATCCCCGGGATCCCCGGGATCCCCGGGATCCCCGGGATCCCCGGGATCCCCGGGATCCCCGGGATCCCCGGGATCCGGGGTCGGGATCAGAGCGTCGCCGAGTTCTCGTGCCGGCGGGCGCCGGACTTGCCGCGCGGGGCCGTGAGGGACGGCGGCACCGGGGTGACCGTCCAGTCCGGGTGACCGGGCATCCTCGGCGTCGTCGTGCCGTACAGCCAGTCGCGCAGGAAGCCGGAGACGTCCTGGCCGGAGACCTGGCGGGCGACGGCGATGTAGTCCTCGGTGGAGGCCGAGGAGTTGCGGTGGCGGGCCAGGAAGGCACGCTCGACCGCGTGGAAGGCGTCCTCGCCGATCAACTGCCGCAGGGCGTACAGGACGAGGACGCCGCCGAGGTAGCGCTGGCTGTCGAAGAGGTTGGCCGCGTTCGGCGCGGCGACGGGACCCGAGGTCCGCCGCCACTGGTCGCCGCGCGCGTACGTGTCCTTCATCCGGGCCTCGAAGGTGGTCAGGCCCAGGGAGTCCGGCCAGCCGCGCTCGTAGCGGTAGAGCAGGCCGTAGAAGTCGGCGTGGCCCTCGTTGAGCCAGAGGTCGGCCCAGGTGGCGGGGCTGACGCTGTTGCCGAAGTACGAGTGGACCAGCTCGTGCATCATGTGCGAGCCGATCTTCGGCTCGGCCTGCAGGAGGTAGTTCGGCTTGTAGAGGGTGAGGGTCTGGGTCTCCAGGCCGGTGAAGTCGAAGGCGGCCGGGTCGTCGGAGTTGCAGGGCAGCAGGCCGTACGTCTCGAAGGGGTAGGCGCCGAGCCGCTGCTCGAGCCACTCCACCAGGCCCGGGGTGAGGGCGAGCGCGGGCTCCAGCGCCTCGGCCCGCGCGACCGGGACGACGTCGCGCAGGGGCAGCCCGTGCGGGCCCTGCCGCTGCTTGACGACGTAGTCGCCGACCGTGATCTGCACGAGTTCGGTGGCGATCGGGGAGCGGGAGCGGTAGGTGTACGCGGTCCGGTCGCCGGCCAGGTCCTCGGTGCACACGAGGGTGCCGCTCGCGACGGCCTTCAGGGTCGCCGGGACGGTGATGCGGACGGTGAAGCCGGCCTTGTCCGACGGGTGGTCGTTGCAGGGGAAGACGGTGTGCGCCGAGTCCGGCTGCGGGCACACGGCGAACCCGTCGGGGGTGGGGACCCAGGCGGTGTGCGCGAGGGTGCGGCGCGGGTCGGCGGTGTAGGTCACCCGGACGGTGGCACGGTCGCGGTCGGGAAGAGGGCGGGGCGGTGTGATCCGCAGCTTCTCCGCCACCTGCTCGAACTGCGCCGTGCGGCCGTCGACCTGCACGGTGGCTATGTCCAGGCCGAGGGCGTCCAGGGAGAAGCGCGACAGGGCCTGGGTGGTGCGGATCTCCAGCGTCGCCGCGGCGTCCACCAGGGTGGTCGTGGCGTCGTAGGAGAAGTCGAGGTGGTAGGAGGTGACCCGGTAGCCGTCGTTGCCGAGGGCCGGGAAGACGGGGTCGCCGAGGGTCTCGGGGGCCTCGGTGCCCTCCGTCCTCGCGCCGTCCGTCGTGGTGCCCCCCGGGACGGCATGCGCCGTGGTGCCCCCCGTGAGAACGGCTGCGGTGCCGATCAGGGCCGCCGCGGGGCCCGTCACTCTGGTGCGATATCTCATGGTCCGCTTTCGCTGTGGCGGCCGGATGGTCGGTCCGGCCGGTGGACGAGGTCGACTCTCTACCTCCTGGACCACCGGTTCCGGCGGATCGGTTGCCCGGCCGAGGGCACGGATCGCGGAAAAGTGTGAGCGGACCCCTGGCGGACCCCTGTCGAGCCCGCCTCCGTCACGAGATATCTTGATGTCGAGCAATGTTGCAGACGTGGAGCGGAGCACCCGGTGACTGACTCGACCATCATCTATACGCACACTGACGAGGCCCCGGCCCTGGCGACGTATTCCTTCCTGCCGGTGGTCAAGGCGTACGCCTCGCAGGCGGGTGTCGCCGTGGAGACGCGGGACATCTCGCTGGCCGGGCGCATCATCGCCGTGTTCCCGGAGTACCTGACCGAGGACCAGCGCATTCCGGACGCGCTGAGCGAGCTCGGCGCCCTGGCCAAGACGCCCGAGGCCAACATCATCAAGCTGCCGAACATCTCGGCGTCGATCCCGCAGCTCAAGGCCGCCGTCGCCGAGCTGCAGGCGCAGGGCTACGCGCTGCCGAACTACCCGGACGACCCGAAGACCGACGAGGAGCGGGAGATCCAGGCCCGCTACGACAAGGTCAAGGGCTCCGCCGTGAACCCCGTGCTGCGTGAGGGCAACTCCGACCGCCGCGCCCCCGCCTCGGTGAAGAACTACGCCAAGACGCACCCGCACCGCATGGGCGCCTGGACCCCCGAGTCCAAGACCAACGTGGCCACCATGGGCGAGAACGACTTCCGCTCCACCGAGAAGTCCGTGGTGATCTCCGAGGCCGGCACGGTGCGGATCGAGCTGGCCGGCGAGGACGGCTCCACCACCGTCCTGCGCGAGTCCGTACCGGTCCTCGAGGGCGAGGTCGTCGACGCGTCCGTGCTGCACGTGGCCGCGCTGCGCGAGTTCCTCACCGCCCAGATCGCCCGGGCCAAGGCCGAGGGCGTGCTGTTCTCGGTGCACCTCAAGGCCACGATGATGAAGGTCTCCGACCCGATCATCTTCGGTCACGTGGTGCGCGCCTTCTTCCCGAAGACCTTCGAGCAGTACGGCGAGACCCTCGCGGCCGCCGGCCTGTCCCCGAACGACGGCCTCGGCGGCATCTTCAAGGGCCTGGAGTCCCTGCCCGAGGGCGACGCCGTCAAGGCGTCCTTCGACGCCGAGCTCGCCGAGGGCCCGGCCCTGGCGATGGTCGACTCCGACAAGGGCATCACCAACCTGCACGTGCCGTCCGACGTCATCGTCGACGCCTCGATGCCGGCCATGATCCGCACCTCCGGCCACATGTGGGGCCCGGACGGCCAGGAGGCCGACACCCTCGCGGTGCTCCCGGACTCCTCGTACGCCGGTGTCTACCAGGCCGTCATCGAGGACTGCCGCGCCCACGGCGCCTACGACCCGTCCACCATGGGCTCGGTCCCGAACGTCGGCCTCATGGCGCAGAAGGCCGAGGAGTACGGCTCCCACGACAAGACCTTCGAGATCAAGACCGCCGGCACGGTCCGCCTGGTCGACCAGGCCGGCAACGTGCTCATCGAGCAGCCGGTCGCCGCGGGTGACATCTTCCGCGCCTGCCAGACCAAGGACGCGCCGATCAAGGACTGGGTGAAGCTCGCCGTCACCCGCGCCCGCGCCACCGGCGACCCGGCGGTGTTCTGGCTGGACGAGACCCGCGCGCACGACGCCAACCTGATCGCCAAGGTCAACACGTACCTGGCGGAGCACGACACCGAGGGTCTGGACATCCGCATCCTCGCCCCGGTCGAGGCGACGAAGCTGTCGGTGGAGCGCATCCGCCGCGGCGAGGACACCATCTCCGTCACCGGCAACGTGCTGCGCGACTACCTGACCGACCTGTTCCCGATCCTGGAGCTGGGCACCAGCGCCAAGATGCTGTCGGTCGTCCCGCTGATGGCGGGCGGCGGTCTGTTCGAGACCGGCGCCGGCGGTTCCGCGCCGAAGCACGTCCAGCAGCTGGTCAAGGAGAACTACCTGCGCTGGGACTCCCTCGGTGAGTTCTTCGCGCTCGTGCCCTCCTTCGAGCAGTTCGCCACGGCCACCGGCAACGGCCGCGCCAAGGTCCTCGCCGACACCCTCGACCGCGCCACGGCGACCTTCCTCAACGAGGACAAGTCCCCGACCCGTCGCGTCGGCGGCATCGACAACCGCGGCAGCCACTTCTACCTGTCCCTGTACTGGGCGCAGGAGCTGGCCCGGCAGACCGACGACGCCGAGCTCGCGAAGGCCTTCGCGCCGCTCGCCGAGACGCTCTCCGCCAACGAGCAGAAGATCGTCGACGAGCTGATCGCCGCTCAGGGCAAGCCGGCCGACATCGGCGGCTACTACCAGCCCGACCCGGCCAAGGCGGCGGCGGTCATGCGCCCGTCGGCCACCTGGAACGAGGCGCTCGCCTCCCTGAGCTGACGCCCCGCGGCCCCGTCCCGCCCGGCCCCGGGCGGACGCGGCCCGGCGCCGCTCCCGCTCGCCCCGCGCCCCGGCCGGCACCGCCCGGCCGGGGCGCGGTGGCGTCTCCGACCACGCACCGCACCACCGACCACGCCCCCGGAGCAGCCCGATGACGTCTGCCGTACCCTCCTTCGAGCTGCTCCCCGGAGCCGCCGGCTCGCCCGTGATCCTGCATGTGCCGCATTCGGCGCGGGAGATACCGGCCGAGGTACGGGCGGGGATCGTGCTGGGCGACGCGGAGCTGGAGCGGGAACTGGATCACATCACCGACTCGCACACCGCCCGGATCGCCGAGGAGGCGGCCGGGTCGGCCGGTGTGACGCCCTGGCGGTTCGTCAACCGGCTCTCGCGGCTGGTGGTCGATCCGGAGCGGTTCCCGGACGAGCGGGAGGAGATGCGGGCGGTCGGGATGGGGGCCGTGTACACCCGGACCACGCACCGGGAGGTGCTGCGGGACGACGACCTCGACCCCGAGCCGCTGGTCGAGCGGTACTTCCGGCCCTACGCGCGGGCCATGACCGAGGCCGTGCGGGAGCGGCTGGCGGCCGTCGGGCGGGCCGTCGTCGTCGACGTGCACTCCTATCCGTCCGAGCCGCTGCCCTACGAGCTGCACGGCGCGGGCCCGCGGCCGCCGGTCTGCCTGGGCACCGACTCCTTCCACACCCCGCCGGAGCTGCTCGCCGCGGCGCGCGAGGCGTTCGCGAACGTCGGGGAGACGGGACTCGACAGCCCGTTCGCCGGGACGTACGTCCCGCTGGAGTACTACGGGCGGGAGCCGCGGGTGTCCGCGCTGATGGTGGAGATCCGCCGGGACACCTACATGAGCGAGCCGGGCGGGCCCGCCGGGGCGGGACTGCCCCGGCTGGCGTCGGCGCTGGCGGCCCTGGTGGACGCCGTCTCCTGACCCCCGCGGCGGGGCTCAGGCCCGCAGCCACTCCGTGACGACCACCTCCCCGCCGGTCCGCAGCCGCAGGGCGAAGGGGCCGGTGGGCGGGGCGTCGCAGAAGAAGCGGCCCATGTCGTCGGCGGTGAGCGAGGCGCCCGCGCGCGGGCCGTGCAGGACCTCGACCGAGGCGGGCTGCGGTGGCAGCAGCTGGCCCATCAGGCCGTCCTCGGTCACCTCCACGTCGACCGTCAGTCCGCTCGTGTGGAAGGTCAGCATCCGGGGCACGTCGACGGCTCCCCTGACCGGGATCGCGTCGGTCAGCGAGTCGAAGGTCAGCTCCGCGATCCGTGCGTCCAGGTCGTGCAGCGCGTACGCCTCGACGGCGATGCGGCGCAGCTCGGCCGGGACCGGGTCCAGGATGGCGGCGGCCTGGCGGAGTTCCAGCTCCAGACGTCCGTGGTCGAACTCCTCGTCGCCGAAGGAGTCCTCGCCCGCGCGGTCGTCGTCGCCCATGCCGCGCATGTCGTGGGTGTCGCTCACAGTGCCCCCCGTGCGTCGAGCCGGGCCCGCAGCCGGCGCAGACATCGCTGGCGCATCGGCCCGATGCTGCCGACGGCGATGCCGAGCGCGCTCGACACCTCCTGGTAGCTGGGCGGCGGCGAGGCGATCAGCACCCGCAGCAGCTGCCGGCAGCGGTCGCCGAGGGCCTCGAACTCCTGCCACAGGAACCGGACGCGCTCGCTCTGCTCGGCCGCCTCCTCCGAGTCGAGGACCGACTCCTCGGGAGTCGGTTCCTCGCTGGCGCGGTCCAGCAGCTGGGGATCGTCGGTCGGCGTGAGCCGCCTCGCACTCTTGAGCACCTTCAGGCACTCGTTGCGCGCGGTGCTCGCGAGCCACGAGCCCGCCTTGTCCGGTTCGCGGATCCGGCCGAGGTGCTGGGCGAAGCGGAACCAGACGGTCTGGTACACCTCGTGTCCGTCGGCCTCGGAGAGCCGGTGTGCGCGCACGACCGACCACACCAGCGGGCTCAGCCCCTCCACGAGCGCCTTCCAGGCCGCCGTTTCACCGTCGACGGCCGACCGGACGAGCGCGCCGACATCTGTACGGTCCACGGCCCCACCCCTCGTGTACGGCCTGTCATCGTACGCCGTGGCGGGGGCGCCGTCGGACCTCATCCGGACCTCGGGCCGGTCGTCGGGGCGGTTTCGGCCCGGGCCGCCGGGCCGGCGGTGGACGCGGCCCCCGTCGCGGACCTCATGCCGCGCCGACCGGGACCGGACGCCAGCCGGGCGGGCGCAGCGCCGGGACGTGGGCCCCGCGTACTTCGGCGAAGTGGGTGGTGCGGGCGAGCAGTTGGCGGGCGGCGGCACGGGGATCGGTCTCCTTGGTCGCGGTCATGTGGGCGGCGACGAGCCCGGCCACCACGGGCGTGGCGAAAGAGGTCCCGCTCCAGGACGCGAACCCCTCGAACATCACCTGGTCCGGCTTGCCGGAGGCGTCGCTCAGTACGCCCGTGTGGCGCGGGGAACGGCAGGTGCAGGCGTAGCCGAAGCCGTAGCGGCAGGTCTCGTAGGTGGAGTGCTGGTAGACGTACGGGACGGGCGCGTCGAAGCCGGTGAGGGCGCCGGTGAGCCGCTCGCCGGGGGCGTAGACCCGTACCCAGGGGCCGTGGTTGGAGAAGCAGGCGCCGTACTCCCCGTCGGCGCGCAGGGCGCCGACCGACAGGACGGCGTCGGCGTAGGCGGGCAGCGAGGCGTAGGCGGCGGGCCAGAAGGGCGTCGCGCTGGCGTTGTTCCCGGCGGCGGCGACCAGCAGGGTGTGCTGCTCGCCCAGCGCGCGCATGAAGCCGTCGAGGCCGAGGAGGCCGTCGAGGCGCCCGTTGGAGGTGCCGGCGGACAGGCTGAGGACGTCCGGCCAGCCGCCCTCCTCCACCGCGTTGAAGAGCTTCTCGCCGAACTCGTCCTCCAGGATCGCGCCGCAGTCGTTGAGCGTGTTGCGCACGGTCACCTCGGTGTTCGGCGCGACGGCGGCGACGAGCCCGGCGATGAACGTGCCGTGGCCGACGTACTGCTGGAGGACGCCGTCCTCGTCGGTCTCCCGGACCTGGAGGTCGCCGGTGGTGTGGGCGAGCGGCGGGTAGGAGCGGTAGTCGTGCATCAGGCCGGTGTCGATCACCAGGACGCCGACGGCGCTGTCCGGGTCGTGCTCCCCCTCCGCCCGGGCGGGGTTGGGCGTGCCGCTGGACGGGGCGGGCACGGGCTCGTCGCCGGGGCAGGCGTTGACGGAGATCGACACGAGGTGGTTGCGGCTGACGAGCCGGCGTCCGGTGCGGCCCTCCGCCTCGCGCAGGGCGCGCAGGGCACCCGCCACGGCGTGGTCGGCGGTGCGGTCGGTGTGGCCGGGGTCGCCGACCTGGATGCGGGTGATGCCGGAGCGGTTGGCCCGCGGTCCGGCCCGGCGCACATGGTCGGGGACGAGGCCGGCGGTCTCGGTGAAGTGGGTGCGGACGGTGTCCTCGACGACCTGTGCCTCCTCGCCGTCGCGGGCGAGGACGACGCCCTTCTCGTAGATGAACTCGGCCGAGTCGTCCGGCCCCATCGCCAGCGGGACGCCGGGCAGCGCGCGCTGGATCTGGTCGAACTGCTCGTGGAATCGCTGTGGTGCCATGGCGTGTCCTCCCCCTGGACGGTGTCTCGTCAGTCGGATCCCCGCGGCCCTGCTCTGATACAGGTGGTGCGACGGCGGGTGCGGGTGGTGCGGTTGCGGAAGCCGGTGGTGCACTTACGGCCGTACGCCCCCTCCGTACGCCCCTCCCGTGTACGCCCCCTCGGTGCGTCCTTCGTACCGGCGTGCGCTCCGCGTACCGGCGCGCGCGCCTTCCCTGCCGCGCCGGGCCCCTTGACGTGATGCCTTCCTGATACGGGTGGATAGGGTGCCGAACGGGTGTGGCGTGCCGGGCGGAGCACTACCATCCGTGGGGTGACAGCGGGAAACGACTCGGTTCTCGAACTGCTGCCGATGGTGTTCGCCGCCCCCAACGACGCGTTGGCGCGGGCGGAAGGGCTGCTCCACACCGATCCGACGCCGTTGCACGCCTCGGTCGCCCACCAGGTGATCGGCATCTGGCAGCGCGACTGGGGCGACATGCGGCTCGCCCTGGACCATCTGCGACGCGCCCGCGATCTGGCGGCGCGCGCCGACTCGGCGGAGCGTGAGGCGGACGTGCTGGCCACGCTGGGCGTCGCGCTGGTGCACGCGGGCCGCACCCGGCAGGGCCTGGCGGCGTTCGAGCGGGGGGTCGAGCGCGGTACGGGCCACACCCGCGCGCGGGTGCTGTACCGGCGGGCCTACTCCTGGTGGGTGCTGGGGCACCATCGGGAGGCCCTGGAGGACGTCCGGCGGGCGATACCCGTGCTGCGGCAGGCGGACGACGTCATCTGGACGGCGCGCGCCCTGACCCTGCGCGCCACCGTGCATCTCGCGCTCGGGGCGGTGGAGCGGGCCGAGGCGGACTTCACGGCGGCCGAGGCCCTGTGGGACACCACCGGCCAGGAGCACGACAAGGCGGACGCGGTCGAGAGCCGGGGCCTCGCCGCGTTCCGCTCGGGAGACGTCCCCGCGGCGCTCCGGCTCCTCGACGAGGCGGAGGAGCGGTACGCCAAGCTCGGCACACCGACGTTCATGCTCAACATCCGGCGCTGCGAGGTCCTGATGGCCGCCGGCCTCGCGCCGGAGGCCCGCGCCGAGGCGGACGCGGCGACCGCGGTCCTGGACCGGATCGGCGGCCAGTCCACCCGCAAGGCGGAACTGCTGCTGGCCGCGGCGAAGGCGGCCCGGCTGGCGGGCGACCCGGGGACGGCGATCGCGCGTGCGGCGGTGGCCGTGCGGCTCTTCGCCGGACAGCGGCGCACCTGGTGGGAGGCGCACGCCCGGCTGGTGCTGATCGACGCGCGGGTGGCCGCGGGACGCGGTTCGGGGCGCCTGGTCGCCGACGCGGTCAGGGTGGCCGAACGGCTGTCCGCGTTCGGCGCGCCCGCCGCCCCGGAGGCCTGGCTGCTGGCGGGCCGGATCGCGCTCGGGCTGGACTGGGCGGCGGACGCCGAACGGTATCTGGAGGTCGCCGCGCGCAGCCGGCGCAGCGGGCCCCCGCTGGCGCGGATGACGGGCTGGGCGGCGCAGGCGCTGTGGGCGCGGGCCACCGGCTCGGGGCGGGGCGTGCTGGAGGCCTGCCGGCGCGGCCTCGACGTGCTCGACGACCACCGTACGACGCTGGGGGCCTCGGAGCTGCGGGCCCGGGCCACCGCGCAGGGCGCCGAACTGGCCGCGCTGGCCCAGCAGGTGACCCTGGAGCGGGGCGGCCCCCGGCGCCTGCTGGTGTGGAGCGAGCGCTGGCGGGCCACGGCCCTGTCCACCCCGCCCACCCGGCCGCCCGCCGACCCGGCGCTGCTGAGCGGGCTGACCGCGTTCCGGGTGATCGCGGCGCGCGCCGAGGAGGCGCGGATGGACGGCCGCCCGGTACCGACCCTGGAGCGCGAACAGCGCCGCCTGGAGCGGGAGATCCGCTCCCGCACCCTGCACATCCGGGGACATGTGCCGGGCTACGGGGGCCGGTTCGACGCGGGCCGGCTCCTCGACCGGCTGGGTGACGGCAGGCTGGTCGAACTCGCCGTGCTGGACGGGCGGGTTCAGGTCCTGTTGTGCGGCGGGGGGCGGGTCAGACGGTTCGCCGGCGGGCTGCTGGCCGAGGCGGAGCGGGAGGCCGAGTACGTGCAGTCGGCGCTGCGCCGGCTGGCCCATCCGGGCGGGGAGGGCCGGCTGCCGCTGGCCGAGACGGCGGGACGACGGCTGGAGGAGCTGCTGCTGGGCGAGGCGGCGGAGCGGCTGGGCCGCGGACCGCTGGTGGTCGTGCCCCCGGCCCGTCTGCACCGCGTCCCGTGGGCGCTGCTGCCGTCGCTGCGGGAGCGGGTGGTCAGCGTGTCGCCGTCGGCGAGTGCCTGGCTGCGCGCCCGGGAGACCGAGCCGCCGCTCGGCGGCCGGCACGTCCTGGTGCGCGGCCCGGGTCTGGCGACCGGCGGCGCGGAGGTCCCGGAGGTGGCCGGACGGTACAGCAGGCTCACGGTGCTGGAGCAGGACGACGCCCATGTGACGCGGGTCCTGCGGGAGCTGGACGGGGCCGCGCTGGCGCACATCGCCGCGCACGGCACCTTCCGCGCCGACAGCCCGATGTTCTCGTCGCTGCGCATGGCCGACGGCCCGCTGATCGTCCACGACTTCGAGCGGCTGGCCCGCAGCCCGTACCGGATCATCCTCTCCAGCTGCGACACCGCCCGGCTCGCCTCGGTCGGCGCCGACGAACTCCTCGGTCTGGTCACGGCGTTGCTCCCGCTGGGCACGGCGGGTGTGCTGGCGAGCAGCGCGCCCGTGAACGACGCGGCGGTCGTGCCCCTGATGCTGGGCCTGCACAAGGGTCTCGGCGACGGCCTGTCCCTGGCGGAAGCGCTGCGTGACGCGCGGGCGGCGCTTCCGGGTGACGCGCTGCACCAGGCGACGGGGTGGGCGTTCACGGCGTTCGGGGCGGCGTGACCGGTGCGATCGGCGTGAACGCCCTTTGCTGCTACGCGGGTTGGGCGTGCGACAGACCCGCAGGCCGGGGCAGGGCACCCCGGTCGCTCGCACCGAGGCGGGTGTACGCGCCGTAGAGGTGGTTGCCGACGGTGCGGACGGACAGGGTGAGGCGCTCGGCGATCTGACGGTTGCTCAGCCCCGTCGCGGCGAGGGTGACGATCTGCCGTTGCCGGGCGGTGAGTTCCCCCAGGACGAGGCCGGACAGGGCCGGGGTGCAGGCTCCCTGGCAGCGCCGGGCCAGGGCGACGGCCCGGGTGCGGGCGGTGCGGGCGGCGGTGGGGTCGCGGTGGACCCGTACCGCCTGGGCGTGCGCCTCGGCCGCGTACAGCAGGAAGCCGCGTTCCGCCAGCTCTGCGGCGACCCGGTCCAGGGCGGGCCCGTCGGCGTCGGCGAGGGCCCGGGCGTGGCGGGCGAAGACGCTGCCGGACGGAAGGAGGCCGGCGGCACGTCCGGGGGCGCCGAGGCGTACGGCGTCGTAGGCGTCGAAGCCGGCGGCGGTGTCCGCCTCGCCCGACCGGGCCGCGGTCAGCTCCAGTTCGCGACGGCAGGCGGCGTCCTCCCCGGCGCTCGCCAGGCCTTCCCGCGCCCAGGCCGCGGCCTCGCGCAGCTCGCCCCGCAGCCGTGAGACGCGGGCGAGGACGGCCGCGTACCCGGGCGGGACCCGTTCCCCCTCGGCGACCAGCCACTCCCCCACGGGCGCCCGCTTCGTGCGGACGTCGGCACGTTCGACGGAGCGGGTCAGGGCGGCCGCCTCGGCGTCGAGGGCGGCGCGCAGCGATCCGCGGGCGCCGGCCAGCCGCCCCGCGCGCAGCCGTCCGGCGGCGGCGCGCAGCACGGGGCCGTGCAGCGGGTGGGCCAGGCGCACGGTCGTGGCGGCCTCGCCGTCGTCCACCTCGATCAGGCCGTCGGTCTCCAGGCGTTCCAGGACGCTCAGGTCGAGCGCGTCCACGGGCAGCGGCAGGGGTTCCGCGAAGGCGAGGCGGTCGAGGGTCTCGCGTTCGCCGGGGCAGGGCCGGGCGAGGACGGGGGCGGCACGTTCGCGGAGGGTGGCGGTCAGCGGGACGCGGCCGCGCCACGCCCGTTCGCCGGTGCCGGGGACGGGGGCGAGCAGGCCCTCGTCGCGTACGGCGCCCAGGAGCTCGCGCAGGAGGCGCAGATCACCCCGGCACAGGCGGTGCAGACGGCCGGCGGTCAGGGGCTCCAGCGGGCCGCCGGCGCCGGCCGTGAGGAGCTGGGCGGTGTCGTGGGCGGGCAGCGGTTCCAGGGCCAGGCGCGGCAGCAGTTCACCGGTCCACAGCCGGGTGACGGCGTCCGGCACCGGGGCGCCGTCCGTCGCCACGACCAGCAGCCGGGTGCGGCCCTGGACGGCCAGCTGGTGCAGCAGGGCGGCCGAGGTGTCGTCGAGCAGATGGGCGTCGTCGACCAGCAGCACCTTGACATCCGCCAGCAGTTGGACGGCCCGGTGCAGGGTGACCCCGTCGGGCAGCAGGTGGGCGAACGCGGCGAAGGCGGTGCCGCGGGCGCCGGGGGTGCCGGCCGCGCGGGCGCAGCCGGTGCCGCGGACCGCCTCGGCGGCCAGGCGGGTGCGGCCGCAGCCCGCCGGTCCCGTCACCACGATTCCGGGCCGGCCGGCCGTCAACGAGCGGCGGACCAGCTCCAGTTCCTCCTCCCGGCCGGTGAACGGCCACGGCGTCCGCGCGGTCCTGGCATGCGTCTCGATCGTCGTCACGTCATCAGGAGCGCGGATACTCACGCCTGATACAGGGCGACTTGAGTAGCCCCCGACTCAGGCGTCCGGCAGGGCGGTCGCGGCACCCTGGTGGCCATGACCGTCCGCTACTGCTCGCTCGCGCAGCAGCCGGCCCCCGTGTTCCCGCCGGGGCTGGCCGCCGAGCGGCTCGGCGCGCTCCTGAGCGGACGCCGGATGTGGGTCAACGGCACGGTCCTGCACTACTGCTTCTTCGACGGCGACGGTGACGCGTCGGTGATCCCCGTGCCGGGTGCCGGGGGCACCCGCCGGGTGTCGTGGGTCGGCGACGAGGCGCAGCGGGACGTGGTGCGCGACTGCTTCCGTGAGTGGTCCGGCCTCGGCATCGGGGTGTCGTTCGCCGAGGTCGCCGACCGTTCGGAGGCGGAGCTGCGGATCGGCTTCCAGCAGGGTGACGGGGCCTGGTCGGCGGTGGGCCGGGACGCTCTGCGGGCGGGCCTCAACGAGCGGACCATGAACCTGGGCTGGGACCTGACCGCGCCCGGGGAGCGCGCGACGGCCCTGCACGAGATCGGTCACGCGCTCGGCATGCAGCACGAGCACCAGAGCCCGTTCGCCGGCCTCCACTGGGACGACGAGGCCGTCTACGCCGGCCTGGCGGGCCCGCCGAACCACTGGAGCCGGGACCGCACCTGGTTCAACATCCTGCGCAAGCTGGACCCGGCCGAGGTCAACGGCCCGGTGTGGGACCCGCACTCCGTGATGGAGTACCCCTTCGAGGCGGGGCTGGTCCTGGAGCCGGAGCAGTTCCGGGGCGGTGTCCACCCGGCGGGGGCGCTGTCCCCGCTGGACAAGGAGTTCGTGCTGCGCTGGTACCCGCCGCTCGACGCGCCGCGGCCGCCGGCGCTGGTGCCGTTCCGGTCGGTGGCGCTGTCGCTGGGGCCGGGTGAGCAGGCCGACTTCACGGTGGAGCCGAGGGAGACCCGGGAGTACACCCTCGGCACCTTCGGGGAGAGCGACGCGGTCGTCGTGGTCTTCGAGGAGCGGGACGGCGAACCCCGCTTCCTCGCCGGACAGGACGACGGCGGCACCGCGCGCAACGCGACGATCAGGGCCCGGCTCGTCAAGGGCCGCCGCTACTTCGTCCGGATCCGGCTGTACTCCGGCTGGGGCTCGGGCGAGACGGCGGTCATGTGCTGGTGAGGGAGCGCACGACCGCCCGCAGACCACTGTCCGGCGCCGGGGGAAGGTCCGGGGCACGTCTCCTTCGGGGGAGGGAGACGTGCCCCGGCCGCACCGGTTCGCGGGCCCCTGGCGGGAACGGCGTGTCCCGACGTCAAGGGGTCGTCCGCCGAGTGAGCGCCACGAGCCGCACGGACCGCAGCCGGCCGGCGCCGGGGCGTCCACGCCGCCGGGCGGGGCGTCGCCCTGCGGCGGTACGCGGCCCGGCCGCACCCCGGAGGGCACGCGAGGCCGCCGCGCGCGTCACGGGGCGGCCTCCGCGCATGCCGGGGGCGGCCGGGGCCACACCCCCGGCGGGTCCAGCACCCACGACGACGCCCGCACCGCCGGCTTCGGCTCGGACCCACGACGACAGCCGCACCACCGGCTTCGGCTCGGGCGGACGTCCGGGCGGGCCGGCGCGACCGCTCCTCGCAGCGGGGCGACGGACCCGGTCCGGTCCGATCCGGCCCGGCCCGTTCATGGTCCGCCGAACTCAGCTGCGTGGCTTGGCCGTTGCGGCGAAGGCGTCGGCTGCGGCGAGGTCGAAGTCGCCGTGGTCGCTGCCGAGTCCCTGCGCGACGAGTGCCGCGGCGGCGCTGCCGAGGACGGCGGCGTCACTCGGCGTACGGCCGAGGCTCACGCCCCGCAGATAGCCCGCCGAGAACGCGTCGCCGCAGCCGGTGGTGTCGACGACGTCGACGACGAAGGCGGGCACGGGCTCGGCGCCGTCCGCGGTCACCACCAGTGCTCCGTCCCCGCCGCGGGTGACCGCGACGACGCCCGCACCGGCGTCGAGGAGTCTGCGCGCACCGGTCAGCAGGTCGTCCTCGCCGGTGAAGCCGAGGACCTGGTCCTCGTTGGGCAGGAAGTGGTCGATGTGGGGCAGGGCCGCCTCGATCTGCTCGAAGCCGCCCAGGACACCGGGGGCGAGCAGGTCGACGGAGGTGACGACGCCGTGCTCCTTGGCGAACGACAGGATGCGTGCGGCGGTCTCGACGCCGATCAGCTCGGGGCCGCCCAGGTGCAGATGCGTGGCCTCGGCGAGGGCGTCCCAGGGCACGTCGTCGGGGCCGTAGGTGATGTTGGCGCCGAGCAGGTGCAGGGAGGGCCGGTCGCCGTTGGGGCGGATGGGCAGGACGCTCGCGGAGGTCGCGGTGTCCGTACGGCGGACCAGGAACGCGGTGTCGACTCCCGCCCTGCCGAGCAGCTGGACGAGCATGTCGCCGGTGGGGTCGGAGCCGATGGCGCCCGCGCTGCGCACCTGTGCGCCCAGCTTGGCGAGGGTGAGGGCGGTACCGCCGGCGGTTCCGGCGGCGGTCATCCGGATGTCCTCGACCAGGGTCGCGCCCTGCCCCTCGGGTATCTCCTCCACCGGCCGCACGAGGACGTCCAGCACGTGCACGCCCATCGTGAAGACCTTCATCTGCTCCCCCTGCATCGGCTCCCCTTCATCGGCTCTCGTCCTGCGCGGGTGGTACGGGGCGGGTGGTTCCGTAGTTCCGGGCGATCGCCGCCTCGATCACGGCCAGTTGCTGCTGTTCGTCCAGGGCGCGCGGGCGGCCCATGGCGGCCGCCCGCCGGTAGACGCCGCAGGCCCATTCGAGGAGCAGGGCGTGTTCGACGGCCTGGTCGAGGGTGGTCGCATGGGTGACCGCGCCGTGGTTCGCCATCAGGGCGGCGCTGCGGCCGTCGAGGGCGGTGAGCACCGACTCGGCGAGTTCCGGGGTGCCGAAGGTGGCGTAGGGCGCGACCCGGACCGTGCCGCCCAGGGCCAGCAACTGGTAGTGGATGCAGGGAAGTTCGTCGAGCACGCAGGCCACGGCGGTGGCGTTCGGGGCGTGCGTGTGGACGACCGCGCCGGCGCCGCGGCGGCGGTGGACGCCCAGGTGCAGATCCAGTTCCGAGGTGGGCTCGAAGGTCCCGGCGACCGTCTTCCCGTCGAGGTCGACCACGGTCACCTGGTCCGGCGTCAGATCGGCGAGGACCGCTCCGGTGGCGGTGACGGCGACCCGGTCGGCGACGCGGACGCTCACGTTCCCTGCCGTGCCGATGAGGAGGCCCTCGGCCCCCAGGCGCCGGCAGGCGTCCGCCACGGCGGTCCGCTCCTGGCTCAGCGCCGAGCTTGAGGCGGTCATGGGCGCGAAGGTAGCGTAAACCTGAAACAAAGTCACGTTCACGTTCGGAGACGATCCTTGGGCCGGCCCACCGCAGACACGGGTTCCCCTCCCCTGCGCCGCACCCCCCGGCAGGCGCGCAGCAAGGCCCGCCTGGCGCTGGTCCTGCGGGCCGCCGAGCGCATCCTGGTCGAGGAGGGCGTGGAGGCACTGACCACGACCCGGGTCGCGGCCGAGGCGCAGGTGTCCGTGGGCTCGCTGTACCAGTACCTGCCGGACCGCGGCGCGATCATCGACGCCCTCGCGGCGGGCTACTTCGCGCGTCTCGAAGGGGTGATGGACGACCTGGTCCGGGCGGCGGCCGAGGAGCGCTGGAAGGACCCGGTGGGCGTCCTCATCGACGCGTACGCCGGGATCTACCGCACGGAACACGGTTTCCGCGCGCTCTGGTTCGGCAGCGGGCTGACCGAGCGGACCCGGGCGGCGGACCGCGAGCACAAGCGGCGGATGGCCGACGGGATCCGCCGGGTGCTGCTCGCGCTGGACGTCGTACGAGACGGCGAGGACCTGGCCCGCTCCTGCCACGCGGCGGTCCTCGCGGCGGACGCCCTCGCCCAGGAGGCCTTCCGCAGGGACGCGGACGGTGACGCGCGGCTGCTCGGGGAGGCGAAGGTGATGCTGCGCGGCTATCTGGCGGACGTCGTGGGCCGACGCTGATCCAGCCTCCCGGCGGCCCGCCGGGGCCAGGGCCTGTCGTCTGGATCAGGCCGCAGGAGAGTGACGGTGCCTTCGGGCCGGCCCGAGCGGGGTCCGGTGCGTGCGGCTGCAAGGCGGAGGAGGGCGTCGACGCGGAGCGTCGGCAACCGACGACAACGCCGCTGGGGTCCCCCCTCCGGGGGGAGCGCGTGCCGGACCCCGCGTCCGCGGCGTGATCCAAACGACAGGCCCCAGGTCCGCCGGGGTGCCAGGAGACGACCGTCCGTCCGAGGCTTCGGGCGGTCGGTGCCGGGGGCCCGCGCCCGCGGCCCGCGAGGCGGCGGCCGCCGTCAGCGGTGGGCGAGTTCCGCCGCGATCGCGGCGGCCCAGGCGTCGACGGCGGCCCAGTCGCGGTAGTCGCCGAACCGGCCGCCCACCAGGTGGAACAGGACGCGTCCGGTGGCGGGCAGCTGCTCCCGCGCGACGACACCGGAGAACAGCCGGTGCTCCCGGTACGCCGGATCACCGGGCAGACTCGCGACGATCACCGGGATCTCCTTGTCCGCCATGCGCTTCCACGGTCCGCGCAGCGCGGCCGGCATCCCGACGCTGAAGAGCCACACCGGCCGGGTGCCCAGTACGTCCGCGTGGGCGCGTACGAAGTCCTTGGCCGGATCCAGCCAGGTCTGCCCGTGCACGGCACTGCCCAGGACGAACGCGTCGTACCCGGAGACGTCGTCCACGGTCTCCACCGACCTCGCCTCGGCCGTCAGGCCCGCCTCGCGCAACCCGGCGGCCAGCCGCTCGGCGATCCCCCGCGTCGAACCGTGCGCCGTCGCGTATCCCACCAGAACGTTCATGACGTCACCTCACCTCGACGTTTCTCACTCTCGCGGGCCGCGGCGGCCGGGCGGCGGGGGCGGACGCGGCCCGGTGGCGGAGGCGGGCGGGGCAGGTCGCACGGCGCGTCGATCCGCGGTCCGAGAATCTCACACACCCCCGCGGCGAGCAGCCGGACCGGGCCCGCCACGGCCGGTCGCCCGGTCGGTCGGGCGGGGCGGCGACGGGGGGCCGCCCGCCCGTGCGCACCGGGCCGTCGTCACCGGTTCACGGTCAGCGGCACGGTGTCGACGGTCACGGGCCTGCCGTCCTTCGGCGACAGGTAGTAAGCGGTCAGCCGGCCGGGCCCGCTTCCCGCGGCCTTGTACGGGAAGGTGACGTCGAAGGTGCCGCGCGTCCCCGTGCCGGACGTCGCCGTCACCCGTACGTCGGCGGCGGTGTGCCCGGTGCTGTCGGTGACCTTCAGCCGGAACACGGCCTCGAACGTGTCGGCACTGCCCCAGACCCGTAGCGGGGTCCGTACGGTGTCACCGATCAGCGGGGACTCCATCAGGACGGCCGGAGCGAGGTCCTCGAAGTCGGCCCGTCCCACCGGCCCGTCGAGGACGACGCCCTCGCCGCCGAAATGCTTCACCGGCTTGCCGTCGAGGGCGAAGGCGACCTTGTCCACCGCCGGGAGGCGCGTCAGCGTGAACACCATCTGGGCCAGGCGCGCCCGCATGGACAGGCTGCCGCCGCCGTCGTCGTACCTCCCGGAGAGGTCCACGGTGGCCACACGGCCGCGGATCACGACGGAGTTCAGCTTCGTGCCGGCCGGGATGGCCGTCGTACGGCTGTGCCCGCGCTCGAAGGTGTCCGGGCCGGCCAGCAGGGCGCGCACGGCTCCGGTGGCGGTGGCCGGCGCGGTCACGGTGCGCGGGGCGGGCGAGACCTGCTCGCCGTGCAGGAAGTACACCGCCGTACGGACCGACGTCGCCGCGGTGCCGGTGCCGGTGCCGCCGCTCGTCGAGGAGGCGGCGGGCGGGGCGGGGCTCGTCCTCGGGGCGGTGGAGGGAGACGACGCGGACGGCGCGGGGGTGCCGGAGGCGCCGCCGGACGTGGCCGGGCCGGAGGGCCGGTCGGTGCCGGACGGCGTGGCCGGGCCGGAGCCCGAACCGCACGCGGCCACGGCGAGGAGAGGGAGCGTCAACGCCGCGGTGAGCACGGGGCGGTGGCGTCGGCGGGTGCTGCGGGCACTCGGGGCTTCGCTGTTCATGGCAGCCTCCTGTGACCCCTCCAGCCAAGCTCCGCGCAGGCGCGGTTTCCAGGGCTGACCGGCCTCTTTCACGGAGCCGACCGGCCCCCGTCAACCCTTGACGGCTTTTCGCCTGCCCCGCCGGCCTCGTCCGGCCCCGTCCCGTCGGCCCCCGGAACGACCAAGAGGCCGTACCGGAATGCTCCGGTACGACCTCTGACCTGACCTGTTCTGTCACAAGTCGGGACGACAGGATTTGAACCTGCGACCCCTTGACCCCCAGTCAAGTGCGCTACCAAGCTGCGCCACGTCCCGCCGCGCTGCCGCGGCGGTGAGCTGCGGGAACGCGCAGGAAAACCTTACCGCACGCGGGCGGGTGCCCGGGTCGGCGACTGCCGCGTCACCGGTTCCGGCGGCCGGGCGGGGCGGCGCGCGGACACCAGGAGGGCGGCCAGGGCGGCGCCCGGGCGGAGCGCGCGGCGCGACCGCGTCCTGGCCGTCGCCCTGGACGGGGTCCACGCCGGGCGCTGGGCGGAAGGCCCGGCCCGCGGGCGGAAGGCCCGGTCGGCCGACGGGTGCGTCAGCGGGTGAGGGAGGGCGGTGCGGTGGAACCGCGCACCCGCGGCTCGGCGGCCGGGCCGGGCGGTTCGGCGGTGCGCGCCACCTCCGTCGTCCCCGGGCCGCGCCGAGGCCGGGCCGAGGCCATGGGCGACTCCCCGGCGCACGCGGAAGCGACCACGCGGCCAAGCCGGTCGACGACCTCCCGAGGACCGACCTGACTACGCAGTCACGTCAGTCTTGGCGGTGGATGTGTGCACGTCAAGCCCCCTCCCGGTCCTTCCCGGACACGCGGCCCCCGACACACGGATTTTCCTCCCGCGCCCCGCGCGGGCCGGAAATGCGCACCCCGATCCGGACATGCCGTCCAAAGGAACCCATTTCTTTCGGTCGTTCATGTTTCTACCGCATGAGTCGGGAGTGAACGCCGGCAGGCCCGAAAGGAATTCATCCGGTTTCCTCCTCCCTGGCCACCGGCCCATGACTGACCGAATCATTGCGGCTGGTCACCAGCCGATCGTTCGATCGTTGACCGGTGAGTAATAACAGCACTACCTTTCAACGCGTTTCGAGCAAGCGTTTTAATCCCCCGTTCCGCGGTGATCCGTGCCCGCCGGAATGCGGTGCACCGCCTTTGCTGTCCTGAACCCCCCACCCTGCGGTTTCACGTTGATTCGGAGAATCATGGCGTCCGCTGCGCGTTCCGAGGACATGATCATCGGCATCACCCCCTTCGGCGAGCCCGATGCCGGGCTCGCCCTCGCGGTCGGCCGGGCCGGCGGCCTAGGCGTGCTGGACCTGGGGCCCGGGGACCGAAGAGCGCGCGAGGCGCTGGCCCGGCTGCGCCGCGCGTCCCCGGGCGCGTTCGGCGTGCGGATCGGACCGGGCTGCCGGCTCACGCCCGCCGATCTCGTCCCTTCCGCCGCCCGTACCGATCCTGCCGGGGGCGATCCGGGACCGGCCGGTCCGCACACGGCCGGTCCGCACACGGTGGTTCTCGCCGTCGGCGCGCCCTGGACGGTCGCGGAAGTGAACGGCCGCCACCGCGTACTGGTGGAGGTCACCGATCTGGCGGGCGCGCGGGAAGCGGCACGCGCCGGGGCGCACGGGCTGATCGCGCGGGGCGCCGAGTGCGGCGGCCGGATCGGCGAGCTGGGCACGTTCGTCCTGCTCCAGCGGTTGCTCGCGGCGGACGGCCCGGGGCTGCCGGTGTGGGCGTGCGGCGGCATCGGCCCGCGCACGGCCGCCGCCGCGGTGGCCGGCGGGGCGGCCGGTGTCGTCCTGGACAGCCAGCTCGCCCTGCTCGACGACGCGGCGACGCCGGAGCCCGCGGCCGCCGCGCTGCGCGCGATGGACGGCTCGGAGACCGTCGTCGTGGCCGGTCACCGCGTCCTGCAGCGGCGCGGCCCCGACGCCCCTCGGGTCCCGGACGGCGCCGGACCTGACGACGTGGCGGCGCTGCTGGGTGCGCGGGATCCGCGCACCCAGCTGCTCCCGGTGGGACAGGACGGCTTCCTGGCAGCCCGCTTCGCCGAGCAGCTGCGTGACGTCCGGCGGACGGTACGCGCCCTGCGCGAGGCGGTCCTGGACGCCGTACGCGACGACACGGCCGTACGGGCGCTGCGGGCGGACTCACCGATGAGCCGGGCGCTCGGCACCCCGCTGCCCGTCGCGCAGGGGCCGATGACCCGGGTGAGCGACGAGGCCCCCTTCGCCGCCGCGGTCGCCGAGGCGGGGGCGCTGCCGTTCCTCGCGCTGGCGCTGGCGGACGGCGCGCGGACGCGGGCGCTGCTCGCCGGGACCCGGGACGCGGTGGCGGGCCGCCCCTGGGGCGTGGGCGTGCTCGGCTTCGCGCCGGAGGACGTGCGCGCCGCCCAGCTGGAGGCGGTACGGGAGCTGCGGCCGACGCACGCGATCATCGCGGGCGGGCGGCCGTCCCAGGCGCAGGCGCTGGAGCGGGACGGCATCCGGACGTTTCTGCACGTGCCGTCGCCCGGCCTGCTGCGGCAGTTCCTCCAGGCCGGGGCGCGCCGGTTCGTGTTCGAGGGCTCGGAGTGCGGCGGGCATGTGGGACCGCGCGGCAGCTTCCCTCTGTGGGAGGCCCAACTCGCCGTCCTTGAGGACTACTTGACCGAAGCGGACGGCTCCGGCCTCGAGGTGTTCTTCGCCGGCGGCGTGCACGACGAGCGGTCGGCTGCGATGGTCGCCGCGCTGGCCGCGCCGCTGACCGCGCGCGGTGCCGCGGTCGGCCTGCTCATGGGGACGGCGTACCTGTTCACCGAGGAGGCGGTGGCGCACGGCGCGATCCGGCCGCTGTTCCAGCGGCAGGTCCTGGAGGCCGAGCGCACCACGCTTCTGGAGTCGGCGCCGGGGCACGCGACCCGGTGTGTGCCCAGCCCGTTCGCGGCCGGATTCCGCGAGGAGGAGGCGCGGCTGCGCGCGGCGGGCGTGCCCGACCGGCGGATCTGGGAGGAGCTGGAACGCCTCAACGTGGGCCGGCTGCGCGTCGCCAGCAAAGGCGTGACCCGGGACGGCGACGGACCGCTCACGCCGGTCGACGAGCGACGCCAGTACGCCGAGGGGATGTTCATGGCCGGGGAGGTGGCCGTGCTGCGCTCGGCGACCACCACCCTCGCGGAGCTGCACGCGTCGGTGACGACGGGCGCGGCCGGCCGTCTGGCGCTGCGGGCGGCCGAGTTGGGCGTGCGGACCGGGCCGAGCACGGAGACCGAGGCCCCGGCCCCGGCCCCGCTCGACGTCGCCGTCGTCGGGATGGCCTGCATGTTCCCGCAGGCGCCCGACCTGCCCACCTTCTGGGCCAACGTGGTCGGCGGCGTGGACGCGGTCGGCGAGGTACCGGCCGAGCGCTGGGACCCGGACGTCCACCACGGCACGTCGACACCGTCGAAGTGGGGCGGCTTCCTGCCCCCGATCCCCTTCGACCCGCTGCGCTACGGCATCCCGCCCGCGTCCCTCGGCAGCATCGAGCCGGTGCAGCTGCTGTCCCTGGAGGCCGCCCGGCGGGCCCTGGAGAACGCCGGATACGGAGAAGGGGGCCGGGAGTTCGACCGCTCGCGCACCTCGGTGGTGTTCGGGGCGGAGGCGGGCAGCGACCTGTCGAACGCGGCCACGCTGCGGGCCGTCCTGCCCTCGTACTACGGGACGGTACCGGCGGGCCTGGAGGACCAGCTCCCGCAGCTCACCGAGGACTCCTTCCCCGGCATGCTCGCCAACGTCATCTCCGGGCGGATCGCCAACCGTCTCGACCTCGGCGGCGCCAACTACACCGTGGACGCGGCCTGCGCGTCCTCGCTCGCCGCGGTGGACGTCGCCTGCAAGGAACTCGTCGCCGGCACCTCCGACCTCGTGCTGTGCGGCGGCGCCGACCTGCACAACGGCATCAACGACTACGTCCTGTTCTCCTCCGTCCACGCCCTGTCGCCCACCGGCCGCTCCCGCGCCTTCGACGGCTCGGCGGACGGCATCGCGCTCGGCGAGGGCGTGGCCTGTGTCGTCCTGAAGCGTCTCGCGGACGCCGAGCGCGACGGCGACCGGATCTACGGAGTCATCAAGGGCCTCGGCTCCTCCAGCGACGGCCGCTCCCTGGGACTGACAGCGCCCCGCCCGGAAGGCCAGCGGTCGGCGCTCGAACGGGCCTACCGCAACGCGGGCGTCTCCCCGGCCGACGTCGGGCTCGTCGAGGCGCACGGCACCGGGACCGTGGTCGGCGACCGCACCGAACTGCGCATCCTGAGCGAGGTGTTCACGGAGGCAGGCGCGAAGTCCGGGGAGTGCGTGCTCGGCTCGGTGAAGTCGCAGATCGGGCACACCAAGTGCGCGGCCGGACTGGCCGGGATGATCAAGACGCTGCTGGCGCTGTACACCGGCGTCAGACCGCCGACCCTGCATGTGAAGGCGCCGAACGCGGCGTGGGACGCGCAGAGCAGCCCGTTCGCCTTCCACGCGGAGGCCCGGCCCTGGGCGATGCCCGCCCGGGAACGGGTCGCCGGGGTCAGCGCGTTCGGCTTCGGCGGCACCAACTTCCACGTGGTGCTGGGCGCCTACGCGGACGGCGCGCCGCCGGTGCGGGGTCTGGAGGCCTGGCCGGCCGAGCTGTTCGTGTTCCGGGGGCGGGACGAGAACGCGGCCCACCGCGCGGTGGAGGAGCTGCTGAAGGCCGCCGAGGCCGAGGGCCGGCCGTGGCGCCTCAGGGACCTCGCGCTCGGCGCGGCCCGCCGCTCGGACGCGAGCGCCGATCCGGTGCGGGTCGCGGTCGTGGCGGAGGACGTGGACGACCTCGTCGGAAAACTGCGCCGAGCGCTGCGGGGCGAACACGATCCGGGACACGGCCTCCATCGGGCGGGCCGGGACGACGAGGGGACCGGCAGGGCCGGCGGGACAGGCGGGACCGGCAGGCCCGGCGCGACAGGCGGGACCGGCAGGCCCGCGACGGCTGTTCCGGACGGCGCCCGCGATACGGCGTCCGCCCCCGGCGTGTCCGGCGCACCGGCCGACGCTGCCCGCCCCGCCGCCGCTCCCGACGCACGCCGTGCCGAGGACGCCGTCGGCAAGGTCGCCTTCCTCTTCCCCGGGCAGGGCAGCCAGCGCACCGGCATGCTCGCCGAACTCTTCGTGACCTTCCCGGAGTTGCGGCCCTACCTGGAACTCGGCCGCTCGCACGCCGACGCGCTGTATCCGCCGGCCGCCTTCGACGACGCCGTACGCGACCGCCAGCAGGACGCGCTGACGGACACCCGGGTCGCCCAGCCCGCCCTCGGCATCGCCGGGCTCGCCGCCCACGCCGTGCTCACGGCGGCCGGGGTGCATCCGGACATGGCGGCGGGGCACAGCTACGGCGAACTGGTCGCCCTGTGCGCGGCCGGCGCCCTCGATCCCGAGACGCTGCTGGAGCTGAGCGCCGAGCGGGCGGCGGCGATCCTGGGCGCCGCCGAATCCGCCGGGGAGGAGCCCGGGACGATGGCCGCCGTCGCCGCCGGCGCCGGGGAGGTGACCCGGGTCCTGCGGTCTGCCGGCGCACCGGACTCCGTGGTCCTCGCCAACCGCAACTCCCCCGAGCAGACGGTGATATCGGGTCCGACCGACGCCGTCATCGAAGCCGTGAGGCTGCTGCGCGAGGCGGGTCTGGGAGCCAAGCGGATCCCCGTCGCCTGCGCCTTCCACAGCCCGCTCGTGGCAGGGGCCGGCGACCGGTTCGCGGAGGCGCTCGCCGTGCGGCCGGTGCACGCGCCCGAGTTCCCGGTGTGGTCCAACCGTACGGCCGCCCCGTACGCCGCCGACCCGGACGCCGTACGGGCCGAACTCGCCGCGCAGATCGGCGCGCCCGTCGCCTTCGCCGACCAGATCGAGGCGATGTACGCGGCGGGGGCGCGGATCTTCGTCGAGGCCGGCCCCGGGTCCGTGCTGACGCGGCTGGTCGGGCGGATCCTCGGGGACCGTCCGCATCGCACGGTGGCCTGCGAACCGCGGCCGGGCGTCGGTCTGCGCGGCTGGCTCGACGCCCTGGCCCAACTCGCCGTGGCGGGGCTGCCGGTGCGCACCGGATGGCTGCTGCGCGGCCGGGACGCGGTCGACGCCGTCCGCACCCCCGTACCGAAACGGCCCGGCTGGACGGTGGACGGGCACGTGGTCCGCACGGCCGCCGGCGCCTTCCTTCCCGGTGCGCTCGCACCGGCCCGACGAGTCGTGGACCCCGCCGAGAGGACTGTGACGACGGTGACGACGAACCCCCCGCACGGCGTCGCGTCCGACCGGGACGCGCTGATCTCCGAGTTCCTGCGCACCAGCCGGGAGATGATCGCCGCCCAACGGGACGTGCTGCTCACCTACTTGGGCGCCACGCCCGGGGAGCGGATCGCCCCGCCCGTGGTGCTCGCGCAGCCCGAGCTGACACCGGCGGTGGCGCCCCTCCCGTCGCCGCAGCCACAGATACAGGCACATGCACATGCACATGCACATGCACAGCCACAACCGGCGGCACCCGAGCCGCAGGCCGCCGCCTCCGGGACCGTGGACGTGCAGCAGGTCGTCCTGGAGATCATCAGTGAGCGCACCGGCTACCCCGTCGACATGATCGAGCCCGACCTCGATCTGGAGGCGGACCTCAGCATCGACTCCATCAAGCGCGCCGAGATCGCCGGTGAGCTGGCGAGACGCCTGGGCGCCGGGACGGGTGCGGACCTGACCTCGATGGACGACGCCGAACTGGAGGAGCTGGCCAAGGCACGTACGGCCGCCGCCGTGACCGACTGGCTCACGTCCCGGCTGGAGAGTCCGGCACCGGCGTCCGCGCGGTCCGCGGAGACCGCGCGGGAGGAGGTGACCGGCGAGCCGCCCCGGCGGCACGTGCTGCGCCCGGTCCTCCTCGAGGAACCGGCCGGTGACCCCGCCGCGGTGCTCTCCGGCACCCGCTGGACCGTCCTCGGCGACGCCCCGGAGACCGCCGCCCGGCTGGTGGCGCACGGTGCCGAGGCCGTCGTACGCGGCCGGGACCATGTGCTGTCGGAGGCCGACGGACCGGTGGACGGTGTGGTCTACCTCGGAGCCCTGGCGGGCGCGGAGGACGACACCCCGGTGCTGCCGGACGCGTTCCCCGTGCTGAAGGCGGCCCTCGCCCGGGGCCCGCGGTGGCTGCTGGCCGTGCGGCATACGGACGGCGAGGTGCCGGACACCCGGTCCGCGGGCCTGCGGGGCCTGTTCCGGACCGTGGCGCGGGAGTACCCCGGGACGGTCGCCCGGGTCGTCGACCTGGCCGGCGTCTCGGCGTCCGCCGTCGCGGACGCGGTGGTCGCCGAGGCCGTCGCCGCCGACCGGACGCCGGTGGTGGTGCGCTCGGCGGACGGACGCCACGGCTTCGAGCTGGCCGAGGAGCCGCTGGGGGCGCTCGCCGGGACGGGCGCCGGGCCCGCCGGGGACGGCGTCGCGGAGGCGGCCGCGCTCGGCCTGGAACGGGACTCGGTGGTGGTGCTGACGGGCGGGGCGCGCGGCATCACCGCGCAGTTCGCCGCCGCGCTCGCCGGTGCCGCCCGCTGCCGGCTGGAGCTGCTGGGCCGTACACCCGCGCCGGACGGGCCCGAGGCCGCCGACACGGCCGCCGCCCGCACCCCGGCCGAGCTGCGCTCCGTGCTCGCCGGGCGCGGCGGGCTGAAGCCGGCCGAGATCAACCGGACCGCCGAACTCCTGCTGGCACAGCGGGAGATCACCGCCACGCTCGCCGAACTCACCGCGCTCGGCGCCCGGGTGCGCTACCGCTCGGTCGACTTCCGGGAGCCCGAGGCGGTGGTGCAGGCGGTCAAGGAGATCCACGCCGAGCACGGCCGGCTCGACGGCGTGGTGCACGCGGCCGGGATCATCGAGGACCGGCTGATCGCGGAGAAGACCGCCGAGTCCTTCCAGCGGGTCTACGGCACCAAGGCGACCGGCGCGGACGCCCTGCTCACGGCGCTGGAGGAACTGCCGTCCGCGCCCTCGTTCACCGTGCTGTTCGGCAGCATCTCCGCCGTCCTCGGCAACCGGGGCCAGGTGGACTACGCGGCCGCCAACGACGCGCTGGAGACCCTCGGCGCCGCCTTCGCCGCCCGCACCGGGCGGCGGGCGTTGACGGTGCACTGGGGCCCGTGGGCGCCCGCGCCCGGGCACGCCGGGATGGTCGGGGCGGAGCTGGCCCGCGAGTACGCCCGCCGCGGCATCCGGCTGATCGACCCCGAGGAGGGGACCGCGGCGCTGCTGCGGGAGCTGGCCTGGGGCGAGCAGTCGGCCACCGCCGTGGTCCACACCGCGTCGGGCTGGTGACGGGCACGGTGACATCACTCCACCCGGGGTCCGCCCCGGCCCCCTCGACGGCGCGTCACGTGCCCGTCGCCCTGGTCGGGATGGCGGTGCTGCTGCCGGGCGCGGCCGGCCTGGACGCGTACTGGCAGAACCTCCGGGACGGCGTCGACGCGATCGGCGAGGTCCCGGACGGGCGCTGGGACGCCGACTACTACCGGCCCGGCACCGCGGCCGAACCGGCCCTCGCGCACCGGGTCTACGCCCGGCGCGGCGGGTTCGTGGACGGGCTGGCGGAGGTCGAGGTCACCCGGTTCGGAATCATGCCGAACTCGGTGGCCGGCACCGAACCCGACCAGCTCATCGCCCTGCACGTGGCCTCCGCCGCCCTCGACGACGCGGGCGGCCCGGACCGTCTCCCCGACCGAGGGCGCGTCGGCGTCGTCCTCGGCCGGGGCGGCTACCTCACGCCCGGGCTGGTCCGGCTCGACCAGCGGGTGCGCACGGCGGGCCAGCTCGTGCGCACGCTCGGCGAGCTGCTGCCCGACCTGACAGCCCACCAACTCGACCTGGTACGAGACGCCTTCACCGAGCGGCTCGGCCCGGACAGTCCCGAGTCGGCGATCGGTCTGGTGCCCAACCTCGCCGCCTCCCGGGTCGCCAACCGGCTCGACCTGCGCGGCCCGGCGTACACCGTGGACGCCGCGTGCGCGTCGTCGCTGGTCGCCGTCGACCAGGCGGTCGGTGAACTGGCCTCCGGGCGCTGCGACCTGATGCTCGCCGGGGGCGTCCACCACTGCCACGACATCACCCTGTGGAGCGTCTTCTCCCAGCTCCGCGCCCTCTCCCCCAGCCAGCGCATCCGCCCCTTCCACCGGGACGCCGACGGCCTCCTGATCGGCGAGGGCACGGGGGTCGTCGTCCTCAAGCGGCTGGCCGACGCCGAGCGGGACGGCGACCGGATCTACGCGGTGATCCGGGGCACCGGAGTGGCCAGCGACGGCCGGGCGGCCGGGCTGGTCAACCCCGACCCCGGCGGACAGGCACAGGCCGTACGGCAGGCGTGGCGGGCCGCCGGGCTCGATCCCGCGGCGCCCGGCTCGCTCGGCCTGCTGGAGGCGCACGGCACCGCGACCCCGGCCGGCGACAGTGCCGAACTGACCACCCTCGCGGAGGTGTTCGGGCCGGGGGACGGCGAGGCGGACGCCGTCCTGGGCTCGGTGAAGTCGATGATCGGGCACACCATGCCGGCCGCCGGTGTCGCCGGTCTGGTCAAGGCCGCGCTCGCCGTCCACCACGCCACGCTGCTGCCCACGCTGCACTGCGACGATCCGCATCCCGCGCTGGCCCGCACCCGGTTCCGCACGCTGGAGAAGGCGGCGGAGTGGGAGACCACCCGGGACCGCCCGGTGCGCCGCGCGGCCGTCAACGCCTTCGGGTTCGGCGGAATCAACGCCCACGTCGTGCTGGAACAGGCCCCGGGCACCCATACGGCGACCGCCGCCCTCACCTCGACGCCCCGTCCGCCCACCGGCCCACTCCTGCCCCCGGCCCACCCCACCACCACGCCGGACACCCCGACCGCCGCTGCCGGGCCCTCAGCGGCCGACCGCGCCACCGCCGCCATCACGGCCACGGCGCGCCCCTCCACCCCCGCCGCCGGCCCGCCGGGCGTCCGCCCAGCCGCCACGGACGTACAGGGGTCCGGCCCCGCCACCACTGCCGAAGCGCCCCCGCCCCACCCGGCGACCGGCACGGACACCCCCACGCCCCACCCCGCCACCGGCACGGACACCGACACCGGCTCACCCGCAGCCCGCCCCTCCTCCTCCGCCACCGGCACCGGCACCGGCACACCGGGCGTGCGCCCGGCCTCGGCCGCCGGCACAGCGGCGGCCCGCCCCGCCGCCGTCTCGCAGGTCGGTGAGACCGAACGCGTTCTGCTGCTCGCCGCCGGCTCCCCGGAGGGCCTCCTCGCGCTGCTCGACCGTGACGACGACGCCGTACGCGCGGCCGGGCTCGACCCGGCCCGACCGCATCCGGACGCGGGACCGGCCCGGCTCGGGATCGTCGAGCCGACCGCCAAGCGGCTCGCGCTGGCCCGGCGCGCGGTCGACAAGGGGCGTGCCTGGCACGGGCGCGGCGACGTCTGGTTCCGGCCGGACCCCCTGCTCGGCGCCGGGGGCGGAAAGCTGGCGTTCCTCTTCCCCGGTCTGGAGGGCGACTTCACGCCCCGGGTCGACGACGTCGCCGCCCACTTCGGCCTGCCCGCCCCCGCGCTCCCGCGGGGCCGGACGGAGGACATCGGCCACCACGGCTTCGGTGTGGTCGCGGTGGGCCGCCTCCTCGACACCGCGCTGCGCCGCACCGGGATCGTGCCGGACGCGGTCGCCGGCCACAGCGTGGGCGAGTGGACGGCGATGGCGGCGGGCGGACTGTACGCCGGGCACGAGGTCGACGCCTTCATGGCCGGCTTCGACCCCGGCTCGGTGACCGTCCCCGGGCTGGCCTTCGGTGCCATCGGCGCGTCCGCCGACCGGGTGCTGGCCACCCTGCGCGACGAGGGCGGGGCCGGGGCGGGGCTCGTCCTCTCCCACGACAACGCGCCCGGCCAGTCGATGGTCTGCGGGCCGGAGGCGGCGGTGGAGGACTTCGTCCGCCTGTTCCGCGCCCGGGGTGTGCTCAGCCAGGTGCTGCCGTTCCGGTCGGGCTTCCACACGCCGATGCTGGAGCCCCACCTCGGGCCGATCAAGGCGGCCGCCGAACGCTTCCGGCTGCACCCGCCGCACACTCCCGTCTGGTCGGGCACGACCGCCGCCCCCTTCCCCGAAGCGGAGTCCGAGATACGGGAGTTGTTCGTCCGGCATCTGCTGGAACCCGTCCGCTTCCGGCAGTTGGCGCAGGCCCTGCACGCGTCCGGGCACCGGGTGTTCGTCCAGGTGGGCCCCGGCCGGCTCGGCTCCCTCGTGGGGGACACCCTCGGCGGACACGATCACCTGGTCGTGGCCGCCAACTCGTCTCAGCGCACGGGCCTGGCGCAGTTGCGCCGGGTGGCCACGGCCCTGTGGACGGCGGGGGCCGCGGTGGCCCCCTCGCCGAGCCGGCCCCGGCCGGCCACCGGGGCGCGACGGCCGCCCGTCCGGCTGGACCTGGGCGGGGCGCTCGTGTCTCTCGCGCCGGAGACCCTCGCCGCGCTCCGTGCGCGACTGCGCCCCCGCCCCGGCTCCGCGCCCGGCCCCGGCCACAGCCCCGGACTCGCCCCCGAACCCGGCAGCACCTCACCGCTGGACGCGCTCGCCGAACGCTCGCCGCTGGCGGCCGAGTTGAACGCGCTGATGCGTGAGACGGCGGACACGGCAGCGCTTCTCCTGCGCGGGAGGGCGGACACCGCCGCGGCGCCCACGCCCGCGCCCACGCCGGTCCGGACCGCCGCGCCCCGCGTCCCCGCCCCGCTCACCCCCCGCCGCACCACCGTCCGCGTCTCCCCCGACACCATGCCCCACCTCCTGGACCACTGCTTCTTCCCGCAGCGCCCGGGCTGGCCCGACGTGGCCGACCGGTGGCCGGTGGTCCCGGCGACGACGATCGTGCAGCACATCATGGACGCGGCGGCCGAGGCCGCGCCCGGCACGGTGCCGGTCGCGGTGCACGGCGCCCGGTTCGAGGAGTGGCTCACCGCCACCCCGGCCGTCGACGTCCCGGTGACCGCGACGCCCGAGGGCCCGGACCGCATGGCGGTGTCCTTCGGCCCCCGCGCCCGCGCCACCGTCGAACTGGCCCCGCGCCATCCCGCCCCGCCCCCGGCCCCCTGGCCGGTCCGCGCCGCCGAGCACACCCCCGGCCACACCGCCGCCCAGCTCTACGGCGAACGGTGGATGTTCCACGGCCCGGCCTTCCAGGGCGTCACCGAGCTGACCGCGATCGGCGACCGGCACGTCCGCGGGATCATCACGACCCCGCCCGCGCCCGGCGCCCTGCTGGACAACGTCGGCCAGATCCTCGGCTACTGGATCATGGCGACCCGCTCGGAGCGGACCGTCGTCTTCCCGGTCGGCATGCGGGAGCTGCGGTTCTTCGGACCGCACCCGGCGCCCGGCACCGAGGTCGGCTGCTTCGTGCGGATCACCTCGCTCACCGACACCGTCCTGGAGGCCGACGTCCAGCTGACGGTCGACGGCACGGTGTGGGCCGAGCTGTCCGGCTGGCAGGACCGCCGCTTCGACAACGACCCGAAGACCCGGCCCGTCGAGCGCTTCCCCGAGCGCAACACGCTGTCCGAGGCCCGGCCGGGTGGCTGGTCGCTGCTGCACGAGCGGTGGCCGGACCTCGCCTCCCGTGAGCTGATCATGCGCAACTCCCTGGGAGGGGAGGAGCGTTCGCAGTACGCGGCGCACGCCCCGCGCGGCCGCAGACAGTGGCTGCTCGGCCGGATCGCGGTCAAGGACGCCGTACGGCAGTGGCTGTGGGACCACGGCGAGGGGCCGGTGTTCCCGGCCGAACTGCGGGTGGGCAACGACGAGTCGGGCCGTCCCTGGGTCACCGGGGTGCACGGGCGCACCCTGCCGCCGCTGAGCGTGTCGCTGGCCCACTGCGCGGAGGCGGGCGTCGCGATCGTCCGGCCGCACACACCGGGGCCGGGGCCGGGCATCGACATCGAGGAGGTCGCCGACCGCACCCCGGAGACGGTCGCCACGGCCCTGGGGGCCGATGAACTCCGCCTCCTGCGGCGCCTGTCGGCCACCACCGGCGACTCGGAGGCCCGCTGGTTCACCCGTTTCTGGGCGGCGAAGGAGGCCGTCGCCAAGGCGGAGGGAACCGGATTCGGCGGGCGGCCGCGGGACTTCACCGTGCTCGACGCGACCCCGTCCGGCGACCGGCTGACCGTCGCGGGCCGGCTGGCCCGTGCCTACACCGTCCACTGCGAGCCGGCCGCCAACCCGCCCGCCCTGCCGGCCCGGGAGTACGTCGTCGCCTGGACCCCGGGACCCACTCAAGCGAAGGAGTACGACCGATGACCCCCGTCACCGCCGACGAGGAGAGCGTCCTCGCCGATCTCACCGGCATGCTCACACGGCTCCTGGAGGACGAGTACGGCGTCGACGACGCCGAGATCGGCATGGAGACCACCTTCCACCGTGACCTGGAGCTGGAGAGCATCGACCTGGTGACCCTGGCCGGCCTGCTCCAGGAGCGGTACGGCGACCGGGTCAACTTCGCCGAGTTCCTGGCCGGCATGGAGTTCGACGAGATCATCGAGCTCACCGTGGGGCAGCTCGTCACCCACGTGGTGACCAGCCTCGAGACGGCGGGGGCGAGCTGAGCCATGGCGATGGTCGACACCGGCGCCGTCCGGCTGCACGTCCAGCGGATCGGCCCCCGCCAGGGCCGACGGGCCACCGCCACCGTGGTGCTGGTGCACGGCCTGCTCACCGACAGCCTGGCCAGCTACTACTTCACCGTCGCCCCCGCCTTCGCGGCCGCCGGCCTCGACGTCGTCATGTACGACCTGCGCGGGCACGGACGCAGCGAACGCCCGGCCGAGGGCTACACCCTGGACGACAACATCGACGACCTGGAGGCGCTCCTGGACCGGCTGGGGGTGACCGGCCCGGTGCATCTGGTGGGCAACTCCTACGGCGGCACGATCGCCTTCGGCTACGCGGCCCGCCACCCCGAGCGGGCGGCCGGTGTCTCCCTCATCGAGTCCGAGCCGGCCACCCCCGCCTGGGCGGAGAAGCTGGACGGCATCCTGCACTGGGTGGTGGCACAGCTGGCGCACAACGAGCCCGAGGCCATCGCCTGGGTGAGCGCCCACCGCGGCCGGCACACCGCCCGGCTGGCCAGGGGCGCGGCGCGCCTGGTGCGGGAGACCACGCTCGCCCGGGACATCCCGGCCAGCCGGGTGCTGACGGAGGAGCAGATCGCGGTGGTGCGCTGCCCGGTGCTCGGCCTGTACGGCGGTGACTCCGACCTGGCCGAGCTGGTGCCCTGGCTGCGGGCGGTGCTGCCGGACTGCCGGACCGTGGTGGTACCGGGCCATGAGCACTCGGTCCTGGTGGAGGCACCGGGGACGGTGGGCGGTCATGTCCTGTCCCTCGTGGAGGAGACGCTCCGGGTGGCGGCCCGGTGAGCCGGTTCCTGTTCGTCGTGCCGCCGCTGGTCGGGCACATCAACCCGGCCGTCGGGGTCGCCGCCGCACTCGTCGCGCGCGGCCACCGGGTGGCGTGGGCGTGTCCCGATCCGGAGCTGGTCGGGCGGCTCGCGGGGGCCGGGGCGGCCGTGTTCGCGTGCGCCGGCGCTCCCCCGGGGGAGCGGCCCGCCGGTCTGCGGGGCCCGGAGGCGCTGAAGTTCCTGTGGGAGTGGTATCTGCTGCCGCTGGCCGAGGCGATGGCGCCGGGGGTGCGGGCGGCGGTGGCGGAGTTCCGTCCGGATGTGGTGGTCGCCGACCAGCAGGCCTTCGCGGGAGCGCTCACCGCCGAGCGGATGGGTCTGCCGTGGGCGACCTCGGCGACCACGTCGGCGGAGCTCACCGATCCGCTGGCCGGGCTGCCCAAGGTCAGGGAGTGGCTGGACGAACGGCTGGCCGCCCTGCGCGCCGCCATCGGCGATCCGGCGGGCACCGCCGACCCCCGGTTCTCCCCGCGTCTCGTCCTCGCCTTCAGCACCCCGGAGCTGGCGGGTGCCGCGGCGGGTGTCCGCTGGGTCGGGCCCTCGATCACGGCCCGCCCGGTGCCGTCCGGTTTTCCCTGGGAGTGGCTCGGCGGTGACCGCGCCACCGTGCTGGTCTCCCTCGGCACCGTCAACGCCGATGCCGGCGGCCGGTTCCTCGACGTGTGCCGCGAGGCGCTGCGCGAGCGGGCCGACCGGGTGCGGGCGGTGATCGTCGATCCGGGGGACGTGCTCGGCGCGGCGGGCGACGGCGCGGCAGGCGGTGACGACAAGGACGTACTGATCGTGCCGTCCGTGCCTCAACTCGCTCTGCTGGAAAGGGGCATCGACGCGGTCGTCTGCCACGCCGGGCACAACACCGTGTGCGAGGCGCTGTGGCACGGCGTTCCCCTGGTCGTCGCCCCCATCCGGGACGACCAGCCGGTGGTGGCCGGGCAGGTCGTGGCCGCTGGGGCCGGGGTGCGGGTGCGGTTCGGCCGGGTCACGGCGCCGAGGCTGGGGGCGGCGCTGGACGCCGTACTGCACGAGCCCGGGTACCGGGCGGCGGCCGGGCGGATCGGCACGGCCTTCCGGGCCGCGGGCGGCGCACCGGCCGCCGCGTCCTTACTCGAAGAACTGGCAAGGGAGTCGGGATGAGCGACAGGAGAGGGCCGGGCGAGCGGATCGCCCGGCTGCGGCCCGCCTACCAGGCCGACATCACCGCGGGCACGGCGCGCTTCTTCGAGCCCCGGCGCACCGCCTGCCCCTGGTGCGGCGGCGCCGCGCTCACCACCCGGCTGCGCACCCGCGACCTGCTGCAGCACAAGCCGGGCCGGTTCGTCCTGGACCGGTGCGAGGGCTGCGGGCACGTCTTCCAGAACCCCATGCTGAGCGCGGAGGGGCTGGAGTTCTACTACCGGGACTTCTACGACGGCCTCGGTGAGAAGAAGCTGGGCGACACCTTCGGCGGACGGACGAAGGCATACCGCGGGCGGGCCCGGTCGATGCTGCCGCACGACTCCGCGCCGAAGACATGGCTGGACGTCGGCACCGGACACGGTCACTTCTGCGCGGCGGCGCGGCAGGTGCTGCCGGACACGGTGTTCGACGGGCTGGACTTCACCGACGGCGTCGAACTCGCCGAGCGGGAGGGCCGGGTGGAGCGCGGCCACCGGGGCAGCTTCCCGGAGCTGGCGCCCGAACTGGCCGCCCGCTACGACGTGGTGAGCATGTTCCACTACCTGGAGCACAGCACGGACCCCGATCGCGAGCTGCGGGCCGCGCGGGAGGCGGTGCGGCCGGGCGGGCATCTGATCGTGGAGGTCCCCGATCCCGAGAGCCGTTACGCGCGGCTGCTCGGCCGCTGGTGGCTGCCGTGGCTGCAGCCGCAGCACCTGCACTTCGTGCCGGTCGCCAACCTGCGGGACCGGCTGGCGTCGCTGGGCTTCACGGTGGTCGCGGAGCAGCACGCGGAGGCGCACGACCCGGTGGACCTGCTGGCGGCCGTGTGGCTGGCGCTGGACCACGCGGCGCCGCGCGAGGACGCGCCGTGGCTGCCCGGGCCGCCGGGCGCGCTGCGCCGCGCGCTGCGGGCCGGTCTGCTGATCGCCGGTGTTCCGGCACTGGCCGCGGGTGCCCTGCTCGACCGGTTCGCGGTGCGGCCGCTCGCGCACCGGCTGGGTGTGGCGAACGCCTACCGGATCGTGGCCCGGCGCGACTGACGGCTGGGCACGCGGGGTGCGCCGTGCTAGTTTCAGGCCCACTGAACCATCAGGAATCCTGGCAATCGACGTACGGCTCGACGAACGGAACCCGCATGTCCATCCTGGCCAGACCCGCGGTGGCGGCCCGCGCCGCCAGAGCGATGCAGGGCCTGACCCGGCTGGCGGGCCGCCGGTCGGGCGGCCCCGGCTCCACGGCCGCCTGGCAGGCCCGCTTCCCCGAGTACCCGCGTGACACGAGCGAGGCGACGGTCCCCACGTCGGTGGCCCCGGCGCCGGTCACGGTGTACCTGCCGCCGGCCGGCACGGCCACCCGGCCACCGGTCCACGTCAACTTCCACGGCGGCGGCTACGTCATGTCGATGCCGGTGATGGACGACGCGCTGTGCCGGTTCCTCGCCGTCGAGGCGGGGGTGGTCGTGGTCAACGTGCGGTACGTCGTCGCCCCGCAGCACCCCTTCCCGGCGCCCCCCACGCAGGCGTACGAGGTGGTGCGCTGGGTGGCGGGGCACGGCGCGGAGCACGGCTGGGACGGCGGCCGGCTCACCGTGGGCGGACAGAGCGCGGGCGGCGGGCTCGCCGCGGCCGTGGCCCGTCTGGCCCTGGAGCGGGGCGGGCCCCGGATCGCGCTCCAGGTCCTGCACTATCCGCCGCTGGACCTGGCCACCGGCGCCGGGGACAAGAAGGCGGCCGTCGCCAGGCCCCGGCTGCGGCCCTGGATGGCGGAGGTCTTCGACACGTCGTACGTGCCGGACCCGCGCGAGCGCACGGACCGGCTCGTCTCCCCCGCGCATCCCTCGGACACCGCCGATCTGCGGGGCATCGCCCCGGCCCTGGTGATCACCGCCGAGTACGACCTGCTGCGCGCCGAGGCGACGCGCTACGCCGAGCGGCTGCGCGCGGCCGGCGCCCTCGCCGAGCACCACGAGGTCACCGGCGCCGACCACGGCTACGACACCGAGGACGACGAGAAGGCCCGCGCCGCCTACGCCCTGATGGCCCGTCACATCCGGCGGGCCACCGCGCCCGGCGTCTCCTGAGGGACACGGGCCCCGCGGTCCTGCCGGAAGCCGCTGTTCCCCTGTTCGGCGGCTTCCGGCGGGGCCACCCCGGGTTTCCCGGCACGCGAGCCGCCGTCGTCCGGCAGGGTCGGGCGTCCGCCCGGCCGGCTCCGCGCCGCCGCCCTCGCGCAACTCCGTTCCGCGGCACCGGCGGTGTACCGCTGCGGATCCTGAGTGCCGGGGCGGGCGACGTCCGGCACGGCGCGTCGCGTCCGCTCAGCGCACGCCGGCCGTGACCGCCTCCGCGACGACCTCGGCCACGGCCGCGGGCTGTTCGACCAGGACCGCGTGCCCGGCGTCGGGCACCGTGACCGTGCGGATGTGCGGGCAGGCCGCGAGGCCGCGCCGTTCGGCGTCCGTCAGCCCGATCTCGTCGTGGTCGCCGCGCACCACCCAGGCCGGTACGCCGGCCTGGCACAGCCTCGGCACCAGGGACGGGTACCGGTCGAGGTAGGCGTAGTAGTCCCGTACGATCCGGCGGCAGGTCGCCGGATCGTTGTCCGCCATCACCGCCGCCAGCGCCTCCGCGCGCTGCGGCGGCAGTTCGCGTTTCATCGCCCGGGGCAGCAGCCCGAGCATGCCGGCCCAGACCATCGCGCCGAGCCCCGGCACCCGGCCCACGGCGTTCACGACGGCCAGGGTCCTCATCTCGTCCCCGCGCGAGAAGGTCGGCGACAGCAGCACCAGCGGGCCCTCGAACAGGCCCAGGGCCGCCATCTCGATCGCCACGTTGGCGCCCAGACTGTGCCCCACGACCACATCGCAGCCGGACTCGGCGGCGAAGTCCGCCATGAGCCGGGCGTAGTGCTCCATGGACACGTCCTCGGGCGGCTCGGTACGGCCGAAGCCGGGCAGGGTCACCGCGACCATCCCCAGCCCCGCCACCGCGGGCTCGGCCATGACGTCCACGCAGAACTCGGTGGTGCACAGTCCGCCCGGGATCATCATGACCCGGTGCGGGGCGTCCGCCGGGCCCGCCCGGCGGATCTCCCAACGCTCACCCATACAACGAGCGTGACCCCGCGCGCCGCGCCCCGCACCCCGAACGGGAAGCGGGACGCCGGCCGCCGCACACGAGGCGCGGGGCCGGCGTCAGGTCGTTCCCCCGGTGTCCGTGCAGGCCGGTCAGTGCGCGCCCACCAGCTCCTGGTCGGTGGTGCGCGGCGCCTGCCGCGCGCCGCGCAGCGCGGCGATCCCGATGAAGACCATGGACGAGACACCGGCGAGCGCGAAGGCGGTGAAGCCCCAGTCGCCGTGGCCCGCGGCGAGCAGCTGGCCGCCGAGCCAGGGGCCGAAGACGGCTCCGAAGCGGCCCATGCCGGAGGTCCAGCCGACGGCGGTGGCACGGCGGTCCGGGTCGGACCGGATCGACACCGTCGCGTAGATCATCGTCTGGGCGCTGTTGAGGAAGACGCCGGTGAGGAAGACGACGATCATCGTGACGCTCGTCGACATGTGCACGCTGAGGAGAGAGACACCGGCGGCGGTGAGCGCGAACCAGACCGCCGAGATGCGGGGCGCGCCGAACCGGTCGGCGGCGCGGCCGGCCAGGAGCATGCCCGCGATGCCGCCGAGGTTGAAGACGACGACGAACGTCAGGGCGTTGGCGAGCGCGTAACCCTCGGCGCGCATCAGGGTCGGCAGCCAGGTGGCGACGCCGTAGACGAGGAGCAGACCGCCGAAGGAGGCCAGCCAGTACAGCAGGGTCTGGGTCCACTCGCCGCCGCGGAAGAGGCCGGCGAGGGCGTCCCAGCGGTCGGCGGCCGTCCTGCGGCCGGACTTCGCGGCGGGCAGCTCGACGTCGTAGCGGGCGGCGAGCGCGTCCGCCTCCTCGGTGCGGCCCTTGGCGACGAGGAAGCTCAGCGACTCGGGCAGGAACTTGGCGAGCACGGGGGCGAAGAGCAGCGGCACCACGCAGACCCAGAAGGCCGCCCGCCAGCCGACCGGGTCGATCAGCCACTTGGCGACGTAGGCGGAGAGGATGCCGCCGGCGTGGTGGGCGGTCATCAGCAGGCCGATGACGAGGGCGGCGCGGCCGCGCGGGGCGTAGTCGGAGACCATGCTGATCGCGGTGGGCAGCAGGCCGCCGAGGCCGACGCCGGCCAGGGTCCGGCCGAGGCCGAAGACCGCGACGCCGTCGGCGAGGGCGCACACCCCGGAGGCCAGCGAGAAGAGGACCACGCAGCCGACCATCAGCTTCTTGCGCCCGATCCGGTCGGCGACGGTACCCGCCGTCAGGGCGCCGACCAGCATGCCGAAGGTGGCGTAGCTGCCGAGGTCGCCGGCCGTGTCCGCGGTGAGGCCGAAGGTCTTCGTCTCCAGCAGGTGCGGCAGCACCGAGCCGTAGATGAACATGTCGAGGCCGTCGAAGAGGACGGCCAGCCAGCACAGTCCGACGACCAGGAGGGCCAGTCTGCTGCCGCGGGCGGACAGAGCGGGGGAGGAGGACATCGTTGTTTCCTCTCGTCCAGGAGGCGTTCCCTGGAGGGGATCTCGAACGGGGGTCCCCCGGCTCGGACGGAGCCGGGAGCCGGGGGCGGGTCTTCAGCGGCTCGTGCGGCTGACCCGGTGCGCTAGACGCTAAGGACCCACCCCGAGAGTGTCAACGCTTTTGTCAACAATCTCATCGACAATCCAGCCGGGGGCCGTCCGGGCGCTACGCGACCGGGGGCGTCCCGTGCGTGTGGAAGGACTCGATGGTCTTCAGGCCCCAGGCCTGCCCCTTCTTCCGCTCCTCCTCGGTCCAGGTGACGAGCGGCCAGTCGGGCGCCAGCATCAGCCGTGTGAGCGGGTTGCACAACTCCACGCGGTTGCCGCCGGGCTCGTAGACGTACAGGAAGAACGTCTGCTGGATGGCGTGCTTGTGCGGGCCCGTCTCGATGAAGACGCCCGTGTCGATCGCGAGGTCGGCGGCCCGCAGGATGTCCTCACGGGTGTCGGTCGCGAAGGCGAGGTGGTGCAAGCGCCCGGCGCTGCCCGTCCAGTCCGAGGTGTAGACCACGTCGTACGACTTGTTCGTGTACGTCAGCCAGCGCGCGGCGATCTTCCCGCTGTCGAGCCTGATCTGCTCGGTGGGCCGGGCGCCCAGCACCCTTTCCTGGAACTCGGCGTTGGCGAGGACGTCGGCGGCGAGGAAGTTGACGTGGTCCAGGCGCCGCACGCCCACGCCCCGGTTGGGCTTGGCCTGCGGCTGGTTCTTCAGCGCGGGCCTGAGCTCCTCGGGTGCGCGGTAGTGCTCGCTCTCCCAGTACAGCGCGTGTTCATGGCCGTCCGGGTCGGTGGTGACGTAGAGCTTGCCGAGGCCGGGCTCGTCCTCGACCCAGGTGCCGGTGCCGCCCGCCGCCTCGACCGCGGCGACCCGGCGGTGCAGGGCCTCCTCGCTGGAGGTGCGCAGGGCCAGCCGGCCGAGGCCGGGCTGCTCACGGGCGGTGAGGACGAGGCTGTGGTGCTCGTAGTCGTCGAAGGTCCGCAGGTGGACGGAGTCGCCCTGCTCGCCGTTGACCGTGAGGCCCAGATAGTCGGTGAAGAAGGCGACGCTGGCGTCCAGGTCCGGGGTGAAGAGCTGCGCGTGGCCGATGTGGGCGATGTCGCCGAGCGGCGGAGTCATCGTTGACCTCCAGGAGATTGCGGGGGAAGCGGCGCCGTCTCGGCGGACCGGGGGAAGACCGTGCCGTCGAAGAGCTTGCGGGCCGTGCGGACCACGGCGGTGCGGCCGGCGCGGGGCAGGCCGCCGGTGGTGCCGCCGAGGCTGGTTTCGATGTCCAGGAATCCAGTGGGATGTTCTATGCGCATGCGGTCGCCGCCGGACGGGGGATCCGCGATCTCGGCCCCCACGCCGCCTTCGATCCGCAGACCGGCGGCGACGCCGGCCGCGCAGAGGACGCCGATGGAGGCATGGCAGCGCACGGGAATGAAGGTGCGGGTGCTGACCGCGCCGCCGTCCCGGGGCGGGGCGAGCAGGGTGAGCTTGGGCACGGTGGTGTCCGTGACGTCGCCGAGCCCCATCAGCCGGCCCGCCGCGAGCCGGATCGTGCGCAGACGGCCGGCCAGGGCCACGTCCTCCTCCAGGTCCCGGGGCGGCTCGTAGCCGGTGACCTTCAGGGCGGAGGCGGGGATCAGGACCGTGGGCATGCCGTTGTCCACGCAGGTCACCGGCACCCCGTCGATCACGTCGCGGACGTTCCCGGTGGGCAGCAGCGGGTTCGCGCCCGGCGGGAACTCGATCACCACGGGCGCGGCCGTCCCCGGTACGCCCGAGATCCCGGCGTCCCCGGTGTAGCGCACCCGCCCGCCGGGGGTCGGGAAGGTCGCCGTCGCGTAGTCACCGCTGTTGACCATGCGGATACGGACGGCGGTCTCCCTCTCCCCGGCCGGCACGAGTCCGCGCTCCACGGCGAACGGGCCGATGCCGGCGAGGATGTTCCCGCAGTTCTGACGGGCGCTCACCTCTGGTTTCTCGACGGCCACTTGGAGGAAGAGGTAGTCGACGTCGGCCTTCGGGTCGGCGGACCGGGACACCACCGCGACCTTGCTGGTGAGCGGATGCGCGCCGCCCAGGCCGTCGATCTGCCGCTCGTCGGGGCTGCCCATGACGCGCAGCAACAGCTCGTCGCGCAGGGCGGGTTCGGACGGCAGGTCGTCGGCGAGGAAGTACGCGCCCTTGGAGGTGCCGCCCCGCATCAGCAGACAGGGCACCTCCTCGGGCACGGAGGTCATCGCGACTCCCCCGTGTACTCCTCGTACGTCCGGTACTCGACGCCGAGCCTCTTCAGGGTCTCCCTCAACCCGTAGCGGTCCAGGCCCAGTTCGCCGTCGAGGAAGGCGGCACGGGAGCGCGCCTCCTTGGCCTCGCGGGCCTGGGACGCCTCGGCCACGGCGCGGGCCCGCTCGCGCGGAACGACCACGACACCGTCGTCGTCGGCGAGGATCACGTCGCCGGGGCGGATCACCTGGCCGTCGATCGCGACCGGCACGTTGACCGAACCGCCGGTGGCCTTCACGGTGCCCTGCGCGGAGACCGCCCGCGACCAGGCGGGGAAGTCCATCTCCCGCAGTTCCTGGGTGTCCCGGACGCCCGCGTTGATGATCAGCCCGCGCACCCCGCGCCGCTGGAGCGCGGTCGCGAACAGCTCGCCGAACATGCCGTCGGTGGACGGGGAGGTGGTGGTGACGACCAGGACGTCGCCCTCGCCGCACTGCTCGACGGCCGCGTGGATCATGAGGTTGTCGCCGGGCCAGCTGAGCACGGTGACGGCGGTGCCGGCCATCCGTACGCCGTGCTGGACGGGCCGGATCCCCGGTCCCAGCAGACCGGTCCGCCCCATCGCCTCGCTCACGGTGGCCACACCGAAGCCGGCCAGCGCGTCCACGTCCGTCTGCTCCGCCCTGGGCGGACCCGTGACGATCACGCCGCCCACGCTTCCTCCTTGTGCGGAGCTCCGCTTCGGCTCGCTCACGCCAGCTCCTTCGCGATCTGCGGGTAGGGACGCATGTACGCCTCGGCCATGGTCCTGTGCGCGAGGCCCAGGTTGGGGCCGGCGTTGCGCTTGAGCTGGACGCCACGGCGGACGGCGAGGTCGGTGTAGTAGTCCCACAGGTGCTGCTGGGCGGCCAGGCACTCCATCGCCTCGCGCTTGGTCTCCCAGACCTCGGTGATGTCGAGCAGGACCTCGGGCCTGAAGCCGCTCATCTCGGGCTGGTGCGGCTCGAAGTAGAAGACCGGCGGGGCCCCGATGATCTCGCCCTCGCCCGGGTAGCCGATGGCCTGCGCCAGCACGCGCGCCTCCAGGGCCATACGGTGGGCGGCCGGGTGGTCGCCGTTGTACGGGTCCTCGGCGGGGTGGGTGAGGACGACGTCGGGCTGGGTCTCGCGGTAGAGGGCGACGAGCCGGTCGGTCAGTTCGGCGGAGGCGACCAGGGGGTAGTCGCCGGCGTCGAAGAAGCGGACCTCGGCGCCCAGGGTGGCGGCGGCGCGCTCGGCCTCGTCCCGGCGTATCGCCTTGATCTCGTCCAGCTTCCTGCCCTCGCGCCACGCCTTGGCGGACTCGCCGCGCTCGCCGAAGGTCAGACAGGCGATGGTGACCTTCTCGCCGCGTGCGGCGGCCAGGGCGATGGCGCCGCCCGCGCGCCACACGAAGTCCCCGGCGTGCGCGGTGACGACGAGGGTCGAACGGGGTGGGCTGGCGGGCGCGTTGGCCTGGGTCATGCTGCATTCTCCTTGGTGACAGGTGGGCGCCCGCCCCGCACGGCCGCGATCAGTCGCGGAGCGCGTCGATCAGTCGCGGAGCGCCTCGATCACGCTGCTGAGGTGGGCGCGGACGGCCGTCTCGGCCGCCTGCGGGTCCCTGGCCCGGATCGCTTCGATCATGGTCAGGTGCTCGCTCAGGGATTGCTGCGGACGCCCCGGCCTCAGCGCCAACTGGAATCGGTGGCGCACCAGTTGGGCGTTGAGGCGCTCCAGCAGATCCACGGCGGTCCGCTGTCCGGAGAAGTCCCGGACCTTGGCGTGGAGCTCCTGGTTGAGGTCGGAGTAGGTGACCGGCTCGCCGTCGGCGACGGCCTTGGTCATCGCCGTGCCGAGCTCGGTCAGCTCGGCCAGCTGCTCGTCGCTGGCCGCGACGGCCGCCTTCGCCGCGCACAGCCCTTCGAGGACCATGCGGCACTCGGTGATGGCGACCGCTTCGTCCACGGTCACCACCCGCACCCGCGAGCCGCGGTTGCGGATCCGCTCGACGAGTCCCTGGGACTCCAGATCGATGAGTGCCGCGCGGATGCTGGCCCGCGTCACACCGAACTGCTCGGCGAGCTCGTTCTCCACCAGCCGCTGCGCCGGTGCCATCTCGCCGTGCAGGATCGCCTGCCGCAGCTGCGCGAGCGCGTGCTGCTTGGCCTGCTCCCCGGTGCCCGGACGGGCTTCCTTCGGCATCGTTGCCCTCCCTGAGTGAGTGCCTGTCGAACCTAAATCTAGCCAGACAAGATTGTCAACAATTTTGTCCGCCGTCTTGCCTGTGGATCGGCCCGCCCGCCGGCCCCCGGCGCGGAGCCCCTCCACCCCGTCCGCCGGTGTCGTCGGCCGCGACGAAGTGTCCTCCCGCCTGCGGCGACACCCCACACTGTGTCCACGCCCGGCGGCCCGACGCCCTCGCTAGGGTCACCCCATGACGCACAGCTTCGCTCTCCACATCCCCGACGCCGACCTGCGGCCCGAGCCGCTCGACCCGGCGCAGATCGTCTCCGGGACGCCCGAGGTGACCGGCAAGGTGGTGTGGGAGTCACCGGACGGCCGGCGGATCCGGGGCGTCTGGCAGATCACCCCGGGCGTCGTCACGGACACCGAGGCGGACGAGATGTTCGTCGTGCTCAGCGGGTCGGCGACCGTCGAGGTCGAGGGCGGCCCCACCCTCACCGTCGGGCCCGGCGACATGGCGGTACTGCGCGCGGGCGACCGGACGACGTGGACGGTGCACGAGACACTGCGCAAGGCGTACGCGATCGACCTCTGAGCGACCGGGGGCGCTCAGCCTCCGCGGCCGAGCGGTCTCGGTGGCCGGTCAGCCGTCGGACGGAGGCGCCGTCGTCCCACGGATCTCCAGCGTCGGCGTGGCCAGTCGGACCCGGCCGTCCCCTCCGCGCCCCTCGAACCGGTCCAGGAGGCAGCGGGCCGCCCGACGGCCGACCTCGTGGCCCGCGTTGTCCACGGTGGTCAGCCACAGATGGCGCAACCGGGACGTGCTGGTGTTGTCGTAGCCCACGACGGACAGGTCCCGCGGAACCCGCAGACCCAGCTCCTCGGCCGCCGACAGCACACCGACGCTCGCGATGTCGTTGACGGCGAAGACGGCCGTGGGCCGGTCCGGACGGCCGAGCAGCCGTACGGCGGCGCGGTGACCGCCCTCCTCGGTCATGTCGCACGCCTCGACCAGGGCCCGCCCCGTCCCCCGGTCCCGCATCACCGCCTCGAAGCTGCGCCGGCGCAGCTCACCGACCGCGCCGTAGCCCGCGATGTGCGCGATCCGGCGGTGCCCGAGCCCGAGAAGGTGTTCGGTGACCAGCCGGGCCCCCTGCCCGTCGTCGCCCGCGACGACGTCGACCCCGGCCGGGACGGGCTCCCGGGCGCCCGCGACGACGACCGGGATCCGCTCGGCGACCGTGCCGAGCGCCGCCGGATCGGGCAGCGTCCCCACCACGACCAGACCGTCGGCGCCGAGGTCGAGGAACGGGCCGGCCGGGTCCTGGCCGACGCGGCGGTTGAGACGGGCGTCGGCGAGCAGCATGTGCAGGCCGGCCGTGTGCAGCAGGGAGTTGAGGCCGTCCAGGAGGTCGACGTACCAAGGGTTGCGCAGGTCGTGCAGGAGCACGCCGACCGTGCGGCTGCGCTGCTCGCTGAGGCTGCGCGCGGCCGCGTTGGGCCGGTAGCCCAGCTCGCGCACGGCCCGCAGGACGGCCTCCCGCTTCTCGGCGCGCACCTGGTCGGAGCCGCGCAGGACGAGGGAGACCAGCGACTTGGACACTCCGGCACGGTCGGCGACATCGCGGATGGTCGGCGGTCTCATGGTGTGGACCGTTCCATGCCGCTGACCGGTTGTCAAAGGGTCGCGAAAGGCTTGACACCCTCGGCAGACCGCCTCCAGGGTGAGCCTGGACAGGAAATGGACCGGTCCAAAGACGGGCCGGAGAGGGACTGCGAGGGCTGTCATGGTGGATTCGCTCGGTGTCGCCGTCGTCGGATTCGGCTGGATGGGCCGGGTGCACACCCAGGCGTACGCCCGCGTCCGGCACCACTACCCGCAGCTGTCCCTGCGTCCGGAGCTGGTGGCCGTCGCCGAGGAGGTCCCCGGCCGGGCGGAGGAGGCCGCGGCACAGTTCGGGTTCGCCTCCACCACCCGGGACTGGCGCGAGGTGGCCGCCGACCCCCGCGTCCGGGCCGTCAGCATCACCGCGCCGAACTTCCTGCACCGCGAGATCGGTGTCGCGATGGCCGAGGCCGGCAAGCACATCTGGATCGAGAAGCCGGTGGGCCTGACCCGGGAGGACGCCGCCGCGGTGGCGGACGCGGTGGCCGGGGCGGGGGTGCAGGGCGCGGTCGGGTTCAACTACCGCAACGCGCCCGCGGTGGAGACCGCCCGCGGCCTGATCGCCTCCGGCGAGCTGGGCGCGGTCACCCATGTCCGCATCCGTCTCCTCAGCGACTACGCCGCCCACCCGGACGGCGCCCTGACCTGGCGGTACGAGCGGGAGCGCGGCGGCAGCGGGGTGCTCGGCGACCTGGCCTCGCACGGCGTGGACCTGGCCCGCTTCCTGCTGGGCGACATCGCCTCCCTGACGGCCGACACGGCGGTCTTCGTCCCCGAGCGGGCCCGCCCGACGGGGGCGACGGCCGGTCACAGCCGCGCCTCGGGCGGTGCGCTCGGCCCGGTCGAGAACGAGGACTACGTCAACTGCCTGCTCCGCTTCGCCTCCGGCGCCCGGGGGGTCCTGGAGGCGTGCCGGGTCTCGGTCGGCGAGCAGAACAACTACGGCTTCGAGGTGCACGGCACCAAGGGCGCGGTGTTCTGGGACTTCCGCCGGATGAACGAGCTGGGCGTCAGCCGCGGCACGGCGTACCAGGACCAGCCGGTCAGCACGGTGTACGTCGGCCCGGGCGACGGCGAGTTCGGCGCGTTCCAGCCGGGCGCCGCGAACGCCATGGGCTACGACGACCTCAAGGTCGTGGAGGCGTACCGGTTCCTGCGCTCGGTCGCCGAGGGCACCCCGTACGGGGCGACGCTCGCGGACGCCGTGCGCAGCGCCGCCGTGCTGGAGGCGATGACGCGGTCGGCGCGGACCGGCGGCTGGGTCAGCGTGCCGGCGCCGTAGGCAGGCCGGCCGCGGGCATGTTGTACGGCGTCACCACCTGGATCGGCGAGGGCAGCGCCGGTCCCGCGGCCGGCAGCGCGCCGTGCGCCCGCATCACGATGTGGCAGGCCTCCCGCATGTCCTGGCGCAGGTCGTGGTGGAGGACGGCGGAGAGGCGGTGGTCGCGCAGCAGGCGGGTGTTGTCGTGGTCGAGGTCGTGCGCGACGAACACGGCGCACTCGCGGCGCGCGTCGGCGAAGGCCTTCAGGGTCGCGAAGTTCCCGCCGCCGATCGAGTAGACCGCCCGGATCGCCGGGTCACGGGCCAGGGCGGCCCTGACGAGGTCGTACTGGGTGGCGTCCAGTCCCTGGCCCTCGGTGATCTCCACCAGCGTCCGCTCGGGGTGCCGGGCCCGCATCACCCCGCGGAAGCCCATCTCGCGCTCCTCCTCGTTGCGGAAGAAGCCGCTGGAGAGGCTGGTCAGGATGTTGCCGGGGCGGTCGCCGAGCCACTGGCCCATCAGGTACGCGGCGGTGGCGCCGGCGGCCCGGTTGTCGATGCCGACATAGGCGAGGCGGGCGCTGGCGGGCAGGTCGGTGACGAGGGTGACGACCGGGATGCCGGCGGCGACCAGACGGCCCACGGCGGCCGTGATCTCGGGGACGTCGGGTGCCTTGAGGATCACGCCCTGCGAACCGCGCCGGGCTATCCGGTCGAGGGTGGCGACCTGCTCCCCGACCGGTCCGGTCTCCCGGAAGTGGAAGCGGGAGCGCAGCACGGCCGGGTGCAGGGAGGGCAGCTCGGCCTCCAGGGCGGCCCGCACCGCGGTGCTGAACCGCTCCGGGGCCTGCATCACGATGTCGACCATGAAGGTGCGCCCGACGAGCCGGACCTGGGTGCGCTGACGGTGCAGGTCGGCGATGGCCCGCCGCACCTCCTGGGCGGTGGACTCGCGCACCCCTCCCCTGCCGTTCAGCACCCGGTCGACGGTGGCCTCGCTGAGGCCCGCCTGACGTGCGATCTCGCGCAGCGGGAAGGGATGGCCCACGGAAGGCTCCTCACGGGTCGAAGGGCATGCTTGAGGGGTTTTTGAAGGCCGCCTGCTGGTTGTTCGACGGGTTTGTCATGACAAGAATGGCAGCGCTGAGCCGCCGTTGTCATCGAAGGGACGACGATGTCCTTCCTCTCCGTGCCGGGCAGTGCCTGGCTGAGCGAGCGGGACTGCGACCTGCGGGCGTTCCGTGCGCTCGTCGAGCGCACGACCGACCTCGCGGACTTCCCGCACGCCTCCGCCGTGCAGGGGAACGTCCTCGTCTACGACGGTGAGCGGCTCCGTACCTCCTCGGCCGACCGTGAGCTGCGCGCCGAACTGGTGCGCGCCTTCACCGACGGGCCCGGGGTGGCCGTCTTCCGCGGTGCCTTTCCCGACCCGGTGGTCGTCGACCGGCTCAGCGCCGTGTTCGACGCGCTCATCGCCGAGCAGCACGCCTCGGGAGCGGCCGCCGGTGACCACTTCGCTCGTCCAGGCGCCAACGACCGGGTCTGGAACGCGCTGGAGAAGGCGGCGCTGTACGACCCGGACGCCTTCGCCGACTACTACGCCAACGACGTCCTCGCGCTGGTCTCACGGGCCTGGCTGGGCCCCGGCTACCAGGTGACCTCGCAGGTCAACGTGGTCAACCCGGGCGGCGCGGCGCAGAGCCCGCACCGCGACTACCACCTCGGGTTCCTCTCCAACGAGACCGCCGCCGCCTACCCGGCGCACGTCCACCGCCTCTCCCCCGTGCTCACGCTCCAGGGCGCGGTCGCGCACTGCGACATGCCGGTGGAGTCCGGTCCCACGCTCTACCTTCCGTACTCGCAGACGTACGAGCCCGGCTATCTGGCCTGGCGGCTGCCGGAGTTCCAGGCGTACTTCGAGGCGCACCACGTCCAGCTGCCGCTGGCCAAGGGCGACGCGGCCTTCTTCAACCCGGCGGTGTTCCACGCCGCCGGCACCAACCGCACCGCGGACGTGCGCCGGACGGCCAACCTGCTCCAGGTGTCCTCGGCGTTCGGGCGCGCGATGGAGACCGTGGACCGGGAGGCGGTCGTGAACGCGGTCTTCCCCGTGCTGCTGCGGCGCCGGGCGGACGGCGTGCCCGAGGAGTGGCTGGAGCACGTGATCGCGGCGAGCGCCGAGGGCTACCCCTTCCCCACCAACCTCGACAGCGACCCGCCGGTCGAGGGTCTGGCCCCGCCCGCCCAGGCGGACCTCCTGCGGCGGGCGCTGCGCGAGGAGTGGACCCCGCGGGCACTCCGGGACGCACTGCGGGCCGGCACCGAGCGACGCACCAGCTGAAAGGAACGCGGTCCATGGGACTTCTCGACGACAAGGTCGTGCTCGTCAACGGCGGCAGCCAGGGGGTCGGCGCGGCCGTCGCGCGGGCCGCGGTCCGCGAGGGCGCCCTCGTCGCCGTCACCGGACGGCGGCCGGAACCGGGCGAGGCCCTGGCGGCCGAGCTGACCGAGGCGGGCGGCAAGGCGGTCTTCGTACGGGCCGACCTGGCGGACGCTCGGCAGGCGACGGCGTCGGTGGCCGAGACGGTGGCCGCGTACGGCCGGGTCGACTGCCTGGTCAACTCGGCCGGGCTGACCTCCCGGGGCACGCTCCTCGACACCACGCCCGAGCTGTTCGACCAGCACGTCGCGATCAACCTGAGGGCGCCGTTCTTCGCCATGCAGGCGGCGGTCGCCGACATGCTGGCGCGCGAGGCGCCCGGTTCGATCGTCAACGTCATCAGCACCTCGGCGCACGGCGGGCAGCCCTACCTCGCCCCGTACGTCGCGTCCAAGGCCGGGCTGGCCGGTCTGACCCGCAACGCGGCGCACGCCCACCGCTTCGACCGGATCCGGATCAACGGCCTGAACATCGGCTGGACGGCGACCGAGGGCGAGGACGCCACGCAGAAGGCGTTCCACGGCGCCGGGGACGACTGGCGCGAGCAGGCCGCCGCACGGCTGCCGATGGGCAGGCTCGGCCAGCCGGACGAGATCGCCGACTTCGTGGTGTTCCTGCTGTCCGAGCGGTCCGGCGTGGTCACCGGTTCGGTGATCGACTGGGACCAGAACGTGCTCGGCGGCCTCGACTAGGCCCTCCCTCTCCGCCCCCTCCCCGCAAGAGTCTCAAGGAGCTGCACCCCATGCGCATCGGAATCCTCGGCCTCGGCCGCATCGGCGCCTTCCACGCCGAGACCCTCTCCGGGCTCGACGCCGTCGAGTCCCTCGTCGTGGCCGACCCGTTCGCGGAGGCCGCCAAGTCCGCCGCCGAGCGGTTCGGCGCCGAGGTCGCCGACTCCCCCGAGGCCGTGCTGGCCGCCGGCGTGGACGGAGTGGTGATCGCCGCCGCGACCGACGCCCACCCGGGTCTGATCCTGGCGGCCGTGGAGGCCGGCGTGCCCGTCTTCTGCGAGAAGCCCGTCGCCCGGACGATGAGTGAGGGTGTCGAGGTGCTCAAGGCCGTCCAGGGCGCGGACGTGCCCATCCAGATCGGCTACAACCGCCGCTTCGACGCCGGGTTCGCCGCCGCGCGGGCGGCGGTCCGGTCGGGCGAGCTGGGCACACTGCACACCGTCCGCTCGACCACCCTGGACCCGGCGCCGCCGCCGGCCGCGTACGTCGCCGCCTCCGGGGGCATCTTCCGCGACTGTTCGGTCCACGACTTCGACATCATCCGCTGGGTGACGGGGCGTGAGGTGACCGAGGTGTACGCGGTCGGCGGCAACCGGGGCGCCGACTACATCAGGGAGGCGGGCGACGCCGACACCACCGGCGCCCTGCTCACCCTCGACGACGGCACCCTCGCGGTGATCTCCAACTCCCGCCACAACGCGCGTGGTTACGACGTCCGCATGGAGATCCACGGTTTCCGGGACTCCATCGCCGTGGGTCTGGAGGACAAGCTGCCGCTGCGCTCGGTGGAGCCCGGCGTCACCTTCCCCGCGGGCACCCCGCACGACTTCTTCATGGACCGCTTCACGGCCGCCTACCGCGCCGAGCTCACCGCGTTCACCGAGGTCGTGGCCGGCACCCGGCCCTCTCCGTGCACGATCGAGGACGCCCTGGAGGCGGGCTGGATCGCGGAGGCCTGCACGCTCTCGCTGCACGAGCACCGGCCTGTGACGATCGCGGAGGTGCGGGCCTCCTGACCCGGCTCGCCTTCCAGCAGGGCGGTCCCGCCGGGCCGCCCTCACAGGCAGTAGCGGACCATCCATTCGTCCGGGTCGTACGCGTCCCGCGCCGGGTCCCGCGGTGTGGCCGGCCGCTCCTCCACGGTGTCCTCGGGACGCACCCGCTCGGGCAGCGCTCCGAACCTGGCCCGGCGCCGGGCCTCCGCACTGCCGGCCCGCTCTTCCTCCTGCATCTCACCCTCCCCGCTCACGACTGCGCACACCTTCCGCACTCTTCAACGTCCTCAGCGCGCCGCCGGTTCCGCCGGCAGGTCGAAGACGTGGTCCGGGGAGACGATCGTCGTGATCGCGTCGCCGAACAGGGTGCTGGGCTCCTGGTTCCGGTAGTTGACGTCGGTGTTGAGCACCACCACGAGGGTCGCCTGCGCCGACGGCAGATAGATGGTCAGGGACTCGTAGCCGGGCAGGGAGCCGTTGTGGCCGATCCAGCCCTGGACGTCGAAGATGCCGAGGCCGTACCCCGCGCCGGGGATGGGGGTCGGCGGGGTGGTCAGCCGTTGCTTCTGGGTGGCGGGGCTGATCATGCGCCGTCCGTCCGGCAGGACGCCCGTGGCCACCGTGCGCGCCCAGACCCGCAGGTCCTCCAGCTTGGAGATCATCGCGCCGGCCGCCCAGCCCCAGGACGGGTTCCAGTTCGCCGCGTCCTCGACCTCGCCGGTCGCGGTCTGGTCGGTGTAGCCCTGCGAGTGCGGCGTCGGGAACTCGGCACCGACGGGGAACAGGGTGTCGTCCAGGCCGGCCGGCTCCAGGATGTGCTCCTGGACGTACTCGTCGAGCCGCTGACCGCTCATCTGCTCGACGACCAGGCCGAGCAGGATCAGGTTGGTGTTGCAGTACGAGAACTGCTCTCCGGGCGGGAACAGCACGGGGTGCTTGAAGGAGTAGCCGAGCAGTTGCCGCGGGGTGAAGGGCCGGTCGGGGTCGGACGTCAGCGCCTTGAAGAAGTCCTCGTCCTCCGAGTAGTTGAACAGACCGCTGCGCATGCCGGCGAGCTGACGCAGGGTGATCTCGTCTCCGTTCGGCACGCCGTCGACGTACTGGTCGATGGTGTCGTCGAGACCGATCTTGCCCTCGTCGACCAGTTGCAGGACCGCGGTGACGGTGAACGTCTTGGTCTCGCTGCCGATGCGCATGAAGAGGTCCGGGTTCATGGGCCGCCCGGTGCTCTTGTCGGCGACGCCGAAGGACTTGACGTACCGGCCCTTGCCGGGCGTCCAGATGCCGACGCTCACGCCGGGGACGTTCGCCTGTTTCATGACCCGCCGCACGGCCGCGTCCACCTGCTGGCGCACGGCGGGAGTGAGCGCGACGACGCCGTCCCCGGACGAGGACGGCGAGGGTGGTTCGGTGCCGGTGACGACGGAACCGCCCGCATCCGGCAGGGCCACCGCGGCCCCGCCCGCGGCCGGCGCCACCAGTGCCCCCACCGCGGCGGCGACGACGGCCCCCCGGCGCAGTCTGATGTACGGGTGTCTCATGGGCTCGCTCCCGCATGAGGAGATGTGCGCCGCGGCCCCGAGCGCCGCATCAGCGGCACGGACCGCGTGCGCCCCTCACCACCATACGAGCGGGCGCGTACCGCCGCCTGTCGGCGACGGCGCACCGGCGGCGGGCCACCGGGCCCCGGTCACGCCCCGCAGGACCGCAGGAAGGAACGGGTGCGTACCGCGATCGGCAGGGGCTTGTCGGGCTCGCACGGGTACATGTCCTGCTCGACGATGGCGAACAGGTCGACGCCGAGCTTCTGGGCCGCGACCAGCACCGGCTCCAACTCAGGTACTCCGGAGGGTGGTTCGCACATCACCCCGCGCTGGACGGCCGGGCCGAACGGCACCTCGTCGCGCACCACGTCGGCGAGGACCGCCGGGTCCACCTGCTTGAGGTGCAGATAGCCGATGCGTTCGCCGTAGGTCTCGATCAGCTTGACGCTGTCGCCGCCGCAGTAGGCGTAATGACCGGTGTCCAGGCAGAGGTTGACGAGTTCGGTGTCGGTGGAGTCCAGGAACCGCTCGACGTGCTCCTCGGTGTCGATGTGGGTGTCGGCGTGCGGATGGACGACGATGTCGAGGCCGTACTCCTCCTTCACCTCGTGGCCGAGGCGCTCCATGCCCTTGGTGAGGTACGCCCACTGCGCGGCCGTCAGCTCCGGCGGTTCCAGGATCTCCGCGGTCTTGTCGTCGCGCCAGAAGGACGGGATGACGACGAGGTGCTGCGCGCCCGTCGCGCGGGTGAGGGCGGCCACCTGGCTGACGTGCTCCCAGGTGGACTCCCAGACGGACGGCCCGCGGTGCAGACCGGTGAAGACGGTGCCCGCCGAGACCTTCAGGTTCCGTCGGTCGACCTCGTCGGTGAGGCGGGCCGGGTCGGTCGGCAGATAGCCGTACGGACCGAGTTCGATCCAGGAGTAGCCCGCCTCCGCGACCTCGTCCAGAAACCGCTCCCACGGCACCTGCCGGGGGTCGTCCGGGAACCAGACGCCCCAGGAGTCCGGGGCCGATCCGACACGGATGCGGTCCAGCGGGGCGGCCATCTCAGGCCTTCCCCTCGGTGCCGCCCGCCACCGGTGCGGTGAGGTCTCCCTCGTCCGGCAGCTCCTCGACGTCGACGCCGCGGACCTGGGCCAGCTCGTGCTTGAGCGCGGCGAGTTCGGCGCCGCCGGCCATGTGGTTGGTGAGTTCCTCCAGGCTGACCTCGCTGCGGTCGGCCGAGAGTTCCATCGTGCCCAGGCGCAGCACGCTGAAGTGGTCGCCGACCATGTAGGCGTGGTGGGGGTTGTGGGTGATGAAGATGACGCCGAGGCCACGGTCGCGGGCGGCGGCGATGTACTTCAGCACCACACCGGACTGCTTGACGCCGAGGGCGGCGGTGGGCTCGTCCAGGATCAGGACGCGGGCGCCGAAGTAGACGGCGCGGGCGATGGCCACGCACTGGCGCTGGCCGCCCGACAGCGTGCCGATGGGCTGCTCCAGGTCGTCGAGGACGATGCCCATCTCGCGCAGTTCGTGGTCGGCGGTCTCCTTCATCCTCTCGATGTCGAGGCGGCGCACGGGCCAGGGGCCCTTGGTCATCTCGGAGCCGAGGAAGAAGTTGCGCCACACCGGCATCAGCGGCACGGTGGCCAGGTCCTGGTAGACCGTGGCGATGCCCTTGTCGAGGGCCTCGCGGGGGGTGGAGAAGCGCACCGGGGTGCCGTCGACGAGGAATTCGCCCTCGGTGTGCTGGTGCAGCCCGGAGACGATCTTGATGAGGGTGGACTTGCCGGCGCCGTTGTCGCCGAGGACGCAGGTGACCCGGCCGGGGTGCACCTTCAGGTCGACGCCGTGCAGGGCGCGGATGTTGCCGTAGGACTTGCCGGCGTTGCGCAGCTCGACGATCGCCCCGTCCCCGTCGTCCGGGGCGGTGTCGGCGATGACGGCCCCGTGGGTGCCGGTTCCGTTCGTGGATGTCATGGGGGTCACCTCCGGGTCGCCGTGCGGCTGACCCACAGATTGATCAGGACGGCGCCGAGCAGCATCACGCCGAGGAAGGCCTTGAACCAGTCCGGGTTCCAGCCGGCGTACACGATGCCCTGCTGCACCATGCCGAACATGAACGCGCCGAAGACCGGGCCGATCGCGGAGCCGGCGCCGCCGGTCAGCAGACAGCCGCCGATCACGGCCGCCGAGATGTAGATCAGCTCCTGGCCCACGCCCTCGCCGGACTGCACGGTGTTGAAGGTGAACAGCTGGTGCATGCCGACGAACCAGGCGCCGAAGCCGACCAGCATGAACAGCGAGATCTTGGTGAAGTTCACGGGCACGCCGACCGCCCGTGCGCTCTCCTTGTTCCCGCCGACGGCGAAGACCCAGTTGCCGTACCGGGTGCGCAGCAGGACCCAGGTGGCCAGGGCCGCGAAGGCCAGCCAGTAGAAGATGGTGATCTTGACCTGGACGCCGCCGATGTCGAAGGACGAGGCGAAGATCTTCTTCGCCTGGTCGAAGCCGTCCATGTCGCTGATGTCGTCGGTGGCCACGTTGGTGGTGACCAGCTTGGTCACGGCGAGGTTGACGCCCTGCAGGATCAGGAAGGAGCCCAGGGTGATCAGGAAGCTGGGCAGCCCGGTCCTCATCACCATCCAGCCGTTGAAGAAGCCGATGCCGAGGGAGACCAGCAGCGCGACGATCACACCGACCCACACGTTCATGGTCAGCTGGTAGCTGAGCATGCTCGCCGTCAGGGCCGAGGTGATCACGGCGACACCGGCGGAGAGGTCGAACTCGCCGCCGATCATCAGCAGGGCCACGGGCAGGGCCATGATCCCGATGGTGGACGACTGGTACAGGATGTTCGCCATCGAGGAGGCCTCGCGCACCGGCGGGGCCGTGACGAGGAAGAAGACGTACACGGCGACGGCGCCGAGGAAGACGCCCACCTCGGGACGGGCCAGCAGGCGGATGGCCAGCGGTCGTCGGGCGGTCCGGCCGTCGGTCTGCTTCGGGCCGGAGGCCGGCGGTGTGGTCACCGCCGGCCCGGCGTGCTGGGTCATGCTCATCACCGGGTGCCCTTCGCGGCGAACGCGGCCACCGAGTCGACGTTGGTCTTGTCGACGAAGGCCGGACCGGTCAGCACCGGCTGCTCCCCGCCGCCCATGTAGTTGCCGTTGTTCTTGTAGAGCCACAGCGAGTCGATCGCCAGGTAGCCCTGGAGGTAGGGCTGCTGGTCGACGGCGAACTGGATGGTGCCCTTGCTGATGGCTCCGGTCAGGTCCTTGTTCAGGTCGAAGGTGGCGATCTTCGCCTTGCTGCCGGCGTCGGACACCGACTGCACGGCGGTCAGCGCGAACGGGGCGCCGAGCGTGACGACGTAGTCGATGGCCTTGTCCTGGCTCAGCTTGGCGGTGATCGTCGACTTCACCGACGGCATGTCGGTGCCGTTGACGTTGAGCACCTCGGTGGTGCCGGAGAAGGTCTTCTTCACGCCGTCACAGCGCTGGGTCAGACCGATGTTGCCCTGCTCCTGGATGACACAGACGGCCTTCTTGGCGCCGGCCTCGTTCAGGCGCTTGCCGAGCGCCTCACCGGCCACGGTCTCGTCCTGGCCGAAGAACTCCATCAGTCCGAGCTTCTGCCATTCGCTGACACCGGAGTTGAGGCCGACCACGGGTATGTTCGCGGCCTTCGCCTTGGCCACCACGTCCTTGAGGGCGTCGGGCTTGGCGAGGGTGATCGCGATGCCGTCGACCTTCTGGTCGATCGCGTTCTGGACGAGGTTGGACTGGTTGCCCGCGTTCGGGTCGGCGGAGTAGACCAGCTTGACGTTGTCCTTGGCCGCGGCGGCCTCGGCTCCCTTGCGGACGATGTCCCAGAAGGTGTCACCGGGCGACTGGTGGGTCACCAGCGCGACCGTCATCTGCGGGGTGCTCGCCTTGCCCGCGGAGGCGCCGTCCGCGCTCTCCTCGGCCTTCTTGCCGCCGGAGCTGCTGGAGCAGCCCGCGAGGGTCAGGGCCACCGCCGCGGCCATGGCCACGACCGGGGCGATTCTGCGGGAGCGGGGCGAAGAGCTGTCCATCTTTCCTGCACCTCACTGTGCGACGGGGGAAACGACCGGGGAAAGGGGAGGCGATCTCGAGGATCCGGGGCCCGATATTGCTCAGGGTGGGGCCATGCGGCCGGGTCCGCGACTGTTCGGTTTGTACGGACTCGCCTTGTGCACTGCTGGGACGGGATCCAATCCCCTGGCACGCCCGCTGTCAATACTTTGTTAAGACATCATTTCACGAGCAGGTCCGAATGTAAGAACAAACCATTGACAGCGGAGGCCACCGGGACCTACACCTGGGAGACGCCAGGCCCCCCGACCACCGTGAGGAGTGTCGCGCATGGCCGAGTCAGCCCAGCCCCTGGACCTGATCACGATGGGTCGCACCGGAATCGATCTCTACCCCTCGCACGCGGGTGTACCCCTCGCACGCGTGGACGATTCGAGGAGGTTCTCCGACGGTGCCGCCGCGGGTGTGGCGAACACCGCCGCCCGGCTGGGCCGCTCCGCCGCCGTGGTGACCCGCGCCGACGACCTGGACTTCTTCGCGATCCGCGCGGCCCGGGTCTTCTGGTTCACCGGCACCGGGCTGAGCCGGGAGCCGGACCGCTCGGCCACCCTCGCCGCCCTCAAGGTGCGCGACCGGACGGCCGTCACGGTGTTCGGCCTGGACTGGCGGCCCGCGCTCTGGTCCGATCCGGAGGCGGCCCGGCCCTGCTACGCGGAGGGCCTGCGCCACGCGACGATCGCCGTGGGCACGGCCGAGGACTGCGCGATCGCCACCGGCGTGCGCGAACCCCGCGCCTGCGCCGAGGAGTTGCTCGCCGCCGGGGTGGAACTGGCCGTCGTCGGACCCGGGTCGGGGGGTGTCCTCGCCGTGCACCGCGACGGCACCACCGCCGAGCTGCCGGCCGGGGCGGGCGAAACCTTCGGCGGACGGCTCGTCCACGGACTGCTGGCGGGCTGGGCGCTGGAAGAGACCATCCGCTACGCGGCCGACTCAGGAGGTGCCCCCGATGGCGAAGACCGGTGAACGTGCCCGCGCGGTGGCCGCCTCGGCGCTGGACGGGCTGAACTTCGCGCTCGACCGCTCCAGCCCGGTGCCGCTCTACTACCAGCTCGCCCAGCAGCTGGAGTCGGCCATCGAGCACGGCGCGCTCGCCCCGGGCAACCTGCTGGGCAACGAGATCGACCTGTCGACCCGCCTCGGCCTGTCCCGCCCCACGGTCCGCCAGGCCATCCAGTCCCTGGTCGACAAGGGCCTGCTGGTGCGCCGCCGGGGGGTCGGCACACAGGTCGTGCACAGCCAGGTGAAACGGCCGCTGGAACTCAGCAGCCTCTACGACGACCTGGAGGCGGCCGGACAGGGGCCCACCACCCACGTCCTGCGCAACGAACGCGTCCCCGCCACCGCGGACGTGGCGGCCGCACTGGGGATCGCGGAGGGCGCCGAGGTCACGCTCCTGGAGCGGCTGCGCTCGGCGCACGGCCAGCCGGTGGCGTTCCTGTGCAATTACCTGCCCCCGGCCCTGCTCGACCTCGACACGCGGCGGCTGGAGGCGACCGGCCTGTACCACCTGATGCGCGCGGGCGGCATCACCCTGCACAGCGCCCGCCAGACCATCGGCGCCCGCTCGGCCACCGCCGAGGAGGCCGCGCTCCTCGCGGAGGAGGAGGGCGCGGCCCTGCTGACCATGCAGCGCACGGCGTACGACGACACCGGGCGGCCGGTCGAGTACGGGACGCACATCTACCGCGCGTCCCGGTACGCGTTCGACTTCCAGCTGCTGGTCAGAGCGTAGGGACTACCTCGGGGCCATCCGCAGCGCGCCGTCCATGCGGATGGTCTCGCCGTTGAGGTAGTCGTGGTCGATGATCGACAGGGCGAGCTGCGCGTACTCCTCGGGCCGGGCGAGGCGGTGCGGGAAGGGCACGCCCGCCGCGAGGCCGGCCCGGAACTCCTCGGACACGGTGGCCAGCATCGGCGTCTCCACGATGCCCGGGGCGATGGTGCACACCCGGATCCCGTACTGGGCCAGGTCCCGGGCCGCGGGCAGGGTCAGGCCCACCACGCCGCCCTTGGAGGACGAGTAGGCGGCCTGGCCGATCTGGCCGTCGTACGCGGCGATGGACGCGGTGTTGACGATCACGCCCCGCTGGCCGTGCTCGTCCGCCTCGGTCCCGGCGATCGCCTCGGAGGCGAGTGCGAGCACGTTGAAGGTGCCGATCAGGTTGATCTGGATCACCTTGGCGTACAGGCCCAGGTCGTGGACGCCCTTCTTGCCGAGGATCCGCGCGGACGGGCCGATGCCGGCGCAGTTGACGACCGTACGCAGCGGGACGCCCGCGCCCGCCGCGACGGCGACGGCGGCACGGACCTGCTCGGGGTCGGTGACGTCGGCCGGGACGTAGGTGACGCCGTCCACCTTGGGGGCCTTGTCGACGCCGTCCTTGAGGTCGAGGGCGAAGACCTTCGCGCCGCGGCCGGCGAGCGCCTTCGCGGTGGCCGCGCCGAGGCCGGACGCACCGCCGGTGACGAGGGCGGCGGTGTTCTCGAGCTGCATCATCACTCCTTGCCGAGGGCGGTGAGCACACCGCCCTCGTTCCGGTCCAGCGCACGGGAGATGATCATGCGCTGGATCTGGTTGGTTCCTTCGAAGATCTGCATGACCTTGGCCTCGCGCATGTAGCGCTCGACGGGGAAGTCGCGGGTGTACCCGTATCCGCCGAGGACCTGCACGGCGTCCGTGGTCACCTTCATGGCGTTGTCCGTGGCCACGAGTTTGGCGATCGACGCCTCCCGTGTGAAGGGCAGACCGAGGTCCTTCAGCCGCGCGGCGGACAGCGCGGTGGCCCGCGCCGACTCGATCGCGGCCCCCATGTCGGCCAGGACGAACGCCAGCCCCTGGTGCTCGATGATCGGCTTGCCGAAGGTCTCCCGCTCACGCGCGTACCGCACCGCGTGGTCGAGGGCGCCCTGGGCGAGGCCGGTGGCGACGGAGGCGATGCCGAGACGGCCGCAGTCGAGGGAGGCGAGCGCGATCTTCAGACCCTGCCCCTCCTCCCCGATCCGCCGTTCCACCGGCACCCGCACGTCGTCCAGCCGCATGGTGGCCGTCGCCGAGCCGGTCAGTCCCATCTTCCGCTCCGGCGGGTCGGCGCTGAGCCCCGGGGTGTCCGCGGGGACGAGGAAGCAGGAGATGCCGTGGCTGCGGTCGTCGGAGGTGCGGGCCATGACCGTGTAGAAGTCGGCGTACCCGCCGTGGGTCGTCCAGGCCTTGGCGCCGTTGAGGACGTACTCGTCGCCGTCGCGGACGGCCCGGGTCAGCATGGCCGCCGGGTCGGAGCCGGCGTGCGGCTCCGACAGGCAGTACGCCCCGAGCAGCTCCCCGCCGAGCATGTCGGGCAGCCACTTGAGCCGCTGCTCCTCGGTGCCGAAGCGGGCGAGCGGGAAGCAGGACAGGGCGTGCACGGACACGCCCACGGCGACGCTCGACCACACCGCGGCGATCTCCTCCAGCACCTGGAGATAGACCTCGTACGGCTGTCCCGCCCCGCCGTACTCCTCGGCGAACGGCAGCCCGAGCAGGCCGCTGCGGCCGAGGGTGCGGAAGGCGTCCCGGGGGAACGCCCCGTCCGCCTCCGCCTCGGCGACCCGGGGTGCGAGTTCCTTGGCGGCGAGGGTGCGGGTGAGCTGGATGAGCTCCACCGCTTCCTCGGTCGGCAGGGCGCGAGTGGCAGGCATGGTGACCTCCACGAAGTAGTACTGGAAGTGATACTGGAGTGCGTACGAACGTATCATTCACAGTACGGCAAGAGGGCGCCCCTCAGCACCCCCGTTCACCGAGGACTTCAGCCCGGGATCAGGACGAGACGGCGTGCACGATCAAGGAGGCGAGCTGCTCGTACGCCTCCGCGTCGGTCAGCCCGGTCCGCGCCTTCAGCTCGCCCTGCTGGATCTGGCGCATGGTCGCGGCGGCGACCTCGCCCACGAACGCGGTGTGCACGTCACGGAAGGCGCCGCCGGAGACGCCCTCGGCGATCAGCTGCCGCACCCGCTCCGCGGCCATCCGCGTGTTCGCCTCGTACACCTCACGGGCGGGCGGGAAGTCCGCCACGTCGTCGAGGAAGCGGCGCGAGAGCGGGCGCAGCTGTTCGGCCACGGTGGTGAGGTACACCCGGACGCGGTCCGAGGGGTCCACGGTCTGCGCCACCCGCTTCTCGACGGCCTCCGTCGCCCCGCGGAAGTAGTGCTTGGTCGCCTCGACGACCAGGCCCTGCTTGCTGCGGGCGAGCTGGTAGAGCGTGGTCTTCGAGCAGCGCAGCCGCTCGGCGAGGCCGTCGAGGGTGAGATCCGAGAACCCCTCCGCCGTGAGCAGCGCGACGAGTCGTTCCAGCAGGTCGGCCTGTCGGGCGGTACGGCGGGTGGACGGCATGATCCCAGCCTAACCGGCAGGTGGGCCGCGCCGCCCGGCCCTCAGTGCACGGCGTCCAGCCGCGCCCGCTGGTCCTCGGTCAGTTCCAGGTCCACGGCCGCGAGATTCTCCTCCAGCTGCGCCGGCGAGGACGCTCCGGCGAGCGGGAGGACGGGCAGCTCGCCGCCCAACTGCCAGGCCAGCACGACCTGGTTGACGCTCGCTCCGGTCTCGCGCGCCACCTCCCGCAGGACGGCGAGCCGGGCCGGGGTGCCCGGGTGGTCGTAGTCCGCCGGCAGCGGCCGGTCCTGGCGGGTGTACGCGCCCTTGAGCAGCGGCGAGTACGCGACCAGGGTCAGACCGGGCTCGGCCCGCAGATAGCCGAGGAGTTCCGCGCCGGCGTGGCCGAGGCTCCCGTCCGGGAAGAGGTCGTCGGGGATGTCGGTGCGCGGGCGCAGATGGCTGTGCTGGTACTGGAGGACCTCGTAGCCGGGCAGCCCCGCCGCGGCGGCGAGGGCGCGGGCCCGCTCCACCCGCCAGATCGCCTGGTTGCTCACCCCGAGCAGGCCGACCGTGCCCTCGGCGACGAGTTCCGCGAACGCCTCCACGGTCTCGCGCTGCGGGACGGTGTGGTCGTCGATGTGGGCGTAGAGCAGGTCCAGCTTCTCCACGCCGAGCCGGTCCCTGCTGCGTTCGGCCGACTCCCGGATCACTTCGGCCGACAGTCCCTCGGGGTTGTCGACGTAGCCGGTGCCCGGGGCGAGCGGCCGGGCACCGAGTTTGGTGGCGATGACGATCTCGTCCCCGACGCCGCGGCTGCGCCGCCAGCGGCCGAGCAGTTCCTCGCTCTGGCCGCCCTGGCTCCCGTCCTCCCAGAACGCGTAGTTGTCGGAGGTGTCGACGAACGTGCCGCCGGCCTCGACGTATCGGTCGAGGATCGCGAACGACGTCTTCTCGTCGGTCGCCGATCCGAACAGCATCGCGCCGAGCGCGAGCACGCTGACCTCGCGCCGGGTGGCGGGATCGGTTCCTATGGTGCGGTACCTCATGGCGGGTCCTCCCGTCCGGCCGGAGCCACCGCCGGCTCCGGCTCGGAGGGGAGTCTTCACGTTGAAGTGCGCTTCACCGCAAGGCCCTTGCCCGAGCACGGCGTCAGGTCCGGCGGTGCGCAACCGCCGGACCCGACGCGACACGTCGCGAGCGCGAGGTCAGACCTCTTCACGGGGACACCGGCACTCCCGGACCGCTCGTGGGACCGGCGGCGTGCCGACGCCCCCGGTTCAGGTGGCGCTCGTGCAGGCGTTGGCCTGGAGTGCCGCGGTCGTGGTGAGCACCGCGTTCAGCGCCAGGCTGATCTGCGTCTGGTTGAGCGGGAAGGTCGTCACCGCGGCCACCAGGGCCTGCAGGTTCTGCTGGAGCTGCAGGGCGAGGGCAGCGCAGGTGGGCGGCACCGAGGGCACCGTCGGCAGACACAGCTGCGCCTGGAGCTGGACCACGGTGGCCTGGGCGGCGGTGATGGCCGCCTGGGCCGCGACGACGTCGGGCGTCGCGGCGGCCAGAGCCGTCTGGGCGGCCTGCAACTGCGTGGTGAGCTGAGCGGTCAGAGCGGCACAGGTCGCCGCCTTGGTGCCCTCGGTCTTCGCCTCCTGGACGACCGGGAGAGGGGTGCCGGTCTGCGGGTCCGCGGCCGCCGAGGCCGCCGGAGCGACGGCCATGGCCAGGGAGGCCAGGACGGCGGCCGACGCGACAGCGGGCCCGAAGCGCTTGAGAGATGGCATTCCGCGCCTTTCTTCGTGAGTGAACAAGGAAGGTGTGGGGAGGTCCCCGTGTTCAGCAGGCCCCGGAGCGTGACCGGCGGCAAGTCCAGTCGTCCCGCCCGCTCCGGGCCACAGGAGCCGTCGGGGGCCCACGACCGGCGGAAAAGCCCAGTCCAGAGGCATATGAAGCGGACAAGTCACACCAAAGAGCCCGTTACTATGAACGGGTGTTTCGAGGAGGCGGACCGGCGTGTCGGCGGCGGCGCACCGCCGCGCCCGTGCGGGCCGGCCGGCCGGGAGAAGCCGTGAACGACGCGGAGCCCCGCCTCACCGAAGTGAGACAGGGCTCCGAAGCTGCGACCGAGAAAGAATCTCCAGTCGGGACGACAGGATTTGAACCTGCGACCCCTTGACCCCCAGTCAAGTGCGCTACCAAGCTGCGCCACGTCCCGGTGCGCGATCGTCGCGGGTTTCCACGTGATCGCGCGAACAGCACTTTACCCCACACCGGGCGCCGCACCGAAGGGGACCCGGGCGGGGGACAATCGGCGTATGGACCGTTCGGGCAGGACAGGCGGCGCGGACAGCGCGGGGAGCACGGGAGGTACGGGCGGCGGCCGTCCGGCCGGGGCGCGGGACCGGGACGGCGAGGGGCGGGCACGCAGCGCCCGGCCCCGGGACGGGCTGGGGCGGCCCCTGCCGTACGGGACACCAGGGGTGGAGCGGCAGCCCGAAGGGGTCGCGCGGTCCCCGGAGGAGACCGTCGCCGAGGCGCAGGCCCTGCTGGACGCGGGAAAGCCGTTCCACGCGCACGAGGTCTTCGAGGACGCCTGGAAGGCCGGCCCCGAGGCGGAGCGCACCCTGTGGCGCGCGCTCGCCCAGCTCGCGGTGGGCCTCACCCACGCCGCCCGGGGCAACCTCACGGGCGGCCCGCGGCTGCTGCGGCGGGGCGCCGGGTCCGTGGAGGAGTGGGCGGCGGGCGCGGGGCGGGCGCGTCCGTACGGGATGGACCTCGCGGGCCTCGCCGGCTGGGCACGCGCGCTGGCGGACGACGTGGAGCGGACGGGCGCGGCGGTGGACGCGGGACGGCACGCGCCCCGGCTGCGCTGATCCCGCCCCGGTCACCGTCAGTGGCGTACGGCAGACTCGGCGGCGTGCGAAAGATTCATGTCATCGGTATCGGAGCGGGCGACCCCGACCAGCTCACCCTGCAGGCGGTGCGGGCCCTGCGGAGCACGGACGTGTTCTTCGTCCTGGACAAGGGCGAGGTGAAGAGCGATCTGACGCGGCTGCGCCGGGACATGCTCGAGACGCACATACCGGAGGGCTCCTACCGGGTGGTCGAGGCCCGGGATCCGGAGCGGGACCGCAGGGCCGGCGGGGCCGACTACTCCCCCGCGGTCGGCGACTGGCGCAGCGCCCGCGCGGAGATCTACGAGCGGCTGATCGCCGAGGAGCTCGGCGAGGAGGAGAGCGGCGCGTTCCTGGTGTGGGGCGATCCGGCGTTGTACGACAGCACGCTCGGGATCCTGGAGGAGGTGCTGGAGCGGGGCCGGGTGGCGTTCGAGTACGACGTCGTGCCCGGCATCAGCAGTGTCTCGGCGCTGGTCGCCCGGCACCGCACGGGCCTGAACCGGGTGGCGCGGCCGGTGCAGATCACGACCGGGCGGCGGCTCGCCGAGGGGTTCCCGGAGGGGGTGGACGACGTGGTGGTGATGCTGGACGCCCACCAGACGTTCCGGCAGTACGCCGAGGAGGACATCGAGATCTACTGGGGCGCCTACATCGGCACCCCGGACGAGATCCTCGTCTCCGGTCCGATCGCCGAGGCCGCCCCCCGTATCGAGCGGCTGCGTGCGCAGGCGCGCGAGCGCAAGGGCTGGATCATGGACACGTACCTGCTGCGCCGGGGCCCCGGGGAGGGGTGACCCCGTCGGCCGGCCACGACCCCTTGCATGTTCTATGCCATAGAGCATAATTACCGAGCAGTAGCAGGGTCGTGCCCAGCGCACCTGCGGAGAGGTGTGCCATGAGCCCGCGCAGAAGTGACAGCCGTGAACGGATGATCACCGGCGCCGCCGCCCTGCTCGGCGAGCACGGCGCCGCCGGGGTGAGCATCGACCGGGTGCTCGCGCACAGCGGGGCGCCGCGCGGCTCGGTGTACCACCACTTCCCGCGCGGGCGTACCCAACTGATCGACGAGGCCGTGGTGTTCGCCGGGGACTTCATCGCCGGGATGATCGAGGACGCCATGGACGACCCCGATCCGCTGCGGGCCGTCGACGGGTTCTTCACCCTGTGGCGGGACCGGCTGGTGCGCGGCGACTTCCGGGTCGGCTGCCCCGTCGTCGCGGTCGCCGTGGAGAGCGCCGACGCCGCCCCGGAGCCGGCCCGTTCGGCGGCCGCGGCCTTCGCGCGCTGGCAGCAGGCGCTGGCCACGCTGCTGCTGCGCCACGGGCTGGCCGAGGAGCGCAGCCGGCGGCTGGCCGCGTTCGTCATCGCCTCCGTCGAGGGGGCGGTGGTGATGTGCCGGGCCGAGCGGAGCACCGCCCCGATCGACGCGGCCGCCGTGGAGATCCACGACCTGCTGGAACACGCCCTGCGGTCCGCGGGACCGCGCGGCTGACGGGTCCGAACCCGGTCCCCGTCCGAACCTCCGTCGTGTCCGGGCCTTCCTCCTGTCCGCATGTCCGTCCCGTCCCACTGTCCGTCCCGTCCGAGCGGCCGTCCCGTCCGAGCGTGTCTCGCGTCCGGCCGTGTCTCCCGTCCGCCTGACGTGTGTCCCGTCCACCGGACGTGTCTCCCGTCCGAGCCTGTCCCTCGTCCGAAGGAGTAGCCGTGCCCGAGCTCGACCGTCAGAAGAACGTCTTCGTCCTCGACCTCGGGGACGGGGAGAACCGCTTCCACCCCGACTGGCTCGCCGCCGTCGACGCCGCCCTGGACGAGGTGGAGAAGACGGAGGGGCCGCGCGCCCTGGTGACGGCCGCGACCGGCAGGTTCTACTCCAACGGCCTCGACCTGGACTGGCTGCTCGCCCATGCGGACCGGCAGCGTGACTACGTGATCTCGGTGCACGCGCTCTTCGCCCGGCTGCTGACCCTGCCGCTCGTCACGGTGGCCGCGCTGCAGGGGCACACCTTCGCGGCGGGCGCGATGTTCTCACTGGCCCACGACGTCCGGGTGATGCGCGCCGACCGCGGCTTCTGGTGCCTGCCCGAGGCCGACCTCGGCATCCCGTTCTCGCCGGGCATGTCCGCCCTCATCCAGGCCCGGCTCGCCCCGCGGGCCGCGCACGAGGCCATGGTCACCGCCCGCCGCTACGGCGGCCGGGAGGCGCTGGCCGCCGGGATCGTGGACCACACGGCCGACGAGGACGCCGTACGGACCACGGCCGTCGAGCTCGCCGCGGCCCAGGCCGGGAAGGCGGGCGACACCCTGCGCGCCATCAGGTCGCGCATGTACGCGCCCGTGCTGACGGCCCTGCGGGACCGGGAGAACCCGCTCGGCGACTGAGCACCCGGACCACAGCACACAGCAAGCCCTCCGAAAGGATCCGCCGTGACCACCACCGACCTCTCCGCCCTGTCCGGCCTCGAACTCATGCGTCTCGTGCAGGCCGGGAACCTGAGCGACACGCCGTCCATCGGGCGGCTGCTCGGGATGCGCTTCGACGAGGTGGAGCCCGGGCGGATCGTGATCTCCCTCGACACCCGCCCCGACTTCGCCAACCCCCTCGGCACCGTGCACGGCGGCATAGCCGCGACCCTGCTGGACTCGGTCCTGGGCTGCGCGGTGCACACCACCCTGCCCGCCGGCACCGGCTACACCACGCTGGAGCTGAAGGTGAACTACATACGGGCCGCCCGCACCGACGGGCAGACCCTGACCGCCGAGGGCACCGTCATCCACGCGGGCCGCCGCACCGCCACCGCCGAGGGCAGGGTCGTCGACGAGCGGGGCAGGCTGATCGCCCACGCGACGACCACGTGCATGATCCTCCCGGCGGACGGCTGATCCCGGCGCTATCGTCCCCGTATGGAAGCCCGTGTGGATGCCCGTACGGAAGCCCCGCCGGCCGGCGTGCGGGCCGTCCTGGTCGACATCGACGGGGTGCTCACCGTCTCCTGGAAGCCGCTGCCGGGCGCGGTCGAGGCGCTGCGGGCGCTCCGGGAGGCGGGGTTCGCGGTCGCCCTGGTGACCAACACGACCTCCCGGACCCGTGCCTCGATCGCGCGCACGCTCGCGGACGCCGGCTTCCCGGTGACCGCCGAGGACGTCCTCACCGCCCCGGCGGTGACCGCCGCGCATCTGGCCGAGCACTGTCCGGGAGCCCGGTGCGCGCTGCTGAACAGCGGTGACGTCGCGGAGGACCTGGCCGGGGTCACGCTCGTGGACCAGGGGGCCGAGGACGCCGGGGACGTCGACGTGGTCGTCGTCGGCGGTGCCGGCCCCGAGTTCGGGTACGCGGCGCTGGACCGGGTCTTCGGGCACCTCCAGCGGGGCGCGCGGCTGGTGGCGATGCACCGGAACCTGTACTGGCGCACGGACACCGGACTGCGGCTGGACTCGGGCGCGTTCGTGACCGGTCTGGAAGCGGCCGCGCGGGTCGAGGCCGAGGTCACCGGGAAGCCGTCCCCGGCGTTCTTCGCCGCGGCCCTCGGGCACCTCGGCGCCGGGGCGGACGAGGCGCTGATGGTGGGCGACGACATCGAGTCGGACGTCCTGGCCGCCCAGCGGGCCGGGATCACCGGGGTGCTGGTGCGGACGGGCAAGTACCTGCCGGAGACGCACCGGGAGGCGAGCGGCACCCCCGACCACGTCGTCGACTCCTTCGCGGACCTTCCGGGTCTCCTGGGTCTAGCGCAGTAGCAGCTGGACGCCGCCCACCACCGTCGCCGCGATGACGAGCTGTTCGAACAGCCGCTGGTTGATGCGGTGCACGGCCCACTTGCCGACCAGCGCGCCGGGGACGACGAACAGGGCGAGCGCGGCGTCCAGGAGCAGCGAGCGGCCGTCGATCAGGCCGAGGCCGACGCTGAACGGCACCTTCGTGACGTTGACGATGAGGAAGAAGAACGCGGAGGTGCCCAGGAAGCCGAGTTTGCGGAAGCCCGCCGAGAGCAGGTACAGCGACATCACGGGCCCGCCGGCGTTGGCCACCATCGTGGTGAAGCCGCCCAGGACGCCGTAGGAGCGGGCCTTCACGCGGCCGGCGCGGGTGACCACGGCGTCGGGATCGTCGGCCGCCCCGGCGGTGCGGCGGCGCCACACCGTGACGCCGGCCATCAGCAGCAGGATCGCGCCGATCGAGGTGCGCACGGCGCCGTCGTCGGCCCACATCAGGAAGACCGTGCCGACGACGACCCCCGCCGCGACCGCCGGGAACAGCCGCCACAGGGTGGGCCAGTGGGCGTGCCGCCGGTAGGTCAGGACGGCCAGCACGTCCCCCGCGATCAGCAGCGGCAGCAGGACGCCGGTGGAGGCACGGGCGGGCAGCACCGCGGCGAAGATCGCCAGGCTGACGGTGTTGGCGCCGCTCACCGCCGTCTTGGAGAAGCCGACGAGCAGAGCCGCGAAGGCGAGGGCGGCGAACTCCCAGCCGGTGATGTGCCACAGAGTCATCGTGTTCATGCGGAGACCGATGCTATGCGCACGCATACGGCGGCATCAGCACCGTCTCGCCAGATGACCACCGGGCCGGAGCCGGTCCGCAGTGGCGCCAGTGGCGCTAGTGGCGCTCGACCAGCACCGCGCTGCCCTGCCCCACCCCCACGCACATGGTCGCCAGGCCGCGCTCCGCTCCCGTGCGGCGCATGCGGTGGAGCAGGGTGGTGAGGATGCGGGCGCCGGAGCAGCCGAGGGGGTGGCCGAGGGCGATCGCGCCGCCGCTGGGGTTGACCAGGTCGGGGTCGATGCCGAGCTGGTCGACGCAGGCGAGCGCCTGGGCGGCGAACGCCTCGTTGAACTCGGCCTCCTGGACGTCCTCGACGCGCCACTCCGCTCGCGCGAGCGCCTTCCGGGTGGCCGGGACGGGTCCGATGCCCATGACGTCCGGATGCACCCCGGCGGAGGCGCCCGCGACATACCGTCCCAGGGACTCCAGACCCAGCTCGTTGAGGGCCTCCTCGCTGACGAGGAGGAGTCCGGCCGCCCCGTCGTTCATGGGCGAGGCGTTGCCCGCGGTGACCGTGCCGCCCTGCCGGAAGACGGGCTTCAGGCTCGCCAGCTTCTCGTACGAGGTGTCCTCGCGGATGCTCTCGTCGGCGTCGACGACCACGCCGTCCGGGCGGGTGACCGGGAGGAGTTCGTCGTCGAAGTGGCCGTTCTTGCGGGCGATCGCGGCGTGCCGGTGGCTGCGCAGGGCGAACGCGTCCTGGCGTTCGCGGGAGACGCCGTACCGCGCGGCGACCTCCTCGGCCGTCTCGCCCATGGACAGCAGACCGTGCAGGTCCTTCATGGCGGGGTTGACCAGGCGCCAGCCGAGGCGGGTGTCGACGGTCTCGACGCGGTGCGGCAGGGCCTCGTCGGGGCGGGCCAGCACGAAGGGGGCGCGGCTCATCGACTCGGAACCGCCGGCGAGCACGATGTCGGCCTCGCCCGCGGCGATGGTGCGGGCGGCGGTCGTGACGGCCTCCAGACCGGAGGCGCACAGCCGGTTCACCGTGGCGCCCGGCACGGTCTCCGGGAGCCCCGCGAGGAGGGCGGCCATCCGGGCGACGTTGCGGTTGTCCTCGCCGGCCTGGTTGGCGGCGCCCCAGTAGACGTCGTCGACGCGGGCCGGGTCGAGCGCGGGCACGTCGGCGACCAGGGCGCGGATCACGGCCGCCGCCAGGTCGTCGGGGCGTACGGCGGACAGGGCGCCGCGCAGTCGGCCGATGGGGGTGCGGCGGGCGGCGGCGAAGTGGACGGGACGCACGACGGGACTCCTTGGTTAGCGCTGCTAGTTTTTGACTGTAGACCCCGGCCCGGCCCCCTGGGAAGATCCCCGCAGGCCTTCACCGACGCAGCTGGAGGAGTCATGGCCGAGCACGTCCTCACCGGCACACGGGGCACGATCACGGCACACGAGTGGCCGAACGAACGGGCCCGCTACGTCGCCCTGGTCGTCCACGGGTACGGAGAGCACGCGGGCCGCTACGGGGAACTGGCCGGCGTCCTGACCGGGCACGGCGCGGCCGTGTTCGCGCCCGACCACATGGGGCACGGCAGATCGGCCGGCGAACGGGTGCGGATCGAGGACTTCGAGGACGTGGTCACCGATGTGCGGGCCGTGGCGGAACTCGCCCGCGAGGCGCACCCGGACCTGCCGCTGGTGGTGATCGGTCACTCCATGGGCGGTCTGGTCGCGGCCCGCTACGCCCAGCGCTACGGTGCCGGGCTCGCCGCGCTCGTGCTCTCCGGGCCGGTCGTCGGCGCCTGGGAGCTGCCGGGTCGGCTGCTCGCGTACGAGGAGATCCCCGACATCCCGGTCAGCCCCGCCGCCCTCTCCCGTGACCCGGCGGTCGGGACGGCGTACGCGGCGGATCCCCTGGTCTGGCACGGGCCGATGAAGCGGCCCACGCTGGAGGCCTTCGTACGCACCCTGGAGACCGTCGCCGAGGAGGGCGCCGTCGGCCCGCTCCCGCTGCTGTGGCTGCACGGCGACGACGACCGGCTGGTCCCGCTGCCCGGCAGCCGGGCCGGGGTCGAACGGCTCGGCGGGGACGGGGTGACCGAGCGGATCTATGCCGGGGCGCGGCACGAGGTGTTCCACGAGACGAACCGGAAGCAGGTGTTCGCGGACCTGACGGACTTCCTGGACCGGGCGCTCACCCGCTGAGACCCGGCCGTTTGCACCGGTTCGCCCGGGGCACCCGCGCCCCCATGGAGTGGTTGCGCAGTGCCGCCTGCGTGGGCGAGGACCCCGAGCTGTTCTTTCCCGTGGGCACGACGGGACCGGCCCTGCGGGAGGTCGCCGACGCCAAGCGCGTCTGCGCCCGCTGCCCGGTCGTCGCCGACTGTCTGGACTACGCGCTCGGCAGCGGACAGACCTCGGGCGTGTGGGGCGGGACGGGCGAGGCGGAACGCGTCGCATTGCTCCGTACCGCGGGACAGAACGTGACAAGGACACGGAGGAGCACGGTATGACCGTCGTGAGGAGCCCCCTTCCCGAACCCGCCCGCCAGGTCACCTACGACGCGTTGCAGGGCACCCTCGTGGATCTCCTCGGGCTCTCCCTGATCGGGAAGCAGGCGCACTGGAACGTCGTGGGCCCGCGGTTCCGTTCGGTCCACCTCCAGCTCGACGAGGTGGTGTCGGCGGCCCGTTCGTACGCCGACACGGTCGCCGAACGCGCCGCCGCGCTCGGCCTGCCGCCGGACGGACGGCCGGAGACGATCGCCTCGGCGTTCACCCTGCCCGGGCCGAAGGAGGGCTGGCTGCGGGACGAGGAGGTCGTCCAGGTGGTCGCCGAGGCGCTGGGCGCCGCGATCGGACGGCTGCGCGAGCGGATCGCGGCGACCGCGGAGCCGGACCCGGTCACCCAGGACCTGCTGATCGGCATCACGGCCGAGCTGGAGAAGCAGCGCTGGATGTTCGAGGCGGAGAACGGGCCGCGCGACCACTGAACACGAGGATCCCTCGGCACGCGTACCACTCAGCCCGAGGATCCCTCGGCACGCGTACCGACCCGTCAGGAAAGGGGCACGTCATGACGGACGCCCTCGAACTCGACGCGCTGTGGGAGGACTTCCGCCGCGCGGTGAACATGACCTCGCAGGAACTGGCCGCCCGGCTGCGGGTGCGGGACGCGGACGGGACCGCGGAGCCGCTGCCCGGGGAGGCGGGGACCCCGACGGGGCAGCACGTCCTGGCGATCCTGCAGAAGAGGCGCACCGACCTGACCGACGACGACATCCGGGTCATGTACCGGGTCGTCGACACGGTCGCCGCGCAGGCGGACCCGGAGAACGAACCGGAGGCCGAGGACACCGGCCGGCGCCACCGGCTGATGGCGATCGGCCACGACCCGCTCAGGGCCTGAACGTGCCCAGCCGGGACAGGGCGGCCGCCACCAGCGTCCGTACGCCCGGCAGCAGGACCGACGGGTCCGGCGCGAACAACGGACTGTGGTTCCCCGGCACATGGGCGAGCTTCTCCGTCAGCTCCTCCCCCGGTGCCGCCTCCCACACTGCGGCCGGGGTCGAGGTCAGGTACCAGTAGTCGTAGGGCACCCCCTCGGGCGCGAGCAGTGAGAAGTCCTCGCTGCCCATCGCCTGGCCGAAGTCGAACACCGTGTGCTCGCCGAGCAGTTCACGGTGCACGGCGGCGATCTCGCGGTCCAGGTCGGCGTCGTTGACGGTGCTCGGGCAGCCGGGGTGGACGGTGATCTCCGGCGGCACCGGGCAGCCGGCGGCGGCGCACTCCCCCTCGACGATCCGCCGGATCGCGCTGAGGACGCGCTCGCGCACCCGGGTGTCCTGGGTGCGCACGTTCAGTGAGAGGCGCGCCTCGGCAGGGATGATGTTGCCCTGGGTCCCGGCGTGGAAGCGCCCCACCGTCAGCACCGCCGGCTCGCCCGCCGCGACCTCGCGGGAGACGACCGTCTGCAGCCGGGTGACGATGTACGCGGCCGTGACGACCGGGTCGACGGTGGACTCGGGCCGCGAACCGTGCCCGCCGACGCCGTGCACGACGACGTCGACGTCGTCCGAGGCCGACAGGGTCAGTCCGGGGGTGTGCGGACAGAATCCCGCGAGCCCCGGCGTGACGTGCTGCCCGAACAGCACGTCGGGACGCGGGAAGCGCTCGTGGACACCGTCGGCGACCATCGCCGCCGCCCCGCCCCCGGCCTCCTCGGCGGGCTGCCCGACCACGACCAGCGTGCCGGACCAGACGTCCCGGGCGGCGGCCAGGGCCCCGGCGGCCTCCGCGAGCCAGGTGACGTGCAGATCGTGACCGCAGGCGTGCATCACACCGTCGACGGCCGAGGCGTACGGCAGTCCGGTCCCCTCCCGCACGGGCAGCGCGTCCATGTCGCCGCGCAGCCACACCACCGGCCCCTCACCCCGGGCGAGCACCCCGACCACGCCGGTGCGGGCGACGCCCTCGGTCACCTCGAACCCGGCGGCCGCCAGCCGCGCGGCGAGCTTCGCCGCGGTGCGGTGTTCCTGGAAGGAGAGTTCGGGGTGCCGGTGCAGGTCCTGGTAGAAGTCCTCCAGGTCCGCCGTCCTCAGGCCCGAGGTGATGTCCCGGGTGACACGGGCGACGTCGGCCGGTTCGGTCATACGCGGAGGGTACGGCGCGGCCGGCCGGGCGGTCGAGGAACCGGCCCGTGGCCGCGGGTCTCAGAGGTCCAGGACGCGGGCGATCGTGCGCAGCACGCCGTTGTCGTTGTTGGAGGGCACGAGGTGGCGGGCCCGGCGGACCACCTCCGGGTGGGCGTTGGCCATCGCGAACGACCAGTCGGCGGCGTCCAGCATCTCCAGGTCGTTGAGGTAGTCGCCGAACACCATGGTCTGCGCGGGTGTGATGCCGAGCTCCCGCTGGAGCCGGCGCAGGGCGGCGCCCTTGCTGGCGGTGCGGTTCATGACGTCGACCCAGTGCTCGCCGGAGACGACGACCTGGTGGGTGTCCGCGAACGGCGCGAGGCCCGGGGCGGTGGTCTCCTCGGCGTTGCCGAAGTCGAAGAGGGCGACCTTGATGACGTCGTCGTCGACGGCGGTGAGGTCCTCGACGACCTCGCAGCGCACGTAGTACTTGTCGACCTCGGCCCGGAAGGCCTCGTCGGCCCGCTCGACGTAAGCGGACCGCTTCCCGCAGACGACGGCGCCCAGGTCGACCCCGCCGGCCGCGAGGCCCCGTACGGCGTCCACGACCCCCGCGACCACCCCGGGCTCCAGCGGATCGGAGCTCAGCTCCCGCCCGTCGCGCACCACATAGGTGCCGTTCTCCGCGATGAACACCATCCCGTCGGCGACCTCGGCGAACTCCGCCGCCAGCGTCGCGTACTGCCGGCCGCTCGCCGGGCTGAACAGCACCCCGCGCCGCCGCAGCCGCGCCAGCGTCTCCCACAGCCCCTCGGGTGTCCGCTTGTCGTCGTCGAGCAGCGTGCCGTCCATGTCGGTGACGACCAGCCGGATGTCGACGGGACCGGCCGGTGGTTCGGGCGCGGTCGGCTGGGGGGCGTGCGAGTAGGGCATGTCCTGCTTCCTGTGCTGCTGATCCTCGGCTGATGACCGGATTGTCACCCTACCGGGGGACCCGGCGAATCCCGGGACAGCGGTGATCATGCGGCGGCACAATGGCAGCCGAAGGGTACGGCGGAGAAGGAGCGGTGACGTGGGCGGTGCACGGCTGGACACCAGCGTGGCGCACAACGCGAGGGTCTGGAACTACTGGATCGGCGGCAAGGACAACTACGAGGTCGACCAGCGGGTCGGCGAGCACGTCGCCGGCATGTTCCCGCTCATCCGGGACATCGCCCGCGCGGACCGCTGGTTCCTGGGCCGGGCGGTGCGGTTCCTCGCCGAGGAGCGGGGGATGCGGCAGTTCCTGGACATCGGCACCGGGCTCCCGACGGCCGACAACACCCATCAGATAGCCCAGCGCATCGCGCCGGACGCGCGGATCGTGTACGTCGACAACGACCCGATCGTGCTGGCGCACGCCCGCACCCTGCTGACCGGCACCTCCGAGGGCGCCACCGACTACATCGACGCGGACGTCCACGACCCGGCCGCGATCCTCGAGCGGGCCTCCGCCACCCTCGACTTCGGCCGGCCGGTCGCGGTGATGATGCTGGGCATCCTGAACTTCGTCCTGGACCACGAGGCGGCCCGGGACATCGTCCGGAAGATCGTCGCCGAGATCCCCTCCGGCAGCTGCCTGGTCCTCACCCACCCCACCCACGACCCCGAGGTGGGCGGCGAGGGCCAGATCCCGGCGATGAAGTTCTGGAACGAGAACGCCACCCCGCCGATCACGGCCCGCGGCGGCGCGGAGATCGCCGCGTTCTTCGAGGGCCTGGACCTGCTGGAGCCGGGCCTGGTGTCCTGCTCGCGCTGGCGCGCCGCCGACGACCGTGCCCCGGTGGTGCCGCAGTACGGCGCGGTGGCCGTGAAACCCTGACCGCACAGCCGGACGTGCACCGACGGACGTATCCGTGGAGGACGTATGACCACCCTTGCCGACCCCGTCCCCGGCGGGCGTCCCGGAGACGTCGAGCGGGCGTCCGCGCTGAGCGGGGAACTGTCCGGCAGAGGCGTGCACGGGATCGTCCTGTCCTACGTCGACACCGCGGGCGTCGGCCGGGTGAAGACGGTCCCGACGGCGGGGCTGGCGTCGGCGGCGGCCTGGGGCGTCGGCATGTCCCCGGTGTTCGACACGTTCCTCGCGAACGACCACATCGTCACCACGGACGTCCTGGGCTCCCCGGACGGCGATCTGCGCCTCTACCCCGATCTGGACCGGCTGGTCGTGCTGGCCGGGCAGCCGGGGTGGGCGTGGGCGCCGGTGGACCGCGTCGCCCAGGACGGCGCGCGGCACCCGGGCTGCTCCCGCACCTTCCTGCGCCGGATCGTCACCGGCGCGGCCCGCGACCACGGCCTCGCCTTCAAGGCGGGCATCGAGATCGAGTGGGCCGTCGGCCTGGACTCCGCGCCCGCCGGGGAGTTCGTGCCGGCGACCACCGGACCGGCGTACGGGGCGACCCGTCAGGTCGAGCTGAGCGAGTACACCGCCGACCTGCTGGCGGCGTGCGCGGCGCAGGGCGTGGACGTCGACCAGGTCCATCCGGAGTACGCGCCCGGCCAGTTCGAGATCTCGGTGGGCGCGCTGGACCCGGTGGCGGCGGCCGACCGCAGCGTCCTGGTCCGGCAGACGATCCGCGCGGTGGCCCGCCGGCACGGTCTGCGGGTGTCGTTCTCCCCCGCCGTCGCCGCGGAGGGCGTCGGCAACGGCGGGCACGTCCATCTGTCCGCCTGGCGCGAGGGGGTGAACCTGCACTCCGGCGGTGACCGGCGGCACGGCATGACGGCCGAGGCGGAGGCGTTCGCCGCCGGTGTGCTGGCCCGGCTGCCCGCCCTGACGGCCGTGACCGCGCCCAGCCCGGCCAGCTATCTGCGGCTCAGACCGTCCCAGTGGGCCGGGGTGTTCACGGCCTGGGGTCTGGAGACCCGCGAGGCGGCGGTGCGGCTGGTGCGGGGCACGGCGGGCCGGCGCGCCGAGCAGGCGAACCTCGAGGTCAAGCCGGTCGACCTGGCCGCCAACCCCTATCTCCTGCTCGGCTGTCTGATCGCCGCGGGCCTCGACGGGCTGGTCTCGGAAGCCGGGCTGCCGGAGGAGATCACCGGCGATCCGGCCCACCTCGCCGCCGACGAGGCCGCGGCCAGGGGCGTACGGCGGCTGCCGGTCTCGCTCGGCGATGCCCTCGCGGAGTTCCGCGGGGACGAGGTGCTGCGGGCGGCGCTGGGGCCGGTCCTCGCCGACGCCGTGACCGCCGTACGGCAGGGCGAGATCGACGCCGTGGACGGACTGGACGACGCGCGGGTGGCCGCCGCCTACCGCTGGGTGTACTGAGGTGGGTTCCGGACCGGTCCACGAGGCGCTCGACGGACTGGAGCTGGTGGACCACCACTGCCACGGCGTGGTCCCCGGCCCGCTGACCCGGCCTGGCTTCGAGGCCCTGCTCACCGAGGGCGACCGCTGGCCCGGCGTCTCCCCCTTCGACACCCCGGCCGGCGTGGCCGTACGCCGGCACTGCGCGCCCCTGCTGGACCTGGACCGGCACGCCCCGGCCGACGTCTATCTGGCGCGGCGCGCCGAACTGGGGCCGCGGGAGGTGAACCGGCGCTTCCTGACGGCCGCCCGCACGGGCGTGTTCTGCGTCGACACCGGTTTCGCCCCGCACCCCCTCACCCCGCCCGCCGAGCTGGCCCGGGCGGGAGGCGGCGCGGCCCGGGAGGTCGTACGGCTGGAGGCGGTGGCGGAATCGGTCGCCGCGCGCGGTGCCGACGCGGGCGGGTACGCCGACGCGTTCCGGGCCGCCGCCCTGGACGCGGTGCGGCGGCCGGGGGTGGTCGCGGTGAAGTCGGTGGCCGCCTACCGCACCGGCTTCGACCTGGACCCGGCCCGCCCCTCGGAGGCGGACGTCACCCGCGCGGCCCGGCGCTGGCTGGCGCGCGGCGGACGGCTCGACGAACCGGTCCTGGTCCGGCACCTGCTGTGGACGGCCGTGGACCTGGGCCTCCCCCTCCAACTGCACACCGGTTTCGGCGACAACGACATCCGGCTGCACCGCGTGGACCCCACCCACCTCACGGACTGGCTGCACCTGACCGCGGGCACGATCCCGGTGCTGCTCCTGCACTGCTGGCCCTACCAGCGGCAGGCCGCCTATCTGGCCGCCGTGTTCGAGCAGGTGTACCTGGACGTGGGTCTCACCCTGCACCACGTCGGACCGGTCAGGGCGCGGGCGGTGCTGGAGGAAGCGTTGGAGATCACACCGTTCCGCAAACTGCTGTACAGCTCGGACGCCTACGGTGTCTCCGAGTTCTACGCGCTCGGCGCGCTGGCGTTCCGGCGCGGTCTCGGAGAACTGCTCCAGGACCGGGTGGACGCCGACGAACTGAGCCTGCCCGACGCGCTGCGCCTGGCACGCTGGGCCGGAGCGGACAACGCCCGCCGGGTCTACCGGCTTCCCGACGGACACTGAAAGTATGATCAAGCAATGTCAGACTTGACCGAGACCACGCCCGGTTGGCTGAGCGCCGACGAGCTCGAGATGGCCCGCGCCCGGATGCCGATCCTCTACGTCGAGGCCGTGCCCGTGCGCGTCGACGACAGCGGCGAAGTCACCAGCATCGGCCTGCTGCTGCGCATCGGACCGGACGGCAACGTCAGCCGGACCCTGGTCTCCGGCCGGGTCCTGCACCACGAACGCGTCCGTGACGCGCTGCTGCGCCACCTCGAGAAGGACCTCGGCCCGGTGGCCCTGCCCCGCGTCCCGGCCTCCCTCCAGCCGTTCACGGTGGCGGAGTACTTCCCGACGCAGGGCATCACCCCGTACCACGACCCCCGTCAGCACGCGGTGTCGCTGGCCTACATCGTGCCGGTGACCGGCGACTGCCGGCCCCGGCAGGACGCCCTCGACCTGGTCTGGTTCAGCCCGCAGGAGGCGGCGTCGCCTGCGGTGCAGAGCGAGATGCCGGGCGGGCACGGGTTCCTGCTCCGGCAGGCCCTGGCCCACGTCGGCCTCTCGGCCTCCTGACCGGGATGGTCCCTCGTCAGCGTGCGCTGATCGGCGCCGCCGTCAGCCGTCCCTGCACCCTCGTGGTGTGCAGGGGCTGCTGCTGCGGCGACGCCCGCAAGCACCCCGGTTACGACCACGACTGGCAACTGGAGCGCCTGATGGCGGCGGCCGCCGACTCGGGGGGCGCCTTCCAGGTCCGTACGACGGACTGCCTCGGCCCCTGCGACCAGGCGAACGTCGTGGTCGTCCAGCCCTCCGCCGCCGGACGCCGGGCCGGCGGCCGGGCCACCTGGGTCGGCTTCGCCATGGACGACGACTGCACCGAGGAGATCCTGCAGTGGGCCGCGGCCGGCGGACCGGGTGTCGCCGCGCCTCCGGTCACCCTGGAGCTGCAGTTCGTCAAACCGCCGAGGGACGCGCGGGTCCGCAGCCGCCGCTAGCAACTGCCGCTCCGCACGGGCGGATTGGGCTCGCGGATCTTGATGGCTTAGGTTGGCCCGATGGGGGCGACGACACAAGAGCGGGCAGCGAAACGTTCCGGCGGGGCGGCGCGCTCCTCGGTGCTGATGGCGCTGGGGACGGTGGTGTCCCGGGCGACCGGACTGATCCGGCAGGTGCTCCAGGGGGCGGCGCTGGGCACCGGCCTGCTGGCCACCACGTACAACACGGCGAACACCGTGCCGACCAGCCTCTACACGCTGCTGATCGGCGGCGCGCTGAACTCGGTGCTGGTGCCGCAGCTGGTGCGGGCCCGGGCCGACCGTCCCGACGGCGGGCGGGCGTACGAGCAGCGGCTGGTCACACTGGTGGTGTCCGTGCTCGCCGTGGGCACCGCGCTGGCGGTGTGGGCGGCCCCGCAGATCGTCAGCGTGTATCTGCGCGACACCCCGGACGGCCACGAGGCGTACCGACTCACCGTCGTCTTCGCCCGTTTCCTGCTCCCGCAGATCTTCTTCTACGGCGTGTTCAACATGTACGGCCAAGTGCTCAACGCCCGCGAGAAGTTCGGCGCGATGATGTGGACGCCGGTCCTCAACAACGTCGTCCTGCTGGGCGTGTTCGGCGCCTATCTCGGGCTGATGTCCGTGCCCCAGCGGGTGGAGGACGTCACCGCCGCCCAGGTCCGGCTGCTCGGCATCGGTACGACGGCCGGGATCGCCGTGCAGGCGCTGGCGCTGATCCCGTTCGCGCGGGCGGCCGGGTTCCGCTTCCGGCCGCGCTTCGACTGGCGCGGCTCGGGCCTGGGCTCCGGTGTCCACGCCGCCAAGTGGACGCTGCTGTTCGTCCTCACGAACCTGGTCGCCCTCACCGTCGTCACCAACTACGCGAACGCGGCCGACCAGGCGCTGCCGGACGCCGGCGCGGGCTACACGGCGTACACCTACGCGCAGACCATCTGGATGCTGCCGCAGTCGGTGGTCACGGTCTCGCTGGTGACCGCGCTGCTGCCGCGGATGAGCCGGGCGGTGGCCGAGGGCCGCATCGCGGACCTGCGCGCGGACCTGTCCCGGGGCCTGCGGGTGAGCGGGGTGGTGATCGTGCCCGCCGCCTTCCTGTTCCTGGCGCTCGGCCCGCACGTCGCCACGCTGCTGTTCGCGCACGGCGCGTCCGACGCGGCCTCCGCGCAGCCGCTCGGGCACATGCTCCAGGCGTTCGGTCTCGGGCTGATCCCGTTCTCGGCCCAGTACCTGCTGCTGCGCGGCTTCCACGCCTTCGGGGACACCCGGACGCCGTTCCTCCTCGCCGTGTGGATCGCGGCGGTGAACATCGCCCTGGCCACCGCCTGCCATCTGCTGCTGCCCGTCCGCTGGGCGGTGACCGGCATGGCCGGCGCCTACACCCTGTCCTACCTCGCCGGCCTCGCCCTCACCGCACGCCTGATCCGCAGACGGGTGGACGGCCGCCTCGACGACGGCGCCCTGCGCCGGACGTACACCCGGCTGATGTGCGCGGCGGCCCTCGCGGCCGCCCTGGGCTGGGCGGCCGACCGGGCCTGCGGCACCTGGCTGGGCGGCGGAACGGTCCCCACCGCGATCGCGCTCACGGCGGGAACCGTCACCCTGGGCCTGGTCTACGTGGGCCTGGCCCGGCTCCTGAGGGTGGAGGAGCTGGGGCGGCTCGGCCGGCTGCGGTGATCCCTCACCGCGCGACCTGCCCGGCCAGTGCGGCGCGGGCGCGGGCGACCCGTGAGCGGACCGTCCCCACCGGGCAGTCGCTCACCCGGGCCGCCTCCTCGTACGGCAGCCCCAGCAGCTGTGTCAGCACGAACGCCTCCCGCCGGTCCGCGGGCAGCGCGGCCAGCAGGTCGAGCAGGACGACGCCGTCGTCGAAGCCGGGCAGCCCGCGCGGCTGGGCGAGTTCCACGACCGGCCGCCAGTCCGGCAGGTCCGCGAGGCGCGGGCGGGCCGCGGCGGACCGGTAGCTGTCCATCACCGCCCGCCGGGCGATCGACAGCAGCCACACCCGCGCCGAGCACCGCCCCTCGAACCGGTGCAGGCTGCCCAGCGCCCGCAGGAACGTGTCCTGCGTCAGATCGTCCACCGCCTGCGGGTCGGCGCACAGATGGGCGACGTACCGCAGCACGTCCCGGTGCAGGGCCCGCACGAACCGCTCGACGGCGTCGGTGTCCCCCTGCTGGGCGGCCAGGGCGAGAGCGGTGGTCGTCTCGTCGGCGGGGGTCTCCCGGGCACGGGAACGGCGGGCACGGTGGTGGTGAGCCTTCGTGTGCCTCCGGGCGTTCTCGTGTTGCGCGGCCTTGTCGGACCTCCCGGCCTTCGCGTGGGTCGCGGCCTTCTCGGGCCTCCCGGCCTTCGCGTGGGTCGTGGCCTTCTCGGGCCTCCCGGCCGTCCCGTGGATCGCGGCCTTCTCGGGCTCTACGGTCTTCGCGCGGGTAGCGGCTTCCTCAGGCCTCGCCGCCCTCGCGCGGGTCGTGGCCTTGTCGCGCCTTCCGGTCTTCGCGTGGGTCGCGGCCTTCTCGGGCACGGCCGCCCTCGCGCGGGTCGCGGCCTTCTCGGGCGTCGCGGTCCTCGCGTGGGAAGTCGTCGGGGCAGGGGGCATCGGCGTGGGTCCTTCTCGGGTCGGGGGGATGAGCCGTACGGTTCCGGCCGCCGTCGGGCGACGGCGGACCGTGCGGGCGGCCCCCGGGAAGTGATCGCGTGGACGAGGAACAGCGACCGCGCCGCCCGTGCCGCGCGGGCTCGCACCCCGGCGCGGCGTGAAGGCGCCGGGACGGTCCGCTCCCCCGGCCGTCCCAGCGGTGCCGTCAGCCACCCTGTCACCGCACGCAGGACACGGAACACGGCCCGCTCCCCGTGTGCCGGCCACAGCCCGCACAGGAGCGCGGCCGACAGATGGGCGGCGAGCATGCCGGCGGAGGGCGGGCCCGCGGGGGCGGGCCCCCTGTGGTTCATGCCGGCCATGGCGGCCATGCCGCCCGCGGCCGGGACGGCCGCCGGTGCGAGGGAGAACGCCGTGTGCAGGGCCGCCTGGGCGGCGACCACGACCGCCGTCACCAGCGGCGCGCCACGCTCACGCCCGGCCAGGCACCAGCCCGCGCCACCCGTGCCGACGGCTCCGGCGGCCGCCACCCACCAGGCCGGGGTGCGGCCGGAGACCGGCACATGCGCCAGGGCGGCGAGCAGCACACAGACGGCCGCGAACACCGCGGCCCGCAGCATGCGCGAGCAGCGCCCCGGGATCATGGCGCCTCATCCTGGCAGCGGGTTCACGGACGCCGGCGAGGGTTGGGCGAATCCACAGCAGGCTCGGGCTGCTCACAGGCGGGACGGCCGGGCGGCCGGGCGCCGACGGCGTGCGCGGCCGCGTGCGCGCACACGACCGGGGCCGCTTCCCCGTTTCTGTGGAAACGGCCTTCCGACCTGCGGTGAAGCCGGTCGGGACGACGGGATCGATGCGGATCGCGCCCCCTGTGTGGTGCCTCGTCAGTCCGCCCTCACTGGATGCGTGAGGTTCGCGCCGGTCGCCGGGTCGAACACGTGAGCCTTGGCCATGTCGACCTGTAGCTCCACCGGTTCGCCCTCGCGGGCACGCGTGGCGGCGTCCAGGCGGGCCACGATGTTCTGGGTGTCGGTGCCGGTGTCACGCAGACCCGAGTCTTTGGCGAGCTCCTCCAGTTCGGTGGTCGTCGCGGGCCCGCCCTCCGCGGTGAAATAGACATACGCATCGGAACCCAGTGACTCCAGTACCTCCACGGTGGCGGTGAAGACCGGGCCCGTCCGGTCGCGGTCGTGTGACAGGGCCACGTCCTCGAATGCCTCCGGCCGCAGCCCGACGATGACCTCGCGGGGCGCGTTCTGCCTTTCCAGTGCCCGCCGCGTACGGTCGTCGAGGGTCAGGTCGCCCAGGGACGAGCGCAGGACACCGCCCTCCACCGTCGCGTTCACGAAGTTCATCGCCGGGGAGCCGATGAAGCCCGCGACGAAGATGTTGCGCGGCAGGTCGTACAGCTCGGCGGGTGTGCCGATCTGCTGGACCAGGCCCTGCCTCATGACCACGACGCGGTCGCCGAGCGTCATCGCCTCGGTCTGGTCGTGGGTGACGTACACGGTGGTCGTGCCGAGGCGCCGCTGCAGCCGGGAGATCTGGGTGCGCATCTGCACCCGGAGTTTGGCGTCCAGGTTGGACAGCGGCTCGTCCATCAGGAACGCCTTGGGGTCGCGGACGATCGCCCGTCCCATGGCCACCCGCTGGCGCTGCCCGCCCGAGAGGTTGGCCGGCTTGCGGTCCAGGTGCTCGGTCAGGTCGAGGATCCGGGCGGCTTCCGTCACCTTGGCGTCGATGGTGTCCTTGTCCACCTTCGCCAGGCGCAGCGGGAAGCCCATGTTCTCCCGGACGTTCATGTGCGGGTACAGGGCATAGCTCTGGAACACCATGGCGACGTCGCGTTCCTTGGGAGCCAGGTCGTTGACGACCCGGTCTCCGATGCGCAGGGTGCCCTCGGTGATGTCCTCAAGTCCGGCGATCATGTTCAGGGTGGTGGACTTGCCGCATCCCGACGGACCGACCAGGATCACGAACTCGCCGTCGGCGATCTCGAGGTCCACGTCCTTCACGGCGAGGGACCCGTCGGGAAAGCGCTTGGTGACTCCCTCAAGGATGATCTCGGCCATGGATGGTGCCTCCTTGCCTTCATGCCTTCCGGGGCCGAGCACTGCGGTCGGCGTCTCGGACCGGTGGCCTGTCTGCCGCGGTCGGCCCGTTCACCCCTTGACTGCCCCGGAGGTCAGTCCGGCGACGATCCGCCGCTGGAAGAACAGAACGAAAACGATGATCGGGATGGTGATGACCACAGCGGCGGCGGCGATCGACCCTGTGGGCTGTTCGAACTGGGAGCTGCCGGTGAAGAACGCGATCGCGGCCGGCACCGTGCGCGCGGACTCGGTGGACGTCAGCGAGATCGCGAACAGGAAGTCGTTCCAGCAGAAGATGAACACGAGAATGGCCGTGGTGAACACGCCCGGCGCGGCCAGCGGCACGATCACCATCCGGAAGGCCTGTGCGGGCGTCGCCCCGTCGACCTTGGCGGCCTTCTCCAGATCCCAGGGGATCTCCCGGAAGAACGCCGACAGGGTGTAGATCGCGAGCGGCAGGGAGAAGGTCATGTACGGGATGATCAGCCCGATCCAGGTGTCGAAGATCCCGATGATCCGCTCGATGTTGAACAGCGGTGACACCAGGGAGATCGGCGGGAACATGGCGATCAGCAGTGACATGCCGATGAGTACGCGCTTGCCGGGGAACCGCAGCCGGGCCACCGCGTAGGCGGCCATGGTGCCCAGTGCCACCGCGATCACCGTGGCGATCAGGGCGATACCGATCGAGTTGATCAGCGCCCGGGTGAACTCGGAGGTCTCGAAGATGCCCCGGTAGTTCTCGAGGGTCCAGTCCCGGGGGATGTAGTCGCCGTCCGTGAGGGTGCTGGGGTCCTTGAACGACAACGCGGCGATCCACCACACCGGGAACAGGGCGTACAGCACCACCACCACGTTCAGGACACCCCATCGGGCGGCATGCGTCCTTCCTGCCGCGGCCATCAGCGCTTCACCTCCGCGCCGGGTGCGGCGGTGCCGAACAGTTTGACGAAGGTGAAGGCGATGATCCCGACGCAGATGAAGATCAGGACCGAGATCGCCGAGCCGATGCCCAGGTTCAGCGCGGTGAACAGGTTGTCGTACCCGAGGATCGACAGAGAGCCGGTCCCGTGCGCGCCGGCGGTCAGGATGTAGATGTTGTCGAAGATCCGGAAGGCGTCCAGTGTGCGGAAGAGCAGTGCCACCAGGATGGCCGGTTTCATCAGCGGCAGCATGACCTTGGTGAAGCGCTGCCAGGCGGTGGCACCGTCCACCATGGCCGCCTTCAAGGTCTCCTCGGGGACCAGCGCGAGGCCCGCGAGCAGCAGCAGGGCCATGAACGGCGTCGTCTTCCACACCTCGGCGAGGATGATCAGCCAGAGGGCGGGCCACTGTTCGGTCAGCGGGGCCTCTCCGCTGGGCAACAGTTCGGCGAGGTATCCGAGTTCCGGGGTCCAGGCGTACTGCCAGGAGAAGGCGGCGACCACGGTGACGATTCCGTACGGAATGAGGACCGACGTGCGGACGACGCCGCGCCAGAAGATCGTGCGGTGCATGACCAGGGCGAGCCCCATTCCGAGAACCAGTTCGATCACCACGGACACGGCGGTGATGAAGAGCGTGACCCAGAAGGCGTCCCACCAGAACGGGGAGGACAGCACCGCCCCGTAGTTGCTCAGGCCCACGAACTCCGCCTGTCCGGGGAGGCGCAGGTCGTACCGCTGGAGGGACAGATAGACGGCGTACCCGATGGGGTAGGCGGTCACGGCGACCATGACGACGACCGCGGGCGCGCAGAGCAGCCAGCCGAGCCGCCGCTCCTGCCTGGCGCCCGCCGAGAGTGTCGCCCGGTCCGGCCCCGCATGCTCCGTCTCCGCCCCGGGGGGCGGCGGGGTTGCGGCCGGTCGCGCCCGCGTGCTCATCTCGGGCCGCCCGGGGACGAGGCCCGCGCGCTGCGGCGTCGGCTCACGGAGTGGTGCGGGAGGAGGTGGTTCACGGGATCACACCCTCGGATCGCAGGGCATCGTCGATCTGCTCCCCGATGGTGTCGACGGAGCTCTCCGGTTTGATCCCGGCCGGCGGAGACAGCGTGTGGGAGACCGCGATCGACACGTTCTGGTAGGCAGGAGTGAGCGGGCGCACGCTCGCCTTCTCCAGGGCGGCCAGCACCTCCCCGGAGAAGGGGTACTCCTTCATGAAGGCGGGCTCGTCGTACAGGGCGCGCAGGGTGGGCGGCAGACCGCCCTCGAGTGCGGCGCTGAGCTGGTTCTCCCGGTTGCGCAGGCACAGCGCCGCCTCGAAGGCCAGGTCGGGGTGGCGCGAGTAGGCGCTCACCGCCAGATCGATGCCGCCGACGGTGGGCCGTGCGGGGCGGTTCGCGTCGACCCGAGGGTACGGCGCCCAGCGGAAGTTCTTGGACAGCGCGGCGTTGTTCGCCTTCATCGACGGATAGACGAACGGGTAGTTGAGCTCGAAGGCCGCCACCCCCGACTCCATGGCGAGGCGGTTCTGGTCCTCCATCTGGTTGGGCAGGGAGGGGTCCGCAGCCGGGGACTTCGCGAGATCACGCATGATCCCCGCGGCCCGCACGGCAGGAGGACCGAGGGAGGGCTCGGTCGCGCTCGCGTTGAGGATGGAGCCGCCCGCACTGTTGATCAGCGTGTTGAACCAGACGGTCAGGCCCTCGTACTGGGCGCCCTGGATCTCCACGAAGTGCGGTTTGCCCTGGCGGGCGAGGGCGCCGGCCATGTCCAGCATCTCGGCCCAGGTCTTGGGCGGGGTGGGCACCAGGTCCTTGCGGTACCACAGGAGCTGGGTGTTGGTGTTGTACGGGACGGCGTACAGCTTGCCCTTCCAGGTCGAGGTCTGCAGCGGTACGCGCAGGGTGCCCGCCACGGCCTGCCGCTTCGCCGCCCCCGTCCATTCCCGGATCCAGCGCGCCTCGGCGAACTCCGCCGCCCAGGTGACGTCCAGACCCAGGATGTCGAGCGAGTCGTCCTCGGCGGCGAGCCTGCGGACGAGCTGCTGGCGCTGGCCGTCCGCGGCACGCGGGAGCTTGTTGTAGCTGATCCTGTAGCGGCCGCCGGACGCCCGGCTGCACCGGTCGGCCGCCTTCTGGAGCGCACCGGAGTCGTCGGGGAAGTTGTACCAGTTGAGGGTCGGCCTACCGGTGCCCTCGTCGCCGCCACAAGCGGTGAGCGCCGACGCCAGCAACGGCAGTACGGCGAACGCCCGCAGCCATCGCGTCCCTCCGGGACGTCCCCTGTCACCCGAAACGGGCCGGCAGCCGCACCTCGCGTGCACGCCCTCCCCACCTCGCTTCCGGACGGTGACACGGGACTCGGACCTCGCAGCGCTTCCTTCCGGCGAACGCTAGACACCACATAAAGCGAGATCAAGCACATATCGCATTCAAATCGCCCAGACCGGCCCATTAGCGGAACCGACGCGGCGAACCCGGGGGCGGGGACGGGGGCTCGGCCCCGATCCGGTCCCCAGGAACGACGAAGAGGCCATTTCCGACTCAGCGGAAATGACCTCCGACCTGCTACTTCACAAGTCGGGACGACAGGATTTGAACCTGCGACCCCTTGACCCCCAGTCAAGTGCGCTACCAAGCTGCGCCACGTCCCGTTGCCCGTCTGACCTGGGGTTTCCCCTGGCCGATCGTGCAGGGAAACAATACCGCACTCGGGTCGGTGGTCGCGCACCCGTTTATCGCCGTCACCCGCCCTGCGGCACACCCAGCCCGGGATACGCCTCCAGCAGACGGGTGGGGGCGGCCTGACGCCAGGAGTCGGCGAGGATGGCGCGCAGTTCGTCCTCGTCCTCGATGGCGGCCAGACGGGCCCGCACCCAGGCGAACTGGGCCTCGTGGGCGGCGATCCAGAACTTCGCGGGCTCGGCGAGCACCAGCTCGTCGCGCTCCTCCTTGGGGCAGCGCACCGCGATGGACGTCTCGTCCTCGGGCAGCGTGGCGAACATCTTCCCCGCGACCCGGAAGGTGGGCATGCTCCAGGCGATCTTCTCCGTGGTGTCCGGCAGGGAGAGGGCGATACGTCGTACGTCTTCGGCGTCGGGCATGCTTCGCACCGTAGCCGCTGCCACTGACAGTCACCCCCCGGCTGTGTGTTTGTAGTACAGGGTGGTCGGCCGGAGCACGCCGTGCGGGCTCGCCGCGTAGTCGGGGATCACCCCGGCCCTGGTCCAGCCGGCCGAGCGGTAGAGGTGCTCGGCGGGGCTGCCGGTCTCGGTGTCTAGGTGCAGCAGGGTGATGCCGGCGGCGACGGCGGCCTGCTCGGCGACGGTCAGGAGGCGGCGCCCGAGGCCCCGTCCGCGGGCGTCGCGGTGGACCATCAGCTTGACGAGTTCGGCGCGGTGGCGGCTGTTGGCCTTGTCGGGGAAGACCAGGCCGACGGTTCCGACGACCCGGCCCCCGTCATGGGCCGCCCAGACGGCCGACCGCCCTCCGGCCACCTCGGAGACCCGTCCGCGCCACCACTCGACGGCCTCGGCGCGGTCGAGGGGCGCGAGGAAGCCGACCGAGGCGCCCCCGTCCACCGCGTCCACCAGCAGATCGGCCAACTCCTCGACACGGTCCACGAGTTGCCCGGCGTCGAGTCGCGTCGCCGTCATGGCAGCACCACCGCCAGGACGTAACGGGCCCGAGTGCCGCCCACGCACCGGAACCGGGTGGGCCCCGCCACCCGCAGCCGCAGGCAGTCTCCGGCGTCCAGGCGGTGTTCGACGTCCTCGGCCGTCACCGCGAGGCCGCCTTCCAGGACCCAGATGTGCTGCTCCAGACCGGACACCGGCGGACGGTCGTAGGCGATGTCGGCGCCCGCGGCGAGCCTGCCCTCGACCAGTTCGCCGCGCAGGCCGGGGTGCGGCGGGGACACCGAGCGGCGGACGAACCCGGAGGCCCTGTCCTCCCAGACGGGCTGCTCGGCGGCGCGCAGGAGCGGCGCGGGCTCCTCCTCGACCTCGCTGAGCAGCCGGGACATGGTCCGGCCGTAGACATGGCAGAGCCGGTTGAGCAGTGCGGCGGTGGGGCTGATCTCCGCCCGCTCCGCCCGGGACAGGGTCGAACGGCTGATCCCGCTGCGCTCCGCCAGGTCACCCAGGGACCAGCCGCGTTCGGCGCGCAGCTCGGCGAGCCTGCGGCCGAGGCGGGCGTCCACCGGCTCCGGGACGTCATCCTGTTTCATATCCGGGATGATATCCCGGATATGAAACGGCAGGGTTACCGGAGGCTCACACCCGCGCGGCCTCACGCAACGCGTCCAGCACCGGACGGATCAGCGGATGCTCCTCCGCGCCGCGCCGTACGGCCGCGAAGACCCGGCGGGTCGGGGCCGCGCCGTCTATCGGGCGGACGACCACGCCGGTGAGGTCCATGCCGCGCAGCGCCGAGCGCGGGACGAGCGCCACCCCGGCGTCCGCCGAGGCGAGGGCGACGACCGCGCGGAAGTCGTCCGAGGAGTGTTCGAGCCTCGGCTGGAATCCCGCGTTCTCGCAGGCCAGGACCACCACGTCATGGCAGGGGTTGCCGGGGTAGGGGCCGATCCAGGGGTCCTTGGCCAGCTCCGCGAGGGGCACCTCGGGGGCGTCGGCGAGGCGGTGGGTCACGGGCACGACCGCGTCGAAGGGCTCGGCGTACAGCGGGACGTGCGCGAGCCGGGGGTCGTCGGCGGCCGGGGCGCCGCGGTACTCGACGGCGACGGCGACGTCGACCTGCCGGTCGAGGACCATCGGCAGACTGGCGTCCCCCTCGGCGTCCTGGACCCGGATCCTTATGCCGGGCGCGGTGCCGGCGAGCCGGGCCACCGCGGGCGCGACGACCAGGGCGATACCGGTCGCGAAGGCGGCGACGGTGACCGTGCCGGCCGCCCCGGAGCTGTAGGCGGCCAGTTCCGCCTCCGCGCGCTCCAGCTGGGCGAGGACCGCGTGGGTGTGGCCGAGCAGGATCTCGCCGGCCGGGGTCAGCCGTACACCCTTGGCACTCCGCTCGACCAGGCGGTGGCCGGTCTCCTGCTCCAGCGCGGTGAGCTGCTGGGAGACCGCGGAGGGGGTGAGGTAGAGCGCGGCGGCAGCCGCCGTCACGGTGCGGTGGTCGGCCACCGCACGGAGGATGTGGAGCCGCCGCGCCTCGATCATGGGATCGATTATTGCAATATGTCAGGCTTCGAGTTCCGCGCGTGCCGCGACGAACGCGTCGACGGCGCGGTCGACGTCCTCCGTGGAGTGCGCGGCGGACAGCTGGACGCGGATCCGGGCCTGCCCCTGGGGGACGACCGGGTAGGAGAAGCCGATCACGTACACCCCGCGCTCCAGCAGCAACTCGGCCATCCGGCCGGCCTTCGCCGCGTCGCCGATCATCACGGGGGCGATGGCGTGGTCGCCGGGGAGGATGTCGAAGCCCTCCTCGGTCATCCGGCGGCGGAAGAGCGCGGTGTTCTCCGCGAGCCGGACGCGCAGGTCGTCGGCCGACTCCAGCAGGTCGAGGACCTTCAGGGACGCGGCCGCGATCACCGGCGCGAGGGTGTTGGAGAAGAGGTACGGGCGGGAGCGCTGGCGGAGCAGCGCGACGATCTCGGCGCGGGCGGCGACATAGCCGCCGGAGGCCCCGCCGAGCGCCTTGCCCAGCGTGCCGGTGATGATGTCGACGCGGTCCATGACGCCGTGCAGTTCGGGGGTGCCGCGGCCGCCGGGGCCGACGAAGCCGACGGCGTGCGAGTCGTCGACCATCACCATCGCGTCGTAGCGGTCGGCGAGGTCGCAGATCTCGCGCAGCGGCGCCACGTAGCCGTCCATGGAGAAGACGCCGTCGGTGACGACCAGACGGCGGCGCGCGTCGGACGCCTCCTTCAACTGCCGCTCCAGGTCCTCCAGATCACGGTTGGCGTACCGGAAGCGGCGGGCCTTGGACAGCCGGATGCCGTCGATGATCGAGGCGTGGTTGAGGGCGTCGGAGATGACCGCGTCCTCCGGGCCGAGCAGGGTCTCGAAGACACCGCCGTTGGCGTCGAAGCAGGAGGAGTACAGGATCGTGTCCTCCTGGCCGAGGAAGGCGGACAGCCGCGCCTCCAGTTCCTTGTGCACCTCCTGCGTGCCGCAGATGAAGCGCACGGACGCCATGCCGTAGCCCCAGCGGTCCAGGGCGGCGTGGGCGGCGGCGACGACCTCGGGGTGGTCGGCGAGGCCGAGGTAGTTGTTGGCGCAGAAGTTGAGCACCTCGCCGGGGCGGCCGCCCGCGGTGACGGCGACGGTCGCGGACTGCGGGGAGCCGATCACCCGCTCGGGCTTGTGCAGACCGGCGGCGCGGATCTCGTCGAGGGTGGCGCGCAGGTCGTCGCGCACGGAGTCGAACATCGGGGAACTCCTAAGGAATGCAGGTGACTTACGCGGTCCAGTCGAGGATGACCTTGCCGCCGCGGCCGCTCGCCGCGTCGGCGAACGCCGCCTCGAAGTCGCGGTAGCCGTACCGGCCGGTGATCACGGGGGCGAGGTCGAGGCCGCCCTCCAGGAGGACCGACATCGCGTACCAGGTCTCGAACATCTCCCGGCCGTAGATGCCCTTGATGGTGATCATCGAGGTGACGATCCGGGCCCAGTCGACCGGGAACTCCTGGGACGGCAGGCCGAGCATCGCGATGCGGCCGCCGTGGGTCATGTTGGCGATCATGTCACGCATCGCCTCGGGGCGGCCGGACATCTCCAGGCCGATGTCGAAGCCCTCGCGCAGTCCCAGCTCACGCTGCCCGTCGGCGATCCCCGCCTCGGACACGTTCAGCGCCAGGCTCACACCGATCTTGCGGGCCAGTTCCAGGCGCTCCTCGCTGACGTCGGTGATCACGACGTTGCGGGCACCCGCGTGCCGGGCGACGGCGGCGGCCATCAGACCGATCGGGCCGGCACCGGTGATCAGCACGTCCTCGCCGACCAGCGGGAAGGACAGGGCGGTGTGCACGGCGTTGCCGAACGGGTCGAAGATCGCGGCCACGTCGAGGTCCACCGGCACCCGGTGCACCCACACGTTGGACGCGGGCAGCACGACGTACTCCGCGAAGGCGCCGTCGCGACCGACCCCGAGGCCGACGGTGGCCCGGCACAGATGGCGGCGCCCGGCGAGACAGTTGCGGCACTTGCCGCACACGAGGTGTCCCTCGCCGCTGACCCGGTCGCCGATCCCGATGTCGGCCACGTCCCGGCCGGTCTCCACGACCTCGCCGACGAACTCGTGGCCGACGACGAGCGGGGTGCCGATCGTCTGCCGCGCCCAGCCGTCCCAGGCCCGGATGTGCAGGTCGGTGCCGCAGATGCCGGTCCGCAGGACCTTGATCAGTACGTCGCCGGGGCCGACGGCGGGCTCCGGGACGTCCGTGAGCCACAGCCCGGGCTCCGCCTTCTCCTTGACCAGCGCCTTCAAGCTGCGGCTCCTGTGCGTGAGGTCCCGGACGCGAGCAGGCCGAAGCGCCCCGCGGCCGGGGAGGGGTGTGGATGTGTCAGCAATCTGCCTCATCGCGCCCGCCCCGGTCCATCGAGCTTTTCTTAAGCGGAGCAACAGCTTTCCTTCACGCCCGGTCCTCGGCCCGGTCTACGGCGGCGGCGCGCGCGTCTCCAGCCGTACGACGAGGTCGGCGGCCGTCGCCTTGATGGTCTCCAGGCCGGCCTTCCCCCAGGCGCGGGGTGCGAGGGCGGCGACGCAGACCGTGCCCAGGACCGTGCCGGTCGTGTCGATCAGCGGGGCGCCGAGGTAGGAGCGGATGCCGTACTCGTCGACGACCGGGTTGCCCGCGAAGCGCGGGTAGTCGCCGACGTCCTCCAGGACGAGCGCCTTGCGGCGGACGACGACATGCGGGCAGTAGCCGTACTCACGGGGCAGCCGCCGGCCCAGCTCGGGTTTCCCGCCCCGGGCGCCGCTTCCCCCCGCCGGGGTGTGCAGTCCGGCGAGGAACTGCCCTTCCGCGTCGAGGAAGTTGACCATGGCGTAGGGTGCGCCGGTCAGTTCGGCGAGGCGGTCGGCGAAGGCGTCCAGGGCGGGCTCCGGCCGCTCCCCGAGACCGAGTCGGCGCAGTCTCCGGGTGCGGGCGGGAGCCTCCTTGTCCTCCGGGGTGAGCAGCAGACGACCGGCCGGGCGGGGCGGGTCGTAGCTCATGGGCGGGCTCCGTCGCGGGGGACGTCGTACGTCATATGCGGCTCCGGGGTGGGTGCGCGGGGGTCACATGGTGGTGGCGCCGCGGCTCGGCTGGGGTTCCGCCGGTGCGTGGGCGATGAGGTACCGGACAAGCGTGAGCAGGGTCTGGACTCCGGAGGCGGAGATCCGGGCGTCGCAGCGCACGACGGGGATGTCCGGGTCGAGGTCGAGGGCGGCGCGCACCTCCTCGGGGTCGTAGCGGTGGGCACCGTCGAACTCGTTGATGGCGACGATGAAGCCGAGGCCGCGTTCCTCGAAGAAGTCGACGGCCGCGAAGCACTCCTCCAGGCGGCGGGTGTCGGCGAGGATGACCGCGCCGAGGGCCCCCTCGGACAGCTCGTCCCACATGAACCAGAACCGCTCCTGGCCGGGCGTGCCGAACAGGTACAGGACGTGCTGCGGGTCCAGGCTGATGCGGCCGAAGTCCATGGCGACGGTCGTCTCGACCTTGTTCTCGATGCCGTCGAGGTTGTCGGTCGCGGCGCCGACCGTGGTGAGCAGCTCCTCGGTGCTGAGCGGCGCGATCTCGCTCACGGCGCCGACGAAGGTGGTCTTGCCGACCCCGAACCCGCCCGCGACCAGGATCTTCAGCGCGGTCGGAAAGGGGTCGGCGCGGCCGCCGGCGGGTGCCTCGCGCACGCCGTACGCGTCGGCCTCAGAGCTGTCGTCGTAGTCCATCGAGCACTGCCTCCAGTAGGGCCCGGTCGGTGGGGTTGTGGTGGAACTCGGGGGGCTTGGTGGTCAGGGCCCCGCAGTCGACGAGGTCCGACAGGAGCACCTTGGTGACAGCCGCCGGGAGCTTCAGATGGGCGGCCACCTCGGCGACCGGGACGGGCGCCCGGCACAGGTCGAGGGCCTGTGCGTGCTCGGGCCCGAGGTAGCCGAGGGGTCTCGCCCCGGTGGCCATCACCTGCGACATGAGATCGAGGGCGACGGTGGGTTCGGTGCGCCCGTTGCTGACCGTGAACGGGCGCACCAGCCGTCCGGCCGCGTCGTCGAGCCAGGGCCCGTCGCCGGCCGCCGCCACGCTCAAGGTCCCGTCACCGACGGTTCGACGGCGTGCTGCCGGGGCGCGGTCGTCAGATACGGCCGCACGCTCTTCACGAGCATCGCCATCTCGTAGCCGAGGACGGCGGCGTCGGCCTCCCGCCCGGCGAGCACGGCGAGACAGGTTCCCGAACCGGCGGTGCTGACGAACAGCAGGGTCGAGTCGAGTTCGACGACGACCTGCCGTACGTCCCCGCCGTCACCGAAACGGACGCCGGCGCTGCGGCCGAGGGAGTACAGGCCGGAGGCCAGGGCGGCCATGTGGTCGGCGCTGTCGGCGTCCAGGCCGTGGACCGACTTCACCAGCCCGTCGCAGGAGAGCAGCACGGCGCTCATGGTGTGCGGGACGCGCTGCACGAGGCCGCTCATCAGCCAGTCGAGATCGGATGCATGGCCGGTCGGCACATCGCTCGCCATGGTGGATCGACTCCTTGGGGTACGAAGGTCTGCGGGAGCGCTGGGGGTGGGGGTACCGCTCATCCGGCGGACGCGCTCCCGTCGTGCCGGGGGGTGGGCTGCTCGGTCCGGGCTCCGGTTCCGGTCCCCGTTCCGGAACCACGCCCGGGCCCATGGGCGGGCCCGTCCGCCCCGCCCCGCACGCCGTACCCCTGGGAGGAGGCGGAGGCGTGCGCGGACGGCGCCTGGGATACCGGGGAGGTGGAGCCGGGGGGTGCGTAGAGGGATCGCTCCGACGTGGGAGCCGCGTCCGACGCGGGGCGGGGAGCCGTCCGGTCGGGGAATGCCGAGCCGGGTGGCCGGTACGGCGAGGGCTCCGCCGGCGACGGCGCGTCGGACCCGAGGTTCGGAGCCGCCGTTGCGCGGGACGTGGAACCGAGCGGTGCGTACGGGGAGCGCCCCGCCGTGGACGTCGTGTCCGACGCGGGGTGAGGGGCCGTCGAGTCTGTGGGCGCCGTCGGGTCCGTGGGGGCCGTCGGGTCCGTCCGGGCAGGGTGCGGGAGCGGGGGCAGGAGCGGGGAGTCCGGTGCGGTTTGCCGGGTGGGCTCGAAGGGGTCGGACACCGGGTAGGAGCTGCGTTCCAGTGGTTCCCACTCCGGTGACGGGGCGGATTCGGGGGACTCCGCCTCCAGACTCTGCTGGGCCTCGGCGAGGCCGATGCCCCGCTGGAACGCGGCCATCAGACCTGGGTCGTGCCCGGCGGCCTGCTCGGCGTCCGGACGGGGAGCCGGTCCCCCGCGCAGCTGCGGCGCGATGTGCTCCTGGGCGCGACGACGGGGCAACTGGGGCTTGCCCATGGTCCCGCGGACGGCACTCACGCGCGGGACGGGTGCGATGCCCGCGTGCTCCTCGACCACGGCCCGGTCGGCCGGCCGGATCCCGGGCACGGCCTCGGCCGGGTTGGGCCGGTCCTGACGGGCTCCGCGGACGGGCAGCGGCACGGGCCCCGGGCCGTCCGCCCGAGATGCCTCCGCCCGCCCGCCCGGCACGTGGGCCGACGCGCGCACGGCCGAGACGTCGGCCGACGCAGGCCCGGGGGGAAACCCGGACGCCGTCCGCCCGGCCGACTCGACGGAAGTGGTCGGGGCGCCGAGGCCCCGGCCGCCGTCGGGAGGCGAACCGTCGGAAGCGGCCCGGAGAGACGAGGGCACGGCCGAACCGCCCGTGTCCGCGCCGGACCTCGGGCGCGCGGAGGCCGCCGACTGGCCCGCGTCGGCAGCGGCCCGGAGATGCGACGGCACGGCCGAACCGCCCGTGTCCGCGCCGGACCTCGGGCGCGCCGAAGCCGCCGGCCGGCCCGCGTCCACGGCGGACCGGGGCCGGGGAGGCGCCGCGGACCTGGCCGGGTCGGGGGTGTTGCGCGTGAGCGGCGAAGCGAGGGGGCCACCCGTGCCGGTGGTGGACGCGTCCTCGCTCCGCGACGACACGGGCGGCCGCCGGATGCCCTGCTCCTGGGGCGGGACCGGCGGGCGGCCGCCGTCGGGGGCGGCGTGGGCCGGCGCCCGTCGGCGGCCGCCGCGGCCCGCGTCCTGTCCGTCCACGGGAGCAGCGGCCTGCCGCTGCGACGACGCCGCCCCCGCCGGGTGGCCCGCCTCGACGGCGCCGCGTGCCGGCACCGGCGGACGCAGTCCGGGCGCGGCGCCGCGGGCCGGGTCCGGCGCCGGGGTGGGCTGCGTCCCTCCCCCGGTCAGGGGGTCCTGCGCCGCTACGACAACTCCGGCGGCGCCTCCGAGCAGCGCCTGCGGGACGACGAGGACGGCCTGGACTCCGCCGTAGATGTTGGACTGCAGGCGGACCCGGATGCCGTGCCGGCGGGCGAGCTGGGAGACGACGAACAGACCGATGCGGCCGTCGGCCAGCAGCCGGCCGACGTTGACCTGGTCGGGGTCGGCGAGCAGGGCGTTCATACGGGCCTGCTCCTCGACGGGCATACCGAGGCCGCGGTCCTCGACCTCGACGGCGAGCCCGGAGGTGACGAGGTTGGCGCGCAGCAGCACTTGGGTGTGCGGGGCGGAGAACACCGTGGCGTTCTCGACGAGTTCGGCGAGGAGATGGATGACGTCGGCGACGGCGTGCCCGCGCAGCTCGCCGTCGATCGGCGGTACGAGCCTGACCCGGGAGTACTGCTCGACCTCGGCGATGGCGGAGCGCAGCACCTCGGTCATGGAGACGGGGTTGCTCCACTGCCGCCGGGACACGGCCCCGCCGAGGACGGCGAGGTTCTCGGCGTGGCGGCGGATCCGGGTGGCGAGGTGGTCGACGTGGAAGAGGCCCTTGAGCAGTCCGGGGTCCTCGATCTCGTTCTCCAGCTCGTCGAGGATCGAGATCTCGCGGTGCACCAGGGACTGCAACCGCCGCGCGAGGTTGACGAAGACCTCCAGCTTCTGCTCGCTGCCGGCCTGGCTGGACAGCTGGGAGGCCTGGACCACGGCGGTGACGGCCCCGTCGTGCGCGCGGGCGAGGTCGGCGGCGAGCAGCTCGAAGTCGTCGGCGTCACCGGGAGGTCCGCCGCGCGACTTGCGCGGGGGCGGGACCTCGCCGCGGCGCAGTTCCTCGATGAGCGCGCGCAGTTCGGCCTCGCCGCGCGCGCTGCTCCGGCGCAGTGCGGCGAGGCGGTCGCTGACGGAGCGGGCGGCGCGCTCGGCGGCGACGGCCGCGACCAGGATGCCGACACCGGTGACCGCCACCGCGCCCGCCAGGACGGCCCACAGGACGGGTCCGGGCCGGGTGCCGGTGGAGCGCACGGTGAACAGGACGACCGCGCAGGCGCTGAGGGCGACCGCGGTCGGCGGCAGCACGGCGAGCCGCAGCAACTGGGGCCGTATGTGCGTCTCGGTCGGCGCGGGGGCGGTACGGGTCACCGGCCGTCCGTGCCGCCCGCCCTCACGGCGGTCTGCACGTGCGGCGGGTGCGCGGAGGTGAGACATCGGTGTCCTCGTACTGGTCTGTCGGGCCTGGTCGCTCGCGCAGATATGCGCGACGGACACTCACAGTAGTCGCCAACGCATCAGGTTCGGTGGGCCGTTGACAAACTCCCCCGGTGAGGGTCCCGCTCTGGTATGAGGCTTCGCACGACAGACCGAGACCTCACCACCCGACGACAACACAACCAGAAAACAAACCGATCACACCTGGTCAGACCCGACCCCAAACAAACAGAGAGGACCGGGGAGACCTCCGGCCCCCCGCCCCTCACCACCCCCCTCTTCCGGACTCCTTCCCACCCGACCGGAACCGCCTCCGCGGCCGCGCCGCCCTCCGCCACACCCTCCGGGTTGTCACTCTCGGTATCGGCCATGGCCCTCGGTCGGCCGCCGAGACGGTCATCAAGGGTCGTCCCTCGTCGCGCTGCCGAGGTCACCGTGCCGTTGGCCGCAGCCGGAACACCGGTGCGCTTCGGCGGCGCGCCGGTGCCCGATACCCTCGGAAGGGGGCGGCGGGTCCTGCACCGCTCCCCCGTCGGCCCCTCCCGATGAGGGCGGGGAGAGACGCCTGGCCCGGCGCGGCCCGGTCAGCAACTGCACGATCACCGCCCCGGCGCCGAGCCCGAAACTCGCGGCGTCCACCGGCGAGGCTCCCAGGAAGGTCATGACCAGGCCGGCCCCGGCACCCCCGAGCGCGCCGAGGAAGGCGTCCAGTCCACCGTGCGGCGGGCGGGTTGCGAGGCGTGACCGGAGCCTGGACCGGGCCGTCCGGGCCTGGACCGCCGTGGGCACGGCACTGCAGCGCCAGTCCCACTGGGCTGCGGCGGAACCGGTCTACACCGCGGTGATCGAGCTGCAGCGGGACCGGCCGCGGCCTCGCTCGGAGGACTCCGTCAGATTCCGGGTACGCCCTCCTCGCCCACCAGATCCAGGCGATCGCGCCGCACATCGGTCAGATCCTTCGGAACACCTTTGTCGGTACCGGCCTTGGCCACCGTCACCACCTCGACCAGCGGCCGCCAGCCACCCGCCGGTGCGAGGGCCACCTCGCGCCACCACGGTGCGGCCGGAACGCTCTCGCCGCCGGGCTCGAAGGGCTCGCCCGGGCGTGGCAGCGCGACCGGGGTGCCCACGGCGCGACCGGCGGCCAGGGTGCCCTCGCCCGGGTCGGTCCACGCGTGCGTCGCCAGGTTGAACGTGGCCCAGTGGATCGGCAGCAGCGCGCCGCCCGGCGTGCCGCCCTGGAGGTCGAGATGCGCGCGCACGCCTTCCTCGGGCGTCATGTGGATGTCGGGCCAGAACTCCGAGTACGCGCCGATCTGGATCATCGTCGCGTCGAACGGGCCGTGGGCGGCGCCGATGTCCTTGAAGCCGTCGAAGTAGCCGGTGTCGCCGCTGTGGTAGATCCGGTGCTCCTCGCCGGCGACGACCCAGGAGGCCCACAGGGTGTGCTGGGTGTTGCGCAGGCCGCGGCCGCAGAAGTGGCGGGCCGGGGTGGCGGTGAGGGTGAGTCCGCCGACCTTGGTCGCCTCGTGCCAGTCCAGCTCGCGCAGCCGGTCCGCCGACACGCCCCAGTGCTCCAGGTGGGCGCCGACCCCGAGCGGCACCGCGAACAGCGTGTCCGTGCCGGCCAGTGCCTTGATCGTGGGCAGGTCCAGGTGGTCGTAGTGGTCGTGGGAGATGACGACGACGTCCACCGGGCCGAGCGCGGCCAGCGGGAGCGGGACCGGGTGCAGCCGCCTGGGGCCGACGAAGGGGAACGGGGAGCAGCGCTCGCCCCAGACGGGGTCGAACAGCACGCGCTGCCCGTCGATCTCCGCAAGCACGCTGGAGTGGCCCATCCAGGTCAGGCGCAGGCCCGTGACGGGCGGCTTGGCGAGGTCGGCGAGAGTGGTGGCGTGCACCGGGACGGTTCCCGTGGGGGCACGGCGGGGGCGCTGCTCCTTGTCGAAGAAGACCTTGGCGAAGTCCAGTGCCGAACCCGAGGGGCGGGTGCGGGCCGGGCCGCCGGGGTTCTGGAAGACCCCGTCCCTGAAGTGGGGCGATCTGCGGATGAGCGCCATGCGCTCACCACTGGGGTCCGCGCCGAAGGCCTCGGGCTGCAGTGCGCGGAGCCCGCGGCTCAGGGAACGGAAACCGGACACGGTACCTCCAGGTGGGGTCGCTGAGGCATTCCATTATGGTCGCCCCCTCCGACAGTGCGTTGACAGCCCTCGTCCCGCCTCCCGATACTGACCCACTGTTCAGTAACGATCCGGTTCGAGGAGCCCCCATGTCCGCCGCGCCCCTGTTGTCCCTGACCTGGACGGACGACGTCACCGGCCGCCGGGGCTTCCTGGTGGTGGACCGGCTCGTGCGCGGTGTGTGCAGCGGCGGTCTGCGGATGCGGGAGGGCTGCACCCTGGAGGAGGTGACGGGGCTCGCGCGCGGGATGAGCCTCAAGGAGGCGCTGCACTACGACCCCCGGGCGCGCTACGTCCCCCTGGGCGGGGCCAAGGGCGGCATCGACTGCGATCCCCGCGACCCGGAGGCGTACGGGCTGCTGGTCCGTTATCTGCGGGCGGTGCGGCCGTACGTGGAGAGCTGCTGGACCACCGGCGAGGACCTGGGCCTGACCCAGGACCTGGTGGACCGGGCGGTCGCCGAGGTGGGCCTGGTCTCCTCGGTGCAGGCCGTGTACCCGCTGCTCGACGACGAGGAGGCGGCCCGCGCGCGTCTGGCGGACGCCTTCGCCGTCGAGGTGGACGGCATCGGCCTGGACGAGCTGGTCGGCGGCTGCGGGGTGGCCGAGTCGGTGCTGACCGCCCTGGACGGGGCCGGGGTGCCGTACACCGGGACGCGGGTGGCGCTGCAGGGGCTCGGCACCATGGGCGGCGCCACGGCACGCTTCCTCTCGCGCGCGGGGCTGACGGTCGTGGCCGTCGCCGACGTCAAGGGCACGATCGCCAACCCGGACGGACTCGACGTGGAGGCGCTGCTCGCCGCGCGCGACGGCCACGGCACCGTGGACCGTGCCGCGCTGCGGCCCGCCGACCGCGAACTGCCGGGCGAGGCCTGGCTGTCGGTGGACGCGGAGGTGCTGGTGCCGGCGGCGGTGTCGTACGCGATCGGCGTCGAGGAAGAGGAACGGATCACCGCCCGCTGGATCGCCGAGGCGGCCAACATGCCGGTCCTGCCGGAGGCGGAGGCGTCGCTCCACGCGCGCGGGGTGCGCGTCCTGCCGGACGTGGTGGTCAACTCCGGGACGAACGCCTGGTGGTGGTGGACACTGTTCGGCGACATCGGCGCGGACGCGGACGAGGCGTTCGCGCACACGCGCCGTGCCATGCGGGCGCTGATGGAGCTGGTCCTGGCGCGCGCCCAGGCGGACGGGACGACGCCCCGGGCCGCCGCGCACGCCCTCGCCGCGGAGCGGCTGCCGGTGATCGCGGAGCGGTTCGGACGGCACCGGTGAGGACGTCGGCGCAGGTCGCGGAGCCCGTACGGATCGGCGGGCGTCCGGCTCCTGTGTAGGGTGACGGCGTGGCGAGGGTCCGGTTGAGCGTGGCCGAGCGGCGTGAGGAGCTGCTGCGGGCCGCCATCGAGCAGATCGAGGCGCGGGGCGTGGCGGCGGTCAGGATCGCCGACGTGGCCGCGGCGCTCGGTGTGAGCAACGCGCTGGTCCTCTACCACTTCTCGACGAAGGAGAAGCTGGTCGCCGAGGCCTTCGCGTACGCCGCCGAGGGCGACCTGGCCCAGCTGCGCCGGCTGCTCGGCCGCCGGACGACCGCGCTGCGCCGGCTGCGGTCGGCGGTGCGCTGGTACGCCCCGACCGGGCAGGCCAAGGGCTGGCGGCTGTGGATCGAGGGCTGGGCGGTGTCCCTGCGCGAGCCCGCGTTGCGGGAGGTCGCCCGGGACCTCGACCGGAAGTGGAAGTCGGCGCTCACCGAGGTCATCACCGAGGGTGTGACGGCAGGCGAGTTCACCTGCCCGGACCCGACGGCGACGGCCCTGCGGCTGACGGCCCTCCTGGACGGTCTGGCCGTCCAGCTGACGTCGTACGGCGGCACGGTGTCCCGGGCCAGGGCACAGGAGTGGGTGGAAGAGACGCTGACGAGGGAACTCGGGCTGAGCACCCCGGCCCGCCCGGCGTCCGGGGTCTCCGAGTTCTCCGCGGTCTCCGGGGTCTCCGAGTTCTCCGCGGTCTCCGAGGCATCCGAGGTCGACGACGAGGGCCCCTGACGGCGGGACGGGGGTCGGGGGGCGCAGCCTCCGGGGGCGAGCACGGGAAGGGTGCGGCGGGGTGAATCCCTCCCGCCGCACCCCGCCCCTCACGCCACCGCGGCGATCCGCATCCTGATGTCCGCGGGCGACAACGCGCCCTTGGCGGTCACGTGATCCCCCGACGACTCCCCCCGCAGCCGCCGCCCGATCCACGGCACGAGATACTCCCGCGCCCACTGCACGTCGTCCCTGCGCACCTCGAGCGTCCCCCGGGGCGGCAGCGGCGGCCAGGGCTGCTCCGGGTCGGCCGGCACCTCCAGCCCGAGCACCTGCCCGGCCCGCAGCGCCACCCGCGTGTGCCCCTCCGGGGAGAGGTGCAGCCGGTCGCCGTCCCACGCCCGCCGGTCCTGCACGGACTTCAGGGACCACAGGTCGAGCACCGGACACCCGTACCGGTCCGCGATGGCCCGGACATGCCCGTTGTAGGTGGCGATCTTCCCGCGCAGATGCTTGAGCACGGGCACGCCCCGCGTGTCGAAGCCGGTCGTCACCATGACCGTGCCAGCGACGGCGGTCAGTGCGGCGATCGCGCTCTCGAAGCGCTCGGCGACCTCGTCGGGGTCGGTGCCCGGCCGGAGGATGTCGTTGCCGCCCGCGCAGAAGGACACCAGGTCCGGGGCGAGTTCGACGGCCCGCGGAAGCTGGTCCTCCATGATCTGGTCGAGCAGCTTTCCGCGCACGGCCAGGTTGGTGTACTCGAAGTCGCCTTCGGGCCGCCGGTCCGCGAGCAGCACCGCGAACCGGTCGGCCCAGCCGACGAACGCCCCGTCGGGCCCGGGGTCGCCGACGCCCTCGGTGAAGCTGTCCCCCACCGCCACGTACGACCCGATCACTGATCTGTTGTCACTCTTCGAATCGTCTGCCACGGCAGATCATGATTCACCTTCGAATGTGACCTACGCGACCGTAGGCAGGGGTTGACGGTCGGTGAGATAAGCCACTCCCGAAGAGTTCGCCCCTCAGGGAATAAGGGACCACGCCCGGAAGTTGTTGATCCGGAAGTGGCTCCAGGTCGTCCGGAAGGCGAAGTGCCCGCGGGTGTAGGGCTGCAGGTCGGCGTAGTCGAAGACCAGCCGCCCGTTGTTCCACCACCTCACCGTGGAGCCGTCGGAGACGATCCGCACGTGGTGCGGCCGGTTCGCCACGAGCAGCGGCTCGGTGTAGTCGAGGATCAGCGGGCGCACACCCGCCAGGCCCACGTAGCGGCGCAGCCGGGTCGTGGTGTTGGTGTTGGCGCCGTAGCCGACGTAGTAGGTCGTGAGCTGGTCGTACTCGGCGAGGGCGCCGCCGCGCGGGGTGGCGAAGAGGTCGTCCGGGGAGCGGACGTCGACGGCGTTCCAGAAGTTGTTGAGGTCGGAGACACGGTCGTTGGCGCCGCCCTCGGCGACGGGGGTGGCGACGTATTCGAGGACGTACGGTCCTTCGAGCGGCCGCTTGAACCAGACCGTCGCCCCGGCGGGCACGTCGATGTCCAGGATTCCGCGCGAGGCCGTGACGCTCCCGCCCCGCTCCCGTTCCACGACCCACTGGCGCAGCCCGTGGCGGAAGTCGTCGTGGGCGATCAGCCGGCGGTGGCGAGGGGTGGCGCTCGCGGGACCGGCCGGGGCCAGGGCGGCGAGGGCGGCGCCTGCGGCGAGGGCTCCCAGGGCCCGACGGGTGGTGGTCATGGCGGCGGCTCCTTCGGTGAGCATCGGCGGGACGTCTGCGGGACGTCTGGGGACGTTTGCGGGAACAAGCGGAAAGCGCTTACCCCCTACCCGTCGAGCCGCCCCGGAACCCGGAGGGCACGCCGAAGGCCGGACCCCGGGGGCGGGGGTCCGGCCTTCGGCTGCGTGTCAGGCGATCAGGCGTGTCGCGCGGGGGTCGTCGGCGCGGGTCAGCCGACGGAGACGCCGTGGGAGCGGAGGTAGGCGACCGGGTCCACGTCCGAGCCGTAGTTCGGCGTGGTGCGGATCTCGAAGTGCAGGTGCGGGCCGGTCACGTTGCCGGTCGCGCCGGAGAGGCCGACCTGCTGGCCCGCGGTCACGGTCTGACCGGCCGAGACGGAGAGCTGGGAGAGGTGGGCGTACTGGGCGTAGTAACCGTCGTTGAGCTTGATGACGACCTGGTTGCCGTACGCGCCGCCCCATCCGGCGGAGACGACCGTGCCCGCGCCGACGGCCTTGAGCGAGGTGCCGGTCGGCACGACGAAGTCGACGCCGGTGTGGTAGCCGCTGGACCACATGCCGCCGGCCACGCGGTAGCCGGTCCCGACGGTCGCGCCGGCCACCGGAAGGCTGTAACCGCTGGAAGTGCCGGCGCCGCTCTCGGCGGCCGTGGCGGTCGTCTTCGAGGAGGACGACGTCGAGGCCTTCGAGCCGGAGGACGTGGTGGAGGAGGACGACGACGTCGAGGTCTTCGACGACGAGGAGGAGGAAGCGGACGAACCGGAGGAGGACTTGGTGGTCGCGGCCTTCTTGCCGATCGACAGCTCGAGGCCGGGGTGGATCAGCGAGGGGTTGCCGCCGACCGCCTCACGGTTGTCCGCGTACAGCTTGTGCCAGCCACCGCTGACGTTCTGCTCGTCGGCGATCTTGGCGAGGTAGTCACCGGCCCGCACGGTGTAGGTCCTGGCGTGCGAAGCCGGGGACTTCCGCGACACCGGAGCGGCCTGTACGGCGTTTTCCGCGACCGATCCGGAAACGGCCTGAGCGGCCGACTGGGAAACCGACTGAGTGGTGGCCGCATGGGCGCCGGTGGCTCCCATGAGCGGGAGGGCGAGCGCGGCCCCGCCGGTTCCGGCGACGGCTATGGAACGGGTGAAACGCTGGGTCTTCGGACGGCGGTGCTTACCCTTCGCGGGCATGGCGAATTCCTCTCCGGCGCCTGCGAGGTGAGCTGTCGGGTGCGGACTGGAGATGCCCGGCCGCGCCGAGGCGCGGCTTTACCCCAAGCCTGTTCCGGAGACCGGAACAGGCGGTTCTACCTGTGGGTCCCCCGCTCCTGCCGTGACGGGTGAGTGTGCGGACTCCGGGCGGCGGCAGGATTCGGCGTCCGTCCGGATTGGACTGGAACGTAAGCGACCCAGACGCACGGGAACAAGCACAGGTTGCCCTGCTCACTCCTTTCTCTTGATCCCCTGTGAGAATTACCGGTGACGCTGCGTGCATCAGGCACGCGCATTTTCGCCCAACGTCCCTGAAAAGACATTGGATTACGTGAACATGACGGGCGACGGACGGTCACGAATATGACGCTGCTCACGTGACGCCCCTCCAGGATCCCCTATTCCAGAGCGAGTTGTAACGAAGGATCCAATTCGGACAGAACCCTCAGATCCGACGCAGACGGATAACCGTCGCATCGAGGTCACCCCGCAGCGCGATCCGCAGTCCATGGTGCAACAGCACCGCACCCCGGTGCACTTCGCCCGTTTCGCGGCATTCGTACGACGCTGCCGGGTCGAGGCCGCGCAGCCTCAGCGCGGGTACGGGCTCGCCGTACCGCTGCGCCTCCAGCCAGGCGAGGACCACGGCCTCGTCGCCGCGGACGTACTGGACGGCGCTCAGTCCGCCCGCCGGGGGACGCAGCCGGTACAGGTCGCCCTGCTGGACGAGGGGCCGGATCTCCTTGTAGAGGTCCACCCATCGCCGGGCCTCGGCGAGCTCCTCGTCGGTCCACTCGGACAGGTCCCCGCCGACCCCGAGCACCCCGGCCATCGCACTGACGAAACGGAAGCGCAGTGAGCTGACCCGCCCGTTCAGCTGGGTGTTGGGGCTGTCGGTGACCCAGGCGGCCATGACGCGCGCGGGGTGGATCTGGCTGAAGCCGTGCTGGATGGCGAGGCGGTCGAGCGGGTCGGTGTTGTCGGAGGTCCACACCTGGTCGGTGCGGCTCAGGATGCCGAGGTCGATCCGCCCGCCGCCACCCGAGCAGGACTCGAAGGCCACACCCGGGTGGGCCGCCCGCAACCGGTCCAGGAGGGCGTACAGACCGCGCACGTGGTCGACCCACAGACGCTGCGGGTAGGCGTCGTCCGGCCAGCCGGCGTCGGTGAAGCAGCGGTTGAAGTCCCACTTGACGTAGTCGATGGGCGCACTGGACAGGAGCCCGTCGAGCTGTCCCCAGAGGTACTCCTGGACGTCCTCGCGCGCGAGGTTCAGCATGAGCTGATTGCGGAACTCCGTCCGCTTTCGTCCCGGCTGGAACTGCACCCAGTCCGGGTGGGCGCGGTACAGGTCGCTGTCCGGGTTGACCATCTCGGGCTCGACCCAGATGCCGAACTGCATGCCGAGCCCGTGCACCTGGTCGGCGAGGGGCTTGAGGCCGTGGGGGAAGCGGTCCGGGTTGGGGTGCCAGTCGCCGAGTCCGGCACGGTCGCTGGTGCGGGCGCCGAACCAGCCGTCGTCGACGACGAACAGCTCGACGCCGATCTCCGCGGCACGGCGGGCGAGGGCCGCCTGCTGCTCCTCGGAGATGTCGAAGAAGGTGGCCTCCCAGGAGTTGAACAGCACCGGCCGGTCCCGCTCGGCGTCCGGGATCACATGGGCGCGCTGGTAGGCGTGCCAGGCGCGGCTGGCGCCGCCGAAGCCGCCGTCGCTCCACAGGCCGGCGAAGACGGGCGCGGTGAAGGACTCCCCCGCCGCCAGGCGCAGCAGGCCCGAGTCGTCGTGGCCGGCGCCGCCGGTGATCTGTACGCGCTCGTCCGGGAGTTGGGCGACGGCGATGCGCCAGGAGCCGGACCAGCCGAGGGCGCAGCCGTAGACCTCGCCGCGCTCCTCGGTCGCGTCGGTGTCGAGGGCGACCCAGGGCAGATACTGGTGGCCGGTGTGGCCGCGGCGGCTGCCGATGACCTTCTCACCGTAGGTGAGCGGGGCCCTCACGAGCCGGGACTCGGCGGCCCAGCGGCCGTGCAGCTGCGACAGCCGCCAGCCCTCCCGCTCGGGCAGGGTCCAGGTGGCGGAGTCGGCGCGCAGCAGCTCCAGCGGCTCCGCGCCCTCGTTGCGCAGGGTCGTCCAGCGCTCCATGACGTCGTCCCGCATCCGGTAGTGCAGGGTGATCGTCAGACCGGCGTCGCGGAAGCGCAGCCGCAGCTCGGCGCCCTCGGTCTCGTACGTCTCGAAGGTCCATTCGGTGCCGCGCCGCTCGGCGGTGCGTACGGACAGGGCGGGACGGACGAAACGGGGGCCGCCCTCCACCGGGTACTCCTCGTGGCCGTCCAGAGCCGCCTCGAAGGACGCGCGGCCCCGCAGAGGAAGGGCCGCGAGGGCCTCGGCGTCGGCGAGCGCGATCCTCGGGCCCCAGTGCAGGTGCACCAGCTCGTCGGCCTCGGTGAGATGGAGGGCGTAGCTGCTCGCGGGCCCCGAAAGGAGCCAGGTGCGGCCGTCCGCGGCGATCTCGGGCTTCACGGTCTCGGGCATCAAACCCCCACTGATTCGAACAGGTGCGATCAAGTCTCAACATCATCGGATGCGGGTGCCCCACCCGGCAATGCCTGTGGAGAAACCGTTCACCTGCAGAGACGGGGGATTTGTCCACCTGCGGACAACCGTTGCCCGGGGAATCCATGTCGTATGGTCGAGGAGGTCCCGCCGGCCACCACGAGCCGCGCCGGCGGAGCCCGACCGGGAGGGAGCCCCCGTGACGCAGCAGATCCCGTCGACCGAGCCCGAGCTGGCCGGTGTCCGCAACTTCCGCGACGTCGGCGGTCTGCCGACCGTCGACGGACGGCGGGTACGGCACGGCGTGCTGTTCCGCAGCGGCCATCTCGCGCATGCGACCGACGAGGACGCCGCGTTCCTGTCCTCCCTGGGCCTGCACACGATCTTCGACTTCCGCAACGCGGCGGACCAGAAGCTGGAGGGCCCGGACGTCGAGCTGCCGGGCGTGCGCAATGTGAATCTGCCGCTGTCGGACCCGGCGGACGGCGCCGAGTTCTGGAAGATGGTCCGCGACGGCGACATCGACCAGCTGCGCGCGATCCTCGGCGAGGGACAGGCGGCCGGCCGGATGATCGCCTCCTACCGTTCGATCATCAAGGAGCGCACGGCCGAGCACTCGCGCGTGCTGCACTCGCTCGCCGAGGACAACGTCCCGGCCCTGATGCACTGCGCGGCGGGCAAGGACCGCGCCGGCCTCTCCGTCGCGGTGACGCTGCTCGCCCTGGGCGTGGAGCGCGAGGCCATCCTCGCGGACTACCTGGAGTCCAACGCCAAGCACCGCCGCTACAAGATACGCAGCAACGGCTCGCAGGCGACCGCCTACACCCCCGAGGTGCTGGAGCTGCTCAGCCCCCTCTTCGACGCCCGGGCGGAGTACCTCGCGGCGGCCATGGAGACCATCGGGGAGACCTGGGGCGGCGTCGACACCTATCTGGAGCGGGGCCTCGGGCTGGCGTCCGAGACCCGGGAGCGGCTGCGCGAGCGCCTGCTCGACTGACGGCCCGGCAGGCCGGCCCCGCGCGGGCGGCTCACCGCTTGGCCCCCACCTCGAACAGCAGCCAGATGAACGCGGCGAGGAGGTGGCCCACGGCGATGTAGATGATCAGCCGGATCCAGAGGCTGCGGGGGAACCGTTCCTCCATGTCGGTCATGACGTCTCTCCAGGGGTCGGGCCCAGGCACAGCGTGGCCGTGGGGCTCTGCAGCAGGGTGTGGACGAACAGCAGCTCGACCCCTTCGGGGTCCTGCGCGGCGAGGCGGTGCGGGGTCAGCGAGTCGAAGTGCGCGCTGTCCCCGGGCCCGAGCAGATGGACGGTGTCCCCGAGGCGCAGCCGCAGCCGCCCGCGCTGCACGTGCAGCCACTCCTCCCCCGGATGCACCCGCACGATGTCGCCCTGGGAGCCGTGGGGAATGTGCACGCGCAGGGCCTGCATCCCCCGCCCGGGGGCGCCGGCCTGCCAGTACGTCCAGCCGCCCGCACGGGTGGGTTCCATGTCGGCGGCGCGGACGACCGCGTCGCGGTCGACGGCCGTCTCGCCCAGCAGCTCCGAGACCGTCGTACCGTAGATCCGGGCGAGCGCGAGCAGCATCGGCAGCGAGGGCTGGCGCTGTCCCGTCTCCAGACGGGAGAGGTGGGCGGGCGACAGCCCGGCGGCGCGGGCCGCGGCCTCCAGGGTGAGGGCGGCCCTGCGGCGCAGGGACCGCAGCTGCGGGGCGACGACGGGGACGGCATCAGCCGGGTCCGCCGCGGCCTCGGGGGGCTCGGACGGGGACGAACTCATACGTCCATTCAGCCGCACCCTTGCCTCCGGGGCAAATTCCTTGCCTCAGAGGCAAAAGCCCGGGCCGACGGTCAGCGGTGGGCCACCGCCTGCTTGATCAACGTCTTGCCGAAGTCCCACATCAGGCCGCCCCCTTGGTGGGCGTCGTCCATGACCTCCGTGAAGGCGTCGACGAACCGGTCCACGTCCCGCTCGTCGACGACCAGCGGCGGAATCAGCTTGATCACCTCCAGGTGGTCGCCGGAGACCTGGGTGAGGATCCGGTGCCGCTGGAGCAGCGGTACGACCACCATCTGGGCGAAGAGCCCCTTGCGGGCCGCCTGGAGCATGGTCCACCGGCTGCGCAGCTTCAGTGACCGGGGCCTGCCGAACTCGATGCCGATCATCAGGCCGCGGCCGCGCACGTCGGCGAGCAGCTCGTAGGTGTCGGTCAGCGCCGCAAGCCGGGACCTGAGCCGCTCGCCGGTGGCCCGCGCGTTGGCGACGATCTGCTCGTTCTCCATGACGGACAGCACGGCGAGACCCGCCGCCATCGCCTGGGCGTTGGAGCCGAAGCTCGCCGAGTGGACCAGGACGCGGTCGATGGACGAGAACACCTTCTTGAAGATCCAGTCCCTGCCGAGGGTGGCGCCGACCGGCACATAGCCGCCGGAGAGCGCCTTGGCCACGCAGACCAGGTCGGGTTCGACGCCGTCCTCGTGCTGGTAGGCGTAGAAGTCGCCGGTCCTGCCGAGGCCGGTCTGCACCTCGTCGGCGATGAGCAGCGCCTTGTGGGCGTGCAGCAGTTCCTGGGCCGCGCGCAGATAGCCGGGCGGGGCCTCGTGCACGCCCTTGCCCTGGATCGGCTCGACGATCAGGGCGGCGACGTCCCCCTTCTTCAGCTCCCGCGCCAGCGCGTCGAGATCGCCGAGCGGTACGGCCGTGTCGGGCAGCAGCGGGGCGAAGCCGTCCCGGAAGCCGTCCTCGCCGTTGACCGACAGCGAGCCGGTGGTCAGACCGTGGAAGGCGTGGTCGCAGTAGAGGATCCGGGGCCTGCCGGTGGCCCGCCGGGCGAACTTCAGGGCGGTCTCGACGGACTCGGTCCCGCTGTTGCCGAAGAACACCCGGTCCAGGTGGGGGCTGTGGGCCAGCAGCCGTTCGGCCAGCAGTCCGGGCAGCGGCTGGCAGTCGAAGCGGGTGAGGTCGGCGAGGGAGGCGTCGAGGACGTCGTGCAGCGCCTTGCGGACGACGGGGTGGTGGCGGCCGAGGCCCATCACCCCGAACCCGGCGAGCATGTCCAGGTAGTCGTTGCCGTCCGCGTCCCAGAAGTGGGCGCCCTCGGCCCGCTCGTAGACCTTGTCGAAGCCGATGGTGTGCAGCATGCGCGGGAGCTGGTGGTTGAGGTATCTCGCGTGCAGCTCGTAACGCTCGGCTCCGCGCTCGGCCAGGAGGGCACCGAGGTCGAACTCCTTGGTCATGCGTCCTTCTCCTTGGCTGGGCCGTCGGCTCCCTTGACGGCCAGGCTGGCGCTGATCCGTCCGGCGACCTCGACGGGGGTGAGCCCGATGTCGGCGAGCACCTCGCCGCGCTTGGCGTGCGCGAGGAACTGCTCCGGGATGCCGAACCGCCGTACGGGTACGTCGACTTCGGCGTCCCCCAGGGCCAGCGCCACCGCCGAACCGACGCCGCCGGCACGGCTGTTGTCCTCGACGACGGCCACCAGCCGGTGCCCGGCGGCGAGCGGGGGCAGGGCCGGGTCGACGGGCTTGACCCAACGGGGGTCCACGACCGTGCAGTCGATCCCGCGTGCCTCCAGCAGCTCGGCGGCCTGCAGACACACCGGTGCCATCACGCCGACCGCCACCAGCAGCACCTCGGCCCGGTCGGCGCGGTGCAGCACGTCCATGCCGCCGGCCTGGCCGACCGCCGGGATGTCCGGTCCGACCGACTCCTTCGGGAAGCGGACCAGGGTCGGCGCGTCGTCCACGGCGACGGCCTCCCGCAGCTGGGCCCGCAGCTGCCCGGCGTCGCGCGGGGCGGCGATGCGCAGCCCCGGGACCACCTGGAGGACGGACATGTCCCACATGCCGTTGTGCGAGGCCCCGTCGACGCCGGTCACCCCGGCCCGGTCCAGCACGAACGTCACCCCGCACCGGTGCAGGGCCACGTCCATCAGCAGCTGGTCGAAGGCACGGTTGAGGAAGGTGGCGTAGACGGCGACGACGGGGTGGAGCCCGCCGGTGGCCAGCCCCGCCGCGCTGACGGCGGCGTGCTGCTCGGCGATGCCGACGTCCCACACCCGGTCCGGGAAGCGCTCGGCGAACGCGCCGAGCCCCACCGGGTGCAGCATGGCAGCGGTGATCGCCACGACGTCGTCGCGCTCCTCACCGATCCGCACGATCTCGTCGCCGAACACGGACGTCCAGGACGGCCCGCCGGCGGGGGCGAGCGGCGCGCAGGTGAGCGGGTCCATCGCGCCGACGGTGTGGAAGTGGTCCTCCTCGTGCGCGACGGCCGGCTCGTAGCCTCGCCCCTTCTCGGTGAGGCAGTGCACCAGCACCGGTCCGTGGAACCGCTTGGCGCGCCGCAGCGCGGACTCCACGGCCTTGATGTCGTGCCCGTCGATCGGGCCCACGTACTTCAGCCCGAGGTCCTCGAACATGCCCTGCGGGGCGAAGGCGTCCTTGAAGCCCTTCTTCGCGCCGTGCAGTGACTCGTACACGGTGTGGCCGACGACCGGGGTGCGCAGCAGTACGTCCTTCCCCCAGGCCAGGACCTTCTCGTAGCCGTCGGTGGTGCGCAGGGTCGCCAGGTGGTTGGCGAGACCGCCTATGGTCGGGGCGTACGAGCGCTCGTTGTCGTTGACGACGACGATCAGCGGCCGGTCCTTGGCGGCCGCGATGTTGTTCAGTGCCTCCCAGGCCATGCCGCCGGTGAGCGCGCCGTCGCCGATGACCGCGACCACATGGCCCTTCTCGCCCTGCACCTGGCGGGCCTTGGCGAGCCCGTCGGCCCAGCCGAGCGCGGTGGAGGCATGGCTGTTCTCGATGACGTCGTGCTCGGACTCCTCACGGGACGGGTAGCCGGACAGGCCGCCCTTCCCGCGCAGCTTCGAAAAGTCCTGACGTCCCGTCAGGAGCTTGTGGACATAGCTCTGGTGGCCGGTGTCCCACAGGATGCGGTCGACGGGAGACTCGAAGACCCGGTGGAGCGCGATGGTGAGCTCCACCACCCCCAGGTTGGGACCCAGGTGTCCACCGGTCCTGGCGACCGCGTGCACCAGGAAGTCCCTGATCTCCTCGGACAGTTCACCGAGCTCCGGCTCGGACAGCGCCTTCAGGTCGCGTGGTTGCCGGATGTTCTCCAGGATCGTCACGATCGGGCCCCCTTAGGTCCGTGCTGTTCAACTCACGGTGACGGCCGGCTCCCCCGCCGCGACGCCGTCCTGCTCCATCTGCCCGGCGATCTTCATCGCCTCTTCGATGAGGGTCTCCACGATCTTCGACTCGGGGACGGTCTTGATGACCTCGCCCTTGACGAAGATCTGGCCCTTGCCGTTGCCGGAGGCGACGCCGAGGTCGGCCTCGCGGGCCTCGCCGGGGCCGTTGACGACGCAGCCCATGACGGCGACCCGGAGCGGGACCTCCATGCCCGTGAGGCCGGCGGTGACCTCTTCGGCCAGCTTGTAGACGTCGACCTGGGCGCGGCCGCAGGACGGGCAGGAGACGATCTCCAGGCCGCGCTGCCTGAGGTTGAGGGACTCCAGGATCTGGTTGCCGACCTTGACCTCCTCGACCGGAGGGGCCGAGAGCGACACGCGGATGGTGTCGCCGATGCCCTGGGAGAGCAGGGCGCCGAAGGCGACGGCCGACTTGATCGTGCCCTGGAACGCCGGGCCCGCCTCGGTGACGCCGAGGTGGAGCGGGTAGTCGCACTGGGCGGCCAGCTGCCGGTAGGCCTCGATCATCACGACCGGGTCGTTGTGCTTGACCGAGATCTTGATGTCGCGGAAGTCGTGCTCCTCGAAGAGCGAGGCCTCCCACAGGGCGGACTCGACCAGCGCCTCGGGCGTGGCCTTGCCGTACTTCTGCAGCAGGCGGCGGTCCAGCGACCCGGCGTTGACGCCGATGCGGATCGGGGTGCCGTGGTCCTTCGCCGCCTTGGCGATCTCCCTGACCTTGTCGTCGAACTGCTTGATGTTGCCCGGGTTCACGCGCACCGCCGCACAGCCCGCCTCGATCGCCGCGAACACGTACTTCGGCTGGAAGTGGATGTCGGCGATCACCGGGATCTGCGACTTGCGGGCGATCGTCGCCAGCGCGTCCGCGTCGTCCTGCGTCGGGCAGGCCACGCGGACGATCTGGCAGCCGGACGCGGTCAGCTCGGCGATCTGCTGGAGCGTCGCCCCGACGTCCGACGTACGCGTCGTCGTCATCGACTGGACCGAGACCGGCGCGTCACCGCCCACCGCCACCGAGCCGACCTGGATCTGCCGCGACGCGCGCCGCCGGGCGACCGGCCGGGCCGGTACCTCGGGGACGCCCAGGGAGACGGCGGTCATGACCTCACTCCCGGTTTCCGGAGACCGTCTCGCGCATCGCGCGCAGCGACTCCTTGAGGGAACCCATGGTGGCGAGGACGGCGGTGGGTTCGTAGCCGCAGTGCGCCATGCAGTTGGCGCAGCGCGGGTCCTTGCCGCGGCCGTACTTGTCCCAGTCGGTCTTCTCGATCAGCTCGCGGTACGTCGGCACGTACCCGTCGCTCATCAGGTAGCAGGGACGCTGCCAGCCGAAGAGCGAGTAGTTGGGGATCGCCCACGCCGTGCACGGGAAGTCCACCCTGCCCTCCAGGAAGTCCAGGAAGAGGGGCGAGTGGTTCAGCCGCCAGCGGCGCCGGTTGCCGCCGGCGAAGGCCTTCTTGAACAGCTCACGGGTCTGTTCCACGCCGAGGAAGTGCTCCTGGTCGGGCGCCTTCTCGTAGGCGTAGGCGGGCGAGATCATCATCTCGTCGACCTTGAGGTCGTCGTTGAGGAAGTTGAGCACCTCGATGATGGTCTGCGGGGTGTCGGTGTTGAAGAAGGTCGAGTTGGTGGTGACCCGGAAGCCGCGCCGCTTGGCCTCCTTGATCGCCGCCACGGCCTCGTCGAACACGCCCTCCTTCGCCACCGACTCGTCGTGCCGCTCCCGCAGCCCGTCGATGTGCACCGCGAAGGCGAAGTAGGGCGAGGGTGTGAACTTGTCCATCTTCTTGCGCAGCAGCATGGCGTTGGTGCAGAGGAAGACGTACTTCCTCTTCGCCACCAACTGCCGGACGATCTCGTCGATCTGAGGGTGCATCAGGGGCTCGCCGCCCGCGATGGACACCATCGGCGCACCGGACTCCAGGACCGCGCCCACGGCCTGGGCGACCGGCATGCGCTGCTTGAGCACTCCCGCCGGGTGCTGGATCTTGCCGCAGCCCTCGCACTTGAGGTTGCAGGCGAAGAGGGGCTCCAGCTCGACGATCAGCGGGAACTTGTCCCGCTTGCGGATCTTCTGTTCGGCCAGGTATGTAGCGACCTTGATGGACTGGCGCAGCGGCATGGCCATTCGGCTCACCTCCGGGGGAGCAGCACATTACGGTGCCATTCGAAGAATGCAGGCAGGACGGAACGAAGGACGCGGAAAGCCGATATTCCACCGCGCACCGTGCCGATCCGGACGAGTTCATGTTCTGGAGCGTCCACGACCACCCGGACGGCCGCAACCGGGCGCCCGTCCGCGCGCACGGCGCTCAGGAGCGTGGCCGCCGACTCCATGTCGACGGCGATGGCGCCGGTCGCGAGCAGGTCGGCGCGCTCGTGACCGCGCACGACGTGGTCGGAGCCGGTGAGGGGACCGGTGTGGACGGTACGCCCGGGCAGGGTGCGTACGAGTTCCTTGACGAGCAGTTCGGTGCCGACGCACGGCACGGTGCCGCGCGGATCACGCGTCTCCTCGGCGACGACCAGATCGCCGGGGTGCATGCCGGGGGCGAGACCGGCGCAGAAGCCCGTGGCCAGCACGGCCGCCCCGCCGAGCACCGGACCGGCGAGGACCCGGGTGACGGAACGCTCGGCCGCCCTGGGTCCCATGCCCGTGCGCAGGACGGTGACGGGCCCGCCGGCCCCGCTGCGGTCGCCCATGCGCAGGGCGAGGTGCTCGATGCCCAGCGCGCAGGCGATCAGCAGCGGGGCCGGGACGGGCTGCGTGCTCATTCAGCTCCCCTTGACCTCGGAGGGAGCCGCCTCACCGGAGACCGGCCGGGGTTTCTTGCTGAAAGGCTCCCCGTGGACGTACCGGCCGAGCGCGGTCAGCGGGAAGACCTGCCGGTAGAGGTGGTAGTTGATGGAGAAGTCCCACGGGAAGCCGGTGCCGGTGAAGTAGGGCTCGTCCCAGGAGCCGTCCTCCCGCTGGGTCTCCGCCAGCCAGGCGATGCCCCGTTCGACGGCCTTGGAGCCCCGCTCCCCCGCCGCCAGCAGGGCCATCAGCGCCCAGGCCGTCTGGGAGGCGGTCGAGGCGCCACGGCCGCTCCAGCGGGCGGCGTCGTGGTAGGAGCGCAGGTCCTCGCCCCAGCCGCCGTCGTCGTTCTGGACCCGCTCCAGCCAGGCGACCGCCCTGCGCACGGCCGGGTGCTGGGCGGGAAGTCCGGCGGCGGTCAGCGCGGGCACCACCGAGCCGGTGCCGTAGACGTAGTTGACGCCCCAGCGGCCGAACCACGAGCCGTCCGGCTCCTGTTCGGCGAGCAGCCACTGGATGCCGCGCCGGGTCCGCGGGTCGTGGGAGAGTCCCTCGACGGCGAGCATCTCCACGACGTGCGCGGTGACGTCGGCCGACGGGGGGTCGATGACCTCGCCGAAGTCGCAGAACGGCAGCCGGTTGGGGAACGGGCTGGTGTTGTCCACGTCGAAGGCGCCCCAGGCGCCGTTCCTCGACTGCATCCCGAGGTTCCAGCGCACCCCGCGCCCGATCGCCTTCTCCACCCGCTCCGGGTCGTGGTGGCGGACCCGGCGCAGCGCCAGGACCACCTCGGCGGTGTCGTCGATGTCCGGGTAGTTGTCGTTGTGGAACTCGAACGCCCAGCCGCCCGGCGGGAGCCCGGGCCGGCGCACGGACCAGTCACCCGGCCGCACCACCTGCTCGCCGAGCATCCAGTCGGCGGCCTTGACCAGTTGCGGATGGTCGGCGGGCAGCCCCGCGTCCGCGAGCGCGATGGTCGCCAGGCAGGTGTCCCACACCGGGGACTGGCAGGCCTCGATCATGCGGGCGCCGTCCTCACGCCACACGGCGTAACGATCCAGCGACTTCAGCCCCTCGCGCATCACCGGGTGTTCGAGGTCGTAGCCGAGCAGGTGCAGGGCGATCACCGAGTAGACGGCCGGGGGCTGGATGCCGCCCCAGCAGCCGTCGTTCTCCTGCCGCTCGATGATCCAGCGGGCGGCGGAGTTCATGGCGGCCCTGCGCAGTCTGCGCACGGCGACCGTGCGATAGCCGCGGACGACCTTGTCGAGCCGCTGGAAGAGCCCGTCCCAACTGTTCACCGGGGCGAGGGCCTTGGGCGGGTTGGGGTGCGCCGGGTCGGTGTGCAGTTCGTCGAGCGGGAACGGCGCCGGGCGCACCGGGCGCTTCGCCGAGACGACGGTGAGCGGGACGATCGTCTGCCGGGCCCAGCAGCCGAAGTTGTAGATGCTGAGCGGGAACCACCTCGGGAAGTACAGCAGTTCCGGCGGGAGTTCGGGCAGGTCCTCCCACTTCCACCAGCCGAACAGGGCCAGCCAGATCCGGGTGAAGACCCGGGCGGCGGCGATACCCCCGTGGTCGCGGACCCAGGCGGAGGCCTTGGCCATGTGGGGGGCGTCGGGGGCGTCGCCGGCCAGGCGCAGGGCGACGTAGGCCTCGATGGTGGCGGAGAGTTCGGGCGGGCCGCCGTAGAACGTGGCCCAGGTGCCGTCGTCGCGTTGTTCGCCGCGGATGAAGAGGGCGGCGGCCTGGGTGGTGGCCTCGTCGCGGATGCCCAGGAACTGACGGAGCAGCAGGTCCTCGGCGTCCATCGTCACGTTGGTCTCGAGGTCGCCCTTCCACCAGCCCTCGGCGTCCTGCCGGGCGAGCAGGAAGTCGGTGGCGCGCCGCATCGCGCGTTCGGCGGCTTCTTGTACCCCGGCCGCCACGGGGATGGTGATGTCGGTTTCGCTGGCCGCGGCAGCGCGGGGCGGCAGGGCAGCCCCGGTGCTTCCGTCGGTCGTCGCTGTCATGGCTTCCCCTTCGTGCAGTCGTGCGAAGTCGTGCTGCTGTGGGAACGCCGTCGGCCGGTGCGGGTCTCGCCTCGCTGCACCGGCCGGCGACTACGCGAGGACTATTCGACCGATAGTGATCATCTCTTTCGTACGACGACGAAGTCGGCGAGCGCCGTGAACCGGGCCCGCACCTGCTCGGGCATGTCGACGGCGGTCAGGGCTTCGATGGCGATGGTGTGCTGACGACGTGCCTCCTCGGCGGTCCACTCCCGGCCGCCGGCCTCGTCGATGAGCGCGGCGCGGGCCGCGAACTCCTCCTCGGAGAAGTTCTCGAAGTCGCTTGCCTTGGCGTCGGCGGCGAGCATCTCGCCGAGCCGCTCGGAGGCGGGGCCGCCCGCCGCGAGCGCGGCCACGACGGGCAGGGACTTCTTGCGCTGGCGCAGGTCGCTCCAGGTCTGCTTGCCGGTGGCCTCCGGGTCGCCCCAGATGCCGAGCAGGTCGTCGACGGCCTGGAAGGCCAGACCGAGGTGGTAGCCGTACCGCTCCAGGGCGTCGGCGGTGCGCTCGTCGGCGCCGCCGAGCACGGCGCCGATGGAGCTGGCGCAGGCCAGCAGGGCGCCGGTCTTGTTGCCCTCCATCTCCAGGCACTCCTCGACGCTGACGCGGTCGCGGTGTTCGTAGGAGATGTCCTGGGCCTGGCCGTCGATCAGGGCACGGGTGGCGATGGTCAGCCGGCGGGTGGCGCGGCCGGCCTCGACGGTGCCGAGTTCGAGGAGGATCTCGTTGGCGAGGGCGAACAGGGCGTCGCCGACCAGGATCGCCTGGGCGGGGCCGTGCACCTTCCAGACGGTGTCGCGGTGGCGGCGCTGCTCGTCGCCGTCCATCAGGTCGTCGTGCAGGAGCGAGAAGTTGTGGACCAGTTCGACGGCGACCGCGCCGGGCACGCCGGTCTCGGGGGCGGCGCCGGTGACCTCGGCGGAGAGCACGGCGAGCGCGGGGCGCACGGCCTTGCCGCCGTCGCCGTCGGTCGGGTTGCCCTGGGCGTCGATCCAGCCGAAGTGGTAGGCGGCGACGGTGTCCATGGGCGGTGCCAGTCGGTCGACGGCCGCCCGGAGCACCGGTGTGGCCAGGGTGCGGCCGCGCTCCAGGAGCGCGGTCACGTCCACCGCGGTCCTGCGAGCGGCCGGCGAGGCCGGGGGCACAGTGGGCACAGTTTCTCCTCTTGTTGCGGTACCGGAGGGGGTGCGGGGGTGTGCCGAGCCGTGCTGATCGAGCTTCACCGGGTCTCACCTCGCAGTGGGACACCGGTTCCCTCCGGCGTTCGGCCGGGGGTCCGGGGGGTGTTCCCCGGGACGATGCAGTTGGCCGCCTCCTCGAACTCGAAGAGGCGGTGGGGTCGGGGCCGGCCGAGGGCGCCGAGCGCGGCGTCCGCCGCGCTCACGCCGCTGCGGACCGCACTCTCCATGGTCGCGGGCCACCCTGTGGCGGTCCACGCTCCGGCCAGGTACAGGCCGGGGACTTTGGTGCGGGCGCCGGGACGCAGGCGCCCGACGCCGGGGGCGGGAGCGAACGTCGCCGTGCGCTCCCGGGTCACGAAGAAGTCCCTCACCTCGGCGCCGCGCGCAGCGGGCAGCAGCCGCCGGAGTTCGGGGAGGTAGCGCTCGCGCAGGACGGCGACGGGTGCGTCGATCTCGTCCCGGGCCGCCGACTGCGAGAGCGCGAGGTACTGGCCCTCGCGCAGCCCGGAGGCGTCGGTGCGGTCGAAGACCCACTGCACGGGGGTGCCGAGCGCGGCGAGGAACGGGGCGTCCAGCACCTTGCGGTCGTAGACGACATGGACGTTGAGGATGGGCGCCGTGCCGATCTCCAGCAGCCGTCCGGGGGCGTCGAGCGCCCCGGCCGGCAGCAGGTCGTACGTCTCGCGCTGCGGTACGGCGAGGACGACGGCGTCCGCGGTGTGCGTCCCGCCGGGCACCTCGACGGCCCATGTCCCCCTGCCGTCGGCGGAGACGGAGGTGACGCGGGTACGGACCTCGGTGCGCACGCCCGCGGAGTCGAGCGCCTTGCGGGCCAGCCGGTCGTGCAGTTCGCCGAGCGGGACCCGGGCCCAGCCGATGTCGGCCGCGCCCGGGTCGGACAGCAGACCGGTCTTGAACACCATCGCGGCGAGCGCCAGTGAGGAGTCCCCGGCGACCGCGTTGAGGGTGGCGACCCCGACCAGGTCCCACAGGGCCTCGACGGCGCGTGCCGACTGACCGTGCGCGGTCAGCCAGCTGCCGAAGTCCTGCGCGTCCAGGGCCGGATCGGCGAGGTCGAGCCCCTTGAGCGCGAGCGCGGCCCGGCCCACCCGCGCGCGCTCGGCGAGGGAGAGGTGCGGGTACGTGGCGAGGCTGCGCCCCAGGTGCAGGGGCACGGGCAGCGCGTCGCGCCGCAGCCTGCCCAGCCGCCGTCCCTCGGGTCGCGCGACATCGACGACGGGCACGTCGAGACGGTCCTGCAGCGGTGCCAGGGCCGCGCCCTCGATCCGGTCGAGGAACCAGCGGTAGGCGGTGCAGCAGCGCAGGTACACGTGCTGGCCGTTGTCGACGGTCAGCCCTCCGCGCCGGAAGGAGAAGGCCAGACCGCCCAGGCGGGGCCGGCCCTCCAGCAGGGTGACGCGCACGCCCGCGTCGGCGAGCGCGAGCGCGGCGGTGATGCCGGCGAGGCCGCCGCCGACGACGACGGCGGTGCGCCCGGCACGTACGGGCGTCCCGGACCTCTCCGGGAGCTGCTCGTCGCTCATCGCACGCCCTCCTCCGCGTACCGGCCGCCGTGGTGCTTGAACTCTGCACGGCAGGCAGTCGCAGTCAGGGACGCCGCGCCGCACCGGAGGGTTGCGTGCCGCTTTTGTTCGGTTCCTGCGGATTGCCCGTGACGACGGCTCCGGCCCGCCGTGCCGCCCACGCTCCCCATCAGGGGTGCCTCCTGACGGTCTGCCGGGAGACATGCCGGGCGTCCAGCCCCGACAGGCCGCGCACGGCGACGTAGGCCTTCTCCCGGCCGGGCAGCGAGACGCGGCCGCGCAGCACGGCGGCGGGGTCGCGTTCGATGCGGTCGAGCAGGCGGCGGTAGATGCCGGCCATGGCGGCGACGCAGGCACCGCTGCGCCGGTCGAGCATGGGCAGCAGCCGGTAGCCCTCGGCGAACAGGGCGCGGGCCCGGCGCACCTCGAAGTGCACGAGCCCCGCGAAGTCGGAGCCCTCCGGCGGGGTGGGCCCGTCGAACCCGGCCGAGCAGCCGAACTTGGCGAGGTCGTCGGCGGGGAGATAGGTCCGGCCGCCCGCCGCGTCCTCGCGGACGTCCCGGAGGATGTTCGTCAGCTGGAGCGCGAGCCCGAGCGTGTCGGCATACTCCGGCGCGCGCTCGGCGCCGCGCGCCCCCGGTTCCGTGCCGAACACGCCGAGCGAGAGGCGTCCGATGGCGCCCGCCACACAGCGGCAGTACGCCTTCAGGTCGTCCCAGGTCTCGTAGGTCTCGCCGCGTACGTCCATCAGGACGCCGTCGATCAGCTCGTCCAGACCGCCCAGCGGGACCGGGAACGCGCGGGCGGTGTGGGCGAGCGCGACCGCGACGGGGTCGGTGTCGTCCTCGTCGACCTCGCCGGCGCGGACCCGGGCGAGCAGCGCGCGGGTCTCCTCGAGACGGGCGGTCTTGACGTCGTCGCCCAGGGCACCGTCGCCGATGTCGTCGACGCGCCGCGAGAACGCGTACAGCGCCGACATCGCGCGGCGCTTCGGTGTGGGCAGCAGCCGGATGCCGTAGGCGAAGTTCCGGGCCTGCTGTCCGGTGACGGCCTCGCAGTAGCTGTAGGCGGCGAGTACCGGTGCGGACGCGTGCGGTGACGACTCCACGGTCCGGATCACCCCTCTCCTCGCAGGGTCACGCCCGCCTCGCGCAGCAACTGGAGCTTGCCGGGCTTGGGCGGGCCGGGAAGTACGTCGTATTCGGCGGCGGCGATCGCGCGGATCGCCGCCCTTCCCCCCGCCACGAACCCTGCGAGCAGCAGCCTGAGCCTGCCGTGGACGCTACCCACGAGGGGGGCGCCCTCATTCAGGAGATCGCGGGCGCGTTGCGCTTCGTACGCAACCAGGGCGCGCACGGACGCGCCCGCGCTCTTCGCGGCGAGATCCGCCTCCTGGACGTGAAAGCGCTTCATGTCCGCGGCGGGCAGATAGACACGGTCGCGGCCGAGGTCCTCGGCCACGTCCTGCAGGTGTTCGACGATCTGCAGTGCGGTGCAGACCGCGTCGGAGCGGCGGATCCGCTCGGGGGTCGAGGTGCCGGTGACGGCGAGGACGAGACGGCCGACGGGGTTGGCGGACAGCTCGCAGTACGCGAGGAGGTCGTCGTAGGTCTCGTAGCGTGTGACGAGCTGGTCCTGGCGGTTGGCGGCGATCAGCCCGAGGAACGGCTCGGGCGTGAGCGAGCGGCGGCGGACCGTGCGCCCCAGGCGGCGCAGCAGGGGGTGGCGGGGCTCGGCGCCGGCTCCGTCGAAGACCCGGCGCAGGTCGGCCTCGAAGGCGTCCAGGAGGAGCAGCCGGTCCTCGGCGTCCGCGGCCGCGACACCGAGAAGGCGGGCGTCGGCGCCGCCGGGGGCGAGGTCGCCGTCACCGATGTCGTCGACGAGGCGGCAGAAGCCGTACACGGCCATCAGGTCCTCGCGCCAGGCCCTGGGCAGGAAGAACGGGGCCACCGGGAAGTTCTCGTCCGCGGCCTTGTCGAGCGTGGCGCGCTCCGGGTCGCCGGTGCGCGGCGCGGCCTGCGCCGTCACCGTTCGCGGCCCGGGGCAGGGACGGCACATGCTGCGTTGAGCTGGGGAGTTTCCGTAGCCATTGCCGTCACATCTCCCGTTCTACACCGCCGACCCAAGACACACTATTTCGGACACGCCGCCCGGCCGTCCGCACGGCAGCCCGGACCGGGGGTGTCGCGCATTATCGCCCCACTTGACGCGTTTCGGGACCCGTCACAGCTTACGTTGTACAACGCAGCGTGGTTCGCGCGGGTGTCCCGCAGATCACAACAACACACCGATTGGCGTCAAGATTCCTACGGTGCGCCGGAGTTGACGTTTCCTTTGCAGACGCCGGGCCCCGCCGGACAGTTCCGGCAGGGCCCGGGCCGGTCCGGGGCTACTTGCCCGTGAACTTCTCGTACTCCTTGAGGACCTCTTCGGTCGGGCCGTCGAGGCGGAGTTCGCCGCGTTCCAGCCACAGCACGCGGTCGCAGGTGTCGCGGATCGACTTGTTGCTGTGACTGACCAGAAACACCGTGCCCGCCTGCTTGCGCAGTTCCCGGATGCGTTCCTCGGAGCGCTTCTGGAACTTGCGGTCGCCGGTGGCGAGCGCCTCGTCGATCATCAGGACGTCGTGGTCCTTGGCGGCGGCGATGGAGAAGCGCAGCCGGGCCGCCATGCCCGAGGAGTAGGTGCGCATGGGCAGGGTGATGAAGTCGCCCTTCTCGTTGATGCCGGAGAAGTCGACGATCTCCTGGTAGCGCTCCTTGATCTGCTCCCGGGACATGCCCATGGCCAGACCGCCCAGGATGACGTTGCGCTCACCGGTGAGGTCGTTCATCAGGGCCGCGTTCACCCCGAGCAGCGAGGGCTGTCCGTCGGTGTAGACCTTGCCGCTCTCCGGCGGCAGCAGACCGGCGATGGCGCGCAGCAGGGTGGACTTGCCGGAGCCGTTGGAGCCGATCAGGCCGATGGCCTCGCCCCGGTAGGCGACGAAGGAGACACCGCGCACCGCGTGCACCTTGCGCACCCCGCGCTCCTCGCCCCGCTTGAGGATGCGGCTGAGCGCGGCGGTGGCGCTGCCCTTGCCGGTCTTGGCGCCGTTGACGCGGTAGACGATGTGCACGTCGTCGGCGATGACGGTGGGGACGCGCTGCCCCGGTACCTGGTCAGCCACGGCCGTACCTCTCCTCCGCCTTCCAGAAGTACAGGAAGCCGCCGACCGCGAACAGCAGGGCCCAGCCGCCGGCGACGGCCCAGACGTGGTCGGGGAGGTTCTCGGCGCCGTACTCGTCGATGAGCGCGAAGCGCATCAGGTCCATGTAGATGGCCGCCGGGTTCCACTGCAGGACGGTGGAGACCCACTGGGGCTTGTCCGCGAGGAAGACCGGGATGGAGAACATCACGCCGGAGGCGTACATCCAGGTCCGCATCACGAACGGCATCAGCTGCGCGAGGTCCGGGGTCTTCGCGCCGGCCCGGGCGAAGATCAGCGCCAGTCCGGTGTTGAAGCCGAACTGGAGGATCAGCACCGGCACGATCAGCGCCCAGGAGGCGTCCGGGTAACTGCCGAAGCCGATCGCCACGACGAACATCACGAGCATCGAGTACAGCAGCTGCTGGAGCTGTTGCAGGGCGAAGGAGATCGGCAGCGAGGCGCGCGGGAAGTGCAGGGCGCGCACCAGGCCGAGGTTGCCGGAGATCGCGCGGACGCCGCTCATCACCGAGCTCTGGGTGAAGGTGAACACGAAGACGCCCGTGACCAGGAAGGGGATGTAGACGTCCTTGGGCATGCCCTTGCTGGCGTTGAGCAGCACGCCGAAGATCATGAAGTACACGAACGCGTTCAGCAGCGGCGTGGCCACCTGCCACAGCTGGCCGAGCTTGGCCTGGCTGTACTGGGCGGTCAGCTTCGCCCGCGAGAACGCCAGGATGAAGTGCCGGCGGCCCCAGAGCTGGCGGACGTACTCCCGCACCGGGGGCCGGGCGCCGCTCACGGCCAGCCCGTACTTGGCGGCCAGCTGCGCGGCCGTGAGGCCCTCGTCGGGCGACGGGGGCGCGCTCACCGCGACTCCGCCGTCATGCGTTGTCTCACTCACAAGTAGGAAACTTTCGTCTTCGGGATGCACGGCCTTGACAGGGCCGGCATGAGCCGGGGGGCTCGGTGTACTGCCCGGGAGCCCTCAGGGACGAGCTTGTCAGATGACCGGGGGACGGCCCAGTCGGGTCAGCCGCCACACCGTACGCCACTTCATGGGCCTGCGGACCCCGCACGGAGTGGTCCAGCCTTCCCGGAAGCCGCCGAACCACGCCTTCAGCGCGGACCGCGAGGGGCGCCGCGCCAGGGTGAGCAGCAGCCAGACCCCGAGGTAGACCGGGACCAGCACCGCGGGCAGGTTGCGGCGGGCCAGCCAGACCCGGTTGCGGGCGACCATGCGGTGGTAGACCGCGTGCCGCGAGGGCGCGGTCGTGGGGTGGTACAGCACCATGTCGGACCGGTAGTCGATCATCCAGCCCGCGTCGAGGGCCCGCCACGCCAGGTCGGTCTCCTCGTGGGCGTAGAAGAACTCGTCCGGCAGTCCGCCCACTTCCGCGAAGACCTTCGTACGGACGGCGTTGGCGCCGCCGAGGAAGGTGGTGACCCGGGAGGAGCGCATCGGGTCGGAGGCCCGCAGCCGGGGGACGTGCCGGCGCTGGGTGACGCCGGTGTCCGGGTCGGCGATGCGGAAGCTGACGATGCCCAGCCTCGGGTCCTCCTCGAAGGCCCGGCGGCACAGCTCGGCGGTGTCGTGGTGGGCCAGCAGGCCGTCGTCGTCGAGGAACAGCAGGACGTCGACGTCGCGGCCGCTGGGGCCGAAGGCCTCGATGCCGACGTTGCGGCCGCCGGGGATGCCGAGGTTCTCGGGCAGCTCGACCGTGCGGACGCCCTCGGGGACGTCCGGGACGGGCGAGCCGTTGCCGACCACGACGACCTCGACCGCGTCGCCGTCCTGCTTGGCGACCGAGTCGATCAGGGCCCTGAGCTCGTCGGGGCGGTTGCCCATGGTGATGATCACCGCGCCGACCTTCAGCGCACTCACTTGAGCCTGCTCGACGCGAGGATGGACACCAGGTGCAGCAGGGTCTGCAGGAGCGCGATGCCGGCCAGCACGGCGACGCCGAGCCGGGAGAAGAACAGGTCGCCGCGCGCCTGGTCGACGCACGCGAGGACCAGGATCAGCAGCGAGGCCTCGATGCCGAGGATCAGCCGGTGGAACTTCAGCGCGGCGGCGGCCCGGCGGGCCAGCGCCATGCCGGAGGAGCGCATCTCCGCGGCGGTCTCCTGGACCGGCGGCTTCCCGGCCTGGTGGCGGGCGACGCCGACCAGGTCGGTCTCGGCCTTGATCAGGATGGCGCCGAGCGCGGCCAGGGTGCCGAGGAAGGCCCACAGCCAGTCGATGCGGCCGCCGCCCCACGGGTCGGCGGCGCGCAGGCCGAAGCCGACGAGCACCGCCGCGTCGGTCAGATAGGCGCCGACCCGGTCGAGGTAGACGCCGTTCAGCGAGTACTGCTTCTTCCAGCGGGCGATCTCGCCGTCGACGCAGTCCAGCAGCAGGTACAGCTGGACGCACACCACGCCGAGCACGGCGCCCGTGATCCCCGGCACCAGCAGCGCCGGGGCCGCGAGCACGCCGAAGACGGTCATCAGGTACGTGAGCTGGTTGGGCGTGACCCTGGTGTTGACCAGGTAGCGGTCGACCCGCAGGGACACCTCACGCATGTAGAGGCGTCCCATCCAGTGCTCACCGCTGCGCCGGTCCTTCACCCCCGGAGGGTGGACGACCGGTCTGAGTTCAGCTACCGATGGCCTTGACATAGTCGGCGTAGATGTCCTTGATCTGTTCGGTCTTGAGGTCGAGGTGTTCGAGGATCGTGTAGCGGCCGGGCCGGGTCTCGGGGGCGAACTCCACGACGCGGACGAACTCGTCCAGGGTGAAGCCGATCTCCTCCGGCAGCACCGGCAGCCCGTGCCGCCTGAGCACCTGGGCCATGTAGGCCGACTCCTCGTGGGCTCCGCGCAGGTACATCGCGAAGGCCGCGCCGAGGCCGCACTGCTCGCCGTGGGCGGCCGCGCGCCGGGGGAAGAGCAGGTCGAAGGCGTGGTTGATCTCGTGGCACGCGCCGGAGGAGGGGCGGGAGTCGCCCGACACCGACATGGCGACGCCGCTGAGCACCAGCGCCTCGGCCAGCACCTGGAGGAAGCCGGTGTCCCCGATGCCGCCGGGGTGTCTGAGGACCGCCTCGCCGGCCTGGCGGGCGATCGCCGCGGCGAGCCCGTCGATCTTCTCCCCCTTGACCCGGTTGGCGAGCTCCCAGTCGGCGATCGCGGAGATGTTCGACACCGCGTCGCCGATGCCGGCGCGCACGAACCGCACCGGGGCCTCGCGGATGACGTCCAGGTCGATCACGACCGCGATCGGGTTGGGCACCCCGTAGGAGCCGCGGCCCGCGTCGTTGTCGAGGGTGGCGACCGGTGAGCACAGGCCGTCGTGCGCGAGGTTCGTCGGTACGGCGACCAGCGGGAGCCCCACCCGTGCCGCGGCGAACTTGGCACAGTCGATGATCTTGCCGCCGCCCAGGCCCACGACCGCGTCGTAGTGGCCGGCCTTTATGTCGCCGGCCAGCCGGACCGCGTCGTCGAGGGTGCCGCCGCCGACCTCGTACCAGGTGGCGCCGGGGAGGGCGGGGGTGAGGCGCTCCCGCAGCCGGGCGCCGGAGCCGCCGCTGACGGCGAGGGCGAGCTTCCCGGAGTGCGAGATGCGCTCGTCGGCGAGGACCCCGACCAGGTCGTCGAGGGCACCCGGGCGGATGTCCACGACGACCGGAGAGGGGATGAGCCGGGTCAGTACTGGCACGCGATCTCCCGTCCGCGGGCGAGGTCGTCGTGGTTGTCGATCTCCACCCACTGAACGTCGCCGATCGGCGCGACGTCGATCCGGAAGCCGCGGTCGACGAGCTCCTGGTAGCCGTGCTCGTAGAACTGCTGCGGGTCGGTCTCCCACACGGTCTTCAGCGCGTCGGCGAGCTCGGGGGCGGCGTCGCCCTCGATGAGGGTGACGCCGATGTACTCGCCGGTGGCCTCGGCGGGGTCCATCAGCTTGGTGATCCTCGTCATGCCCTTCTCCGGGTCGACGACGACCTTCATCTCCTCGTCGGCCAGGTTCTTCACCGTGTCCAGGGCGAGGATGATCTTCTTGCCCTCGCCGCGGGCGGCGAGCAGGGTCTTCTCGACGGAGACGGGGTGCACGGTGTCGCCGTTGGCGAGGATCACGCCGTCCTTGAGGGCGTCACGGCCGCACCACAGGGAGTAGGCGTTGTTCCACTCCTCGGCCTTGTCGTTGTCGATCAGGGTCAGCCGGAGGCCGTACTTCGCCTCCAGCGCCTCCTTGCGCGCGTACACGGCCTCCTTGCGGTAGCCGACGACGACCGCGACCTCGGTCAGACCGATCTCGGCGAAGTTGCCGAGCGTCAGGTCCAGGACCGTGGGCTCGCCCTCTATGCCCGCGGGCCCCACCGGCACCAGCGCCTTGGGCAGGCTGTCGGTGTAGGGGCGCAGACGCCGTCCGGCGCCGGCCGCCAGCACAAGGCCGATCATGCGGGTTCTCCTTCGTCGTGTACGGCGGGCGCCCCAGCGGACACCCAGAAGCGGATGCTCTCGACGAGCACCACGAGGGCGACGGCCACGGCGAGGACCGTGAGCGCGACCTTGAACTGCGTGCCGGTGAGCAGCGCGGCCAGCACCGCGACGAGCAGCGTCCGCCCCTCCTGCCCCCCGATGGCGCGCACCAGCCAGGCGGGCGGCGCTCCGGCGTCGCCGCGGATGCGGTACACCGTGTCGTAGTGATGGTAGGCGACGGCGGCCACCAGCCCGAAAGCCGCAGGAAGGGCTCCGTTCACGTCCGCTTCGGCGGCGAGGACCAGGACGGTGAGGTATTCGGCGGCGCGGAAGAGCGGGGGGACCAGCCAGTCGAGGGCGCCCTTGAGGGGGCGGGCCAGCGCCTGGCCGGAGGTGACGGCGTAGACGAGGGCGCCCGCGACGGGGGCCCAGGTCACACCGGAGAAGAGGGAGACGGCGAGGACGGCCGTACCGGCGAGCGCCACCAGGAAGGGGGCGCCGGGGGAGACGCGCGCCACGCGGGCCAGGAGGGAGGCGAGCGGTCCGTTGTCCGCCAGGTCCGCCAGGGCCCGGGCCGCCCGGTCGGTGCGCCGCGCCCTGCGGGTCACCGAGCGCAGCACCCGCCCGGCGGTGGTGTACGTCGCCGCGAAGGCGCAGCCGATCAGCAGCGCGTAGAAGGTGATGCGGGGAGTCGTGGCCGCCGTCAGGACGGCGATCATGGCCCATCGTTCGCCGATGGGCAGGACTATCATCCGCCGCACCCAGACCGTCCAGCCGACGCTGTCCAGCCTGCCGGACAGGGCGGCGGTGGGGCTGGTGTTGGCGGTGGCGTCGTGATTGGCCTCGTTGAAGGAGAAGTCGACGACGTGCCGGCAGGTCTGCAGGATCATCGCGCCGAGGGCGAGGGCCCATACGTCGTCATCGCCGCCGCCCCGGGCCGCGCCCACCGCGAGTCCGGCGTAGTAGGCGTACTCCTTGGCCCGGTCGAAGGTGGCGTCCAGCCAGGCGCCGAGCGTGGAGTACTGCAGGGAGTAGCGCGCCAGCTGGCCGTCGGTGCAGTCCAGGACGAAGGACGCGATCAGCAGGACGCCGGCCGCGACGAACCCGCCCCGGGTGCCGGTGGCCGCGCAGCCCGCCGCGATCAGCGCCGTGATCAGCGAGGCGGTGGTGACCTGGTTCGGGGTGAGGCCCCGGCGGGCGCACCAGCGGGCGATGTAGCGGGAGTAGGGGCTGACGCAGAAGGTGGTGAAGAAGCCGTCGCGGGCCTTCACGGCCGACTTCAGGCGTACGGCCTCGTCGTCGACGGCGGCGACGGCCTGCCGCGCCTCGTTGCGGGCCTGCGGATCGGCCGGGACCACGGCGACCAGGCTGCCCAGCTCGGGGCGGTGGACGGCCGCGCCGTCGGCGTCGAGGGCGGTGACGACGCGGTCGGCGAGGCTGTCGACGTCCTCGACGCTCGACCTGGCTCGCGCGGGGGCACCGCCCTGCGCGGTGCCGCCGCTCGCGGAGTTCTCGCGGGCCAGCGCGCGGGTGAGGGCCTGGCGGCCGGCGGGCTGCGCGGTGAGCGCGCCCGGGATCGCGGCGAGCGGGAAGCGCGGGTCGGTGAGGCCGAGGCGCAGGGCGTGCTCGTGGCCCACGAAGCGGGCGTCGACGACGGCGACCCGCTCCTGGACCGGCACCGCGGCGAGCAGCGCCTCGGTGTCGGCGGCGTCGGCCGCGAGCCGGACGTCGAAGCCGAGGGAGCGAAGGTCGCCCTCGATCGACGATCCGGGGACCGGCTGACCGGTGAGGATGGCGGTCGGCAACCGAACTCACTCCCTGGGTCCCGACGCGTCCGCGCCGGTCGTGTACACGATGGGGGCGCCCTGTGGCCTGCCCCGGTCGGGGCCGGGCGGGCGGCATGTCGGCAGAGGCTATCGGATGCCGGGAAGACCGTGTTCACCGGCCGTTCAGCTCCGGTCGACACGATGGTGCGGCACGGTGTGGACCGGCCTTTGCCGAGATCATCATCGGTGATCGGCGGCCCGCCCCACAAACCGCGCACCCACGGAGCCGACATCGGGGACATTGTGGGCGGCGCGGGGCGTCGGCATAGGGTGGGCGGCCATGACGTGGCTGATCACCGGCGGAGCCGGATACATAGGGGCCCATGTCGCGCGGGCCATGACGGGTGCCGGGGAGCGCGTCGTCGTCCTGGACGACCTCTCGGCGGGCTTCCCGGCCCGGCTGCCGGCCGACGTGCCGTTCGTGCGGGGCTCGTCGCTGGACGCCGTCCTGCTCAAGGAGGTCCTCGCGGAGCACACCGTGACGGGTGTGGTGCATCTGGCCGCGCACAAGCAGGTCGCCGAGTCCGTGGCGCAGCCCACGCGGTACTACCGGGAGAACGTCGGCGGTCTGGCCACGCTCCTGGAGACGGTGGCCGAGGCCGGTGTGCGGCGGTTCGTGTTCTCCTCCTCCGCGGCCGTCTACGGCAACCCGGACGTGGACCTCATCACGGAGGACACCCCGTGCGCCCCGGTGAACCCGTACGGCGAGACCAAGCTCGCCGGGGAGTGGCTGGTGCGCGCGGCCGGGCAGGCGCACGGCCTCGCGACGACGTGTCTGCGCTACTTCAACGTGGCCGGTGCGGCGGCGCCCGAGCTGGCCGACACCGGGGTGTTCAACATCGTCCCGATGGTCTTCGACCGGCTGACCCGGGACGAGGCCCCGCGCATCTTCGGCGACGACTACCCGACACCGGACGGCACCTGCGTACGGGACTACATCCACGTCGCCGATCTGGCCGAGGCGCATCTCGCGGCGGCCCGGCGGCTGTCGGATCCCGGGGTGTCCGGGGACCTGACCGTGAACATCGGGCGCGGCGAGGGTGTGTCGGTGCGCGAACTGGTGACGCTGATCGGCGAGGTGACCGGCGACACGCGTCCGGCGGTGGTCGAGGGGCGGCGCCCGGGGGACGCCCCGCGCGCGGTCGCCTCGGCCGCGCTGGCCGAGCGCGAGCTGGGGTGGACGGCGCGGCTCGGGGTGCGCGAGATGGTCGGCTCGGCATGGCGGGGCTGGCGGCTGCACCACGGCTGAGTCCGGGCCGGGGGCGCCCTGACCTGCGTTTCGTTTCCGCAGGTCAGGGCACATGACAACGGTGTTCAGTGCCGCGTTGCCGGATACCCCCCACCCGTAGTTCACTGTGAGCCGGGCGACCACAGGAGGGTGCTTCCGATGGGGGCTGGGCACGACCACGGCCACACGCATTCCCATGCGCCGGTGACCGGTACGGCCGCGGCGGCGTACCGCGGCAGGCTGCGCGTCGCGCTGTCGATCACGCTCGCCGTCATGGTCGCCGAGCTCGCCGGCGGGGTCCTCGCGGACTCCCTGGCGCTGATCGCGGACGCCGCGCACATGGCGACGGACGCGCTGGGCCTGGGCATGGCGCTGCTCGCCATCCACTTCGCCAACCGTCCGGCCAGCACCAACCGCACCTTCGGGTACGCCCGCGCCGAGATCCTGGCCGCGCTCGCCAACTGTCTGCTGCTGCTCGTGGTGGGCGGGTACGTGCTGTACGAGGCGGTGCAGCGGTTCTTCACGCCGGCCGCCACCGAGGGCGGCCTGATGATCTGGTTCGGCGCCTTCGGCCTGGTGGCGAACATGATCTCGCTCACGCTGCTGATGCGGGGGCAGGCGGAGAGCCTGAACGTGCGCGGGGCGTTCCTGGAGGTGGCGGCGGACGCTCTCGGGTCGGTCGCGGTGCTGATCTCGGCGGCGGTGATCCTGACCACCGGCTGGCAGGCGGCCGATCCGATCGCCTCGCTGGTCATCGGCCTGATGATCGTGCCGCGGACGGTGAAGCTGCTGCGCGAGACTCTGGACGTGCTGCTGGAGGCGGCCCCCAAGGACGTCGACATGGCGGAGGTGCGCGCCCACATCGTCGCCCTGGACGGGGTGGAGGACGTCCACGATCTGCACGCCTGGACGATCACCTCGGGGATGCCGGTGCTGTCGGCGCACGTGGTGGTGCGTTCGGACGTGCTGAACGCGATCGGGCACGAGAAGATGCTGCACGAGCTGCAGGGCTGCCTGGGCGACCACTTCGACGTGGAGCACTGCACCTTCCAGCTGGAGCCGGTCGGTCACGCGGAGCACGAGGCGCGGCTCTGCCACTGAGGCGGGACCCGGCCGGTCCGCCGGGCGGGACCTCCCCGGCCTCCGATTCGCACACCCGTTCAGGACGGTTCCCCGTCCGGGGCCCCGGGCAAGATCACTCGCGGGGGCACGCCGCCGCGCGCGCACCGGGCGCGGCGTTTGCGCGACGCGCCGGGAGCACCGAGCTCGTACGGCAGACTGGGGACGCGAGGACCGATGCTAAGGATGGGTATGCCGATCACACCTGCCACCGCGACGCACAGCTCGTCGAACGGCACCGCGGACGTGATTTTGCTGGAACTGGTCGACGAGGACGGCGTGACGATCGGCACCGAGGAGAAGCTCGCCGCCCACCGGCCGCCGGGCCGGCTGCACCGCGCCTTCTCCGTGTTCCTCTTCGACGAGCGGGGTCGGCTGCTGATCCAGCAGCGGGCCCTCGGCAAGTACCACTCCCCCGGTGTGTGGTCCAACACCTGCTGCGGTCACCCCTACCCGGGCGAGTCGCCGTTCGCGGCTGCCGCGCGGCGCACCTTCGAGGAGCTCGGGGTGTCCCCGTCGCTGCTCGCCGAGGCGGGCACGGTCCGCTACAACCATCCGGACCCGGCGTCGGGCCTGGTGGAGCAGGAGTACAACCACCTGTTCGTCGGCATGGTGCAGTCGCCGCTGCGGCCGGACCCGGAGGAGGTCGGCGACACGGCCTTCGTGACGCCCGCCGAACTGGCCGAGCGGCACGCGAAGGACACGTTCTCCTCCTGGTTCATGACCGTGCTGGACGCGGCCCGGCCCGCCGTGCGGGAACTGACGGGGCCGTCGGCCGGCTGGTGACCCTCAGGGCAGCTGTACGGGCTTGAGCGGCAGGGCGGCCCAGATCACCTTGCCGCCGCCGGACGTGTGCTCGACGTCGCACACCCCTCCCGCCTCCCTGGCGATCTCCCGCACCAGGAGCAGTCCCCGGCCGTTGGTCTCCTCGTGGTCGGCCTCCAGGGCGGTCGGGCGGTAGGGGTGGTTGTCCTCCACGGCCACCCGCACCCACTCGGCGCCGACGGCCACCTCCACCGCGAGCACCGGCGACAGCAGCGCCGCGTGCCGGACGGCGTTGGTCACCAGTTCGGAGACGATCAGCAGCAGGCCCTGGATCAGGTCGTCCGAGACGGGCACTCCCTGGCGGAGCAGCAGGTCCCGTACGGCGTGCCGCGCCTGCGGGACGGAGACGTCCACGGCGGCCGCGGTGAAGCGCCAGACGCCTTCGTAGGGCAGCGGTCGCGGCCCCGGGTTCTCCACGGACTCGAGAGGTGCGTCCGCGTCGCCCTCTGGGCGTGGGTCGGGCCCGCGCCCGTGGTCGTCCATCGTCCGGTCGCCGCCCTCGCGCTCGATTGTCACCACGACTCGAGTGTTGGTCCGCGACGCTCCACTCCGGATGACTGAACAGAAGTCAGCGATTATCGAGCGTTCCCGACCGCCTCGGTCCGAGGGGGTCGCACGAGCGACTCCTTCTGCCCCTGTGCTGCCGCCTTCGCGCACTCTTCGGGTTGTACGGGTACGGCGGCGTCCCTGCCTGACGCGTCCCCGAGGCCGCTGTGCCCGGGCGGCAGGCCCGGAGGTTAGCATCCGGGCCATGGAGCCCGAACTGCTGCACGGCGTCACCGACGGGGTCGCCACCGTCGTCCTGCACCACCCGGCGAAGCGCAACGCCATGACGGCCGCGATGTGGGGGGCGCTGCCCCCGCTGCTGGAGACGCTGGCCGCCGCCGCCGAGGTGCGGGCACTGGTGCTGACGGGCGCGGGCGGCACCTTCTGCGCGGGCGCCGACATCTCCACGCTCCGGGGGTCCGCCGAGGAGGCGCAGACCCTCGCGGTGCGGGCCGAGGAGGCCCTCGCCGCGTTCCCGAAGCCGACCCTGGCGGCCGTCAAGGGGCACTGTGTGGGCGGGGGCGCCCAGCTCGCGGCGGCGTGCGATCTGCGGTTCGCCGAGGAGGGCGCGCTGTTCGGGGTGACGCCGGCCAGGCTCGGCATCGTCTATCCGGCCTCCGCGACCCGGCGGCTGGTCGCGCTGGTCGGTCCGGCGACCGCCAAGTACCTGCTGTTCTCGGGCGAGTTGATCGACACGGAGCGGGCGCTGCGCACCGGCCTGGTCGACGAGGTGCTGCCGGCGGACGAACTCGACAAGCGCGTCGCGGAGTTCACCCGGCTGCTGGTGTCGCGCTCGCAGCTGACGCAGGCCGCCGCGAAGGAGTTCGTGAACGGCCGCGCCGACCGGGACGCCCACTGGGCCGCCCAGGCACGCGGCAGCGGCGACACCGCGGAGGGCGTCGCCGCGTTCCTGGAGCGCAGGGAGCCGCGCTTCACCTGGACTACGTCAGGATGAAGCGGCTCCGCTTCCGGAGTGCCTCGACGACGTGCCGGGGCGCCTTGTGCGGAGCACCGGCGTCGTAGGGCGGCTGCGGGTCGTACTCCGTGCCGAGCTGTACGGCCCGGGCGTGGTCGTCGCCCGCGATCCGGCCGAGCAGGGCGAGCCCCATGTCGATGCCGGAGGAGACGCCGGCCGCGGTGACGTACTTGCCGTCGAAGACGACGCGTTCGCCGGTCGGTTCGGCGCCGAACGCGGCGAGCCGCTCCAGGGCCAGCCAGTGGGAGGTGGCCCGGCGGCCCCGGAGCAGGCCCGCGGCGGCGAGCAGCAGGGAGCCGGAGCACACGGACGTGGTCCAGGTGCTGGTGGCGTCGGCGGCCCGGAGCCAGTCGAGCAGGTGCGCGTCGTCCATCATCGCGCTCTGCCCCGGCCCGCCGGAGACCACGACGACATCGGGGGCGGGGACCTCGGAGAGCGCCTTGTCGGCGACGAGGACCAGCGAGCCGGTCTCCGTCCGGACGGGCCCGGCCTCCCGTGCCACGAACACGGTCTCCGCGCCCGGGGCGCGGGAGAGCATCTCGTAGGGGCCCACGACGTCGAGGGCGGTGAAACGGTCGTACACGACGATCGCGATCTGCATGGGGATCCTCCCGGGAGGGTGTCTGGGGCTTCTGGGGGCGTGAAACCGGAGGGCTTCAGGGGCTGATGGCCGGGACCATGGGGGGCGGGGGCTGGGCCACGGGGCTCGGCTGGGGCCGCGGGACTCGGGCCGGGGCCGCGGGCGCGGCTCGGGCTCGGAGCCGCGGACTCGGGCCCGCCACAGCGGGCGGACGCCCATGGGCCACGGAGGCTCGGGGTCAACAGGGGCCGGAATCATCGGACTTCAGAGGCGCGGACTCCGGGTGCCGGGGCGGATGACGTGGGTCTCGGCGGCTTCGGGTGGCGGACGCCCACGGTTTCAGCGGGCTGCTGGTCAGGGCCACTTGGGCGGTGCGCGAGGCAGAGGGGGGCGGATGACCGGGGTTCAGGGGGCGTGGGACCAGGGGCTTCTGTGGGTGGGATCCCAGGGGCGGGGGGACGGTGGCCGAGGCAGTCGGGTGGGTGTCCGGGGGCGAGTGGGCCTCCTGGGGAGACGGCGGGTGGGCGGTCAGGGCGTGGTGGCCGGGCGGAAGCGGCGGCGGTATTCGGCCGGGGCCGTGCCCAGGGCTTTGACGAAGGCGCGGCGCATGGCCTCGGGGGTGCCGTAGCCGCTGGCGCGGGAGATCTCCTCGACGCCGTCGGAGGTGTCCTCCAGAAGCCGGCGGGCGTGCTCCAGGCGGACCCCTTCGACGTAGCGGCCGGGGGTGGTGCCGGTGTCGGCCAGGAAGGCGCGGGCGAAGTGGCGCGGCGAGAGCCTGGCGCGGGCCGCGAGCGAATCCACGCTCAGGTCGGCGGCGGGGTGCGCGGTGATCCACTGCTGGACCTCCCGCAGCGGCCCGCGCCGTGCGGTCCGGGCGGCGAGCTGGGCGCTGAACTGGGTCTGGTTCCCGGGCCGGCGCAGGAAGACGACCAGGTGACGGGCGACGGCCAGCGCCGCGTCCCGGCCGAGGTCCTCCTCGACCAGGGCGAGGGCCAGGTCGATGCCGGAGGTGACGCCCGCCGAGGTGAAGACGTTGCCGTCCCGGACGTAGATCGGATCGGGGTCGACCCGCACGGCGGGGTGGCCGCGGGCGAGTGTGCCGCAGTAGGCCCAGTGGGTCGTCACCCGGCGGCCGTCCAGCAGCCCGGCGGCGGCGAGCGGGATCGCACCGGTGCAGACCGACACGAGACGCTGCGCGCGCGGGGCGTGGCTCCGCAGCCACGCGGTGAGCGGCGGATCGTCCCGCCGGGTGCCCCGACCGCCGGGCACGACGAGCGTGTGCGGGACACGCGCACGCGTGAGGGCCTCGTCCGGTACCAGCGTCAGCCCGCTGGAGGTGCGTACCGGCGCGCCGTCCAGGGAGGCCGTGCGCACCCGGTAGGAGCCCGGGGTGTGCTGCTCGGCCCCGGTGAAGACCTCCAGGGGGCCGGTGACGTCGAGGCTCTGCACGTCGTCGAAGAGGACGAAGAGGACGGTTCGCTGCGCCATGGACACGATTCTTCGCGGGCCGGCCCCATGGCGGCAATGACGAGTTCCCCACCTTTCCTGCCACGACGGGGCATGGGCGGCCCCCCTCGCGGTTACCCGATCTCTGCCCCGGGACGGCCCCGGGGAGAAGAAAGGGGATTCCCGTGTTCCGTGCGATCGCAGACGTACTGCGCCAGATCGGTGGCGCGATCGCCACCGTCGTGACGCTGCCCTTCCGGGCGGTGGCCCGGCTCTTCGGCGGCGCTTCGGGCTCGGCGAGGAGCCGACGGGCCTGACGGCCGCGCCCTGATCCCCGACTGTCGGTCCCACCTGCCACAATTGCCGCGCAACCTCAGTGGAGAAGGCGGTACGGGATCGTGACGACACCCGGGTCCATCGAAGTAGGGTCCATCGAAGGCAGGATCGCCGAGGAGCTCGGCGTACGGGAACGGCAGGTGAAGGCCGCCGTGGAGCTGCTCGACGGCGGCTCGACGGTGCCTTTCATCGCCCGCTACCGCAAGGAAGCGACCGAGATGCTCGACGATGCGCAGCTGCGCACGATCGAGGAGCGGCTGCGCTATCTGCGGGAGCTGGAGGAGCGGCGGGCGGCGATCCTGGAGTCGGTGCGCGAGCAGGGCAAGCTCACCGACGCGCTGGAGGCGCAGATCCGCGGCGCCGAGACGAAGGCGCGGCTGGAGGACATCTACCTCCCGTACAAGCCCAAGCGGCGCACCAAGGCGCAGATCGCCCGCGAGGCCGGTCTCGAACCGCTGGCGGAGGGCCTGCTCGGCGACCCGACGGTGGAGCCGCTCGCCGCGGCGGCCACGTTCGTCGACGCCGACAAGGGGGTGGCCGATCCGCAGGCCGCGCTGGACGGGGCGCGGGCGATCCTGACCGAGCGCTTCTCGGAGAACGCCGACCTGATCGGCGAGCTGCGCGAGCGGATGTGGGGGCGCGGGCGGCTGGCCGCCAAGGTGCGGGACGGCAAGGAGGAGGCGGGGGCGAAGTTCGCCGACTACTTCGACTTCGCCGAGCCGTTCACCGAGCTGCCCTCGCACCGGATCCTGGCGATGCTGCGCGGTGAGAAGGAGGACGTCCTCGACCTCGTCCTGGAGCCGGAGGAGCCCACGGAGGGCCCCTCCTCGTACGAGGGGATCGTGGCGTCGAGGTTCGGGATCGCCGACCGCGGCCGGCCGGCCGACAAGTGGCTGACGGACACCGTCCGCTGGGCCTGGCGCACCCGCATCCTCGTCCATCTCGGCCTCGACCTGCGGCTGCGGCTGCGCACGGCCGCCGAGGACGAGGCGGTGAACGTGTTCGCGGCGAACCTGCGCGACCTGCTGCTCGCCGCGCCGGCCGGCACGCGCGCGACGCTGGGTCTGGACCCCGGTTTCCGCACGGGCGTGAAGGTCGCCGTCGTCGACGCGACCGGCAAGGTCGTGGCGACGGACGTGATCTACCCGCACGTCCCGGCCAACAAGTGGGACGAGGCGATCGCCAAGCTCGCGCGGCTGGCGAAGGAGCACGCGGTCGAGCTGGTCGCGATCGGCAACGGCACGGCGTCCCGCGAGACCGACAAGCTCGCCGGTGAGCTGATCGGCAGGCACCCGGAGCTGAAGCTCACCAAGGTGATGGTGTCCGAGGCCGGCGCCTCGGTGTACTCCGCCTCCGCGTTCGCCTCGCAGGAGCTGCCCGACATGGACGTGTCGCTGCGCGGCGCGGTGTCCATCGCGCGCCGGTTGCAGGACCCCCTGGCGGAGCTGGTGAAGATCGACCCGAAGTCGATCGGCGTCGGCCAGTACCAGCACGACCTGTCCGAGGTGAAGCTGTCGCGTTCGCTGGACGCGGTGGTGGAGGACTGTGTGAACGGCGTGGGCGTGGACGTGAACACGGCGTCGGCGCCGCTGCTCGCCCGGGTCTCCGGCATCACCTCCGGTCTCGCCGAGAACATCGTGGCGCACCGGGACGCCAACGGGCCGTTCACGTCCCGTACGGAGCTCAAGAAGGTGCCGCGTCTCGGCCCCAAGGCGTACGAGCAGTGTGCGGGCTTCCTGCGCATCCGCGGCGGCTCCGACCCGCTGGACGCCTCCAGCGTGCACCCGGAGGCCTACCCCGTGGTGCGCCGCATGGTGAAGACCTCCGGGCAGGAGGTGGCCTCCCTCATCGGCAACACGGGCGTGCTGCGCTCCCTGCGGCCGACCGACTTCGTGGACGAGACGTTCGGTCTGCCGACGGTCACCGACATCCTCAGGGAGCTGGAGAAGCCCGGGCGTGACCCGCGGCCCGCGTTCAGGACGGCCACCTTCAAGGAGGGCGTGGAGAAGATCTCCGACCTGGCTCCCGGGATGGTCCTGGAGGGGGTCGTGACGAACGTGGCGGCCTTCGGGGCTTTCATCGACGTCGGCGTCCACCAGGACGGCCTGGCGCATGTCTCGGCGCTGTCGAAGACGTTCGTCAAGGACCCGCGGGACGTGGTCAAGCCCGGTGACATCGTCAAGGTGAAGGTCCTCGACGTCGACATCCCGCGCAAGCGGATCTCGCTGACGCTGCGGCTGGACGACGAGGCGGCCCCGCAGGCGGACCGGTCCTCCGGCGGGGGCCGGCCGCAGCGGAGCGGCGGGCGTCCGCCGCAGCAGCGGCAGCAGGGCGGGCAGCGCGGCGGGAACGGCGGTCAGCGCGGTGGCGGCGGTGCGCGGCAGGCGCCGCCGCCCGCCAACAGCGCGATGGCCGACGCACTGCGCCGGGCGGGGCTGCTCGACCCGAAGAAGGGCCGGAGCTGACGACTCGGGCCGGGTCCTGGCAGGACGCCGGGGCCCGGCCCGCTCGTACAGTGACGGTATGACCACTTCCCGTGTCCTCACCTGGAACGTCACGGCGAGCGGCGGTTACGAGACCGCGTGGACGGAGGCCGGCGAGGGGGTGCTGCGGGCCCGGGGGCGGGCGGTCGGGACCGTGCCGGAGCCCTACTGGGTGTCGTACGACCTCGACACCGCCGGCGGTTTCGTGACCCGTCGGCTGCGGGTCACGGTCGAGACGGCCGAGCGGACCAGATCGCTCGATCTGCGGCATGACGGGCACGGCGGCTGGACGGCCGACGGAGAGCCGCTGCCCGGCTTCCGGGACGCCGTCGACTGCGATCTGGGCCTGTGCCCGCTCACCAACACGATGCCGGTGCTGCGCCACGGGCTGCTCCGGGGGCCGGGCGAGCGGCGCCTGCTGACGGCCTGGGTGTCGGTGCCGGCACTGACCGTGCGGCCGTCGTGGCAGACGTACACCGCTCTCGGTCCGGGCGAGCGGGGCGCTCGGGTGCGTTTCGCCTCCGGTACCTTCCGAAGCGACCTCACCTTCGACGACGCCGGTTTCGTCGTCACCTACCCGGGTCTGGCGACCCGCCTCGTCTGAAAAGCGGTTGTCGGAGATCTCCCCGTCGGCAGACTGATCGTATGACCGACCATGATCCCAAGGCGGATCTCCAGGCGTATCTGCGCGACGCCCGTGAGGCCCTGCTGTGGAAGCTCGACGGCCTGCCGGAGTACGCGGTACGCCGCCCGATGACGCCCACCGGCACCAACCTGCTGGGCCTCGTCAAACACCTGGCGGGGGCCGAGGCGCTCTATTTCGGGGCGGTCCACGGCCGGCCCTTCGCGGGCCCCCGGCTGTGGATCACCGGGGACGCGGAGCCCAACGAGGATCTGTGGGCGCGGGCCGACGAGACGCGCGAGGACATCGTCGGCCGGTACCGGCGGGCCTGTGCGCATGCGGACGAGACGATCGCGGCGCTGCCCCTGGACGCGGTCGGCCGGGTGCCCGGGGACGGGAGGACCGAGCTGACCCTGCATCACAGCCTCATCCACATGATCGCCGAGACCCAGCGCCACGCCGGGCACGCCGACATCGTGCGGGAGCTGATCGACGGCACGGCGGGACAGCGGCGCGGCGGCCTCAACACCCCCGACCAGGACGCGTCCTGGTGGGCCGCCCACCGGGAACGCGTGGAACGGGCGGCCCGGGAGGCCGGCTAGGACGTCGCGCGGCAGGCGCCACTCTCGCAACCGGCCCTAGCGTTCCGTGAGTTTGCCGTCCGCCATGTCCAGGCGGCGGGTCACATGGACCGCGTCCAGCATGCGGCGGTCGTGGGTGACCAGGAGCAGGGTGCCCTCGTAGGCGTCGAGGGCCGACTCCAGTTGCTCGATGGCGGGGAGGTCGAGGTGGTTCGTCGGCTCGTCGAGGACGAGGAGGTTGACGCCGCGGCCCTGGAGCAGCGCGAGCGCCGCGCGGGTGCGTTCGCCGGGTGACAGGGTGGCCGCCGGACGCAGGACGTGGTCCGACTTCAGGCCGAACTTGGCCAGGAGGGTGCGCACTTCGACCGGTTCGGTGTCCGGGACGGCCGCCCGGAAGGCGTCCAGGAGCGACTCGGAGCCGTGGAACAGCCGGCGCGCCTGGTCGACCTCACCGACCAGGACGCCCGAACCGAGCGCCGCGTGGCCCGCGTCCAGCGGGATCCGGCCGAGGAGCGCGGCGAGCAGGGTCGACTTGCCCGCGCCGTTCGCGCCGGTGACGGCGACCCGGTCGGCCCAGTCGATCTGCAGGGTCACCGGGCCGAAGGTGAAGTCGCCGCGCCGCACCTCGGCGTCCCGCAGGCCCGCGACCACCGCGCCGGAGCGCGGGGCCGCCGCGATCTCCATGCGCAGCTCCCACTCCTTGCGGGGCTCCTCGACCACGTCCAGGCGTTCGATCATGCGCTGGGTCTGCCGGGCCTTCGCGGCCTGCTTCTCGCTGGCCTCGCTGCGGAACTTCCGGCCGATCTTGTCGTTGTCGTTGCCCGCCTTGCGGCGCGCGTTCTTCACGCCCTTGTCCATCCAGGCGCGCTGGACCTGCGCACGCTCCTGGAGGGCCGCCTTCTTGTCGGCGTACTCCTCGAAGTCGTCGCGGGCGTGCCGGCGGGCCACCTCCCGCTCCTCCAGGTAGGCGTCGTAGCCGCCGCCGTAGAGGGTGATCCGCTGCTGCGCGAGGTCGAGTTCGAGGACCTTGGTGACGGTGCGGGTGAGGAACTCACGGTCGTGGCTGACGACGACGGTGCCCGCCCGCAGCCCGGTCACGAAGCGTTCCAGCCGCTCCAGGCCGTCCAGGTCGAGGTCGTTGGTCGGCTCGTCGAGGAGGAAGACGTCGTAGCGGGAGAGCAGGAGGGAGGCGAGGCCCGCGCGGGCCGCCTGGCCACCGGACAGGGAGGTCATGAGCTGGTCCAGGCCGACGCCGAGACCGAGGGAGTCGGCGACCTCCTCGGCGCGCTCGTCGAGGTCGGCGCCGCCGAGGCCGAGCCAGCGCTCCAGGCTCGTCGCGTACGCGTCGTCGGCGCCCGGCGCGCCGTCGACCAGGGCCTGCGTCGCCTCGTCCATGGTGCGCTGCGCCTCGGCGACGCCGGTGCGGCGGGCGAGGAACTTCCGCACCGTCTCGCCCGGCCGGCGCTCCGGCTCCTGGGGCAGATGGCCGACGGTCGCCGACGGCGGGGAGAGACGGAGCTCGCCCTGCTCAGGCGCGGTGAGCCCGGCGAGCAGCCTCAGCAGGGTGGACTTGCCCGCGCCGTTGGCACCGACCAGCCCGATCACGTCCCCGGGGGCGACGACGAGGTCGAGCCCGGAGAAGAGGGAGCGGTCGCCGTGCCCGGCGGCGAGGTTCTTGGCGACGAGGGTGGCAGTCATCAGACGGTAGATCCTAGTGGGCGTGCCGCACGCGGATCGCACCGGATTTCCTCTCGCCGTGCCGAGGTGGGGTCGGTTACCGTCCGGGCGTGGATGCTCAGGGGAACGGCGGGATCGTCGTGGTCGGCGGCGGGGTCATCGGGCTGGCGACGGCGGTCGTGCTCGCCGAGCGGGGCCGGCGGGTGCGGGTGTGGACGCGGGAGCCGGCCGAGCGGACCACCTCGGCCGTCGCGGGTGCGCTGTGGTGGCCGTACCACATCGAGCCGATGGCGTCGGCGCGGGCCTGGGCCCTGCGCTCCCTGGAGGTGTACGAGCAGCTGGCCGAGCGGCCCGAGGCGACCGGGGTGCGGCTGGTCGAGGGCGTGATGGGCGAGACCGACCTGGCGGACGTCGAGGCCTGGGCGGCGGGCCGGCTGCCCGTGCTGCGCCGGGCCACCGCACGGGAGTACGGGGCCGGGAGCGGCGTGTGGGCGCGGCTGCCGCTGATCGACATGGCGGTCCATCTGCCGTGGCTGCGGGAGCGGTTGCTGCGCGCGGGCGGCACGGTGGAGGAGCGGAGCGTGTCCGACCTGGCGGAGGCCGACGCTCCGGTCGTGGTCAACTGCACGGGCCTGGGCGCCCGTGAGCTGGCCGCGGATCCCTCGGTGCGGCCCGTGCGCGGGCAGCTCGTCGTCGTGGAGAACCCCGGTGTCCGCACCTGGACCGTCTCCACCGCACCCGACGGGGAGACGGCCTACCTCTTCCCTCATCCCGGGCGGCTGGTGCTGGGCGGCACGGCCGACGACGACGCGTGGTCCGTGGAACCGGATCCGGCGGTGGCGGAGGCGATCGTGCGACGGTGTGCGGCGCTGCGGCCGGAGGTGGCCGGCGCGCGGGTCCTGGAGCACCGGGTGGGCCTGCGCCCGGCCCGGCCCGCGGTGCGGCTGGAGCGGGAGGTGCTGCCGGACGGGCGGGTGCGGGTGCACCACTACGGGCACGGCGGGGCGGGCGTGACGGTGGCCTGGGGATGCGCGGAGGAGGCGGCCGCGCTGGCCGCCTCCTCTTAGGGGGTGTTTCGAAAGTCCTGTGCGGTGCCCGCGGTGTTCGGTGCGTGCCCTCGGCGTGCCGGACGAAGGCCCTCGTAGCGGAGCTGCTTGGGCCTTCGGCCGGTGCGGCGAGGGTGCGTGCCGGGCGCCGCGGGTGCTGTGCGGGACTTTCGAAACACCCCCTAGGGCGTGTCCGTCCCGGCAGGGTCGTCCTACGGGATCCGGTACGTCTGCCGTGGTGCGCCCGCGCCGTCCCGGCGTCCGGAGTCGGGCGTGGCCGCCGTGGATCCGGCGGTGGCGGCGGCGAACGCGCCGGCGCCGCCCACGAACGGGACGCGGGCCGTGGTGCGGGCGAGGTCCAGGGTGAGGGTCGGGGTGTCGGCGGGCGGGTCGATCAGGTCCTTGTCGGTGCCCGCGACGATCAGCGCCAGGCGGTGCCCGGCCGGGACGACGTGGTCCGTGGCGGCCAGGTCGAGGGTGAGGGTGTACGCCCGGCCCGGGGTGAGCGGGACGCCCCTGCCGGGGTCGGCGTACGTGCCGAGGTCGGCCCAGCCCCGGCTGACGACGGTGAAGTCGACGTCGGTGGTCCGGGCCTTCGTCTCCTTGAAGCAGGCGCTGTCGCCGGCCGTGCTCTCGCCCCAGCAGGTGCGGTCGGTGAGGGTGGTGATGCCCTCGCCGCTCGCCGCGTAGTCCCGGACGGTGTCGGGGCCGAGGTCGACCAGCACGGCACTGAGGTGGGCCGTCGCGGTGGTGGGCGTGGCGGTGACGGTGACCTTGGAGGAGCCGGACAGGCGCAGGTCGCGGGTGAGCGGCCCGGTGACGAAGCCGGCCTTCCCGGGCGTCGGGGTGTCGGTCCGCGCGGCCCAGTCGGTCTCGCTCAGCCGCGGGTCGTCGGTGAAGGTCTCGGTGCCGGTCCCCCCGCGCAGGCCGAGGGTGCCGACGCCGGGCTGCGGGCCGGCGGCCGGGCGCAGGGTGGCGGTCCGGGTGCCGCGCGGCGGCCAGACCTTCGAGGTGACCCACTGGTCGGGGTGGCGTTCGATGTCGGCCATGGGCTCGCGGTCGACGCCGTTGTCGTAGCCGAGGAGTTCGTGGTCGAACCAGCGGTGCAGGGTGTCGGCCCAGGCGGCGCGGCGGAAGTCGAAGGGGTCGACGTGGCCGGTCTGGGAGAGCCAGATCTTGCGTTCGACGCGGTTCTTCGCCAGGGCGTCCCACCACTGGCCGAAGTGCCGGGTGCGCACGTTGAGGTCCTGCAGACCGTGGACGACGAACACGCTGGCCCTCACCTTGCCCGCGTCCTTGACGTAGTCCCGTTCGGTCCACAGGGGGGTCCGGTCGCCGCTGCGCGGGGCCCCGTCGACGAGGTGGCGCTGGACGGCCGCGCACCGGGCGCGGGCGTCGGGACTGTCGACGTAGTCGGAGAGCCAGTCGGGTCCCGAGTCGTAGAGCGGTGCGCCCTGGGCGAAGTAGTAGTCGTACCAGGAGGAGATGGCGGCGATCGGGACGACGGTCCGCAGGCCCTTCACGCCGGTGGCGGCGACGCCGTTGGCGATGGTGCCGTCCCAGCTCTTGCCGATCATGCCGGTTCTGCCGTTGGTCCAGTCCGCGGTGGCGGTGGTGGTGCCGGTGCGGGTGGTGTAGGCGCGGGCGCGGCCGTTGAGCCAGTCGACTACGGCCTTCGCGGAGAGGACGTCGGAGCGGCCGCCGACGTCGGCACAGCCGTCGGAGCGGTTGGTGCCGGCCAGGTCCACGCCGACGAAGGCGTAGCCGCGCGGGACGAAGTAGTTGTCGTAGAACAGCGGCATCTGGACGACGTCGCCGGCGGCGTCGTACGTCTTGCGCTGGCTCTCGTTGCCGCGGCCGCAGCAGGAGTAGTAGGGGCTGGCGTCCATGATGACGGGCACCTTGCGGCCCCGTGCGGCGGGTTCGCGGGGGCGGACGATGTCGACGGCGACGCGGTCCCCTCTGCCGTCTCCGTCGCCGTCGAGTCCGGTGTCGACCCAGACGGCCTCGCGGATCGCGTTCGTGTACGAGTACACCGGCCGGCTCTCACGCGGGGTGCCGTGGGCGGCTGCCGGGGTGAGGAAGGTCGCCACCAGGACGGTGATGGCGGCGGTCGCGAGCGGTCTCCAGATCGTGAAGCGCATGCGTATCGGCATGCGCGGGACGGTACATGGGTCAACTCCCGCGCAGAAGAGGGCAACTGTGGGCCGGCTGTGCGCCGCCTCTGCAGGGCCTGAGTCCCCGTCAGGAGGCCGGGCGGTACGGCCGTGGCCGGTGCGCCCGTCCGCTCATCCGGCGCAGGCCGCCAGGAGTGCGTCGCGGGTCAGGGCGGCGCTCCGGGTGGCCGGGACCGTGCACGCGAACGCCCCCGCCAGCGCGCCGTAGCGGGCGCAGCGCAGCGGTGACTCGCCGTGGAGCCGGCCGAAGAGGAAGGCGGACGCGAACGCGTCGCCCGCGCCGTTGGAGTCGACCACCGGCGCGGGAGGCGCGGCCGCCGGTATGTGGGTCAGCTCGCCGTCCGACAGCAGGTAGGCGCCCTCGGCCCCGGCCGTGGCGACGACCACCTCGGCGCGGCCCCGCTCGACGATGCGGCGCATGGTGGCCTCGGGGTCGGTGAGCGCGGTGGCGGAGACGAACACGACGTCGGCCGTGTACGCGAAGGGCTCGTGGTAGGGGTTCTCGCCGTCCCAGTCGTGCAGATCGGTGGAGAGGGGCACGCCGGTCTCGCGCAGCAGGGGCAGGGCGAGGGCGCACGGCTGGGTGATGGACACGTGGACGTGCCGGCTCGCCTCGGCCAGGGACCGGACCGTGGACTCGGGCAGCCGGTCCCCTTCGTGTGCCCGGCTCGTGTCGTAGAGGGAGAGCCGCCGGCCGTCGGGGCTCACCAGGTTGACGGCCCGTTTGGTGCCCGCGGGCTGCGGGATCGCGGTGAGGGCGATGCCCCGCTCCGCGTGCAGGGCGCGCACCAGGTCGCCCTCCGGGTCGTCGCCGAGGAAGTCGAGATGGTGGGTGCGCAGGCCGAGGGCGGCGAGGCCGACGGCGACGAAGTCACCGGTGTGTCCGGCGCGGGTGCGGATCCCGCTGTCGATGTGGTAGCTGTCGGCGTACGGCAGCGGCAACTGCGGCACCGGGACGATGGTGTCCACACCCGCGCCGCCCAGCACCAGGACGTCCGTGTCACGGCTCAACTCCGGCCCTCCCCATGGTCGTACACCGTCACCGCGACGCCCCGCCGCACGAGCCGCTCGGTGACGAGCGGTTCGACGCGGGACCACTTGCCGCCGGCCAGGCCGCAGCCTATCCGGGGCATGTGCACCGACGCAGCGAGTTCGATCACCGGGTCGGCCAGGCGGGACAGGGCCGTGTCGATCGCCTCGTAGCGCACGGGAACGCCCGCGCTGCCCATCTTCCCCCTGCGCGAGCGAACCCGAGCGGGCGGGAGGACACCGCGCTGGCCGATCATGTTGGCGACCCACACGTCGGGCTTCACCTGGACCAGTTGCAGGGCGCCGAGGCCGAAGTCGTTGGAGGCCCGCTCGCGGTGCCAGGCACGGTAGGCCGCCTCAGGCTCCGGCCAGCGGCGCGAGAGCGCCAGGACGAAGCCTCTCCCCCATCCCCCGATGTCGTTGCAGACATGGGCGATCACCTTGACGCCCTTCACCGACGGAACGGTGGCGTCACCCCGGACATACGTGATCCCCGACATGCCGCCACCGTAGGCGATGCCACTGACAGTGGCCCTGACCTGCTACTTCGTCAGGTCGGCCAGTTCCCGGTCGGCGGTCCTGGAGACCCGGCTGCGTACCGCGAGAGCGCGACTTCTCACACGGCCGCCCCCGCGACGGCGATACTGCTGCGCATGACGATCGAGACCGACGAGCCGCCCCTCACGGTCGACGAGCTGGCCGCCCGTGCGGGGGTCACGGTGCGCACGGTCCGCTTCTACAGCACGAGGGGTCTGCTGCCGCCGCCTGTGATCGGCCCGCGCCGGGTGGGCCACTACGGGCCGGAGCACCTCGCGCGGCTCGCGCTGATCGAGGAGCTGCAGCGGCAGGGCATGACGCTGGCGGCGATCGAGCGCTACCTGGACCGGCTGCCGCCCGGTCTCGACGCGCACGATCTCGCCGTGCACCGCGCGGTCGTCGCCTCCTGGGCGCCGGACACCGTCGAGACGGTGAGCCGGGAGGAACTCCAGCGGCGGGCGGGGCGGACGCTGTCCGAGGAGGACGTACGGCAGTTGGTGGCGATGGACGTCCTCGAGACCGCCGGGGCCGGGACGTTCCGCGTCGACTCCGGTCTGCTGCCGCTCGGGGTGCGCCTGCTCGACGTACCGCTGTCGCAGGAGGTGATCCTCGCGGCGCGCACCGCGCTGATCGAGCACGCGCGCGCGGCGGCGCAGGAACTGTCCCGGCTGCTGCGGGGGGCGGTGGCCGAGCGGGACGCGCGGGACGTGAGGTCGCTGACCGCCCAGATGCACCCCCTGGTGGTGCAGGCCCTGCTGACGACGTTCCAGCGGTCGCTCCGGGACGAGCTGCGCCAGTGGTCCGGACGGGATCAGTGACGGTCCGGGGGTCGTGCGAGCCTGCGGCCCCATGACCGGCCCGGTGCCTCGACCCAGCGGTACGTCGATGCGCACAGCGGGACCAGCACGGCGAGGAAGACCACCAGCGACAGGGGGTCGTCCCGCCGCCCGCGGCCGGCCGTGCCGTCGATCACCGCCAGCAGCACCGGATGCAGCAGGTAGAGGGAGTAGCTGATCACGCCCAGTGCGGCCACCGGGCGCGGGATCCGCCGCCGGCGCACCGCCAGTCCGGCGCCGAAGGTGAGCGCGGCCAGCAGGAACGCCGCGATCCAGCCGCGCCGGGTGAAGTACGCGCCGTCGCCGTAGCGGTAGGCGCTCACCACCGCGCAGCCGAGGACGACGGCGGCGGTGCGGACCGCCGTCCGCCGGCTGCTCCCGCCGTGTTCGGCCCGGTGCACGGCCGTGCCGAGGAACATCACGGCGAGGATCACCAGGCTCTCCCACTGCGGCACCGTGCTGTCGAACGCCACCAGGGCGAGCGCCAGCACCCCGCCCAGCACTCCCCCGGCCACCCGCAGCGCGGGCGGTCCGGCGCTCGCACCGCACAGGGCGGCGGCGAGGGCCGCGGCGGCGATCGCGATCAGCGGGCCGGTGCCGACCAGGCGGGAGAGGGCGGAGACCGGCAGGCCGGCGCCCGCCACCGCGCCCACGGCGGCGAGCACCGCCAGGGTCGTGGCGACCGCCGCGGACCGGTCGTGCCGGCGGACCGTGAAGAGGGCGACGACCAGCAGGTAGAAGGCCATCTCGTACGACAGCGTCCACAGGACGAGCAGCAGGTTCGGCGTCCCCAGCAGCTCCTGGAGCAGGGTGGCATGGGCGACGGCCACGCTCGCCACGCTCTGTCCGCCGAAGTCGGCGCGGACCCTCGCCACGCCCGCGAGGTCGAGGACGAGGACCGCGGTGACGGCGACGGCCCACAGCGGACAGAGACGGAAGATCCGGCCGGTCCAGAAGCTCCGGACGCAGCCCCGGCGCTCCAGTGAGGCGGGAACGATGTAGCCGCTCACGAAGAAGAACACCATGATGCCGTAGCGGCCGGTGTTGAAATGCGGCTCCAGCTCGCGCCGCAGCTCCGGCAGGAAGGTGTACGACGCGTGGTCGAACACCACCACGAGTGCCGCGACGGCGCGCAGGGCGTCCAGCCAGTCCAGCCGTGAGCGTTCCGCGCCGTCCATGCGCGCCTCTTTCCCTGGAGGGTCCTTCGGCGGTTCCCGGACCGGGGCGCGAGGAGCGTCACGCGAGGGTCCACGAGCCGAACCCCGCGAGTCCGCCGCGGGTTACGGAGTCCGGCTCGTGGGATGTCAGCGGGCGTCGGTGAAGGTCTCCCCCCGCTCCGCCTTCTCGACCAGCAGCGCGGGCGGGGTGAAGCGGTCGCCGTAGCGTTCGGCGAGTTCACGCGCGCGTGCCACGAATCCGGGGAGTCCCCCGTCGTAGCCGTTGATGTACTGGAGGACACCGCCGGTCCAGCCGGGGAAGCCGATGCCGAACAGGGAGCCGATGTTGGCGTCGGCGACGGACGTCAGGACGCCCTCCTCCAGGAGCCGGACGGTGTCCAGGGCTTCGGAGAAGAGCATGCGCTCCTGCATGTCCCGGAACGGGATCCCGGCGCCCTCGCGCGCGAAGTGCTCGCGCAGCCCCGGCCACAGGGCGCCGCGTGCGCCGTCCTCGCCGTACTCGTAGAAGCCCGCTCCGCCGCTGCGGCCGGGGCGGCCGAACTCGTCGACCATGCGGTCGACGACCGCCTCGGCGGGGTGCGCGGTCCAGGTGCCGCCGGCCTCCTCGACGGCCCGCTTCGTCTCGCGGCGGATCTTCTGTCCGAGGGTGAGCGTCAGCTCGTCCATCAGGGACAGCACCTTGGCCGGGTAGCCGGCCTGGGCGGCCGCCTGCTCGATCGACGCGGGTTCGAGGCCCTCGCCGACCATGGCGACGCCCTCGTTGAGGAACTGTCCGATCACCCGGGAGGTGAAGAAGCCGCGCGAGTCGTTGACGACGATCGGGGTCTTCTTGATCTGCCGGACCAGGTCGAAGGCGCGCGCGAGCGCCTCGTCGCCGGTGCGGTCGCCCTTGATGATCTCGACGAGGGGCATCTTGTCGACGGGCGAGAAGAAGTGCAGGCCGATGAAGTCGTCCTGGCGCTCGACGCCCTCGGCGAGCGCGGTGATGGGGAGCGTGGAGGTGTTGGAGCACAGCAGGGCGTCGGGGGCGACGATGTGTTCGATCTCCTGGAACACCTTGTGCTTGAGGGTGGTGTCCTCGAACACGGCCTCGATGACGGCGTCGCAGCCGGCCAGGTCGGCGGGGTCGGCGGTGGGCGTGATGCGGGCGAGCAGCGCGTCCGCCTTCTCCTGGGTCGTACGGCCCCGGGAGACGGCCTTGGCGCAGAGCTTCTCGGAGTAGGCCCTGCCCTTGACGGCGGCTTCGAGGGAGACGTCCTTGAGGACGACCTCGATGCCCGCGCGGGCGCACGAGTAGGCGATGCCGGCGCCCATCATGCCGGCGCCGAGGACGGCGACCTTGCGGACCTGGCGGGGCTCGACGCCCTGGGGGCGGTTGGCGCCGGAGTTGACGGCCTGGAGGTCGAAGAAGAACGCCTGGATCATGTTCTTCGAGGTCTGGCCCGCCGCGAGTTCCACGAAGTAGCGGGCCTCGATGACCTGCGCGGTCTCGAAGTCGACCTGGGCGCCCTCGACGGCGGCGGCGAGGATGTTGCGCGGGGCCGGGTAGGGGGCGCCGTTGGTCTGCTTGCGCAGGGTGGCCGGGAAGGCGGGCAGGTTGGCGGCGAACTTCGGGTGGGCGGGGGTGCCGCCGGGGATGCGGTAGCCGGGCCGGTCCCAGGGCTGCTGCGACTCGGGGTGGGCGTCGATGAAGGCGCGGGCCTTGGCGAGGAGTTCCTCGGGGGTGGCGGCCACGTCGTCGACCAGGCCGTTCTCCAGGGCGCGCCGCGGGCTGTACTGGGTGCCCTGGAGCAGGACCTTCAGCAGGGCGTCGGCGATGCCCAGCAGGCGCACGGTGCGCACGACGCCGCCGCCGCCCGGGAGGAGGCCGAGGGTGACCTCGGGGCAGCCGATCTTCGAGCCGGGGGCGTCGAGGGCGATGCGGTGGTGGCAGGCGAGGGCGAGTTCGTAGCCGCCGCCCAGGGCCGCGCCGTTGAGGGCGGCGACGACGGGCTTGCCGAGGGTCTCGATGCGGCGGAGGTTGCGCTTGACCTCGAGTCCGCCGTCGAACAGCTCCTGGGCGGTCTCGGGGGTGACGCGGATCAGGTCGCGCAGGTCGCCGCCGGCGAAGAAGGTCTTCTTCGCGGAGGTGAGGATGACGCCGCGGATGGTGTCCTTCTCCGCCTCCAGGCGGTCGGTGACCGCGGCGAGGGAGGTGCGGAAGGCCGCGTTCATGGTGTTAGCCGACTGGTCGGGGTCGTCGAGGACGAGGGTGACGAGGCCGGTGCGGTCCTGTTCCCAGCGGATGGTGGTGCTCTCGGTCATGACAGGGTCTCCGTAGAAGTCTGTGGGTTCCGCCGGGGGTTTCAGACGCGTTCGACGATCGTGGCGATGCCCATGCCGCCGCCGACGCAGAGGGTCGCGAGGCCGTAGCGCTTGTCCTGGCGCTCCAGTTCGTCGACGAGGGAGCCGAGGATCATCGCCCCGGTGGCGCCGAGGGGGTGGCCGAGGGCGATGGCGCCGCCGTTGACGTTGACCTTGTCCAGGGACAGGCCCATGTCCTTCACGAACCGCAGGACGACCGCGGCGAACGCCTCGTTGATCTCGACGAGGTCGATGTCGTCGATGGTCAGGCCGGCCTTCTTGAGGGCCTTGCGGGTGGCTGGCGCGGGGCCGGTGAGCATGATGGTCGGCTCGGAGCCGGAGACGGCGGCGGAGACGATCCGCGCGCGCGGGGTGAGCCCATGGCGCTCGCCGACCTCCCGCGAGCCGATCGCGACCAGCGAGGCGCCGTCGACGATGCCGGAGGAGTTGCCCGCGTGGTGGACGTGGTCGATCCGCTCCACCCAGTGGTACTTCTGCAGCGCCACCGCGTCGAAGCCGCCCAGCTCGCCGATGTCGGCGAAGGAGGGCTTCAGACCGGCGAGGGAGTCGGCGGTCGTGCCGGGGCGCATGTGCTCGTCGTGGTCGAGGACGACGAGGCCGCTGCGGTCCTTGACGGGGACCACCGAGCGGTCGAAGCGGCCCTCCTTCCAGGCCGTGGCCGCGCGCTCCTGCGACAGGGCCGCGTACTCGTCGACGTCGCGCCGGGAGAAGCCCTCGATGGTGGCGATGAGGTCGGCCCCGATGCCCTGCGGCACGAAGTTGACGGCCAGGTTGGTCATCGGGTCGTTGAACCAGGCGCCGCCGTCGGAGGCCATCGGCACCCGGGACATCGACTCCACGCCGCCCGCGAGGATCAGGTCCTCCCAGCCCGAGCGGACCTTGGCCGCGGCCAGGTTGACGGCCTCCAGACCCGAGGCGCAGAAGCGGTTCTCCTGTACGCCCGCCACGGTGTCCGGCAGCCCGGCGGCGATCGCCGCGATACGGGCGATGTCGGAGCCCTGGTCGCCGACGGGGCCGACGACACCGAGGACGATGTCGTCGATCGCGGCCGGGTCGAGGCCCGGGAAGCGGTCGCGGAGTTCGTGGATGAGGCCGACGACGAGGTCGATGGGCTTCGTGCCGTGCAGGGCTCCGCTCGCCTTGCCGCGCCCGCGCGGGGTGCGGATCGCGTCGTACACGTACGCTTCGGTGCTCACTGGTCAAGCCTTTCGGGGAGGGTGGGCCGGACGGGTCAGTCGCCCTGGTGCGGGAAGTCGTCCACGGGGGTGTTCGCGGGGGTCTCGACGAGGTCCGCCGTCAGCCGCGGCACGCCCCAGTCCCGGGCGACCTCGCGGGTGTCGGCGCCGGGCTGCGCGGGTCCGGAGCGGACGGCCGTGGGGGTCGCGGAGAAACGGGGCGCGGGGGCCGGCTGGGTGATGCCGCCGTGGTCGGTGAAGGTGCCGCGGGCCGCGAGGTGCGGGTGGTGCGGGGCCTCGCGCAGCGACAGCACGGGTGCCACGCAGGCGTCCGAGCCCTCGAAGAGCGCCGTCCACGCGTCCCGGGTGCGCGTCCGGAAGCGGGCGGCGACGGCCTCGCGCAGCTCTCCCCAGCGCGTCCAGTCCGTGCGGGCGTCGCGGAGGTCCCCGAGGCCGAGGAGGTCCGTGAATTCGTCGTAGAACTGAGGTTCGAGAGCCCCGACCGCCATGTAGCCGCCGTCGGAGGTCTCGTAGGTGCCGTAGTACGGACAGCCGCCGTCGAGCAGGTTGGCCGCCCGCCGGTCCCGCCAGCCGCCGGCCGCGAGCATGCCGTGGATCATCGTGGAGAGGTGGGCGGTGCCGTCCACGATCGCCGCGTCGACGACCTGGCCGGCGCCCGTCACGCGCGCGTGGTGGAGCGCGGCGAGGACGCCCACGACCAGGTAGAGGGAGCCGCCGGCGTAGTCGCCGAGCAGGTTGGCGGGGGCGGGCGGGGGCTCGCCGGGGGCGCCGATCATGCCGAGGGTGCCGGTGAGCGCGATGTAGGCGATGTCATGGCCGGCGCGCTGGGCGAGGGGGCCCTCCTGGCCCCAGCCGGTCATCCGGCCGTACACCAGACGGGGGTTGCGGGCGTGGCAGTCCTCGGGGCCCACGCCGAGCCGTTCGGCGACGCCGGGCCGGTTGCCCTCGATCAGCACGTCGGCGCGGGCGGCGAGGTCGAGCACGCGCGCGGGGCCGTCCGGTGCCTTCAGGTCGACGACGACCGAGCGCTTGTTGCGGTTGGTGACGTCGAAGGCCGGGTCTACGGCGAGGGAGGGGCCGCCGGGACGGTCCACGCGTACGACGTCGGCGCCGAGGTCGCCGAGGAGCATCGCGGCGAAGGGGCCGGGGCCGATCCCGGCGAGTTCCACCACGCGGACCCCGGCCAGCGGGCCGTGCCCGGGCGTGCGTCCCGTCGTCATCCAGCCCCCTTGCTGTGACACAACCGATGTAACACCCGTGATGTTAAGAACGTGTTCCAGTGGACACAAGAGTGGGGCGAGCAAGCGCTTAGCCAGTTTACGGGCGACTCGCCTCACCGGCGCGCCGCGGACTCGCGCACTTTCTCCCGCTTCTCCGGGGTGTTCCCGTCCACGGCACCTGCTGCCTCCGGGCTCGTCGTCGGCCTCCGCCCTCCTCACGCTAGCCTCAGCCACCGGCTGCGGCGCGGGCTGCGTGGCCAAGAGGTGTCACGAACGGACAAGGGGTGTCATGAGCAGGCTAAAGAGGACGGACCGTCCGTACGACATCGTGCTCTTCGGGGCGACCGGCTTCGTCGGCACGCTCACCGCGGAGTACCTGGCCGCCCACGCGCCCGAGGGCCTGCGCTGGGCGATCGCCGGGCGCAGCGAGGAGAAGCTGCAACGGCTGCGCGAGCGGCTGGGTGCCGAGACCGGGGTGCTGCGGGCGGACGTCGGCGACCCGGCCTCGCTGCGCGCGCTCGCCGAGCACGCGCGCGTGGTGGCGACGACGGTCGGCCCCTATGTGGAGTACGGCGAGGAGCTCGTGGCCGCCTGCGCGGACACCGGCGCCGACTGTCTGGACCTCAGCGGCGAGCCGGAGTTCCTGGACCTGATGTACGTCCGGCACGACGCACGCGCGCGGGAGACCGGCGCACGGCTGGTGCACGCCGCCGGCTTCGACTCCGTCCCGCACGACCTGGGCGTGTACTTCACCGTCCGCCAGCTGCCGGAGGGCGTTCCGCTGACCGTGGACGGCTTCGTGACCGCCGACGCGGCCTTCTCGGGCGGGACGTTCGCCTCGGCGCTGGGGCAGTTCGCCCGCGGCCGGCAGGTGCTCGCCGCCGCGCGGGACCGGCGCCGGCACGAGCCGCGTCTGATGGGCCGGCGTGTCTCGGCGCCGCTGAGTGCGCCCCGGTTCGCCCCGGAGGTCGGCGCCTGGGCGCTGCCGCTGCCGACCGTCGATCCGCTGATCGTGCGGCGGTCGGCGAAGGCGCTGGAACGCTACGGCCCCGACTTCCGCTACCGCCACTACGCGGCCGTACGGCGGCTGCCGGTCGCCCTGGGCGGGGTCGCGGCCGTCGGGACGATCGTCGCGGCCGCCCAGTTGCCGCCCGTCCGGCGCCGGCTGTCGGACCGGCTCAAGCCCGGGGAGGGGCCGAGCCCGCAGAAGCGGGCGCGCAGCTGGTTCTCGGTCAGGTTCGTCGGCGAGGGCGGTGGCCGGCGGGTGTACACGGAGGTCTCGGGCGGCGACCCCGGCTACGACGAGACGGCGAAGATGTTCGCCGAGGGGGCGCTCGCCCTGGCCTGCGACGACCTCCCGGCGACGGCCGGTCAGGTCACCACGGCGGTGGCGATGGGCGACGCCCTGACCGAACGGCTGATCCGCGCGGGCATCCGGTTCCGGGTGGCCGCGAGCCGCTAGGTCGTGTCCGCGAAGTCCCGCCGTTCGCCCGCAGGGCGGGCCTCGCGGCGTCGTGGGGGCCCCTCCCGCGCGAGCGAAGCCGGGCGTGGGGGAGCGTGCTCCCGGCGTGCCGGGCGGACGGCCACGTACCGGGTGTACCCGGGCTTTCGCCCGGTGCGGCGAGAGCACGTGCCGGGCGTCGCGAGGCAGGCGGGACTTCGCGGACACGGCCTGGGCCCTGTCGCCCAGTGCCGTGACCCGCGTCGTCCTGGGGTCTCACACCGGCCACTGGACGAGGGTGTAGATCATTCCGGCGATCCAGCCGAGGCCCGCCAGGACGGCGAGGACCAGGGCGGCGTTGACGGCGCGCTCGACGGGCCGGTGGGGGTCGACGAGGGGCTTCGGGGCACGGTGCGTGGTCATGGGGCACAGCCTCGCGGGCGGCGGGCGGTGCGCACATCCGTACGGATACTCAGACGGCGTACTCAGGAAACGGCTCAGGGGCCGCTCGTCGCCTCCCGAAGGGCCTGCCGGCACAGTGCGTCGGCCCTGCGGGTCGTCTCGGGGAGGCGGAACCGCGGGGTGAGGGCCAGGGTGTGCGCGCAGGCGTTCCCCAGGTCCACCCGGTGGCCGACGGAGACGAACACCGGTTTGACGCCCGCCCGGGTGCGCAGGGCCCGCCCCACCTCCTCGTCGCCCGCGAGCAGCGGCGAGGAGGAGCCGCGCGCCGCGTCCGGGTCGTCGTAGGTGAAGGTGAAGGGGTTCTTCGCCACGCCGATCGTGGGCAGACCGGTGAGCACGCCGAGATGGCAGGCGAGGCCGAACCGGCGCGGGTGCGCGAGACCGTAGCCGTCGCAGACGACCAGGCCGGGCGGGCACGGCAGCGCGTCGAGGGCGGCCAGCACGGTGGGGATCTCCCGGAAGGCGAGCAGACCGGGCACGTACGGGAACGAGATCCGCCCGACGGCGGTGGCCTCGGCGACGACGTCGAGGCTCGCCGCGTCCAGGACGACGGCCGCGGCCGCGACGACGTCCCGCTCGTCGTCGTAGGCGACGTCGACCCCCGTCACCCGCCCCGTCCCGGGTCGCGGCCCCGGCTCGTCGAGAACCACCTCGGCCCGCAGCTCGTCCTGGACGGCTCGGGCCTCCTGCTCGGTCGCGGGCCAGCCCGCGGGAATGCTCACGGTCGTCATGATGAGGACGAGCGTACGACTCCCGCGCGCGGGCCCGCGATCGGGTCCCCCCGCGACCGATCAGCTCTTCCTGCCGCTCAGGGCGCGCTGCAGCTGACTCTTGTTCATGTCCGAACGGCCCTTGATGCCGCGCTGCTTGGCCTCCTCGTAGAGCTGGTCGTACGTTGGCCCCTGGGAGCCCTTGCCGGACCGCCGGCCGCCCCGCTCGCCGGACGACATGTCCTGCGTGGAGGTGCGGCTCGCGGTCTTCGCCTCACCGGACCGGGCACGTTCCTTGTTGACCGTCCGCGCGGCGATCTCCTCGGCGCGTCCGGTGCTCTCACCCCGGTCCTGCGCGCTCTTCTTGATGTGCTCGTACTGGCGCTCCCGCTTCGGGCTGGAACCGCGTGGCATGTGCGCTCACTCCTTCCAGGTGCGCTGCCCTTCGTGTGCGCGGTCCGAGTACCCCGAAATCGGTCAGCTCTCCAGCCGTGCCACCCGCCCGCGTTCGCCGGCGGCCCAGCAGCCGAGGCCTGCGGCGCAGTCCACGGTGTCGTAGGAGCCGGTGTCGAGGGTGCGCCAGGTGCGGCCGCCGTCGGTGGTCAGGTCGGTGCCCGTGGGGCCGACGGCGAGGGCGGCGGTGCGGCTGTGCGGGAGCCAGGTCACGCCGGAACGGTAGGCGGGCGGCGCGGTGGTGGCGGGGCGCCAGCTGCGCCCGGCGTCGCCGGTGGCGGCGGCGGACCGCGGGGAGGGCTGGTCGGCGCGGTAGTCGCCGCCGACGGCAAGGCCGTGCGCGCGGTCGCGGAAGGCGAGGGCGAAGACCCCGCGCGCGGGATCGCCCGCCGGGACGGGGGTGTCGGCGGCCGTCCAGGTCAGTCCCCGGTCGGCGGAGTGCAGTACACGCGCGCGTGCCGCTCCGCCGGTGGCCAGCCACACGTCCTTGGGCCCGGCGGAGACCAGGCACTGGCCACTGGCCGCGAAGCCCGCCTCGCCGTCCAGGGCGGCCGGCATGCCCGCGTCGGGCAGCACCTTCCAGGAGCGGCCGCCGTCGTCGGTCGACAGGATGCGGAACCTGCCGTCGACCGGGTCGCTCACGGCGAGGCCGTGGCGGCGGTCGAAGAAGGTCAGGCAGTCGTAGAAGGCCTTCGCGTCGGTGTTGCGGAAGGACTCCGTCCAGGTCACTCCGCCGTCGTCGGTGCGGTAGACGCGCGAGGCCTCGCCCTCGCCGATCGCGAGCACCACCGCGCGGCGCGCGTCGAACGCCTCGATGTCCCGGAACTGCAGGTCGGCGGCGCCGGGCGGCGAGACGTTCCGCCAGCTCGCCCCGCCGTCGGCGGTGCGCAGCACGGTGCCCTGGGTGCCGGAGACCCAGGCCGTGTGCCGGTCCACCGCGGACAGTCCGCGGAAGCGTACGGACGTGCTCCCGGTGTCCTTCAGGGCCCAGTGGGGGTTCCCGTGGCCCCCGTGGGCCTGGGCCACCGGCGCCGACAGGACGGCCAGCACCGCCGCGCAGGCCGCCGCGACCGCCCGTAAGCCCTTCGTCCCGGTCTCAGCCGTCTTCCCCGTCCTCGCCGTCTTCCCCGTGCTCCCCGTCCCCGCCGTCCGTACCGTGCGTCGCGTCTTCCCCAAGCGCCTCATGGCGCGGGAAGCTAGCCCACGGCCCCGGTGGCGTCCAGAGGCCCTCGCACGCCTCAACCGCCCTACCGGACACGGCAGGAGAGGTGGGTCACTCGCGTGCATGAAGGCGGTGACCGAGGTCACTCGGAATCTGTGTGCACGGATCGGCCGGTTCCAGCGTCTCTTCCTGTATCCGGTCCCACCCGCCCGGAAGTCCGTTCGACCTCGACAAGGGAGCAAGGCGTTGTCCACCGTCATCGAGCAGCCCGTAGAGGCCCGCCTGGTCGCCGCCGCGCCACGGATGCCGAGCATCCCCGCCATGCTGCACTACGACCGCAGCGATCCCTTCGCCGTCCGCATGACCTTCCCGGCCCCGGCGACCCTGGAGGGCGTCGAGGTCTGCTGGACGTTCGCCCGCGAGCTGCTCTCCGCCGGCCTCGAGGAGGCCGAGGGTCACGGCGACGTCCGCGTCCGCCCCTACGGGTACGACCGCACCGTGCTGGAGTTCCACGCTCCCGAGGGCACCGCCGTCGTGCACGTCCACTCGTCGGACATCCGCCGCTTCCTGCGGGCCACGAGCGAGCTCGTGCCGGTCGGCCGGGAGCACCTCCAGCTCGACCTCGACCACGACCTGGCCGAACTGATGCGGGACGCCTGCTGAGTCGGCGGCGTCATTTAATCCTTTGACGGGGCTTCCAGCCCCTCCTATCGTCTGAAGCGGTCCTGTTGCCGTCGATTGGAGAAGGACGTTGCTCGTCTGAGGTCCTGAGACACCGCGCCACCCGTACGGGTGAGCGCTGCGTGCGACCTCGGCGTTCGAGCCGTCCTTGCGCAACAGGGCTCTTTGCATGCCCGCGCTCCCCGCTCCCGCGGTGGTCGCCGCCCTCCGGTGTCTCGACACGCGTCTGCCCCTGACCGCACACGCCACCGCGAGGCCCGCTTTGACACGATCCATCACCTGTTCCTCCCTCTCCTTCTCCTGGCCCGACGGCACCCCCGTCTTCGAGGACCTCGACGCCGCCTTCGGCCCCGGCCGGACCGGGCTCGTCGGCGTCAACGGCTCCGGCAAGTCGACCCTGCTGCAACTGATCGCCGGACGGCTCACCCCGGCCGGCGGCACCGTGCGGATCTCGGGCGAGGTCGGCCACCTCCCGCAGAACGTCACGCTGGACACGGCACTGAGAGTCGACGACGCCCTCGGCATCGCCGCACAGCGCGCCGCCCTGCACGCCATCGAGGCCGGGGACGCCCGCGACGAGCACTTCGAGACCCTCGGCGACGACTGGGACGTGGAGGAGCGCGCCCTGGCCACCCTCGGCGAACTCGGCCTCGGCCACATCGGCCTGGACCGCACCGTCGGCGAGGTGTCGGGCGGCGAGTCCGTGCTGCTGCGGCTGGCCGCGCTGCTGCTGCGCCGCCCGGACGTCCTGCTGCTCGACGAGCCGACCAACAACCTCGACCTGTACGCCCGGCGCCGGCTGTACGCGGCCGTGGCGTCCTGGCCCGGCGTGCTCATCGTGGTCAGCCACGACCGGGAGCTGCTGGACCTCGTCGACCAGATCGCCGACCTGCGGGCCGGGGAGATCACCTGGTACGGCGGCAACTTCTCCGCCTACGAGGAGGCCCTCGCCACCGAGCAGGAGGCCGCCGAACGCATGGTGCGCGTCGCGGAGGCCGACCTGCGCAGACAGAAACGCGAACTGGCCGACGCCCAGGTCAAGCTGGCCCGTCGCAAGCGGTACGGGCAGAAGATGTGGGACCAGAAGCGCGAGCCCAAGATCGTCATGGGGGCGCGCAAACGCGCGGCGCAGGAGTCCGCCGGGAAGCACCGCATCCTGCACGAGGAGCGGCTCAGCGAGGCGAGGGAACGGCTCGACGAGGCCGTGGAGGCCGTACGGGACGACGACGTGATCCGCGTCGACCTGCCGTACACGGCCGTCCCCCCGGGGCGTGACGTCCTCACCCTGCGGGACCTGGAACTGGCGTACGGCGCGCGCGTGGCGGGCGGTGTCGAGCTGCGCGGGCCGGAGCGGGTGGCGCTCGTCGGACGCAACGGCGCGGGCAAGACGACCCTGCTGCGCACCATCGCCGGCGAACTGGCGCCGGTCGCGGGCGAGGCGCACGCGCACGTGCCGCTGCGTTTCCTGCCGCAGCGCCTGGACGTGCTCGACGACCGGCTGACCGTCGCCGAGAACGTGGCGCGGTTCGCGCCGGCGGCCACCGTCAACCGGATCCGGGCCCGGCTCGCCCGCTTCCTGTTCCGGGGCGCCCGCGCCGACCGGACGGCGGGAACGCTGTCCGGCGGGGAGCGCTTCCGGGCGGCCCTGGCGGCGCTGATGCTCGCCGAGCCGGCACCCCAGCTGCTGCTCCTGGACGAGCCGACGAACAATCTCGACATGGCGAGCGTCCGCCAGCTCACCACGGCCCTGGAGTCCTACGAGGGCGCCCTCGTCGTGGCCAGTCACGACCTGCCGTTCCTGGAGTCGATCGGCATCACCCGCTGGCTGCTGCTGGACGGGGAGTTGCGGGAAAGCAGCTTCGATGAGCTGGCGGATCCGCGGTAGGCGGCCGGTCTCAGGAGGGGCACAGGCCGGTGACAGGGGTTTTGTCCTGGTGGACCGGCGCTGCATGATGGCGGACCGGCGCCGTGTCAGGGGCGCCGGTCGGGCCCACGGCGTGATCCGCCGGGCGGGCCCGAGCCACCGCCGATTCGGAGACCCGTCCGTGCCCAGCAAGAAGGCCCTCGTCCGCCGCCCCGGCCCCCGTCTCGCCGAGGGTCTGGTGACCCACATCGAGCGGGAGAAGGTCGATGTGGAGCTCGCCCTGGAGCAGTGGGAGGCGTACGCGGAGGCCCTGCGCGCGCACGGCTGGGAGACGATCGAGGTCGACCCGGCCGACGACTGCCCTGACTCCGTGTTCGTCGAGGACACGGTGGTCATGTACAAGAACGTGGCCCTGATCGCGCGTCCGGGTGCCGAGTCCCGGCGCGAGGAGACCCAGGGGGTCGAGGAGGCCGTGGCCCGTCTGGGCTGCTCGGTGAACTGGGTCTGGGAGCCGGGCACCCTGGACGGCGGCGACGTGCTGAAGGTCGGCGACACGATCTACGTCGGCCGGGGCGGGCGGACCAACGCCGCCGGCGTGCAGCAGGTGCGGGCCGCGTTCGAGCCGCTGGGGGCGCGGGTCGTCGCCGTCCCGGTGAGCAAGGTGCTGCACCTGAAGTCGGCGGTCACCGCGCTGCCCGACGGCACGGTGATCGGGCACATCCCGAAGGTGGACCGGCCCTCGCTGTTCCCGCGCTTCCTGTCGGTGCCCGAGGAGGCCGGCTCGCACGTGGTGCTCCTCGGCGGTCCCAAGCTGCTCATGTCGGCCGGCGCCCCGAAGACGGCGGAGCTCTTCACCGACCTCGGCTTCGAGCCCGTGGTGGTGGACATCAGCGAGTTCGAGAAGCTGGAGGGCTGTGTGACATGTCTCTCGGTGCGGCTGCGGGAGCTGTACGCCTGAGCGGGTGACCGGATCGTCTGAACAGCCCTGGGACGTGCGGATCCCGGGGCTGTCGTGCAGGTCCGGAGTTCCGTTGTCGAGCCCGGCTGATCAGCGGTCTTTACAGCGTCCTTAACCTACGGCTTCGTAACCTACGGCTTCGTAGCCTACGATCCCGTAAGTTCCGGTTCTGCTCGCCGGAGTGTTTCGCTCCGCTTTCCCGTCCCCCTGGAGTACCTCGTGACGATCGCCACCCCTCATCTCGGCAGCCCCGCCGTCTGGACCGACGCCAAGCTGCTGTACGCCCTGGAGGAAGTGGTCGAGACGGAACTCAACCGGCATCTCAAGGTCGCCAAGGACTGGATGCCGCACGAGTACGTGCCCTGGAGCGACGGCCGCAACTTCCCGGGCTTCTTCGAGGACGGCGAGGCCTGGGACAAGGAGCAGTCCAAGGTCACCGAGATCGGCCGTATCGCGCTCGTGGTGAACCTCCTCACCGAGGACAACCTCCCGAGCTACCACCACGAGATCGCCAGCCTGTTCGGCCGGGACGGCGCCTGGGGCACCTGGGTGCACCGCTGGACCGCCGAGGAGGGCCGGCACGGCATCGTGATGCGCGACTACCTGCTCGCCTCGCGCGCGGTGGACCCGGACAAGCTGGAAGCGTTCCGCATGGCCCACATGAGCGAGGGCTTCGAGTCGGACAACCGCCACTCGATGCTGCACTCCGTCGCCTACGTGGCCTTCCAGGAGCTCGCGACGCGCATCTCGCACCGCAACACCGGCCACCAGTCCGGCGACCCGGTCTGCGACCGCATGCTGTCCCGCATCGCCACCGACGAGAACCTCCACATGGTCTTCTACCGCAACCTGCTGAAGGCCGCCTTCGAGCTCGCCCCCGACCTCACCATGCAGGCCGTGCGGGACGTCATCGTGAACTTCCGCATGCCCGGCCACGGCATGCCCGGCTTCGAGCGGTTCGCCGCGCAGATGGCGATCGGCGAGGTCTACAACCTGCGCATCCACCACGACGACGTGCTCCAGCCCGTGCTGCGCCACCTGAAGGTCATGGACATCGACGGCCTCGGCGCCGAGGGGCGGCAGGCGCAGGAGGAGCTGGGCCTGTTCCTGAACGGGCTGGACACGGAGGCCCGGAAGTTCGACGAGAAGCTGGCCGCGCGCAAGGCCCGGATGACAGCGCGCGCCGGCGCCTGATCCACACCCGGCACGGGCGCATCGTCACCCCGGCGCGCCCCGGCCGGCCGCCCGCGGCACCGGTCCGCCGAGAACGCCGCGCCGCCCCGCCGACGACGACAGCACACGCCCGTCGGCCACGGCACGCCCTCAGCACCGAACCCGCACCGGTGGATCTCGCCCTGCGGGGCGAGACACCCGACTGCCCCGTACCCGTTGCCCGCCCGGCCCCGTCGGTGCCCCGCGTGCAACGAAACCCCTACGCCGTGCCCTGCACGCCGGGCTCCCTGCACGCCTCGGCGCTGCCCGTACGCCCGGACCCTCCGCCCGCGCCACACGCCACCCGCCTCCGGGGCGGGGCACCCGGCTGCCTCGGGAGCCGTTCGGGCACGGCCCCGTCGGTTCCCTGCACGAGGCGGAACCCGTACGCCGTGCCTGCGCACCGGGCTCCCCGCACGCGCCGGCCGCTGCCCGGACGCCCGGGACCGTCCGGCCGTGGGGCGGGCCCGGTCCGGCGGGACCGTCGCCTGCCGTGGGACGGTGGCCGAGCCGGTGACGACGGCCGGGGGCATCGGGTGAGTCACGGCCGAGGGGGCGGGGCGGCTGGATTCGAACCAGCGTGTTCCGGTTCTGGAGACCGGCGCGCCTGCCTCTGCGCTACGGCCCCGCCCTTGGCGCAGAGCGTAGTGCCCCGGCCCGTCGCCGGTCAGGTCCACTCCCCTCGGGGCAGCGGAGGGAGGAGGCTCAGTCCTCGGCCGGTGCGGGTGCCGGTGCCGTGCGGTGCACGCTGCGTACGGCGGCCACGTCCCGTGGCACGGCAGGCGGCGGGACATGGGCGCTCAGAGCCGTCAGGCGGCGCTTGACGCTGGTCGCGACGCCCTGGCCGAGCACGAAACGGGTGGCCGTGGTGGCCCGCGCCGCGTGGTCGAGGAGGCGGTGGGCCTCACGGCTGCGCAGGCCCGTGTGGCGCAGGAACAGGTGGGCGAGGCGGTGTTCGCCGGCCGCCAGCGTCTGCCCGACGGCGTCGGCGGCCCCGAGGTCGAGCCGGTTGTCCGCCGCGCCGAGCACGCCTGCGGCCCGGACCCGGCCGAGGTCCAGCAGGGTGACGCCGGCCGCGGTGGCCGCGCCCACCAGCCGGGCGGCGGCACGCGGCCCGATGCCGTTGCTGGCGACCGACAGCCGGGTGAGCCGCCCGTACGGCGCCCGGGCCAGCGCGTCCGCGAGACGGAGGGCGCCCGCGTCGCCCAACCGGGCGGCGGACACATAGAGTTCGTCGACCGCGCCGGCGGCGATCACCGCGCCGAGCGCCTCGGCGCCGGGCTCGCCCAGCGGGTTGCCGCCGGCGAAGAGCCGCTCCACACGGCGTCCGTCGCCGGCGGCGGCCAGCAGCGCGTCGGCGAGGTCGAGGGCGCCCGCCGCGTCCAGTCCCGTCTGGACGAGATCGAGCGTGCGCAACGTCCGCGCGGACGCGATGAGTTCGGCCGCCGCCCGGCCTCCTCCGCCGCCGAGCGGATTGCGCTTGAGCCAGACGCCGGTGACGACCTGCGGCGAGGCGCGCAGTTGGTCGGCGATCCGGCAGGCCCCGCCCGCGGTGATGCCGTTGCAGCCGAGGTAGAGCGTCTCGACCGGCGCGTCCGTGGCGGCGACGGCCGCGGCACCGGCGTCGCCGAGGGCGTCGGTGCCCAGCAGCAGATGCCGTACGGGCGACGGGCCGGCGGCCAGGGCCTCGGCGACCAGCGCGGCACCCTCCGCGCCCAGCCCCTGTTTGCACAGGTCGAGGCGGCCGTCCGGCAGGGCCGTCCCGGCGGCGAAGTCCAGCCGCTCCCCCGCCGGCCGGCCCGCGCGCAGCCAGTCGAGCAGCGGGGCCAGATCAGCGAGGGGACGGGGAACGACAGGGGGCACTCCGGCGAAACCGGCCCGCCCGGTGCCCGGCCCGGGCCCGGCCGCCGCGCTCTCCTCGCTCACCACTCCGCCTCCCGGTAGTCCTTCAGGAACACGCCCGACACCGGGTTTCCGGCCTCGCCCCGCACGATCGGGTCGTACACCCGCGCCGCCCCGTCGACGACGTCCAGCGGGGTGCGGAAGCCCGCTCCCGCCATGCGGGCCTTCTTCGGCGCCGGGTTCTCGTCGGTGATCCAGCCGGTGTCGACCGCGCACATGTGGACGCCCTGCGCGGCGAGTTGGGCGGCGCTGGTGCGGGTGAGCATGTTCAGGGCCGCCTTGGCCATGTTGGTGTGCGGGTGACCGGGCATCTTGTTGCGCACGGCGAACCGGCCCTCGACGGCGGTCACGTTGACGACGTACCGGCGCGGGCGCGGGGAGGCGAGCAGCAGCGGCAGCAGCCGGTCGCACAGCAGGGCGGGGGCCAGCGCGTTGACGAGCTGGGTCTCCAGGACCTCCGCCGGGTCGAGCGCGCCGAGCGTCGCCGACCAGGAGTTCTCCTGGGAGGGGTCGGGCAGCAGCCCCGCCTCGTCGGCCTCGCGCAGGGCCGCCGGGAGGGACGCGGTCCCGCCCCGGAGCATGCGCATCGGCGCGAACCCGGGGGCCTGCCGCGCCCCCTCGGGCAGCGCGTCGTGCTCGCCGGCCGCCAGCAGGGCGTAGGACTGCGGGGGACGGCGCACGGTCTGGGCCGCGTTGTTGACGAGGACGTCGAGAGGCTCGCCCTGCGCGCGCAGGTCCTCGCACAGGCCCAGCACCTGGCGCGGGTCGCGCAGGTCGACGGCGAGGACGGTGAGCCGGTCCAGCCACTTCCCGCTGCCCGGCTCGGCACGGAAGCGGCGCACGGTGTCGTGCGGGAACCGCGAGGTGACCAGGACCTCCGCGCCGTCCCGCAGCATCATCAGCGCCAGCTGGAAGCCGATCTTCACCCGTCCGCCGGTGAGCAGGACCCGCCGCCCGCTCAGATCGGTGCTCAGGGCCCGGCGCGCGGTGTTGTCGGCGGCGCACCCGGGGCAGAGCCGGTGGTAGAAGGTGTCGACCTGTCGATACGGCGCCTTGCAGACGTAGCAGGTGCGCGGCCGCCGGAAGACGCCTGCGCGGCCGGTGCCGGTCTCCGTCAGGGGCGCGTCCTCGCGGCGGTCCGGGGCGCCGGTCGCGGTCGCGGCCATCGCGGCGGCGTCGGCGGCGGACACCTCGGCGCCCCGGGCCTTGCGCCGTCCGAGCCGGCCGTCGCGCGCGAAGGACGCGGCGACCTGCTCGGCCCGCAGCCGTACGGGATCGTCGACGGGCAGGGCGCGCAGCTTGCCCACGACCCGGTGGAAGGCGGCCAGTTCCGCCTCGGTGACCGGCGGGGTGACCGCCGCCGCCGTGCTCCGCTCGCCCATCCGCCCCGCCCCCGTGCTCATCCTGCCGTGGTCCCGACCGGATTCGAACCGGCGTATCCACCTTGAGAGGGTGGCGAGTCTGCCTCTGCTCTACGGGACCCTTCGCGCACCCGGACGACCGGATGCGCACCGGCCTGCCGGCTGGGCGAGCCGGCGCGACTGCCCCCGGCGCCACGGCCGGAGGCGCTCCCGGATCCTAACCGCACCCCCGCGATGCGGTCTCCCGGATTTTCGGGTCGCCCTCCGGTCCGTCGCGTGACGGCTGGTCAGCGGGAGGTGCGCCGGATCTGCAGGCGCTCCTTCTCGGACAGACCGCCCCAGACGCCGAAGCGTTCGTCGTTGGCCAGGGCGTACTCGAGACAGGCGGGCCGCATGTCGCACATGCCGCAGATGCGCTTGGCCTCCCGCACCGAACTGCCGGGCTCCGGAAAGAAGAAGTCCGCCCCGGTCTGCGCGCACAGCGCCTCCTGCTGCCAGCCGAGGTCGGGCGTGGGGATCGTGTCGGTATGCATGCCAGCATCGTGGCGCGCGGCGAAAAACGTCCGATCAACGCCCGATATACGCGGCGCGGCAGGGCCTCCGGCCGCCTCGATGATGGCCGGGGCCAGGCCGTGGCGCACGGCGGCGCGCGGAGCACCCGTGAACGCGGGGACGGCGGACGGTGACCACGGGTGACCGCTCGGGCCGCCGCGCCGGGTGGCCGCACTCCGGCAGCGATTGTCAGTGGGCGGTGCGAGACTCGGCAGTGCAGACAAGGGGACCCTTGTGAGGAGGGCGAAGATGCTCACCACCCGTTTCGTCGACGGCGCCCCGAACTGGATCGACCTCGGCACGCCGGACATCGAGGGCGCCACGTCCTTCTACGGCGCTCTGTTCGGCTGGAGCTTCCGGTCGGCGGGGCCCGAGGCCGGCGGTTACGGCTTCCTCCAGCTGGACGGGAGGACCGTGGCGGGCGGCATGCAGAACCCGCCCGAGCAGGGCCCGTCGTCCTGGACGGTGTACTTCCGGACACCGGACGCGGACGCCACCGTCAAGGCCGCCGAACAGGCCCACGGCCGGGTGCTGTTCGCCCCCATGGACGTGATGGGGAAGGGCACGATGGCGATCCTCGCCGACTCGGCCGGAGTGCCGTTCGGTCTCTGGCAGCCGGGGCTGACCAGGGGCGTGGACGTGGCGGGCGATCCCGGTTCGCTGTGCTGGGTGGAGCTGTACACGCCCGACATCGCCGCCGCGGCCGCCTTCTACCACGCGACGCTGGGCCTGGAGACCTCGGCCGTCCCCTTCCCCGGCGGCACCTACACGTGCGTCAATCCCGCCGGGGCGGGCGAGGACGCCATGTTCGGCGGGGTCGTACCGCTGGCCGACGACCCGGTGGAGGCGCGGTCGGGCGCGTACTGGCTGCCGTACTTCGAGGTCACGGACGTCGACGCGGTCGTCGCCGAGGCCGAGCGGCGGGGCGGCACGGTCCGGATGCCGGCGACGGACGTCGAGGGCGTCGGCCGCATGGCCAGGCTGGCCGACCCGTACGGGGCACGCTTCGCGGTGATCAGAAGCGCACCGCCGCAAGCCTGAGGGCGGCCTGCCACCGGTCACCCGGGTGCGCGGCGAGCGCGACGCCGGGGGTCACCGCGTCGCGGGTCTGTCGCGCAGGCGGCGGCGTCGCCCGCGGTGCGGCCGCGTGGCGTCGTGGGGCCCCTCCCGCGCGAGCGAAGCCGGGCGTGCGGGAAGGTGCTGTCGGCGTGCCGCCCGGAAGCCCTGGACGCGTGCCGGGCGTCGCGCGGCAGACGGGAACGTGACGACAGGGCCTAGGCCGAGGCGCGGCGGACCAGGGTGGTCGGCAGGACCACGCCGGCCGGGGGGTCGTCGGTGGTGTGCGGGTCGAGGCGGCGCAGCAGGAGGCGGGCCATGATCCGGCCCATCTCCTCGATGTCCTGACGGATCGTCGTCAGTGGCGGGTCGGTGCCCTCGGCGACCGGCAGCATGTCGTCGAAGCCGACCACGGCCACGTCCTCGGGCACGCGCCGCCCGTGTTCGCGCAGGACGCGCAGGACGCCGGAGGCGGTGAGGTCGTTGGCGGCGAACACCGCGTCGACGTCCGGGCGGCGGTCGAGGAGTTCGCGCATCGCGCGCTCTCCGCCGCCGGGCGTGAAGTCGCTCTCCACCACGAGCCCCGGGTCGGCCTCGCCCATCACGTCCCGGTAGCCGTCGAGACGGTCCGCGGCGGAGGTCTGGTCGAGGGCGCCGGTGATGTGCGCGACGCGGGTACGGCCGAGGCCGACGAGGTGGCGTACGGCCTCGCGGGCGCCGCCGCGGTTGTCGCTGTCGACGTACACGACGTCAGCGCTGCCGTCGCTCCAGCCGGGGCGGCCGCCGAACACGGTGGGGACACCGGCGCCCTGAATGAGGCCCGGGAGGGGGTCGTGGAGGTGGAGGGAGAAGACCAGGGCGCCGTCGACATGGCCGCCGGCGAGATAGCGGGCGACGCGCGCGTGGTCGTCGCGGCCCTCGGTGAGCAGCAGTACCAGCTGGTTGTCCTGGGCCGTCAGCTCCTTGCTGATGCCGCGGAGCTGGAGCGCGAAGAAGGGGTCGGCGAAGACGCGGGTCTCCGGTTCGGCGATCACGACGGCCACGGCGCCGTGCCGCTTCGTCACCAGGCTCCGCGCGGCCTGGTTGGGCACGTACCCGAGCTCCTCCACGGCCTGCCGCACCCGCTCCACCAGCGGCTCCCGGACCCCGTCGCCGCCGTTGACGACCCTGGACACGGTGGCCCGGGACACCCCGGCCCGCGCGGCCACGGCCTCCAGGGTGGGACGCTGCGCGGTCTCGGTCACGTCGGGGCTCCTCCTCGGTGGATGCCGATCAGGATAGCTCCGGGGACGGCGGTCGGTGAGAGCGCTCTCGCAGCCGGCTGACGACCGACGCGCAGTGAGGCGGGGCGGCGACCGGGGCAGTCGGGCGGTGTGGCCGTCGGGGGGCCGGCCGGGTGGGGTCGGCTCACTCCGGGGGAGGTACCGGCCTGGGGGCCTCGGGGCGGGCTCTGCTCGGCTGGACCCGTTTCGGTTCGCCCGGCATCTTCGGGTACTCCGGGGGGTACGGGAGGTCGCCCAGGCCGTGGTCGTGCTCGTCGCGGCGGGCGAGGTCCAGCAGGGACTCCAGGGAGTAGGCGTGCTCGTCCATGTCGGCGTGGACGTCGCCGAGTTCGGCGTACCGGACCGGCATGGTCGCGATGTCGAAGTCGCGGGGCCTGGCCACGCCGACCTCCTCCCAGCGCAGCGGCGCCGAGACGGGGGCGTGCGGGCGGGGGCGTACCGAGTAGGCGGAGGCGATGGTGCGGTCGCGGGCGGTCTGGTTGTAGTCGAGGAAGATGCGCTCGCCGCGCTCCTCCTTCCACCACTTGATCGTGACGCGGTCCGGCATACGGCGTTCCATCTCACGGCCGACGGCGATGGCGGCGCGGCGGACCTGGGTGAAGGTCCAGCGGGGCTCGATCGGCACGAAGACGTGCAGGCCGCGGCCGCCCGAGGTCTTGGGCCAGCCGCGCAGGCCGCCGAACTCGTCGAGGACGGCGCGCAGTTCGTGGGCGGCGCGGACGGCGTCGTCGTAGTCGGTGCCCGGCTGCGGGTCGAGGTCGATACGCAGTTCGTCGGGGTGGTCGACGTCGTCGCGGCGGACCGGCCAGGGGTGGAAGGTGAGGGTGCCGTACTGGGCGGCCCACAGCACCGCCGCCTCCTCGGTGGGGCACATCTCGTCGGCGGTGCGCCCGCTGGGGAAGGCGATGTGGGCGGTCGGGATCCAGTCGGGCATGCTCTTCGGGGCCCGCTTCTGGAAGAAGGACTCTCCGGCCACGCCGTCGGGGTAGCGCTCCAGGGTGGTGGGGCGGTCGCGCAGCGCGCGCAGGATGCCGGGGGCGACGGCCTGGTAGTAGCGGGCGAGGTCCAGCTTGGTGAAGCCGCGCTCCGGGAAGAAGACCTTGTCGGGGCTGGACAGTCGTACGGTCCGGCCGCCTGCTTCCAGTTCCACCGCGTCGCCCATGCGAGCCACGGTAGGCGCAGGGCCCAGGGCGCGCACACCGGGCGATCCGCCCGGGGCGGGCGCAGAATCGGAGCATGGATCTGCCGGTGATGCCACCCGTGAAGCCGATGCTCGCCAAGTCGGTGGCGGCGATTCCGCCGGGCATGCAGTACGAGGCGAAGTGGGACGGGTTCCGGGCGATCGTGTTCCGCGACGGGGACGAGGTCGAGCTGGGCAGCCGTACCGGAAAGCCGTTGACGAGGTACTTCCCGGAGCTGGTGGAGGCGCTGAAGGAACGGGTGCCGCCGCGGTGCGTACTGGACGGGGAGATCGTGATCGCGCGGGAGGGGCGGCTGGACTTCGACGCCCTCACCGAGCGCATCCACCCGGCGGCGTCGAGGGTGCGCACGCTCGCCGAGCGGACCCCCGCCTCCTTCGTGGCCTTCGACCTGCTGGCGCTGGCGGACACCGCTCTCCTCGACCTGCCGCTGACGGACCGGCGGGAGCTGCTGACCAGGGCGTTGCGGGAGGCGACCCCGCCCGTGCACCTGGCTCCGGCGACGACCGACGTCGAGGTGGCCCGGCGGTGGTTCGAGCAGTACGAGGGCGCCGGTCTGGACGGTGTGATCGCCAAGCCGCCGGCCCTGCGCTACCGGCCGGACGAGCGGGTCATGTTCAAGGTCAAGCACGAGCGCACCGCGGACGTGGTGGTCGCGGGCTACCGCTTCCACAAGAGCGGTCCCGTGGTCGGCTCGCTGCTGTTGGGCCTGTACGACGACCGGGGCGCGCTGCAGCACGTCGGGGTGTCGGCGGCGTTCCCGATGAAGCGCCGGGCCGAGCTGGTGGAGGAGCTGGAGCCGTTGCGGATGGCGGACGCGCAGGGGCATCCGTGGGCGGCCTGGTCGGACGAGGCGGCCCATGAGACGGCCCGGCTGCCGGGCGCGCCGAGCCGCTGGTCGGGCAAGAAGGACCTGTCCTGGGTGCCGGTCAGGCCGGAGCGGGTGGCCGAGGTGGCGTACGACCACATGGAGAACGGGGCGCGGTTCCGGCACACGGCCCGCTTCCGCCGCTGGCGCCCGGACCGCACCCCGGAGAGCTGCACGTACGCGCAGCTGGAGGAGCCGGTGCGGTACGACCTCGCGGAGATCCTGGGGGCGCCGCCCAGGACGGCGTGACGCCACGGGCTCCGGGCCCGCGACGGTCCACCGCCGCCCCGGTACCGGGGGCGCCTGAACGGTCCCGCCGGGTGCCCGACGGCTGCCAGGAAGGTTGACCTCCCGGCCCTCGTCCCCGGAAGGGAGACGCACGGTGTCCCCCGAAGGAAGACTCACGCGCTGGGTGGGTGACGCCGGCCGAGGCCTCGGCACGCCCCATGGCCCTCCACGAGGAGGGTCGGCGGCGGCGCGGGCCGGGGGCAAGACGCGGACCGCCGCGGTCAGCCGGGCGGCCCCCGAACGGCGCCCCACCGGCCCCGCCGAGTACCCGCGGCCTCCCAGGAACGCTCCTCCGAACCTACGACAGGGCGGCTCAGGCCTCCCGAACGGCGCCCCACCGGCCCCGCCGGGTGCCCGACGGCCTCCCGGGAGCGTGACTCCCGCCCCCTCCGGAGGGGTGGCCGACGGGCCTCCGGAGGGCGAGCTCACGGCTGCCGAAGCGCCGCTCACGGCCTCCCCGAGGACCGCCTCACGGCGTCATGAGGATCTTCACCGCGCCGTCCTGCTTCCGCTGGAACATCTCGTAGGCGTGCGGCGCCTCCGACAGCGGCATGCGGTGGGTGGCGAAGTCGTCGACGCCGAGGGGGTCCTCGTCGGTGAGGTACGGGATGATGTCGTCGCTCCAGCGGCGGACGTTGGCCTGGCCCATGCGGATCTGGAGCTGCTTGTCGAACATGGTGAGCATCGGCAGCGGATCGGCCATGCCGCCGTAGACGCCGACCAGGGAGAGGGTGCCGCCGCGCCGTACCAGCTCGATGGCGGTGTGCAGGGCGGCGAGCCGGTCGATGCTGAAGCGCTCCGCGAGGGGGCCGCCGATCCTCCGCGGCAGCAGCGCCGACGCGTTCTGGACCAGGCGGGCGGCCGCGCTGCCGTGGGCCTCGGTGCCGACGGCGTCGATCACGGCGTCGGGGCCGCGCCCGTCGGTCTCGTCGCGGATGGCGGCGACCAGTTCCTTCTCGCTGTCGAAGCTGCGCAGGTCGAACGTGGTCACCCCGCGCACCCGGGCCCGCCGCAGCCGCTCGCCGACCAGGTCGACGCCGAACACCTGGCCGGCGCCGCGCACCTGGGCGATACGGCAGGCCATGTCGCCGATGGGGCCGAGGCCGAGCACCGCGACGCTGCCGCCCTCGGGGATGTCGGCGTAGGCGACGGCCTGCCAGGCGGTGGGCAGGACGTCGGAGAGATAGACGAAGCGGTCGTCGGGCGGGCCCTCGGGGACCTTGATCGGCCCGAACTGGGCCTGCGGGACGCGCAGATACTCGGCCTGGGCGCCCGGGACCGCGCCGTACAGACGGGTGTAGCCGAACAGGGCGGCGCCCATGCCCTCGCCGGTGACCTGGGTGGTCTCGCACTGCGTGGGCAGGGAGTTCAGGCACATCCAGCAATTGCCGCAGGCGATCTGGAACGGCACCACGACACGGTCGCCGGCCATGAGGTCGGGCACTCCGGCGCCGACCTCCTCGACGATGCCCATCGGCTCGTGGCCGAGGATGTCTCCCGGGGTCATGAACGGGGTGAGCACCTCGTACAGGTGCAGGTCGGAGCCGCACAGTCCGGTGGACGTGATGCGGATGACGGCGTCCGTGGGTTCCTGGATCACCGGGTCGGGCACGGTCTCCACCCGGACGTCCCGCTTCCCCTGCCAGGTCAGTGCCTTCATGGTGCCGTGCTCCCTCCGCCGGTCCGGTGCGCCCCGGCGGGTCCGGGACTCCCGGGTCCTGGCTGCGCCCCGGGTACCCGAGCACTCCCGCGCGAATCGTGACGGCGGCACCACACGCCCACAGATGGCCACAACCGAACAGACAAGCGCACAATCAAGACACGAGACGGGGTGGCCATGACAGGCACGAGGCGTTCCAGACGTACGGCGCACGGGGTGCGCGCGGAGGGCTCCGCGGCGGCGGCGAGGGCATCGGCGACCGCGGCACTGCTCGCCGCCGCCGTGGTGCTCTCCCTCGCGGCGGGCTGCACCACCGGCCGGGACCCCACGGCGGACGACGGCCGCAGCGCGTCGGGGAGACCCACCGGCCCGAACCCGTCCACCGGTCACGGCCAGGTGCTCGCCGTGAAGATCGACAACGCCGGCGCGGCCCGCCCGCAGACCGGGCTGGACGCCGCGGACCTCGTGTACGTCGAGCAGGTGGAGGGCGGGCTGAGCCGGCTGATGGCCGTGTACGCGAGCACGCTGCCCGAGACCGTCGGACCCGTGCGCAGCGCGCGTGAGTCGGATCTGGAGCTGCTGCGCCAGTTCGAGCGGCCGGTGCTGGCCTTCTCCGGGGCGCAGCACAAGCTGCTGCCGCTGATCGACCGGGCCCCGCTGGACGCCGTGACGCCCGGCGAGGCGGCCGGCGTCTACTTCCGCGGCCGGGACAGGGCCGCACCGCACAACCTCTATCTGCGCCCGGGCCGCCTGCTGTCCTCCGCGCCCGGCGCGGCCGCGCTGACCACGGGTTTCCGCTACGGAGCGGCGCCCTCCGGCGGCACGGCCCGCGGTGCGTACACCGTGCGCTACCCGGCGGCCCGCTTCACCTTCACCTGGTCGGCGGACCGGTCGCGCTGGCTGGTCTCGATGGACGGCAGGCCGACCGTGACGGCCGAGGGGCGGCGGGTGGCCCCGGCCACGGTGGTGGTGCAGTACGTGAAGGTGCGCGAGTCGGCGTTCCACGACTTCCTCGGCAACAACACGCCGTACACCGAGACGGTGGGCTCCGGGCGGGCGGAGGTCCTGCGCGACGGGCGGGTCCACGACGTCCGCTGGAAGCGGGCGACGGCGCGGGACGGCACGGACTTCACCACCAACGACGGCGAGCCGGTCGGCTTCGCGCAGGGGCAGGTGTGGGTGGTGTTCGCGAAGGCGCCCTGACCGGCCGGCTGCCGGACGGCGCCCGGTCAGCCCTGGCCGACGAAGGGTTCCGCCGGGTTGCGCAGGCCCTCCGCCGCGTCCGAGACCCGCCGGATCAGGTCGAAGAACTGGGCCTGTTCCGCCGCGGAGAGCGGCGCCAGGAAGACCTGGTTCATCCGGGCCGTGCGCACCGTGAGCCTGCGGTGGGTGCGCACCCCCTCCTCGGTGAGCCGCAGCAGGGAGCGGCGGCCGTCCGCGGGGTCGCGGACCTTGTCGAGCAGCCCTCGCCGGCCGAGCCGGCTGATCACCTCGGCGATGGTGGAGCGGTCGAGGCCCACCCGCTCCCCCACGGTGCGCTGGTCGAGGCCCGGCTCGGCGACGAGCGCGTTGAGGACCGCGAACTGCGGGGAGGTGATCTCCTCGGAGACCATCGTGTTCCACAGCAGGTAGTGCGCCTGCTGCAGCCGCCGGGCCAGGTGCCCGGGGTGGCTCGAGAGGTCCACCGCGGCCATGTGCGCTCCTCAGCGTGAGATTCGATCGGTGCACTGAACGATACCGCCCGGAAGTCGACCTCGTCTCGTCGGCCGGTGACCTTCATCAGCACCTCTGCCTGGGGTCTTGACGACTCGGACCTCCGATGGCAGCGTGTGGGCAACCTCGAATAAATACTCAGTGCCCTGATTAATTGGTCGCTGGACGCTCGGAAGAGATGGGGCTCGACGGATGGACAAGGTGGTCGCCACGGCCCGGGAGGCGGTGGCCGACGTGCCGGACGGCGCGTCGCTGGCGGTGGGTGGCTTCGGACTGAGCGGCGTGCCGAACGTCCTCATCCAGGCCCTGTACGAGCGGGGAGTCACCGGTCTGTCGGTCGTCTCCAACAACTGCGGGGCCATGGAGTCGGGCCTCGCCGTCCTGCTCGCCGCCGGGCGGATCTCCCGGGTGACCGGTTCCTACATCGGCGCGAACAAGGAGTTCGCCCGTCAGTACCTGGCAGGGGAGCTCGAGGTCGAGATGATCCCGCAGGGCACCCTCGCCGAGCGGCTGCGGGCCGGCGGCGCCGGAATCCCCGCCTTCTACACCCCCGCCGGGGTGGGCACCCAGGTGGCCGAGGGCGGACTGCCGTGGCGCTACGACGGTGAGGGCGGCGTCGCGCTGGCCTCGCCGCCGAAGGAGGTGCGGGAGTTCGACGGCGTGGAGTACGTGCTGGAGCGCGGCATCCGCACCGACTTCGCGCTGGTCAGGGCGGCCCGGGGCGACCGGCACGGCAACCTGGTCTTCAACAAGTCGTCCCGCAACTTCAACCCCCTCTCCGCGATGGCCGGGAAGATCACGATCGCCGAGGTCGAGGAACTGGTCGAGCCCGGCGGGATCGACCCGGACGCGGTGCACCTGCCGGGCGTCTTCGTCCAGCGCGTGATCGCGCTGACCCCGGAGCAGGCGGCCGACAAGAAGATCGAGCGGCGGACGGTGAGCAGCTGATGGCCTGGACACGTGAGGAGATGGCCGCCCGCGCCGCGCGCGAGCTGCGGGACGGCCAGTACGTCAACCTCGGCATCGGACTGCCGACCCTCATCCCCAACTACCTCCCCACGGACGTCGAGGTGGTGCTGGAGAGCGAGAACGGCATCCTCGGCACGGGCCCCTACCCCACCGAGGACCAGGTCGACCCCGACCTGATCAACGCCGGCAAGGAGACCGTGACGGTCCTGCCGGGCGCCTCCTTCTTCGACTCGGCGCTCTCCTTCGGCATGATCCGCGGCGGTCACATCGATGTCGCCGTGCTGGGCGCGATGCAGGTCTCCGAGCGGGGCGACCTGGCGAACTGGGCGATCCCGGGCAAGATGATCACCGGGATCGGCGGTGCGATGGACCTGGTCCACGGCGCCCGCACGGTCATCGTGGTCATGACGCACACGGCCAAGGACGGCAGCCCCAAGATCCTCACCGACTGCGCGCTGCCGCTGACCGGCAAGGCCTGTGTGAACCGGATCATCACCGACCTCGGCGTCCTCGACGTCACCGGGGACGGCCTGGTGCTGGTGGAGACCGCACCGGGCGTCACGTCCGAGGAGATCGTGGCGAAGACCGCCGCGAAGGTCCGTGTCGCCGAGGAGATCCAGCCATGAGCGGCCGCCTCAGGACCGTGTACGTCGTCGACGCCGTCCGCACCCCCGTCGGCCGCTACAACGGCGCACTGGCCTCGGTGCGCCCGGACGACCTGGCCGCCCACGCCATCAGCGCACTCGTCGCCCGTACGCCCGCGCTGGACCCCTCCCGCATCGAGGACGTCTACTTCGGCAACGCCAACGGCGCCGGCGAGGAGAACCGCAACGTCGCCCGCATGGGCGCGCTGCTCGCGGGGCTGCCCACCTCCGTGCCGGGTGTCACCGTCAACCGGCTGTGCGCCTCCGGCCTGGAGGCGGTGATCCAGGCGGCCCGCGCCATCGCGGCCGGCGACGCCTCCGTCGCCGTGGCCGGCGGAGTGGAGTCGATGACCCGGGCGCCGTACGTGCTGCCGAAGTCGGACCGGCCGTTCCCCGCGGGGCACGCCGAGCTGTACTCGACCACCCTGGGCTGGCGGATGGTCAACCCCAGGATGGACCCGCAGTGGACCGTCCCGCTGGGCGAGTCGGCCGAGCTGATCGCCGACAAGCACAAGATCAGCCGGGCGCAGCAGGACGAGTTCGCGCTGAACAGCCACCGCAAGGCCGCGAAGGCCCAGGCCGAGGGGCTGTTCGACGCCGAACTCGCGCCGGTCGCGATCCCGCGGCGCAGGGGCGAGCCGGTGGTCTTCGGCGCCGACGAATGCGTACGGCCGGACGCCTCGCTCGAGGCGATGGCCCAGCTGAAGCCGTCCTTCCGTACCGAGAACGGCACCGTCACCGCGGGCAACGCCTCGCCGCTCAACGACGGAGCCGCGGCCCTCCTGCTCGTCGACGAGGAGGGGCTGAAGGCCACCGGCCGGGAGCCGCTGGCCCGGGTCTCCGCCACCGGGGTCTCGGCGATCGACCCGCACTACTTCGGGCTCGCCCCCGTCGAGGCCGTCGAGCGGGCGCTCGCCAAGGCGGGCAAGGGGTTCGCCGACCTCTCCGTGCTCGAACTGAACGAGGCGTTCGCCGCCCAGGTGCTGGGCTGTGTCGCCGAGTGGCCCGAGTTCGACCCGGCGATCCTCAACCCGCAGGGCGGCGCCATCGCCCTCGGCCATCCGCTCGGCGCCTCCGGCGCCCGTCTCGCCGGCACCGTCGCCCACCAACTGGCCCGGCGGGGCGGCGGCGTCGGTGTCGCCACCCTCTGCATCGGTGTGGGCCAGGGTCTCGCCCTCGTCCTCGAACGTTAGGCCTCCAGGAATCGCCATGACTCTCACGCAGCACGACATCGACCAGGAGATCGCGGCCGAGCACGCCGCGTACGAGAAGCGGATCGCAGACGGCGGGCCCGTCGAGCACCACCCGCGCCGCGACTACGCGCCGTACCGCTCCTCGATCCTGCGCCACCCCAAGCAGCCGCCGATCACCATCGACGTGACCAAGGACCCGGAGCTGGTGGAGCTGCACTCCCCCGCCTTCGGCGAGCGCGACATCACCGAGATCGACAACGACCTGACCCGGCAGCACAGCGGCGAGCCGATCGGCGAGCGGATCACCGTCTCCGGGCGGCTGCTGGACCGCGACGGCCGTCCGGTGCGGGGCCAGCTGATCGAGATCTGGCAGGCGAACTCGGCCGGCCGCTACGCCCACCAGCGCGAGCAGCACGACGCCCCGCTGGACCCGAACTTCACCGGCGTCGGCCGCACGCTGACCGACGCCGACGGCCACTACCACTTCACGACCATCCAGCCGGGCCCGTACCCGTGGCGCCAGCACCTCAACGCCTGGCGGCCCGCCCACATCCACTTCTCGCTCTTCGGCACGGCGTTCACCCAGCGGCTCGTGACGCAGATGTACTTCCCGAACGACCCGCTGTTCCCGTACGACCCGATCATCCAGTCGGTGACGGACGACTCGGCCCGCCGGCGCCTCGTCGCGACGTACGACCACGACCTCTCCGTGCCGGAGTTCTCGATGGGCTACCACTGGGACATCGTGCTCGACGGGCCGAACGCCACCTGGATCGAAGAAGGACGCTGACCTGCCATGACGAAGATCGACACGAGCCGTCCTGAGACCGTCCTCCCGACCCCGTCGCACACGGTCGGCCCCTTCTACGGCCACGCCCTGCCGTTCCCCGGCGGCGGCGACATCGCTCCTCTCGGCCACCCGGACACCATCGCCCTGCAGGGGTACGTCCACGACGGTGAGGGCAACCCGCTGCCGGACGCGTTCGTGGAGCTGTGGGGCGCCGACCCGGACGGCAACGTCCCGCGGGTCGACGGTTCGATGCGGCGCGACCCGTCGTCCGGCGGCTTCCTCGGCCGCAACGGCGTGGAGTTCACCGGCTGGGGCCGTGTCCAGACGGACGCGAACGGGCACTGGTCGGCGCGGACGCTGCGGCCCGGCGCCCGCGGTGACAGCGCCCCGTACCTGAGCGTCTGCGTGTTCGCGCGCGGGCTGCTGAAGCACCTGTTCACCCGGGTCTATCTGCCCGGTGACGACGCGGCGCTCGCCGCCGACCCGCTGCTGAAGCAGCTGGACCCGGCGCGGCGCGCCACGCTGATCGCCACGGACGGCCCGCTGGGCACCTACCGTTTCGACATCCGCCTTCAGGGCGAAGGCGAGACGGTCTTCCTGGAGTTCCAGTGACAGCTGCTCAGCCCGAGTCCGGTCTGCTCTCCCCGGGGTGGACCGGCTCCCCCGCCGCCGCCGCGACCGGTGACGGCGCCTACCTCCGGGCCCTCCTGGACGCGGAGGCCGCGCTGACCCGTGCCCAGGAGGCGCTGGGGCTGGCCCCCGAGGGCGCCGGGGCGGCGGTCACCGCGGCGGCGTCCGCGGACTTCGACGCGCGCTCCCTCGCCGAACGCGCCCGCGGCGGCGGGAACCCGGTGATCCCCCTGGTCGCGGACCTCACCGAGGCGGTCGGCGCCGCGTACGGCCCGTACGTGCACCGGGGTGCCACCAGCCAGGACATCATGGACACGGCGACGATGCTGGTCGCGGCGCGGACGCTGGACCTGGTGCTGGCCGACCTCGACCGCGTCCAGGGGGCCCTGGCCCGGCTCGCCGCCGAACACCGCGACACGGCGATGCCCGGACGGACGCTGACCCAGCACGCCGTACCGACGACCTTCGGGCTGAAGGCCGCCGGATGGCGCGCGCTGGTGCTGGACGCCCGGGACCGGATCACCGGCGTACGGGACTCGCTGCCCGCCCAACTCGGCGGCGCGGCAGGCACGCTGGCCGCCTTCACGGCGTACGGCGCCACGGACGCGACCGCGCTGACCGCCGCGTACGCGACGGAACTGGGCCTCGTGGAACCGCTGTTGCCGTGGCACACCCTGCGCACCCCGATCGCGGACCTCGCCGCCTGCCTGGCCTTCACGGCGGGGGCGCTGGGCAAGGTCGCGACGGACGTCCTCACCCTCGCCCGCACCGAGATCGCCGAGCTGGCGGAGGGCAGCGGAGGCGGGTCCTCGGCCATGCCGCACAAGGCGAACCCGGTGCGCTCGACGCTGATCGCGGCCGCCGCCCTGCGCGCGCCCCAGCTCGCGGCCGTGCTGTACGGGTCGCTGGTCGCCCAGGACGAGCGGCCGGCCGGTGCCTGGCACGCCGAGTGGGAACCGCTCAGGGACCTGCTGCGGCTGGTCGGCGGGGCCGCGCGGGACGCGGCCGAGCTCACGCGGGGGCTGCGGGTGCGCCCGGACGCGATGCGCGCCCATCTGGGCCTCACCCACGGGCTGATCGTCTCCGAGCGGCTGTCCGCCGAGCTGTCGGCCGTTCTCGGGCGGGCCCGGGCCAAGGAGCTGCTCACCGCACTGGCCCCGCGCACCTACGCCGAGGGCCGCTCACTCGCCGAACTCCTCGCCGAGCAGCCCGAGTTGAAGGACGTCGACCTCGGCGACCTCACCGACCCCGCCCGCTACACCGGCTCCGCCGGAGCCCTCACCGACCGTGCGCTGGAGCGACGTTGACCGACAAGCTGCTCAACCACCGTGCCGAGGGCCCGGCTTCCGCGCCCGCGCTGCTGCTCGGCCCCTCGCTGGGCACCTCGTACGCCCTGTGGGACAAGGTCGCGCCCGAGCTGTCCCTCACCCACCGGGTGGTCCGCTACGACCTGCCGGGGCACGGGGGCTCCCCCGCCCATCTGATCGGGCCCGGCGCCACCGTCGGCGACCTCGCCGGCCTGGTGCTGGCCCTCGCCGACTCGCTCGGCCTGGAGCGGTTCGCCTACGCGGGGGTGTCGCTCGGCGGCGCGATCGGCCTGCATCTCGCCGTGCACCACCCCGAGCGGGTCTCGAAACTGGCGGTGATCTGCTCCTCGGCCCACTTCAACGGCAGCAGGCCGTGGGAGGAGCGGGCCGCGCGGGTGCGAAGCCAGGGGCTGGACGAGCTCGCCGCGACCGCCGACGCCCGCTGGTTCACACCCGGGTTCACGGTGCCGCAGCTGGTGGCCGACCACCGCGACGCCGACCCCGGCAGCTATGCCGCCTGCTGTGACGCGCTGGGCGCGTTCGACCTGCGCGAGCGGCTGGCGGAGATCGCCGTGCCGACGCTGCTGATCGCCGGCCGGCAGGACCCGGCGACTCCGCCCGCGCATCTGCGGGAGATCGCGGACGCGGTGCCGGACGCCGCCCTCGTGGAGATCCCGGGCGCCTCGCACCTGGCACCGGCGGAGCGGCCGGAGGCGGTGCTGACCGCGCTGCGGGCCCATTTCGACGGCGGTGCCAAGCGGGGCATGGAGGTGCGGCGCGAGGTGCTCGGCGACGCCCATGTGGACCGTGCGCAGGCCCGGCAGTCCCCCTTCACCGCCCGCTACCAGGACTTCATCTCGCGCTACGCCTGGGGCGAGATCTGGACCGACCCCACGCTCAGCCGCCGCGAGCGCAGCATGATCACCCTGACCGCGCTGGTCGCGCACGGCCACTACGACGAGCTGGCCATGCACGTGCGCGCGGCCCGGCGCAACGGGCTCACGCCTGAGGAGATCGGCGCGGTGCTGCTCCAGACGGCCGTGTACTGCGGGGTCCCGGCGGCGAACTCGGCGTTCGCGACGGCTCAGCGGGTGCTGGAGGAAGAAGGGTGATCCCCGTGGGCGTGGCTCCGGCGGGGTCTCGCACACCGGCGGGCCGCGTGCCTACCGTGGGGGCATGTCCACCATCCTGATCACCGGCGCCACCTCCGGTCTCGGCCGGTACGTCGCCTTCGAGCTGGTCCGCTCCGGGCACCTCGTCCTCGCCCACGGCCGCGACCCGGACCGTACCCGGGCCCTGGTCGAGGAGCTGCGGGCGGAGGGCGAGGCGGAGGGCTTCGTCGCCGACCTGGCCTCGCTCTCGCGGGTGCGCGAGCTGGGCGCGCGGGTCGCCGGGGCCCACCCCGGGCTCGACGTGCTCGTCAACAACGCCGGCGTGGGCTCCGGTTCACCCGGTGCGGGCCGTGAGGTGAGCGCCGACGGCCATGAACTGCGGCTGGCCGTCAACTACTTGGCGCCGGTGGCGCTGACCCGGGCCCTGCTGCCGGTACTGCGGGCGAACGCGCCGGCGCGGATCGTCAACGTGGGCTCGGCCGGCCAGGAACCCGTCGATCCCGACGACCCGGAGTTCACCCGCGGCTACGGCGGCTTCCCCGCGTACTGCCGCAGCAAGTTCGCCCTCGCGGCCCACACGTTCACCCTGGCCGAGGAGTTGGCGGGCAGCGGGGTGGCGGTGAACGTGCTGCACCCGGCCACCTTCATGGACACGGCGATGGTCCGCGAGGGCGGCGTCGCGCCCTGGTCCACGGTCGCCGACGGCGCGCCGGGCGTCCTGGCGCTGGCCACCGAGGAGCACGGCACGGGCCGCTACTTCGACGGGACGCGGCCGGCGCGCGCCCACGAGGACGCCTACGACCCGAAACTGCGCGACCGGCTGGCCCGCCTCACCGACGACCTGCTGACCGGGTGACCCGCCGCACCGACGACCTGCTGACCGGGTGACCCACCACACCGACGAACCGCCGACCGGCCGACCCACCACACCGACGAACCGCCAACCGGCCGACCCATCTCACCGACGACCTGCTGACCGGCTGCCCCCCGGAACCGGCCCCAGCACCCCCGGTCCAAGCCGCCACCGGCCGGGCGGGACCTAGCGGGCGTCCAGTGCCAGCAGCCCCTGCAGGGCGCGCTCCGCCTGGGTGACCAGGCCGTCCGCGCCGCAGGTGCGGGCCAGGGCCAGGCCGCGGTTCAGCTCGGACACCGAGCGGGACAGGATCCCGTACTCGATACGGGCGGCCGCGTGTTCGTACTGGCTGGGCGAGGTCTCCAGCAGGGTGACCGCCTGGTGGGCCAGCCGGACCGCGCGCTGGCCGGTCTCCAGGGCGGCGGCGCAGCGCAGGGCCTCGCCGATCGCGGTGTCGGTGCCGAACCGCTCGGCCTGGCGGCGGGCGTCGGAGGCCAGCCGGGCCGCGCGGGCCGGGTCCTCGGTCGCCAGGGCCCGGGCGAGGTCGATCGCCCAGGGGACCATCACGGGGTTGAGGTGGCCGCGGACGGCGGCCGCCTTCTCCGCCTCCTCCAGTTCGTTGACGCCCTCGGCGGTGCGGCCCACGGCGAGCAGCAGCCGGCCGCGCACCGAGCGGGGGTCGGGCAGCACGATCGTGGACGGATAGGGCGGGGCGAAGCCGCACTCCCCGGCGACCTTCCAGGCCTCGTCGACATGGCCGCGGGCGAGCAGCACGTCGACGAGGTTGCAGGTGGCCGACCAGTACAGGGGCAGGCCGCGGCCGACGCGTTCGGCGAGGTGCAGGGCCTTCCTGAGGGACTCCTCCGCGTCCCGCAGCTTGCCCCGGCGGCGCAGCCCGAGCCCGAGGTAGGCATGGGCGAGGGCGAGGTGGCCGCCGCTCCAGCCGGCCGACTCGTAGGTGCGCAGGGCCTCGTTGAAGAGGGCGTCGGCGCGGTCGAGGCGGTCGGTGTAGGCGTAGGAGCTGGAGAGCATCATCAGCAGTTCGATGCCCCATTCCTGGTCCGTCCAGCCGAGGCCGGGGGCGAGGCCGCCGTTGACCAGGGAGCGGTCGCAGAACTCGACGACCTCCTCGGCGTTCTCCCCGCGGGTCACCGCGTCGAAGCCGCGCAGGATGAGCAGGGCGCGCTCGGCGTTGTCGCGTCCGGTGCAGGTCGCGGCGAGCGCGGCGAGCCGCTCGGAGCGGCCCGGTGAGGTCGCCTCGCCCGCGTGGACGCCCTCCCACATGAACTGCACGGCCTGCAGTCGCATCTTCGCCGGGCCGGGTGGGAGCCGGTCTGCCTCGGCCTCGACCGTGCGGACGGCCTCCTCCATCTGGTCGTTGTGCAGCAGGGCCTGGGAGAGGCGGTACACCGCGTCGATCCGCTCGTCGCCCTGGAGTCCGGGCATGGCGAGTGCCGTGCGCAGGTGCTCGACGGTCTTCGCGGGCGCGGTGAGGAGGGTGGCGCAGCCGAGGTCGTAGAGCACGCGCGCGTGGACCTCCGGGTCGGGCGGCTCCGCCAGGGCGCGCTCCAGACAGCGGCGGGCCGCGTCCGGGGCGCCGACGGCGAGGTGTTCGGCGGCGGCCCCGCGCAGCTGCTCGACGAGTTCCTGATCGCCCTCGGGGTGGACCTGGACGAGATGGCGGGAGGCGGCCGCGAGTCCCTTGCCGGCCTCGGTGACGATCTTGGCGGCGATGCCGTGCATCGCGGTGCGCAGACTCGGCGGGATGTTGTCGTAGACGGCGGTGGCGATGAGCGGGTGGACGAACTCCAGGTCGCCGCCCGCGGCGGGGACGGCCGCCGGGTCGGGTTCGGTCAGGATGCGGGCGGTGCGCAGCAGTTCGGCGCAGCGCACCGCGGTCTCGCGGCTCATGACGGCGAGCCGGGAGGCCTCGTCGATGGAGATGCCGACGCCGCCGAGGATGGCGGCGGCCATGGCGAACCGGGTGGCCTCGACGCCCAGTTCCTCCAGGCGGTCGACGAGTCCGCCGCCGCGCGCCGCCCGGTTCAGGGGGCGCAGCTCCACGGCGGAGGACTCGGTGGGCTCCAGGCCCTTGTCCCTGACCTTGGCGAGGAGTTCGACGGTGTCGTAGGGGTTGCCGTCGGTCACGGCCCACACCTCGCGGCAGAACGCGGCGTCGGCGTGTTCCCCGAGAGTGGCGCGGGTGAGGCCGGCGACCGCGGCCGGGGTGAGGGTGCTGATGCTGCTGACGGCGCGGCCCGCGGCCTCGCCGATCGCGTCCAGGGAGCGGCCCCGCTCTCCGTCCCGGTCGTCGGGCCTGCGGGCCACGACGACCAGGACGCAGAGATGGTCGAGGCGTTCGACGAAGGCGGTGAGCCAGCGCAGGGTCTCCTGGTCGGCCCAGTGCGCGTCGTCGATCAGCAGCACGAGCGGGTAGTAGCGCGAGGCCAGCCGGCTCACGGCGGCCACGAGGCCGTCGCACACGCCCTGCGGGTCGGCCTGGGTCTCGCCGGGTTCCGCTATGCCGAGCGCGGGGCCCGCGATGTCGTACCAGTCGCCGAGGTACTCGCGGGCCTCCTCCGGCATCAGGGACAGCAGGGCGGGCTGCAGCAACTGCCGTACCACGTTGAAGGGAACGGACCGGAGGGTCTCGCCGCCGCGGGCGGACCAGACCGTGCAGTTGCGGTCCTCGGCCATGCGGCGGGTCTCGGCCAGCAACGCGGTCTTCCCGATCCCGGCCTCGCCCCGGAGCATCAGCAGATGGCCCGAGGAGGACCGGTCGGCGCAGAGCGTGTCCACCGCCCGTGCGATGGCGGCGATCTCCTCCTCGCGCTCCCACAGGGAAGCCGGGGCGGCCCCCGCCGGCCGTGCCTCCGTCATCCCGCTACCTCCCCGATGTCGCCCGGACGACGTACAGAACTCGAGCGTAGCCGTCCGGGCGGCGCGGCGGAGGCAGTCCGCGCAGGTCTTGCCTCCACGGGTGACGGAGCGGCCTTCGGTCCGCCCGGGCGGGCCTGCGCCCGCGGTCCCGAGACGTCAACGGCGGGCGACGTACGGCTGATTGACGTCGATTTCACGCCATCCGGGCCGGTCTGCCCGCGCGCCGGGTTCCGACGGATCGCCCTCCCTCTCATCCGCCTTTCACCGATGCCTCATACGGTGGGGGCATGACGCAGGTGACTCCTCCCGGGTGGTACCCCGACCCGGGGCAGACAAGTGACGGTCCCGCCACCGAGCGCTGGTGGGACGGCAAGGCATGGACGGACCAGACCCGCCCCGCGGGCTCGGCCGCCGCATGGGGGCCGCCGGCGCAGACGCCGACCGACGGCGCGTACGCGGCGTACCCGACCTATCCGGCTTATCCGGTGCCCCCGGCGGGCTCGGACCGGCGGCGCGGACTGCGCACGGGCATAGCGGTGGCGGTGGCGGTCGCGGTCCTCACGAGCATCGGGGTCGGCGTGTACGCGCTGTCCAAGGACGACGGCAACGGCGGCGGTACGGCGCAGGGGCCCGGCGGTCAGGGCGGTCCGGGCGGCGGCGACGGTACGGGCGGCCCGTTCGGCGGGCCGGGCGGCTCGGGCGGGTCCGGCGACTCCGGCGGCTCGGGCGGGGCCTCGCCCTCTCCCGAGGAGTCCGAGGCACCGAAGATCAAGAGCGGGTCGGTGACGGACGCCCTCAACGGGATCAGCATCCCGATCCCGGACGGCTGGTACGGACAGGAGGGGAGCGCGGGCGCGGCGGTGACGTCCGAGTCCTCCTACAAGTGCCCCGGCGACACGTCCAAGACCTGCACCAAGGGCGGCGTGTACTCCGCGCCCGCCGAGGTGCTGCGCACCAAGGGCGACACCGCCGAGGAGGTCGCCAAGGCGGACATCGCGGCCAACGCCGAGCAGTCCTACGGCGGCACCACCTACGGCGAGATCACCTCGCACAAGGTGCTCGCCTCCAAGGCGGTGACCGTGGCCGGGCAGAAGGGCTACCTGGTGCGCTGGCAGGCGGTCACCAGCAAGGGCGCCGACGGCTATGTCGAGTCCCTGGTGTTCCCGGCGCCGGCGGACACCGAGCGGCTGGTGGTGCTGCGCTTCGGCGTGGACGCCGACCAGAGCGTGTCCGTCATCGACACGATCACCAAGGGCATCAAGGTGGCGTCGGGCGGCGGCAGCGGCCAGGACGTGTGAGCCGTACGGCACATCGGCCGGGTGGGGTGCCCCTCCGCTCAAGGGGGACCCCACCCGGCCGGGGGGTGCGCGCCGCCCCCGTCCCCACGGTGCGGCGCGAGCAGGTCACCGTCCAGTCATCCCGTGAACGGCGGCCTGGGCCTGTGGGCTCCTAGGAGTCCGGGCGCGGCTGCGGCCGCAGCCCGAGCGCGGGCAGTACGGCGGCCTCCACGAAGCGGACCAGGTAGTCCGGGTCGGCGTACTCCCCGTCGACCACGGGCCGGGCCCGGACCACGCCGAACATCTGCGCCGGGATGTACTCCAGCGCGGGATGGCCGGCGGGGATCTCCCCGCGCTCGACCCCGCGCCGCAGGATCTCCCGCAGGGCTTCGATCTCGGGGTCGATCAGCGCCTCGCGCAGCGCCCGCGCGAGGTCCTCGTCCCCGTGCACGGCGTGGCCGAGCGCCTGCATCAGCTGGGTGTCGTTCGTCGACCAGCGGCCCGCGGCCCGTCCGGCCTCGCGCAGGTCGTCGGCGAGCGAGCCGGTGTCGATGCCGGCGAGCCGCGCCGTGCGCCGGGAGCGCAGGGCGGCCACGACGAACTGGGGCTTGGTCTTCCACTGCCGGTAGAGCGTGGACTTGCTGCAGCGGGTGCTGGCGGCGACGCCCTCCATGGTGACCGATTCGTATCCGCACTCGCGGATCTGCTCGAGGACGGCGTCGAAGAACTCCTGCTCGCGCTGGGGCGTGAGCTTGGAGCGGCGCGTGGCGGTGACCTGCTCCGGTCCGTCCGCGGCCTGCGACGTCATCGTCTCTTCTCCTCGCTTCCGTGCTCCCGGGTGCGGCCCTCGCGGGCCCTCACTCCAGTGTGTCGCATGTCAATCGATACGCCAGTGTACCGGTACTCCAACGTATCGGTACACTTCCGTATCGGTACGCTGTCGTATCGATCGATCAAACGCACCACCGTCCAGCGAAGGGGCCGGGGGATGAATGCCCGCACCGAGCCTGCGGAGGCGGAGCCGGCGACGCCGGCGCGGCCGCCGATAGTCCGCGAGTTCCTGCTCGTCGCAGGGCTCTTCCTCGTCTACAAGTTCGGGCGCCGACTGGCCACCGGCCACACCGCCGAGGCCTTCCGCAACGCCACCGGCGTCTGGCACGCCGAACGGTGGCTGCACCTGCCCGGCGAGGGCGCGGTGCAGTCCCCGCTGCTGCACGGCGACACCCTGGTCCGGGTCGCGAACACCTACTACGCGACCGTGCACTTCCCCGCCACGCTGGCCTTCCTGGTCTGGCTGTACCTGCGGCGCCCGGCGCACTACACCTGGGCGCGCCGGGTGCTGGCCGCCGTCACCGCCGCGGCGCTCGCGCTGCACCTGGCGTTCCCGCTCGCGCCGCCGCGGATGCTCGCGGCGGCGGGCCTGGTCGACACCGCGCGGGTCTACGGCCCCTCGGTGTACGGACCGCCGCGGACCGACCATCTGTCGAACCAGTTCGCGGCGATGCCCTCGCTGCACTTCGGCTGGGCCCTGATGGTCGCGATCGGCCTGATCGCGGCGACCCGCTCGCGCCGGCGCTGGCTGTGGCTGCTGCATCCGCTGGTGACGCTGCTGGTCATCGTGGGGACGGCGAACCACTACTGGCTGGACGCGATCGTGGCGGGCGCCCTGCTCGGTGTCGCGCTCGCGATGATCCCCGCGCCCGCGCGGACGGCCACCACCGCCGGCCGGGGGCTGCCGCGGCCGGCGCCGGCGAAGACCGGCGACCAGGTGCTGGCGGGAGCGGTCCGGTGAACGCCGCGATCGTCGCCGTCGTCCTCTCCCTGTTCTCCGCGGTCGCCTACGCGGCCGCCGCCGTCGCCCAGGAACGGCTCGCCTCCCGGTCCGCCGGCGCGGGGCTGGCACGGATGCTGCGCCGGGGTGCCTGGTGGGCCTCGGTGGGGCTGAACGCCTCGGCCGCGCTGCTGCACGTGGTGGCGCTGAAGTACGGTCCGCTGACGGTGGTGCAGCCGCTGGGCGCGCTGACGCTGGTGGCCGCGGTGCCGCTGGGTGCCCGGGTCGCCGGGCGGCGGGTCGCCGCGGCCGAGTGGCGCGGCACCGCCTTCACCCTGGCCGGGCTGGCCGCGATCCTGGTCACCGCGTCGGGACCGGCCCCCGAGGACGTGCTGAGCGGCTCCGAGGCGGTCGCCGTGGCGGGCGCCACGGCGGCGGTGATCGGTCTGCTGGCGCGGCCCGGCGCCCGGCCCGGGCTGCGGCACGCGACCGCGTCGGGCTTCGCCTCCGGGGTCGCCTCCGCGCTCACCCAGACGGTGACGGTGGCGGCGACGGACCGCTCGGGCTCGCTGCTGAGCGTGCCGGTGATCGGGGTGGCGCTGCTGGTCGCGGCGTTCGCGACGGGCGGGCTGCTGCTGTCGCAGACCGCCTACCGGGGCGGACTCGGCGCCCCGCTGGCGATGGTGACGCTGGCCAATCCGGTGGCGGCCGCGGCGATCGGTGTCGTCCTGCTCGGCGAACGGCTCCAGGGCGGGGCGGCCGGGGTCCTCCTCGCGGTGGCGGGTTCGGGCCTCGCCGGCTGGGGTGTGGTGCTGCTGTCACGGGCGACGCCGGAGCCGGCTTCCCTCTCCGTGTCCGACGACGAGCACCCCGTGGCGGCGGTGCTGGCCCTGAGGCCGGGGACCGCGTCGGCCGAGCCGGCGCTGCTGCCCCGGCCCGCGACCGGGCCGGAGCACCTCACGCCGCTGTGACGGGCGTCAGCCGAGCCCGCGCGCGTCCTGCTTGAGGGCCGTGTCGACGGTCAGCGCCGTGGCGACGACCAGGCTCAGCAGGGGTTCGGGCAGCTGGTAGTGGATCTGCAGGACGTAGTTGTCCGCGGTGGTGAACATCGTCTTGGCGAGGCCTTCCCAGGTCTTGGTGATCCGGGCGACCTCGTTGTCCGCGTGGTCGACGATGGCGAAGTTCCACGCCCGCCAGTTCTCCGCCTTGATCGCGCCGATCTGCTGACCGCCCGCGTTGATGGCGAAGTTGATCTTCCCGAAGACGTTCTGCTGGACGATCTCGCCGACCTGCTGCCCGTCCGGGCGCGTCACGACGACCCGCGACTTGAGGAACTTCGCGGGCCGGGTCAGCAGCAGCACCGGCTGCCCGTGGGCGTCGCGGATCTCCAGCCGGTGCGTCAGGTACTGGTCGATGCTGGCGACGAAGCGCAGCACCTTGCGCAGGGCGCTCTGGCCGACCTGGACGACCGTGCCGAGCTGATTGCCCTGCTGGTCCATGACCTTGTACTCGTTGGTCAGCTCGATGAGCTTGGCCTTCTGGTTCACCACCAGCACCGGCTCGGTGAAGAGCGTGCCGCCGCCGGGGCCGCTCGGGGCGACCCCGGCCTGCTGCTGCACCTGGCGCTGGACCCGCTGGTCCGGGCCGGCCGGCTGCTGCGGCACGGCCGGGGCCTGCTGGCCGGCGTGGGTGTGGTCGGTCCACTGGGTGCCGTCCCAGTAACGCAGGGTCTGGGCCGCGCCGTGCGGATCCGGGTACCAGCCTGCAGGTGTGTTCGAATGCGTGGTCACCGGGGCACACTACCGCGAGCCCGCCAGGACCTGACCAGTCCCCACGATGCGGTGTTCACCGTGCATTTACTCCGAGACGATCGCCGGGTCGCTGACGCCCGGCAGCCCGTTCTCGACATGTCCGGCGAACCGCCGCACAAAGGTCCTGTCGGTGTCGGAGGTGACGGTGAGGTCGTACCAGCGGTGGCTCCTCGCCAGGCCGGCGACGTGCCGGACGACGGCGCCGGGGCGCACCCGCACCGAGGTGGCGCGGCCGCCGTACCCGTCGGCCAGCTTCAGCACGGCCGTGCCGGAGGTCGTGTTGGTGAAGGTGAGTTCGAGGCCGTCGCCGACGTGCCGCGCGGTCGCCTCCAGCCCGGCCCGCTCACCCTTGAAGGTCCGCAGGAATCCGTTGGGGCCGTGCACGGTGAGGTCGTGGGAGCCGCCGGAGGAGGCGGAGTTCCAGGTGTCGGAGACGGTCTTGCCGGCGCTCGTCGTGTAACTCCACGGTCCGTCCGCGCGGTTGCCGGAGGTGACGAGGAAGGCGGCACCGGCCTTCGCGCCGGAGGCGAAGGTGAGCGTGATCTCCCCGGCCGCGCCGTTCACCGAGGCGTCCACGAAGGGCGCGTACCGGAGCGGGCGGGTCGGGCGGTGCCCGCGCTCCTGCTTCGGCAGCACCGCGTCGGCGGGCGGGGTGGGGACGTAGTCCGGGTGGCGGTCCCGGTCGGGCGGCCGGTAGCCGTCGGTCCCGGGCAGGGCGACCGGCCGGGTGTCCTTGCGGCCGAAGTCGAACGCGGAGGTCAGATCGCCGCAGACCGCGCGCCGCCAGGGCGAGATGTTCGGCTCGTGGACACCGAAGCGGCGCTCCATGAAGCGGATGACCGAGGTGTGGTCGAAGGTCTCGGAGCAGACGTAACCGCCCTTGCTCCAGGGGGAGACGACGAGCATGGGCACCCGCTGGCCGAGGCCGTAGGGTCCGGCGACGTGGCCGCTGTCGCCCTGGAACAGGTCCGGGCCGACCTCGACGGTGGACCTGCCCTGCGCCGCGGAGGCCGGCGGGAACGGCGGGACCACGTGGTCGAAGAACCCGTCGTTCTCGTCGTAGGTGATGAACAGGGCCGTCTTCGCCCACACCGCGGGGTCGGAGGTGAGCGCGTCGAGGACCTGGGCGACGTACCAGGCGCCGTAGTTCGCGGGCCAGTTGGGGTGCTCGGTGAAGGCCTCGGGGGCGACGATCCAGGAGATCTGCGGCAGCTTCCCGCCCTTGACGTCCGCCGTGAGCTGCTCGAAGAAGCCCTCGCCCCCGCGGGCGTCGGTGCCGGTGCGGGCCTTGTCGTAGAGGGGTTCGCCGGGCCGGGCGTTCTGGTACTGGGTGAAGTAGAGCAGCGAGTTGTCGCCGTAGTTGCCGCGGTAGGCGTCCTGGATCCAGCCCCAGCCGCCGTCCTTGTCCAGGCCGTCGCCGACGTCCTGGTAGACCTTCCAGGAGACGCCCGCCCGCTCCAGCCGCTCCGGGTACGTCGTCCAGCCGTATCCGGCCTCGTCGTTGCCGAGGACCGGGCCGCCGCCCTTGCCGTCGTTGCCGGTGAAACCGGTCCACAGGTAGTAGCGGTTGGGGTCGGTGGAGCCGATGAACGAGCAGTGGTAGGCGTCGCAGATGGTGAAGGCGTCGGCGAGCGCGTAGTGGAACGGGATGTCCTGGCGGTCGAGGTACGCCATCGTCGTCGCGGACTTGGCGGCGATCCAGCCGTCGTACCTGCCGCCCCGGAAGGCGGCGTGGCCGTCGTTCCAGCCGTGCGGGAGGTCCTGGAGGAAGGCCATGCCCAGGTCGTCGGCGTCGGGGTGGAAGGGCAGGACGTCCTTGGTGCCGTCGGACTGGTGCCAGACCGGCTTGCCGTTCGCGAGCCGGACCGGGCGGGGGTCGCCGAAGCCGCGCACGCCCCTCAGGGTGCCGAAGTAGTGGTCGAAGGAGCGGTTCTCCTGCATCAGGACGACGATGTGCTCGACGTCCTCGATCGATCCCGTGCGGTGGTTCGCGGGCAGCGCGGCGGCCCGCTCGATGCTGCCGGAGAGCGCGGTGAACGCCGTTGTGGCGCCCGCCAGTCGGAGGAAGTGGCGCCGGTTGACTTCGGGCATGGGTGAGGGACCTCTCGTGCAGCAGGGGTGTTCTGCCGGCCGGTTGGTGTCGGGATGCGCGCGCAAGGAGTGTTCCAAGGCCACCGAACGTCAGGGAAGGGTCGGGTGGCGCCGATGTGAAAGTCGGCCGTACGCGAGGGGTCGCAGCGCCGGAACCGCCGCAGGCCGCCGACCGCGCCTGACGTTTCGTCAACTTCGGTTCATCCCTGCGGGTGATCCGTTTCCGGCCTGATGCGTGCCGTCCTTCATGGTATAGACCATTGGCGGTTCGACCGGTGGACCCATGAGGTCCCCCGGTGCTCCGGACAGGGCCCGGACCAGCACGGGAAGCCCTCCCGCCCACGGACCCCGCGGGCACCCCGGACGGAAAAACACATGATTCGGTTGTCTACCGGACCTGTGGAATACGCGCACTTTTCCGTCACGTTTCGCAGCAAGACCACACAACCCACACAGACACCTCACTATGTTGACGCGACGGATGCGGTGACGACCGGCCTCGGAGGGGGAGCCGGCGTCCCGCAAGGGGGTGCGTCCGCTCATGAGAGCTGTGTTCACCCCTGCCCGGGGAGGGGACTTCACCGCATGAAGCGGACCACACGCACCACCGCGCCGACGGTGGGCGCGCTCGCCGCCACCCGGCCCGCACCGGACACCCGGGTCCCCGCGGGCGTGACCGAGCAGATCGCGTACACCGCGGGCAACTGAACGGCGCACCGACCGACCGGAGGACCGTCCGGCCGCAGTCCGCGGCCGGGCCCACCGGTGGGCCCCGGCACCGGGGCCCACCGGACACGAACCACCCCACACCTCGGCCGTGGAGCACATCGATGCACGTTCCCCACGGCGCGCGACGCCCCGGCGCGTCGCGCGTCACCCTGCTCACCGAAGGCACCTACCCGCACAGTCACGGCGGCGTGAGCGTCTGGTGCGACCAGCTCGTCCAGGGCATGCCCGACCTCGAATTCGACGTCATCGCCGTCACCGGCACCGGACGCGAGCCGGTCGTCTGGGACCTGCCCGCCCATGTCGCGCACGTGCTGTCCGTCCCCATGTGGGGCGACCCGCCCGAGGGCCGCGCGCCCCGGGGCCGCGCGCGCCGTGAACTCACCCTCCGGTACGAGGAGTTCCTCACCGCGCTGCTCGACCCACGGGCCGAGAGCGGCTTCGCGCCCGCCCTGTACGCGCTGGCGCGGGCCGCGGCCGGCGGGGCGCTCAGCCCGTTCCTGCGCGGCGACCGGGCGATCACGATCCTCACCTCGGTGTGGAACCGCCCGGGCCTGGCGGTGCGCGAGGCCCGGCCGGCCCTGCACGACGCGCTCACCGCGACCGCCCTCCTCGAGCACGCGCTGCGCCCGCTCGCGGCCCCCGCCCCGCGGACCGGCGTGGCGCACGCGGTCAGCGGAGGCGTCGCGGTCCTGCCGGGCCTCGCCGCGCTCGAACTGCACGGCGTACCGCTGCTGTTGACGGAGCACGGCGTCTATCTGCGCGAGCGCTACCTCGGCTACCGCACCGCGCCCTACCGCTGGCCGGTCAAGGCGGTCGTCCTCGGCTTCTTCCGGCTGCTGGCGGAGGAGAGCTACCGGCGGGCGGCCCTGATCACACCGGGCAACCGCTACAACCGGCTGTGGGAGGAACAGGGCGGCGCCGCCCCGGAGTCGATCCGCACCGTCTACAACGGCGTGGACCCGGCCGCGTTCCCGCCGGCCGGCCCGGAGCCCGGGACGCCCACCCTCAGCTGGGCGGGCCGGGTCGACCCGATCAAGGACCTGGAGACCCTCGTCCGGGCCTTCGCCCTCGTCCGCGAGCAACTCCCGGTCGCACGGCTGCGGTTGTTCGGCGGCACCCCGCGCGGCGGGGAGGCGTACCGGGAGCGGTGCGCAGCGCTCGCCGCCGAGCTGGGGCACGCCGATGCCGTCACCTTCGAGGGCCGCGTCGACGACATCAGGGACGCGTACGCGGCCGGCAACGTCGTGATGCTGTCCAGCATCAGCGAGGGCTTCCCGTTCACGCTGATCGAGGCCATGTCGTGCGGACGGGCGACCGTCTCCACCGACGTGGGCGGGGTGCGGGAGGCGGTCGGCGACACCGGGCTCGTGGTGCCGCCGCGCGATCCGCGGGCGATGGCGTCCGCCGCGCTGGAGCTCCTGGGCGACCCGGCGCGGCGCCGGGCGATGGGCGAGGCGGCGCGGCTGAGGGTGATCGAGCAGTTCACCCTGCGCCGGACCATCGACACGTTCCGCGCCATCTACCTCGAACTGCCCGTGCTGGACAGGGAGTCGGCGGCGACACCCGTGCCGCCGCAGCCGTTCGCGCAGGCCGGCACGGTGGCCCGATGAGCGGGCCGCTCTCCCTCGAACCCGGCGGATCCGAGCAGGACACGCTGGCGCTGCGGCTGGCCGCGCCACGCCCGCCGCGCCGGCGCCCGCGCTGGGCCCGTGACGACACCACCATCACCCTGCGGCTGCCCCGGCACGGCCCCGACGAGGAGGCGGTGAGCCGGCTCGCCGCCGAGCTCGCCGACCGGATCGGGCCCGCCGTCCACCCGTACGAGGTGGCCGCGCTGCTGGAGGCGGAGGGCCTCCCGGCCTCCCTGATCAAGGAGCGCTACGGCCACCCGAACCTGTTCTCGCTGGCCGCCGCGCTGTACGAGCAGGTGCCGCGGGCGTTCCCGGAGCCCGCCCCGGCGGCCGACCCGTGGCGGCCGGACACCGCGCGCTGCCTGCTGCGGGGCGTGCTGTTCGCCCTGCCGGGACTGGCCTATCTGCTCACCGCGCCCCTGTGGAACGCCGGTCGGCACGCCCCCGCCCTGATCGTGGCCGGGCTGCTCTCCTGGGCCTGGGGCCAGGCACTCGGTCACCGGGCCCACCTGCGCAGGGCGACCGGGCGGCGGGAGGCGGGCCGTACGCTGCTGACCGGCGCGCCGGCGGGGGCCGTCCTGGCGACGGCGGCCGCCGTGCCGCTCGCCGGGAGCGGGCCCGTCGTCCTGGCCGCCGCCGCGCAGTCCCTGTACCTGGCGGCGGCGGGCGTCCTGCTGGTGCTGGCGCGGGAGCGGCTGCTGCTGGCGGCGCTCTCCCCGCTGGTCGCCGGAGCCGCCGTGCTGCCGTGGTGGGAACCGGGCGGCCCGCTGCGGGCCGGGCTGCCGGCGCTCGCCCTGCTGGGCACGCTCGCCGCGACCGCGTGGGCGCTCCGGGCGGCCCTCGGCGCACCCGCCGCTCCCGGCGGAACCCGGCCGCGTCTGCGGTGGTCCCTGCCGTACGGCCTGTTCGGGCTGGCCGCCGGCCTGCTGGTGCTGCTGGAGGGACGCGAGGAGCCGTACGCGGTGATCGTGCTGACCGTCAGCATGGGGCCCGCGGAGTGGCTGCTGTACCGCTACCGCGGGCTGTCGGTGGCGGCGCTGCGCGCCACCGCGACACCCACCGGATTCCTCGTGCGCTCGGCCGGCATCCTCACCGTCTGTCTCCTCGGCTACCTCCTGCCGCTGCTGCCGGCGGCCCTGTTCACCGGCGCCGCGCCCGCCGCGCTGCTGCCGCTCGCGGCCGTCCTGTGGACCGCCCTGCTGCTGCAGGCCTTCGGTGCCGCCTGGCCGTCCGCGGTCATCTGTCTGAGCGCGGCGGGCGGAGCGGGGGCGGTCACGCTCCTCGGTCTGCCGCCGGGCCCGGCCGGGGCGCTCGCCCTGTGCTGCGGCGCCGCCGCGCTCTGTCTGTCGGCGTGCGCGCTGTGGCTGCTCGGCCGCCCCGCGCCGCACGCCTGAGCACCGCGCCCGCCGCGCGCGCGTGCCGCTTCCTCCCCCACGCTCACCAGAACCACCCCCCACACCGAAACAACCGGAAGGAAAACGGAGTTGACCTCCTCACCGCTCGCCGCCGTCACCGGGGCCGAGGGTTTCATCGGCTCGCATCTCACCGAGGCGCTGGTCGCCTCCGGACACCGGGTGCGGGCCATGGCCCAGTACAACTCCTTCTCCTCGTACGGCTGGCTGGAGACCCTGCACCCGGACGTCCTCGACCAGGTGGAGATCGTGCTCGGCGACGTCCGGGACCCGGGCTCGGTGCGCGGCCTGCTCGAAGGGGCCGACGTGGCCTACCACCTGGCCGCGCTGATCGCGATCCCGTACTCGTACCAGGCGCCGCACAGTTACGTGGACACCAACGTCACCGGCACGCTCAACGTGCTGGAGGCGGTACGCGCCCTCGGCACGCCCCGGCTGGTGCACACCTCCACCAGCGAGACGTACGGCACCGCGCAGACCGTGCCGATCACCGAGGACCACCCCGTCAACACCCAGTCCCCGTACGCCGCTTCGAAGGCGGGCGGGGACCGGCTGGCCGACAGCTACCACGCCAGCTTCGGCACCCCCGTGGTGACGCTGCGGCCGTTCAACACCTTCGGGCCGCGCCAGTCGATGCGCGCCGTCATCCCCACCGTGATCGGCCAGGTCGCCGCCGGGGAACGCACGATCACCCTCGGCGATCTGCGGCCCACCCGCGACTTCACCTTCGTCAAGGACACCGCGCAGGCGTTCCTCGCCGTCGGCACCGCGCCCGCCGGGCGGGTCGTGGGCCGCACCTTCAACGCCGGTACCGGCGGGGAGATCTCGGTCGGCGACCTGGTCGCGCTGATCGGCAAGGTGATGGACACCGCGCTCGACGTCCGTGCCGACACCGCGCGCATCCGGCCCGCGAACTCCGAGGTGATGCGGCTGGTCGCGGACGCGAGCCGGCTCGCCGCGGCCACCGGCTGGCAGCCCGCGCACACCCTGGAGGAAGGGCTCGCGCACACCGTGGACTTCTTCCGCGACCCGGCCAACCTGGCCCGCTACAAGACCGGCATCTACAACATCTGAGTCCGGCCCGTCCGCGCGCCGAGAACACGAAGGAGGAGTCCCATGCACGCAGTGATCCTGGCCGGAGGCAAGGGCGTCCGGCTACGGCCCTACACCACCGCGCTGCCCAAGCCGCTGGTGCCCATCGGCGACCAGCACGCCATCCTGGAGATCGTACTGCGCCAGCTGGCCACGGCCGGCTTCACCAGCTGCACCATCGCCATCGGCCATCTCGGCGAGATCATCCGCGCCTACGTCGGCGACGGCTCCGCCTGGGGCCTGTCGATCGACTACGCGACCGAGGAGAGTCCGCTGGGCACCATGGGCCCGCTGCTCACCCTGCGCGAGAGACTGCCCGAGACGTTCCTGGTGATGAACGGCGACGTCCTGACCGACCTCGACTACGCCGACGTGCTGCGCACGCACCGCGCGTCGGGGGCGCCGCTCACCATCGCCACGTACGCCCGCAAGGTGCACATCGACTTCGGGGTGCTCACCACCGACTCGGCCAAGGTCGTCGCCTTCACCGAGAAACCCAGCATGGACTACCGCGTCTCCATGGGCGTCTACGGCCTGTCCCGCTCGACGCTGGAGGGCTACACGCCCGGACTGCCGCTCGGCTTCGACGAGTTGGTCCTCGACCTGATAAGGGCCCGGAGCCAGCCGCACGCCTACGAGTTCGACGGCTACTGGCTGGACATCGGGCGGCCCGACGACTACGACCGCGCCAACGCCGAGTTCACCACCCGCAAGTCCCTTCTCCTCAAGGGAGCCTGAGCACCACATGCGCATTCTCGTCCTGGGCTTCACCGGCTATCTGGGAGCCCATGTCGCCGAACGGCTGCGCGCCCTGCCGGGCGCGACGGTCCTCGGCGCCGGCCGCTCCCCCGGCGCCGCGTACCCGGTCGACCTCGCGTCGGCCCGGCCGGCGGAGCTGGCCAAGACCCTGGCCTCCGCCGCGCCCGACGCGGTGGTCAACTGCGCGGGCGCGACCGGCGGCGACGCCGTGACCCTCGCCGAGGTCAACGCCCGCGGTCCGGCCGTCCTGTGCGCCGCGCTGCGCGAGGCGGCCCCGGGTGCGCGCCTGGTGCACCTGGGCTCGGCAGCCGAGTACGGGCCGGGTGTGCCGGGCACCCCGGTGACGGAGTCCGCGGCCACCTGCCCGGTGGGTCCGTACGGCGCGACCAAGCTGGCGGGCACCGCCGTGGTGACCGCCTCCGGCCTGGACGCGGTGGTGCTGCGGGTGGGCAACCCGGTGGGGCCGGGGGCTCCGCCCGCCGGGCTGCCGGGCAGGCTGGCCGCCCTGCTGAGAGACGCCGGCCGGGACCCGGACGCGGTGCTGCGGCTCGGCGATCTGTCCTCGTACCGTGACTTCGTGGACGTGCGCGACGTGGCGCGGGCGGCGGAGCTCGCGGTCACGGCCCCCGGCCCGCTGCCGCGGATTCTGAACATCAGTGCCGGCCGGGCGGTCCCGGTGCGCGAGCTGGTGATCGGCCTGGCCTCGAAGGCCGGTTTCCGGGGACGTCTCGAGGAGGCCACGGGCGGCGGCCGCTCGGTGCGCTCGGGCGAGGTGTCCTGGCAGTGCTCGGCCGTCGGCGCCGCCGAGGAGGCCCTGGGCTGGCGGCCCTCGCACACCCTGGACGAGGCGCTGGCCGCGCTGTGGGAAGGCGACGGCACGCCGTGAGCCTGCTGATTCCGCTGTACGTGCACCCGGCCGACGACCCGGGCGCGTGGCACCGCCTGATCCAGGCGGCCGGGCGCACGTACGGCGTGATCCTCAACCCCGCCAACGGGCCCGGCGAGGGCCCCGACCCCGCGTTCGCCGCGGCGGCCGGGGCCCTGCGGGAGGCGGGCGCGCGCGTCCTCGGCTACGTCGACACCGACTACGGCATGCGCGAGCGCGCCGACGTCGTGGCCGACGTCCGCCGGCACCAGGAGTGGTACGCGGCCGACGGCTGCTTCCTCGACCAGGTGACGGCGACCCCGGACGGGCTGCCCGCCTGCCGCCGGCTGGTGCGGACCCTGCGCAAGCTGGGTGCCGGGACGGTCGTCCTCAACCCCGGGGTCCACCCCGCGCCCGGCTACGCCCGCCTCGCCGATCTGACCGTCACCTTCGAGGGCCACTGGTCCACGTACGTCTCGGCGTTCAGCAGGCCGGGGTGGACGGCGCGGCACCCGCCGGAGCGGCTCTGCCATCTCGTCTACGGCGTGCCCGAGGCGCTGGTGCCGCTCGCGGTGCGCACCGCGGGCGGGCGGGGTGCCGCGGTGTGCGGTCCCGTGACGGGCGAACTGCCCAATCCCTGGGGCGAACTGACCCCGGCGCTGACCGGAAGGGAGCCATGAGGTACACGGTACGAGCGGTCCTGCTGGCGGCCGCGCTGGCACTGGCGGGCTGCTCCGGAACGGGCGAGGGGGACGGCGGCAGACCTCCGTCCGCCGGCTCGCCCTCCGGTACGGCCGACGCGTCGACCGGGGCCCGGTGGAGGCCCCGCCCCGGGCTGGCCTGGCAGTGGCAGCTCGACGGCAGGGCCGACCCGTCGGTGGACGTCCCCGTCTACGACATCGACGGCTTCGAGAACACGGCCGCGGACGTGGCCCGGCTGCACCGGGACGGGCGCAAGGTCATCTGCTACGTCAACGTCGGCGCCTGGGAGGACTTCCGGCCCGACGAGGACGCCTTCCCCCGGTCGGTCCTCGGCGACCGGAACGGCTGGGCGGGCGAGCGCTGGCTGGACATCCGGAAGCTCTCCGTGCTGCGGCCGATCATGGAGCGGCGCTTCGACATGTGCCGCGACAAGGGCTTCGACGCGGTGGAACCGGACCTCGTGGAGGGGTACGCCAACGAGACCGGCTTCCCGCTCACCGCCGGCGACCAGCTCCGCTACAACCGCATGATCGCGAGGATCGCGCACGAGCGGGGCCTGTCGGTGGGCCTGAAGAACGACCTGGCGCAGATCCCCCAGCTCCTGTCCGACTTCGACTTCGCGGTCAACGAGGAGTGCGCCCAGTTCGGCGAGTGCGCCCGGCTCACCCCGTTCATCGCGGCCGGCAAGGCGGTCTTCCACGTGGAGTACGCGCAGCCCACGAGCAGCTTCTGCGCCCTGTCACGGCGCCTGAAGCTGTCCTCGATGCAGAAGAAGCTGGAGCTGGGGGTGTGGCGCAAGCCCTGCTGAACCCCGGGCGGTGTTCCTCCGGATCCCTCCGCCCGCCCTGCCGCGGCCCGCGGTCAGCGGTGGTCGGGGAGAGCCGGGCGGTCGCGGCCGACCGTCAGGGGCGCCGGGCGGTAGGGGGCGTACGCCGCGCCGTCGAGGCCGAGCGCGACGGCGGACCGCTGGAGCGCGGCCGGGGTCGCGACGTCGTCCCACCGGCCGGTGCTGACGCGGTGTTCGAGGGCGTGCAGGGCGGCCACGGTCTCGGCGGTGGTGAACGCGCAGTGGCCCTGTCGCTCGACGTACGCCTGCCGCAGCAGGGCGCCGTCGCCGACGGCGCGCACGCGGGCGGCGAAGCGGCTCTCCTGCTCCACCGGAACCAGGTTGTCGGCGGTGGTGTGGATGTCGAGCAGGGGCACGTCGAGGCCCTGGCCCGCGGAGGACGTCCGCTCCGCGGTGCGCACGGCCGCGGGATCGGCGGTGATCGTGGCGCCCTCGGTCAGCGTGCGCAGGTCGGCACGCAGATCGAGGCCGGCTGCCCGGTAGAGGGCGTGGACCCGGGGCGCGTGTGCGGAACCGGCGAGCAGGCGGGCGTAGTCGACGCCCCGGTTCCAGGAGTTGTTGCCGCCGACGGACTGTTCCACGGCGTACCGGCCGCCCTCGACGAACGACAGGATGCCCTGCGCGAACCAGTCGTACTGCTGCTCCTCCTGGCCCGCCCAGTCGGTCGCGGCGGGCCGGTCCTTTCCGGGCGACCAGGCGGGCAGGTTGAGGAAGGCGGCGGCCAGCGCGACCCGGGCCCGGCCCCGCGGGGTGCTCTGGGCGGCGGTGACCGCCCTGGTGAGCAGGTCGGCGGTGGCGGCGGCGTCCGCGGGGCTGTCGAACCGCACGAGTTCGACGTCCTGTCCGGGCAGCAGGAGGCGGGCGATGGTGTGTTCGGCGTCCAGCTGGTAGTTGTCCAGGTCCGTGCCGCCGGCGACCAGGCCGCACTGGCCGAGCGCGCCGTCGATGCGGCCGCCGCCGTCCCGGGCCAGCTGCGCGTTGACGAGCCCGCCCATCGAATTGCCCATGGCCAGCGTGCGCCGCGGGGTGCCGATCTTCTCGGTGACGGCGTCGAGCGTGGCGAACTGGTCCCGTTCGGCGCTGTTCAGGGCCCACATGGAGCCGTGGGGGTCGTAGGACGACCCGGCCATCGCATAGCCCTCGGCGAGCAGCGCGTCGCGCACGGCGTCGGTGGGGGCGTTCCTGGCGACGGTGGGGCCGAAGCCGTGGCTGAACAGCAGCAGGGTGCCGTTCCAGCGCTCGGGGACGTCCGCGACCCAGGTGGCGCCGTCGGCGAGGGTGCCGGTGAGGTGGCCGCTGACCGGCGCGTCCGCCTCGGCGGCGGGCGCGGGGAGGGGGGTGAGGGCCACGGACGCCAGCGCGGCCACGGCGGCCAGGGCGACACGCAGGCGAGCACGGCGCGTCCGGGTACGGGTGGCGGCGGACATGGGCGGCTCCTTGGGCGAGTGGGGGGCGGGGTGCCGGAGCCCGTGCTCAGCGCGCGCTGAACGAAGGCGTCGAGGAATGTAGGGCTTATTTCTTACCAGCGTCAAGAGAATGCCCAACTTCGGCGCAAAACGGAGGTCACCACCGGCGCTCGCCCTCACGGAGCACGGCTCACCGCACGACCTCGCGTCCGGACCGGGCCCGGGGGACCGGGACTACGTCGCGAAGACCTTCCGGACGGCCGAGGCGCCGGCCCGAGTGCAGGTCCAGTCGCGGGGCGCGCACCTCGTCGTCGGTGCCTCGGCCGCCGGACTCGCGACGGCCGAGACCCACCAGCGGGAGGGCGACGACGGCACGCTCACCCTGGTCGGCGACGAGCCGTCGGCGCCGTACGACCGCCCGCCCCTGTCGAAGCAGATCCTGGCCGCGGAGTGGGAGCCCGAGCAGCTGGCGCTGCGTACCCCCGCCCCGCTGGCCGCGCTCGACCTCGACCTGTGGCTCGGCGTGGCAGCCACCGGCCTCGAACTCCTCGACCGGACGGTTGAGTTGGCCGACGGCTCCGCCCTCCCGTACGACGGGCTGGTCATCGCCACCGGCGTCCGGCCTCGGCGACGCGCTGGCCCTGCGCGGCCGGTGCACGTCCCGAGCCCGATGCCCACGACGACGAGGCGGCGGTCTGGGAACAGCCTCTGCCCTGGCCGGCCACCTCGTCCGAGGCGGAACAGGACCCTGCCGACGAGCCGGAGCCCGTTCCCGCCTCCACGACGGCACCGGCACCGGCACCGGGGGCAGTGGCCGGCCCCGCGGGTCGGGCGTCCGACGACGACACCGCGCCCCGCCCCGAGCGGCCCGCGGCCGTACCGCCGTCCCCCGGGCAGGACGACGTCCCGGCCGGGGAACCCGCGGATCCCGGCGAAGCGGCACCGGCGGGTCCCGGCGATCAGCGGTCCCGGCTGCTCGACCGGCTCGCCTCGCTGCGCGCGCTGGCCGCGTCCTCACGGGACGCCGCCGACGCGGAGGACTCGCCGTCGTCGGAGGGGTCCGGGCGGTCCCCCACGGCATCGTCCGACACGGAGTCCACCGCCCGGGTACCGGGAGCGGTCGTCGCCGGTTGCGTGCTCCTGGTCTGTGCGCTGGCCGCCGTCCCGTTGCTGGTGTCGTCCGGTGACGGCGCGTCGGGCGGGAAGCACGGCGACTCCGCGGGCGATGTGCCCCCCGACGTGACGGTCCGCTACCACTCTCCGGGTGCGACGAACAGTCCCGGTGGTGCCCACGAGTCCGGCAGGGACGGCTCGTCGCACCGGCCCGCCAAGGGCGCCGGCGGGGAGTCCCCGGGCGGCGCGACGGACGAGTCCGGCGGCGACACGGACACCACCTCGTCGTCCGGGAAATCCACCGCCTCGGGCGGCAAGAACGCCAAGCCCGCGTCGACGGCGACCTCCCCCGCCCCGAAGCCGACCGCCAAGGCGGACGCCGCGCCCAGTGCAGCGGCGGCCCCCGCCGGCAGGATGATCGCCGGCTACGCGTCCTCGCGGTGCATCGAGATCTCGTCGCGCAGCGGCACCGACGGCTCCCCGCTGCGGCTGTGGAACTGCGACGGCGACTCGTGGCAGAAGTGGGTGTTCAAGTCCGACGGCAGTGTCCGGTCGATGGGCCTGTGCATGGACGCCGCAAACGCCGGCACGGCGAACGGCACCCGTGTCCAGCTGGCCACCTGCAACGGCGGATGGGCGCAACAGTTCAACCTCAACGGCTCCCACGACCTGGTCAACACCCGGACCGGCAAGTGCGTCGACGCCGTCGACTCGGGCACCGGCAACGGCACACGGCTGCAGCTGTGGGAGTGCGCGGGGTCCTCCAACCAGAAGTGGTACGTCAAATAGCTCGTCCACGGACCTCGCCTCGGCGAACGCTCCCCCGCCGGCAGGACGGTGCCGCGGCCACGTCAGGGCCTGTCGTCCCGGAGCTGCGAACGTGGTGGCGGCGGCCTCCTCGGCGGTGTCCTCGGGGATCACGCCGAAGACGCGGTGCGGGACGTCCTGCGTTCCGCGTGGTTCAGCGGCCTGGAGTGACGGTCCGTGCTGTTCGGCGGGGTGCCGGTTCGAGGGTGACGCCCTGCGTCAGGGCTGCGCGGCGAAGTACCGGGCGATGCCCGCGATCCCCTCTCTCACGGCTCGCTCGACGATGGGTGCCAGGGCCTCGGGAAGGATCTCCTGGCTGTAGACCACGCGTGAGCCGTCCGCGTCGGGAAGCACGTCGATGGTGCCCAGGTGGAAGTCGATGGACTGGGGCATGCCCTCGACGAACCGGTACTGGAAGCGGCGCAGTGCGTCGTCCTTCGTCACCACGAGGGACTTCAGCGTGCTTTCGGCCGTGGTCAGGCGGCGGTGCGTGCCGTCGAAGTGCGCCTCCTGTACGGCCGGGAACCACTGCGGAATCATGCTCACGTCGGTGAGGACGGCCCAGACACGGTCGGGGTCATGTGCGACTCGGGTGTCGAAACGGAACGTTGCCATAGGGACTCCCTGGTTGTGGTGATGACGGCTCCGGGCAGGCGCCGTACGCGGCAGGATCAGAAGGGGTAGCGGGAGTGCTCCGTGGAGAGGGTGACCCAGCGGGTGTTCGAGAAGGACTCGATGCCCCAGCGTCCGCCGAAGCGGCCGTAACCGGAGGCCGCGAACCCGCCGAAGGGTGCCTGCGGTTCGTCCCCCACCGACTGGTCGTTCACGTGCACGATGCCGGTGCGGATGCGGCGTGCCAGCTTCAGGCCGTGGGTGCCGTTCTCGGTGAGGATGCCGCAACTGAGGCCGTGCTCGGTGTCGTTGACCAGGGCCACCGCCTCGTCGTCGTCCGCGAACGCCCTGATGGCGACGACGGGTCCGAAGGCCTCGGCGTGGTGCAGTTCCGCATTCTCGGGCAGGTCGGTCAGCACGGTCGCCGGATGCAGGGCCCCGTGCGGCCTGCCACCGCCGGTCAGGACGCGCGCGCCCTTGCGGACCGCGTCCGTGACCAGGGCGGCGACCCGCCGCGCGGCGGCTTCGTCCACCAGCGGGCCGATGACGGTGCCGGGCAGCCCCGGATCGCCGCTCGGCAGATCGGCGACCTTCGCGATGAACCGCCGGGTGAACTCGCCGACCAGTGAGGTGTGCACCAGCACGCGGTCGGCGCACATGCAGATCTGGCCGGAGTTCATGAACGCGGCGAAGGCGGCGGCGTTCACGGCGTGGTCGAGGTCGGCGTCCTCCAGCACGATCACGGAGTTCTTGCCGCCGAGTTCGAGTACGGCCGGCTTGAGGTGCTCGGCGGCGAGGGTGCCGATGATCCGCCCGACACCGGTCGAGCCGGTGAAGTTGACGGCACGGACACGCGGATCCGCGATCAGTGTCCGCGCGATGCCGGCGGCGTCCGCCTTGTCGTTGGTGATGACGTTGAGGACACCGTCGGGCAGTCCGGCGTCGCGCAGCACGTCGGCGACGAACAGGCCGCAGGCGATCGGGGCGTCCTCGCTCGCCTTGACCACGACGGTGTTGCCCGCCGCGAGCGGGGCGGCAACCGCTCGTGTGCCGAGGATGACCGGGGCGTTCCACGGCGCGAACGCCGCCACCACACCGAGGGGTTCGCGCACGGCGAGGCTCAGCCCGCCCGGCTCCCGGGTGGTGAGCACATCCCCGCGCGGGGCGGTGATCGCGGCGGCGGCCTCGCGCAGCATGCCGGCGGCCACCTCGACGTTGAACAGCGCCCAGCCCCGGGTCCCGCCTACTTCGCAGGCCATCAACTCCACGACCTGCTCGGCGCGTTCCTCCATGAGATCCGCCGCGCGCAGGAAGATGTCCCGGCGGGCGAAGGGCTCCAGCGCCGCCCACTCGGTGAAGGCGGCATCCGCCGCGTCCACCGCGGCTCGCACGTCCTCGGGGCCGGCCGCGGCGACCCTCGCGTACGGCTCGCCGGTCCAGGGACTGAAGTCGGCGGTGGTCCGCCCGGAGACGGCCGGGGTCTCCTTGCCGCCGATCAGAAGGTCACGGTGAAGTGGCACGAGGTCGTCTCCCTTGGCTGTTCGGGCCGGTGCGTATCCTGCGGGTCAGGCGCCGATCATGTTGAAGCCGCCGTCGGCGTTGAGGTAGGCCCCGGTCATGTGGGCGGCGTCGTCGGTGGCGAGGAAGAGGGCGGTGCCCGCGAGTTCGGCGGGGCCCGGGACGCGGCCCATCGGGGTCTTGGCGATCATGTCCTCGCGGCGGCCGGACTTCCAGTCAGCACGGCTGAGGAGCATCTCGGTCTCGATGAAACCGGGGGCGAAGGTGTTGACCCGTACGGCGGGGGCGAACGCCTGGGCGTAGGACTTGGTGATGCCGAGGATGCCGTACTTCGCGGCGGCGTACTGCGGAGCGCGGGCGCTGCCACGCACGATCACGGTGGAGCCGATGTTGACGATCGCGCCGTGGCCCTGCTCCAGCATCCGGGAGCCGAACTCGTGGACGCACAGCATCGTTCCCTTGATGTCCACCGCGAGGACGTGGTCGATGGAGTCCTCGGTGAGTTCCCGCCAGGACATCTGGTCGCCCGCGACGTCGCCGACGTTGTTCACCAGCACGTCCAGGCCGCCGAAACGGCCGAACACCTCCTCGGCCATGCGGATGACGTCGGCGTGGACGGCGATGTCGGCCTGCACGGTGAACGCCTCGCCGCCGACCTCCTTGATCCGGGCGACCGTCTTCTCGGCTCCGGCCGCGGAGCTGCGGTAGTGGACGGCGACCCGGGCGCCCTCCTGGGCGGCACGTACGGCGATCTCGGCGCCGTAGCCGGTGCCGGCACCGGTGACCAGGACGGTACGGCCTTCGAAGCGGTGGGGAGTGCGCTGCTCTGTCATGGGACGTCCCTTCAGAGGTGTACGGCCGTGAAGCGCTGGCGGATCTCGCCGATGCCCTCGATGCGGCTGACGAGTTCGTCGTCCTCGGTGAGATACCGGGGTGGATCCATCCGGTTGCCGACCCCGGCCGGGGTGCCGGTGAAGACCAGGTCGCCCGGGAGCAGAGGCACTACGGCCGACAGGCGGGCGACGAGCTCCGGCACCGGGAAGATCATGGACTTGGTGCGGTCGTGCTGGACGATCTCGCTGTTGAGCAGCCCGGTGATCTCCAGATCGTCGGGGTCCTCGAACTCGTCCGGTGTGACGAGGACCGGACCGGTCGGCCCGAAGCCGGGAAAGGACTTTCCGAAGCTGAACTGTGCTGGCTTTCCCCGGAGTTGGGCGACACGCTCGGACAGGTCCTGTCCGATGGTGAGCCCGGCGACCGTTTCCCAGGCGCGGTGGACGGGCACCCGGTGGGCAGGCACGCCGATCACCGCGACCAGCTCGACCTCCCAGTCCACCTTGCCGGCAGGAAGCTCGACCGTCGTCTGCGGGCCCGTGATGCAGCTCGGGAACTTGGTGAACACCAGCGGTTCTTCGGGCGGGGTGAATCCGGCCTCGGCGGCGTGCGGGGGATAGTTGAGGGCGAGGGCGAAGACCTGCCGGGGCCGGGGCACCGGAGTCTGGAGAGCCGCCGGGGCCACCTCGATGTCGTACGCCTCGTCAGCCAGACCGGCGGCCCAGTCGCGGAAGGATTGCCACCGCTCCAGCAGGGCCATCGGGTCGGTCGACAGTCGCCCCTGCGAGGCCCAGCCGACATCCGCGGCCCGGTCGCCGCGGACCACGACGGCCCGGCCGTCGATGACGCCGAGTCTCACCAGTCCACCTTCTTCGGTACAGCCGTGCCGTGGCCCTGCTCCCAGCTGACGATGGGGTTGCGCAGGACGCCGAGCTGTTCGACCTCCGCCTCGACGACGTCACCCGGCTTGAGGTACATGTCCGGGTCGCCGCTGAAGCCGGCAACGCCCTGCACGGTGCCGGTGGTGATCAGGTCGCCCGCGCTGTAGCCCTGCGGGGAGTGGTAGGCGACCAGGTGCGGGATGGAGACGGACATGCGGTTGGTGTTCGACTTCTGCCGGACCACGCCGTTGACCCGCAGCTCCATGTCGAGGTTCTGCGCGTCCGGAATCTCGTCGGAGGTGACGATGTACGGGCCTACGGGGCAGAAGGTGTCGATGGCCTTGCAGAAGGAGAAGACGCCGGACTCCATCTCGCGACGCTGGATGTCGCGGGCGGTGATGTCGTTGAAGACGACGTACCCGGCGATGTGGTCGGGCGCGTCGTCCACGCCGAAGAACTTGCCGGGTTTGCCGATGACGACGGCGATCTCCAGCTCGTAGTCCAGTTCGCTCGTCAGGTGCTCGGGGTGGATCACCGGCTCGTCGGGGCCGACGATCGCATCCACGTTCTGGAAGAAGACGATGCCCTTGTGCATGGGGTGCGACCAGTCGACGTTCTTCGACTCGTCCTCGTGCTCGCGGAAGTTGCCGGAGGTGTGGAAGAACTTCTTCGGCACGATCGGCGCACGCAGCGTCACGTCGTCCAGGGCGAGGCGTTCCCCGCTCTCCGCGACCCTGCCGTCACGCTCGAAGTACTCGCGCGTCGAGCCCACTTCCAGGGGAATGACGAGCCGCTCCTCCAGCTCCAGCCGCCCGACGCGACCGTCGTCGAAGGTGATCAGTTTCATGGTGTCCCGCTTTCGGTGTGTGGTGTGTCGCGGTGCTCCGCCTGATCGGCCTGATCCGCCTGATCCACCGGGCCTTCGCCCGCGAAGACCCGCAACTGAAGGGCCAGCAGCGCGTAGTAGCCCACCAGCGCAGTGAGTTCGAACAGGCCTCGCTCTCCCCACGCGGCCACCGTCTCGGCGTACTCGCCGTCGCTCAGCGCCCCGGTTCGGGTCAGCGCGGCGGTCGCGAGCAGCGCCGCCCGCTCGGCCGGGTCCGGCAGGTCCGGCAGTCCGCCGGCGCGCAGGGCGTCCAGCTCGGGTTCGGTGAGGCCGTGCGTCCGGCCGACGGCCTCGTGGGCCGCCCACTCGAAGGCACTCCCCCAGTGGGCGGCGACGACCAGGACGGCCATCTCGCGCACACGGTCGGTCAGGACCGACTCGTAGCGCACCGCCGCCCCGACCGCCTGGACGGCCAGCCCGACGGGCGGGCTGAGCAGCATGGCGTTGAACGGTCCGCGCAGCCGGCCCTCCTCGTCGACGAGGGCGAACGCCTGTGGTCCCGCGGCCCGGGGGCCGGCGGTGATGGCCCGGTAGACCTCGCTCTGCTGCTCGTCCAGCTCGCCGGGCAGCAGTCCGGCAAGGCGTGCGGTCATCCGCACTCCCTTCGAGACAGGTCCAGGGACGTACAGGGGAGTCCCAAGGGGTCGGGGGCTCAGACGAGCGTGCGGCCGCCGTCGACGTAGAGCACCTGACCGGTGACGTACGAGGCGCGGGCGGAGGCGAGGAACAGCACGGCTCCGACCACGTCCTCCGGCTGTCCCAGGCGCCCGGCGGGGACCAGACCGGTCAGCTCCTCACGCATGCCGGGCTTTGTCAGGTACGCGCGGGTCAGCTCGGTCTCCGTGTAGCCGGGGGCGACGGCGTTGACGGTGACGCCGTCGGTGGCCCATTCACGGGCCATGACCTTCACCAACTGGTCCAAGCCGCCCTTCGAGGCGGCGTACGGGCCGTGGTGACGGTGGGCGAGCAGCGAGGAGACGGAGGAGAAGAACACCATGCTGCCGTGGCCCGCCTCCCGCATCAGCCGGCCCGCGGCGCGTCCGGTCCAGAACGCGGTCGACAGGTTCAGGGTGATGATCCGGTCCCACACCTCGTCCGGTGTGTCCACCACGGGACGGCGGTCGTTCGTGCCCACGGCGTGCACCAGCACATCCAGCCCACCGAGCTCACGGGCCGCCGTGGCGACCGCCCGCTCGCACGCCTCGGACGACGTCAGGTCCGCGGTGAGGGTCCGTACGACGGCGGCCGCGCAGGCCGGATCGTCGCGCAGGGCCTTGAGGCGGGCCTCGTCCGCGTCGACGACCGTCAGCCGTGCTCCCGCTTCCGCCAGGCCCCGGACGCAGGCGGCGCCCAGTCCTCCGGCCCCGATGACGAGCGCGCCACGCCCCTCACATCCCAGCCACCCGACAGGCGGGCGCTGTGTCTGTGTCTGTGTCTGTGTCTGTGTCTGTGTCTGTGTCGAGGAAGCCATCACGTGAGCTCGATTCCGGACCCGGCCGCCACCCGCTGGTAGTCGGTCCCGACGTCCTTCAGGCACACCTCCAGCATGTTGTCCGCCAGCGCGTTCCCGCTCCCGCTGAGACCGCCGTCGTGAATCGACAGAGCGCTGCGGGCGTTGATCTCGCGGGCGTAGTCGATGACTTCGCCCGTCTTGGACCACGGGCCGTGGACGGGCAGCAGGAGGGTGTCCACCGGGCGCGCGGGCACGGTGAACGCGTCGCCCGGGTGGAAGACGGTGGCTGTGCCGGTGTCTCCCACGAGGAAGCCGACGTTGGTGACCCGCGGCAGGTCCGGATGGACCACGGCATGCAGTTCTCCGTGCACCTCGACGCCGACGCCCTCGATGTCGAAGGCGTCCCCGTCGCCGACCACGGTGACCCGGCCGCCGCCGAGCCCGGCGAGCTGGTCCGCCACGGATCGGTTGGCCCAGATCCGCAGGGCGGGGTCGGCTTCGGCCACCGCACGCAGCATGGGCTCGGCGAAGTGGTCCACGTGCTCGTGGGTCACGAGCACGGCGTGGGCACCGTCGAGCGCGTGTGGATCGGAGTGACTGCCGGGGTCGATGACGATGACGACGCCGTCCTGCTCCAGCCGGACGCAGGCGTGGCCGCACCTGGTGAGTCGCACGGGCCTGCTCACCTTCCCAGTTCGCTGGCGGGCACCCAGGTGCCGTGGAAGCCGTACCGGAGCCGGAAGGGGATCTTCACGGTGGCGATCGGGCCGGCGGCGATGTCGAGGGCGTCCAGGACGACCAGGTCGTGCCGCATCTGGTCGCGCCGGCCGACCAGCGCCAGCAGATAGCCCTCGCCCTCGTCGGCGTCCGCCGACTTCGGTACGAACACCGGCTCCTCGGGGGCTCCGTGCTCGCCGGGGCTCCAGAAGGCGCTCTCACCGGTGAGGTCGTCGCGGTGGATCAGGGAGTTGAAGGGCGGGCCCATCGGGCCGATCTCGCCCTTTGGCAGGTCGGGGTGGAAGCCGCCGACCCAGGCATGACGGTTCTTCTCCATCAGTACGCGGGGGTCGACCCGGGGCATGTCGCCGGGCGAGGAAAGAAGCTGTTCGCTGTGGTAGGTGTCGGTGGCGTCGTCCCAGTGGGCGGCGCCCTGGGTGAGGTCGAACGTCCAGCGGTGCAGGAACGGCGGCAGTTCGGGCAGCAGGCCGACGGTCGTCTTCGGGAACTGGGAGAACCAGCCGGACTCGGTGGTGAAGTGGTCGCCGACCAGGGTGTCGCCGTCCGTCCATGCGTTCAGGGAGTGGGTCTCCATGAGCTGCTCGCTGCGGAACCACTTGATGCCGCTCACCCCCTGGTCACGCGGGATGATCGCGACGTAGGTCCCCTGGTTCGGGTCCCAGACGAAGTACTGTTCCTCGGTCTTCATCTGCTCCGGGTCGGCGACCATGGGCGAAATCGTGAAGACGAAGTGGTCCCGGGTGACCAGCCAGTCGTGCACCATCGACGAGTACGGGACCTCGAAGGTCTGGGAACGGGTGACCTTGCCGTCCGCGGAGATCTCGTAGATGTGGATCTGCTTGTCCGGCAGACCGCTGGCGTTGTACGCGAAGGCGATCAGCTCGCCGGTGCGCGGGTCGTGCTTGGGGTGCGCGGTGAAGGTACGGCCCGGGATCTGGCCGGAGAAGTCGTAGACGCCCTTGGTCTCCAGCGTCGCCGGATCCAGCTCGTACGGGAGCGCCGCCTCCTTGAGCGCGAGCAGCTTGCCCGCGTGCCAGATGATCGAGGTGTTGGCGTTGCCGTCGTCGACACCGGCCACCGACGGATCGTCGGTGCGGGGGTTGCGGTAGGCGCCGAACAGGGCCTGGCGGGCCTGGCGTTCGAGCTGGAAGCGCTGGGTGCGGACATAGCGCGTCTTCAGATCCGCGTGGCCGTTGTCGAACCGCACCATGTGGATCATGCCGTCGCCGTTGATGTACACGTCGTTCGGGAACCGCGGCGGGTACTGGGTGTCCGCGGCGGCGCGGTAGAAGGCTCCGGACAGCTCGGGCGGGATGCTGCCCTCGACCTCCAGGTCGTAGACGTCCGCCTCGATCCGCGACGGGGCGAAGAACCCGCGGAACTTCGGCGTGTCCGGGAACCGCATGGTCTCGGGAGGCGGCTGGGTGCCCACGGGCTGCTGCCCGGGTGTCCCGTCGGCCTGCGTCGTTGCAGTGGTCATGGCTCTCTCCCCTGTGGCAAGGTCGGATCAAGCGGAGAATGTGATTGATTCCGTTCAGCCGGCAGCACTCTGTTGCGAGAAGGGGCGCAGTGGAATCCGATGAAACCGAGCCGATCAGCTGGTTCTGGTCATCATGTACTCGGGACGTCTTCGGCGTCCAACACTGAAACACGCACGAAATGATCGGAGAATGCGATGGATCTGCGGCAGATGGAGTACGCGGTGGCCATCGCCGACGAGCTCAACTTCACCCGGGCCGCGGCGCGCTGCCGCATCGGGCAGTCCGGGCTCAGCCACCAGATCACCCAGCTCGAACGGGAGGTCGGTGCCCGGCTTTTCGAGCGGACGAGCCGCAGCGTCCGGGTGACCCAGGCCGGCCAGACCTTCGTCGCCTGCGCGCGGCGGGTGCTCCAGGCGGTCCAGGAGATGCAGGCCGAGGTCGCCTCGCTCGACGGGCCTGTGCGAGGACGGTTGCGCATCGGTTCGCTGACGCTCACGGCCGGGAAGATCGACCATCTCGGCCTGCTGCGGGAATATCAGGAGGCATACCCCGCGGTTGAGGTGATCCTCTCCGACGCGGACGGTGTGGAAGCCACCACGCAGCTCCTGACCGGTGAACTCGAAGTCGCCGTGATCGCCCTGCACGAACACCAGCTGCCCCAGGGCATCGCGTACCACCTGCTGCGTCTGGCACCGCTCGTGGCCGTCGTGGGCCGCAGGCACCGGCTGCGCGGAACCGGCGTCGTGGATCTGGGCGAACTGGCCGACGAGCGCTTCCTCGAATGCAGTCCGGACACCGGACTGCGCATGCAGGTGGACGCCGCGTTCGACCGGGCGCGCGCCCGCCGCCGGAGTGTCTGCGCGTTGCGCAGCGCGGGAGACCTCGCCTCACTGGCGTTGGAGGGCATCGGGGTGACCCTCGTGCCCCGACCGGTGGCCGACGCGATCATCCCGGGCGACCACGCCGACTGCGTCCTGCGCCTCGACGACCCGCAGGCGCTCCAGCCGCTGGCCCTCGCTCATCGCGACCCTGCTCCGGCCTCACCGGCCGCGCAGGCGTTCCTGCGTCTCGCGCTCACCCGCCTGCCCGGGCCGGGAGCACCTGGGTTGGAGGAGGTGCCGGGTTCGGCCGTGTCCGGCGAGCGGTGACGGGCTGCTGTCCGGGCTGTCGGACGGTGCCCCCGGCGGCAGTGTGCCGTAGCCGGCGGTGACCGCTCGTCCGCACGACGACGGCAGTCCTCGACACCCGTTGCGTGCCCGGCATCCAGGAATCGGATGATCCGCATCACCGATCTCGATCGGACGGGGGCTAGGCAGGCCCTGCCCGTTGCCCGATAGTCGTCTCAACCCGACGTCCGAGCCGCACCGTCAGCCGCTGCCGGGACCACGCCGGACGTCGCGGCGGGCCGGCCCGCCGCGACGTCCGGCGGTCATGGGCGCCGCTGTCGCGAGCCTGCTCCCGGGTACCGGGCGGCCCGGCCACCACGGCCGAACCATCCCGCCCCCTCCCGACACGCCACGTGGAGATCCCGCATGCCTGCACCCGTGCCCCCGCTCCCGCCCCCGCCGTCCACGGCGGACGCGGACGTCCCGTCCGAACAGGTCGTGTCCGGTCCCGGACACCGGCTTCGCCTCACGCTGCTCATGGCCGGCGCATGTCTGCCCATCCTGGGGGCCGTGCTCATCGCCCCCGTCCTGCCGCAGATGCACGACCACTTCGCCGACGTCCGGGGCGTCGACGTGCTCGTCCCCATGGCCCTGACGATCCCCGCCCTGTCGCTGGCCCTGCTGGCCCCCTTCGCCGGCGTCCTCGTCGACCGGCTCGGCCGCAAAGGCCTCCTCGTCACCGCCACCGTGGTGTACGCCTTCCTCGGCACCGCGCCCCTGTGGCTGGACTCCCTCGGCGCCATCGTCGCCAGCCGCGCCCTCGTCGGCGTCGCCGAAGCCGCCATCATGACCTGCTGCACCACACTGACCGGCGACTACTACTCCGGCCGGCAACGCGACCGCTACCTCGCGATGCAGACGATGTGCGCCGCGATCTCCGCAACGGCCTTCTTCGTCCTGGGCGGCGCGGCCGGATCGGCCGGCTGGCGCGCCCCGTTCTGGGCCTACGCCGTGAGCCTGCTCCTCGTCCCCGCCATGGCCGCCTTCCTGCCCCGGCCCCGGCGCGACGACCGCGCCGACGCCTCCTCCCCCACCGTCTCGGAGCCGATGGCCAGGCGGCCCTTCCCCTGGCGACCGCTGGCGGGCACATGCGCGCTGACCGTCTTCGGTGCCGTCTTCTTCTACACCCTCCAGGTGGAGATGGCGTTCCTCCTGGACGACATGGGCGTGAGCAACTCCGGCGTGATCGGACTGGCCACCGCCCTCACCAGTGCCGCGATCGTGGTCGGCTCCGTCGTCTTCGCCAAGGCCGGCCGCAGCCCGCAAGCCTGGCTGCCCACCGCCTTCGGTCTGTGCGCCCTCGGCTTCGCGGTGGTCTGGCTCGCCCCCAATCCCGTCGTGCTGACCCTCGGTGCCGTCGTCAACTGCCTCGGTGGCGGCATCATGCTGCCGAGTCTGCTCACTCTCGCCATGTCCAAGCTCCACTACGCCGACCGTGGCCGCGGCACCGGCCTGTGGACGGGATCCTTCTTCCTCGGCCAGTTCCTCTGCCCGCTCGTGGCCCTCGCCCTCACCTCCGCCGTCGGCGCTCTGTCGAACGCGATGGGAGTACTCGCCCTCGCCGCGGCCGCCGCCGCGCTCGGCCTCGCCGCCCGGATCCGGACGGCGGCGGTCACCGAGCCGATGCGGCAGATGGCCGGCTGACCAGCCCGTCCAGGTCGGTACCGCAGGCCTCCCCTCGCCGGCGGTGCCGACATCCGCTCCTTCCGAACGTTCGAACGGAGAACGATGCTGACCCTGATCGCCGCCGCCCGCCGCAGGCCGGGCATGACACACCGGGCGTTCCTGCACCACCTTCACCACGTGCACGGGCCCCTGTCCGCCGCGAACCCTCTCCGCATCCGGCGTTACGTCCAAAACCACGTGTTCGACGCGTCCTTCGGGACCGAGGGGGACTCGGCCCACCTGACCGAGTTCGGCCGGGACTCCGTCACCGAGCTGCGGTTCGACGACATGGAGGCACTGGCCGCCACGATGTCCGACCCGTACGTGCGTGAGGTCATCGCTCCCGACGGCGCCCGGTTCAGCGACCTGCCAAGTGCCCTGGCCCTGCTGACGCGCACCGAGGTGCTGGTGCCGCCACCGGCGTCCGACGGGGACGCGGCTCCCGTGAAGGTGCTCCACTTCGTCCACGCAGCGCAGGGACTGAGCCGGGACGACGTCGTCGGCCGGTGGCGGGCCGCCCATGAGCAGGTACTCGCCGAAGGGAACTCCCCGGCCAAGGCGGTGCGCGGATGTGCCCAGCACCGTCAGGTGCCGGGAGACGAGCGGGCGTTGCGCCATTTCGGCGCCGAGGACGAGCCCCCCTACGCGGGAGTCACCGCTCTGTACTACGACTCCGAGGACGAGGCTCTGACGCACTTCCCCTCGTACGAGCGCGCGCTGCGAGAGCGGTCCGACGAAACCGGCGGTTTCTACGACCCCTCCCGCTCGTTCGTCCTGTACAGCCGCGAGGTGACCATCTTCTGAACCGTGCAGCTGGCCTCCGCCCCGTGACGGGGCGGAGGCCAGCTGCACAGGGGGTCACGTCACGGGGCGGAGGCCAGCCGCCGGAGCTTGCGGACCGGCATCGTGTGGTTCACCGTCGCCGCCGCGCCCCCCGACCAGCGCAGAAGCATCGAGCTGCCGTCGACATCGACCAGATCCGGTTCACCGAGTCCGGCCGGCTCCCCTGCGATCTTCACCTCGACGCCGAACTGGTTGGTCCAGAAGTATGGGGGAAGCACGGCCCCGACCACGTCCTCCCCCAGCAGCGCGGCCGCCGCCACCCGCGCCTGTTCCACCGCGTTGGTCCAGTGCGGACGGCGGCAGGCCCCACGGACCACCGCCGCGTCCCCCGCCGCGACGATGCCGTCCGCGACGCGGCCGCGGGAGTCGGTGACCACACCGCCGTCGAGCGTCAGGCCGGAACCGGTGAGCCAGTCGACAGCGGGTACGTCCCCGACCGCCGACACGATCACGTCGGCTGTGAGAACGTCACCGTCGGCGTCGACGCCCTCCAGCATGTCGGATCCGACCAGCCGGACGCCGCCGGGCACCGTCCTGAGCACCACTCCGTACTCACGCGCGGCAGTCGCGATCACCTCGGCGAGCACCGGCCCGAGCACCCGGCGCAGGGGCGGATCCCGGTCGACCACCGTGACCTGCAGGCCGAGGGTGCGGCACGTCGATGCGATCTCCATGCCCAGCAGCCCCGCTCCGACGACCAGGACGCTGCGAGCGCGGGTCAGGTCCTCGCGCAGCGCCGCGCAGTCGGCGAGCGTGCGCAGCACCCGCTCTCCCGACATGCCGGGAGGGCTCAGCCGCCGGGCCCGCCCCCCTGTGGCGATCACCAGACCGTCGTAGGGCACCGGCTCGCCGCTCTCGAGGATCACCCGGCGTGCCCTGGTGTCCAGCGAGACGGCCCGGGCCCCGAGCCGCACGACGACGCTGTCGTCGAGGGGCGGCAGGGCGGTGGAGGCGTCCGTCGCCTCGCCGGACAGTACGGTCTTGGACAGGGGAACCCTGGTGTAGGGCTGCTCCGTCTCCGCGCTCAGGAGCGTGACCGTCCCGTCGAAGCCCCGCACGCGCAGCCAGCTCGCGGCGGTCACCGCCGCAATCGAGCCACCCACGACGACGATGCGCTTCATGACGTCGCCCGCAAGGCCGCGACAGGGCAGGAACGCACCGCCGCGAGGGCGGTCGCGTCGTCCTGGTCACCGCCGGGGACCAACTGCACCATTCCGTCGTCGTCCACCCGGAACACCTCCGGTGCGATGGCCTCGCACACAGCGTGCCCCTCACAACGGCCAGGAACGAGTTCGATGCTCACGGTCACAACCTTCCGGTGGTCACGGTGACCGGCAGGCTGTCCAGCCCACGGATCACGTTGTTCAGGTGCCGGCGCGGCGGGCCGGCGAGTTCTATGCGGTCGACACGATCAAGCAGGGCGGCGAAGACCGCCTGCGCCTCGATGCGCGCCAGCCCCTGGCCGGCGCAACCGTGGACGCCGTATCCGAAGCCGACGTGGTCCATCGGCGCTCGGTCGACCCGGAAGCGATCGGGATCGATCCACTTACGGGGATCCCGGTTCGCCGATCCGAACAACAGGCTCACCTGTGCCTGCTCCGGGATCACCACGTCCTCGTACGCGACGGGGCAGGTGGTCCTGCGGAAGAACATCTGCACGGGCGATTCGTAGCGCAGGATCTCTTCGAACACCAACGGCACGAGGCTCCGGTCCTCCCGCAGCGCCCGCCAGGCCTCGGGCCTCTCCGCGAGCAGCCACAGACCGCTGCCGATCGCGTTGATCGTGGTGTCCATGCTCGCCACGAGGTACGCCCGCAGCAGCGGTACGACCTGATGCACGCCGATCACCCCTCGGTCGGCGGCGCGGTGGACGGCCTCGCCCCAGCCGCCCGGTTCGAGGTTGTCGCGGCTCATCATCGCGGCGAGTTCGTCGAACAGCGTCTCGGCGACCGGCAGGGACTGTCTGGTGCGGTCGTTGAGCGGGCCGAAGGTGTTGAAGAAGGCGTCGGCGAACCGCAGAACCTCCTCCCGCGCCGCCAAGGGCATCCCGATCAGGTCGGCGACGACGCTCACGGGGAAAACCCGGGCCAAGTCCTGGACCACGTCGAAGGTTTCGCGCTCCACGAGTGGGGCGACGAGCTCCTCGGCCCGGCGGCCGATGTCCGTCCGCAGCTCGGCGAGGGCGCGCGGCGCCAGGCTCTCGGACAGGACACCGCGCAACACCTCGTGCTCCGGCGGGTCCGAGGCGAGGACCCCACCGCGGCGCCGCTCGTTCAGTGCCGGTTCGAGGCCGACACTGTCGACCGAGGAGAACCGCCGGTGGTCGCCCAGCGCCGAGCGCACCTGCGCATACCTCGGCAGCACCCAGCAGCCGTGGCGCGACAAGTAGACCGCCGCCCCGAGACCGCGCAGGACCTCGTAGGCGGGGTACGGGTCGTTGAGCACCTCGTCATCGAAGATGTCCACGTCGGAGACGGGTGTGCTGGTCGAAATCATCCTTGGTTCCTGTCCGCTGTGTGGTCAACGCGCCGGCCCGGGGCCCGCCCCCGGGCCGGCGCGTCGCCAGACCTTCAGAAGGGATAGGAGGCGTGCTGGGTGGCCAGGGTGATCCAACGGGTGTTGCTGAAGGCCTCGATGCCCCAGCGGCCTCCGAAACGGCCATAGCCGGAGGACTTGACACCACCGAACGGCGCCTGGGGATCATCGGCGACGGACTGGTCGTTGATGTGGACCATGCCGGTCCGCAGCCTTCGGGCCACCCGGAGCCCGTGCGTGCCGTTCTCGGTGATGATCCCGGCGGTCAGCCCCTGGTCGGTGTCGTTGGCCATCGCGACGGCCTCGTCGTCGGTGGCGAAGGTGTCGACGGCGCAGACCGGCCCGAACGTCTCCGCGCCGTGCAGGTCGGCGTGGGCGGGGACCGCGGTGAGGACGGTCGCCGGGTGAGAGGCGTCCTCGATCTCGCCGCTGACGAGTACGGTGGCGCCCTTGGCGACCGCGTCCTCGACCAGGGCGGCGATCCGGCGGGCCGCGAAAAGCCCGCACCGCTTGTCGGGGTCCGTGTTGACCAGCGGGCCGATCACCGTAGCCGGGTCGGTGGGATCGCCGGAGGGCAGTGCGGCGACCTTGGCCGTGAACTTGGCGATGAACTCCTCAGCGAGCGACTCGTGTACGAGGATCCGGTCGGCGGACATGCAGATCTGTCCGGAGTTCATGAACGCCGCGAAGGCGGCGGCGTCGACCGCGTAGTCGACGTCGGCGTCGTCGAGGACGATGACCGCGTTCTTGCCGCCCAGTTCCAGGAGCGCGGGCTTGAGATGGCGAGCGGCCTGCTCGCCGATGATCCGGCCTACATGCGTCGAGCCGGTGAAGTTCACCGCGTGTACCGCCGTGTGGGCGATGAGGGCTTCGGCGATGTGCGGAGCGTCGGCGGGGTCGTTCGTGATCACGTTGAGGACCCCGTCGGGCAGTCCGGCATCACGCAGCAGTTCCCCGATGAGAAGTCCGGCGGACAGAGGAGCCACTTCGCTCGGTTTCAACACGACCGTGTTACCGGCGGCAAGAGCGGCGGCAACCGCCCGGGTCCCGAGAATGACGGGGGCGTTCCACGGGGAGAACGCGGCTACCACGCCCAAGGGTTCGCGCACCGCGAGGCTCAGGGCGCCGTCGTGCTGGGTGGTGAGCACTTCGCCCCGCGGGGCGGTGATCAGAGCGGCTGCCTCGCGTAGCATCTCGGCGGCCAGTGTCACGTTGAACGAGGCCCACGACCGGGTCGAGCCCACCTCACCGGCCATCACGTCCACGACGTGCTCGCGCCGCTCCTCCATCAGGTCGGCGGCCTTGACGAAGATCGCCCGGCGGGTGAACGGGTCCAGCCTCGCCCAGTCCTCGAACGCGGCTTGGGCGGCGTCGACGGCGCTGCTGACGTCCTCGACGCCGGCGGCGGCCACGGTGGCGTACATCTGTCCGATGGAGGGATTGATGACGGGGGTGGTGCGCCCGGATTGCGCACCCTTCTCTTTGCCGTCGATCAGCAGTTCACGGGTGATGACCATGTGGGCGGCTCCTTTGAAGGTCGCTGCGCGGGCACGATGCGGGGTTCGTCGGTCCACGAGGTCGGTCTCCGCGCCCACGGGAGACCGTCGGCACGACAGGGCCGGGCCAGGTGTTGGTGGCGACGCCATCCGCGCGGAGCTCTCGGGCCGCGCCGATGCCTGTGTCGTGGATGGTGAGAGACTGCCGGGCCGGGGCCGCCGGAGCGGTCGATGCCCTCGCCCGTCTTGGAGCAGCAGGGCTCGATTCCCTACGGAATGAGGTGGATGCCGTTCTCTTCGGATCCTGCGGGCCGACTGCCCGTTGTTGCTGTCCCTCGCTGATGATGCTGCTCAGCGGGCCATGAAGTCCAACACGGATGCCGGCACACAGCCATCGAAGATGACGATTGATCAGCACTGGTGCGTCCCGCGTTCTCACCGTGCCCGATCGTCCGGAAGGAGGCACCCTCATGCCGCGGAGTCCGTGCCAGGCGACGTAGGCGAATCGAATTCTTCGATCATTGCGTGCGCCATCCGGTGTTGGACCCCGGCCCGTGCCGATGGGCATCATCGAGGGAACAGCGAGCGTCATGGGCGAATCGGCCGGTTTTTTTCCTGCCGCCAGGCCGACGGGAGCGGCCGGTGCGACGACGGGACGGTTGACCGCACGAACCCAGGATGACGCGGACTTCTCGACACAGCACGGCACTCACAGCGGATGCGCACCGTGACAGCCGCGCCGGCTGACCCGGCGGCCTCGACCTTGGAGCCAATGATGTCCTCCACGACCCTGCCCTCAAGCGACGTCGACCTTTTCGCCACGGACACACTCCTCGATCCCTATCCGGTGTATGCGCGCCTACGGGATGCGGGACCGGTGGTCCGGCTCAGCCGGTTCGACGCGTGGGCGTTGCCGCGCTACGAGCAGGTCAGTGCCGCGTTGCGTGATCACGAGACGTTCAGCTCCGCGTCCGGAGTGGGCTTCGCGGCCGGGATGAACGAGCTCATGGCCGGCGGCGTGCTGGCATCCGACCCGCCTCACCACACCACCCTGCGCGTCATCCTCTCCCGCATGCTGATGCCCCGGGCGCTGCGGGACCTCGGTCCCTCGGTGAACGCTGCGGCGGAAGAGATCGTCGACCGCCTGGCGGCCGGTGCGGAGTTCGACGCGGTGTCCGACCTCGCAGAGGCATTCACTCCGAGGTTCGTCGCCGATCTCATCGGTCTTCCCGAGGAAGGCCGCGACCAGCTCCTTGAGTTCGGCGCCTCCACCTTTGAGGGTCTGGGTCCCTTGGGGGAGCGGACACCTGCCGCGATGCGACAGCAGCAGGCTCTGCTGCACTACGTCACCACCACCGCCGCCAGGGACCGGCTTGCCGAAGGCGGTCTCGGCGCCCGCGTCTGGGAGGCGGTCGACTCGGGCGAGATCGACGAGGCCGCCGCGATCACCCTCATGATGGCGTTCCTCGCCACGGGCATGGACACCACGATCCTCTCCTTGGCGGCCGCCGTCCGGCTGTTCGCCGAGCACCCCGACCAGTGGGACGCGCTGCGGGCCGACCCGTCCTTGGTGCCCGCCGCCTACCTCGAGGTTCTGCGCATCGCGTCTCCGGTCACCGTATTCAGCAGGGTGACCACCAGGGCTTGGGAGTGCGACGGCGTCACCATCCCCGCGGGCGATCGTGTCGCCGTCATGTACGCCTCCGCCAACCGCGACGAACGCAAGTGGGGCGACCCGGAGCGCTTCGACATCACGCGGAAGCCCGCCGATCACCTGACCTTCGGCGTCGGCATCCACGCCTGTGTCGGCCAGAACCTGGCCAAGCTGGAGGCGCACGCCCTCCTCACAGCACTGCTGGCACGGGTGCGCCGGTTCGAGATCGGCAAGCCCGAGTTCATCGTCAACAACACCCTGCACGGGCTGCGCAAGCTTCCCTGCCGGATTGTCACCTGAGCGGGCCAGGGGAACGAACCCCGTCCGGGACTCCATTGGGCGGACAGCTTTCTCTTCGGTCACTGCCCTGACGCAGCCTCATGCCATGCCCAGACGGCGGATATCGAAGCCCGCCAGGAGGAACCGAGCGTCGTTTCGGTGGGTTGTACGAGTTCATGGCCGGTCCGTTCGGCGGCTTCGGTGATCGGCTCGGTCGTCACCGCCGAGATCCCACTGTGGTGGCTGTGCGGAGACTCGTACAGGCGGGGGGTGCGCAGAGCGAACAAGGTCAGTTCGGCCGGCAGCTGATACGACGCGGGCTGCTCCAGCACGGTTTGCCGCTCGATGACGGCTCGGAAGAGCTCCCGGGAGGGCCGCAAGCGACCGCCGGCCGACTCGTGCGAGCCGCCTCCGCCCGCGGTGTGTACGCCGCGGCAGCTGTGGGTCCTTCATGATCCGTGACCCCGGCAGCGGCGGTTCAGCGACGACCATCCGGTCGGCCCGTTGGTCGCCCGCGTCAGCGATGACTGTGCCGCGGCGGAGTCCTGACCGATCCCTCGTGCCGGCGCCGTGAGGGGGACGCAGCCGTCGAGTTCCACGACCGGCCACTGCGCGATCAGCCGAGACCGCCGACGAGCCGGCTCTCCCGCGTCCCCCGGTGAAGCCGGATGCCGCGCTTCGTCGTACCCGGCTGCGTCTCGCCGCCGAGCACCCACACGTACCAGAGGTCGATCAGGACCGGTGGGATCCACCGGAGAACCGCTTGGCCCTGCCCTCATGCGCGTGGACGTTCTCACCACGGAGACCGGCCCAGCACGCCGCCACGCCGCCCTGCGCGGCCGGCGCCCGGCAAGGCCCGCGCCGATCGCGGCGCCATCGGCCCTGTGGTTCCGGCGCGACGTGGCGGCGGTCTGCGAGCAGCTCGTGATCATTTCTCGCTCCGGATCGCGCCGACGCCGCGCAGCCGCGCCGACGGGAGCAGCGCGTGCTCCTCCGGTACCGTCTCGGCCATCACTGGACGCCATTGAGCAGACGCGGTTTCATGGCTTGTCCAGCAGGGTCCGACCGAGTCCGCAGCAAGAGCGGGACGGGAATGGTCGGAGAGGGCTGAGAGCAACTCCCGTATGGCAGAACTTCGTCGGCGGTGGTCCGCGCCAAGGGCGTCGACAGCTGCATCGCGGTGCCCACGCTCGTGCTCCGCAGCGCGGGCATCGACGGCCGGCACCTCACCCGCGACATCTCGTCTCCGCGACCCCCTGCTTCATCGGCGCCGACCCGGCGCCGACCTTCCGGCGGGTCCATACGGACGCCGTTGCTGCCGTGGACGCTGCCGGCACGGTCGAAGTGCTGAAGCGACGAAGCGCTGCCGTGCAGCAGGCGTCACCGGCGAGGAAGACCCGCCCGCGGCGGATGTCGGGCCGGAACACCGAGTCTTCAGCCCGTTCTTCTCGGCCGCTGGCACCGCAGGACCGCTCTCCTGCCGGATACCGGCCGCACAGGGCTTGACACTTCCTCGCACGGCGGCAAAGAATTCCCGCTGCAAACACGTGAATGAAACGATTCAAACATCGCGTCCCGCAGACCTCTCCCCTGCCTGATCTCCAGGACGCCTGCCCTCCCCGCCGTCACCGCACATCCACAGTAGGAGCCCGCATGTCCTCTGTATCGCGCCGGTCCGTCCTGCGCTCGGCCATAGCCGTGGCGCTCGCGCCCACCCTCGGCTCGGTGTTGCTGCCGGGGCTCGCTCCCGTGGCGTCGGCCGCCGTCTCCTGGACCGCGAAGTGGATCTGGGCTCCGTCCAGCTCGGCGAACCAGTGGGTGGCGTTCCGCAGATCGTTCACCCTGGGCTCCGCGCCGTCGAAGGCGGTGACGCAGATCGCGGCCGACTCCAAGTACTGGCTGTGGGTCAACGGCACGCTCGTCGTCTTCGACGGCCAGCTCAAGCGCGGCCCCAACCGCACCGGCACCTACCACGACGAGATCGACCTCGCCCCGTACCTCACGAGCGGCCGCAACACGGTGGCGTTGCTGGTGTGGTACTTCGGCAAGCAGGGGTTCTCGCACAGCAGCAGCGGCAAGGGCGGTCTGCTGTTCCAGTCCGACATCACCACCGGTTCCACCACCACCCGGGTCGTCAGCGACACCACTTGGAAGCACACCGTCCACCCGGGCTACTCCAACAACACCAGCGGCACCCAGGTCAACTTCCGCCTGCCCGAGTCGAACGTCTACTACGACGCCCGCAACGCCACCGCCATGACCGCCTGGGAGTCGGCCGGCTTCGACGACAGCGCGTGGAGTGCCCCCACCGACTTCGGAGCCGCCGGTGCAGCGCCCTGGAACGATCTCGTCCGGCGGCCGGTCCCGCAGTTCCGGTACTCGGGCCTGAAGTCCTACGGCAACGCGTCGTCGCTGCCGTCCACGGGACAGGGCGCCACCCCCATCACGGCCACCTTGCCCTCGAACCTCCAGGTCACGCCGTATCTGAAGGTGGACGCTCCGGCCGGCGCGGTGATCGGCATGCAGACCGACCACTACGCCGACGGCGACGGCCTGACCGGCCTCACACCCGGGGCCGAGAACAACATTCGCGCCACCTACGTCTGCACCGGCGGGGTCCAGGAGTTCGAGGCGCTGGCCTGGATGAGCGGCACGGCGGTGAGGTACACGATCCCCACGGGCGTCACCATTCTGGATCTGAAGTACCGGGAGTCCGGCTACGACACCGACTTCGCCGGCTCCTTCAGCAGCAGTGAGGCCTTCTTCGACACCCTGTGGGGCAAGGCGGCGCGCACGATGTACGTCAACATGCGCGACAACTACATGGACTGCCCCACCCGCGAACGCGCCCAGTGGTGGGGCGACGTGGTCAACCAGCTCAAAGAGGGCTTCTACACCTTCGACACCCGCTCCCACGCCCTCGGTGCCAAGGCCATCGCCCAGCTGACCGCCTGGCAGAAGCCCGGCGGCGTGCTCTACTCCCCGATCCCGTCGACCATCTGGACCGCTGAACTGCCCGTCCAGATGCTCGCCTCGGTGTGGGCCTTCGGCACGTACCACCTTTACACGGGCGACTCCGACGCCGTCTCCGGCGCCTACCCGGCGGTGAAGGCGTACCTGGACCTGTGGAGCCTGGACTCCGCCGGACTGGTCGGCCACCGCGCCGGGGACTGGGACTGGGAGGACTGGGGCACCAACATCGACGCCCGCGTCCTGGACAACAGCTGGTACTACCTGGCCCTCGACACGGCCATCACCCTCGCCGGCCTCAGCGGCAACAGCGGCGACGTCGCCGCCTGGCAGGCCAAGCGCGACAGCATCAAGGCCAACTTCGACCGCGTTCTGTGGGACACCTCCAGGAACGAGTACCGCTCACCCGGCTACACCGGCGACACCGATGACCGCGCCAACGGCCTCGCCGTCGTCGCCGGCCTCGCGCCCGCCTCCCGCCACCGGGCGATCACCGAGGTGCTGCGCACCCACCTCAACGCCAGCCCCTACATGGAGTTCTACGTCCTCGAAGCGCTCTACCTCATGGGAGCGGCGACCGTCGCCGAGGAGCGGATGCGCAACCGCTACGCCGCCCAGGTCGCCGACCCCACCTGCCACACCCTGTGGGAGATATGGGACAAGTCGGGCGGCACCGACAACCACGCCTGGAACGGCGGCCCCCTGTACACCATGTCCGCCTACGCCGCCGGCGTCCGTCCCACCAAGCCCGGCTGGGAGACGTACGACGTCATCCCGCAGACCGGCACCCTCACGAAGATCAACACGGTCACGCCGACCGTCAAGGGCGACATCCGCTTCGGCATCACACGCGACGGCGACCAGGTCACCCTGACCCTCACCTCCCCGAGTGGAACGACCGCGCGGGTGGGTGTCCCGACGTACGGCGGCTCCGCACCGGTGATCAAGGCCAACGGAACCACCGTCTTCACGGGCGGCGCCTCCACCGGCGGCGTCCCGGGCCTCGGCTACGCGAGCAAGGACTCCTCGTACGTCTACTTCACCCTCCAGCCGGGCAGCTGGACGTTCACGGTCACCGGCGCCGGCCGTCTGGACAACCTCGCCCTCGGCCGGCCGGTCTCCAGCAACAGCAGCCTGGAGAACAGCGACTGGGGCAAGAACCGGCTCACCGACGGCAAGCTCACCAGCGTGACCGGTGCCAAGGGCTACACCAGCATCGACTTCCCCTCCGCCGACGTCAGCGCGAACCCCGTCTGGGTGGAGATCGACCTCGGCGCCGACACCGACCTCGACGCCGTACGGCTCTTCCCCCGCACCGACACCCCGGCGGTCGGCGGCGGCACAGCGGGCTTCCCGGCCGACTTCACGATCCAGACCCGCCGCGACGGGTCGAGCACCTACACCACCGTCCGCACCATCACCGCCGAACCCAACCCGGGCGGGCGCGTGCAGACGTACGGCTTCAAAACCACGACCGCCCGCCACGTCCGCCTGCAAGCCACCAAGCTCGGTACCCCTCCCGTCGACGAGACCACCAAGTACCGCCTCCAGCTCGCCGAACTCACCGTCCCCACCGCCGCGACCGCCGTCACCGCCAACTACACGCTGGAGAACGGCGACTGGGGCAAGACCCGGCTCCTTGACGGCACCACCACCAGCGTGACCGGTGCCAAGGGCTTCACCAGCATCGACTTCCCCTCCGCCGACGTCAGCGCCACACCGGTGTGGATCGAGATCGACCTCGGCGCCGACCGGGCCATCGGCTCCGTCACCCTCCACCCCCGCACGGACACCGGCGCAGCCGGCGGCGGCACGGCGGGCTTCCCCGTCGACTTCACCATCCAGACTCGCCCCGACGGATCCGGAACCTACACCACCGCCCGCACCATCACTGCCGAACCCAACCCGGGCGGAGCCGCTCAGACCTACACCCTCACTTCCGCCACCGGCCGCTATCTACGCCTGAAGGCCTCCAAGCTCGGCAGGCCCGCCTCGGACGAGACCACCAAGTACCGCCTCCAACTCGCCGAGATCAGCATCAAGTAGCAGGCCATCCCGAAACGGGCGGCGGTGCTGGTCCCTCACCACGACCTCACCGCCGCGGGTATCCGGAGAGAGCGACGACACGGCCAGGCGGTGACAAGCGGCGGTCTCCGCCGCCCACTACCCCGCAGGAGCCGATGGCCTCCACCCACCTGCCGCACCGCGCTTGGGCGGGCCGAGCGGTCGAGGCAGCGGAAGCAGGCCCGCAGGGACAGGTCGCCAGGCCATGCAGGCCCAGCCCGCAGGCGACCTTCCAGTGCAGGTCGCATCGCAGTTCCTGAAGCTTCCCGAGATCCGACAGTCCGCACATCCCCCCAACTGCTTAGCCATGCACGGGAATTACATGAGCGCAGCTCAAGGCGCCGTCCACCGCCACCCGCCGAGCAACGGCCTGGGCTCCAGCACCAGCGTCCAGGACTCCGGCGCCGCGTTTCTCCCGTGGCTGCGGCGAGTCAACGCCTGCGCCGGGCGGGGCGCGGCTGCGGATGCCGGGCTTCGGCATGGGCGGCGGCCAGCTCGTCGTAACTGCGCTGGTCGGCATGGACCGGTGCGCGCTGCCGGAGGCGGTCACCCCCCAGACCGTGGCCGAAGCCGCGGGCGAAGCTGCCGTCCGCGAGACTGCCGCCCAGACGTGGTCTGTGGCTGCGGCCAGGGACTTGTCTCGTCGAGGCGATCACGGCGGCGGCGAGGTCGTCCGGGAGGTGATCCAGCCGGGCGCCAACGTCGGCGGCATCGGCGCCGGGCTGGTCCGGAGGACTTCCGCGCCCGCGAGGACAACCTCGATCCCGGGCGAGTCCTCCGGCCCACCGAAGTCGGGGGTCTTGCCGCCGCCGTCGCCCAGGTACCAGGTCGAGCCCTCCCGGCCATGACGGGTCTGGTCTCTGTGTGGCGTAGTCCGCGAACTTCGAGCCCCAGTACGCCGCGAGGTGGTGCGGCCCGGGGAGACGTGTTCCACGACACCCCCGACAATTCGCCCCCGAGCCGTACCGGGTCGAACACCGGGTGCCCAACTTGCTCGACAGGTCGCGTTGTTGACGCTCGGGCGCTCCTTCCGCGCACGACGAAAGACCAGGCCGACGGCGCGGTTGCCGCCCTCGCGGATCAGGTCCAGCTCGATGTCGTCACTGGCACCCGTCAGGATGCCCTACGCCTCGTACCGCGAGGTGAATCCCGTCGACCGGCCCTGCTCGGCCGCCTCCACGGTGCCCCAGTGTCCCGAGGCGTGTCGCCCCCTGAAGCGGGCTTCCAGACTGCCCCGTTCGCCGCGGGCGCACGGGCGTCTGTCACCCCGCGCGGCAGTGCCGATCTGACACAGAAGACGTGTGTCAGCGGCCGGTTGGCTTTCCCCGCTCGCGACCGCTTCAGCTCCCCACCGTGGCCACGTCGACTCCCCACTGTCGGCCACCGCGTATACGCAGCGTGAGGTCATCCTCGGCGGCGCTCGCCCCACCACGGCAGGATCGGAGGCAGGTCGCTGAGCCCGCGGGCTGGGCGCTTCGGCATCGGCGATTCCCCGTCGTCCCCGTCCCAGCGGCGTGCGTATTGGTCCGGGAGGTTGCCCCAGCCCCAGTAGGGAACCGGGCGGTCGGGTGCCTGACCGACGACCCGTTGGCGCCGCATCCCGAGACATTGGAGGTCATCAATGGCCGCCACACCAGTCGTGGGCAGATCAACTATGCCGTCCCCGAAGGGCTACCCTCCCGACCTCGCCTCGCCTCGCCCAAGGCCGAATACGGGGAGTGGTCAGCCGGTGCCGCAGGGCACGACTACCACGCCGGCCACCGTGCCGTACTCGTCACGCCGTCACTCCGCCTCGGCGCGCGCCTCGACGTCTTCGATGCCTGTGGGGCGCCCGGCCCTCGTCCACCGCGCGTACAGGCCGGCCGCGATGAGGAGGGTGGCCGCCAGGGACAGCATCGGCCAGCCGCGCAGCAGGTTCACCGCCAGGGTGAAGGCGACGGCCACGGCGGCCAGGGCGTTGACCCAGGCCAGGGCCGTCTTCTGCTCCCGGTGGGCGAAGCGGGCCATGGCGACGAGGCCGACGAGGAAGCTGACGAAGACGGCGACCGCGTAGAACAGTACGAGTTCCTGTTCCTGGCCCGCCGCGGCGACGATGATGAGCGCGGCGGCGGCCAGGTAGACGACCACCGACCAGTAGGGGGTGTGGTGGCGGTTGACCCGGCCGAGGACCGGCGGCAGTACCCCGGGCCGTTCGGGCGTGCCGGACAGGGCCTTGAGCAGTCCGGGGCCGGCCTGGAAGGAGGAGCTGGCCGCGGCGAGCAGGAGCAGCGAGCTGGTCAGCTGGAAGGCGCTGTAGAGCCAGCCGGGTCCGGCGGCGGCGTGCGCGATGTCGGCGATCTGGGTGGAGTCCGTGCCGGGGATGCCGATGTGCAGCTGCACGGCCAGCGCGGTCAGGGCAAGGGTCAGGCCGCCGACGATCACGACCAGAAGCGCGAGGGTGCCGCGACCGAAGCGGCGGCGGTGGGTGTCGTCGAGCTGGCCGAGCTGGGCGATGGCGGTCGACGGCGCCTCGATTCCGGTGGCCAGCGCCATGGCGACCGGGAACGCCAGGACCACCGCGAGCATCGCCGAGCGGCCCGGGTCGGCCGAGGCGGCGGCGTGGCCGGTGGCGTGGGGCGAGGTGAAGCCGAGGATCAGCACGGCCACGGAAATGATGACGAAGGCCACGGTCATGAAGGCGAACAGCAGTCGCCCGCCGTGCCCGAACCAGGTCAGCCCGGCCACCACGACCAGCAGCAGAAGCGCCATCGGGATGCGCAGCGGAGCAAGCCCGGGGAAGAGGGCGATGACCGCGCTGGCCGCGGCTGCGATCGAGATGCCGATGGTCAGGACGAAGTCGACGACCAGCGCGCCGATGGGCAGAAACGTCCAGCGCGCGCCGAACGCCCGCCCGGCCGCGGCCGCTGCGCCGCCGCCCTTGGGGAAGCGCCGCACGAGCTGCCAGTAGTTGGCGGTGACGACCACGACGAGCCCGACCACGAGGCTCATCGTCGGCAGCAGCAGCGCCAGGTCGCCGTGCAGGGCGCGCAGCGCCGCCTCGATCGCGTATGCCACCGAGGAGACGGGGTCGGCGATCACCGCGAAGGCGAACGCGAAGAAGAGAACGGAACGGCGCGGGCCACGGACGCCCGCGACAGCAGACGGAGCAGCCGCGATGGCGGCGGCCGACTTCGAGACGGTCACGCGAAGACCTTCCTTGGCGTCCTTGGGGACGCATTCGTCGAGGGCAGGACACTTCGCCGACCAGACTTCCCGGCACTCCGCCCCCGACACTACGTCAGGGAAGCGCAAGCAAGGCGTTAAGAATGCGTCAGGGTTCCCCGCCGGGCACCGCCCGCTGCCAGGGACGACGGCCGACGCGACACGGCTGCCAGGTAGTCAGCCGATCCGGGCCGCTTCACGGCTCCCCTCGGTACGCCGACGTCAGCCTGGTTCCGATACCGGCCTGCAGGGCTACGCTGCCGACGTGCCCTCCGTCTATCGCCGCCCCAAGTGCCGTCAGCGGGTGCGGGAATGGTGTCTTAAGCGACTCGATGAGTGGGGCGTGCCGCACCACCGACGGGAGATCTCGACAGCCGCCGGAGCCACCAGTGTCGTCACGGTTGGCCCGGACCCGGCAGCCGCGTCGCCGACGGTGGTGCTGGTGCCTGGTACGAACACGAACGGTGCCGTCTACCGGCACATCACCGAGGCGCTGGCCGCCCGGTGGCCCACAGTGGTGCTCGATGTGCCCGGGCAGCCCGGGCTGAGCGCGGACATCCGTCCGCGCCGCAGGGGGTCGGCGTGGTACGGGCAGTGGCTCACTGAGGCACTGGAGCAGACGGTGCCGGGCAAGGCCCTGGTCGTCGGGCACTCGCTCGGCGGAGCCATCGTGCTCGCCTCCGCCTCCCCGCGGATCGCCTGGCGGGTCGTGCTGTCCAGCGCCGGGCTCGTGCGGCTGCTCGTCCCGCCGGCCGTCGTGGCCGCGACCGTGCCGTGGCTGACCCGGCCGACCGTGCCACGGGCGGCCCGGATGCTGCAGCCCATGGTGGCGCCGGGTGGTCGCGTGCCGGATGAGCTGGCGGAGTGGATGGCCCTGGTCGCCCGCTGCTGCCACAGCAGCCTCGCCCCTCCCCCGCTGCCTCCGACGCTGCTGGCCGCGCGCCGGGCGGTGCCCTGTCTGGTGGCCACCGGCCGCTACGACGTCTTCCTGCCGCCGCGGCGGATGGGGCCGGCCGCCCAGCGGCACCTGGGCACCCGGTTGCACATCCTGGACGGCTCGGGGCATCTGCTGCTGGACGAGGCGGCCGACGAGATCGTCGCGCTGGTGGGGCGGGCACTGGCCGCGTCGGGCGGGGATGGGGCATAGGCTGCGTATGTTTCCCTTCGATGACCTGGCGTCTGGGGCGGGGCCGTACGACGCTGGGCGCAGGGACGTTTTGAGGCAGACGAGGAGCCGACCGTGCGCGCACGTGACCTGGCGGTGGAATACGAGTCGGTGAGCGTCGACAGCGATGCTTTGGACGCGGCTCGGCTGATGGCCGAGCACAAGCTGCCCGGGCTGCTCGTGCTCGACGAGCATCGCGAGCCGAAGGCCATCCTGCCGGCCTCCCAGATGATCAAGGTGCTGGTTCCCGCCTACGTCATCGAGGACCCCACGCTCGCCGCAGTGGTCGACGAGCAGCACGCCGACCGGCTGTGCCAGGCGCTGGCCGGCCGCCGCGTCGGCGACTGTCTCTCCAAAACCGCGGCCCCGCCGCCGATCGCCGACCCGGACGACACCGCGCTGGAGGTCGCCGCGCTGATGGCGCAGGTGCGCAGTCCCTTGGTGGCGGTCGCCGAGAAGGCCAAGGACGGCACGCATCTCCTCGGCGTCATCACCGCCTCGCACCTGTTGCACGAACTCCTCGGCAAGACGGGCACGTTGAGCAGCACGCCAAGCGCCTGAAACCTGTCGGGTCAGCGGTCGAGTACCGGCCCGGCGGTGTCCAGTGCTGCCCCGACGTGGTCGGCCAGGCTCACCGCGACCAGGCGCGTCTGTAGAGGCGGCGGTACCGTGCCGGGTTCCGGCTCCAGCATGAAGCGGCCCAGGTAGCGGCCGCCCACCTGGGCGCGCAGTTCGATCTCCTCGCCGGGCCAGCCGTCCTTCTCCAGGTCCCAGTGGGCCCGGCCGACGGTCACCGAACCGTCCTGTTCCAGGCGGGGATGTCGGCCGAGCAGCGTGCCGTGCTCGAACCGGCAGCCGCGCAGTCCCAAGATCTCGGTGAGCTGATGCCCTACCTGGTCCACCACCGCATACGGCGAGCCGCCGGCCTGGACCAGGGAGGCAGTTTCGTGGATCCGCGCCAGATGCGCCGCGTCGGTGACGGTGACCAGCTTCAACGTCCGGGCGTGGGCCGCTAGTTGGGAGACGGCCACGCCCACCGCCAGCAGCAGGAAGGTCGTGGTGATGTCGTCGCCATGAGAGATGCTGAACCGCTGGAAGGGCCGGGTGAGGAAGAAATCGAACCAGGCCGCCGCCGACAGCGCGGCCAGCACCCCGGCAGCGCGGCTGCCCAGGGCCGCGACCGCCACGACCACCACGACGAGGATCAGGGCCAGGTTCGCGGACGTCATGTGGGTACGGATCGGTGCGAGGGCGAGAGCGACGACGAGCGGCGCGAGCAGAGCAGCCGCCAGGGCGATCCGGTCACGCAGGGGCATCCGCATGGGCCACCACCTCACGGGAGCGAGGAGCGGCCCTCCTTGCCAAGGGGCCGCCCCGTAGGGGGTCGACACGGCACGACGGTCGACACGGCCAGAATCCCGCTGCCGTCCTCTCCGGGCTACTGCCAGCGCCGATCTTGACGCACCTCTGACACCGCATACACCAGGGCGTACGTAGTCACCGGGCCATCCGGTACTGGGCGGCGGCCGGTCAGCCCGTCTTCCCGCCCCTCCGCGTGTCGGCCCGTTCCCACTCCTCGTCCCACTGCCGCAGGCGCTGCCGGGCCAGGCACACGGACGATTCGTCCGCTGCCCCACATCGTTCCGCCCGCCCCCACTGCGACGATTCCGCCCATCATCACCGCGCGGAAGGGCGCATCCGCGGGGGACAACGGCTCGGAGGCCAGGCTTCCGCGCCTGTCGGTCCAGACGGTGACCCGGGTGCCTGCCCGGGTGCCGGGCGGCGCCCGGGTCCGGTCCGTATGCGACTGGCCGTCGGGGGAAACCCAGCGAACGGGGGCCCACGCCAGCCGGTTCCCGTCCGGCCGCACGGACGCCTCGTCCACCGCGTCCTTCGTGACGACGGCCGACACCCCCTGCCGCTCGGCCCGTTCCCGGTCGAGGCCCCGCTCGACCGCGCCCGCGGGTCACCAGGCCCGCCAGCAGCCCCCCGGCCACGGCGAGCGCCCAGGCGATGAGCACCACCCAGGCTGCGACGACGTCGCTGCGCCGCCGCAGCGGGTTGCGCCTCCAACGCCATCACAGCACCGTCCCACGTGGTGTGCGCGCCACCGCCGACACCCCCTCGCAAGAGGACAGACGGCACCCGCCTCCAGTGTGCTCCCCCTCGGGTGGCCCGGCCGCCCGCGTGTACGCCCGTCACGGCTCAGGCGAGCACGAAGTACCGCAGCCACAAGTACAGCGCACTGATAGCGACCGTGACGAGCGTGACGACGAGTCCGTACTTGGTGAACTGCCAGAAGGAAATGGGCTGCCGGTTGCGCTCGGCGATGCCGAGGACGACCACGTTGGCACTGGCGCCGATCGCAGTGGCATTGCCACCCAGGTCCGCACCGAGGGCCAGGGCCCACCACAGCACCTGGTGGCCGCCGGCCGCGCCGCCCATGTCCTTGACCAGGTCGGCGGTGATGGGCGCCATGGTAGCCACGTAGGGGATGTTGTCCACGATGCCGGACAGCACGGCCGAGCCGCCCAACAGGGTGAGTGTGGCGCCGAGTTCGCGGCCGCCGGTAGCGTCCGCGAGGGCGCTGGAGAGGTCACCGATGACGCCGGTCTCGATCAGCGCGCCGACCATGACGAACAGGCCGGCGAAGAAGGCGAGGGTGGGCCACTCCACTTCGCCCAGGACCTGCCGGGTCTCCACTCTGGAGACGGCGACGAGCAGTCCGGCGCCGAGCAGGGCGACCACGCTCGGCTCGTAGTGCAGGACGGGGTGGAGGACGAACCCGGCGACGACGAGGGCCAGGACGGCCAGGCCCTGCCACAGCAGCCGCGGGTCCCGGATGGCCTCGCGCTCGGTCAGCGCCATGACCTGCCCGGCGCGCTCCTCGTCGTAGACGAACGCCTTGCGGAACATCACCCGGCACAGCCCCAGCAGCACCACCGTCAGCACGGCGGCGATCGGAGCCAGGTGGACCAGGAAGTCGTTGAAGGTCAGCCCGGCCCGGCTGGCGATGATGATGTTGGGCGGGTCACCGACCAGGGTCGCGGTGCCGCCGATGTTCGAGGCGAACACCTCGGCGATCAGGAACGGCGCGGAGGCCAGGCCCAGCCGTTCGCACACCAGCAGGGTCACCGGAGCGATCAGCAGCACCGTGGTCACATTGTCGAGCAGCGCGGAGGCCACCGCGGTGATGACGACGAGCATCGCCATCACCCGGAAGGGCTTGCCGCGGGCCCGCTTCACCGACCAGATCGCCAGGTACTCGAACAGGCCGGTCTGCCGCAGCACCCCGACGATCGCCATCATCCCCAACAGCAGGAAGACGACGTTCCAGTCGATGCCGGTGTGCTCGGAGTAGAACGCCGCCTTGTCGTCGGTGGCGCTGATCACGAGCATGAACCCGGCGCCGCCGAGGGCCGCGGCCGTGCGGTGGACGCGCTCGCTGATGATCAGTACGTACGCGCCGACGAACACGGACACGGCCGCCCAGCTGTGCCAATCACTCATACGGCCGTCTTTCTCTCCTGGTCGTTCTCACCGGTGTTCGTGTCGTGTGCGTCGTCGGGGATGCCGACCAGGTCCTCGACGTCGAACATGCGGGCGATGGGCACGTCGGTGCTGGAATGCGCGACGATCGAGAACGCGATGCACACCGCGATCAGCGTGTACGCCGCCTCCGCCTGCGGGATGCCGGACTGCAGCACCAGCAGCCCATACACCACCGACGCGAAGCCCTTCGGTCCGAACCACGCCGCGGTCAGCTTCTCGCGCCGCTCGAACCGCGTACCGACCAGCGAGATCAGCAGCGAGGCCGGGCGGATCAGGACGATCGCCAGGACCACCGCCACGTAGCCCTGCCACGTAAGGTCCGCGAACAGACGGGGCGTCAGCAGCGCGCCGAACACCAGCAGTGCGGCGAATTTCGCCAGCTCCGCCAGGGCCTCGCCCAGCGGTTCGAACGCCTCCTTCGCCTCCGGTGCGTTGGCGGTGAGCACGGCGCCGGCGGAGAACGCGGCCAGGTAGGGGTTGGCGTGGGTGAGGTGGCACAGGCCGTACAGGATGATCCCGGTCGCCAGCGGCAAGAGCTGCTGCAGCTTGGGCTCGGCGCCCAGCAGCCGGAACCGAACGAGGCCGTTGACGAACAGCGGCATCAGGATGCCGAAGGCGAGGCCGAGGGCCAGCTCCAGCGCGATCGTCCCGAGCGACGCCTCGCTCGCGTGACCGGCGACCGGGCCCGCGGCCGCGATCAGCAGTACCACCACCGGCAGCGCGAGGCCGTCGTTGATGCCGCTCTCGACATTCAGCAGTTCCCGCAGCTTGGCCGGGACCTCCTTGCGGCCCACGATCGCCGAGGCGAACACCGGGTCTGTCGGCGCCAGCACCGCACCCACCAGGAACGACGTCGTCCAGTCCAGACCGACCAGGTAGTGCGCGACCAGCGCCATGAACACGAACGCCAGCGGCATGCCCAGGCCCAACGCCCTTGCGGGGTTACGCCAGTTGGCGCGCAGCTTGGCGAAGGAGACGTGCTGGCCGTCGGTGAACAGCACCGCGAACAGCGCCAGGTCAGCCGTGACCGACACGATCTCGCTGTCCGGCGTGATGTGGATCAGCCCGAGGAACCCGTCACTGACCAGCGCGCCGCCGGCGAGAAAGAGGAGGGAGGTGGACAGCACGGTGCGGGCGGCGAGCCCGGACAGCAGCACCGCGATCAGCAGAGCCACCCCGAAGACAGCAACGAGTACCACCGGAAACGCCCCCGATCGGAAGAGAGATCACACCTCTGCTCGCCGACCAGGCTTCCCGGCACACCGTTGGGAACCTTACCTGCTCTTGGTACGTCTTTGACAGATCACTGATGCGCACCGCCCAGGCGTACAGGTTGCCGGGTTCCGGCAAGGAACACCGTCTACGGAGTTACGACGGGGCCGTCGCCGACAGGTCGGTGGGGGTAGGCGCGTGGCTGGGGGCGGCCGGGAGGGTGAGGACCATGGTGAGACCCCCGCCGGGGGTGTCCTCGGCGGTGAGGGTGCCGCCCATGGCCTCGGCGAAGCCGCGCGCGACCGCCAAGCCGAGGCCCACACCGTTGCCACGGGGGGCGTCGCCGTAGCGCTGGAAGGGCGCGAAGATGCGCTCCTTGGCCTGGTCCGGGACGCCCGGGCCCCGGTCGACGACGCGCACCTCCACGCGGTCGGCGAGCGCGCTGGCCGACACCACGACCGGCTCGCCGTTCGGGCTGTACTTCACCGCGTTCTCGACGACGTTGGCGACGGAGCGCTCCAGCAGACCCTTGTCGACTGCGACCATCGGCAGGGTCTCGGGGATGTCCAGGGCCACAGCCGACTCGGGGTCGGGGATGCCGACGAGCGCCAGGGGGACGACCTCGTCCAGATCCACCTCGCGGATCAGCGGCTCGACGGTCCCGGTCTGGAGGCGGGACATGTCCAGCAGGTTCCCGACCAGGTGGTCGAGGCGGTCGGCGCCCTCCTCGATCGCGGCGAGGAGTTCTGCCTGGTCCGCCTCGGACCACTCCACGTCGTCGGAGCGGAGGGAGGTGACGGAGGCTTTGATCCCGGCGAGCGGGGTGCGCAGGTCATGGCTGACGGCGGCGAGCAGGGCGGTGCGGATGCGGTTGCCCTCGGCCAGCTCCTTGGCCTGGTCCGCTTCGGACTGCAGGCGCTGGCGGTCCAGGACGACGGCGGCCTGGGCGGCGAAGGCGGCCAGTACGCGGCGGTCCTCGGCGGGCAGGACGCGGCCGGACAGGGCCAGCGACATGTGGTCCCCGACCGGCATGTCCACGTCGGCGTCCTCCGGCCGCACCACCGGCCGTCCGGGGCCGACCCGGCCCGCGCAGGTCCACGGCTCGACGTCGCTCGTGCGCTCCAGCAGGGCCGCCGACTCCATGATGAAGGTCTCGCGGACCCGCTCCAGCAGCTCCTCCAGGCCGGTCTCGCCACGCAGTACGTTGCCCGCGAGGAAGGAAAGGATCTCCGACTCGGCGCGCAGCCGGGCGGCCTGGTGAGTGCGGCGGGCCGCCAGGTCCACGACGGAGGCCACGGAGACCGCCACCCCCACGAAGATCACCAGAGCCAGGATGTTCTTGGGGTCGGCGATCGTGATGCGGTGCACCGGCGGCGTGAAGTACCAGTTCAGCAGCATCGTGCCGACCGCCGCCGAGGCGAGCGCCGGGAAGAGGCCGCCGAGCAGGGCGGATGCCACCGTCAGCGTCAGGAACAGCAACATGTCGTTCGTGAGACCGAGGTCCGCGTCGACGTGGGTGAGCAGCAGCGTGAGAAGTGCGGGACCGCCGATTCCGGTGAGCCAGCCCCACAGAACACGGGAGCGGCCAAGGCGTGCGCCCCGGGCCACCGGCAGGCCGCGCCCCTTGCCCGCCTCGTCGTGCGTGATCAGGTGGACGTCCAGGTCGGGCCCCGAATCGCGGGCCACCGTGGCCCCGACGCCGGGCCCGAAGACGTACTGCCAGCTCTTGCGGCGGGACACACCGAGGACGATCTGGGTGGCGTTCACGCCCCGTGCGAAGTCGAGTAGCGCCACGGGGATGTCGTCGCCGACGACCTGATGGAAGGTGCCGCCCAGGTCCTCCACCAGGGTGCGCTGCACGGCAAGTTCCTTGGGTGAGGCCGAGGTCAGCCCGTCGCTGCGGGAGATGTAGACGGCCAGCACCTCGCCGCCGGCGCCCTTCTCCGCCAGCCGTACCGCGCGGCGGATCAACGTGCGGCCCTCGGGGCCGCCGGTCAGCCCGACCACGATCCGCTCGCGCGAGCCCCAGATCTTCGACACCCGGTGCTGGCTGCGGTACTCGTTCAGGTACTCGTCGACCCGGTCGGCCACCCACAGCAGCGCCAGCTCGCGCAGCGCGGTCAGGTTGCCGGGCCGGAAGTAGTTGGACAGGGCCGCGTCGACCTTGTCCGGCTTGTAGATGTTGCCGTGCGCCATGCGGCGGCGCAGCGCCTGCGGTGACATGTCGACCAGTTCGATCTGGTCCGCGCGGCGCACCACCTCGTCCGGGACGGTCTCCTTCTGCCGCACGCCGGTTATCGACTCGACGACATCCCCGAGGGACTCCAGGTGCTGGATGTTGACCGTCGAGACCACGTCGATGCCGGCCGCGAGCAGCTCTTCGACGTCCTGCCACCGCTTGGCGTTCCGCGAGCCGGGGATGTTGGTGTGGGGCAGCTCGTCGACGATGGCCACCGCGGGGTGCCGGGCGAGCACGGCGTCCACGTCCATCTCGGTGAAGACGCTGCCGCGGTATTCAAGCTCCTTGCGCGGCACCTCCTCCAGGCCGTGCAGCATCACCTCGGTGCGCGGCCGGTCGTGGTGCTCCACGAAGGCCACGACGCAGTCGGTGCCCCGCTCGATACGGCGGTGCGCCTCGGACAGCATCGCGTACGTCTTGCCGACGCCTGGTGCCGCGCCGAGATATATCCGCAGCTTGCCGCGTGCCATCGTCTCGCCTCTGCAGTCGTGTGCGGTCAGGAGCATGGAGAGCGCGTCATGACTCGAAGCGGTAGCCCATCCCGGGCTCGGTGATCAGATAGCGCGGGTGGGCGGGGTCGGCTTCGAGCTTGCGCCTCAGCTGCGCCATGTAGACCCGAAGATAGTTGGTCTTGCTTCCGTAGGAGGGGCCCCAGACCTCCTGGAGCAGCTGCTTCTGTGTGATGAGGCGCCCGGGGCTGCAGACCAGGATTTCCAGCAGATGCCACTCCGTCGGGGTGAGGCGCACATCGCGTCCGCCGCGGGTCGCCTTCTTGGCCAGCAGGTCGACCGTGAAGCCGTCCGTGGTGACCACGGTCGTCTCGGGGGCCAGCGGCAGGGCCTCGGTGCGACGCACGGCGGCGCGCAACCGGGCCAGGAGTTCGTCCATGCTGAACGGCTTGGTGATGTAGTCGTCGGCGCCCGCGTCGAGGGCTGCGACCTTCTCCTCGGACGCGCGACGTGCGGACAGGACCAGGACGGGCACCCGGGTCCAGCCGCGCAGCGCTTTGATCACCTCGACGCCGTCCATGTCGGGCAGCCCGAGGTCGAGCACCACCACGTCGGGCTGGCGCGCGGCGGCCAGCCGGAGCGCGGTGGCACCGTCCGGCGCCGCGTCCACTCCGTAATGCCGGGCCTGCATGTTGATCACAAGGGCTCGTACGAGCTGTGGATCGTCCTCCACCACCAGCACCCGGGTCATCGGCGTGCGGCCTTCCTGTCATCGGTGGGGTCAGGGCTTTCGAGACGGCGGCGGGAGCCGGCGGGGCGGGGATTCCCAGCCCCGCCGACTCCCAGTCGTCTCTGCCGCCAAGGCCATCAGTTCCTGGCCAGTTCCTTGAGCGCGATGTTGAGTTCGAGGACGTTGACCGTCGGCTCGCCGAGGAACCCGGCCGTACGGCCGTCGGTGTGGTCCTTCACCAGTTTTCGGACCTGCGCGGCCGTCAGACCGTTGTGCTCGGCCACCCGCTTGACCTGGATGTCCGCGTACTCCTTGGAGATGTCCGGGTCGATCGCCGAGGCGGAGCCGGTGACCGCGTCCTTGGGGACCTCGGACTGCGGTACGTCGTTGAACTCGGCGACCTGCTTCTTGGCCGCCTTGACGTTCTTGACGAGGGTCGGGTCACTGGCGCCGAGCTGGCTGGAGCCGGTGGACAGCGGGTCGTAGCCGCTGTTGGAGGGGCGGCCCTGGAACCACTTCGGGTCCGGCTTGTCGGTGCCCTTGATGTGCCAGCTCTGGCCGATCAGCTTGGAGCCGACCTCCTTGCCGTCGACCTTCACCATCGAGCCGTTGGCCTTGTCGTGGAAGGCCAGCTGTCCGATGCCGGTCACCACCAGCGGATAGATGACACCGGTCACGACCGTGAGGACGAGCAGCATGCGCAGCGCCGCCCACACCATGCGCCCGGTGTTGAGTACGGAGTTGTTCATGCTGATCAGCCGATTCCGGGGATGAGGGAGATGAGCAGGTCGATGATCTTGATGCCGATGAAGGGGGCGATCAGTCCGCCGATGCCGTAGATCCCGAGGTTGCGGCGGAGCATCTTGTCGGCGCTCATCGGCCGGTACTGCACACCGCGCAGGGCGAGCGGGACCAGCGCGATGATGATCAGCGCGTTGAAGATGACCGCGGACAGGATCGCGGAGTCCGGCGAGGACAGGTGCATGATGTTGAGCTTGTCCAGGCCCGGGTAGACCACCGCGAACAATGCCGGGATGATCGCGAAGTACTTCGCGACGTCGTTGGCGATGGAGAAGGTCGTCAACGCGCCCCGGGTGATGAGGAGTTGCTTGCCGATCTCGACGATCTCGATGAGCTTGGTCGGGTTCGAGTCGAGGTCGACCATGTTGCCGGCCTCCTTCGCGGCCGACGTACCCGTGTTCATCGCCACGCCGACGTCCGCCTGGGCCAACGCGGGCGCGTCGTTCGTACCGTCACCGGTCATCGCGACCAGCTTGCCGCCCGCCTGTTCGCGCTTGATGAGCGCCATCTTGTCCTCTGGCGTGGCCTCGGCGAGGAAATCGTCGACACCGGCCTCGTCGGCGATCGCCTTGGCGGTCAACGGGTTGTCGCCGGTGATCATGACGGTTTTGATGCCCATGCGGCGCAGCTCGTCGAACCGCTCCCGCATGCCCTGCTTGACGACGTCCTTGAGGTGGATCACCCCGAGGATGCGAGCGCTGTCAGTGTCCTCGACGGCGACGAGCAGCGGTGTGCCGCCCGCTTCGGAGATCCGATGGGACAGGATGTCGGCGTCGCCGGACACCTCGCCGCCCTGCTCCCGCACCCAGGCGATGACCGAACCAGCCGCGCCCTTGCGCACCTTGCGTCCGTCGACATCCACGCCGGACATCCGGGTCTGGGCTGTGAAGGCGATCCACTCGGCGTGCGCCAACTCACCCTGGTGCCGCTCGCGCAGCCCGTACTTCTCCTTTGCCAAGACGACGATCGAGCGGCCCTCGGGCGTCTCGTCGGCCAGCGACGACAGCTGCGCCGCGTCGGCCACCTCGACCTCCGTCGTACCCGTCACCGGCACGAACTCCGACGCCTGACGGTTGCCGAGCGTGATGGTGCCGGTCTTGTCCAGCAACAGGGTCGACACATCGCCCGCCGCCTCGACCGCCCGGCCGGACATGGCCAGTACGTTGCGCTGCACCAGCCGGTCCATGCCCGCGATGCCGATCGCGGAAAGCAGCGCGCCTATCGTCGTCGGGATCAGACAGACGAGCAGAGCCACCAGCACGACCATCGTGAGGTGCGTGCCCGCGTAATCCGCGAACGGCGGCAGGGTCGCCACCGCGAGCAGAAAGACGATCGTGAGCGACGCCAGCAGGATGTTCAGCGCGATCTCGTTCGGCGTCTTCTGCCGGGCCGCGCCCTCGACCAGGGCGATCATCCGGTCGATGAAGGTCTCGCCCGGCTTCGTCGTGATCTTGACGACGATACGGTCGGAGAGAACCTTCGTGCCGCCGGTGACGGCACTGCGGTCACCACCGGACTCGCGGATGACCGGCGCCGACTCGCCCGTGATCGCGGACTCGTCCACGGACGCCACGCCCTCGACGACGTCACCGTCGCCGGGAATGATGTCGCCCGCCTCGCAGACGACCAGGTCGCCGATGGTCAGCTCGGTGCCGGGCACCTGCTCCTCGCTCTTGCCGTCTTTGGACAGCCTCCGCGCCACCGTGCCGGTCTTGGCCTTGCGCAGGGTGTCCGCCTGCGCCTTGCCGCGGCCCTCGGCCACCGCCTCCGCCAGGTTGGCGAAGACCACCGTCAGCCACAGCCAGGCGCTGATCGCCCAGCCGAACCAGTCGCCCGGATCCTTGAAGGAGAAGACCGTCGTCAGCACCGAACCGACCAACACCACGAACATCACGGGCGACTTGACCATCACCCTGGGGTCGAGCTTGCGGACGGCGTCCGGCAGCGACTGCAGCAGCTGCTTCGGGTCGAAGAGACCCGCGCCGACGCGTCCCTCTTCCTTGTGGCCGGTCGGCACGTCGCTGTGCGGCGCCCGGGTCGGTGTCACCGTGGACATGGAGTCCTCTTGCTTCTTGATGTTGGCGGTCATGACGCCAGCCCCTCGGCGAGCGGGCCCAGCGCGAGGGCGGGGAAGAACGTCAGACCGGTGATGATCATGATTGCGCCCACGAGAAGGCCGGTGAACAGGGGCTTCTCGGTGCGTAGCGTGCCCGCGGTCGCCGGGACGGGCTTCTGCTCGGCGAGCGAGCCGGCCAGCGCCAGCACGAACACCATGGGCAGGAAGCGGCCCAGGACCATGCACAGGCCCAGCGTCGTGTTGAAGAAGTCGGTGTTCGCGCCGAAGCCCGCAAAGGCCGAGCCGTTGTTGTTCGAGGCCGAGGTGTAGGCGTACAGCACCTCGGAGAAGCCGTGTGCCCCGATGTTGGTCATGGCGTCCTTGCCGTCTGGCAGGGCCATGGCCACCCCGGCGCCGATCAGTACCAGCGCCGGCGTGACGAGGATGTAGCAGGCCGCCAGCTTGATCTCGCGGGTGCCGATCTTCTTGCCCAGGTACTCGGGGGTACGGCCGACCATCAGGCCGGCGAGGAATACCGCGATGATCGCCATGATCAGCATGCCGTAGAGGCCGGAGCCGGTACCGCCGGGCGCGATCTCGCCGAGCATCATGCCCAGCAGCAGCACGCCGCCGGACAGGCCGCTGAAGGAGTCGTGGAAGGAGTTGACCGAGCCGGTCGAGGTCATCGTGGTGGAGACCGCGAACACCGAGGACGGGCCCTCGCCGAAGCGCTGCTCTTTGCCCTCCATCGCGCCGCCCGCGAGCTGCGAGGCGGTGCCCGGGTGGGCGTACTCCAGCCAGGTCACCGCGACCACGCCGGCGAACCAGATGATGCCCATCGTGGCCACGATCGCGTAGCCCTGCTTGACGTTGCCGACCATCTTGCCGAAGGTGCGCGGCAGCGAGAACGGGATCACCAGCAGCAGGAAGATCTCCAGCAGGTTGGTGAAGCCGTTGGGGTTCTCGAAGGGGTGGGCGGAGTTGGCGTTGAAGAAGCCGCCGCCGTTGGTGCCCAGGTCCTTGATGGCTTCCTGGGAGGCGACCGCGCCGGGGCTGATGGCCTGCTTGTCACCGGTGAGCGTGGTGATGGTGTGGATGTCGCCGAAGTTCTGGATGGCGCCCGCCGCGATGAGCAGGATCGCCGCGACCACCGAGATCGGGATCAGGATGCGGACGATGCAGCGCACCAGGTCCGCCCAGAAGTTGCCCAGGTCGCCGGTGCGGGACCGGGCGAAACCGCGCACCAGCGCCACCGCGACGGCGATGCCGACGGCCGCGGAGACGAAGTTCTGCACGGCCAGACCGGCGGTCTGGGTGACGTGGCTCATCGCCACCTCACCCGAGTACGACTGCCAGTTGGTGTTCGACACGAAGGAGGCGGCCGTGTTGAACGCCTGGTCCGGGCTGATCGGCTTGAAGCCGAGCGACAGCGGCAGCTTGTCCTGGACCCGCATCAGCAGGTACAGGAACAGCACGCTCACCGCGGAGAAGACGAGCATGCCGCGCAGGTACGCCGGCCAGCGCATCTCCGCGTCCGGGTCGGCACCCACGGAGCGGTAGATCCACCGCTCGACGCGCAGGTGCTTCCTGGACTGGAAGACGGCGGCCATGTAGTCCCCGAAGGGACGGTGCACCAGAGCGAGCGCGCCGACCAGCGCGATCACCATGAGCACATCAGCAAGAACGGAGCTCATGTCGGGGACTCAGAACCTCTCCGGGAAAATGAGGGCGAGGACGAGATAGCCCAGCAGAGCAACGGCCACGATCAGGCCGACGATGTTCTCGGCGGTCACAGCTTCGTCACCCCCTTGGCGACGAGAGCCACCAGCGCGAACACCGCGATCGTGACGACGACGAAGGCCACGTCGGCCATCGCAAGCTCCTGAAAGAGGTTCGGAAATCCGTAAGAGGATCGGACCGCTACAGGAAACCTGCCTACCGGGCCGGATTCGATGGTCCTTAACGGCTCCCTTACGCCGGCCCGTACACCCTTGACGCATCCCATACGCCCAGCCCCGCCAAACTGGTCGCAGCATCACGTGCGACGTCCGGGCGATGCCGACACGTTGGCCGGCAGACAGCCCCAGCCAAGCCCACGCGCCCGAGCGACGGGCAAGCCGTTAAGGACGAATCACCGACCCGCTAGCAACGCGTCAAGAAACAAGGAAGGGCGCGGCTACGAGCCTACCTTCGGCGCTATGGGTCGCCGTATCGATGGGCACGGGATCGACGGGATCGATGGAGATTCCGGCGAACGTGCCCTCCCGTCCGAGGGGCTGGTCCACGACCGTCACTGGGCCGCGGAGCTGCGCAGCGCGATCGCGTGCGCCGACGCGTTCCTGGGGCTCCTGCTGCTGGTGGACGCTGCGGCCGGGACGTTCTCCCCGGCGCGTGTCACCTTGTGGAGCGGACTCGCGCTGTTGTTGTTCCTCGTCGCCGTCTTCATCCCCGAATACGTCGTCGGCCGCTGGTGGGAGAACCTCCTCCACAACCAGTCCGCCCTGTGGCTCAAGAGCCGCCTCCTCTTCACCCCCGGCGTCATGGTCACCAGCGTCCCCTGGCAGCTGACCTCCTCCGCCCGCGCCGACCGCCCGGCCGGCCGCGCCCCCGGTTCCGTCCGCCGCGGCGAACCCCCGAACTCGGCCGAGCGCCCGGACAGCCCTCTGGGATACCGACGCCCGTAGCAGGCCCCACCTCAGCAGAGGCCGACAGTCCGGTGCTCAGCGGAACTCCGCAAAGCTTGCCGCAACCCGAGCACTGTGAGCAGGCCCGCCGCAAGCAGTGCACCGCACGTCCACGGCAGCAGCCCGGACACGGCGGACCGGCCATCACTCACCGAGGCGGCGAAGTGCTCACGGTTGATGGTGATCAGCTGGTCGAGCGCGTCCATGTACGCACCGAAGTGCGCGTTGGACATGCCCGGTTCCCAGCTGATGCAGAAGGCGACCGCCTCACGATCCTTCCCCTCCGCTACCAGCGCGCGGATCGTCCGGTCGTCGCGCTGGCAGACGGCGTACGTCTCGACCGTCTTCTCGGCCGCGTTGTGACCGCTTTCGGCCGTCGCTTGCCGAGGAAATCCTGGATCGCTTGCAGTACGGCGTCGGGACGGCGGCGGTGAAGGGTGACGTGTCCGGCGTTGCCGGCGAGGCGGATCTCACCGCGTGGGATGTCAACGTCACTTCTCCCCTGGCCCCGAGGCCGGACGGGCCGCATGCCTGGCGGTGGGGCCGGCCACCAGGAGGCGCGGGTCAACAGCGCGGTTGATCGCCGTCTCCACGGCCGCGATTCGGTCGCCGAGGAGGCCGAGGGCGGCGACGGCCCGGGGGAGCGGGTCGTTCTCCGGGCCTCCGAGAGTTTGGGTGCGGACGTACGCCGCCTTCAGCTCGGCCCAGCGCACAGCCTGTCCGGCGGTCAGTGTGCCACTCAGCTCTGCCAGCTTCAGCAGGTTGGCCTCGGCTCCGGTGGTGAGGGTCTGGGCCTCGGCCCGGTAGTGGTCGTCGATCAGCGTGGCCAGCTCAGTGTCGTTCATGACCGGCTGGATACGCTGGGCGATCTTGTTCATGTTGCGGTACGAGCCCTGGAGCTGGAAGGGCGGTTCAGTGCGGGTGACGTCGGACTGGCCAGCAGAGGCGATGTAGGCGGCGTTCACCGCAAGGACCGTCTCACGGGCCGCGAGCAGGTGCCGCAGTACTGCCAGGATTCGCTCCAGCTCTGCTGGGGCGTATGGGTGGGCCAGCCGGTCGGCGCGGGCCGTCGCGTCGCCCTCGGCCAGGCGGATGAGCAGGTCGAGGTCGGTGCGGTCACGGCCGGCGAGCGGGGCGAGGACCGGGTTGGCGGTGAGCGCGTTCTCGATGAAGCTGAGCGCGAAGGCGTTCTCTTTGCCGGTCAGGACGGAGCCGAGGTTCCAGACGTCGGCGCGGTTGGCGAGCATGTCGGGCACGCGGAAGCGGCTGCCCGACTCGGTGTAGGGGTTGCCGGCCATGCAGACGGCGAAGCGCTTGCCGCGCAGGTCGTAGGTGCGCGGCTCGCCGTCCCGTACGCCCTCGATGCGGCGGGTGGCATCGCACAGCGGAATGAACTTCTGCAGCAGCTCGGGCGAGGTGTGCTGGATGTCGTCCAGGTACAGCAGCGTGTTGTTGCCCGCCTCCAGCGCGAAGTTGATCTTCTGGATCTCCTGGCGGGCAGTCGCGTTCGGCGCCTCCGCCGGGTCGAGGGAGGTCACCGCATGGCCGAGCGCGGGTCCGTTGACCTTGACCAGGATCAGGCCGAGGCGGTCGGCGACGTACTCCATGAGGGTCGTCTTGCCGTAGCCGGGCGGGGAGATGAGCAGCAGGAGGCCGCCGGTGTCGGTGCGCTTGGACTCGCCCGTGGTGCCCAGCTGCTTGGCGAGGCTGTCGCCGACCAGCGGCAGGTACACCTCGTCGATGAGCCTGCTGCGGACGAACGCGGACATCACCCGCGGCCGGTACTCGTCCAGGCGGAGGCGGGTGCGCGCGGAGGCCACCAACGCCGTCCGGCGACGCTGGTACGCCCGGTGGGCGGGGACCTCGTGGGCACGGAACTCCCCGGTGCGGGCGAGGAATTCGTCGACGCGAACCGTGAGCCTACGGCCGATGATGCGCGGATGAGTGCCCAGCAGCCCCTCGACGGTCTCGGTCAGCGGGGCGTCGGACTCGTAGCGGGCCAGGTCCGGGCACAGCTCGGCGGCCACCGCCTCGGCCAGGTCGCCGGGGGTGATCTCCGTGCCGGTCGTGGTGGTGTACGACGTCAGCCACGCCTCCACCAGCTGCCTGCGTGCGGCCGGGTCGGGGAGGGCGGCGAGGTCGTCGTCGTAGGCCGACGTGCCCACCGTGTGGCGGAACTTGTCGAGGAGCGTGCGGGTGCCGGCGCTGATGACGAAGCCGTCGGGGCCGCTCGTCAGCTCCTCGAAGAGGTAGGCGGCCGCTGCTTGGGTGCCGATCGCCTCCGCCAGTTCGGCCCGGAGGTCGTCGATGGCGGGCGCGAGCCCGAACGTGTCCCGGGCACGCGCCAGCGATACCGCCCGCCGGGTCCAGCTCTCGCGCTCCTCGGCGGTCGTGCCCTGTGCCCAGAAGAGCTGGGCGGTGGCGCGTGCGGCGGGCTCGTGGCGCAGCGGACCGGCGCCCTCATGCAGGCGCACCACTGCGGCGAGGATCGCGGTCGCGTCGTGGTCGTGGACGCCGCGCTGGTAGCCCTCGTCGTATGCCGCCTCCGCCGCCTGCCGCACGACGGCGGGCAGGTCGGCCTCTGCGAGCGCGGCCGGGCCGTGTTCGTCCAGCAGGCGGGCGGCGAGGTGCTCGGCGCGGTAGACCTCGGGCGACTCGGACGGCAGCGGGCGTTCCCAGTACGGCCGGGTGGCGGCGAAGTCGGGGTCCATGACCGGCGAGCGGTAGTCGGTACCGGTCAGCGCGAAGGCCAGTCCCTCGCCATGCGGGACCAGCGTCAGCTCCGGCGCCTGGGTGTTGACGGCGAAGTGGTGGCTGCCCAGGCGGAGGGTGCGGCCGTCGTCGGTGTACAGGTCGGTGCGGTCGCGCGGGGCACGCAGCGCCTCCTGGCGGGCCGACTTCAGGCGGCCGTCCAGTTCCTCCGCCCGTACCTGTTCGCCGAGTTCGCGCAGGTCGTCGACGAGGCGGCGGACCTTGGCGGGCATCGGGTCGGAGGTGAAGTACGTGACGATCGCGTCTGTGTCGGCGAGTGTGGCGGCGCGGCGGGTAACCGTCTGGAGAACGCGGGTCGCGGAGTCGGCGAGGCGTTCGGCGCGGCGGGCGCGGGCGTCGGCGAGGGTCTGCTTGCGTGCGGAGAACGCCTCGTGGACCTCGTCGCGCTTGTCCGCCAGCTCGCCGAGGAAGTCGTCGAACTCGGCGAACCTGGACTCCAGGTTCTCCACCTGCACCAGCATGCGGGCGAGTTGCTCGTCGCACGTCTCGGGGCTGTCGGCGGCGGCGAGCGCACCGATGACGGCCTGGCCCAGCAGCGCGAACTCGGCGGCGAACTCGGCCCGCCCCTCACGGTCGAGTAGCGCGCGGCGGCGGCCGTCGAGGGTGGCGCGGGCGCGGTTGACTCCGCCGAGGACCTCGGCGATGCGCTCCAGGATGGACGTACGGACGGTGGCGTCGCCGATATCCAGCCCTGCGACGACCTCGGTCACCGTGCGCAGTCCTTCGGCGTGTTCGTCAAGACGGGCGGCGACGGGCGCTGCCTCGGCCACCGTGGCGATCGCCTCCGCGTCGGCGACGAGCTGCCCGATGTCGTCCTGGTGGCCGGCGAAGGCGTCCTCGCGGGCGAGGTGGATGACGGCCCGATGCCCGAAGGCGGACAGGTCGGCCTCGACATCGGCGGCAAGTTCGTCGATGCGGGCGGTGTCGGCGTACCGCATGTCCTTGAGCGTGAGCAGGTGCCCCTGGGCGTGGCGCAGTTCGGTCAGGCCGGTCACCCAGGCAGCGGCACTGCGCGGGGCCTCACCGCGCAGGCGTCGAACGACGGCGGCGACCCGCGCCGCGGCCTGGGTGAGCGCGTCCGCTGCCTGCCGGGTGAGGGCCTGGACGGTCTCGAACTCGGCCAGGACCTGCTCGGCGGTGGCCCGCACCTGCGTGAGCGGCTTGTGCAGATCGCCGAGTCCGGGCTCGCCCAGCCAGTAGTGGGAGTCCGCCGCCCGGACGCAGGCAGCGGCCAGTGCCTCGTACACCTCGCTCGTCGGGGTGGTCTCGGTGACGGCTTGGGTGATGGAGAGACAGTCGGAGACGCCGCGCACGAGGTCGGCGTTGCCGATGCGGGCCAGCGGTCCGGTGCCGACGGGCTGCGCGGCGGCGTGGGTGTCGGAGACGTACGGCGACTTCCACAGCTGGAGCGGGTGGACACGCTGCGGTTCGTCGCTGCCGGCACGCAGCACCATCAGGGTGCCGTCGTCGAAGAGCGCCCAGCCGTGGCAGGACAGTGGGGTGGCGACCTCCTTGCGGATCACGTTGTACGGCAGCAGGAGGCTGCGGCCCTCCCCGCGTGCGTGGAAGGCGAACAGCACGTTCTCGCCGTTCGGGGAGCGGACCACGCGCTCGACGTCCAGGTCGGTGGTGTCGATGCCGTCGAAATTCTTGTGCGTACCGGTAAACAGGCAGTAGCCGCCAGGGAACACGATCCCCTGGTCCTCCGGCAGCCGGCGACACGCTTGCCCGATGCCGTCGAGGCGGATCACCCTCCTGGAGAGGGTGTTGAACACCAGGTAGCGGAGCGTCTCCTCCTTGTACGGGCGGATCCGCAGCAGGATCAGGGCACCCACGCGCGCGTAGGCGATGTCCGCGTCGGCGAGGGACTGGAGCGGTTCGTCGACGGGTTCGCTGTAGATGCCCTCGCCGGTCTCGGTGTTGTTCTCGACCTTGACGGTGAGGGTGCCGCCGAGCGTCTCGACGTACACCTCGTCCTGGACGGAGACGTGCGGGTGGCGGCCGAGGACGTGGTCCTCCCGGGTCGTCTCGGTCCACTCGAAGTCGTGAGAGGGCGGGAAGACGTGGTCGCGCTCGCCGCGCGCGTCGAGGAAGGACGCCCGGCCGTCGTCCGTCAGGGCCCAGCGCAGGACCCGGATGTCGTCGGCCTTATCGCCGGTCTGGAAGACGGCGAGCAACTTCCCGTCCACGTGACGGAGTTGGAGGAGATGGGCTTGGCGGTAATAGCGGTAGAGGGCCGTGAACTCCCGTACGAAGGCGGGGTCGTCGAGCAGACCGGGCACGGCGTCGTCGGGCAGCCGGCGCAGCTCGCGGTCGTGCAGTGCGAAGACGTCACCCACGGCCGTGTCCGGCTTCAGGCCGAGGAAGACGTTGTAGCCGAAAAGCAGCACGCCGCCGACGGAGACGATGTCGCGGGGCACGCAGTTGTGCTCGGTGCGCAGCCTCTTGGCGCCGGACAGCTCGAATCGCGTCGAGCCGAACTTCTCGGCACGCCTGTCGTTGAGCGCTTCGGCGCGGCGGGCGAGCTCGGCGGCCTGCGCGGTGAGCCGGTCGCGCAGCACCTCGTAGGTGCCGGTGTCCAAACCGGTGGTCCCGGTGGTCATGGGTCCCTCTCGGAAGTCGGAGAAACGTGGTCTGGAGCTGCCGTCCCCTGTGCGGCAGCTCCAGACCACGGGCCGGGGCAGTACAGGTCAGGCCCTTACGCTGCCGTTGAGCGCGGCCAGCGACGTGTCGGCGACGCCCAGTTCACCGGCCTTGTCGAGGAGCTGCTGGAACTGTCCGGCCTTCGCGCCGCCGTTGTTCATGAGCTTCATGAGCAGGGCGGAGACGGTCAGGTTCTGCACATCTGCTGTGGAGACCGAGCCGAGGACGTGGCTGAGGTCGTCGGTGAAGCTGGAGGTGCCGTCCAGCCAGGGCTTCACGAGCGCCTGGGCCGTGTCGGAGTGCTGGACGAAGCCGTCGACGCTCTTGCCGAGCGCGATCGAGGACACCAGCCGGTCGAAGAAGACCGACTCGCCGCCGACGATGTTGATGTCGGCGTTCTCCAGCCCAGTGGCGAGCACCGTGGCCTGTGCCTCGGCGACCTGCCGCTGCACGTCCAGCCCGGCAAGGCGGATGTCCTTCTCGGCCTGCAGGCGCAGCCGGTACTCCTCGTGGCCGCGTGAGGCGTCGTCGAGGGCGGCCATCGCGGCGGCCTTCTCGGTGAGACCGGCGGCCTCCGCCTTGAGCTTCTCGCCGATGCCGTCGGCCTCGGCCAGCGCTTTCGCCTTGGCGCCCTCGGCCTCCGCCAGCATGCGTGCCTGCGTCGCCTCGGCCTCCGCGCGGCCGGCCTTCTCGATGACCTCGGCCTCCTTGTCGCGGACCTGGACGGCGGCCAGCCCCTCGGCGGCGCACTCCGCCTGGACGCCCTCGGCCAGCCGCAGTTTGGCCTGCGCGTCGAGGTCGGCGGTCTTCAACCGGGCGTCGGCCAGGGTGAGTTCCTCGGCGGCGCGGTGCACGGCGGCCTGCTCGGCGGCCTCGGCGGCCTTGATGTCCTTCACCAGCTGCTCCTGCGCCTCGGCCTCGGCGGCGATGATCACGGTCTGGCGGCCGCGCTCGGCTTCCTCCACGGAACGCAGCGTCTTGATGGACTCTTCCTGCTCGGCGACCGTCCGGTCCACCGCGACCCGCTCGCGGATGACCTCGGCGATCTCCCGCTTCTCCGCCTCGACCTCCTTGTCGGCGGCGATCCGGGTCAGCTGCGTCTCCCGCTCCCGTGCGATGACTTCGAGGAGGCGGTCCTTCTCGATGCGCTCGTTCTCGATGGCGATGACCCGCTCGCGGTTCTTCGCGGCGACGGCCACCTCGCGGGCCTGATTCTCCCGCTGGATGCCGAGCTGCTCCTCGGTCCTGAGGAAGGCGCCCTGCGAGCGCAGCCGCTCCTCCTCCATAACCCGCGCCGTCTCGGCCTCCTCACGGGCCCGTACGGTGTCGATCTCCCGCTTCTGCTTGATCTCGGCGTCGGCCTGCCGGCGCTCCAGCTCCAGGATGGCCTCGCGGGCATCCACGTTCTGCCGGGTGATCTCCTTCTCCTCCGTGCGCTGGGCCTCGTTGGTGCGCACGTGCTCCACGGCTGTCAGCTCGGTGATCTTGCGGATGCCCTGGGCGTCGAGGACGTTGGCCGGGTCTAGCTGGGTCAGCGGCGTCTGCTCCAGGTAGTCGATCGCCGCGTCCTCCAGGTGGTAGCCGTTGAGGTCGACGCCGATGACCTCGATGATCCGGTACCGCAGCTCCTCGCGCTTGGTGTACAGGTCGGTGAAGTCCAGTTGCTTGCCGACGGTCTTCAGCGCCTCGGAGAACTTGGCGTGGAACAGCTCCTGCAGCGTGTCCCGATCACTCGCCCGTGCGGTGCCGACGGACTGGGCGACCTTGATGACGTCCTCGACGGTTTTGTTGACCTTCACGAAGAACGAGATCCGGATGTCCGCGCGGATGTTGTCCTGACAGATGAGACCGTCCCGCCCGGAGCGCGTGATCTCGATCGTCTTCACCGAGATGTCCATCACCTCGGCCTTGTGCAGCACCGGCAGGACGACCTGCCCGGTGAAGGTCACGTCGACCTTGCGCAACTTGGAGACGATCAGCGCCTTGCCCTGCTCCACTTTGCGAAAGAGCTGGGAGACGACGAGTACGACAACGAGGCAGACGGCGACGAGCACGCCGATGCCCACGAGCATGGCAACCATGGCATACGTCCTTCAGGCGTAAGGGAGTTGAGCTTGAAGAAGAGAGGGCCGCAGACGAGGTCCGGCGGCGGCGCGGCTCAGGCGGCGCGGCCTCGCGAAGGGAGCGCGGCGCCGCGCGACACGCCCCCATAGGGATCCCGGCCGGCGGCATCCGACGGCTCACCGTCACCCGTGCGAGCCTCGCTCGGCACGGACGGCACGGGTTCATCCGGGAAGAGGCGGTGCAACGGACGTACGATCAGGCAGGTCACGACCCAGGCGACGAACAGCGCCCCGACCGGCACGACAAGGCGCAACATCCCGGCGACCGGCCCTGGGCGCGCGAACACGGCAAGCAGAACCGCCGCTCCGACGCTCAGGCACCAAGCGAGCACCGTCAGCAGCGAGAAAGCGATCGTCACGGGCACCCCGCCCATGCGCCACACCCGAAGGTCCACGTCCGCGTCGAAGCTGTCAACGCTGGCGGCGCCCACAGAGGCCAGGAGCCAGAAGCAGACGACCACGACGAGGGCAGCGGTCAGCAGGATCGTGGGCAGGGCCGTGGCCGCTGCCAGAAATGTCCGCATCTCCTGATCCCCCTCTCCGCCCGTGGCGCGCATCAGTCGTCTCCGACGGCGCACGGCCGTTCCGGGCCCCGGTACCGGGCACCTGCCGGTATCCGGCATCGGAACCATCCGCCGTGCTCCCCGCGAGCCATGCTGCACGATCCAACCCCTGCCACGCATTGCCGGTTCCCGGCAGTGTTCATTAGGGTCTGCATGCCGATGGCCGCTAAGAAACCGTCACCGGCGCGTCAACAGTCCGGGGGACGAAGTGACAGACCGGGAACTACCCGAGCATTATCTGGACGGATACGCCGAGATCCTGGCCGCGGTGTCGGCCACCGGACGACGCCTCACCCGGGACGAGATCGCCTCCCGCCGCGCCCTGGGCGAGGAGGCCGCCGAGGCGGGCCACGGGCTGCGTGCCCTCGTCAGCGCGCATCTGAGCGCTGCCCGCACGGCCTGGCCGGTTACGCCCGGCTCCGCCGACGGCGCACTGGCCGCCGCGCAGCAGGTCATCGACGCCTTCGCCGAGGGATACGAACGCGCCCAGCTTGTCGCCGTGCGCCAGGAAGAGGCCGCGCGCCGGGAGTTCATCGACGACCTCCTCTACGGCCGCAGCGACCTCGGCCGCCTCGCCGAACGCGCCGAACGCTTCGGACTGCGCCTGTCCCACGCGAACGGGGTCGCCGTCGCGCAGGGACCCGCCGCCTACGACGAGGGCGACCCGGTGCCCCAGCAGGTGGAACGGGCGCTCATCTCCCGTTTCAGCGACCGCAGCGTCCTGCTCACCACCAAGGACGGCCGACTGCTGTGCATCGCCCCCGGCCACCAGGACGAGGTCCTCGCCTACTTCGCCAAACAGGCCCACGCCGCCACCGACGGCGGCCGCGTAGCCATCGGCCGACCCCAACCGGGTCCGGGAGGCGTAGTCCAGTCCTACGAAGAGGCCGTCAACGCCCTCGAACTCGCCGAGCGCCTCGGCCTCGACGACCCGGTCCTACGCGCCGCCGACCTGCTGGTCTACCCCGTCCTCACCCGCGACCGCCAAGCCATGGCCGACCTCGTCGCCGACACCCTGGGCCCGCTCACCATGGCCCGCGGCGGCGTCCAGCCCCTCCTGGACACCCTCACCGCGTACTTCGACTCCGGCTGCGTGGCCGCCGAGGCCGCCCGCCGCCTCACCCTCAGCGTGCGCGCCCTGACCTACCGCCTGGAACGCATCCACAAACTCACCGGCGCCAACCCCGCCGACCCGGCCCACCGATACATGCTCCAGACCGCAGTGATTGGCGCCCGGCTTCTGGACTGGCCCGCCAAGGACCTCTGACACTCGGCACCCGCCACGGTGGGCGGGGCCGACAGCGCACGCGACGACCGCGCAGCCGCTCCCGCGTCCCGGCGCTGACCACGGCCCACACCATCGACCACAACGGCATCATCCACCGGGTGTTCGTCGACACCGCATGCATAAACCGCACCGAACCAGCTGATGTCCTTGCCTCTTTGAACGCACCATGACCCGAACGGCCTGTCGAAGGAGCCTGCCGCACAGGGCTTCAACAGGATGGCCGAGAGCCATACTTGGCCTTACGGGGGACCATCCCGTGGTGGCTTGGCATGGGAGAGGCAGCAATCCGGTGAGCGGTGACAGCCAGGGAGTGGGAAAGGCCGAGGTACGGCTCAAGTGGGACCCAAGTCCCTGGAATCAGCCGCCTCACCATCTCGACATCATCGCCACGACCTACTCGACACACGCCCCCTATGGGCGGCCCGTGTACGTCGTCCACTTCGAAAGCCGCTCACCGGACGGCACCATCAACATGAGCCAGGTCCATGAACCCGTTGAGGTACCGAGATTTCCAGTTCGGCGTCGGTGACGGCGAGCCGACCGAGGCTGTGCTGATGTCGGCGCCGAGGAATGGCAGTTCCGGGGTGTACCGGCTGTTGCGAGAGCGCCGGATGCCTCGCGAGGCGGCGGGGCAGCCGGCCACGCCACCCGCCTACCACACGTCTCCTGGATGACCCCTGCCACCCGGCAGGTCGGTCTCGGCCAGGAACCGCCATTCCCGGGCCGCCGCGCATCAGCCGTCCCGCCTGAAGACATGTCCACTGGACATGATCACGAAAGGCGTGCACCACCGCCAGCGAAGCATCCGCTGGTGAGCCCCCTGCCCCCGGCAGCCGACCACAGCCACTCAGCGCCTCTTCAGCGGCTCATCGGTCCGACTCTCGTCGCGCCAGCCCCATCCGCGAGGCGAACCAGCACATGACCTCACACCACCCTGACCAGCGGCGACACGCTCAACAGCCCAAAAGGGTGCGGATTCGACCCGGATTCGACCCGAGAGCCCCAGACTCCAAAACGATCAATAGTTGACCTGCAATGATGCTGATTCTTGCCGCTGTACCGGGCATCCATCAACAGACGGGTATCACATTTGCAGTTAAGCGGACATGTTTGGGCGATCAACGCTACGCAGCGAGTAGCCGCACTCGCCGTCGCCCTCTCCGGCCAACCCAAGCGCGAACCGAACAGCAGCAGCACCCGGGCCACCTGCTCTGGCGGCTAGGGGCCGACAGAACAGGGCTCTGACCAGCCTCTTTACAGAAGTTCTTCCGCCTGGCAGAAGCCGTCTTGCCGAGGCGATGCAAGTCTCACGACCCTGATCCCAACCACGGCACGCGGGGCGAGGACGCCCCGCCGACAGGGACGGGAAGCCCATGCCTCACATGACCGCCTTCGCCAGGAACCAGTGGTACGTCGCCGCCTACAGCCACGAGGTGGGCCGGGAGTTGCTGGGCCGGACGATTCTCGGGGAGCCCCTCGTCCTGTACCGCACCGAGGCGGAGGGGACGCCGGTCGCGCTGCACGACCGCTGCGTGCACCGGCGATACCCGCTGTCCGAGGCGCCGACCCGGCTCGACGGCGACCGCGTCGTGTGCGGCTATCACGGGTTCACGTACGACACGACCGGAACGTGTGTGTACGTGCCGGGGCAGAAGCGCGTTCCGCGCACCGCGCGGGTCGCCTCCTACCCGGTGGTCGAACAGGACTCGCTGGTGTGGGTGTGGATCGGCGACCCGGCGCTGGCGGACCCGCAGAGCATCCCGCGGGCCCGGCACCTGGACTCCCCCGGCTGGGTCACCGTCCGCGGCATGGAGCCGATCGACGCCGACTACGGCCTGCTCGTCGACAACCTCCTCGACCTCTCCCACGAGACCTATCTGCACGGCGGCTACATCGGCACCCCCGAGGTCGCCGAGACGCCGATCACCACGGAGGTCGACGAGGGCGCCGGCATCGTCCGGGTCAGCCGGCACATGGACGACGCCGAGTGCCCGCCGTTCTACGCCCGTTCGACCGGCATCGAGGGCCGCATCACGCGCTGGCAGGACATCGAGTACCACGCGCCGTGCCTGTATCTGCTGCACAGCCGGGTCGCCCCGGTGGGTGTGGTGCCCGAGCCGGACGGCAGCGACCCGAACGGCTTCCACACCGAGGTCACCTACGCGATCACGCCGTCCACCGACGGCAAGGTGTACGACTTCTGGATGGTCTCGCGCGACTGGGCGACTCAGGACGACGAGGTCACCGAGTTCCTGCGGAGCAACAACCACACCGTCGTCATGCAGGACGTCACCGCGCTCAACCTGCTGCAGCGCACCCTGGGTACCGAGCGCACCGGCTACCAGGAGCTGAGCATCAACATCGACACCGGTGGACTGGCCGCCCGCCGGATCCTCGCCCGGCTGGTGGAGGAGGGCGACAAGCCGGTGGAGAAGGCCCTGTGAGCAGCCCGACCGGCGAGATCTACCGCATCGACTGGCTGCCGGGCACGGACACCCTGCACGGCACCTGTCACTGCGGTCGCGAGCACACCGCGCAGGACCCGGTGGAGATGTGGGAGTGGATGCTCGCCCACCCCCAGGGACACGAGCCGCAAGGAAACAACTCATGACGGTGTACGAAGCCGAGCTCGTCGTCGACGGGCTGCAGTCCGCGGCCGACGGTGTGCGCTCCCTCACCCTGCGCCACCCGCTGGGCGAGCCGCTCCCCGACTGGGAGCCGGGCGCCCACATCGACGTCCTGCTCGGGCCGGACCTGGAGCGCCAGTACTCGCTGTGCGGCGATCCCGCGGACCGTTCCGCCTGGCGGATCGCCGTCCTGCGGGAACCGGAGGGGCGCGGCGGATCGGCGTATGTGCACGAGCAGTTGGGGCAGGGCGACAAGGTCCGGGTGCGCGGTCCGCGCAACCACTTCGCCCTGCACCCCGCTGCCCGCTACCGCTTCGTCGCGGGCGGCATCGGCATCACCCCGATCCTGCCGATGCTCGCGGCGGCGGAGGCGGCGGGCGCCGAGTGGACGCTGCTCTACGGCGGCCGCAGCCGTGACTCCATGGCGTTCACACAGGAGTTGGCGCGGTACGGCGAGCGGGTCACCGTCGCTCCGCAGGACGAGACCGGGCTGCTCGACCTCGGTGCGGTGCTGGACCCGCTGCCCGAGGGGACGTTGGTCTACTGCTGCGGTCCCGGCCCGCTGCTCGACGCCGTGGAGGCGCGCTGCCCGTCCGGTGCCCTGCATGTCGAGAGATTCCAGGCGAAGGCGCAACCGACGGGCGAGGACGCCGAGTTCGAGGTCGAGCTGGCGCAGAGCGGCCGTACGCTGACCGTCCCGCCCGGCGTCTCCGTCCTCGACACCGTGCGCGCCGCCGGCGTCGAGGTGCTCTGGTCCTGCACCGAGGGCACCTGCGGCACCTGTGAGACCGACGTGCTGGAGGGCACACCGGACCATCGCGACTCCGTGCTCACGGCCGAGGAACGGGAGGCCGGGGAGACGATGATGATCTGCGTGTCGCGGTGCGCGGGGAAGAGGCTCGTCCTGGATCTGTGAGCCGGAGGTCCCAGACCGGCGGGGAAACTGTCAACAATTTCGTCAGCCAAAGCCATTGACCCCGCCGGACGGCACGATCTACGTTCCCTGCACGCCAGTTGAGCACTACTGTGCGGTGTGCGCACAGCCTGTCGGAACACCGTTGTCTCTGCACAGGGGGAGCCATGCGTCGTCTGTTCGCCGGTCTCGCGACCGGCACCTTCCTGCTCGCCGCCGCGGCCTGTGGCTCGTCCGACGACTCCGGTTCGTCCGGCGGGAGTTCGTCGTCCGGCGGGGTCACGACCGTCAAACTGGGCCTCATCCCGATCGTGGACGTCGCGCCCGTCTACCTCGGCGTGAAAAAGGGGTTCTACGAGAAGCACGGCCTGAAGCTGTCCATCACCACCGCGCAGGGCGGCGCGGCGATCGTGCCCGGAGTCGTCAGCGGGCAGTTCCAGTTCGGCTTCAGCAACATGACGTCACTGATGGTGGCCCAGTCCAACAGCGTTCCCGCGAAGGCCGTTTCGAACGGCATCGCCTCAACGGGCGTCCAGGGCAAGGACTTCGGGGCGATCACCGTGAAGAAGGGCAGCCCCATCAAGTCCGCGAAGGACCTGGAGGGCAAGAAGGTCGCCATCAACACCCTGAAGAACATCAACGAGACCGCCGTGCGTGAATCGGTGCGCAAGGCGGGCGGCGACCCGGACAAGGTGAAGTTCGTCGAGCTCGCCTTCGACCAGATGCCGGCCGCCCTGGACAGCGGGCAGATCGACGCCGCGATGGTGGTCGAGCCGGCGCTCGCGACCGTGAAGAGCCAGGGCGGGGTGGAGATCGCCTCACCGCTGGTGGACGTGGCGCCGAACCTCACCGTCGCCATGTACTTCACGTCGACGCAGTACGAGCAGAAGAACCCGGACGTGGTGAAGAAGTTCCAGGAGGCCACGGCGGAGTCCCTCGCCTACGCCGACTCCCATCCCGAGGAGGTCCGGCAGATCGTCACCACCTACACCAAGATCCCGGCGTCGGTGCTGGCGCAGGTCACCCTGCCCAAGTGGCCCGCCGAGGCGAACCGCTCGTCCATCGAGGCGCTGGAGAAGCTGGGCGAGCAGGACAAGCTCTTCAAGACGACCCCGGACCTGGACAAGCTGCTGCCGTGAGGGGCGGGAACGTCGTACTCGGTGCGGCGGGGCTCGCGGCCTTCCTCGCCCTGGGCGAGGCGGTGCCGCGGCTCGGCCTGGTCAAGGAGGCCTACTTCCCGCCCACGAGCCGTGTCGCCGGCGCCCTCGGCGAGGAACTGGCCGACCCCGCGTTCTGGACGGCGCTCGGCGACACCCTCACCGGCTGGGCACTGGGCCTGGCGATCGCGGTCGGCGCCGGCGTCGTGGCGGGAGTCGTCGTCTCGGTGGTGCCGTATCTGCGGGAGGCGACGGCCTCCACGATCGAGTTCCTGCGCCCGATCCCGTCCGTCGCCCTGATCCCGCTGGCGGTCCTGCTCTACGGCACCGAACTCCGCTCGGTCCTCCTGCTCGTGGTCTACGCCGCCTTCTGGCAGGTCCTCATCCAGGTCCTGTACGGCATCCGGGACGTCGACCCGGTCGCCGAGGAGACCGCCCGCTCCTACGGCCTGGGCGGCTGGGCCCGGGTCCGGCATGTGCTGTGGCCGACCGCGCTGCCCTATGTCATGACCGGTGTGCGGCTCGCCGCCGCCGTCGCGCTGATCCTCGCCGTCACCGCCGAACTCGTCATCGGCGCACCGGGGTTGGGCGCGCGGATCGCCGTCGCGCAGACCTCGCAGGCGGTGCCCGGGATGTACGCGCTGATCGTCGTGACCGGTGTCCTCGGGCTGCTGATCAACGTGGGCGCGCGGACCGTCGAGCGGCGGGCGCTGGCCTGGCACCAGTCGGTGCGCGGAGAGGCGGCGGTGTGAGACGGCTGCTGCTGCGGCTGCTGTTCGCGGGGGCGCTGCCGGCCGTGCTGGTCACGGTGTGGTGGCTGGCCTCCGACGGCAGCACCGACGTCTACCGGCCGCCTCTGCGTACGATCCTCGAGGCGTTCCCGGACGTGTGGACCGGTGAGCGGCTGCGCTCGGACGTACGGCCGAGCGTGCTGCGGCTCGCGGGCGGCTACGCCACGGCGGCCGTGGCCGGGATCGCGCTGGGCACGGTCATCGGGTCGTACCGGCGGGTGCGGGAGGTGTGCGAGCCGGTCCTGGAGTTCCTGCGGGCGGTGCCACCGCCGGTCCTGGTTCCGGTGATCATGCTGTTCGCGGGCATCGGCGACACCATGAAGGTCCTCGTCATCGCGAGCGGCTGTGTGTGGCCGGTGCTGCTCAACACGGTCGAGGGCGTACGAGCGGTGGACCCGGTGATGGCGGAGACGGCCCGGTCGTACGGCATCACGGGCGTCGCGCGGCTCAGAAGCGTGGTCCTGAGATCCGCGAGTCCGCAGATCTTCGCGGGCCTGCGCCAGGCACTCTCCATCGGGATCATCCTGATGGTGATCAGCGAGATGTTCGCCGCGAGCAACGGGCTCGGCTTCACCATCGTGCAGTTCCAACGGGGCTTCGCCATCCCCGACATGTGGACCGGGATCCTGCTGCTCGGTCTGCTGGGCTTCGTGCTGTCGGTCCTCTTCCAGGTGGTCGAGCGGCGGGTGCTCGGCTGGTACCACGGTCTGCGCGCATCCACCCGGCGGTCCCCGTGACCCTCGTGAAAGGGCGGTCCATGCTCGACGTACGCGGCCTGAAGAAGGTCTACGAGGGATCCGGGCGCCGGGTGGAGGCGGTGCGCGACCTGACCTTCACCGTCGGGGCGGGCGAACTCGTCTGTCTCGTGGGCCCGTCGGGCTGCGGCAAGACGACCCTGCTGAAGTGCGTGGGCGGGCTGCTGGCGCCGACCTCCGGTGAGGTGCTGCTCGAGGGACGCAGGGTGACGGGCCCGCCGCCCGGGACGGCGTTCGTGTTCCAGGAGTACGGGCGCAGCCTCTTCCCGTGGATGCGGGTCGGAGCGAACGTCGAACTCCCCTTGAAGCAGAAGGGGTTGTCCAAGCCGCGCCGGAGGGAGCAGGTGGCCGACGCCCTGGAGTCGGTCGGGCTCGCGGACGCCGCCGGGGCGTATCCGTGGCAGCTGTCCGGCGGTATGCAGCAGCGGGTCGCGATCGCCCGGGCGCTCGCCTACGAACCCCGGGTCCTGCTGATGGACGAGCCGTTCGCCGCCGTGGACGCCCAGACCCGCGCCGATCTGGAGGATCTGGTCCGGGGCCTGTGGCGCGAGCGCGCCATCACGATCCTGTTCGTCACCCACGACATCGACGAGGCGGTCTATCTGGGCGAGCGGGTGGTCGTCCTGTCCGCCTCCCCCACCGTCGTCCAGGAGCAGCTGAAGGTCGATCTCCCGGCCGACCGCGACCAGTTGCACACCCGGGTCGCCCCGCGCTTCGCCGAGCTGCGCACCCATGTGTACGAGCAGATCCAGGCGGCGAAACGCGGCTCGCCCCGGGAGGGGAAGCCCGGCACCCCGCAGGACGGGAAGCCCGGCGCGGCGCGGGGCGGGAAGCCTGTCGTGGCACGGGACGCCCTGCGGAAGGACTCCTAGGTGCTCGCCCGACCAGGGCGCCGTCGGCGACCTGAACGCCGACGGTGCCCGGTCAGGCCCGGGGGGCGGGGACCACGCTGAGGTGGCTCGCGCCGCGCCGGATGGTACGGGTTCTGCGGGGCGGGGGCGCCGGGCGGGGCTCACGCAGCACCATCGTCAGCCGCGTGTACCCCATGTCCCGCAGGGTCCGGGGGGTCTCGCCGACGATACGGCACTCGGTGGTGCCCCGGCGCGGGTCGGGGTGGTACAGGGGGCGGACCGCCCCGTCGTGCTCCACGGCACCCTCGCCGACCACGCGGATCCAGTGCGGCAGGCCCTGCCGGTACGCGGCCTCCATGATCGGGTCCTGGGCGATCTCGCGCCGGATCGCCTGCAGACCGGCGTCGTGCCCGTGGCGCTCCACGGCCGCCGCGAAACAGGCGAGCATCGGCAGGCACCAGCTGGCCTCGTGGTCACCGAGGACCGAGGCCGCGTCCGGATGGAAGAGGACGAACCGGAGGAAGTTGTCGCCGGGCTGAGCCGTCGGGTGCGGTCCGACGCCCCGGAAAAGTGACGCGAAAGCGGTGTTGGCCAGGACCACGTCCCAGCGGTGGTCGAGCACGACGGACGGGAAGGGGACCGCCTCCAAGTAGCCGGCGTAGTCCTGGAGATACGCCCGGGCCTCGGGACTCTCGGGGACGGGCCGCGGTGCGGACCGCTGCCCTCCTGCCTGAAACGCCATCGGGAGGTCACCCCTCTTGCCTGTGCCGCCTTCACGCGGCGCCCCGATCCTGCTGCCCGCATACATGAGGTGTCAACTATCGTGGCATTCGGCGCTCGTTGACGGCTGAAATTGGCCACAGTTGTGGCGAGCCCTGGATGTGAGTTCGAAAGACCGGCTAGTCTCCACGCAGTTCACGGCGATCGCCTGTGCCGGTGAGAGGGACGTGAGAGACGTAGGAGACCTGTCGGTGTCGGATGGCTTCGAGGTTCCGGGCGCCACGGCGACGGTGCTGCTGTCGGCCGTCGTCGCCCGTGTCGCCCAGCTCGCCGACCGGCTCGGTGTGCCCCACGCGGAGGTCTTCGACACCGCGCGGCTGTCCGTCGCCTGCGGTGTCCCGGAGTCCGTGGTCAAGGCCCTGCTGAGCGGCCGGCCGGCGGGCGAGCCGGACGTCCAGGCCCGGTTCCTGCAGCGCCTGGACCTGCTGCGCCGCACCCGGCTGAAGCCGAACGGCCGCAAGTACACCCAGCAGGAGATCGCCGACGGCGCCGGCATGTCGCGGCAGCAGGCGGGCGCCCTCATCAACGGCGACCGCCGCCCCACGATGGAACACTGCGACGCTCTCCAGCGGTTCTTCCGGGTCCACGCCGGCTTCCTCACGGCGGAGGACCCCGAGGCGCTCGCGGGCGCGCTCCAGCACACCGAGCAGGAGCTGCTGCAGAAACTCGCCGCACGGGAGGCGGCCGCTGCCGCCGAGGACCCGCTGGAACGGCTGCTGCAGGACCACGGCGTGCGCGGGATCGCCTGGCGGGCGGCACAGCTGCCCACCGACCAGCACCGGGACAAGGTCGCCGAGTGGCTGGACATGCTCCTGGAGAGCGTGAAGCGGCCCGAGTCGTGATCCGGGGGAGAACAGTGGGCATCGCCAGGGAAATGCGCCGCCTGTGCGGCGAACTCGTCTCCGAACTGACCCTGCCGGCCCCCGCCGCGCCGGCCGAGCTGTACACCGCCCTGTGCGACGGGATGAGCAGACGCCGGGGCCGGCCCGTCCACTTCCGCACGGCGGCCTTCCCGACCGACACGGCGAGCGGACTGTGGCTCGACATGGCCGACCAGGACCTCGTCGTCATCGAGGAACGCACCGCGCCCGACCATCAGTTGGTGATCCTCGGGCACGAGCTGTGGCACATGAACGCGGGCCACTGCGGTCACCACGTCGAGGGCGCCTCGGTCGCCGCCCGTTTACTCAACGACGGGGCCGACCTCCAGGCGACGGTCCGCAAGGTCGCCGCACGCACCCGCTTCGACCTGTCCGACGAGAAGGAGGCCGAGAGCTTCGGCCTGCTCCTGGCCAGCAAGTGCCGTACCTGGCTGGCGAGTTCGTGCCCGCGCGGCCACGGCCGCGACCACCTCGCGGGCCGCATCGGGGCCTCGCTCGGATACCTGGGCCCACAGGGCTGACCCGGGCCGCAGGGCCGACGCCGACCGCAGGGCGGATGCTGACCTCATGGCTGCCCCGGGATGCCGGTACGACGGTCAGGTCGCACTGCGCCGGCTCACCTCCCGCAGATCCCGTGCGGCCTTTCCGGGCAGGCCCGGCTGCACCGCCGGACGGCCCTCCCGCAGGAGTGCGCGCCAGTGGTCGCGGCTCCAGTCGGCCGGGGCCGTGGTACGCGTGAACTCCTCGACCAGCGCGCGGAACCGGGCGGGGTCGCTGTGGAACGGGAAGTGTCCGGCTCCCTCGAAGATCTCCAGGCGGCTGCCCGGCATCGCCTCGTGCGCGCCGTACGCGTGCCGGACCGGCACCACGCTGTCCCGGTCGCCCCACAGCAGCATGGTGGGCATCCCGGCGGTCAGATAGCAGCGGTCGAGCATGGTCACCACCTGCCCGCGCCAGTCGACGACCGCGCGCAGGGTGCGGATGAACGCGTTGCGCGAGGTCTCGTCGGGCAGCGCGTCGACGAGGTTGAGCAAGTCGGGTGCGTCCTGGCCCAGATCGGTGTCCAGGAGCCTCATCAGCCTGACGGCGAGGCCCACCTGGAGCCGCATGCCGGGCAACCGGAGCGCGGACAGCGCGAGATGGGCACCGGGCAGGGAGACGAGCCGCAGGGCGGGGGTCACCTCGCGGCCGACTCCGCCGGCGCTGACCAGGATGAGCCGTTCGGTGCGCTCGGGGAACTGGTAGGCGAACTGCATCGCCACTCCCCCGCCGAGCGAATGCCCCACCAGGGTCGCCGACTCGACGCCGAGCGTGGTCAGCAGATCGCGCAGCCCGTTGGCGTACGCGGCCACCGAGTAGTCGGCGCGGGGCTTGTCGGAGGCGCCGTGCCCGAGGAGGTCGGGCGCGATGACGGTGTGGGTGCGGGCGAGGCCGGGAATCAGCTCGGCCCAGGTGGCCGAGGAGTCCCCGATGCCGTGGATCAGGACCAGGGCCGGACCCTGACCGGCCATGCGGAAGGCACGCCGGTAGCCGTGCACGACCCGGTACTGCGGTGCCGGCTCGGGGGCGCCCACCGGGCGCAGTCGTGCGGCGCGCGCCGGGCGCCGCTTCGGAACGTCGACCACGCGCCCTCCTCCCGTGTCCTGGAGCCCTCGGCAGTTGGCCGTAAGCGCTTCCTCCCAGCGTAGAGGCCCTTTTCCCCAGGGCATTTCGGGGAGGTTTCGCCTCCGCTAAGCGGGCGAACCGGCGGGCGGCTGGGCCGGATTGTCAGTGGTGGGCGGCAAGCTGGGAGGTGCGCCGTCGTGGGGCGGCGTACGCGCCGACCGGGCGCGTGGGAGACGACGCCGACACGGGGAGAGCCGACCGATGCCCACTGCCGTACTGACCGATCGCGAGCGCACCGCCGTCCAGGCATATCTGCGCCTGCTGCACACCGTACGGGCCGCCTTCGGAGAGGAGTTCGGCGACGAGGGCGACGCCTGCGGCCCGCCGCACGACCGGCTGCCTCCGATGGTCCCGCCCACCGTGCTGGCCGAGGCGGAGCGGGCCTTGTCGGAGGCGGGGCTCACGGGCAACGAGGAGGAGTTCTTCCGGCTGCTGCACAGCTGGTGCCCGGCACCGTGAGCGGGCGCCGGGTACCGGGGCGGGGGTGAGGCGGGGCGGGGGGTAGGGGGCAGGACGCGGCCAATGGCGTGGGTCGCCACCGGCTCCGGGTCCCCGTGGCCTGCCTCAGGCGCTGTGGACGGCGATCGCCGTGGCCACCAGCCCCCGGCGGACGGTCCAGCTGCCCTCGAAGTGCCCGATCCGGTGGCCGCCGACCACCGGTCCGGGCACCAGGAGGCGCGCGTGGAAGGTGCCGCGCGCCTGCCCGGGGTGCCCTGCCGAGACGTCGATGTCGGCCTCGCTGAAGTCCAGCCACTTACGGGTGAGAGGGAACCACGCCTTGTAGACGGACTCCTTCGCACTGAACAGCAACCGGTCCCAGTGCACCTCGGGCCGGTCCGCGCCCAGGCGGCGCAGCCGCTGCTGCTCGACGGGCAGGCCGACCGCGGACAGCACTCCCTCCGGCAGCGGCTGGTGGGGCTCGGCGTCGATGCCGACGGAGGCCAGGTCGGCGGCGCGGACCAGGGCCGCGGCACCGTAGCCGTCGCAGTGCGTCATGCTGCCGGTCAGACCGTCCGGCCACCGCGGGGCGCCGCGCTCCCCGGGCAGCACGGGCTGCGGGGGCACCCCGAGCTTCTCCATCGCGCGGCGGGCGCAGGAGCGTACGACCGTGAACTCGCGGCGGCGTTTCGCGACCGAGCGGGCCATCAGCGCCTCCTCCTCGGGGTACAGCGGCGCGTCCCCGAACTCCCGCACGCCCTCCTCCCCGAAGGCCTCGACGACCACCACGGACTCCGGCAGCAGCTCCTCGATCACCGGGTTCCCCCCTCCGCCCGCGGTTCCTTCCCCGTCCCGGTCTCCTCCGGCGTCTTCGGCGCGCTCTCCCGCTCCGGCCCCGGCCCCGGCTCCGGCCCCGCGGGAAGGATGCGGCGGAGCCGGCCCGGCGGCTGCGTACGCTTGCGCCACTCGCGGGGGTAGCCCACCGACACCTCCTCGAAGCGGACGCCCTCGTGCCAGGTGGTGCGCGGGATGTGCAGATGGCCGTAGACCATGGCCGCGACGCGGAAGCGGTGGTGCCAGTCCGCGGTCAGCTCCGTGCCGCACCACATGGCGAACTCGGGGTGCCACAGTACGTCCATCGGGTGACGGTGCAGCGGGTAGTGGTTGACGGGGACGACGGGCAGGTCGTCCGGGAGTTCGGCGAGTCTGCGTTCGGTCTCGGCGACACGCGCACGGCACCAGGCCTCGCGGGTCGGGTAGGGGTCGGGGTGCAGCAGATACTCGTCGTTGCAGACGATGCCGGTCCCCTCCGCGTACGCGAGCCCCTCCGCCTTGGTCGTGCATCCGGCCGGCAGGAAGGAGTAGTCGTACAAGAGGAACAGCGGTGCAACGGCCACCGGGCCGCCCGGGCCCTCCCACACCGGATAGGGGTCCTCGGGGGTGATCACGCCCAGGTCGCGGCAGAGGCCGACGAGGTGCTCGTAGCGGGCGACGCCGCGCAGGGCGACGGGGTCGGAGGGGTGGGTCCACAGTTCGTGGTTGCCGGGGGCCCAGACCACCTTGCGGAAGCGGCCTGCGAGGGTCTTCAGCGCCCAGCGGATGTCGGCCACGTTCTCCGAGACGTCCCCGGCCACCAGCAGCCAGTCGTCGTCCGTCTCCGGCACCATGCGCTCGACCAGGGCGCGGTTCTCGGGGTAGCCGATGTGCAGGTCGCTGATGGCCAGCAGCTGTCCGGCTCCACCGGCCGTCGACGTCACCTCGCGTCCCTCCGTTCACCCACCCGCGAAGGTCACCACGACAACACATTCGCGCCCTCGGGACAAGGCCACACCCGGTCGCCGACCGCGATCGTGCGGTTACCGGCGGGTCAGGTCATTACCCGAGCTCTCGACATTCGTGAACAAGATCAGAAAATCCGTAACACGCGCGTTGCACGCGGCACCCCTGGGACCCCGTATGATCGCCCCAACACCACCGCCATGAATGCCCCTTCAGCAGGGCGGTTTGGTGACCCTCCATTCCCCCTGCCCGGGCACGGGCCTGCTTTGCCCTGCCCGCGAACCGTGAAAGGCGGCCTCGCATGGTCTCTCGCGTACGCGTCTGGCTCAACCGCACGTACGCGGAGAACGTGTTCTTCATGGATCAGCTGCGGCGAAATCCGAGCGATCGCGCGGTCGAGATCCATGCGACGCACGGCGACGCGGACTCGCCCGTGCTGGCCGCCGCCGACACCGCCGACCTGGAGCCCGAGGGCCTGTCCCCCGCCGCCTACGTCGAGTACGCGCTGGACCAGTGCCAGCGCCGCGGCATCGACGTGTTCGTACCCCGGATGGAGCAGGCGGCGATCGTGGCGCACCGCGCCGACTTCGAGGCGATCGGCACGGCCCTGCTGGCGCCGACGCCCGAGGCCGTGGCCGTGTTCGAGGACAAGGTGATCGCCTACGAGGCGGTCCAGGCGATCGGCGTGCCCGTGCCGCCGTGGCACCGGGTCCGCAGTGCCGACGAACTCGTCGCCGCCGTCGAGGAGTTGGAGGACGCCGGGCACAGGGCGTGCTTCAAGCCGGCGTCCGGCGCGGGCGGGGTGGGTTTCCGCGTGATCACGCGTTCGCCCTTCTCGCTCATGCACCTCAGCGGCTTCCCGACCCCGTACGTCCAGCTGGATCTGGTCGTCGAGGCGCTCGAGCAGGCCGACGAGACCGTGGACTGGCTCGTGATGCCCCGTCTGGAGCAGCCGGAGGTGTCGGTGGACTGCCTCACCGGGCCCGACAACCATCTGCGGATGGCCATCGGCCGCACCAAGAACGGCCGTCGGCGCGGTTTCACCCTGCACGAGCAGTGGCTGGAGCCGGCCCGGCGCATCGCCGAGGGGTTCGGGCTGCACTACCTGTCCAACATCCAGTTCCGGATGTTCGGCGACCGGCCCGTGTTGATGGACGTCAACACCCGTCCGGCCGGCGGACTGCACCAGCTGTCCCTGTGCGGGGTCAACGCCCCCTGGGCCGCTGTGCAGTTGGCGCTCGGCGAGGACCCGGGCGAGGTCGTGCCGCCGTTCCTCGGGCAGGACTACACGGTGGTGTCGGGGCCGCGGCCGCTGCGCGCCGTGTCGCTGCCGCACCAGCGGATCGAGGACACCGCCGAGCCGCTGCTGCCGGCCGTGCCCGCGCAGGCCGACTCCGTGGAGACGGCGGCGCCCGCGGCGGCCGCGGCGCAGGCACTGCCGCTGTAGGCGGCGGGCGGGTGCGGGTCCGCCACGGCGGCCCGCACCGTTTCCCGCGCCCCCTCGCACGGATCACCTCACCGGTATGGACCAATTCCGTCCCTCTCCTTGACAGGCGGATTGGTCCATACCAACTTTGTTGCGCACCCTCTTGCACCTCCTGCACTCCCGAGCACCCCCATACCTTCAGGGAGACCGCGTGCGCACGACACCCCACAGACGCCCCTGGCGTCGAGTTCTCGCCCTGATGGGCTCCGCGGCCCTCGCGCTCGCCGGGGCCATCGCCCTCCCCGCCACCGCCCAGGCAGCCAACGTCCTCACCAACCCCGGCTTCGAGTCCGGGACGCTGTCGCCCTGGTCCTGCACCGGCAATCTCGGTTCGGTCGTCTCCTCGCCCGTGCACGGCGGCTCCAAGTCCCTGGCCGGGGCCGTGAGTTCGAGCGACAACGCCCGATGCAGCCAGACCGTCTCCGTCCAGCCGAACACGGCGTACACGCTGAGCGGCTGGGTGCGGGGCAGCTACGTCTACCTCGGCGTCGACGGCGGCGCCTCCACCTGGACGTCGTCGACCTCGGCGTACAGCCCGCTGTCGGTGTCCTTCACCACCGGCGCCTCCCAGACCAGCGCGACCATCTATGTGCACGGCTGGTACGCCCAGGGCACCTACTACGCCGACGACATCAGTCTGGACGGGCCGGGCGGCGGGGGCGGCGGCTCGGACACCCAGGCGCCGAGCGCGCCGTCCGGACTGACCTCCACCGGCAAGACCTCCTCCAGCGTGTCGCTGTCCTGGAACGCGTCGACGGACAACGTCGGGGTCACCGCGTACGACATCTACCGCGGATCCACCCAGGTACTGAGCGTCGCCGGCACCTCGGCCACCGTCAGCGGGCTGTCGCCCAGCACCGGATACACCTTCTCGGTGAAGGCGCGCGACGCCGCCGGGAACGTCTCCGCCTCCTCCAACCCGGTGTCCGTGACGACGAACGCGGGCAGCGGCGGGACGACGTTCAAACAGGCCGCGCCCTATCTGTACGAGGGCTGGGGCGATCCTCCGAACGTGTCCACGGTGATGAGCTCGACCGGTGTCAAGTGGTTCACGATGGCGTTCATGCTGGACGGAGGCGGCTGCAACCCGATGTGGGACAGCACCCGGCCGCTGACGGGCGGGGTCGACCAGACCGTCATCAACCAGGTCCGCTCGGCGGGCGGTGACATCGTGCCGTCGTTCGGCGGCTGGCAGGGCAGCAAGCTCGGCGCCAACTGCTCCTCCGCCGGTGCGCTCGCGGGCGCGCTGCAGAAGGTCGTCGACGCCTACTCGCTGAAGGCGATCGACATGGACATCGAGAACACGGACGAGTTCGAGAACGAGGCCGTGCAGGCGCGGATCCTCACCGCGCTGAAGACGGTGAAGGCCGCCAACCCCGGCCTGAAGACCATCGTCACCTTCGGGACGTCCACCACCGGCCCGACGTACTACGGCAACCGGCTCATCGAGCAGGCCAAGTCGCTGGGCGCCGACATCGACGTCTTCACCATCATGCCGTTCGACTTCGGCGGCGGTTCGGACATGTACGGCAACACCGTGAACGCGACGGAGGGGTTGAAGGCCAAGCTGAAGTCCACGTTCGGCTGGGACGACGCCACCGCCTACGCCCACATCGGCATCTCCGGCATGAACGGCCTGTCCGACCAGCAGGAGAACACGACTCCGGCGATCTGGACGCAGATCCGCGACTGGGCCAACTCCCACCACATCGCGCGGCTCGCCTACTGGGCCGTCAACCGCGACCGGCCGTGCCCGGGCGGAGGCGTGGTGAGCAACTGCTCCGGCATCAGCCAGAGCACCTGGCAGTTCACCTCCATCACGGCCGGCTTCACCGGCTGAGTCCCCGGCGGGCCGGCGCCGCACCCCGCCCGGCCCGGCCGCGTCCGCCCGCGAAGTCCCCCGGATCCAGATCCGGGGGACTTTTTTTCACGGAGGGTGTATCAGGGCCCGGGGTGCGTGCTCTTAACGGTGTCACCGCGAGGGCCACCGGGGAGGAACGGGGGACGACGGGGGAGCACGGGGGACCCCGGTGGGCCCGCGGTGTGGCACAGGGATCCACGAGGTTCCCAGGGGGAAGCACCACGGGGAAGCACCACAGGGTCAACGGGGGAGCCGGGGCCCGGAAGGAATCCCCGGGCACGGGGGATCGGGTCGGTCGGCCGCTGTCACGGGGAGCGGCCGACCGCTCGCCCCTGTCCACAACGCCCCGATGCCCCGGGTCACTCCGTGGGATAACCCCAGGCGCGGGCGATCTCGTCGAGGCGCGGCGGAAGCGAGAGGGAGAGGTCGGCGGTGCGGGCGCGCTGGATACGCCCCGACCTGATGGTGCTGGACCAGTCTCCCAGCTTCGGCCGGAAGGTGCCGTGCTCGCCCCGGCCGTACTCCAGCATGGCGGGCTCCCACGGCACCCCGAGGTACGCGCACAGCCCGCGGACCACGCGCTCCGGCTCGGCGGTGAGCTCCTCGTAGCGGACGACGTGCGCGTGAACGAGATTCTGCCGCGCCTCCTCCAGCTTCTCCGCGTAGCCGAGCACCTCGGCACGGACGGCCTCGTGGTCGGGATCCTTGCGGCGGCTGGTGAGGGAGGCGACCACCGCGGCGGGGTGGCGCAGCAGCAGGACGTACCGGGCGCCCGGCCAACACCGCTGCAACCGGCGCCAGATGAGGGTGTTCGGGGGCGTCTTGTCGACGATGACGTCCTTGCCGCTGCGGACGAGCTCCAGGTGCAGCACCCGGTCCCAGAGCATGTGCTCCAGCTCGGTGCGGTCGAGTGCGAGCGCCTGCATGGCCTCGGCGGTGAAGTCACGGCTGAGCCGCACGTGGAGGGTGCGCAGATGCATCTCGTGCGGGGCGCGGATCCGGCTGTGGCTGTTGAGGACGACCCTGAGCAGCGTCGACCCGGAGCGTACCGAGGAGAGCACGAACACCGGGGACTCCACCAGGCGGGGTGTCGGCGGCGCGGTGTACGAGGCCGCGGCGGACGGAGGCTCGCTGCGCGGTGAGGGCACGGCGTTCAGGGTGCGCCGCGGCGGGCTCACCGCCTCCCTCATCAGCCTTCCTCGCCGCTTCAGCCCCTTGCCTATCGCGGTCATGCGCGGATTGTTCACCGTGACACCTCTCTCTTGCTCGTGCGCCCGCATCCCAGGCGCCCCGGGCGAACTCCAGGTGTCGCGCGGACGACGCGCAGGGGCCACGAAATCCCGTACTCCGCCTCTGACCTGGCCTCTTACTCCTTTCTTGAAGGTTTCTGTGACTCCTTGTGGGTGGGCTGGGCGTGGCACCCGGCGAGGTTCGTCGGAGGCCACGGAAACGGCCCGGGCCGTCGGGGGATCTCGGAAACGGCCCGGGTTGTCGGGGGTCTCGGAAACGGCCCGGGTTGTCGGGGGGTCTCAGAAACGGCCCGGGTTGTCGGGGGGTCTCAGAAACGGCCCGAACCCCGGTAGAGCTCCAGTTCACCGTCCAGTTCCACGGCGAGCACCGTGGCGTACGGGTCGAGGTCGGAGACGGCCGGCGGGTCGATCCACAACACGCCCACCGCCTCGTGCAGCCCGCCCACGACCCGGTGACCGAGTTCGGCACCGGTGCCCAGGACGGTGACCCTGCGGACCGGCGTCGCCAGCCCCCGTACGCCGATCTCCGCGCGCGGGATGTCGAACAGCGTGAGGTAGAGGGTGCGGCCGTCGGCGGAGAGGGTGCTCGGGCCGTGGTGGTGCCCGGCCGGCAGCCCGCGCACCGTCCCGTAGACGGCGTCCGCATGCCTGCGGATCCACTCCCCCAGCCCTTCGAGGCGTTCGACCTGCGGCTGCGGGATGGTGCCGTCCTCCATCGGGCCGACATCGAGCAGCAGGTTGCCGCCCCCGCCGATGGTCTCGGTGAAGTAACGGATCAGCTGGGCCGGTGACTTGTGGTTGTGGTCGTGGTGCTGGTACCCCCATGAGTCGTTGATCGTCAGACACAGCTCCCAGGGGCCGTCCGGCGGCACGATCGGGGCGCCCTGCTCCGGGGTGGCGTAGTCACCCTCACTCAGCATGCGGGCGTTGAAGACGACGTCGGGCGTGTACGAGCGGATGAGCGCGGCGAGTTCGGGGATGCGCCACTGCTCCTCGCTGCGGTCCCACTCGCCGTCGAACCACATCAGATCGGGCCGGTGCCGGGAGGCCAGTTCCCGGATCTGGCCGTCCCGGTAGGCGAGGAACCGTTCCCAGGCCTGAAGGTCCTCTTCCTCTGCCGGGCACTCGGAGTAGCGGTTGTCCTCCATCTCCGGCGGACGCCCCGGCTTGCGCGTGCTGGCGTAGTCGGGGTGGTTCCAGTCGGAGTGGGAGTAGTAGAAGCCGACCTTGAGGCCCTTCTCGCGCAGGGCGTCGGCGTATCCCGTGAGGTAGTCCCGGCCGAGGTGGAGATCGCCGTACGCGGTGTCCCACAGGGCCACACCGTCGTGGTGACGGGTCGTCAGTACGGCGTATCGGGCGCCCGCGCGGGCGAACAGGTCGGCCCAGGCGCGCGGGTCGTACCGGGCGCCGGTGAACCGGTCGAGCTGGGACATGTAGCGCTCGTGCGGCACGATGTCGTCGTAGAAGGACCAGGACTCCTGGACGCCGTCGACGGCGTAGATCCCCCAGTGGACGAAGATCCCCAACTTGGCGTCGGTGAACCAGGGTTGCATGGGCACGGCTGAACTCCTCGACTGGTCGGCTGACTTCACTGGGGCGGGCGGGACAGGGCGGTCCTGCCCCGCCCTTCGGGATCGTGCCCCGCGGACCCGGAAGCCGGGCCCGGCGAGCCCGGGTCGAGCCCGGCGAGCCTGGGTCGAGCCCGGGTCGAGCCCGGCGGACCCTGTGGTCGGATCTTGCGAACGCCGAGGCCGAGCCCTCCCAAACTCCGGGCCACCAGGGTCGGCCTCCGCGGTCCACCGGGCGTCTCGGGCCCTACCGGCTCTGCCCGGCCCCACAGGTCCCCTGCGGTCCGCGGGCCTGCGAGCCTGGGTGCCTGGGTGCCTGGGTGCCTGGGTGCCTCGGGGCCCGGGGCCCGGGGCGCTGCGACCCCGTGGCCCCGCCGCCCCGCGGCTCTACTGGCCGCGCCGCAGCCGGAGCGTCAGGACCTGGAAGGGGCGCAGCGTCACCTCGACCGCGCCGTCACGGGTCACGGCCGCCGCCCTGTCCTCCTCCCACGGCCGCTCCAGCAGGTCGGTGACCTGGGCGCCGGCCAGCGGGAAGCCGGTGCGCAGCACGCCCCGGGCCCGGCCGCCGCGGGACTCGTACAGCCGCACCACGACGTCGCCCGACCGGTCGTCGGCGAGCTTGACCGCCTCGACGGTCACGCCCTCGCCCTCCACGGTCACGACCGGCTCGGCCGCGCCCGCCGACTCCGCCACGCGCAGCGGCAGGTTGAGGGCGTAGCCCTCGGCGACCGCGTCCCCGATCGTGGCGCCCGGCAGCAGGGAGTAGGTGAACCGGTGCCGGCCCTGGTCGGCCTCGGGGTCCGGGACGCGCGGGGCGCGCACCAGGCTGAGGGCGACGGTGGTCGTCGTACCGCCGTCCTCGCGGACCGTGCGGGAGACGTCGTGGCCGTACGTCGAGTCGTTGAGGACCGCGACCCCGTAGCCCGGTTCGCCGATGTGCACCCAGCGGTGGCCGGAGACCTCGAAGCGGGCCGACTCCCAGGTGGTGTTGGTGTGCGTGGGCCGCTGGACATGGCCGAACTGGATCTCGGCGGAGGAGTGCGCGGCCCGGATGTCGACGGGGAAGGCCGCCTTGAGGATCTTCTCGGCCTCGTGCCAGTCGATGTCGGTCTCGATGTCGATGCGGGGGCTGCCGGCCCGGACGGTGACGGTCTGCGTGAGGGTCGAGCCCTTCCCGAAGGAGCGGGTGACCCGGATCGCGCCGAGCAGCGGGTCGTCCTCGACGACGGTGACCGAGTCCGGGTCGAGCAGGTCGGTGAAACGGTTCTTGTAGTGCTTGTCGATGTCCCAGGCGTCCCAGTAGTTGGGCAGGTCGGTGTGCAGACGGAGCAGGTTGCCCCGGCCGGCGAGGACCTCCCGGTTCGCCCGCAGATCGTATACAGAGGACAGTGTCCCGTCTTCCGCCACCTCCACCCGGACCAGCCCGTTGTCGAGGACCCGGCCGGACACCGTGACCGGCCGCGGCGACCCGGCGGCGGCCAGGGGCGCGCTGCCGCCGGCAGGCACCTCCACGTACGCCGGCGCGCCCGCGGAGGTGCGGATCACCTCTGCCCGGTCGTACGGGCTCGTGTTGAACACCCGGGTCCCGCCCGCGCCGCCCGCGCCGAGCGCGGCGACCGCCTCGGCCGTCAGCGCCTCCAGTTCCCCGGCCACGCGCGCGTACTCGGCCTCCGCCTCCCGGTGGACCCAGGCGATCGACGAGCCCGGCAGGATGTCGTGGAACTGGTGCAGCAGCACCGTCTTCCACAGCCGGTCCAGCTTCTCGTACGGGTAGGCGTAGCCCGGCGCGTGCAGGGCGGCCGTCGTCGCCCACAACTCGGCCTCGCGCAGGCGGTGTTCACTGCGCCGGTTGCCCTGCTTGGTGCGGGCCTGCGAGGTGTAGGTGGCGCGGTGCAGCTCCAGGTAGAGCTCGCCGACCCACACCGGGGCGTCCGGGTACTCCTCGCGGGCCTTGGCGAAGAACTGGTCGGGGTGCTCGATGACGACCTTGGGCGAGCCCTCCAGGTCGGCGAGCCGGCGCGCCCGTTCCATGATCTCGCGGGTGGGACCGCCACCGCCGTCGCCCCAGCCGAACGGCGCGAGGGAGCGGGTGCCGGCGCCCTTCTCCGCGTAGTTGCGCACCGCGCGGTCCATCTCCTCGCCGCTGAAGCGGGCGTTGTAGGTGTCGATCGGCGGGAAGTGGGTGAAGATGCGGGTGCCGTCGATGCCCTCCCACCAGAAGGTGTGGTGGGGGAACTTGTTCGTCTGGTTCCAGGAGATCTTCTGGGTGAGGAACCAGTCGTTGCCGGCGAGCTTCGCCAGCTGCGGGTAGGCGGCGGTGTAGCCGAAGGAGTCGGGCAGCCAGACGCCCTTGGTCTCGACGCCGAAGTGCTCGATGAAGAACCGCTTGCCGTGGATGAGCTGGCGGGCGATCGCCTCGCCGCCGGGCAGGTTGCCGTCGGCCTCCACCCACATGCCGCCGACCGGCACCCACTGGCCCTTCTTCACCGACTCCTGGATCCGGGCCCACACGTGCGGGTAGTGGTCACGCACCCACTCGTACTGCTGGGCCTGCGAACAGGCGAAGACGAAGTCCTCGTACTCGTCGGCCAGGGACGTGACGTTGGAGAAGGTGCGGGAGGTCTTGCGCTTGGTCTCGCGGATCGGCCACAGCCAGGCGGAGTCGATGTGCGCGTGGCCGACGCCGGAGACGGTGTGGGCGCTGGCGTGCGCGGGCCGGGCCAGGGCGGGGGCGAGCACCTCGCGGACGGCCGCCGCGCTGCCGGAGATGTCGTCCAGGTCCAGGGTGTCCATGGCCCGGTCCAGGGTGTGCATGATCTCGTGGCGGCGCGGTTCGTGCTCGCCGAGGTGCACCATGAGCCCGCGCAGCACCTGGAGGTCCAGGTCGAGGTGCCAGACCTGCTCGTCGAGGACCGCGAGGTCGGCGCGGCGGAATGTATACAGTGGACGGTCGCCTGCCGTCAGTACATCGCCGAGCAGCGTCGGCGCGGCGAAGTCGTTCGCCAGGATGTCGGGGTTGGAGGCCGCCTCGACCAGGTAGTCGATCCGCTCGCCGCCGGCCGCCGGGTTGCCGATCGGCACGTACTGGTTGAGCGGGTTGACCGCCTTCAGCGGGGTCCCGTCGGGCAGGTGCACCAGCGCCTCGGCCTGGTTGCCGGGCCAGTCGCCGACGAACCCGAGGTCGATGACGGCCTCGACGCGCCGGCCCGCCCACGCCGCGGGCACCTGGCCGCGCATCCGGAACCACGTGGTCCCCCACGGCGGACCCCACGGAGTGTCCATCGCGAAGGGCGCGTAGGCGGCGGCCGCGGCCTCCTCGAACGGAACCGGCTCCCCCGGCGCCTGCCAGGCCTCGACCTCGAAGGGAACGGTGGCCGCGTAGATCGCGGGCTTGATGCGCTGGTTGTGGACGCGCTCGACGCGCTCCTCGATGCGGCGGCGTTCGTCGTGCATGGGTTGTCTCCAGGAAACCGGGAAGAGGGAACCGGGCGGGGAGAGCCGACGGGCTCGGAAAGCGCTTTCTCTCAGATGTCAGCGCCTAAGGTACGCGAGCCCGGGATGAACCTCGGCGTAGCCCTCGACGAGCTTGCGGGCGACGTTCACGGAGTCGACCAGCGGATGCAGCGCGAACGCCTTCACCGCCGTCGCCCGGGAGCCGGACTCGGCGGCGGCCAGCACCTCCCGCTCGACCGCCTTGACCGCGCACACCAGCCCGGTGGCGTGGCCGGGCAGCGGGTCGACCGCGACCGGGTGGGCGCCGTTGGCGTCGACGAGGCACGGCACCTCGATGACGGCGTCCGCGTCGAGCACCGACAGGGTGCCCTGGTTGCGCACGTTGAGGATCAGGGTGGTGCGCTCGTCGCGGGCGATGGCCCGCATCAGGGCGAGGGCCACCTTCTCGTAGCCGCCGGAGAGGTCGTCGGCGTCGCGCTCGCCGGCGCCCGCCGTCTCCCGGTTCTCCGACATGTAGGTGGCCTCGCGCTCGGCGCGGGTGCGGTCCCAGGCGGACAGGGCCGCCGCTCCGGGGTCGCGCATCTCCTCGTAGAAGTGGGCCTGCTGGTCGCGCAGGAAGGCGCCGCGGGTCTTCTCGGCCTGCTGGTAGGCGCGGACGGCCTCGCGGTTGAAGTAGTAGTAGTGCAGGTACTCGTTCGGGATCGCGCCGAGCGACCGCAGCCAGTCGACGCCGAACAGCTTGCCCTCCTCGAAGGAGCCGAGCAGGTCGGGATCGGCGAGCAGCCTCGGCAGCTCGTCGCGGCCGGCGACCCGCAGACCGCGGACCCAGCCGAGGTGGTTGAGGCCGACGTAGTCGATCCACGCCTGCTTCGGGTCCGCGCCGAGCACCCGGGCGATACGGCGGCCGAGGCCGACCGGTGAGTCGCAGATCCCGATGACGCGGTCGCCGAGGTGGCGGGACATGGCCTCGGTGACCAGGCCGGCCGGGTTGGTGAAGTTGATGAGCCAGGCGTCGGGGGCGAGGCGGGCGACGCGCCGGGCGATGTCGACGGCGACGGGGACGGTCCGCAGCCCGTACGCGATGCCGCCCGCACCGACCGTCTCCTGGCCGAGGACGCCCTGCGCGAGGGCGATCCGCTCGTCGTCGGCCCGGCCCTGCAGTCCGCCGACGCGGATCGCGGAGAAGATGAAGTCGGCGCCGCGCAGGGCGTCGTCCAGGTCGGTCGTGGCCGTCACGGTGGGGGCGTCGGGGACACCCGCGGCCTGTTCCGCCAGTACACGGGCGACTGCATACAGTCGGCTGTCGTCCAGATCGTGCAGAACGACTTCGGTGACCCGTCCCTCCGCACGGTCCCCGAGGAGCGCCCCGTACACGAGCGGCACCCGGAACCCGCCGCCGCCCAGAATCGTCAGCTTCACGTCTGCACCTTTCCTGCCACGATCACCTCGACGCCCGCCTCCTCCAGGGAGGCACGGGTCGCCAGGTCGACCGGCGCGTTCGTCACCACCACGTCCAGGTCCTCGGGACCGCAGACCTTCGCCATGCCCGTACCCGGGAACTTCGCCGCGTCGGCCAGCAGGACCACCTTGTCGCCCGCCTTGATCATGGCCCGCTTCACCGGCACCTCGACGACCGTCGTGTCCATCACCTGCCCGCCCTGGCGCACTCCACTGGTGCCGAGGAAGAGCCAGTCCGCGTGCAGCTGGCGCAGGTTGTCCTCGGTGAGGAAGCCGACCAGGGAGCGGTACTCGCGACGCAGCATCCCCCCGAGCAGCACCAGTTCGATGCCCTCGTCGTCGGCGAGCTCCTCGTAGACCACCAGGTTGCTGGTGATCACGGTGAGGCGGCGGCCGTGCAGCTGCCGGGCCAGGCGGTAGGCGGTGGTGCCGATGTCGAGCAGGACCGACTGGCCGTCCTCGATCAGCGCCGCCGCGTGCGCGGCGATGGCGTCCTTCTCCGGCACGCGCACCTCGGCGACCTCGGCGAAGGGCTGGTCGCCCTCCTCGACCACGGCCCCGCCGTGGACCCGGGTGAGCAGGCCGTCCTCCTCGAGTTTGACCAGGTCACGCCGGATCGTGGCGGGACTCACGCCCAGTTGCTCGGAGAGATCGGTCACGGCCGCGGGGCCGCCGGAGCGCAGGGCCCGCAGGATGAGTTGATGTCGTCGTTCTGCCAGCACACCATGAACACTACTCGTCAGCTTCAATCATTTCCATGCTCAGTTCTGCTCAGGTATTGACCAGTGGCGGCGGGCGTCGCACGATTCCGGTCACGAGTTGAAGAGTTCTGACGAGCTCCCGTGACGGGCGCGAGCTCCCCCGACGAGAGGACGCCTCCGTGGACGACGACCGGCCCGATGTGCTGCTGACCGGGCTGCTCTTCTACGACCTCGTCCTCACCGGACTGGGCGGACCGCCCACGCCGGGCGAGGAGATCTGGACCGACGGCATGGGCTGCGGCCCCGGCGGCATCGCCAACCTCGCGGTGGCCGCCTCCCGCTTCGGCCTCAGAACCTCCCTGGCCACGGTCTTCGGCGACGACTTCTACGGCGCGCACTGCCACGACGTCCTCGCCGGCCAGGAGGGTGTGGACCTGTCGCTCTCCCGGGTCACCGAGGGCTGGCCCACCCCGGTCACCGTCGCCCTCGCCCTCCCCGGCTCCCGGCCGCCCGCGCACGGGGGGACCCGCTCGCACGACCGGGCCCTCGTCACCCACGGCCAGGAGCCGCCGTACTCGCAGGACGTGCTGATGGGCGACCCGCCCGCGGCGCGCACCGCCCTGGTGCACATCGAGGCCGAGCCGCGGGCGTGGCTCGCGAAGGCGGCGGCGAACGGCACCCGGATCTACGCCGACGTCGGCTGGGACCCCACCCGGCAGTGGTCCCCCGACCTCCTCGAACAGCTCGCCCTGTGCCACGCCTTCCTCCCCAACGAGACCGAGGCGATGGCCTACACCCGCACCGACAGCGCGCTCGCGGCGCTCGGCACGCTCGCCGAGCTGGTGCCGGTGGCGGTCGTCACCCGGGGCGGCGACGGCGCCGTCGCGGTCGACCAGACGACCGGCGAGTACGCGGAGGTCCCGGCGCTCGACATCGATGTCCTGGACGCGACGGGCGCCGGCGACGTGTTCGGCGCGAGCTTCGTCGCCGCCTCGCTCGGCGGCTGGCCGCTGGAGGAACGGCTGCGCTTCGCCGTCCTGGCCGCCGGCTTGTCCGTACGCCATCACGGCGGGGCGCTGGCCGCGCCCGGCTGGTACGGCGTCGACCGGTGGTGGCGGTCGGTGACCGACCCCGAGGTGAGGCGGGCGTACGGCTTCCTCGCCGGCCGCATCCCGGCGGACGTCGGCCCGCCCGTGCGGTACGCCCCGGTCACCCCGCCCGCCCGGCTGCCCTGACCGGCGCCGGCCCTTCCCCCGAAGCGTGCCCTGGTGGTGCATCCCGTCTGTGAAGAACGCGAACAGATCCGAAAGGCGGTGGGAGCGTTGCGGCTCTCACGTAGAGGCCTGCTGCGCGCCGGTCTGGCCGGTACGGCCGCCACGGCGCTCGGCGGCCTGGCGTCCGGCTGTGCCGTACCGACCGGTTCGACCGGCCGGAACATGGTCCTGTGGTACTGGGACGGCGGCCTGGGCGACACCGTCGTCGCCAGGGCCAAGGCCCGCTACGGCGGCGCGGTCGACCTGGAGGCCGTCAAGATCGGCGGCTACTACCGCTCCAAGCTGATCACCACGATGGCCGGCCGCGCCCACATCCCCGACATCGCCGGACTCAAGGGCGAGGACATGGCGTCCTATCTGCCCAACGCGGGCCAGTTCGTGGACCTGCGCACGCTCGGCGCGGAGAAGTACCGGAGCCGGTACCTGGCCTGGAAGTGGGACCAGGGCATCGCCGACGACGGCACGATGATCGGCTTCCCGATCGACTGCGGCCCGGTCGCCCACCTCTACCAGTACGACGTCTTCCGCAGGGCCGGGCTGCCGTACGAGCCGCGGGACGTGTCGAAGGAGCTCGACACCTGGGAGAAGTTCTTCGCGGCGGGCGAGCGGCTCAAGCGGCGGATCCCGGGCACGTACCTGCTCACCGACGTCAACTCCGTGTTCGAGAACGCGGTGCAGCAGGGCGGCGAGCGGTACGTCGACAAGGACCGCCACTTCATCGGCGACCAGGAGCATGTGCGCGCCGCCTGGGCGCTCGCCGTGGAGGCCAAGCGGCGCGGGATCGTCTCGGACCTGGTCAACGGCACCCCCGACCAGCTGTCGGCCGTCCAGGACGGCAAGCTGCCCAGTCAGCTCGGCGCCTCCTGGGCGACCAACGACCTCAAGAACGGCGTGCCGAGGACGAAGGGCCGGTGGCGGGTGGCCGACATGCCGGTCCGGCCCTCCAACAACGGCGGTTCGTTCCTGGCGATCACCAAGGCCTGCCGGGAGCCCGAGCAGGCCTTCGAGATCATCACCTGGATGCTGGACGCGGCCAACCAGGCCCAGGGGTTCGTCGACGCGGGCCTCTTCCCGTCCACTCCCGCCTCGTACGGACTGAGGCAACTGCGCGAGCCCGACGACTTCTTCGGCGGCCAGGTCACCATGGACGTCTTCGGGCCCGCGGCGCAGAAGATCGCCGTCGCCTACAACAGCCCGTACGACGTGGCGCTCGGCCAGCCCGTCAAGGACGAGATCAAGAACGTCGGCGTCCTCGGCAAGAACCCCGACCAGGCCTGGAAGGACGCCATGAACAAGTGCCGGCGGATCGCCGACCACCTGGGGGTGAGCCACTGATGGCCACCGCGCTGGAGAAGCCCGCCGTCACCGTGGAGCAGACCTCGGCCCCCCGGCCCCGCCGGGGGTTCCGCGGACACTGGCACCTGTACGCGGCCATCTCGCCGTTCTATCTGCTGTTCCTCTGCTTCGGTCTGGTCCCGGTCGGCTTCTCGCTGTATCTGTCCTTCCACCGCTGGGACGGGCTCGGCCCGATGGAGTGGGCCGGCCTGTCGCAGTACACCTACCTGCTGAGCGACGGCGACTTCTGGAGCTCGATCGGGAACACGGTCGTCATCTGGGCGCTGGCCACCTTCCCCATGATCTTCCTGGCGATGGTGACGGCCGTCCTGCTCAACTCGGCCGTGCGGTTCAAGAACGCCTACCGGTTCGCGTACTTCCTGCCGAACGTGACCTCGGTGGTGGCGATCGCGATCGTCTTCGGCTCGGTGTTCTCCACCAACTTCGGCCTGGTGAACGCCCTGTTGCGGGCCGTCGGACTGGACCAGGTGGCCTGGCTGAACACGCCCTGGGGCATCAAGGTCGCCGTCGCCACGCTGATGACCTGGCAGTGGACGGGGTACAACGCGATCATCTTCCTCGCCGGACTGCAGACGATCCCCGGTGAACTGTACGAAGCGGCCCGTATGGACGGCGCCGGTCCGGTGCAGACGTTCTTCCGGGTGACGCTGCCGCTGATGCGGCCGGTGCTGCTGTTCGTGCTCGTGATCTCCACCGTCACCGGTCTGCAGAGCTTCTCCGAACCTCAGGTCCTGCTGCAGAACACCTCCAACGACTCGACGTTCTCCGGCGGACCCGACCACGCCGGCCGGACGATGGTCCTCTACTTCTTCCAGCAGACCTTCGACAACAACGACTTCGGCTACGGCGCCGCCGTGGCGTGGGGCATCTTCCTCGTCGTCGTCCTCTTCTCGATCGTCAACTGGCGCCTGGTGCAGCGCCGGGGCGAAGACTAGGAGGCCCACCCCATGGCATCCATCAAGGGTTCCCGTCGCCGGGGCGCCGCCCTGCACGCGACGCTGATCGCCGGAGTGCTGCTCTCGGCCTTCCCGTTCTACTGGGCCGTGATCATGTCGACGCACACGTCGAGCGAGATCTTCTCCTACCCGCCGAAGCTGCTGCCGGGCACGCACTTCGCGGACAACGTCCGCCATCTCCTCGACAGCGTCGACTTCTTCGGCTCGATGGCCAACTCGCTCCTCGTGGCGGGCTCGGTGACCGTCCTGGTGCTGTTCTTCGACTCGCTGGCCGCGTTCGTCTTCGCGAAGTTCACCTTCCCCGGTAAGCGCTTGCTGTTCGCGCTGCTCATGGCCGTCTTCATGGTGCCCGCGCAGCTCGCGGCGATCCCGCAGTTCGTGATCATGGCGAAGCTCGGCTGGATCGGCTCGATGACCTCGCTGATCGTGCCGGCGGCCGCCAACGCGTTCGGCATCTTCTGGATGCGCCAGTACATGAAGGGCGCCGTCCACGACGAACTCCTCGACGCCTCCCGCATCGACGGCGCCGGCTTCCTGCGCCAGTACTGGCACGTGGCCCTGCCGGTGGTCCGCCCCGGCCTGGCCTTCCTCGGCATCTTCACCTTCATGGGCCAGTGGAACGACTACGCCTGGCCCCTGATCGCCCTCACCGACCCGGACAACGTCACCCTCCAGGTCGCGCTGTCCCAGCTCAACGGAACCCACGGAACGACGGACTACGGAATGGTCATGACCGGCGCACTGCTCGCACTCCTCCCCCTGCTGATCGTGTTCGCGGTCGGCGCCCGCCAGATCATCGGGGACCTCGCCAAGGGAGCCATCAAGTGACGGACCCCCTGCTGGCGCTGCGCCCCTGGAGGGCGCCCGAGGTGACCTCCTGGGGACGGCTGCCCATGAACGCCGTCGACCGGCGCGCCGGAGCCCACTCCCTGGACGGTGACTGGCGCTTCCAGTTGCTGTCCGCTCCGGACGCGCCGGTCGGCGGTGCGTGGTCGACGGCGGTCGTGCCGGGCGTATGGACCATGCAGGACACCGACGACCCCCTGCGGTCCACGGTCGACCTTCCGCAGTATCTGAACATCCGTATGCCGTATACGGAACACCCCCCGCTGTCGCCCGCCGACCACAACCCGACAGGTGTCTACGAGCGCGAGGTCGACGTCCCCGCCGAGTGGGCCGGGCGCCGGATCGTGCTGCAGGTCGGGGCTGCCGAGAGCGTGCTGCTGGTGCACGTGGACGGGCGGCCCGTCGGCGTGTCCAAGGACTCGCATCTCGCCGCCGAGTTCGATCTGTCGGACGTCGTGCGCCCCGGTGGGCGGTCGGTCGTCCGGCTGACCGTCGTCAAGTGGTCGGACGCCTCGCACATCGAGGACCAGGACCAGTGGTGGCACGGCGGGATCACCCGCTCGGTGCTCCTCTACGCGACCGACCCGCTGCACCTGGCCGACGTGACCGTCCGCGCGTCGCGGGACGGGGACCTGCGGGTCGACTGCCGGGTGCGGGACGCGGGCGGGGCGCTGCCCGAGGGCTGGCACGTCAGCGGGGAGCTGGACGGGCTGGAGCTCACGCGGGACACGGAGTTCGACCGGCGCAACGCCGAGGACGAGCGGGTCTCCGCCTTCCTCGGCGAGGCGCGGCTGCACACGCGTGTGCCCGAGGTGCGCGCCTGGACCGCCGAGACACCCGAGCTGTACGGCCTGACGGTGCGGCTGCACCGCGCCGACGGCAGTGTGGCCGACACCTCCCGGCACCGGGTCGGCTTCCGGGACGTCGAGGTGGCCGGCCGGGACCTGCTGGTCAACGGCGAGCGGATCCTCGTCCGGGGCGTGAACCGGCACGACTTCCACCCGCTGACGGGGCGCACGGTGTCGTACGAGGACATGCGCGCGGACCTGGTCCTGCTGAAGCGTTTCGGCTTCAACGCGATCCGCACCGCGCACTATCCCAACGACCCCGGTCTGCTGGATCTCGCGGACGAACTCGGCTTCTACGTGGTCGACGAGGCGGACATCGAGTCCCACGACCACGCCCATGAGATCGCCGACGACCCGCGCTACCTGAACGCCTTCGTGGACCGGGTGTCGCGGATGGTCCTGCGGGACAAGAACCACCCGTCGGTGATCATCTGGTCGCTGGGCAACGAGTCGGACTACGGCGCGAACCACGACGCGGCCGCGGGCTGGCTGCGCCGGCACGATCCGACCCGGCCCCTGCAGTACGAGGGGGCCGCCAAGCGCGGCTGGGCGGATCCGGACGTCGCCTCCGACATCGCCTGCCCGATGTACGCGCCGCTGGAGGACTGCGTGGCGCACGCGCTGTCCGGGGAGCAGACCAAGCCGCTCATCCAGTGCGAGTACTCGCACGCGATGGGCAACAGCAACGGCACGCTGGCCGACCACTGGGCCGCCATCGAGGCCACCCCGGGTCTTCAGGGCGGGTTCATCTGGGAGTTCTGGGACCACGGAATCCTTCAGTCCGTGAACGACGGAAGACCGGTCGGGCGTGGGGGCGCAGGGCTCTACGACAACGGTGTCACCGCCCCGGGTCACCGCTGGGCGTACGGCGGCGACTTCGGCGAGAAGGACCACGACGGCGCGTTCATCGCGGACGGCGTCGTCTTCCCCGACCGCACTCCGAAGCCCGTCATGTACGAGCACCGGGAGATCGCCGCGCCGGTACGGCTGGAGCTGTTCCGGCACGAGGGGCTGGTCGTCTCCAACCACCAGCACTTCCGGGGCCTGGAGTGGCTCGCGGGCGAGTGGGAAGTGGCGCTGGCGGACGGCCGTACGCTGACGGCTCCGGCCGGACTCCCCGTGCTGCGGCCGGGCGAGTCGGCCGTGGTGCCGCTGCCGATGGCGTTGCCGGACGACGGCGGCGAGGCGTGGCTGACCCTGCGCGTGACGACCGCCGAGGACCTGGCGTGGGCGCCGCGGGGCACGGAGGTGTGCGCGCCGCAGGTGCGGCTGCGGGCGGCCGTCGTGGTCGAGGACCTGATGGTCTCCGGCAGCGTCGAAGCCGACGCCGACGGGCTGCTCGTCCATCCGCTGCTGACCGCCGGCCCCACGCTGTCGCTGTGGCGGGCGCCCACCGACAACGACGAGCTGGGCGGAACGGCGTCGCGCTGGCGGGCGTGGGGGCTGGACGCGCTCGTGCGCACGGTGGTGTCGGTGCGGCGCGACGGCGGCACGGTGACCGTTCTCGCAACGTACGCGGGCACGACCGGCGTGGTCCGGCACCGGCAGGTCCTCACGCCCGTCGAGGGCGGCGTCCGGGTGGACGAACTGGCGGAACTTCCGCCGGAGTTCGAGGATGTGGCCCGGGTCGGGTCGGTCTTCGAGACGGTCGCCGGGCTCGACCGGCTGGAGTGGTTCGGGCAGGGCCCCTGGGAGTCCTACCCGGACCGGAGCGGGGGCGCGCCGGTGGGCCATCACTCCCTCCCCGTGGACGAGTTGTTCACCCCCTACCTGCGGCCCCAGGAGAGCGGCGGCCGGCACGGCGTGCGGCGCTTCACGCTCTCCGGGCCGGACACCCCGGGACTCGTGGTCACCCCGGACGAGCCTCGGCAGGTCTGCGTGACGCGGTACCGCGCCGAGGATCTGGCCGCCGCCGCCCATCACGACGAACTGGTGCCGCGCGCGGGCTGCGTGGTGCACCTGGACGCCGCCCACCGGGGCCTCGGTACGGCCTCGTGCGGACCCGACACCTTCCCCTCCTACCTCGTCGCGCCCGGCGTCCACCGCTGGATCTGGACGCTGCGCACCCTGTAACCCCTCGCCCTGTTCCCTTCACTCCCCAAGGACCTTCCCCCGCTTCCCGACGGAGCACATGTGTGTACTTCGCATGCCCACGAACCGGACGAGGCCGCGCGGGCCGGCGCCGGACGCCGCGGTTTCCTGCGGGCCGCCGCGCTGCTGGGCGCGGCGGCGACGGCCTCGGCCGCGCTGCCGGCCGCCGACGCCGAGGCGACGCCGTCCGCCTGGCGCCCCGACACCGACAGCCGCCGCTTCACGCTGGCCGTGATGCCCGACACCCAGTACCTCTTCGACGGTCCGAGCATCGACGGGGCGCCGGTCGAGGCGTCGCTGCGCTTTCTGCTGGAGCACGGCCGGGAGGAGAACATCGTCTTCCTGTCCCACCTCGGCGACCTGACGCAGAACGGCGCGGAGTCCGAATTCACCGCGATCGGCGCGGCGTTCGAGCTGCTCGACCGGCACGGGGTCGGATACAGCGTCCTGGCGGGCAACCACGACGTGCAGGCGTCGACGACCGACCAGCGGGGCACGACCCCGTACCTGGAAGCGTTCGGCCCACGGCGCTTCCGGGGGAAGTCCACCTTCGGCGGGGCCTCCCCCGACGGGTACAACACCTTTCATCTGTTCCGGGCCGCCGGGCGCCGGTGGATGGTGCTGGCGCTGGACTGGCGGCTGTCGGACCGGGGGTACGCCTGGGCCGCCGATGTCCTCGCCCGGCATCCGGGGACGCCGGTCGTCCTCACGACGCACGAGCTGGTCGTCGGGGACGACTCCCTGTCGGCGTACGGGGAGCGGCTGTGGGACCGGCTGATCGAGGAGCACGACCAGATCTTCCTCACCCTCAACGGGCACTACTGGCCCGCGGGCCGGACAACCCGTGTGAACGCGGCGGGACATGACGTCCACCTGCATCTGACGAACTATCAGAACCGCTACTACGGCGGCGCTGCGATGATCCGCCTGTACCGCTTCGACCTCGACCGAGACGTCATCGACGTGGAGACCGTCTCCCCGTGGATCCTGGGCCGGGCCGCGAAGGGGCTCAACGAGCTGGAGCGGCAGGAGAGCGAACTCACCGGCGACGCCGACCGCTTCTCGGTCGGCGTCGACTTCGCCGACCGCTTCTCCGGCTTCGACCCGGTGCCGGCCCGGCCCGCACGTCCGGCGTCGAAGATCGTCGTGCCCGGCACGGTCGCCTACTGGCGGTTCGACGGCCACGACGACGGCACGACCGTCTCCGGCACCGTCCGGGACCGCACGGGGAACGGAAACGACCTCACCCTCGTCACGGTCGGCGGCGGCACACTGGGCTGGTCGACGGACCACCACCCCGACCAGCCCGGCCACGGCAGCCTGGAGTTCCGGGGCTTCAAGTCCCCGCTGAAAGGCGCGTACCTGCGCACGGTCGACGGCGCTCCGCTCAACGCGGCGACGTTCGAGGACGGTTACACCATCGAGGCGTTCTACCGCCTCCCGGCCGACTGGGATCCGGCGCACCACGCCTGGTCGGGACTGGTCGGACGGAGCGGCACGGGCGGCGCCGCGGGCCGGACGGACGACGATCCCGACGAACCGCTCGCCACGCTGTCCCTGTCCGACGACCGCGAGCCGCAGTGGGCGACGCGTCCGCTGAACCAGGAGGGCATCGCCACCAACTGGGGGCAGGAGACTCCGCTGGAGACCTGGTGGCACCTCGCCGTCGTCAACGACGGCGCGCACACCACGCTGTACGTCGAGGGCTGCCCGGTCGTGCGCAACCCGAGGGCGAGGGCCGTCGGCATCGCCTCCGTCGGACTGCCGTGGCTGCTCGGCGGATACGAGTACGGCGGACAGATCGACCAGATCCTGCACGGCCGCCTCGGCGACGTCCGGATCGTCTCCCGGGCACTGCCCGTCACCTCCTTCATGAACCACTGACGCCCGCACAGAGGACCTGTACACGACCATGACCGAGCAGCAGCTTCCCGAGTGGGCCGACCCGTCCGTCTCCCCCGCGCACCTGGACGCCCAGGGCGTCTCCCGTCGCCGGCTTCTGTCCCGCGCGGGAATGTTCGGCGCCGCGTTCGCCCTCGGTTCCGCCGCGACGCCCGCGCCCGCCGCTCCGCGCGGCGGCACGGGCGGTGAGGACCCCCACCTCGCCTACCTCGTGGGCGACCACCACGTGCACTCCGTCTACAGCCACGACGCCAAGTACACATTCTCCCAGCAGGCCCGGGCCGCCGCCCGGTTCGGCCTGGACTGGATGGTGTTCAACGAGCACTCCAACGTGGGACACGCCCACCACGGCGCCGCGCTGGAGCACCAGGAGATCCTGAAGGCCCGAGCGGAGAACCCGCGCCTGCTGATCTTCCAGGGCCTGGAGTGGTACATCCCGGCCGCGGAGCACTGCACGGTGTTCGCCGCGCCCGGCCCCCACGAGGTCGACCTGCTCACCCGGTTCGAGCTCGCCTACGACGGCAAGCTGCTCGGGTACACCGAGGGGTCCGCCGGCGCGGCCGACACGGCCCGCAACGAGGCCCACGCGGTCAAGGCCGTCAAGTGGCTGGCCGAGCAGCGCCGTTCGGGCCAGGTCGACGACGTCCTCGTCCTCGCGAACCATCCGCTGCGCCTCGGCATCGACTCCCCGCACGAGCTGCGCGCCTGGCGCGACGCGGCGCCCGAGATCATGATCGGCATGGAGGGCGCGCCCGGCGCCCAGGGCGCGGCGATCCCCGGCCTGCGCGGCCCCACGTCCGTCCGCGGCGAGTACGAGAACAGGCCGACGGCGCAGTCCTGGTCGGGCTACCCGGCGGACGCCTTCCTCACGTACGGCGGCTTCGACTGGGCGACGGCGACCGTCGGCGGCCTGTGGGACTCGATGCTGGCGGAGGGCCGGCTGTTCACGATCACCACCAACTCCGACAACCACCGGACCGTCTTCGACACCTGGAGGAACGGCGACTGGCCGGCGGGGCAGACCTTCGACGACACCGGCAGGCTGCCGGACCCGGTCGACACGGACACTCCGCAGCCGGGCAGCGACTTCTGGCCGGGCCAGTTCAGCCGGACCCATGTCGGCGTCACCCGCTACGGCTACCGCGCCGTGATGGCGGGCCTGCGCGCGGGCCGCGTCTGGCTCGACCACGGGCATCTGCTGGACGGACTCGACGTACGGGTGAAGCGGGACCGCGACGCCGGGCGGGGCGTCACCCTCGGCGGGCGGCTGCGGGTCCGCAAGGGCGAGAGGATCACGCTGTACGTGACGGTGACCACCGCCTCCCGGCCCAACCCGCGGGGAATCCTGCCCCGGTTGGCGCACGTCGACGTGATCCGCGGCGCGGTGCGCGGCCCGGTCTCCGACCGCGACACCTGGAAGGCCCCCGACACCAGGGTCGTCCACACGAAGGACGTGTCCGGCCGGAGGGGGACGTACACGCTGCGCGTCCCGCTGACCGCCGGCGACGAGTCCTTCTACGTCCGCCTGCGCGGCAGCGACGGCAACCGCAACGGCACCGGATGCCTCGGCGCGTCGATCGACCCGCACGGCCCGGTCCCCCACGAGCCGGGCGACGGCGATCCGTGGGCGGACACGTGGTTCTACTCGAACCCGGTCTTCGTCGACGTCGTCCGCTGAGACGCCCCGAAGGAGGCGCGGGGAACCGCGCGACCGGCCACGGCGGTCCCGCGGTTCCCCGCGACGGGAACTTCCCGCTGCGCTGACGGCGGAGAGCCTCAGGCGTAGAAACGCGACAGGCTCTGCAGCACCGCCGCCGGCTTGGCGGCGCCCTCGATCTCTATCGTCCCGTCGACGGTGATCTGCACCCCGCCCGGCACGTCCTCGACCTCGGTCAGCCTGCCGGCCAGGCGGATGCGCGAGCCGACCTTCACCGGCGAGGGGAAACGCACCTTGTTCAGGCCGTAGTTGACCTTCGTGGTGACGCCCTGGACGTCCAGAAGTGCGGTGAAGAGGGGGATGAACAGGGAGAGCGTCAGGTAGCCGTGGGCGATGGGGGCGCCGAAGGGGCCCTGCGCGGCCTTCTCCGGGTCCACGTGGATCCACTGGTGGTCGCCGGTCGCGTCGGCGAACGTGTTGACGCGCTCCTGGGTGACCTCGATCCACTCGCTGGTGCCCAGGTCGCTGCCGGCCAGCTTCTTCAGCTCGTCGAGGCCGTTGACGGTGATGCTCATATGCCGTTCCTCACTTGGGAGTCGTACTCAGGAGTCGGTGCCGAACCGGGAGCGCACCCGGGCTTTCAGGAGCTTGCCTGAGGCGGTGCGGGGAAGTCCGTCCGCGACCACCACCGACTTGGGGATCTTGTATTTCGCGAGCCGTCCGGCCAGGGAGGCCAGCACCTCGTCGGGATCGAGGGTGGCGCCCTCGCGGGGTACGACCACCGCGCGCGGTACCTCGCCCCACTTGTCGTCCCGGACGCCGATGACGGCGGCCTCGACGATGTCGGGATGGCCGAGGAGGAGGTCCTCGATCTCGGCGGGGTAGATGTTCTCCCCACCGGAGATGATCATGTCCTTGATGCGGTCGACGATGTACACGTAACCGTCCTCGTCGACCTTCGCCGCGTCCCCGCTGCGGAACCAGCCGTCGGCGAAGGAGGCGGAGGTCTCCTCGGGCAGTCCCCAGTAGCCGGGCATGACGTGCGGACCGCGCACGAGGACCTCGCCGGTCTCGCCGGTGTCGACCGGGGTGAGGTCGGGGCGCAGGACGCGCACGTCGCTGAAGAAATGGGGGACTCCGGCCGAGCCCGCCTTGCTGATCGCGTGCTCGGCGTCCAGGAACAGCGTGCCGGGTGAGGCCTCGGTCATGCCGTAGCCCTGCAGGAAGGTGAGCCCGCGTTCCTGGTATGCGGCGATCAGCGGGGTGGGGACCGGGGAGCCGCCGCAGGTCAGGATGCGCAGTGACGAGAGGTCCGCGTCCGCCCAGCGCGGATGCCTGGCCACCTGGTCGAACATCGTCGGCACCCCGAACATGAAGGTGATCCGGTGCCGTTCGACCAGGTCGAGGGTGGCCTCCGGGTCGAAGGCCTCGACCAGGACACAGGTGCCGCCCTTGAGGAACACCGGGAGCGTCAGCATGTTCAGGCCCGCGGTGTGGAACAGCGGCGCGGAGACCAGGGCACGCTCGTCGGCGATCAGGTCGGTGTCGACGATGACGTTGATCGCGTTCCAGGTGAGGTTGCCGTGGGTGAGCATGGCGCCCTTGGGCCGGCCCGTCGTGCCCGAGGTGTACATGATGATGCAGGTGTCGTCGGCGCCGACGGGCTCGTCGATCGGCTCGTCGGCGGCCGACGCCAGCGCGTTCTCGTACTCGGCGCCGGCCTCGACGTACGTCCGTACGTCCGTGCTGCCCGGCAGTCCCGCCACCAGGCCCGCGTGCGAGGGGCCGTAGACGAGGGCCTTGGCGCCGGAGTCGGCGAGCTGGTAGGCGATCTCGGGTCCCGCGAGGCGGGTGTTGAGCGGAACGAAGACCGCGCCGAGCGTGCCGGCCGCGAACAGGGTCTCCAGGTAGGAGGGGTGGTTCGGGCCGAGGTAGGCGATGCGGTCGCCGCGGCGGACACCACGGGCGCGCAGGGCGTGGGCCAGGCGCGTGACGCGTGCATACAGTGTGCGGTAGTCCGTCGACTGATCACCGTGGACCAGGGCGGTGCGGTGCGGGGTCTTGCGGGCCCGGCGTGCGGGCCACGACCCCAGTCCCTCGTTGCGCATCTCTGACGCCCCTTACGGTGTGGTCAGCCTGAGCAGACGGGCGGCGTTCTCCTTGAGGATCTTCGGCTTCACCTCGTCCTTGATCGTCAGCTTGTCGAAGTCGGCGAGCCAGCGGTCGGGCGTGAGGACGGGGAAGTCGGAGCCGAAGAGGACCTTGTCCTTCAGCAGCGTGTTGGCGTACTGGACGAGCTGCGGCGGGAAGTACTTCGGCGACCAGCCGGACAGGTCGATGTGCACGCCCGGCTTGTGCGTGGCGACGGCCAGCGCCTCGTCCTGCCAGGGGAAGGACGGATGCGCCAGGATGATCTTGAGGTGCGGGAAGTCGGCGGCCACGTCGTCCACGTGCAGCGGGTTGCTGTACTTCAGGCGGATCCCGCCACCGCCCGGCACGCCCGCGCCGATGCCCGTCTGGCCCGTGTGGAAGAGGGCGATGGTGCCGGTCTCCTCGATGACCTCGTAGAGGTCGTAGGCCACCGAGCGGTCGTTGGGGAAGAAGCCCTGGATGCTGGGGTGGAACTTGAAGCCCTTCACCCCGTACTCCTCGACCAGACGGCGGGCCTGCCGCACGCCCGCCCTCCCCCGGAAGGGGTCGATGGAGGCGAAGGGGATGAGGACGTCCGCATTGGCGGCGGCGGCCTCGGCGACCTCCTCGTTGGGGACGGGGGCCGTGCCGGTCGCGGACTCGGCGTCCACCGTGAAGATCACGGCAGCCATCCTCCGCTCACGGTAGTAGGCGGCCGTCTCCTCCAGGGTCGGCTTCCGCTTGCCCTCCACCTTGAAGTAGGCCGAGGACGCGTCGTGCAGGTCGTCGTCGAGCGAGGAGTGCCCCTTGGAGGACACCTCCGCGTGGGTGTGGACGTCGATCGCGACGAGTTCCGCGACATCGAGGGTCGCCATGGTCAGGCCTCCGGGAACGTGGGCGCCGGGATGCCGACGCTCTGCAGCTCGGCACCGACCGAGGTGGGGAAGGCGTCGGCCAGGCTCGCGGGGGTCCAGCCGCCGTCGGCGTACGCCGCCCTGATCTCCTGCGGATGCGACCAGAGTGCCACCTTGTCGCCGCCGATGCCGATGGCCTGCCCGGTGATGCCCCGGGCGGCCTCGGAGGCGAGGAAGGGCACGAGCGCGGCGCAGTCCTCGGGGGTGCCGAAGCCCTCGCCCTTGCGCAGGAAGTCCGGCAGCGGTTCGCCGTTCCTCATGGCCTCGATGTACGGGGCGAAGGCGGGGATCGTCTCGGTCATGGCGGTGGCGGCGACCGGCACGATCGCGTTCACGGTGATGTTCGCGCGGCCCAGTTCCATCGACCAGGTGCGGGCGAAGGCGGCGATGCCGGCCTTGGCGGCGGCGTAGTTCGTCTGGCCGAAGTTGCCGCGCTGGCCCGCCGGGGAGCCCACCAGGATCAGCGTGCCGCCCTCGCCCTGCTCGCGCATCCGGACGGCGGCGGCGCGGGCGCAGGTGAAGGTGCCCTTGAGGTGGGTGGTGATCACCGCGTCGAAGTCGTCGTCGGTCATCTTCCACAGCACCTTGTCGCGCAGGATGCCCGCGTTGGTGACGAGGACGTCGAGCCGTCCGAACTCCTCCACGGCCCGGCCCACCAGCCGCTCGGCCGCCTCGGCCGTGCCGACCGGGACCACCTCGGCGACAGCGGTGCCACCGGCGTCGGCGATGGACTTCACGGCCTGCTCGGCGACCTCCTCGTCCACGTCGTTGACGACCACGGACGCACCGTGGGCGGCCAGGGCGTGCGCGTAGGCGAGACCGAGGCCCCGGCCGCTGCCGGTGACGACGGCGACCTTGCCGGTGAGATCGATGCTGGTCACGAGCGAGTCCCTTCAGGAAGAACCATGACCACGAGAGGTCACAGGGAGCTGCGCCCACGGGGGCGCAGCGAGTGCGGCTGCGAGATCGAAGCTAAGAGCAATAATTGTTGTCGTCAATAGTTGTTGTCCACCTGCGGGTGAGTCATGCTGGAATCTGCAGGACGCACCGCCCCCGGCAGGGGGCCGAGACCAGGGAGCCCGCCATCGCCCGCCAGGACAACGCAGTGAACGCCGCCACCCCGATCGACGGGGACGAGCCGTGGATGCGCGGGCTGCACGCGGACACGGGCTATCTGCTCTACCGGCTGGGGCTGCGCTCGGGTCAGTTGTTCAACACGTTCCTCCAGGAGTCGGGGCTGCGCCTGCGCCACTACGCGGTACTGCGTTTCCTCGCCACCTCCGAGGGCGCGCTCCAGCGTGAGCTGAGCACCCGGCTGGGGTACGACCCGAGCGCGATCGTCGGCCTCGTCGACGATCTGGAGAAACTGGGCTTCGCCGAGCGACGGCCCGCCCCGGACGACCGGCGCAGCCGGATCGTCGTCCTCACCGAGGACGGCCGCGCCTTCCTGCGCGGCACCGACGAGGCGGGGCTGCGCGTGACGAACGACCTGCTCGGCCCGCTCGGCCCGGCCGAACGCGAGACGCTGCACACGCTGCTGCTGCGGATCGCCGGGGACGGGCTCAGCTGATGCCATGGGGACGACCGAAGGGGGCCGGGACCGTCCTGCCCCGGCCTCCCGCTCCGCACCCGACCGCCTGCTGGCGGTGCTCGCCGCGTTCGACCACGCCCATCCGGCGCTGTCGCTGACCGACATCAGCAGGCGGGCCGGGCTGACCCTCACCACCGCGCACCGGCTCGTGGGCGCGCTGACCGAGTGGGGCGCGCTGGAGCGGGACGCGTCCGGTCTCTACCACGTGGGGCTGCGGCTGTGGGAGGTCGCCGCGCTCGCGCCACGCGGCCTGGCGCTGCGCCAGGTGGCGCTGCCGTATCTGGAGGACCTGTACGAAGCCACGCACGAGAACGTGCAGTTGGCGGTGCGGGACGGGTCGGAGGTCGTCTACACCGAGTGGATCTCGGGGCGTTCGGCGGTCGGCGTGCACATCCGGGTGGGCGCCCGCTGGCCGTTGCACGTCACCGGGGTCGGACTCGTCCTGCTGGCCCACGGCGGCTCCGAGCTCCAGGAGGCATACTGCGCGGGGCCGTTGGCGTCCCTCACCGACCACACCATCACCGATCCGGCACGCTTGCGCCGGGTGCTGGCCGAAGTCCGGCGTGCGGGGGTGGCGGTGAGCAGCCGTCAGGTGACCGACGACGCCCTGTCGGTGGCGGCGCCGGTGCGCGGACCGGGCGGGGCGGTGGTCGCCGCCGTGTCGGTGGTCGTCCCGCACGCCGACGCACAGGTGCCGGTCCTGGCGCCGGCCGTACGGGTCGCGGCGCGCGGGATCTCCCGGGCGCTGGGGTGGCAGCCGGAGGGACCGCGGGACTGAGCACCCGGCGTCAGGGCGCTGCGGCGCGTGACGCCGCGCGCTCCGCTACTCGCCGAGCTCCTCGAAGAGGGTCAGCTGCAGGGCGCCCGGCGCCCGCAGCCGGGAGTTCAGGGAGTTCCACGGGGTGCGGGTGGGCTGCGCGACCACCTCCGCCCCGGCGGCCGCGAGCCGGGCGGTGACGGCGGTGGAGTCGCCGACCCGGAAGGCGACCCGGACGTGTCCGGCCACCCGGCGTCCGACCTCGACGTCGTCGATGAACGCGGCGTGGTCCGGGTCGGTCAGCTCCAGGGTGGCGCGGCCCGCGTCGAGGAGGGTGACGTGTCCGCCGGGCGAGGAGAACGCGGCCCGCTCGGGCAGGCCCAGGACGTCCCGGTAGAAGCGCAGGGCCTCCTCGTAGTCGTCGGCGGTCACCACCAGACGGAGTTCACGGACGGCGGGGGCGTCGGACGCGTCGGACATGCGGGGCTCCTCGGGGGTCGCGGGTGCGCGGGTTCGGGTTCCTGGCTCGTGGACGTTCTCTGCGCCTCTTGCTGCCGGTGATCAACTACGCGCCCGCCCCCTTTGTTTCCCTCGCCGCCTCCCCCTCCGCCGGCTTCCCCGCCCGCAGCCCCTCCTCACGGAAATCTCAGGTTGCGGCATGGATATTCAAAGGATCAACCAATGTGAGGGGCGCAGGATGCACGCGCAAAGGTGGACAACTCAGGAAGGCGTGCCGTGGGCGTCTCGCACATGTCGAACCGGTCCGAGCAGCAGGAGCGGGGCTGGTCCCGGCGCGGGATCCTGGCCGCGCTGGGGGCCGCCCCGGCGGTCGCGATGACCGGGTGCGGCTCCGGGTCGGCGGACGCCTCGGAGGGCTCGGGCACCCGGGCGGCCGCCTCCACGAAGGCCTCGGCGGCCACCAGGCGGCCGGTGATCTCGGTCACCCCCGCCGACGGCACGAAGAAGGCGCCGTTCAGCAGTCCCGTCGTGGTGACGGTGACCGACGGCACCCTCGCGTCGGTGAAGGTGACGGGCAACGACGGCTCCACCCTGGAGGGCACCCTGAACAACGCGGGGACCACGTGGACGTCGTCGAGGAACCCGTACTCGGGCACCAAGTACACGGTCACCGCGCGGGCGGAGAGGGCCGACGCCGAGACGGCCGCGTTCACGACCATGTCGCCCGGGGAGACCTTCGTCGGCTACTTCACCCCCGAGGCGAACTCGACCTCCGGCGTGGGCATGCCCGTGTCGATCAACTTCACGCACGCCGTGTCGGACAAGGCCGCCGTGCAGAAGGCCATCACGGTGACCGCCGAGCCGGCCGTGGAGGTCGTGGGCCACTGGTTCAGCGACACCCGGCTGGACTTCCGGCCGGAGACGTACTGGGCGGCCGGCACGAAGATCACCCTCAGTCTGCGGTTGAAGGACGTCGAAGGACAGGATGGCGTCTACGGTATGCAGTCCAAGGACGTCACCTTCCACATCGGCCGTGAGCAGATCAGCACCGTCGACCTGTCCGCCAAGCAGATGGTGGTGAAGCGGGACGGCGCGACGTATGCCACGTATCCCGTGTCCGGCGGCGACGCCGAGCACACCACCTGGGCCGGGATCATGGTGATCAGCGAGCGGTTCAAGGAGACCCGGATGGAGTCCTCCACGGTCGGGCTCGGCGACGAGTACGACATCTCCGACGTGCCGCACGCCCAGCGCCTGACCACCTCCGGCACCTTCGTCCACGGCAACTACTGGGCCTCGACGTCCGTGTTCGGCAGCCAGAACACCAGCCACGGCTGCATCGGCCTGGACGACACCAAGGGCGCGAACGACAGCTCGGTCGCCGGCTACAGGTTCTACGAGAGCTCCATGCTCGGCGACGTGGTGATCGTGAAGAACTCGGGCGAGCGGACCGTCGACCCGGCCAACGGCCTCAACGGCTGGAACATGTCATGGGCGGACTGGAGGGCCGGCAGCGCGGTTTAGCCCGTTTGCGCGGTTCACGCCATGAACTTCCTTGCGGCGAAAGGACTTTCCTCGCTTTAAGTCTTGACGACTCTCGGCACGGAGAGCACATTGGGCCCACTTTGAGAGCGCTCTCACAGTCACCCGCACCCCACTCCTCCGTACCCGAGAGGTCCCCCATGAGTGCACCCTCCGGCATGTCGAGACGGCGACGCGCTCTCGTCGCCGTCCTCGGCACCCTCGGCCTGGCGGCCGCCGCGGCGACGGCCGTCACCCTGCCCGCGAACGCCTCCGCGCCCACGCCCCCCTCGGGCTGGACGCAGGTGTTCCTCGACGACTTCAACGGCGCCGCCGGGACGGGCGTCAACACCTCCAACTGGCAGTACAGCACCGGCACTTCGTATCCGGGCGGCCCCGCCAACTGGGGCACCGGCGAGGTCGAGACGATGACCAGCAGCACCAGCAACGTCTCACTCGACGGCAACGGCAATCTGCGCATCACCCCGCTGCGCGACGCGGCCGGCAACTGGACCTCGGGCCGCATCGAGACCGTCCGCACCGACTTCCAGCCCCCGTCCGGCGGCAAGTTGCGGGTGGAGGCCCGGCTGCAGATGCCGAACGTCACCGGCACCGCCGCCGAGGGCTACTGGCCGGCGTTCTGGGCGCTGGGCGCCCCGTACCGGGGCAACTACCAGAACTGGCCGGGCGTCGGCGAACTGGACATCATGGAGAACGTCCAGGGCCTGAACAAGGTCTGGGCCACCATGCACTGCGGCACCAACCCGGGCGGCCCGTGCAACGAGACCACCGGCATCGGCAACTCCGTCGCCTGCCCCAGCACCACCTGCCAGTCCGGCTTCCACACCTACGCCATGGAATGGGACCGCTCGGTCAGCCCCGAGGCGATCCGCTTCTACGTCGACGGCGTCAACTACCACACCGTGACGGCCAGTCAGGTCGACGCGACCACCTGGGCCAACGCCACCAACCACGGCTACTTCGTCATCCTGAACGTGGCGATGGGCGGGGCCTTCCCCGACGCGTTCGGCGGCGGCCTCGACAGCGCCACCGAACCGGGGCACCCGATGGTCGTCGACTATGTGCAGGTGCTCCAGGCCGCGGGCGGTGGGAGCGGTACCACGACCCCGCCGTCCGGCAGCCGTGACGCCTACTCCACGATCCAGGCCGAGTCGTACGACAGCCAGTCCGGCGTCACGACCGAGACCACGACCGACACCGGCGGCGGCCAGGACATCGGATACCTCGCCAACGGCGACTGGGCGCTGTACAAGGGCGTCACCTTCGGTTCGACGGCCGCGGCCCAGTTCAGCGCACGGGTCGCCAGCGGTGCCGCCGCCGGGGTCAGCGGACTGGTCGAGGTGCGCCTGGACAGCCGTACGAGCACTCCCGTCGGCAGTTTCGCGGTGGCCAACACGGGCGGCTGGCAGACCTGGAAGACGGTTCCGGCGAACATCAGCGCCGTCACCGGGACACACGACGTGTATCTCACCTTCACCAGCGGGCAGTCGGCGGACTTCGTCAACGTCAACTGGTTCACGTTCGGTCACTGACCGGGGCCGGGTCGGTGCCGGAGTCCGGTCCTGGCGAGGGCCGGACCCCGGCACCGAACCGGCGAAGGGTCACCAGGGCAGCGCGTGCCCGTCGCGGAAGAAGCCGCCCGTGGGGCCGTCGTCGGGCAGCGTCGCGGCCCACACGATCCCGGCGGCCCCCTCGGCGACGGGCCGGCCGCCCGGGCCGCCCATGTCGGTGGCGACCCAGCCGGGACAGACCGAGTTGACCAGCACGCCGTCGGCGCCCAGTTCGCCCGCGAGCATCCGGGTGAGCGCGTTGAGCGCGGCCTTGGACACCGAGTAGGCGGGCGTCCCGCCGGTCATGCCGGCCAGCGAGCCGCCCTCGCTGGAGACGTTCACGACGCGCGGCCGACCGCTCGCCCGCAGCAGCGGCAGCACGGCCTGGACGAGCCGCCACGGCCCGTACAGATTGGTCTCCATGGCCTCGCGTACGACGTCCAGGTCGGCGTCGGCGGCCCGCTGCCAGGTGTCGTAGGTGATCGCCGCGTTGTTCACCAGGACGTCGAGTCCGCCGAACCGCTCCCGCAGGACCCCGGCCGCCGCCTCCGCGTCCGCCGCGCTCGTCACGTCCAGCCGCAGCGGATGCGCACCGGCGCCGAGCCGGGCAGCGGCCTCGGCGGCGGCCCGCCCGGACCGGGCGGTGACCAGGACCGTCCAGCCCAGGCCGAGGAGTTGGCGGGAGACCTCGTGTCCGATTCCCCGGTTCGCCCCCGTCACCAGTGCGATCACTGCCGCGCCCCTTCGTCGCCCCGACTCGTGCCGGGCTCGACCTTGCCAGAAGGGGGAACCGATCAGCCCGATCCCGCGTCGGACACGGCCGTGAAGGCGCCGTCCGTGAGCACGGGCACGGCGGAGCAGGCGTCCAGCTCGGTCGCGATCGCGACGTCCTCGGGGAAGCCACCCCGGACCAGTTCGAGTCCCGAGGAGCAGCGGGCCACGGTGTCCGCCAGGTCCGGGGTCCCGGTGAAGGCGGCCCGTGCGGCGGCGGCCTCGGACGACAGGGGGCCGGCCCCCTGCCCGCGCAGCTCGGCGATGATCGCGCCGGCGCCCAGCAGGTCCTCCAGCGCGGGTCTCAGGCTGCCGTCCGGCCAGCGCTCGCCGGCGGCGACGACACCGACGGGGCGGTGCTCGGTTCCGCACCCCTGGGCGGCGAGCAGGCGTCCCACGGCCGTCGCGTTGCGCAGACAGCCCGCGATCACGGTCGCGTCTCCGGCCGCGGCGGCGATGGCCGAGCCATTGGGCGAGGGCAGGACCAGCCGGGGGGTGAGAGGGGCCGTGCGGAGGGCGGCGGGCGAGAGGGACCAAGGCGCGTCCGGCGTCATCTCCCTGCGCCCCACGGCGAGTTCGGCCTTTCTCTCGCGGGCGAAGGCGTGCGCCGTCCCGTCGCGCCAGGCGTAGGGGAAGACGCGGGTCCCGCGCTCCGCAGCGACGGTCACCGAGGTGGTGAAGGAGAGAACGTCGACCACGACGAGGCACGCGACCTCCTCGGCGAGCCGCCGGGCCCCGACGGGACCCCACTCGAACCGCACCCCGTGCCCCTGCTGCAGGAACCAGTCAGTCATGAGAGGGGAGTCTCGACGCAAACCCCCGCGGGCCTCAACCCCGCCGGTCGGTCGTCAACTGTCTACAGTCGCCCGCCGACAGGCTCCCGCCGACCACCGACCGGTAACCGCCGGCCGGCGACCGGCACTCCGTCCACCGCCGACAGCCGACCGCCGACCGCCGACCGCCGACGCCCCCTCACCGCAACTCCGCCCGAAACCCCACCGGCGTCTGCCCCGTGTGCAGCTGGAAGAACTTGGAGAAGTTCGCCGGATCGGGAAAGCCCACCGCCGCGCCGACGCGCCCGATCGGCAGGTCCGTGTGGGCCAGCAGCCGCTTCGCCTCCAGGACCACCCGCTTGTCGATGAAGCCCTTGGGCGTCTCGCCGGTGGCGGCGCGGACCGCCCGTACCAGGGTGCGGCGGGAGTAACCGAGGGCGTCGGCGTAGGCGCTGACGCTGTGATTGGTCGCGAAGTCCCGTTCCACGGCGTCCCGGAAGAGGGTGAACGTCGACTCGGTGCGCCGCCCTGCCTCCGCCGAACTCGCCGCGAGGTGCGCGAGCCGCAGCAGGAACGCGGTCAGGGAGTGCCGCAGCACCGCCGTGTGCAGACTCAGCGGGAGGGTCGCGTGGTCCTCGTACTCCTGGCGCAGACAGGTCAGCGCCGCGCGCAGTCCCGCGAGCTGGGCCGGGTCGGGGCGCAGCAGGGGCGGCAGGTCGTAGCGGTACAGGCCGGTGGCCTCGACCGTGGCGCGGGGCAGGAAGCCGGGTTGCATGGTGAGAACGGTTCCGCGGTACTCGCTCGACTTCGAGAAGCGGTGGACCTGTCCCGGGCGGATCCACAGCAGATCGCCGGCCGTCGCCTCGTACTCCGCGAAGTCGATCATGTGGTGCACGGGACCGTCGTCGAACAGCATCACCACGTGGAAGTCGATGCGGTGGACACGGTCCAACGGCGCGCCCTCGGCGCTCCAGGTGCGGCCGGGGCCCATGGGGCCGACCTGCATGCCGACGCCGCCGACGCTCCGTTCGACCGGGAAGGGGAAGGTTCTGATGCCGTCGCCGACGGTCTCGTGTCGGGGGTTTCTGTCCGCCATGTCGTTCTCGCGCCGTCCTGCTGCCGCCGTCCGTGTCCCACTTTCACCACAGGCTGACACAGACAGACCTTCCCTCGTAAAAGTCAGACTTTTACTTTTGAACGCGTCAGAGCACGTCTCCCCCTCCCATCGAGGACTTCTTGAAGATGAGCACGCAGACGCCGAACAGCTTCGAGTGGACCGAACTCGACCGGCGTGCCGTCGACACCGCACGCCTTCTGGCGGCGGATGCCGTCCAGCGGGTGGGCAACGGCCACCCCGGCACCGCGATGAGCCTGGCCCCGGTCGCGTACACGATCTTTCAGAAGCTGATGCGTCACGATCCGGCCGACCCGGAGTGGACCGGCCGTGACCGCTTCGTCCTCTCCCCCGGCCACACCTCGCTGACCCTCTACACCCAGCTCTTCCTCTCCGGCTACGAGCTGGACCTGGAGGACCTGAAGGCTTTCCGGACCCACGGTTCCAAGACGCCCGGGCACCCCGAGTACGGGCACACCGCCGGCGTCGAGACGACCACCGGGCCGCTCGGCCAGGGTGTCGCCAACGCCGTCGGCATGGCGATGGCTGCCCGGTACGAGCGCGGCCTGTTCGATCCGGACGCCCCGCGGGGCGAGTCCCCGTTCGACCACACGATCTGGGCGATCGTCTCCGACGGCGACCTGCAGGAGGGCGTCTCCGCCGAGGCCTCCTCGCTGGCCGGCCACCAGCGGCTCGGCAACCTGGTCCTCCTCTACGACGACAACCACATCTCCATCGAGGGCGACACCGCGACCGCGTTCTCCGAGGACGTGCTGAAGCGGTACGAGGCGTACGGCTGGCAGGTGCGGCGCGTCGAGCCCGCCGCGAACGGCGACGTCGACGTACCCGCCCTGTACGCGGCCCTGAAGGCGGCGCAGGCCGAGACCGGCCGCCCGTCGATCGTCGCGCTGCGCACGATCATCGCCTGGCCCGCCCCGAACGCGCAGAACACCGAGGCCTCGCACGGCTCCGCACTCGGCGCGGAGGAGGTCGCCGCCACCAAGCGGGTGCTGGGCTTCGACCCCGAGCGCTCCTTCCAGGTCGACGCCGACGTCCTCGCCCACACCCGCGCCGCCCTCGACCGGGGCGCCGAGGCCCACGCCGCCTGGGACAAGCGGCTGGACGCGTGGCGCGGCGCCCACCCGGAGCGGGCGGAGCTGTTCGACCGGGTCGTCGCCGGTCAGCTCCCGGAGGGCTGGGAGGACGCGCTGCCGGTGTTCGAGCCCGGCAGGTCCGTCGCCACGCGTGCCGCCTCCGGCAAGGTGCTCCAGGCGCTGGGCGCCGTCCTCCCCGAGCTGTGGGGCGGCTCCGCCGACCTCGCGGGCTCCAACAACACCACCATCGACAAGACCTCCTCCTTCCTCCCCGAGGGCAACCCGCTGCCCGAGGCCGACCCGTACGGCCGTACCGTGCACTTCGGCATCCGCGAGTTCTCGATGGCCGCGGAGATGAACGGCATCGCCCTGCACGGCAACACCCGCGTCTACGGCGGCACGTTCCTGGTGTTCTCCGACTACATGCGCAACGCGGTGCGCATGTCGGCGCTGATGCAGCTGCCGGTCACGTACGTGTGGACGCACGACTCCGTCGGCCTGGGCGAGGACGGCCCCACCCACCAGCCGGTCGAGCACCTCGCGTCGCTGCGCGCCGTCCCGGGCCTGAACGTGGTCCGCCCGGCCGACGCCAACGAGACCGCGATCGCCTGGGCCGAGATCCTCAAGCGGCACGCCACGAAGCCCGCCCCGCACGGTCTGGCCCTCACCCGCCAGGGCGTGCCGACGTACGCGCCCAACCCCGACGCGGCCAAGGGAGGTTACGTCCTCCAGGACTCCTCGACCGAGGTCCCGGACGTGATCCTCGTCGCCACGGGATCCGAGGTGCGGCTCGCCGTCGGCGCGCGGGAGCGTCTGGAGGCCGAGGGGATCGGGACGCGCGTGGTGTCGATGCCGTCCGTGGAGTGGTTCGAGGAGCAGCCGCGCGCCTACCGCGACAGCGTCCTGCCGCCGGCGGTGAAGGCGCGGGTCGCGGTCGAGGCCGGCATCGGTCTGACCTGGTACCGGTTCGTGGGGGACGCGGGCCGCATCGTCTCCCTCGAGCACTTCGGCGCCTCCGCCGACGCGGACACCCTGTTCGCCGCGTACGGCTTCACCCCCGACAACGTCGCCGCCGCGGCCCGGGAATCCCTTGCCGCCGCGCGCGGTTGATCCGAACGCCCGAAAGAAGATGATCACAATGACCGAAGCGACCGCCTCCGCGGGAGCCCTGCGGCGCCTGTCCGACGAAGGCGTCTCCATCTGGCTGGACGACCTGTCGCGCAAGCGGATCCAGTCCGGCAACCTCGCCGAACTCGTCGCCACGAAGCACGTCGTGGGCGTCACCACGAACCCGTCCATCTTCCAGGCCGCCATCGGCTCCGGCGAGGGCTACGAGGACCAGCTCGCCGATCTGGCGGTGCGCGGCGTGACGGTCGACGAGGCCGTCCGGATGATGACGACCGCCGACGTGCGGGCCGCAGCCGATGTCCTGCATTCCGTGTTCACGGCCTCCGGCGGCCGCGACGGCCGGGTCTCCATCGAGGTCGACCCCCGCCTCGCCCACGACACGGCGGCCACCATCGCCGAGGCCAAGCAGCTCGCCTGGCTCGTCGACCGCCCCAACGTCATGATCAAGATCCCGGCGACCAGGGCCGGCCTCCCGGCGATCACCGAGGTCATCGGCCTGGGCATCAGCGTCAACGTCACGCTGATCTTCTCGCTGGAGCGCTACCGCGAGGTCATGGACGCCTACCTGGCCGGCCTGGAGAAGGCCCGCGCCAGGGGCCTCGACCTCTCGCTGATCCACTCCGTGGCCTCCTTCTTCGTCTCCCGCGTCGACTCCGAGATCGACAAGCGGCTCACGGTGCTCGGCACGGACGAGGCCCTCGCGCTGAAGGGCCGGGCCGCGCTGGCCAACGCGCGGCTGGCCTACGAGGCGTACGAGGAGGTCTTCGCCGGTGACCGCTGGACCGCGCTGGCCGGGGCGAAGGCGAACAGGCAGCGTCCGCTGTGGGCGTCCACCGGTGTGAAGGATCCTGCATACAAGGACACGCTGTACGTGGACGATCTGGTGGCGCCGGGCACCGTCAACACCATGCCCGAGGCCACCCTGGACGCCACCGCCGACCACGGTGCCGTCACCGGCGACACGGTGACCGGCGGCTACGCACAGGCCCGCGCCGACCTGGCCGCCGTGGCGGCACTCGGCATCTCGTACGACGAGGTGGTCACCCGGTTGGAGGACGAGGGTGTCGCCAAGTTCGAGACGGCGTGGGAGGACTTGCTGAACACGGTCACGAAGTCGCTGCTGAGCAAGGGAGCTGACGCGGAATGAGCACCACCCCTGTGTGGGACAACCCCCTCCGGGATCCCCGCGACCGGCGTCTGCCCCGGATCGCCGGGCCGTCCGGCCTCGTCATCTTCGGTGTGACGGGCGACCTGTCCCGCAAGAAGCTGATGCCGGCGGTCTACGACCTCGCCAACCGCGGGCTGCTGCCGCCGGGCTTCTCGCTCGTCGGCTTCGCCCGCCGGGACTGGGAGGACCAGGACTTCGCACAGGTCGTCCACGACGCGGTGCGCGAGCACGCGCGCACCCCGTTCCGTGAGGAGGTCTGGCAGCAGCTCGCCGAGGGGATGCGGTTCATCCCCGGCGACTTCGACGACGACACGGCGTTCAAGCAGCTCAAGGCGGCCGTCGACGAGCTGGACACCTCCCGCGGCACCGGCGGCAACTTCGCCTTCTACCTCTCCGTGCCGCCGAAGTTCTTCCCGAAGGTCGTCGAGCAGCTGAAGAAGCACGGGCTGGCGAACGCGCCGAAGGGTTCCTGGCGGCGGGCGGTCATCGAGAAGCCGTTCGGACACGACCTGGCGAGCGCGCAGGAGCTGAACGCGGTCGTGCACGACGTGTTCGAGCCGGACCAGGTGTTCCGCATCGACCACTACCTGGGCAAGGAGACGGTCCAGAACATCCTGGCGCTGCGGTTCGCCAACACGATGTTCGAGCCGATCTGGAACCGGTCCTTCGTGGACCATGTGCAGATCACCATGGCCGAGGACATCGGCATCGGCGGCCGGGCCGGCTACTACGACGGCATCGGCTCGGCCCGTGACGTCATCCAGAACCATCTGCTGCAGCTGATGGCGCTGACCGCCATGGAGGAGCCCGCCGCCTTCGACGCGGCCTCGCTGCTCACCGAGAAGCTCAAGGTGCTGAAGGCCGTGAAGCTGCCGGAGGACCTGGGCCGGCACACGGTGCGGGCGCAGTACGCGGGTGCCTGGCAGGGCGGTGCCAAGGTGCGCGGCTACCTGGAGGAGGACGGCATCGACCCGGCGTCCACCACGGACACGTTCGCCGCGGTGAAGCTGAACGTCGACAACCGGCGCTGGGCGGGCGTCCCGTTCTACCTGCGCACCGGCAAGCGGCTCGGCCGGCGGGTCACCGAGATCGCGGTGGTGTTCCAGCGGGCGCCCCACTCCCCCTTCGACTCCAGCGCCACCGAGGAGCTCGGGCAGAACGCGATCGTCATCCGCGTCCAGCCGGACGAGGGCATCACGGTCCGGTTCGGCTCGAAGGTGCCCGGCACCTCGATGGAGATCCGGGACGTCACGATGGACTTCGCCTACGGCGAGTCCTTCACCGAGTCCAGCCCCGAGGCGTACGAGCGCCTCATCCTGGACGTGCTGCTCGGCGACGCCAACCTTTTCCCGCGCCACCAGGAAGTGGAAGAGTCCTGGAAGATCCTCGACCCGATCGAGGAGTACTGGGCGACACACGGCAGGCCCGCGCAGTACCCCTCGGGCAGCTGGGGTCCGAAGGAAGCCGACGAGATGCTCGCACGAGACGGACGGAGCTGGCGCAGGCCATGAAGATCGACCTGACCGACACCACGGCAAGCAAGATCAACAAGGCGCTGGTGCAGGGTCGCCGCGCCATCGGCACACCCGCGGTGGGCATGGTCCTGACGATGGTCATCGTCACGGACGAGGAGAACGCCTACGACTCGATCAAGGCGGCCGAGGAGGCCTCGCACGAGCACCCCTCGCGCACCCTGGTCGTCATCAAGCGGCACGCCCGCACCCCCCGCGAGCGCACCCACTCGCGGCTGGACGCGGAGGTGCGCGTCGGCTCGGAGGCCGGCACCGGCGAGACGGTCATCCTGCGGACCTACGGCGAGGTGTCCGACCACGCCGACTCCGTCGTCCTGCCGCTGCTGCTGCCGGACGCGCCGGTCGTCGTGTGGTGGCCGGTGGACGCGCCGGAGAACCCGTCCAAGGACCCGCTGGGCGCGCTCGCGCAGCGCCGGATCACCGACCTGTACGCGGTGGAGAACCCGCTGCGGACGCTGGAGACCCGGGAGCGCTCCTACGCCCCCGGGGACACCGACCTGGCCTGGACCCGGCTGACGCCGTGGCGTTCGATGCTGGCGGCGGCCCTGGACCAGGCCCGGGTGCCGATCGTGTCGGGGGCGGTGGAGGCCGAGGCCGACAACCCGGCCGCCGAGCTGCTGGCGCGCTGGCTGGAGGCGCGGCTGAACGTCCGCATCGACCGCGTGGTCACCGCGGGCCCGGTCGTCACGGCCGTGCGCCTGGGCACCGCGAGCGGTGAGATCGTCATCGACCGTCCCGAGGGGCCCCTCGCCACGCTCACCCTGCCGGGCCAGCCCTCGCGCACCCTCGCGCTGAAGGTCCGCACCACCTCCGAACTCATCGCCGAGGAGCTCAGGCGCCTCGACGCGGACGAGATGTACGCCGTCGCCCTGCGGGGCGAGGCGACCAAGGAGACCCCTTCCCATGTCTGACACACCTCGGCTCACCCGGCGGCCCGAGTGGACCGCGCTGGCGGACCACCGCGCCGGGTGGCACGCGCATCTGCGGGAGCTGTTCGCGGCGGACCCCGGGCGCGCTGAGCGGTACGTGGTGCGGGTCGGTGACCTGCGCGTCGACTACTCCAAGAACCTGGTCACCGACGAGACACTGGCCCTGCTGACCGAACTGGCCACCGCCACCGACGTGTTCGGGCTGCGGGACGCCATGTTCCGCGGCGAGAGGATCAACGTCACCGAGCGGCGCGCCGTCCTGCACACCGCGCTGCGCGCTCCGGCGGACGCGGTCGTCGAGGTCGACGGCGAGAACGTCGTGCCCGCCGTGCACGCGGTGCTCGCGCGGATGAGCGACTTCGCCGAGCGGGTCCGCTCCGGCGAGTGGACCGGCCACACCGGCAGGCGGATCAGGAACGTCGTCAACATCGGCATCGGCGGCTCCGACCTGGGCCCGGCGATGGCGTACGAGGCGCTGCGCGCGTACACGGACCGCTCGCTGACGTTCCGGTTCGTCTCCAACGTCGACGGCGCCGATCTCCACGAGGCGGTACGGGACCTGGACCCGGCGGAGACGCTGTTCGTCGTCGCCTCCAAGACCTTCACCACCATCGAGACGATCAGCAACGCGACCTCGGCCCGCTCCTGGCTCCTGGAGGGTCTGGGCGGCGAGGAGAAGGCGGTCGCCCGGCACTTCGTGGCGCTGTCGACCAACGCGGAGAAGGTGGCCGGCTTCGGCATCGACACGGCCAACATGTTCGAGTTCTGGGACTGGGTCGGCGGCCGCTACTCCTACGACTCGGCGATCGGCCTCTCCCTGATGATCGCCATCGGACCGGACCGCTTCCGTGAGATGCTCGACGGCTTCCACCTCGTCGACGAGCACTTCCGCACCGCCCCCGCCGAGGCCAACGCCCCGCTGATCCTGGGCCTGCTGGGCATCTGGTACGGCAACTTCCTCGACGCCCAGTCGCACGCGGTCCTGCCGTACAGCCACTACCTGTCGAAGTTCACCGCCTACCTCCAGCAGCTCGACATGGAGTCCAACGGCAAGTCGGTGGACCGGGCGGGCCGGCCGGTGGAGTGGCAGACCGGTCCCGTGGTGTGGGGCACGCCCGGCACCAACGGCCAGCACGCGTACTACCAGTTGATCCACCAGGGCACCAAGCTGATCCCGGCCGACCTGATCGGCTTCGCCCGTCCCGTCGGCGAGCTGAGCGACGGACTCAAGGCGCAGCACGACCTGTTGATGGCCAACCTGTTCGCGCAGGGTCAGGCGCTCGCCTTCGGCAAGACCGCCGACGAGGTGCGCGCGGAGGGTGTGCCCGAGGAGCAGGTGGCGCACCGCACCTTCCGGGGCAACCACCCCACCACCACGATCCTGGCCCGCGAGCTGACCCCCTCGGTCCTCGGCCAGCTCGTCGCGCTCTACGAGCACAAGGTGTTCGTGCAGGGCGCGGTCTGGGACATCGACTCCTTCGACCAGTGGGGCGTGGAGCTGGGCAAGGTCCTCGCCCGGCGCGTCGAGCCCGCCCTGACCGAGACGTTCTCGTCTGCCGCCGCCGCGGCGGAGTCCGTCCCCGGTCTCGACCCCTCCACCGCCGCCCTCGTGGCCGCCTACCGTGAACTCAGGAAGTAGTGAACTGACATGACAGCGATGCAGCTGGGCCTGATCGGTCTCGGCAAGATGGGCGGCAACATGCGCGAGCGCATCCGCCGCGCCGGCCACACCGTCATCGGCTACGACCGCAACCCCGACCTCTCCGACGTCAAGGACCTCACCGAACTCGTCGGGCAGCTCCAGGCGCCGCGCACCGTCTGGGTGATGGTCCCGGCCGGGCCCGCCACCCAGTCCGTCATCGACGAACTCGGCGATCTGCTGGAGGCCGGCGACACCGTCGTGGACGGCGGCAACTCCCGCTGGACGGACGACGAGAAGCACGCCGCCGAACTCGGCGCCAAGGGCATCGGCTTCGTCGACGCGGGCGTCTCCGGCGGCGTCTGGGGCCTGGAGAACGGCTACGCCCTGATGGTCGGCGGCGAGAAGGAGCACGTGGACCGCCTCCGGCCGGTCTTCGACGCGCTCAAGCCGGAGGGTCCGTACGGCTACGTCCACGCGGGCAAGGTGGGCGCCGGGCACTTCTCGAAGATGGTCCACAACGGCATCGAGTACGCCATGATGCAGGCCTACGCCGAGGGCTGGGAGCTGCTGGAGAAGGTCGACTCGGTCACGGACGTGCGCGAGGTCTTCCGCTCCTGGCAGGAGGGCACGGTCATCCGGTCCTGGCTGCTCGACCTGGCCGTGAACGCCCTCGACGAGGACGAGCACCTCGACAAGCTGCGCGGCTGGGCGCAGGACTCGGGCGAGGGACGGTGGACGGTCGAGGCCGCCATCGACAACGCCGTGCCGCTGCCCGCCATCACCGCCTCCCTCTTCGCGCGGTTCACGTCCCGTCAGGACGACTCGCCGCAGATGAAGATGATCGCGGCGCTGCGCAACCAGTTCGGCGGCCACGCCGTCGAGTCGGCGAAGTAGGCGGGCAAGTGGGGGATGTTCTCCTGGTCCGGCACGGCGAGACGGAGTGGAGCAGGTCGGGGCAGCACACCAGCTTCACCGACCTGCCTCTCACCGAACAGGGTGAGATACAGGCGAAGTCGCTCGCTCCCTTCTTCTCCGGCCGGCCCTTCTGCCTCGCCCTGACCAGCCCGCTGCGGCGCGCGGTGCGCACCGCCGAACTCGCCGGCATCGGCGGGGCCCTCGCCGAGTCGGACCTGCACGAGTGGGACTACGGCGCCTACGAGGGCGTCACCACCGTCACGATCCACCGCACCCGCCCCGCCTGGGACCTGTGGACCGACGGCGTGCCGCCCGGTCCCGACGGGCACCCCGGTGAGTCGCCCGAGGAGATCGGACTGCGCGCCGACCGGGTGCTGTCCCGGGTGGACGCGGCGCTCGCGAACTGCGGCGGGGACGCCGTCCTCGTCGCGCACGGCCACTTCCTGCGGGTCCTGGCGGCCCGCCGGCTCGGACTCCCACCCGCGGAAGGCCGGTTGTTCCAGCTGGCCACGGGAACCTACAGCCGGCTGTCCACGGAGCACGGGCGGTCCGTGATCGCGGAGTGGAACGTCAGGCCGTAGCCGGTTGACACCGCGCACGGGGCCCGCCAGAGTCGCGGCTGATGGAGATCGACGATCTGACACCGGCCGAACGGCGCCTCTGGCGGGCCTTCGCGACGGGGGCGGAGGTGGACTTCCGCGAGGACGGCGAACAGGCGGTGCGAGCCGTCGTGTTGCGGGCGCTGCTCCTCAACGGCCCCGAGGAACCCGGGGAGATAGCGGCCCTGAAGGTCCGGGGCGCATGCGTCACCGGGGTCCTGGACCTGCGGTACGCGACGGTGGGCAGCGTCATCCACCTGACGCACTGCCGCTTCACGGACGCCCCTGACCTCGTCGGCGCCCACTTGCGCTATCTCAGCCTGCGTGACTCCGGCATGCCCGGTCTGTCGGTGACGCGGGCCCGGATCGACGGCAGCCTGCGGCTGACGCGCTGCCGGTTCGGCGGGCCGGTTCGTCTGGACGGGGCGCAGATCAGCGGGGCCCTGTTCCTGGAGGGCGCGGAGATCGCCGTGGCCGCGCCCGCCGCGCAGCCGGTGCTCCAGCTCAACCAGGTCACCGTCGAGGACGACCTGTGCGCCCGTGGTCTGCGTGCCCGGGGGCTGATCCGGCTCGACGGGGCGACCGTGGCCGGCTCGCTCGACCTGGAGGACGCCGAGCTCGGCAACCCCGGCGCCCGTGTCCTGGACGCCGAGGCCCTCGACGTCGGCGCCAACCTGCTCGCCCGCCGGCTGCGCGCGCAGGGGCGGATCGACCTGCGCGGCGCCCGCGTACCGGGCCGGGTGGACCTGCTGGACGCCCGGCTGTCCAACCCGGGCGGCACCGCCCTGCGCGCGAGCAGCTGTGTGATCGGCGAGTTCTGGCTGCGCCGGGGCCCGCGGGTGGAGGGCATGCTCAATCTGCGGCGGGCCGAGATCAACCAGCTCGACGTCGAGCCGGAGATGCTGCCCGACCAGGTGCGGCTGCTCGACCTCACCTACACCTTCCTCACCCCGCACGAGCCCGCCGAGCGCCGGCTGCCGATGCTGGAGCGGGACGGCGAGGGCTTCGACCCGCACGCGTACGAGCAGTTGACGGCCGCGTACCGGCGCATCGGCGACGACCAGGCCGCGCGGCTGGTCCAGCTCGCCAAGCAGCGCCGCCGCCGGTCCACGCTCCCCTGGTACGGGAAGGTGTGGGGGCATCTGCAGGACGCGGCCGTCGGCTACGGCTTCCGCCCGCTGCGGGCAGCCGTCTGGCTGCTGTCGCTGCTGGCCGTCGGCTCCCTCGTGTACGCCGGGCATCACCCGCCGGCGCTCAAGGCCGGCGAGGCGCCCCGCTTCGACCCGGTCTTCTACACCCTCGACCTGCTGCTGCCGGTGATCTCGTTCGGGCAGGAGGGCGCGTTCGCCCCGCGGGGCGGGTACCAGACGCTGTCGTACGTCCTCGTCGTCACCGGCTGGATCCTGGCGACGACCGTGGTCGCGGGCGTGACCCGGACGGTCAGCCGGCAATGAGCCGGCTCACGGCGTGCTGGGCCGCGAGCCGCACCGGCGCGTTGGCGGCGCCGTAGCCCCGGTAGCCGCCGTCACGCTGGACGAGCTCGAAGAAGACCCGGCCGACGGTCCGGGTGTAGACGTGCCGGAAGACGCCGTGCGCGTCGCGGTCGTAGAGGATGCCGAGGTCCCGGTAGGTCTCCAGCTCGCCGTCGGCGAACGCGTAGCGGGCCGCGAGGTCGTCGTAGTAGTTGGCGGGGATGGGCAGCAGCCGCCCGCCGGCCGCGGTGAAGCGGCGGGCGGCGGCGACCACGTCGTCGGTGGCGAGCGCGATGTGCCGGGCCTGGGCGGTGTCGTCGCCGGGGGCGGCGCCGACGGTGAGCGGGAAGCGGACGGCGCCGTCGCCGCCGGTGACGGCGCGGCTGCGCAGCAGCCCGTAGGGGTCGGCGACGTCGACGCTCTCCTGCGGGTCGAGGCCGAGGACACCGCGGTGGAAGAGGACGGCCTCGTCGAAGCGGTGCCAGGGCTGGGTGAGCGCGACATGGTCGACGCGCAGGGTGTCCGTGGCGGCCGGGGCGTGCGGGACGTCCTCGAAGTCGGCGCGCCAGTCGGGCAGGCCGGGGCGGTTCGTCGCGCACAGGAAGAGTTCCGTGCCGTCGGGGGCGGCGACCGCGTCGAGGGGGGCGTCCTCGGCGGCACGGCGGCGGGGCAGGACGGGGGCGAGCAGGGCCTCGGCGCGGCGGGCGGCGGCGGCCGGGTCCGGTGACTCCAGGCCGATCGCGGCGAGGGTGGTGCCGTCGGTGGGGGTCCCCCCGCGCGAGCGAGGCAGAGCGTGGGCGGCCGGTCCGGTGTTGACGAGGATCCGGGCCTCGCCCTGCTCCCACAGGTCGACGGGCTTGCCGCGGTGGCGGGCCGTGCGGGCGAAGCCGAGGGAGCCGAGCAGGGTGGAGACGGGCTGGGCGTCCGGGGTGACCAGCTCGGTGAAGGCGACTGCGGTGGGTGCGGCCGGGGCGGGCAGGGCCGTGATGCCGAGCTCCTCCTGGAGGAGGAGCAGGGAGCGGCGGGCGTCGACGGCGGTCGGGCCGGCCTCGGCCTGGCGGAAGACGTCGTTGAAGACCTCGAGCGAGAGCGGGCCGTCGTAGCCTGTATGCAATACACGGCGTACAAGATCCGTCACATCGAATCCGCCCTGTCCGGGGAAGCAGCGGTGGTGGCGGCTCCACTGCAGGACGTCCATGCCGAGCAGCGGGGCGTCGGCCAGCTGCAGGAAGAAGATCTTCTCGCCGGGGATGTCCGCGATGCCCTCGAGGTCCTGGGGCCCGGAACTCCGGGAGAGGATGTGGAAACTGTCCAGGCAGGTGCCGAGCGCCGGGTGACCGGCGGCCTCGACGATGCGCCAGGCGTGGTCGTACGTGCTGACGTGCCGCCCCCAGGCGAGCGCCTCGTAGGCGACGCGCATGCCGAAGTCCTGGGCCAGGCCGGCCAGGCGGCCGAGCTGCTCGGCGGCGAGCGCGTCGTCGTCCTCGGCGAGCGGGGACACGCTGGAGCAGACCAGGACGGTGTCGGCGCCGAGCCGGCCCATCAGCTCGAACTTGCTGCGGGCGCGGCGCAGGTTGCGGGCGAACTCCTCCTCGGGCACGGCCTCGATGTCGCGCATCGGCTGGTAGAGGTCGACGGTGAGACCGAGGTCGGCGCAGCGGGCGCGGATCTCCTCGGGGGTGAGGGGGCTCGCGAGCAGGTCGTTCTCGAAGATCTCGACGCCGTCGAAGCCGGCGCGGGCCGCGGCCGTGAGCTTCTCGGTGAGGGATCCGCTCAGGGAGACGGTGGCGATGGACGTACGCACCTTGGCACCTCGTGGTTCTGGTCAGTTCGGGGCGGTGACGGCGCCGGCCAGCTCGGCGATGTCGGCGAGCATGCGGGTGCTGTCGGGTTCCCGGCCGGTGAACAGCCGGAACGCGTCCGCCGCCTGGAAGACGGCCATGCCGCCGCCGTCGAGGGTGGCGCAGCCCAGGGCGCGGGCGGTGCGCAGCAGCTCGGTCTCCAGCGGGCGGTAGACGACCTCGGCCACCCACAGGGCGGGGCGCAGCAGCTCGGCCGGGAAGGGCAGGCCGGGGTGGGCGGCCATGCCGGTGGGGGTGGCGTGCACGACGCCGTCGGCGGCCGCGAGCAGCTGCGGCAGCCGGTCGGCGCCCGCGTGGTCGGCGCGGCCGTCGCCGAAGTGGTGGTTCAGGGAGGCGGCGAGGGCGGCCGCCCGCGCGGGCAGCGCGTCGACGACGGTGACCCGTCCGGCGCCTAGGGTGAGCGTGGCGTGGGCGACGGCCGCGCCCGCGCCGCCCGCGCCCAGCTGCACGACCCGCTCCAGCGGGACGTCCGGCAGACCGCGGGCGAAGGAGGCGGCGAAGCCGGTGACGTCCGTGTTGTGGCCGACGGCCCTGCCGCCCTCGAGGACGACGGTGTTGACCGCGCCGAGCGCCTCGGCCTGCGGGGAGAGCGCGTCGAGGTGCCCGATGACCAGCTGCTTGCACGGATGGGTGATGTTCAGTCCGTCGAAGCCCAGGTCACGGGCGGCCCGCACCAGGTCCCCGACCGCCTCCGGACCGACCCCCAGGACGTCGATGTCGATCAGCCGGTACAGGTAGCGCAGCCCCTGCCGGTCGGCCTCGCGCTCGTGCAGCGCGGGGCTGAGCGACGGGCCGATGCCGGAACCGATCAGTCCGACGAGATACGAGTCCTTGGTCACGTCCTTGGTCACGGCGGACCTCCTGAGCGGCTGGCTAATGTACGAACTGGTGAGTTAGTCATAACACCAAGCCGGGTGCCGGGGGAAGCCCTCTCCCCTCACAGGGCGGGATCGGCCTCCTAGAATCGCTGCACTGCACCCCGCCGCCCGAAGGAACCCGATGACCAGCGCCGACGAACCGGCACGACCCAACGGGCGCACGCGTGACGCCGCCCGGACCCAGGCCGAGATCCTCGACGTGGCGACCCAGGAGTTCGCCCGCGTCGGCTACGCCGGGGCCCGCGTCGACGACATCGCCGCCCGCACCAGCACCACCAAGCGGATGATCTACTACTACTTCGGCGGCAAGGAGCAGCTGTTCACAGCCGTCCTGGAGCGGGCGTACGGGGTGATCCGCGAGGCCGAGCAGCGGCTCGACGTCGAGCACCTGGACCCGGTGGCGGCGATCCGGCGCCTCGCCGAGCTGACCTTCGACCACCACGAGCAGCACCCGGACTTCATCCGCCTGGTGAGCATCGAGAACATCCACGAGGCCGAGCACATCGCCGCCTCCGAGAAACTCGGCAAGATCGGCTCGCCCGCGCTCGACGTCATCCGCCGCATCCTCGCCGCCGGCCGGGAGTCCGGGCTGTTCACGGCGGAGGTGGACGCCGTCGACCTGCACGCGATGATCAGCTCGTTCTGCTTCTTCCGGGTGGCCAACCGGCACACCTTCGGCGCCCTGTTCGGCCGCGACCTGGTGGACCCGGCCCAGCGCGAGCACTACCGGACCATGCTCGGCGACATGGTGATCGCGTACCTGACGGCGGAGCGCGCGGCGGACTGACGGCCGGGCCCGCGCAACGGCGGACGGCGGCCAGGCGGACGGCGGACGGCGGACGGCGGACGGCACACCGCAGACGGCGGCCCGGTGGCGGCCGGCCCGCCCTCGGACCGTGAGAGATCCTTCCGCGTGACCTATTGACAGCGGGGAAACATCAGCGCAACATCACTGGCCATCCGCTACTAACTACCCAGTGGGTTAATTAGCCGGGCGACGACCCGGCCGCAGCCGCCCCGCACCCCAGGGATCCGGCCCTTCTCCCCTTGCCTCACTCCCCGTACGTTGGAGTTTCCCCGAAGGAGCACGCCGTGTCCGTCCCCGCCGCAGCACCCCCCGGCCAGCCGAAGAAAGCCGCCACGGCGGCGTGGATCGGCAGCGCCCTGGAGTACTACGACTTCTTCATCTACGGCAGCGCGGCCGCGCTGATCTTCCCGAAGGTCTTCTTCGACGAGTCGGACCCGGCCACGGCGACCCTGCTGTCGCTGGCCACCTTCGGTGTCGCCTACGCGGCCCGCCCGGTCGGCGCGCTCTTCCTCGGGCACGTCGGCGACCGCCTGGGCCGCAAGAAGATCATGGTCTTCACGCTGATCCTGATGGGCGTCTCGACGTTCCTCATCGGCTGTCTGCCCACCCGCGCCCAGGTCGGCACGCTCGCGCCGGTGCTGCTGGTCGCCTGCCGGGTCCTGCAGGGTGTCTCCGCGGCCGGGGAGCAGGCCAGCGCCAACTCCATGACGCTCGAACACGCGCCGCCGAACCGGCGCGGCTTCTTCACCAGTTTCACCCTGAGCGGCACCCAGGGCGGGCAGCTGCTGGCCACCCTGGTGTTCATCCCGATCGCCGCGCTGCCCGAGGACCAGCTGCTGTCGTGGGGCTGGCGGGTGCCGTTCTGGCTGTCCATCGCGGTCGCCGTCGTCGGCTACGTCATCCGGCGCAGGCTGGAGGAGACCCCGGCGTTCGCCGCGCAGCAGGCCACGGGTGAGGTCGTGAAGCTGCCGCTGGCGGTGCTGCTGCGGGAGCACTGGGCGGACGTGCTGCGGGTGATCGGGGGCGCGCTCGTCGCCTCGGTCAGCACCATCTTCACCGTGTGGGCACTGGCGTACGCGACCAGCGACTCGGTCGGCATGAGCCGCTCCTCCATGCTGTGGGTGGGCGCGCTGGCCAACCTGGTGGCGCTGGCGGCGATCCCGGCGTGGGCCACGCTCTCCGACCGCATCGGGCGCCGCCCCGTCTTCCTGATCGGCGCGGCCGGCAGCGCGGTGATGATGTTCCTGTACCTGTGGTCGATCTCCACGGGCTCCTACCCGCTGACCCTGGTCCTGGGCATCGTCACCTTCGGTGTGGTCTACAGCGCCGCGAACGGCGTGTGGCCCTCCTTCTACGGCGAGATGTTCTCCACCCGGGTCCGGCTGTCCGGCATGGCGATCGGCACCCAGATCGGCTTCGCCGTGGCCGGCTTCGCGGTCACCTTCGCGGCGGAGATCGCGGGCCCGAACGGCGACGACTGGTCCTCGGTGGCCCTGTTCACGGCGGCCCTGTGCGTCCCGCCGGTGATCGCGGCCCTGTCGGCCAGGGAGACCGTGCGGATCCCGACCGAGCGGCTGGGTGAGCGGGGCGCCCGCGAGGTCCCCCAGCCGGAGACGGTGACGGCCTGACCCCGTTCCCCCCTCGGAAGTCCCGAGCCCCCGGACGCCTGCACGGCGCCGGGGGCTCGGCTCTCGTCACGGGTCCCGCGGCCCGCTGCGGACGTCCGGGCCCGCGGCGAGGGGCGTACACGCCGTGTCAGCCGTCCAGGGCGCCCTTCGGGATCCCGTACGCCCGTTCCACCCGCAGCCGCGCCACCAGGCGGCGGTCGCGGACCATGGCGGCGCGGTAGTCCTCCCAGTCGGGGTGTTCGCCCAGGACGTCGCGGTAGAGGCGGACGAGTTCCTCCACCGTCGCGTCGTAGGGGTCCCGGGCGACCGGGGTGAGGTCGGCGGTGGCCTCGACGACCGTGTAGGCGCGGCGGTCCGGGGTCGTCACGTGGTAGGAGGCGCGGGGGTCGCGGCGCAGATTGCGGGTCTTGGCGCGGTCGTCCGTGACGGAGATCCGGATGACGCCCTCCTGCGGATCGTAGTGGTGGCTGACGTTGGACAGCTGGGGCCGGCCGTCGCGCTTGAGGGTCACCAGTACTCCGCCGCGGCCTTCCGAGAGCAGTGCGAGCAGTGCGTTGCGCGTCGTGTCCTGAGTCATGTCCGGCACAACCGGCGCACCACCGGGGCGCATTCCCCGCGGCGGTAGACAGTGTCTACGCCGACTGGTAGACAGTGTCCATGAGCGAACCCGACAAGCCCGACCCCGATCTGCGGACCCGTCTCGTCGACGTCGGCGTGGACCTGGTCTCCCTGGAGGGCGCGGGCGCGCTCACCCTGCGGGAGATCGCCCGCCGGGCCGGCGTCTCGCACGGCGCGCCCCGCCGCTACTTCCCCACCCACCTGGAGCTGCTGTCGGCCATCGCCCGCCGCGGCTTCGCCCAGCTGGGGGTACGGGTGACGACGACGCTCGCGGACGGCGACGCCCACCCGCGCGCACAGCTGACCGGACTGGGCCGTGTCTACCTGGAGTTCGCGCTGGACAACCCCGGCATGTACGAGCTGATGTTCCGTCACGATCTGCTGGAGAGCGGGCACCTGCGGCTGCGGGACACCAGCCTGCCCCTGTTCGGCGTCCTGGTGGACCTGGTCGGCCGGGTCCGGCCCGACGCCGACGCGCGGGCGGTGGCGGGTGCGCTGTGGGCGAACCTGCACGGCATCGCCCAGCTGTGGGGCTGGGGCAGCCTCCAACTCGCCACCGGCACCGACGACTTCGTACCGCTGCTGCGGACGGCGCTCGACGCGCACCTGGGGCCGGAGGGCGACCGGTGAACCGTCCCCTGACGCTGGCCGCGAGTGTGGCGGGGGCCGTGGTCGTCGCCCTGGACGGCACCGTGCTCACCGTCGCCCAGCCCACCCTGCGCCGCGACCTGCACGCCTCCCTCGCCCAGGTGCAGTGGACGAGCACCGGCTACCTCGTCGCCGTGGCGGGTCTGCTGGTGTTCGCGGGGCGGCTCGGCGACCGCTACGGGCACCGGCGCACGTTCGCCGTCGGCATGCTCGGCTTCGGCGCCGCGTCGGCGGCCCTCGCGGGGGCGCCGGGCGTGGGCTGGGTGATCGGACTGCGCGTGGTCCAGGGGGTGTTCGGGGCGCTGCTGCAGCCCGCCACCCTGGGAATGCTGCGGGCGTCCTTCCCGCCGGACCGGCTGCGCACGCCGATCGCCGTGCGGACCGCGGCCATCGGGGTGGCGGCCGCCGCCGGGCCGGTGGTGGGCGGCGCGCTCGCCACCGGGTTCGGCTGGCGGGCGGTGTTCCTGCTCAACGTCGTACCGGCCCTGCTGTTCGGCGTGCTCGCCCTGACCTCCCGGGAGGAGCGGCGGCCGCCCGCCGCCACCTCCCTCGACACTCCCGGCGCCCTGCTGCTCGCGGTGGCCCTGACCTGCCTGGTGCACGCCCTCGTCACCCCCGCGGGCGCGATCTGGTCCGCGCCGGTGGCGCTCCTCGCGGGAGTCGCCTTCGTACGGCACGAGCGCCGCGTGCCGGCGCCCCTGCTCCCGCCGGACGTCATCGGCTCCCCCGCCGTCGGCGGCGCCCTCGCCCTGCTGGTCACCGCGTCGGCGGCGCTCAACGGCGCCCTGTTCGCCTGCGTCTACGTCCTCCAGGACGGCATGGGGGTCACCGCCCTGCACAGCGCGCTGCTGAGTCTGCCGCTGGCGGTGTTCCTGATCGCGGCGGCGCCCGTGGCGGCGGTCCTGCTGCGCCGGACCGGTGCCCGGGCGGCGGTCGCGGGGGCGACGGCCGTCCTCGGCGCCGGTCTCCTGGTCCTGGCCGCCGCGCCGGGCGAGGCGGTCTTCGCCGCCGGGTTCGCCCTGGTGGGCGCCGGGTTCGGCACCGTGATGGTGGCGGCGACACATGTCGTCGTACGGCAGGCACCCGCCGAGTCCGCCGGGGTGGCGGGCGGGCTGCAGCAGACGGCGATGAACGTCGGACCCGTGCTGGGGGTGGCCGCGGCGGCCGTTCTGATGGACCTCGGCCCGGACCGGGCGCCGACGGCCGTGCTGGGCGTGGCGGCCCTGGCGGCGCTCCCGCTCTGCCGCGCGCTGCCGGGGCTCTCCGCCGCCGCACCCGCACCCACGCCCGCACCCGCACCCGCCAGCTCCGCGGCTGGTCGAAGCGACACACCCCACACCGATCACGGCGTGGAAAGCGGTCCGTACGCCCGTGCCCTGCGCGACCATGAGGACTGAGGTCGTACGGGAGGGGCAACCCGGACCGCACCTCGCACGAGCGCACCGGAGGAGAACGATGGCACTGCTGCGACAAGAGGTCGACCCGAGCGAGGTCGGGCTGGACGCGAAGGCACTGGACCGCCTCGACCAGCATGTCGCCCACTACGTCGACGAGGGACGGCTGCCCGGATTCCTCGTGGCCGTCTCCCGGGGCGGCCGGGTCGCGCATCTCACCACCCACGGCCACCGCGACATCGCCGCCGGGCTGCCCGTCGAGGCCGACACCCTGTACCGGATCTACTCGATGACCAAGCCGGTCACCTCCGTCGCCGCGCTGATACTGATGGAGGAGGGCCGGCTGCGGCTCGACGACCCGGTGGCCGACCATCTCCCGGCCTTCGCCGGCCAGCGGGTGTACGCGGGCGGCTCCGGCGACGGGCTCACCACCCGTCCCGTGGAGCAGCCGATGCTGGTGCGGCATCTGATGACCCACACGGCCGGGCTGACCTTCGCCTTCTACCACTGCCACCCCGTCGACGCCCTCTACCGCGAGGCCGGTCTGGAGTCGGCGGTGCTGCCCGGCTCCGACCTGGCCGGGACCGTCGAGGCGTACGCGCGGCTGCCGCTGCAGTTCGAGCCGGGCACCCAGTGGAACTACTCGGTGGCCACCAACGTCCTGGGGCGGATCATCGAGGTCGTCTCCGGGCAGCCCCTCGACACGTTCCTCGCCGAGCGGATCTTCCGGCCGCTGGGCATGCCGGACGCGGGCTTCCAGGTCACCGAGGAGCAGGCCGGCCGGCTCGCCGAGCTGTACGGCGACACCGACGGCGGCGGCATCGAACCGATCCCGGGGCTGCCGCTCTCCGGCCGCCCCCGCTTCCTGTCGGGGAGCGGCGGCATGGTGGCGACCGCATACGACATCCACCGCTTCAGCGAGCTGCTGCGCCGCCGCGGCGAACTCGACGGTGTCCGCCTGCTCGCCCCGGAGACGGTGGACCTGATGACCCGCAACCACCTCCCCGGCGGCGCCGACCTGCGGGCCTTCGGCAGCCGCCCGGCGCACGACGAACCCGGCAACGACGGCGTCGGCTTCGGCCTGGGCGTCTCCGTGGTCGTCGACCCGGACCGCACCCAGGCCCCGTCCGGCCCCGGCACCTACGGCTGGAGCGGTGTCGCCACCACCACCTTCTGGATCGACCCCGGCCGCGATGTGAGCGTCCAGTTCCTGACCCAGGTGCGGCCGCGCAGGTCGCTGAAGCTGTACCCCGACCTCAAGCGGCTGGTGCACGAGGCGGTGAACGGCTGACCGTCAGCCGTCCGCGCCATCAGTCCGGAGCATGAACTCCAGTCCCTCCCCTGCGAGTTCACCGAGCCACTGCTCGGACCGGTCCGCCGTCCGCGCCGCCCGGTTCAGACCGGGCGGCAGGTCGCCGGCCAGGAGATGACGGACGCCGAGCGCGAGGGTGCGGGACACGCACCGTGCCATCGCGCTCTCCTCCTCGTCCCCCACCAGGTCCAGCAGGTACCTCCCGGACCAGGAGGGGCCCTCCCCCGCGCCGGCCGTCACCTCCAGGGACACCTCCAGCACCACCCGGTCGCGGTCGGCGTCCGTCGTCGGGTAGGTGGCGGCCAGCTCCCCCGCCAGGGCGGCGATGCGCGCGTCGTCGCCCGCCCTCAGCTCGGCGAACACCGGCTCCCAGGCCCGCAGCCAGCCGTCCAGGCGCAGGGTGCCGCGCACGAAGTCGACCGGCTTCCAGGCCGGCGGCAGCCCGTACTGCTCGATGAAGGGAACGCTGTCGCGGTTGGGATACACCTCGAAGGGCTCGCCGTCGACGACGTGCCGGCGGGTCGCCTCCCAGGGGCGGACGGCGACGGTCTCGGCGCCGCCCTCGATGTAACGGGCCGGTGAGCGGAGGGCGTTGAGGACGCCGAGGGGCGCCCAGCTGAAGCGGTAGCGGAAGTCGTCGGGAACGGCCGGGACGCCTCCGCAGTACGAGGTGAGGCGGTACGAGGCGGCGGTGTCGCCGCCGGTCGCCTCCCGGGCGCGGGCGACCAGGCTCAGGGCGAAGAGGTGGTCGATGCCCGGGTCGAGCCCGGCCTCGGTGAGGACGACGAGGCCGGCCTCCTCGGCCGCCGGCACCTGCTCCAGCACGGCGTCCGAGACATAGCTGGAGCAGGCGAAGTGGGCGCGCCGGGCCACACAGGCGGCGAGCAGCGGGGCGTGGTCGGGGGCGGGCAGCATCGACACCACGACGTCACCGGGCGCGAGTTCGGCCGTGAGCGCGTCGAGCGTGTACGCGCGGGGCGCGGCCCGTCCGGTCAGGCCCAGCCGGTCGAGCGCCTTCGCCGCGCGCTCCTTCGTGCGGTGCCACAGACGGACTTTGGCGGCGCGCTCGCACAGGGCCGCGAGGCCGCTGCCCGTGGACAGGCCCGCGCCGACCCAGTGGACGGTGCCGGTCGCGGGAACCAGGTCAGGCACGCCCCGGCCCTCCTTCGCCGAGACCGAGTTCACGGCGGGCCTGATCGAAGCGGTCCAGGCAGCGCGCCCACGCGCCGCCCCCGGGGAACTCCAGCAGCTGCGGCAGCAGCGCCGCCGAGAAGTCGGTGCTGGACTCGCGCGGCAGCAGCGACGGCAGGTTGTCGATGGCGATCAGATCCAGCGGGGGTTCCTTGCGCAGCCGGCGCACGGGGTCGGTCCACTCGGTCGTACGGTCGTAGACCGGCAGGACGTTGAGGGGGGAGCCGACGTCGCAGGTGACGTCGGAGAGGGTGCGCAGCCGGCGGGCCGGGTCGTCGAGGTCCTCCTCCCGGACGAACGGCGGCACCGGCGAGGTGGCCAGCACACAGTTGACCAGCACGTCGTGGCCGAGGAGGGCGCGGCGGTCCAGGTCCCGGGTCTCCGCGAGGTCCCAGCACGTCGGTCCGGCACCGGCCGTGGCGAACGCGGCCCGGGCGCCCCGGCCGCTGCGGCCGAGGGCGCCGACGACGAGGGCGGTGAACTCCTCGTCGCCCGGGGCGGGGCGCAGGGTCTCGTCCAGCTCGTCCCGGCCGGTGGGACGCAGGGGAGCGGTCAGCCGGCCCCGGTGCTGGAGCACCGCGAGGGCCGCGCCCAGGTAGCCCGCCCAGAAGCCGAACGCGGCGAGCCGGCGGCCCTGTTCGTCGACGAGGTACTCCAGGTCGAGGAGGGCCCCTCCCCCGGCGGCGAACCGGCGCAGCAGGGCGGCCGCGCCGGGCTGCCGCTTGTAGGCGTGCCCGAAGAAGATGTGGCGGTGCGTCAATTCGGCTGGCTCGTCCGGGAGTTCCTTCAGGCCGAGGACGACCGTCCCGGGCGGCGCCGACACCCAGGAGCCCGCGGGGGCGACGCGGGCGCCCACCGCCTCGTACTCCTCGACGGGGAAGATCCGCTGCGGGGACTCCTCCACGGTCAGGTCCAGGCCGGCCTCGACCAGGCGGCGGGCGTCGTCGGGGACGACCGGGGTGCGCCGTTCGGTGGTGCGGACCTCGTGGCGCAGCCACAGGTGCGGTGCCGTCATACCCGTCATACGCAGTTGACCTCCGGACGCGGGGCGTCGGCCGCGAACCGGCCGGCGCTCAGGGGGGTGACGTCCACGAAGGGTACGCGGCCCAGGTAGAGGTCGCGGACGACCTCGCCGACGGCCGGGCCCTGCAGGAAGCCGTGCCCGGAGAAACCGGTCGCATACAGAAAACGGGATACCGAATGCGCCTCGCCGATCAGCGCGTTGTGGTCCGGCGTGACCTCGTACAAGCCCGCCCAGCCGCCGGTGCGGCGCAGTTCGAGGATGTCGGGGGCGCGGTGTTCGAGGGCGGCGGCGAGACGGGGGATCCAGCGGTCGTGGGTGTCGGTGGCGAAACCGGGGCGCTCGTCGGGGTCGGACATGCCGACGAGCAGACCGGGGCCCTCGGCGTGGAAGTAGAGGGTGGTCCCGAAGTCGATGGTCATGGGGAGGTCCGGCGGGAGGTCCGTGACCGGTTCCGTGACCGCGATCTGCCGGCGCAGCGGCTGCACCGGCAGGTCCACGCCCACCATCGCGCCGACCGCCCGCGACCAGGCGCCGGCCGCGCAGATCACGGTGTCGGTGGTGACCCGGCCGATGGTGGTGGTGACGGCGGTGATGGTGTCCCCGCGGGTCTCGATGCCGGTCACCGCGGTGCGCCGCAGGATGCGCGCCCCGCACTCGCGGGCGGCGGCCGCGTACCCGTGGACGACCGCCTCGGGGGTGCAGTGGCCGTCGTCGGGCGAGAACGCGGCCGCGCGCAGGCCGTCGGTGGTGATCAGCGGGGAGAGGCGGCGGGCCTCGGCCGGGTCGATCATCCTGCTGGGGACGCCCAGGGCGTTCTGCAGGGCGACGCCGGCCTCGAAGGAGGCGACCTCCTCGGGTGTGGAGAGCAGGAAGAGATAGCCCACCCGGCGCAGTCCGATGTCCTGCCCGAAGTCCTGCCCGAACCGCCCGAACGCCTCCAGACTGCGCGCCCCGAGCTGGATGTTCAGCTCGTCGGAGAACTGGGCGCGCACCCCTCCCGCGGCCTTCGAGGTGGATCCGGCGGCGAGTTCGTCCCGTTCGAGGAGCAGGACGTCCCTCACCCCGGCCGCGGCCAGATGGTAGGCGATGCTGGTCCCGATCACTCCGCCGCCGATGACGACGACCGAGGCATGCGTGTTCATGCGAGCGGCTCCTCCCGATGCGGCGGCCCCGGCCCGGGTACCGGGGCCGGGGCTGTCACATGCCGTGACCGTCCTGATCCCTGCCCGCCGGGGAGCCCTGCTCACCCTCGGCCGGGACGGCGGTCCGCGGCGCGCTCAGGACCAGTGCGCGACCGCGTCCAGGTGGGGCAGCCGGTGGTCCATGCGCTCCCGCTTGGTGCGCAGGTACGTGATGTTGTTCTCGCAGGGCTCGATCAGCAGCGGCACCTCCTCGGCGACCTGGATGCCGTTGTCGACCAGCGCCTCGCGCTTGCGCGGGTTGTTCGACATCAGGCGCACCGACCGCACGCCCAGGTCGCGCAGGATGTCGGCGGCCACCTTGTAGTCGCGGGCGTCCACCGGGAAGCCCAGCGCCACGTTCGCCTCGACGGTGTCCAGGCCCTCCGCCTGCAGTGCCATCGCGCGCAGCTTGCCGAGCAGACCGATACCGCGCCCCTCGTGTCCGCGCAGGTAGACGACGATCCCGCTGCCCGCGGCGACGACGGCGCGCAGCGCCGACTCCAGCTGGTCGCCGCACTCGCAGTGCTGGGACCCGAACGCGTCGCCGGTCAGGCACTCCGAGTGCAGCCGGGTCAGCACGTCCTCGCTGCCGATCTCGCCGTACACCAGGGCGACTTGTTCGTCACCGCGGTCGTGGTCGAGGTAGCCGACCGCCTGGAATTTCCCGTACACGGTCGGCAGGGGGGCATTCACCACGCGTTCCACCCCGGTGCGCTGCGAGGTCTTCTTGCCGAGTACGCCAATTTTTTCTGTCATGATTCTGATTCCTAAGCGGAGACGAAAGGCCCTGTAAAGATGAGTGGTTCGGACATACGGACGGCGGCGACGGCGTACGGACTGGTTCCGGCGGACACCACCGAGGACGTCCGCGCCCGGGGGGCCGGCGCGGCGACACGGGTGGCGGTCCTGCCGGTCGGGAGCTTCGAACAGCACGGTCCGTACCTGCCTCTGGCCACCGACACGCTGGTCGCCTGTGCCATCGCCCGGGAGATCGCCGGGACGCACCCGGTGCACCTCCTTCCGCCGGTGACCATCGCCTGCTCGCACGAGCACGCGGCCTGGCCGGGGACCGTCAGCATCTCCTCCGTGACCCTTCACTCGGTGGTACGGGACATAGCGGCCTCGCTGCGCCGCTCGGGCGTCGAGGCCCTGGTGCTGGTCAACGGACACGGCGGGAACTACGTCCTGGGCAACGCGGTCCAGGAGTCCTCCGCCCGCGGTGAGCGGATGGCGCTCTTCCCGGCCCCGGAGGACTGGGAGGCGGCACGGGAACGGTCCGGGGTGGAGACCTCACTCCTCACCGACATGCACGCCGGGGAAATCGAGACCTCGATCCTGCTGCACGCCCACCCCGAACTGGTCCGGCCCGGTTACGAGTCCGCCGATTTCGTCGCGGACGACCGTCGCCATCTGCTCACGCTGGGAATGTCCGCCTATACCGATTCGGGCGTCATCGGCCGTCCTTCCCTGGGGTCCGCGGAAAAGGGGAAGGAACTGCTGGCGAGCCTGGCGGATTCCTTCGGGGCGTATTTCGCATTGCTGACCTCGGCGGGCTCCGGGGCACCCGCCCGGGGTGCCTCGACGCCCGCCCTGGGAACCGGGACGCCCGCGCTGGGAGCCGGGACGCCCTCGGCCGGGGCCGAGGCGGCCGGCTCCGAGTAGTCCGCGCCGGATCCGGGGGCGGCCGCCGCGGCCGCCCCGCTCGTCCCGGTCGCACCGGCCCGTACGGAGGCGTACCAGCGGACGACGAGGACGACCGCCCCGGGCAGCGCGGCCACGAAGCTCAGCACCCCGTACACCACCGCCGCCGTCAGGCCGGTGCTCGCGCCGAGTCCGGCCGCGCCGAACGCCCAGGCGGTGACGCCCTCGCGGGGGCCCCAGCCGCCGACGTTCAGCGGCACGCCCATGGCGAGCAGGGCGAGCATCGCGATCGGCAGCAGGGTGAGCACGGAGGCGGTGGAGCCGGCGACCCGGGCGGACACGACGAACATCGCCACGTATCCGGCCAGCACGACCACCGACGACAGGGCGACGCCGGGCCCGTTGCTCCGGGACAGCAGCCCCTCGCGCGCCTCGGCCAGCGTCTTCCTCACCCGTCCGCCGGGACGCCGGGCGGAGGAGTTCATGCGCAGCGCGAGGACGACGGCGAGCGCGCCCGCCCCGGCCGGCACGACCAGCGGGGCGAGGGCGCGCATCTCGTCCCTGACCGGGGACGGCAGCACCAGCAGGACCGTCACGCCCGCGCCGGCCAGCGCGAGCTGGCCCGCCGTGCGCTCCAGGACGACCGCCCGCACACCGCGCCCGACGTCACCGGCGCTCTGCCCGTGCCGCACGGCGCGGTGCACGTCGCCGAGGATCCCGCCGGGCAGGGCCGCGTTGAGGAACAGCGCCCGGTAGTAGTCGGCGACGGCCGCGCCGAGCGGCAGCCGGATCCGCAGCCCGCGCGCGACCAGCGCCCAACGCCAGGCGCTGAACACGGTGGTGACCGCGCCGATCCCCACTCCGGTCAGCAGGGTCGGCGCGTCGATCCGCCGCAGCCCGTCGAGGAAGACGCCGGTGCCCATCCGCCACAGCAGCACCGCGAGGATGACGATCCCTGCGACGGTCCCGAAGTGGGTGCGCAGGGCGCGGGAGGTGAGCAGCCGGCGCCGGGCGGGCGGTGTGCGGTGCGCCTCGGTGACGACGACGCCGATGCGGTCCCCGGACACGGCGGGCCCGGTCCGGGCCACCGACGGGGCGCGGGACGGCCGCCGGACGGCCGGTGCGCCCGCCCCCCACACCACGGGCGCGGCCGGCTCGGCCCGTGCGCTCACCGTCTCGGCGCTCATCAGGCCCCGCCCGTCGGCCGGGCCAGCGCCAGCAGGTCGCTGTGGTGGACGGTGACCCGCAGCTCGCCCGCCTGGCAGGCGGCGAGGCGGCCGGCGAGGTAGGCCTCGGCCCGCTCGGCCAGTGCGGGGCGCTGCTCGACGGCCGCGCCGACCCAGCCGCGCAGCCACTGGGCGGTCAGTGCGGCGCTCTCGGGTCCGAGCCGCCAGGGGCTCGGGTGGACCTTGACGGTGGCGCCGTGGGCGGCGAACGCCTCGCACGCGACGGTCACCGCCTCGGGGCCGAGGAGGCCGCCGCGCCGCTGGTGGTCGTTGAACGCGGCGGCGATCTCCTCGTCCAGCGGGTCCGGCGTGCCGAAGTCGACGCGGCCGGCGACGGAGAGCGTCAGCAGCGCCGGGCAGCCCGCGCCCGCGCAGGCGGCGGCGAGCGTCTCGACCTCCTCGCGGGTGAGGACGTCGAGCAGCGCGGAGGCGGTGACCAGCGAGGCGCCGGCCAGGGCGTCCGGGGTGAGCCGGGCGACGTCGCCGCGCCGGGTCTCGACGGTGACCCGGCTGCCGTCGGCGGCCGCGCGCGGGGAGGCGACGGCGGCGAAGTGCAGCAGGTAGGGGTCGCGGTCGTGCAGGATCCAGTGCTGGCCGCCGTCCAGGCGGGGCGCCAGCCAGCGGCCCATCGAGCCGGTGCCGCAGCCGAGGTCGTGGACGGCCAGACCGCCGGGGCGGCCGGGCAGGTTGGCGAGCCGGATCCGCAGCGGGTCCAGCAGGTCCACGGCCCGGGCGGCCGCGTCGGCGGGCTCCCGCAGCTGCAGCCACTCGGGCGCGTAGCGGGGCTGGTCCTCGGGACCCGCGTCCCGCAGCCGTACGGTGGGCCGCTCGCCGGGGCGGGTGACGGGGCCGGCACCCTCGATGACGGCGTCGCCGCCGACGCCGGAAGCATCCGTGATCACGGTCTCTGTCATGGGTTCGGCCTCCTTGGGGCCCGGCTGGGCCGGTATGCGGCCGATCTGGCGGGCCACGTCCGCCGGGGTCGCCGTCGTCTTCCTCATGCCGCCCTCCGGGGTTCGCTGGGAAGCCGGCCCAGGACGCCGGCCAGGCTCTGGGCGGTGGACGCCCAGCCGTTCAGGGCGGCCCGGCGGCTGCGCGCGGCGGCCTTCAGCCGGCGCCGGACGTCCGCCTCGCCGAACCAGCCGCGCAGTTCGGCGGCGAGGGCGGCCGGGTTCTCCGGCGGGACGAGAATGCCGGGCATCCCGCCGTCGGGGGCGCGGCCGACCGCCTCGGGCAGCCCGCCGACGTCCGTCGCCAGCACCGGGATGCCGCGGGCGAGGGCCTCGGTGACCGCCATGCCGTACGTCTCGGCGTAGGAGGTGAGGACCATCAGGTCGGCGGAGGCGTAGGCGGCGTCGAGTTCGGCGCCCGTCTTCGGTCCGGCCAGTTCCAGCCGGTCCTCGAGGCCGTAGTCGCGGATGAGACCGCGCAGATGGGCGACGTACTCCGGGTCCTGGCCCAGGCCGCCCACGCACACACAGCTCCACCGCAGGTCGGTCACCGCGGCCAGCGCCTCCACCAGCCGGTGCTGGCCCTTGCGCGGGGTCACGGCGGCCACGCACAGCAGCCGGGAGACGCCGTCGGTGCCGGAGGCGAGGGGCGCGATGTCGGCGCCGGGAGCGGCGCAGTGCACCTTCTCCGGGGCCAGGCCGTGGTGGGAGACGAGCCGGCGCACCGCCCAGTCGCTGGTGGCGATCACGGCGGGCACGGCCCGCAGCACGGTCCGTTCCCTGGCGTCGAGGTCGGCGGCCACCAGCGGTTCGAGCCCCGTCTCGTCGCCCAGCGGGAGGTGGACGAGGACCGCGAGCCGCAGCCGCTCCGCCTCCGGGACGACGACCTCCGGGACGCCGCAGGCGACCAGCCCGTCGAGCAGGACGACGGTGCCGTCCGGGAACTCGGCCAGGGTGCGCGCCAGTTCGGTGCGGGCCGCCGCCTCCGGGCGCGGCCAGGAGCCGTTCAGCAGGTGCTTGTGGACCTGCCAGCCGAAACCGGGCAGGTCCAGGCAGACCCGCCGGTCGTAGGCGTTGCCGCCGCTGGGGTTCGCCGGGTCGTCGACACCGCCCGGCATGACGAAGTGCACGGAGCGCAGGGACATGGGGATGATGTCGCCCATCTTGGGAACGGCCGTCTGTGCGGGCACGTAGACGAGCGGGGCCTTCTCCAGGGTCACGTCGGTCACAGCGCACGCTCGTAACTCGCCCAGGCGATGTGCGACTCGTGCAGGGTGACGGAGAGCGAGGCGATACCCCGGGCGCCGTCGCCGAGCGCGCCCTTGTGGATCCGCTCGGCGAGCCGGTCCGCGACGACCTTGGCCAGGAACTCGGTGGAGGTGTTGACCCCGGCGAAATCGGGCTCGTTGTCCAGGTTGCGGTAGTTCAGCTCGCTGACCACGGCCCCGAGTTCCCGGGTGGCCAGTCCGATGTCGACGACGATGTTGTCGTCGTCCAGCTGCTCGCGGCGGAACGTGGCGTCCACCAGGAACGTCGCTCCGTGCAGGCGCTGCGCGGGTCCGAAGACCTCGCCGCGGAAGCTGTGGGCGATCATGATGTGATCGCGGACGGTGACACTGAACAACGGACGACCCTCCAGGTGCGGCGCGTCTGGTCCCCCGGCCGTTGACCGCCGGGGGATGCCGTGTAGTACGGCTCTTCGCTTCCCCTTGTTCAGCCGGATCTCACTCTTTTCTCAGGTCAGGCGCTCTTGCTGGTACCCGACGGGTACGTGACGCGGTGACAGAGCGCGGGGATCTCCCCCGACGCGAGCCTCGGCATCACCTCGGGCAGCTCCTCGAAGGCGCTTTCTCCGGTGACGAGCGCGTCGAGCGCCGGGTCGGCGAGCAGGTCGAGGGCGAGCGCCAGCCGGTCGGCGTAGTCGCGGTTCGGACGGGCCGGGGAGACGGTGCCGACCTGGCTGCTGCGGATGACCAGGCGGCGGGAGTGGAACGCCTCGCCGAGCGGGAGGGACACCTGCCGGTCGCCGTACCAGCTCAGTTCGACGACGGTGCCCTCGGCGGTCAGCAGTTCCAGGGAGCGGGTGAGGCCCGCCTCGGTGGCGCTGGCGTGCACGACGAGGTCGCAGCCGCCGAGCGCGTCCTGCGGCAGCGCGAAGTCCACGCCGAGCGCCTTCGCGGTCTTCGCCCGGGCGGGATCGGCGTCCACCAACTGGACGCGCACACCGGGGAAGCGGGCCAGCAGCGCGGCGACCGAGCAGCCGACCATGCCGCCGCCGACCACCGCGATCCGGTCGCCGATCAACGGCTTCGCGTCCCAGAGCGCGTTGACGGCGGTCTCCACGGTGCCGGCGAGCACGGCCCGTTCGGCGGGCACGGACTCCGGTACGACCGTCACGGCCGAGGCGGGCACGACATACCGCGTCTGATGCGGGTACAGGCAGAACACGGTCCGCCCGACGAGCCGCGCCGGCCCCTCCTCCACCAGCCCCACGTTGAGGTAGCCGTACTTCACGGGCGCCGGGAAGTCGCCTTCCTGGAAGGGCGCCCGCATGACGGCGTGCTGGCTCCCGGGCACCCCGCCCCGGAAGACGAGGGTCTCCGTGCCGCGGCTGACCCCGGAGTACAGCGAGCGGACGACGACCTCGCCCTCGGCCGGGTCCGGCAGGGCGACGTCGCGTATCTCGCCCTGGCCCGGAGAGTTGAGCCAGAACGCGCGTCCGGTGCGGTTCATCGGCATCCTCCTGAACGATCTGGAACTGGTGCACGTACCGAGGTGTGCACAGGTCGCGCACAGTACGCGGCACTGATCATCTCTGTCACCTGGCCGGAGGAATGTGCGGTGGCCCTGAACAACACTTACGACGCAAGGCTGGTCCAGCAGGAGACCGCTGTGGGAGCGGGCGTTCAGATCCTGTTGCTGGCCCTGCTCGGCTCGGCGATCGGCATGGGGCCGGCGGGCTGGGTGACCGGTCTCGTCTTCGCCGTCGCCACCTGGGCGGTGCTCTCCCGGGCGCTGCACCGCTCCGGGCTGCGCTCCTTCGGTCCGGCCAACCGGGTGACCCTCGGCCGCGCGACGCTGGTCGGCGGGGTGACCGCCCTCGTCGCGGACTCCTTCGCCAGCACCCCGCCGGTGACCCTGCTGGTCGGGCTCACCGCGGTGGCCCTGATCCTCGACGGCGTCGACGGCAAGGTCGCCCGCCGCACCGGCACCTCGACGGCGCTGGGGGCCCGCTTCGACATGGAGGTCGACGCGTTCCTGATCCTCGTCCTCAGCGTGTACGTCTCGATGGCGCTGGGTCCGTGGGTGCTGCTGATCGGCGCCATGCGCTACGGCTTCGTCGCCGCCGCCCGCGTCGCCCCCTGGCTCAACGCCCCGCTCCCGCCGAGCATGGCCCGCAAGACGGTCGCCGCGCTCCAGGGCGTCTGCCTGCTGGTCGCGGGTGCCGATCTGCTGCCCTACGCGGCCAACTTCGGCATCATGCTGCTGGCCCTCGGCTCCCTGCTCTGGTCGTTCGGGCGGGACGTGCTGTGGCTGTGGCGCACCTCGCGGACGCGCTCGGGTCTCCCGGCGGAACAGCGGGTGCTGGAGCTCGCGTAACGCCCCGAGGAGACTCCCGCCGTTCGGAAGTCCGCCGCCACCCACGGGAAAGGGCCCGCGCCGTCACGGACGGTCCGGGCCCTTCCGTATGCCCCGGCCTACGGCACGCGCCGCCACGTGTGTGGTGACGGCGGGTCCGGCGGAGGTGCCGTTCGCGGTATCGCGGTACTACGGCGAGGCCGGCGCCGGTCTTCAGGCGCCGCTCCCACGACAGTGCCGACCGAGCTCCTGCGACCGCTCGGCGCGCTCTACGACCGTGTCGGCACCGGTCCCACGACGGGTCGGCCGCGCCGCTCCTCCGACCCCGGCGGCCGCGTTCCCACGCCCCTGCCGGCACCTGCCCTACGGCGCGTCGGCGCCTCTCCTGCGACCGTCCGTACCGACCGCGCTTCTACGCCCCTGCCGGCACCGGTCCCACGGCGGCTCGGCGCCGCTCCTCCGACCCCAGCGCTCACGTTCCCACCCCCGTGACGGCACCGGACCCACGACGGCGTCGGCCGCGCCGCTCCTCCGGCCCCGGCGGCCGCGTTCCCACGGCCCTGTCGGCCGCGTCGCCGCGGCGGGGCGGGTCGGTGGCCGCGCGGGCCGGTGTTCGTGGTTCAGGCCTTCTGCGGGCGGTGGGGCAGCAGGGTGATCGCGGCGACCGGTACGGCGGCCAGCAGCAGCCAGGGCACGGCCGGGGGCAGGCCGGTGTCGAGGAGGGTGCCGGTGGCCGCGCTGCCGAGCAGCACGATCAGCCCGGAGACCGAGGACAGTGCCCCGGTGTACAGGCCGAGCCGGCCGTCCTCGGCGAGGTCGGGCACCCAGGCGCGGGCGGCGGGCGCGACCAGCATCTGGCCGAGGGTGAGCAGGACGACGAACCCGGCGGCGGGCAGCAGCCCGGCCGTCCCGGTCCACCCGACGGGCAGGGCGGCGGCCACCATCGCGAATCCGCCGGCGATCAGCGCCAGCCCGGCCGCCGTCGCGCGGCGCGGGCCGAGCCGCTCCCCCACCCCGCGGGTGACGGGCAGCTGGACGGTCACCACCAGCAGCGACGACAGCGCGAACAGCCAGGCCAGCGGGGCCTGCGAACCCGCCGCGCGCTCCACCTCGGCGGGCAGGGCGAGGTAGAGCTGGTTGTAGGCGAGGAGGTGGGCGCCGTACACGCAGCACAGGGCGAGGAAGCGGCGGTTGCGCAGCAACGGCCCCATCCCGCCCCGGATCCGGACGAGCCGGCGGCCGGGGATGTGCCGTGGCAGCAGCCACGCGTGGGCCGCGAGCACGAGGACGAAGACGCCGGCCCCGGCCAGGCACACCGTGCGGAAGCCGACCGACAGCAGCAGCGCGCCCACCAGCGGTCCGACGAACGCCCCGGCCTGTCCGGCGACCGTGAACAGCGCCAGCACCCGGGTCCGCGAGCCGCCGCCCGCCTCCTCGTGCGCGACGGCCTGCCGGGCCACCTCCGACTCGACCGCCGGCGAGAAGAGCGCGGCCGCGAACCCGGTCAGCAGCACCGCGCCGGTCACCGCCCAGGCCTGCTCGGCGTACCCGAGCCAGCCGAACCCGGCGATCCTGAGCGCGCAGCCCGTGAGGACGACGGGCCGCACACCGTACCGGTCGGCCAGGGCCCCGCCGACCAGGAACAGCCCCTGCTGGCTGAAGGTCCGCAGCCCCAGCACGAACCCGACGAGCCATCCGGCCATGCCGACCGCGCCGCCCAGATGCCCGCCGAGGAAGGGCAGCACCGCGAAGAAGCCGATGTTGAAGGCGAGTTGGGTGAGGACGAGCAGCCGGAGGAGAGGAGAGAGCCGGACCTCACCCGGTGAACTCCGCCGCAGGGAGAGGGCCGTCGTCATGCGTCCGCCAACACGACGGCGCGGAGGGCCACTTGTCCGGCCTGGCGCCGCGTCCGTCGCAGTGCCCCGGTCGCCGTGACCGCGAGGGCGCCCAGGAGGGCGAGCACGGCGGCGGGGGCGAGGACGGCCCAGGGGGCGCGTTCGGCGTAGGGCTGGTTCTCGGCGAGCAGCAGGCCCCACTCGGGGGACGGCGGCTGGGCGCCGAGTCCGAGGAAGCCGAGCGAGGCGAGGGCGAGGGCGACACCGGGCAGCCGCAGGAGGGCGTGCCGGGTGACGGCCGGCAGGACGGCCGGCAGCAGTTCGCTCCTCAGCAGGTACCAGCGGCCGGCTCCCAGGGCGCGGGTGGCGGCCAGGTGCAGGGTGGCCCGCTCCTGAAGCAGCAGGGCGGAGGTGTGCGCGGCGAGCGGCGTCCAGGCCACGGCGGCCACCGCGAGCAGGGGGGTCGTGCTCCCGCTGCCCCAGAGCGCGGTGACGAGAAGGGCGGCCAGGACGGGTGGTACGGCGTTGACGGTGTCGACGAGCGGCCCGGACAGCCGGGGCAGCAGGCCGAGCAGCGTCCCGGCGGTCAGGGCGAGCACGCTGATGGCGAGGGCGAGCAGAAGGGTGTCGAGGGCGCCGTGGGCGACGCGGGCGAGCATGTCCCGGCCGAGGGCGTCGGTGCCGAAGGGGTGGGCGGCGGAGGGGGGTTGGAGGCGGGTGGCGGTGTCGAGGGCCAGGGGGTCGCGGGGGAGGCCGAGGGCGATGACGGCGACCAGCGAAAGACTGTATGCAGGAGCCAGGATCCTGTGGGCGGTCGGCGGCGTCCCGTGGACGGTGGGCGTGGGCCCGTGGAGTGTGTGCAGCGCGCCGTCGCGCAGCGCGGGACCGATCAGCCGTCGGGCGGCGAGCCGGGCCACGGCCGTGGTGACGGCGGCGAGAGCGACGAGTGCGAGCGTGCCGGCCTGGAGGACGGGGAGGTCCTGGGCGAGCGCGGCCTGCAGGGTGGTGCGGCCGAGACCCGGGATGTCGAAGATCTGCTCGACGGCGACCGACCCGCCGGTCAGCCCCACGGCGAACAGCCCGAGATTGGGCAGGAGTCCGGGGACGCAGCGGCGCAGCGCCTGGCGGGCGATGCTCCGGCCGGGCAGTCCCCGCGCGGCGGCCGCCGTCGCCCAGGGCTCGGCGAAGGCTGCGGGCAGCCGGTCGTCGAGGAGACGCCCGAGCACGGCTCCGGCGGGCAGACCGAGGGCGAGCGCGGGCAGGACGGTCCACCGGGGCCCGTACCAGCCGAGGGCGGGCAGCCATCCCCACTGCACGCCGACGACGGTGGCGAGGACGGACGCGGTGAGGAACTCGGGCAGCGCGGCGAGCACGGCGGAGCCCGAGCCGCCCGGGGGCCGCCCGTCCAGGCGCCGGCGGGCGCCGAGACACAGGGTGCGGGCGCACACCACGGCGGCCGTGCCGCCGGCGACGACGAGGGACACCGCCATGAGCAGCAGGGACACCCCCAGCGCCTGCGCGACGGCGGGCGCGACCTCGGTGCCGGAGATCCAGGACCGTCCGGCGTCCCCGTGCGGCAGCCCGCCGAGCCACCGCCCGAGGAGCCGCAACGGCCCTTCGTCGAGGTGGAGTTGGGCGCGGATGCCGGCCAGCACCTCCGGGGAGGGTGCGCGGTCGGCGTTGCGGGCCTTGAGGACGGTGAGCGCCGGATCGGTGTGCGAGAGCCAGGGCAGCAGCCCGATCCCGCACACCAGTGCCGCGGCGAGTCCGGCACGCCACAGCAGCGTGCCCACCCTGGTGGCCATGCGGCTCAGCGCCGGGTGCCGGCACCGACGAGGGTGCGCTCGTACGGGTCGAGCAGCACCCCGCGGACGTCGGCGGCCACACCGGTGACGACGCGCTGGTGGACCAGCGGGACGACGGCGTCGGTGCCGAGGACGGCGGCCTCGGCGGTCAGGGCGGCTTCCTGGCGTTCGCCGGTCCCGGCGGTGCCCTGTGCCGCCGCGACGGCCCGGTCGACCGCCTTGTCGCACAGCAGCGCCAGGTTGTAGCCGCCGTCGCAGGTGAAGTCGCCGGCGAGGAGGGAGACCGGGTCTCCGGTGTCGAGGAGGCTGTTGCGGGCGCCGACGAACGCGTCGAACTTCCCGGCCAGCGCGTCGCTCTCCAGCCGCGCGTACTCGCGCACCTCCAGCTTCACCGTGAATCCGGCCTTCTCCAGCTGCTGCTTCACCACCTGGGCGGCTTCGGGGAGTTCGGGCCGGTTGTCGTAGGTGGCGAGGGTGAGCGAGGCGCCGTCGGGGTTCCCGGGCTTCGCGCGCCCGGCGGGCCGGGCCCGCTTGCCGTCGGCCCAGGTGACGGCGGGACCGTAGAGGCCTGCTCCGGCGTCGGCGTGTCCCTCGTACACGCCCTCGGCGAGCGCGGCGGTGTCGACGGCGGCGCGGGCGGCGGCCCGCAGGGCCGGGTCCGCGAAGACGTCCGACCGGGTGTTGAGGAACAGGCTGGTGGTGCGGGTGGTGGCGGTCTCGCGGCGGGTGTCCGCGTCGAGGGTGGCGGCCTGGGCCACGGGTATCGCCTCGGCGAGGTCGACCTGGCCGGTGCGCAGGGCGTTCGCGCGGGCGGTGCCGTCGGCGATGAAGCGGGCGTCGATGCCCGGGGCGTGGGCGCGGCCGCCCCAGTGGTCGTCGAACCGGTCGAGGCCGGCGGCGGTGGTGCCGGTGACCTCGGTGAGTTCGAAGGGCCCGGTGGCGGTCCCGACCGGGTCGACGGCGCCCTTCTCCTCGTAGGCCCCGGGGGCGAGGACGGCGAGGGAGGGGCCGGCCAGACGCAGGGGCAGGACGGCGTCGGGGGCGGTGGTGGTGATCCGTACGCCCGTGGTGCCCGCCGCCTTCGCCGTGAGGGTGACGCCCGAGAGCGCGGCGGGGACGGGCTCGGCGCGGGTGGCGCGGGTGAGGGCGTTGACCACGGCGGCCGGCGTGACGGCCGTGCCGTCCTGGAAGACGGCCTCGCGCAGGGTGAACAGCCAGGTCCGGTCGTCCTCGCGCCGCCAGGACGCGGCGAGCGCGGGCGTGGCGGCGCCGTTGGCGTCGAGGGCGGTCAGGCCCTCGGTGACGCCGAGGCGGCTGAGGATCGTGGCGTCGGCGCCGTACGGGGAGAGGTTCTCGGCGGGCGGGAAGGCGAGGGCGACGCGCAGCCGCGAACCGTCCTCGCCGTCGGCCGCCCCGCCGCCCGCGCCGGTGGAGGCGAAGCAGCCGGCGAGGAACGGGGTGAGCAGGAGCGCGGCGAAGCGACGCGGGCGGCGGGGAAGGCGCATGGGGAGTTCCGACCTAGGGGGTGAGAAAGGACAGGGCTGATGGGGTGAGGGCGGGCAGGGGGACCTCGAAGTGGACGACCCCCTGGCCGCCGCCGGGGTCCTCGCGCTCGTCGTGCACGACCTGGCCGAGCGACCGCCAGAAGCCCTCGGCCCCCTCCACGGCGGGGTCGGTGTGCAGGTAGACGGAGCGGTATCCGCCGTCTGCGGCCGCGAAGGCGAGGAGGCCGGCGACCAGGTGCCGGGCGAGCCCGCGCCGGCGGTGCCCGGGCCGCACGTACACCCGGCGCAGTTGCGCGGTCTCCCCGGACGGGAAGCGTTCGGCGACGTGTCTCGGGTTCGGCGGATGCGCGGGGCCGCGGCAGTCCAGCGCGGCGGTGGCGACGACCTCGCCGTCGACGCCGTCCAGCGCCACCAGCAGGGTGTGGCGGGGCGGGGCGAGATAGGCGGCGGCCAGGTCGATGATGTCGCCGTGCCAGCGAGGTACGTACCCGGTGCCGAAGTCGCGGTAGACGGTGTCGAGCATGACGGCACGGGCGCCGTCGAGGTCGTCACGGCCTGCGGGCCTGATGCAGTAGTCACGCACCTGCACATCCTATGCAGTAAGACCCCGCACATGATCACTTCATCCGCTCCCGCACCCATCCCCCGCCTCCCGCCCTTGACTTGACAGAGATCATCACCGAGCCCTAAACCTAGCAACATGACATTCATTTTCAAAAATGAGGGGCGATAGGTGCGCATCGCGTTCGTCGGCAAGGGCGGCAGCGGCAAGACCACCCTGTCGGCTCTGTTCTCCCGCGAGCTGGCGCGGTCCGGCGCGCCGGTGCTGGCCGTCGACGGCGACATCAACCAGCACCTGGCCGAGGCGCTCGACCCCGGGGGCGGCGCGTTCACCGCTCCGCCCCTGGCCGCCCATTTGGGCGAGATCAAGGACCTCCTGCGCGGCGGAAATCCGCGGATCGCCTCCCGCGAGGCGATGATCAAGACCACTCCGCCGGGCCGTGGTTCACGGCTGCTGCGTCCGCTGGGCGACGACGAGCTGCACGCACGTCACGTCCAACGGGTGGGCGGTGTACCGCTGATGGTCACCGGTGAGTTCGACGAGAGCGACCTGGGGGTGGCCTGCTACCACTCCAAGCTGAGTGCCGTCGAGCTCTACCTCGGGCATCTCGTCGACGGCCCCGGCGAGTACGTGGTCGTCGACATGACCGCCGGCGCCGACGCCTTCGCCTCCGGACTGTTCACCCGCTTCGACATGACGTTCCTGGTGGCCGAACCCACCCGCAAGGGCGTCTCCGTCTACCGCCAGTACCGCGACCACGCCCGCGAGTTCGGCATCCCGCTCGCCGTGGTCGGCAACAAGGTCACCGGAGAGGACGATCTCCTCTTCCTCAAGGAGCAGGTGGGTGACGACCTCCTCACCCACCTGGTCCACTCCCCCTGGGTGCGCTCCGCCGAACGGGGCACGCCACAGGGCGAGTTGGAGGCCGCCAACCGCCACGCCCTCGCCGTCCTGCGCGAGACGGCCGACGCCCGCGTGCGGGACTGGCCCACGCTCCACCGCCACGCCGTCGAGTTCCACCTGCGCAACGCCCGCGCCTGGGCGGACGCGGCGACGGGCCAGGACCTGGCGGCCCAGGTGGACCCGGACTTCGTCCCCGGCCCCGCGTCCCTGCCCTGACACCCCCGCACGTCCCCACCCCTCCCCTCCCCCTCCCCTTCCCTCCCCAGAACAGGACACCCATGTCTCTCGACGTCTCCCCGAAGCTCCTCGCCGAGGCCGAAGCCGGTGACATCCGCGAGGCGGACTTCGTGGACACCGTCCGCACCTCCCTCCCGTACGCCTACGACCTGGTCGCATCCCTCGCCGCCCGCCTCCACGCGGGCATCGGCGAGTTCGCCGACAACCAGACCCCTCCCCCGTCCGAGCAGGAACGCGGCCAGCTGCTGCGCGCCCTCGCCAGCGACGCGATCCGCGGCAGCCTGGAACGCCACTTCGGCGTGACCCTCGCCTTCCAGAACTGCCACCGGGTCGCCGCCTTCCGTCCGGGCGCGCGGGACGGCGCGACGTACGCACGGTTCACGTCGACGCGGGCGCAGGTGCTGAACCAGTCGGCGGAACTGCGGGACTGCTGACGCGAACGTCCAGTGCCCCTTCGTCTGCTCGGGCGCAGCGGCGTCCGAGCAGACGGATCAGGTCCGGCTGCCTCCCTGCACCGGGCAGAAGACCTGTGGTGTTGGTTCAAGACCGGCCCGGGTGAAGAGGCGTGCTTCCCGAGCCGGGTCAGGGCCGGCAACCGCACGTGGCGTCACTGATCTTCTGACGGCTGACGAAGTCGAAAGCCAGGGAGGACTGGGTGGCGAGGAGGGCGGCGACCAGGGGCGGGGCGACGCGGGGGAGCATCAGAGGGTAGGTGTGGCCCACTGCTGCCAGTGGGAGGAAGGCAGGAATCGCTGTGCGCTCGTCAGTTGTCCTAGACCTCGGCGATATGGGCGAGCCGTTCCGTTGGGACGAGACGCGACGTGCCCCACTACGCTCCGAGTTGGACGCGTACTTCTTCCACCTGTACGGCATCTCCGCCGATGACACCGACTACATTTTGGAGACCTTCCAGTCGGAGTCGGGTGGTTTGAAGAACAACGAGATCGCCAAGTACGGCGAGTACCGCACCAAGCGGCTCGTACTCACGGAGTACAACCGCATGGCCACCGCCGGCCTCACCCTGGAGAACCCGCTCGTGGACGGCGAGAACTACACCTCCACCCTCACCCCGCCCCGGGCCACGGCCCCCGCCACCCCGCCTGACAACTCGTCCCAGAGACAGGAGCGCCACGGACCATGAGTAACCCGCAGTACCCGCAGCAGCCCGATCAGCTGCCCTCGGACTACGAGCTCGACGCATGGCGTGACATCCAGCAGTTCAAGGGCCGCCCGCTGTCGCAAGGGATGAAAAACGCCGGCGAGTACGTGGCCAATGGCGCCGCGAAGTTCGGCAAGCGGGCCGCCCAGCAACTGGAGAACCACCCGCGGGCCAAGTCGGCGGTTTCACGGGGACAGCAGTTCGTCGCCAAGGGCGCTCAGAAAGTCGGCGCCGGAACGCGCAAAGCAGCCGACGCCCTGCCGGACTGGAGCGGCGCTGCCCTTCAGTCCATACAGAAGACGCTGGCGCGGGCCTCGCGAGCCGGCCTCTCCCCCAAACGTGTGGTGGCGCTCCACACCAAGCGCGGGCACGACGTCGAGTCCTTGCGTGACGTGCGCCGCCTCGACCTCGAACAGGTCGACGCGGTCCGCGGACGGGCGGCAAGCTGGTACTTCCCCGCCGCCGCAGCGCTCTCGGGAGCGAGTGCGGGACTTGTGATCTCTGGAGGAGAGCTCGTCATCGCCGCCTCCGCCGGCGCCGCGGCAGCCCCTTCGGGAGGCGCGATCACCGGTGCCTTCGTCGCCGATGCCGCAGTCGTCCTCGGACTCGCGTCCCGTGCCGTCGGTCAGGTCTCGCTGTTCTACGGCTACGACCCCGAGAAGCCCGCCGAGAAGCTCTTCGTGATGTCTGTCGTCAACGTCGGAACGGCAAGCTCGGTCGCCGCCAAGAACCGTGCGATGTCCGACGTCTCGCGGCTCACCCAGGCACTCTTCCGCGGCAAGACGTGGGAGGTCCTGAACGAGGCGCTTGTCACCAAGGTCTCGCAGCAGTTCGCGAAGGCGTTCGGGTTCCGTCTCACCAAGAAGGGACTCGGGAAGGCCGTACCCGCGTTCGGAATCGTCGTTGGAAGCACCCTCAACTGGGTCACTCTGGAAGGGATCGTCGACGCCGCCGAGATGGCGTACCGACGGCGGTTCCTCCTGGAGAAGTACCCGCATCTCGCCGACGAGGAGGCAGACGGATCGTTCCCCGACATCAGCTCGGACGGCTCGGATGTCCCTGACGACACCGACGAGGAGATCAGTGTGCTCGGTGAGATAGTCGAGGCGGGCGGACCCGACCTCCACTGACGCGGTGCTCCGGCGGTGAACGTGTCCACGCCACCGCCGGGACGAACGCGGCTCAGGTTCCCGCCGCGAACCCCACGAATCGCGACCACTCCTCACGCCCGACGGCGAAGTGAGGGCGCGTCACATCCTTGGAGTCCCGGACGCAGACGGCCTGTTCGGTGAGGGCGACCTCAACGCAGTCGTCGCCCTGGCTACCGCTGAAGCTGGACTTGAACCACGCCAGTTCCGTCGTGCTCATAGCTCTCCTCGGAGTCGCTCCAACAGACCCCGCGAGTCCTTGGCATTCAGGGCCTGCGAGCGCAGTGTGTCATAGCGCTGACAGAGAAGGCTCACCTCTTTCGGGTCGGAGATCAGACGGCCGTTCTGCTGCCCCTCGGAGTACCCGAGCCGCTGCCCTTTCGGCGTCTCCAACAGCCGCACAGGACCATCCTGGCACGCATGCAACCCCGCCTCCAACGGCACAACCTGCAACGTCACATTGCGTGGCGCACTCAGCTCCAACACGCGGTCGAGCATGCCCCGCATCTGCTCCGCGTCCCCGAACCGCCGCCGGAACACATGCTCCTCGACGATGAAGCTGAAGGGCGTCGTAGGCCGCTCGAACAGCATCCGCTGCCGCTCCATCCGCTTGGCCATGAAGCTCTCCAACTGCTCGTCCGGCGTCACCGGCACGGTCCCCTCGAACACCGCCCGCGCATACGCCTCCGACTGCAACAACCCCGGCACCAGCCTGCACTCGTACGTACACAGACTCACCGCCTCCCGCTCCAGCCGGGCCCACTGCCGGAACCACGCCGCCAGCCCCACATCACCCCTCCCCCGCGTCACGTACCGGGAGCCCTTCCGCAGCGCCCCCGTGTTGCCCAGCACCTCGTCCGCCCGCTCCACGAACGCCGCATCAGGCATCCGCCGCCCCAACTCCACCGACTCCACGGTGTGTTTGGAGAACCGGACCAGATCCGCGAACTCGGCCCTGCTGTACCCCGCGTGCTCACGCAGCGCCTGCTGCACGGCGCCCCACGTCCGCAGGCTGTCCGAGGGGTCGGGCTCCCGGTCCGCCTCGCCGCCCGTCAGGTCGTCGTCGTTCCCCATGCCGCCGTCGGTCATCCGCGGCCACCTCCGTCTCGCGCACTCCTCGTGGCCCCCACGCCCCGACGGCACCCAGCGTGACGGACAGACCACCGTACCGTCCACAGAATGTCCCCGTACGCTGACGCAGCGTACGGGATCGACGTCCCTCGAACCCCCTCGAACACCCACCACGATGGCCTCATGAACGCCCCCGCGCCTCAACGCCCCGCCACCGTCCTCACGTTCGTCCAGCCGCTGTCCGCCACGCGACGCGCGGCCCGGCTGGCCCGCCTCCTCGCCACCCGGCAGCTCGAGGTCTGGCCGATGTCACCCGGCGTCACCGAACGTGCCGAACAGATCGTGGCCGAACTCGCGTCCAACGCGGTCCTTCACGGTCGCGCCCCGGGGCGCGACTTCCGCCTCACCCTCACCCTTCACCCGGCGGCCGGCGTCCTCCGTGTCGCCGTCACCGACGCCCGCGCGGACCGGTTCCCGCTCATGCCGGGAGACGTACTGCCCCTCCCCGACGCGGAGTCGGGTCGCGGGCTCCTCCTGGTCACCGCTCTCGCCGACCGTTGGGGAATGGACCTCTCCACCCCTCCCCTGAAGACGGTCTGGGCGGAACTCGACGGCCGCCCTCCCTCCTCCCACGATGACCATTGATCGCGCAAAGTCCCCAGTTCAGTGCCGCCCGGCACTCCTGAAGCGCTATGGTCACGACGTATGCACCGGTGAGCCAACGCGGACCCGGCGCACGAGTGACCGACGGGGGCAGCGGTGACCGACACGACGCCTGGCGCGGACGACGTCCGTGGCCTCTTCGACGACTTCGGGGCCTTCCGGACCCCGACCGCCGACGACTTCACGGACGTACTGACAGGCGGCCTCGTCGCCCCGGACGCCAATGTCCTGCTGAACCTCTACCGGTACACGGAACAGGCACGGACCGACCTCCTGGCTTCACCCGTCCGGTCAAACGCATCACCGGCCGGCTCCGTCGGCTCGGCAAGATTCCCGAGTCGGCCGTCCCGGTTCTGAAGACCCGGTACGAGCCGGGCGAGATGAAAACCTCCGGATTCTCCGACGACCCCCTTCTCGTACCCTTGATCAACGAGCTGGGCGTACGGACCCTACTGCGGGCGCTCGCACAACGAGGTGGACGCCGCCGGGCATGCCCTCCGCATCTCCTGCCGCACCGAGGGCGAGACCCGCGAGGTGTACGTCGGCACGCAGTACCCGGACAACAGCCTCGCGTGGTCGGCCCTCACCGAGTGCCGCCTGTCGGACGAGGGGATCGTCACGCCCCGCCTCGCCGCCGAACCGCCCACGAGCGGCACCCCCGTTCCCGCCCTTCCGCCCGTGGCCTTCCCGCTGGCTCCAGGCACCGTCGCCTTCACCGCGGCGACCGAACTCCCGGCACCGCACCCCGGCCTGTACCGTGCCGCCGTACGCCTCTACGAAGCCGACCTCCAGCCGATCGGCTCGGTCGTCGTCCGGGCCCGGATCGCCCTGCCGCACGCCCACCCCGCCCCTCCTCCTCACCAACTGCACGTCATCTACTCCTCCGCCCACCTGCTGCCGCTCACCGAAGCGGCCCCCTCCGGGCCCGCCTGGCTCATCCGCGCCGACGGCGCCCGCCCCTGCCCCAGCAGACCGACTCCCGCTGGCCGGACCTGCGCCCCGGATCTCCGCCGCCCGAGCCGCCCCCACCAACCCCCGCGCCGACCGAACCGGCCGCCTCGACGCCCCGCCCGCTCCCCCTCGGTGAGGCCGAGACGATCCACGTCTTCCGCACACGGCTCGGCGTCGTCGCCCGCGCCCGCGGCCTCATCAACTGGGAGACGCTCGTCAGCCACGCGGGGGCGGCAGCCGGCGACATCACTTCGGAGGAACGTGTCCGCCTGCTCATCGCGGTGGACCACCCCCGAGCCGACGGCAAGCCCGTGCTGTCGGCCCTCGTCAAACCCGCCCTCGCCCCGGACGGGCCCGCCCCGTACTTCGCCGAGGTCCTCGCCGGCCTCGGCTGGAGATCCGACCTGTCCGAGCCGAAGGTGGCGGAGATCTGGGAACGCGAGCGAGCGACCGCCTACTCCCTCGCCCACGTCCAGGCGGCCCCCGCACGGGAGCGGCCCTCGGCCGGCCTGCCAGTGGCCGGGGCCGGAACCGCTGCGACGCTGAACGAGGCGCGGCTCGTGGCCCGGTTCCGCGAGCATCTGGAACTCGTCGCCAAGGGACACGGCGTCATCAAGTGGTCGACCCTGCTCAAGAAGCAGCGCATCTCGCCGTCCACGCTGTCGGACCGGGACCGTGTTCGACTGCTGGCCGCTGTGGACAGGGCTTACGTTCCCGGCCGGCGGATGTTGTCAGCCCTGGTGAAGGCGGACGGCCAGACCCTGGGCCCGGCCCCGTTCTTCGGCGCCGTGCTGGCCGAGCTGGGCTGGAAGCCCGACGCTGCCGTCCCGACCGTGGAGGCGGCCTGGCGGGCCGCCGTGGACCGCGCCTACGCGCGCGGCACACGAGCCGTACCCACTGCCGGCAGCGCTCCCGCCGAGCGCCCCACCGAGGAGAACCGCGTGCGCTGGTCCAAGCTCGGGACCACCAAGAAAGCCGTGGTCGTGGCCGCCGGCGGGCACTGATCGACGCCGCCCGGCGACAGGTCTGCGTGGGCTGGCACATACTCGCCGCCGCCGCTGGGCTCAAGCCGGCGGACCTCACCGACCGGGCCAGGGAAGAGATCCTCGTGGCGGTGGACAGCCCGCCCACCTACGGGGTGTTGCTCTCCTCCCTCGTGGTCGCCTCCGAGCACACACCCGTGCCGTACTTCGACGCCATCCTCAAACGCCTCGGACGACCCCACGGCCTGCGCCCCATCGAGCTGGGCCAGCTCCGGAAGACGGAACAGGCCCGAGCGTTCGCGGCATACAGCGCTGCCGCCGGCACTACCGACGGCCCGAAGGAACGAACATGAGACCGAAGGGCGGACACGGTCCACCAGGGCGCCGGAGGTCCTCGTCAGGATCGGCGAGTCTCCGGAGGAATCCCACCGATCCCCGACGGCCGAGGTGGTCGGGACGTTCCGGTGTGTTGCGGGACCGGCAGACGGGGCGGGCGCGGTGCGGCAGACGGCGCACGCCCACCCGGCCACCCCGCGGGAAGTACGGGCTTCCTGCTGAGCACCGAGTACAGCCGGACTTCCGGTTCCGCGGTGTACGGGCGCGGTGAGGGCCGGCGCCGGCCAACGGCTGAGACCCTCCACCCCTTGCGTCAGTAGTCGGTGAGATCCACGGTCACATCGCAGTGTGGATCGTCGGAAGGCTGATGCAGATGCTCGTTCGCCAGGAACGCCGGGGAAACCAGAGAGCCGAGCAGGCCAGGGCCTGTATGGCTGATCAGCACGTCCACACCGTAGGTGCGGTCCCGCTCAGGTGAACGGAAATAGAGGCGCATGCGGTCGTCGCCCGTGATGACCGCGCCGATGAACAGCGGCTTCCACGACACGTGCGTGGTGACGAAGGATCGCACGAGATCGAGCAGACGACCTGCGGCCGCCTGCTCGGTGCCTGGTTCGGAAGGATTCACATCTTGGCCCATGCCGGACACTTGTTCCCCGGTTGGTTGTGGCAGTACGCCGTGATGACGCCGATCTTCTGACCGCGACCGGCATCATAGTTGCCATCCGTAGTCTTGCGTGTGTACTGCACGACCACTGTGAACTTCACCTGCCGCGGCCTGGGGCCTGTCTCGATCACGACCCCGTCGTACTCCAGGTGCCCGTGGTGGTCGTCCCGGTCCACATGGTCCCGTAGGGCCGCATCCAGGGAAGAGCACTTCTTGATGTTGTGGCGGCCGGTGAAGTGGTGCCAGCCCAGTTCCGAGTTCCCGTAGCGAGTGACGATGTGCCTGCCTTCCGGATCGTCCGACTGGCACTTGACCCGCTTGTCCCACGGGTGCGGTATCACGGGCATCGGAGCGGCATGGGCCGTTCCCGACATCAGAGAAGCGGAGAACACCGTCGCGGCAGCGAGTGTCGTGATCTTCTTCATGAACGCGATCGCATCATCACGCGCCAGATGATCAACAGACACCTATGGGACTAAAACGAGGCTGAGTAGAGGCTGCTCCTCTCCGGGGTCGCGAGCGCTCGGAACGCGGCCCCGTATCGGCGTTGGTCGGCGATGTCCATCTGCGGGACGCGGGCGCCCTTGCCGTCGAGGCGGAAAGCGCCGCTGGCGCTGGTGGAACGGCGGGTGTTCGCCGTGCTGCGCAAGAACCCCTGCGGGAAGTCGGTGTCGAGCTGATCGCTGACCGAGACGGGCTGAGGATCGCCGTACTCGACGAGCCCGGCGCGCGCGAGGTCGGCGACGCTGATGGAGGGTCCGTCGAGGGAGCCGGGTCCCTCGCCTGCGGTGAGCGCCGGCAGCAGCTCGGCCAGTGACCGCAGGCGTCCGTCAGGCGGCCTTCGCCACCCCCTCCCGGTGCCTGCGGATGATGTCCGCGTAGTGGCGTCCGGAGCCCTTGATCGTGCGGGCCTGGGTGCGGTAGTCGACGTGGACCAGTCCGAACCGCTTGGCGTAGCCGTACGCCCACTCGAAGTTGTCCAGCAGCGACCAGGCGAAGTACCCGGCCAGCGGGGCCCCCTTGCGTGCGGCGGAGGCGCAGGCCGCGAGGTGTCCGGTCAGGTAGGCCTGCCGCTCGGGGTCGTCGACGGTGCCGTCGGGGCGGACCACGTCCGGGTAGGCGGAACCGTTCTCCGTGACGTACAGGCGGCGGGCGCCGTACTCGTCGGTCAGGCGCAGCAGCAGCGTCTCGATGCCGCCCGGGTCGACCTCCCAGTCCATGCCGGTGCGCGGGACGCCCTCGCGGCGTACGGAACGGGCGTACGGGGCGGGCCCCTCGGGGTCGTCGGCGACGGTCGCCGGGAAGTAGTAGTTCAGGCCCAGCCAGTCGAGGGGCGCTGCGATCGTCTCCGGATCACCGGGCCGTTCGGGGAGTTCGACGCCGTAGACCTCCCGCATGTCGGCCGGGAAGCCGCGGCCGTGCACCGGGTCGAGCCACCAGCGGTTGGTGTGGCCGTCCGCGCGGCGGGCGGCGGCGAGGTCCTCGGGGCGGTCGGAGGCGGGGTGGACGGTGGACAGGTTGTTGACGATGCCGACCTCGGCGCCGGGGGCCGCCGCGCGGATCGCCTGTGCGGCGAGACCGTGGCCGAGGAGCAGGTGGTACGAGGCGCGGACGGCGGCCGTCAGGTCGGTCAGGCCGGGGGCCATGGTGCCTTCGAGGTGGCCGATCCACGCCGAGCACAGGGGCTCGTTGAGGGTGGTCCAGTGGGTGACCCGGTCGCCGAGCCGTTCGGCGACGGCCGAGGCGTACGCGGCGAAGTGCTCGGCCGTGGCCCGCTCGGGCCAGCCGCCCCGGTCCTGCAGCACCTGCGGCAGGTCCCAGTGGTAGAGGGTGACGGACGGGGTGATGCCGGCCGCCAGCAGGGCGTCCACCAACTCGTCGTAGAAGGCGAGGCCCTTGGGGTTCACCGGGCCGTCGCCGCCCGGCATCACCCGCGGCCAGGCGACCGACATGCGGTAGGCGTTGGTGCCCAGCCGGCGCATCAGGCCGATGTCCTCGCGCCAGCGGTGGTAGTGGTCGCAGGCGATGTCGCCGTGGTCGTCGCCGGCCGTCTTTCCGGGGGTGTGCGAGAAGGTGTCCCAGATCGACGGGGAACGGCCGTCCTCCGCCACGGCTCCCTCGATCTGGTAGGCCGAGGTGGCCGTGCCCCACAGGAAGTCGTCCGGAAGTGCGGCGAGGTCGATGGTCACGGAAGTCCCTTCACGGTCACGGAGGTCGGTCACTTCACCGCTCCCGCCGTCAGCCCGGCGACGAGGTAGCGCTGCAGGAGGAGGAACCCGGCCACCACGGGCACGCTGACGACCAGCGAGGCGGCCATGATCTGGTTCCAGTACACGTCGTTGAGGGTGGAGTAGCCCTGGAGCCCGACGGCGAGCGTGCGGGTGGTGTCGTTGGTCATGACGGAGGCGAACAGCACCTCTCCCCAGGCCGTCATGAAGGCGTACACGGCGACCGCGACGATGCCGGGGACCGCGGCCGGCACGACGATCCGCAGCAGCGCCCCGAGCGGTCCGCAGCCGTCCACCAGTGCCGCCTCGTCCAGGTCGCGCGGCACCGAGTCGAAGTAGCCGATCAGCATCCAGATGGAGAAGGGCAGGGAGAAGGTGAGATACGTCAGGATCAGCCCGCCGCGCGAGCCGAACAGGGCGATGCCGGTGGCGTTGCCGATGTTGACGTAGAGGAGGAAGAGCGGGAGAAGGAAGAGGATGCCGGGGAACATCTGCGTGGACAGCACGGTGACCGTGAAGACGCGCTTGCCGCGGAAGTCGTAGCGGCTCACCGCGTACGCGCTGAACACCGCGATCACCACCGAGCAGACCGTCGCCGCGCCCGCCACGACCAGCGAGTTCACGAAGTGGCGCGCGAGCGGGACGGTCGACCAGATGTCGACGTACGGCCGGATCGTCAGGCCGCTCGGCAGCCAGCGGAACGCGCCCGAGACGTCCGCGAGGGGCTTCAGGGAACTGGAGACCATGACGTACACCGGCACCAGGACGAAGCCGGTGAGCAGGGTGAGGAAGATCCGCCGGGACCACAGGAACGAACGCGGCGGCGCCATGGGCGAGTCGGGCACGGCCCGGTGGAGCTCAGGCATCGGCGGGCCTCCGTCCGCGCGAGGTGACGGCCAGGTACACGCCGGTCACGAGCAGCAGGAAGAGCAGCAGCAGGACCGACATGGCGGACCCGGCGCCGAAGTTCCAGGTGACGAAGGACGCCTGGTAGATGTGGACCGAGACGAGGTCGGCGGCCTCCGGGGCGGCCCTGCCGAACAGCACGTAGGGCGTGTTGAAGTCGTTGAACGTCCACAGGAACAGCACCAGGACCAGGACCTGGTTGACCGGGCGCAGCGACGGCAGGGTGATGCGGCGGATCTGCTGCCACACGCCGGCGCCGTCCAGCGCGGCCGCCTCGTACAGTTCGCGCGGGATGTTCTGCAGGCCCGCCGTCACGATCAGGAAGGCGAACGGCCAGCCCTTCCACACCGACACGGTGAGCAGGGCGTAGAAGGCGTTGTCGCCGATCAGCCAGAAGGACGGCTCGTCGGTGAGGTGCAGCTGGTCGTGCAGGACGTGGTTCACCAGGCCGTTGTCGTGCTGGAACATGAACACCCAGGTGATGACGGCCGCGTAGACGGGCAGCGCGTACGGCACCAGGAACAGGGCGCGCAGCAGGCCGCGGCCGCGGAAGGCGTCCTGCATGCAGATCGCCGCCGCCGTGCCGATCAGCCAGCACAGACCCACCGAGAGCAGGGTGAAGGCGACGGTGACGAGGAAGGAGTGCAACAGGGCTTCGCCGACGGGGGCGTCGAAGTCGACGGACACCGAGTAGTTGTCGAGTCCGGCCCAGGGGGCCGTGCCCCAGTCGCGGATGTATGCCTGGGTGAGTTCCTTGAAGCTCATCACGATGCCGACGACCATCGGCACCAGGTGGACGAGGAGTTCGAGCAGCAAGGCGGGCAGGAGCAGCAGGTAGGGCAGTCCGATGCGGCGGATCCGTCCGGGGCGGCGGGGGCCGCCCGCCGCCCCGGAGGCGTCCTTGCGCACGGTGGCCCGCTCGGTGACCGTGGTCGTCATCACGCTCACTTCGTCGGCATCTGCTGCTGGGCCTTCTCCAGGCGGGCCTTGACCGACGCGGTGGTCACCGTGCGTCCGGCGGCCGCCTCGGCGAACAGCTCCTTGACGGCCGTACCGACGGCCGTCTCGAACTGCGACTCGTCGGCGACCTGCGGCAGCGCCGCGGCGCTCCGGGCGAGGGTGTCCTTCAGGACGGCGTTCGCGGGGGTGTTGAAGGCCGGGTCGGCCTGCGCCGCGGCGACCGGCGGGATCGAGCTGTAGGCCTTGTTGAGGATCTTCTGCTCCTCGTCGCCGGTCATGAACTTCACGAACTCCGTGGCACCGTCGAGGTTGTCGGTGTTCTTGAAGACGGCCAGGTTGATGCCGGCGACCATGGAGTTGACCTGCGTGCCCGTGCCGGGCGTGCCCGACCGGACCGGGACGGGCGCGATGCCGTAGGCGTCCTCGCTCATGCCCTGGGACGCGAGGTTGGCGGACGCGGACTGCCAGAGGAGCATCGCCGTACGGCCCTTGGCGAAGTCGCTGACGGACTGGTTCTGCGCGTACTCGGCGTTGCCCTGCGGGACGACCTCGTCCTCGGCCATCAGGTCGACGTACTGCTTGACCGCGGCGACCACGCCGTCCGAGGTGAAGTCGGGCTTGCCGTCGGCGGTGAAGAAGTCCGCTCCGTGCTGCTGGGCGAAGACGAAGACGTGGTGGACGTTCTCGGAGACGTTGGCGCCCTCGGCGCCCAGGACCTGCTTGCCCTTCGCCCGGATCTTCTTGCCGTCGGCCACCAGCTCGTCCCAGGTGGCGGGCGGCCGGGTGATGCCGGCGTCGGCGAGTATCCGCTTGTTGTAGTAGAGCGCGTACGCCATCGAGTACAGCGGGACGGCGGCCGGGTCCTCGCCTTCGGCGCCGGTCGAGCCGAGCGCCGAGTCGACGAAACGGTCCCTGCCGCCGATCTTGGCGAGGTTCGCGTCGTCCCACGGCAGCAGCGCGCCGGTGGCCTGCAGGGAGGCCGACCATGTGTTGCCGATGTTCAGCACGTCGGGGCCCTGGCCCGACGTGGTCGCGGTGAGGATCCGGTTGAGCAGGTCCGACCAGGGGACGACCTCCAGCTTCACCTCGATCCCGGTCCGCTTCTCGAACTTGTCGAGTTCGGGCTGGAGCACCTTCTTGTCGACTTCGATGCTCGCGCCCTGGTTGGACGCCCAGTACGTCAGCGTCCCGGGCGAGTCGTTCGACCCGCCGCCGTCCGTCGACGTGCCGCCCCCGCAGGCCGTCGCGGTGAGGGCGAGGGACAGCACGACGGCGGTTGCGGCTGCGGCTCCGATGGTGCGCATGGGTCGACCCCCAGTGGTGGCTCATGGCTTAATTTAGGACGTGAGTTAAACCCTGGAAGAGAAAGGCGTCAAGGGGTGCGGCAGCGATCGGGGAAGTCGTGTTCCACCACTTGACGTACGCGTTCGGGTAGTTGAAGCATTCAGCGACGAGAGAGCGCTCTCAAGACCGCAGCCGTTCACTTCCTGAATCAGCCGTTCACTTCGAGCCGACCTGCCGGCCGGCCGAACCGTTCCATCGGATCCACGAGCCGTGCCATCGGATCCGCGAGCCGTTCCATCGGACGCACGAGCCGTCCGGTCAGCGTTCGCGCCACCCCACCGAGGAGAGCCGCCCATGCCCCACACCTCCGCGCAGCCCCCCGCCCCGCGCCGCAGAGCCGTCCTCGCGGCCGCGGCGGCCGCCGCACCCGCCCTCGCCGGAATGTCCGCCGCGCCGGCCTCCGCCACCCCGCGTGCGGCGCGCCCCCGCCTTCTGCCGGGCGGTGGCGATCTCGGACCGAACGTCCTCGTCTTCGACCCGTCGACCCCGGACATCCAGGCCCGCCTCGACGAGGTGTTCCGGCAGCAGGAGTCGGCCCAGTTCGGCACCGGGCGCTACGCGTTGCTGTTCAAGCCCGGCACCTACCACGGCCTCAACGCCCGACTGGGCTTCTACACCTCGATCGCGGGCCTCGGACTCTCCCCCGACGACACGACCATCAACGGGGACGTGACGGTCGACGCGGGCTGGTTCGGCGGGAACGCCACGCAGAACTTCTGGCGTTCGGCGGAGAACCTCGCGCTCGTCCCGGCCGGCGGCACCAACCGCTGGGCGGTCGCCCAGGCGGCGCCCTTCCGCCGTATGCACGTCCGCGGCGGCCTCGACCTGGCGCCCACCGGCTACGGCTGGGCCAGCGGCGGCTACATCGCCGACAGCCGCATCGACGGCCAGATCGGACCGTACTCGCAGCAGCAGTGGTACACCCGGGACAGCGCGATCGGCAGCTGGCTCAACGGCGTCTGGAACATGGTCTTCTCGGGCGTCGAGGGCGCCCCCGCCCAGAGCTTCCCCAACCCGCCCTACACCACGCTCGACACGACCCCGGTCTCCCGGGAGAAGCCCTTCCTGTACGTCGACGGCGGCGGCGCCTTCCGGGTCTTCCTGCCGGCCAAGCGGACGAACGCGCGCGGCGTCAGCTGGGGCGGCGGCACACCGCGCGGCACCTCCCTGCCCCTGTCCCGGTTCTACGTCGCCGAGCCCGGCGTCCCGGCGGCGACGCTCAACCGGGCCCTCGCGCAGGGCCTGCACCTGCTGCTGACCCCGGGCATCTACCACCTCGACCAGCCGGTCCGGGTCAACCGCCCCGACACCGTCGTCCTCGGCCTGGGATACGCCACGCTGATCCCGGACAACGGCGTCACCGCGCTGAAGGTCGCCGACGTCGACGGGGTCCGGCTCGCCGGCTTCCTCGTGGACGCCGGACCGGTCAACTCCCGCACCCTGCTGGAGATCGGCCCGACCGGGGCGTGGCGCGACCACTCCGCCAACCCCACCACCGTCCAGGACGTGTTCGTCCGGATCGGCGGGGCCGGCGCCGGCAGGGCCACCACCAGCATGGTCGTCAACAACCGGCACACGATCGTCGACCACACCTGGGTCTGGCGCGCCGACCACGGCGACGGCGTCGGCTGGGAGACCAACCGGGCCGACCACGGCGTCGTCGTCAACGGCCACGACGTGCTGGCCACCGGCCTGTTCGTGGAGCACTTCAACAAGTACGACGTGCAGTGGTTCGGCCAGCGCGGCCGCACGATCTTCTTCCAGAACGAGAAGGCGTACGACGCCCCGAACCAGGCGGCCATCCAGAACGGCGCGCTCAAGGGGTACGCCGCCTACAGGGTCGGCGACAACGTCACCACGCACGAGGCCTGGGGCCTGGGCAGCTACTGCTACTACAACGTCGACCCCACGATCGTGCAGCACCACGGCTTCGCCGCGCCGAACACCCCGGGCGTGAAGTTCCACGACCTGCTGGTGATCTCCCTCGGCGGCAACGGCCAGTACGAGGCCGTCATCAACGACACCGGGGCGCCCACCTCCGGAACGTCCACGGTGCCGTCGGTGGTGGTCTCCTACCCCTGACGCCGGCCCGTCGGACGATCGGGGGACGCCTCCGGTGCCGGTTCGCACCGCGGACCCGGTGTGTCCGCGGTGCGAACCGGCCGCCGGTCCGTGCGAACCGGCCGCCGGTCACCGCCTGCTACGGCGTCGCCGCCACGGCCGGCGCCGGTGCGGGCGCGTACCCCGTGGGACGGGCCGTGAAGGTGCCGCGGCCCTGGGTGCGGCTGCGCAGCCGGGTCGCGTAGCCGAACAGCTCCGCCAGCGGCACGGTGGCGGTGACCGCCGCCGAACCGCCGCGCACCACCGAACCGGTGACCCGGCCACGCCGGGCCGCCAGGTCACCGAGGACCCCGCCGACGGCGTCCTCGGGCACGGTGACCGTGACCTCGGTGACCGGCTCCAGCAGCACCATCGCGCAGGCGCGCAGGGCCTCCCGGAGCGCGAACCGGCCCGCCGTGCGGAAGGCCGTGTCGGAGGAGTCCTTCACATGGGTCGCCCCGTCGGTCAGGGTGACCCGCAGACCCGTCACCGGATGCCCGCCGAGGGGACCCTCGGCGAGGGCGTCCCGGCAGCCCGCCTCGACGGCGCGGACGAACTCCTGCGGCACGCGCCCGCCGACCACGGCGGACCGGAAGTCGAACCCCTCCTGAAGCGGCTGCACCTCGATCACCACGTGCGCGAACTGCCCGGCGCCGCCGTCCTGTTTGACGTGCCGGTACACCACACCGGACACGCCCCGGGCCACCGTCTCGCGGTACGTCACCCTGGGACGGCCGACGTTGACGTCCAGCCCGAGGGCACGGCGGATCTTCTCCACCGCGACCTCCAGGTGCAGTTCACCCATGCCCGACAGCACCGTCTGACCGGTCTCGGGATCGGTCCGCACGACCAGCGACGGATCCTCCTCCGCCAGCCGGGCGAGCGCCGAGGCCAGCCGGTCGGTGTCGGTGCTCCGGCACGCCTCCACCGCCACCGACACCACGGGATCGGGAACCCCGGGCGGTTCCAGGACCAGCGGGGCGCCGGGCACGCACAGGGTCGAACCCGCGCGGGCCGACTTGAGCCCGATCACCGCCACGATGTCCCCCGCGACCGCCCGGTCGAGCTGGGCGTGCCGGTCGGCCTGGACCCGCAGGATCCGTCCGATCCGCTCGACGCGGCGGGTGCCGGACTCCCACACGGGGTCTCCCTTCTCGATCGTTCCCGAGTACACCCGCAGATACGTGAGCCGTCCCGTGGGCGTGGCACTGACCTTGAACGCGAGGGCGGCGAACGGGGCGCCGGGGTCGGCGGGGCGTCGCTCGTCGGAGGGATCGCGCATACCGTCGGCGGGATGTCGCATACCGTCGGCGGTACTCTGCGTGCCATCCGCCGGCTGCACACCATCGACGGGATGCCGCATACCGTCGACCGCACCTCGTCCACCGTCGCCGCCGTCCCGGACACCGCGTACGGCCGGCACGTCCAGCGGCGACGGCAGATAGTCGACCACGGCGTCGAGCAGCGGTTCGACGCCCCGGTTGCGGTACGCCGAGCCGCACAGCACGACCACGCCGTCACCGCTGCGGGTGAGGTCCCGCAGGGCGGCGGTGAGCGTCGCGGCGGACAGCGTCTCCCGGTCGCAGAACTCCTCCAGCGCGGCGGGGTGCCGTTCGGCCACGGCTTCCTCCAGGAGGGCGCGCCGGCGCAGCGCCTCCTCCCGCAGGACCTCCGGCACCTCCCCCTCGACGGCCGTGTCGCCGCCGTCGCCCCAGGTCAGTGACCGCATGCGGAGCAGGTCCACGACGCCGGTGAAGCCGTCCTCGGCTCCGATGGGCAGCTGGACGACGAGGGGGACGGGGTGCAGGCGGTCGCGGATGGACGCCACGGCGGTGTCGAGGTCGGCGCCCGCCCGGTCCAGCTTGTTGACGAACGCGATCCTCGGTACGCCGTGCCGGTCGGCCTGGCGCCACACCGATTCGCTCTGCGGCTCCACGCCGGCGACGGCGTCGAACACCGCCACCGCCCCGTCGAGCACCCGCAGGGACCGCTCCACCTCGTCGGCGAAGTCGACGTGCCCGGGCGTGTCGATCAGGTTGATGCGGTGACCTTTCCAGTCGCAGCTGACGGCCGCCGCGAAGATGGTGATACCACGGTCGCGCTCCTGGGGGTCGAAGTCGGTGACGGTCGTGCCGTCGTGCACCTCGCCGCGCTTGTGCGTGGTGCCGGTGGCGTACAGGATCCGCTCGGTGACGGTGGTCTTTCCGGCGTCGACGTGGGCGAGGATGCCCAGGTTGCGCACGGCGGCGAGGTGACGGTCGAGGTTGTTGCGCACGGCCCTTGGCCTTTCGGGTGTTCTCGGGGAACGGGCGGCGCGATTGACCGACGCACACATGCGTGACGTGCCGTCAGCCCGGTGCGGGCGACGGCGCGTTGAAGGACTCGGTGGGCGTCAGCTCATCCGGTGCCGGCCGCGCAGCGGACACCGGACGGACGAAGACACGAGGATCACCTCGTAGCGTGCGCGGGGAGCGAGGACAGCGGTGTGGTCACGCATGGCCGGGCTCCCTTCGTTCGTCACGGCACGGCTGCCCAGGTGGTGGGCGGCGCTTGATCTTCGGCGAGTTTAGGGCGGGACGGGCGGACGCCGCACGCGATTTGTCGTCGCGCCGCGGCCCCCGGCCCCCGCGCCCTTCACCGTCGTACGGTCACGCCGCTGTTTCCTGCGCCGCGTAGAAGTGCCGCCGCACCCGGCGCAGCCACGCCTCGGCGGCCGTCTCGTCGGGCTGTTCCGGCAGGACACTTCGGGTCTCGGTGAACTTCTCCTCGAAGTCGCGCAGCAGCGGCAGGGCCGCCTCGGGGTCGGCGGCGACCTGCTCGCCGAACCGGTGGTAGCTCTCCGGGTCGTCCACGCGGATCGTCAACCGCCCCGTGGCGTACAGCTCGTAGCCCTGGGTGCACAGCCGCTTGAGGTGCCGGGCGTGCTTGGCGATCCGCCGGCTCGTCTGGGCCTCGGGTGTGCGCTCGCCGCGGTTCTGCAGCTTGCGGAACTGCTGGGTGGCGTAGCCGAGGTAGGCGTCGCGGACCCGGCGGGCGCTCGGCAGCGTCGTACGGATGCCGATGAGGTCGTCGCCCAGCGGGGTGCGGACCTCGTACAACTCGTCCGGAAGCCAGACGAGTTCCATGACGGTGGGGTTGCCGCCGAGGGCGAGCCGGCACCATTTGGCGGCCTCGTGCAGGGTGCGGTCGGGCGCCGTGCTGACGTGGGACTCCTTCGGCGTGTGCAGGCCGTGCAGTTCCTCGGTGGGTGCCGCGAACAGGCCGAGGCGGTCCACGTCGGACCCTTCGCGCGCGAGCCCGTAGGCGGTCGAGCCGACGATGCCGGACAGGAGGATGTTGGTGACGGTCACTGGTGCCCCCGTTGGTGTGCGCCCGGCTGAGTGCCCGGGTGGTGGTCCGCCCGTCGCCCCGGTGCGTCGCCGACCGTGGTGCGTCGCCGGCTCCGTGCGTTGCCGGCCTCCGTGGACGGGTGACCGCTGCCGGGCGACGGGACCGCCATGATGCCCGGCATCCTCCCCGCCCACCTCACATTTTCCGCGGCCCGTCCCCTTCCCCGCCCGCTCGGGCCTACTTCCTGAGCTGGGGACCATGTGACATATTACTGCCGTGACCAAGCGACCGAGCGGTGACGTGGTGGTCGTCGGCGCCGGCATGGTGGGCGCCGCCTGTGCGCTGTACGCGGCCCGCGCGGGGCTCGACGTCGTCCTGGTCGACCGCGGCCCGGTGGCGGGCGGCACGACCGGCGCGGGCGAGGGAAACCTCCTCGTCTCCGACAAGGAGCCCGGTCCCGAACTCCGACTCGCCCTGCTGTCGCTGCGGTTGTGGGCGGACCTGGCCGAAGAGCTGGGCGCGGCCGTGGAGTACGAGCCGAAGGGCGGGCTCGTCGTGGCGTCCACGCCCGAGGCGCTCAGCGCCCTGACGGACCTGGCCGCGGGCCAGCGCGCGGCCGGGGTGGAGACGGTCGCCGTGGAGCCCGGCCGACTCCACGACCACGAACCGTACGTGGCTCCCGGACTCGCGGGAGGCGTCCTGTACCCGCAGGACGCCCAGGTGATGCCCACGCTGGCCGCCGCCCGTCTCGTACGAGCCTCCGGTGCGCGACTGGAGACGGGCCGGACGGTGACGGGGGTGTTGCGCGGCGCCGACGGCTCGGTCCGCGGTGTGCGCACCGACCAGGGCGACGTCCTCGCGCCGGCCGTGGTGAACGCGGCCGGCACCTGGGGCGGCGAGGTGGCCGCGCTGGCCGGGGCGCCCCTGCCGGTACTGCCCCGCCGGGGATTCGTCCTGGCCACCGAACCGCTGCCGCGCCGGGTGCGGCACAAGGTGTACGCCGCCGACTACGTGGCCGACGTGGCCAGTGACTCCGCCGCCCTGCAGACCTCCCCGGTCGTCGAGGGCACCGCCGCCGGACCCGTGCTGATCGGCGCGAGCCGTGAACGGGTCGGATTCGACCGGTCGTTCTCCCTGCCGGTGGTCCGGGCGCTGGCCGCCGGGGCGACCCGGCTGTTCCCGTTCCTGGAGCACGTGCGGGTGATGCGCACGTACCTCGGGTTCCGCCCGTACCTGCCCGACCACCTGCCCGCGGTCGGTGCCGACCCGCGGGTACCGGGGCTGTTCCACGCCTGCGGGCACGAGGGCGCGGGCATCGGGCTCGCGACCGGCACCGGCCACCTGATCGCGCAGGCGCTGACCGGCGCGGTCCCGGAACTGGACCTGGCGCCCTTCCGTCCCGACCGCTTCGCCGAGGAGGCCGTCCGTTGAACACCTCGCGCGTTCCAGGAGGACACCGCCTGTCCCAGGTGCCGTCCCCGTCCCGAGGAGCCCGTTCGTGAACCCGTCGCGCCTGGTGCGGGCCCGGCCGGGCGCCCCGTTCACCCTCGCCTTCGACGGCCGGGAGATCGAGGCGCTGCCCGGACAGACGATCGCCGCCGCGCTGTGGTCGGCCGGCGTCACCGCCTGGCGCACCACGCGCGGCGGGGGGCGGCCGCGCGGGGTGTTCTGCGGGATCGGCGTGTGCTTCGACTGCCTGGTCACCGTCGACGGCCGCCCCAACCAGCGGGCCTGCCTGGTGCCCGCCGCCCCGGGCGCGGACGTCCGTACCCAGGAAGGGACGGGCCACCATGACTGAGCGCCGCCCGGTCCTCGCGGTGATCGGGGCCGGCCCGGCCGGTCTGGCCGCCACCCTGGCGGCGGCCGCGCGGGGCGTCCGCGTGACACTGGTCGACTCCGCGACGGAGCCCGGCGGCCAGTTCTACCGGCAGCCCGCACGCGGCCTCGGCGCCCGGCGTCCCCGGGCGCTCCACCACCAGTGGCGCACCTGGGAGCGCCTGCGCGCCGGACTGGACGCGCGGCTCGCGGCGGGAGAGGTCACCTGTCTGAATGATCGTCATGTCTGGTGCGTGGAGCGGGAGTCGACGGGCTTCACCGTTCACGCGCTGCTCGGTCCGGAGCAGCGGGAGTCCGCGGCGTTGCGCGCCGACGGGGTGCTGATCGCGACCGGCGGTTACGAGAAGGTCCTGCCGTTCCCCGGCTGGACGCTGCCCGGTGTGGTCACCGCCGGCGGCGCCCAGGCCCTGTTGAAGGGCGGGCTCGTGCTCCCCGGTCGCACGGCGGTCGTGGCCGGCACCGGTCCCCTGCTCCTGCCGGTCGCGACCTGTCTCGCGGCGGCGGGCGCCGAGGTGGCCGCCCTGGTCGAGTCGGCCCGCCCGGGGGACTTCGTACGCCGGGCCCGTCCCCTCGCCCAGGCACCGGCGAAGCTCGTCGAAGGCGCCGGCTATCTGTCCCGACTCCTGTACCGCGGGGTGCCCGTGAGGACCCGTCATACGGTGCTGGAGGCGCACGGCGACGAGCGGCTGGAGGCCGTGACCGTCGCCGCGCTCGGCCCCGCGGGGCGCCCGGTGCCCGGCAGCGAGCGCCTCCTCCCCTGCGACACCCTGGCGGTGAGCCACGGGCTGCTTCCCCACACCGATCTCGCGGACGGCCTCGGCTGCGGCCTCGACGGACCGGCCGTGCGCGTGGACGACGAACAGCGCACCGACGTCCCCGGCGTCTGGGCCGCCGGGGAGACCACGGGGATCGGCGGCGCGGCGCTGTCCCTGGCGGAGGGACACATCGCGGGACGGTCGGCGGCGGCCCGCCTGCGCGGCACGGCCCCCGACCCCGGCGGGTGGGCGCGGGCCGCCGAGGCCCGGGCCCGGCTGCGCGCCTTCTTCGCGGAACTCGACGGCGTCTGCGCGCCCGCGGCCCACTGGCCGGAGCAGGTCACCGACGCGACGGTGGTGTGCCGGTGCGAGGAGGTCACGGCGGGGGCGGTCCGCGAGGCCGTCGGCTCGCTGGGCGCCGGGGACCTGCGCACCGTGAAGCTGCTGACCCGGGCCGGGATGGGCTGGTGCCAGGGCCGGATGTGCGAACCGGGGGTGGCGGGCGTGGCGGGCTGTGCGGCGGCCCCCGCGCGACGGCTGCTGGCCCGCCCGGTCCCCCTCGGCGTCCTGGCCGCGCCCACCGACCCGCCACCAGCACAGTGACATGTCACACCGCACCGACCCGCCTCGACGCGTCGGACGTACGAGCAAGCCCACCACGGAAGAGAGGCCCGCTCCCATGACCACTCCCCGGCATCGCCCCTGGCGAGGCGTCCTCGTCGCCACCGCGCTCCCCCTCCGCGAGGACCTCTCCGTGGACTACGACCGGTACGCGGAGCACTGCGCCTGGCTGGTGGCGAACGGCTGCGACGGCGTCGTGCCGAACGGCTCGCTCGGCGAGTACCAGGTCCTCACGCCCGAGGAACGCGCCCGGGTGGTGGCGACCGCGGTGGCCGCGATCGGCGGGGAGCGGGTGATGCCGGGGGTCGCGGCGTACGGTGCGGCCGAGTCGCGGCGGTGGGCGGAGCAGGCGCGCGAGGCGGGCTGCGGGGCGGTGATGCTGCTGCCGCCCAACGCCTACCGGGCCGACGAGCGGGCGGTCGTGGCGCACTACGCGCAGGTCGCGGAGGCGGGCCTGCCGGTGGTGGCCTACAACAACCCGATCGACACCAAGGTCGACCTCGTGCCCGAACTGCTGGCACGGCTGCACGCCGAGGGATTCATCGAAGGTGTGAAGGAGTTCTCCGGTGATGTCCGGCGCGCCTACCGGATCGCCGAACTCGCCCCGGAACTGGACCTGTTGATCGGGGCCGACGACGTGCTGCTGGAGCTGGCGGTGGCCGGTGCGAAGGGCTGGGTGGCCGGCTACCCCAACGCGCTGCCGCGCGCCTCGGTGGAGCTGTACCGGTCCGCCGTCGCCGGCGACCTCACCACCGCGCTGCCGCTGTACCGGCAGCTGCATCCGCTGCTGCGCTGGGACTCGCGCGTCGAGTTCGTACAGGCGATCAAGCTGTCGATGGACGTGGTGGGCCGGCACGGCGGCCCGTGCCGGCCACCCCGCCTCCCGCTGCTTCCCGAGCAGGCGGCGGCGGTGCGCGCGGCCACCGAGAAGGCCGTCGCCGCCGGTCTGGCATGACCCAAGCCGCCACAACTCCTCGGACCAGAAGGGGCCTTCATGCGCAGCACACTCGTCCTGCACGCCGTCGACTCGCACACCGAGGGCATGCCCACCCGGGTGATCACCGGCGGTATCGGCACCGTCCCGGGCGCGACGATGAACGAGCGGCGGCTGTACTTCCGTGAACACCGCGACGACATCAAGCAGTTGCTGATGAACGAGCCGCGCGGGCACTCCGCGATGAGCGGTGCGATCCTCCAGCCGCCCACCCGCCCGGACTGCGACTGGGGCGTCCTCTACATCGAGGTCTCCGGCTATCTGCCGATGTGCGGGCACGGCACGATCGGCGTGGCGACGGTGCTCGTCGAGACCGGCATGGTCGAGGTCGTCGAACCGGTCACCACCATCCGTCTGGACACCCCGGCCGGGCTCGTCGTCGCCGAGGTGGCGGTGGAGGACGGTGCCGCCAGGGCCGTCACGCTGCGGAACGTGCCGTCCTTCTCGGTCGCCCTGGACCGCAAGGCCACCCTGGCCGACGGCCGTACGGTGACGTACGACCTGGCGTACGGCGGCAACTTCTACGCGATCCTGCCGCTGGAGCAGTTCGGGCTGCCCTTCGACCGCGCCCGCAAGGACGACATCCTGCGGGCGGGGCTGTCGCTGATGGAGGCGGTCAACTCCGGGGAGGAGCCGGTCCATCCGGAGGACCCGTCCATCCGCGGCTGCCACCACGTCCACCTGTACGCGCCCGGCGCCACCGCCCGCCACTCCCGGCACGCCATGGCCATCCATCCGGGCTGGTTCGACCGCTCCCCCTGCGGTACGGGGACCAGCGCGCGCATGGCGCAGCTGCACGCCCGGGGCGAACTCCCCTTGCACACCGAGTTCGTGAACGAGTCGTTCATCGGCACCCGCTTCACGGGCCGGCTGCTCGGGACGACCGAGGTCGCCGGCCGTCCGGCGGTGCTGCCCAGTTTCACCGGCCGCGCCTGGATCACCGGGACGGCGCAGTATCTGCTCGATCCGACGGATCCGTTCCCGGCGGGGTTCGTGCTCTGACGGCCGGGACCGCGCCGCCGTAGATACTGGTGGTACGTGACATGGCACAGCCCGCCCCGAGGAGACCCCCGATGGCCGCCCCGTCCCCGAACAGCAGCCCGCAGCCCGCGGCTCCGTCGCTTCCCGTGCTCGGCGGCCGCCGCAGCAGCTACCGGGAGCGGGTCGCCGACGCCCTGCGGGCCGCGCTGATCGCGGGCGAGCTGCGGCCCGGCGAGGTGTACAGCGCCCCTGCCCTGGCGTCCCGGTTCGGCGTGTCGGCGACGCCGGTGCGCGAGGCGATGCTGGACCTGGCCAAGGAGGGCCTGGTGGACCCCGTCCCCAACAAGGGGTTCCGGGTCACCGAGGTCTCCGACCGGCAGCTCGACGAGTACACGCACATCCGGGCGCTCATCGAGATCCCCACGGTCGTGGCGCTGGCGACGACCGCCGACCCGGTGTCGCTGGAGGCGCTGCGGCCGGCCGCCCGGGAGATCGTCACCGCCGCGGTCGCGGGCGACCTGATCGCCTATGTCGAGGCCGACACCCGCTTCCACCTGGGCCTGCTCGCCCTGGCGGGCAACGCGCACCTCGTCGAGGTGGTCCGCGGTCTGCGCGGCCGGGCCCGCCTCTACGGCCTGACCGCCCTCGCCTCGTCGGGCCGGCTGCTGGCCTCGGCCGAGGAACACCTGGAACTCCTGGACGCCCTGCTGGCACGCGACGAGCGGACCGTGCACGAGGTGATGACACGCCACCTCGGGCACGTACGGGGGCTGTGGGCGTCCGCCCGCGACTAGGTCCCCTCCGGCGGAGTCCGCCGGGCCCGGCTCGCTCTCCGGTCGCCCCCTCCCCCCTTCCTTCGCATCGGCTCCCCTCTGCCCCGCGCTACGCGCCCGCGTCCTGTGATCCATGTCGCTGGTGTGGGAGGAGTGGGGCGTGTGTGCGATGGGCAGTCAATTGCCCGGGCGCGAAAGGATGGTGTCTTTCCTGTGGGGGATCCCGTGCGTGTGTGTGTCATCGGTGCAGGTCTGTCGGGGCTGGCGACGGCCCGTGCGCTGAAGTCCGAGGGGATCGACTTCGTCTGCCTGGACCGGGCCCGGGACGTCGGCGGGCTCTGGCGGCAGCCCCAGGCCGGTGAGCGCGGCCCCGGCTATCTCTCGCTGCACCTCAACACCAACAAACGGCTCACCGGTTACGCCGACTACCCCATGCCGGCCTCGTACCCCGTCTACCCCCGGCACAGCGACTTCGCCGCCTATCTGCGTTCCTTCGCCGAGTGGGCCGGTGTCCTGGACCGCGTCGAGCTGGAGACGACCGTCGAGTCGGTGCGGCAGGACGCCGACGGTGCGTGGACGGTCGTCAGCCGGGACGCCCGCGGTGCTCGCCGCGAACGCGGTTTCACCCATGTGATCGTGGCCTCGGGGCACAACACCGAACCGCTCCTGCCCGAGCCGCCGCCGGGTGCCGAGACGTTCGAGGGAAGGATTCTGCACGCGGTCGACTACCGCGACGGCAGCGACTACGCCGGGCAGCGCGTCGTCGTCGTGGGGCTGGGCGCCTCCGCGGTGGACATCGCCGCGGATCTCTCCCGGTACGCCGAGCGGACGCTCCTCTCCGTGCGCCGGGGTCTGCACATCCTGCCCAAGCAGCTGTTCGGCATGCCCCTGGACGACGTCGCCGAGGCCCCGTGGTGGACCGGCATGTCCCTGGAGGAGCAGCGCCGGTTCATCGAGCAGGCCCTGCTCGTGGCCCGGGGCAAGCTCTCGGACTACGGTCTGCCCGAGCCGGACCACCGGATCTTCGCCTCGGCCGTGACGATCTCCGACGAGATACTCACCCGTATACGCCACGGCGGGGTCACGCCCCGGCCCGCGATCGACTTCGTCGAGGGCAGCCGGGTGGTGTTCACCGACGGCACGTCCGCGGAGGCCGACGCCATCGTCTACTGCACGGGGTACCGGATGGCGTTTCCGTTCCTGCCCGCCGGCTGCCCGATCGGTGCGCAGGGCTCGGTCGAGCTGTACAAGCGGGTCGTCGCGCCCGGCCACCCCGGGCTGTACTTCGTCGGCCTGGTCCGTCCGCACGGCTCGATCACACGGCTGGTGGAGGCGCAGACGCGCTGGGTGGCGCGGCTCGTCGCGGGCCGGGCGGTCCTGCCGGAGCCCGAGGTCATGCGCAAGGAGATCAACGCCTATCTGGGCGGCGTCGCCGGCCAGTACGGTCAGGCGCAGGGCGCGTCGATCCAGGTCAACGTGGCCCCGTATCTGGAGGAGTTGCGCGCGGAGTGACGGCGGCCGGGTGGCCGGCGGTATCAGGGGTCCGGTGCGCGCGGTCCGCGTTCGCGAGACCGGACCCTTCGTCGTGCCGCCGCCCGGGCGGTCGGGGCGGCTCACGCGTCCTTGCCGTGGAGGGAGGGGAGCGGTTCGACGACGTCGGCGTACGGCTCCCCTCGGAGTCTTTCGTGCTGCGGTGCCGCGGTGTGCCGTCACCGCGGCCGGTGCGGTGCCGGCGGCTACCGCCCGACCGTGGCTTCGGCGGGTGCGGTGACGGCGGGCGGGCGGACCTCGTACGCCTCCGAGGAGAGGTACGTCATGATCCGGGGCGGCCTGCCGTGCTGGTGCGCGAGGCCGAGGTAGGCGACGAGTCCGACGCCGTCCTCGGGCTGCCGGGACGTGACCGCGGCCACGGCCGGCAGTAGCGGTGCCGGGTCCATGCCGTAACGCCGCAGCAGTTCCGTGGCACGGGCCAGGGCCTCGCCGTCGTGCGGGGCGTGGTCGCGTACCGGGACGTAGAGCGTGAAGCCGCTGGGCAGGCCGGCGGCCGTGTCGGTGAAGGCGTGGCAGGTCTGGAGGGGCCGGCGGACGCGCCGTGGCCGCGGCCCGTCGTCCCCTCGTAAACCGTCGGCGCCGGTTCCGGTGGCGGCGCGGAGGAACTCCTCGATCTCCGCGGGGCCGGGGCCGCCCTCCATCCGGGACAGGGCGCCCACCTGCGCCGCCGGTACGTCGTGGTGCGCGAGGTAGACCTTCACCCGCGGTTCGTCCCAGTCGCCGAGGTCCAGGGCGAAGAACAGGTGGCGGTCCCCGTCGGGCAGTGCGGTGAACGCCTGCCGGTGGCCGAGACGTTTCAGCGCCTTGCGCACCGTTTTCGCGGCGTGCTGCGGGCCGTTCGCCGCGGGGTTCAGGTAGGCCTTCACCCGCGGGACCCCGCCGGGGCGCAGTTCCAGCGCGCACCACAGCGCCAGCGGGCCCTCGGGCGACGGCGGGAAGAACAGGTCCTCCAGCTCGTCGAGCCGGTCGGTCGTGACGCCCCAGCGTCCCGCCAGTTCACGCAGAACCCGCAGTCCGGTGGCGCCGTTGCGCGCCGGCCCCGCGGCACCGGCGCCCGGCTCCAGCAGGACCCGCAGGGTGGGCGCCCTGCCGGGTTCGAAGGAGAGCGAGAACTCCACCGGCGTGTGGTCGTCGGAGAGGAAGCTGTCGTCGGGCGGCGGCAGGTCGAGCGGGCGGCGGGCGACGGGACCCAGGGCCTCCACGAGTGTGCGCGCGTAGATCTGGGAGTCGGCCTCGGAAAGCCCCGCGATCCGGCTCAGCCTCAGCAGCTGACCCGCGGTGTGTCCGCCGAGGGTTCCCGCGGCGGCCGTGCCCGCGGTGTCCGGTCTGGGCGCGGTCACCGGCCCTCCCCCGGGAGGAGGGGACGGACAAGAAGATACCCGCCTGGTGGGGCGGGTATCAGCGGGTGCACGACGATGGCGGGTCGTATGAAAACGGCGTCGGCGGATATGTGGTCCACGACACCTCCTCTGTCTCGTGAGCAACACGGAATGCCGCGTTCCTCACTACCCGTGAGGTTGAATCGTCATGCAGTGGTGGAGAGTTGGGAGGTGTTGTGAGAATCACCCCTTCGCCCGGTTGTGCATCACCTCGTCAGCCAGTTGAGGAACTGGCTCCACACACCTCCGCGTTCGGCGCGGCCGCCCTTGTGGGCGCCCCGCTCGGGACCCGTCTGCGTCTCGGCGGCGGGGTGGGGGGCGGCCCTGCGGACCGGCTGGACGGGGGTGAACTTGGCGGGCAGCGCGGCGAGTCCGCGGTTGAAGGGGCCGGGCCGCCAGGTCAGGCTCTCGACCGGCACGGCGAGTTCGACGTCCGGGAGCTTGTTGAGCAGATTCTCGATGGCCGTCACGGTGATCTGCCGGCCGGGCTCCTTGGACGGGCAGGCGTGCGGGCCCGCGCTCCACGACAGATGGGCGCGGTTGCTGCCCGCCTGACGTGCCGCCGTCAGGGTCGGGCCGGTGTTGGCGGCGGCGTAGCTGACCAGGATCAGATCGCCGGCCTGCAGCTTCTGCCCGGCGAACTCCATGTCGGAGGCGGGGTAGTGGGCGCCCAGGTTCTGCATGGGCGGGTTCTCCCACAGCGTGTCGTCGATCGCCTCGTCGATCAGACCGCCCTGGTTGGCGTACGCGTCGTGGGTCAGCAGCCGGTGCAGGGTGTTGCCGATCAGGTTCCGCAGCGGCTCGTTGCCCGCCACCATCAGCAGGGCGAGCTGGTGCACCATCTCCTCGTCGGTCAGCTTGGACTGGTGCTGCATCAGCCAGGAGGTGACGTCGTCACCCGGCCTGGACCGCTTCAGCGCCACCAGTTCGCCGACCGCGCCGAACAGCACCCCCATCGCCTGCTCGGCGTTGACGCCGTCGAACATGCCGGTGATGCCGAACACGACGCGGTCGCCGATGTCCGCGGGCACTCCGAAGAGTTCGTTGAACACGAACAGCGGCAGCTGCTTGGCGTAGTCGCTGAGCAGATCGGCGGATCCCCGGGAACCGAACTGCGAGATGAGGAAGTTGGAGACCTGTTCGGTGCTCTGGCTCACCTTGCGCGAGTCGATGCGGGCCATGCTGTCCGTGATGGCCTGACGCAGCCTCAGGTGCTCCGCGCCGTCACTGAACATGGCGTTGGGCCGGTACGCCAGCACGGGCGCTACGGGGCTGTCGTGCGGGATCTTGCCCTCGTTGAGGTCCCGCCAGCGGCGCGCGTCCTTGCGGAAGGAGCCGGAGTCCTGGAGGAGTTGGAGGGCGGTCGCGTAGTCGGTGACGAGGGTGGCCTCGACCCCGGGGGAGAGCTCGACGGGTGCGGTCGGCCCGTAGTGGCGGAGATAGGAGTAGTAGGCCTGCGGGTCGGCCGCGAACTCCGGCCCGTACAGCGGCACTCTGCCGCCGGAGTTGTGTGCCGGGCACCCGGGCGGGGGCACGGGGGCGGTGGGTTGGGCGTCCATTTCTGCTCCTAGTGGGCACGGTCCTGCAGATGGCGGACGAGGGTGATCAGCGCTTCGGCCGAGGACTTCTCGTCCCGTGCGTCGCAGGTGACGACGGGGGTGTCGTCGAGCAGGTCCAGTGCGTCGCGCAGGGCCACCTCGTCGCGCAGCGGCGAGCCGTCGAAGTGGTTGACGGCGATGGCGTAGTCGAGTCCGTACTGCTCGATCAGATCGATCACGCCGAAGGAGTCGGCGAGTCGCTCGGGGTCGACCAGCACCAGCGCGCCGAGCGCGCCGCGCGCCATGTCCTCCCACATCTGCACGAAACGCTGCTGGCCCGGCGTTCCGAACAGGTACAGCACGACCCGGTCGCTGATGGTCAGACGGCCGAAGTCCATGGCGACCGTGGTGGTGGTCTTCCCCTGGACCCCCTTGAGGTCGTCGACCGACTCGGCGGCCCGTGTCATCGTCTCCTCGGTGGACAGCGGCTCGATCTCGGAGATCGCTCCGATGAACGTGGTCTTGCCCACCGCGAAGTGACCCACGACGAGGATCTTGACCGCCGTCTGGGTCGCGCCCTCACGGACGTACGCCTTCTCATCCAAACTTGGCCCTGAGACCATTCAGCACCTCCTCCAGGATCTCCCGGTCGGCGAGCGGGGCCCGCTGCACGGGCGGGCGGGTGACGAGGTAGCCGCCCTCGGTGAGGGCGGCGAGGAGGATCTTGACGACGCCCAGGGGCAGTTGGGTGTGCCCCGCGATCTCGGCGACCGAGAGGTAGCCCGCCGAACACAGTTCGAGCAGGCTCTGCTCCTCCGGGGACAGCCGGGTGGGCCGCTGCTGCTGATCGGCGGCGGCCGTGACCAGGGTGATGAGGGAGAGCTGGTCCTCGTCGGGCAGTCCGCGTCCCTTGGTGATGACGTACGGACGCACTAACTCCGGCGCCTGGGGCTCCAGTTCGTCGAAGCCGGTCATGACCGTACGCCGAGGTTCTCGCGCGGCGGGGTCGTCAGGGCCTTGCCGAGCTGGCTGACGAGCTGCTGCATCCGGAAGGTGATGTCCTGCATGTCGACGTCGGGCGAGGCGGAGACGCCGAGGTAGGCGCCCTCGCCGGCCGAGATCAGGAACACCCAGCCGCCGTCGAACTCGACCAGGGTCTGCCGCCACCGCTGCTGGGCGTCCTCGCAGAAGAAGGCGAGGGAGCGGCTGAGCGACTGCACACCGCTCATCGCGGCGGCCACCCGGTCCGCGTCGTCCTTGTCGAAGTCCTGCGTCCGCGCCATCAACAGGCCGTCGGCGGAGATGAGGACGGCGTGCAGGGCGCCGGGAATCTCCAGGGCGCTGTCAAGCATCCATGACAGATCGTCGTTCACGAGAACTCATGCCCTTCGCTGCTTGCACCACGGGTGCTGCTCGACTGTTCCGCGGGGTCCGTCTGCGTGGCCCGGCCCGACCGGGTGCCTCGCTGGAAGGCGCCCATGATCGCCGCCGTCTCCGCTCCGGAGCGGGCGGGGCCGGAGGCGTTCGACGCGCTGCCGGGCACGATGGCCATCGGCCGCTTGCGGCGCCGCTTCGGCAGACCGTCGACGGTGGTGCCCATGGCCAGCGGGGCCTCGGGGCCGCCGGGGGCCGTGGCGGCCGCCACGGGGGGCGCGACCGGCGCCGGCTCCTTCTGCTCGGGCGCGCTGGTGAGCAGGTCGTGCGGGAGGAGAAGGACCGCGCGGACGCCTCCGTAGGGGGAGGTGGAGTCCACGGACACTTCGAAGCCGAAGCGTTCGCTGAGCACGCCGATCACGGCGAAGCCGAACTGCGGCGGGTTGCCGAGGGCGGAGACGCCGGAGACGCGCTCACTGGTCAGGAGTTTCTCGGCGCGGGCCCGTTCCTCGTCGTTCATACCGACACCGGCGTCGTCCACGACGATGCAAATGCCCTTGGGCACGGTGCGGATGTTGATTTCCACGACGGTGTCCGGGCTGGAATAGCTGGTGGCGTTGTCGAGGAGTTCGGCGAGGGCCAGCGCCACCGGTTCGACGGCGCGGCTGGTGATGCCGAAGTCGACCTGCGAGAGAATTTCCACCCGCCGGTAATGGCGGACCCTGCCCTGGGCGCTGCGGACCACGTCGTAGACCGACGCGACATCGCGCTGACGTCCCAGCCAGCCGTCGCAGAGCACGGCGATGGACTGGGCGCGGCGGCCGAACTGTGAGTTCGTGTGGTCGATCTCCAGCAGGTCCTGGAGGATGACCGACTCGCCATATTTGTTCTGCAGCCGGGAGACAATCAACTGCTGTTCCGCGGCGAGGCCCTGGAGGGTCCGCATAGCGGACTTCAGGACCGTTTTCGTAGCCTCTTCGGCTCTTTCCTGAGCTGCCTCGACGGATTTCGCGTACCCGTTCTCGAGCTCGGCGTGACGAGCCCGGAGATCTGCGAACTCCTGCCTTAACGTACGCGCCGCCCTGCGCTGGCGAACAATGAGGGCGACTGCGACGAGTACGGCGACGAGGAGAGCCCAGAGTACCGGGTTCTGTATGTAATCAGTCATAAGACTCTCTTCAGGCGACTGACGGCCAGTTGCTGAATTCCCGTCAATGCGGGTGGACCGGCGGACCGCCCGCACCGGGGTTGCCGCCCGGACTGTCCCCGTAGTCGGAGATGTCGTCTTGCACCCATCCGCCCGCTCTACAAGCGAGCGTGATCGTATCACCACAAGAAGGCGCCACAGACCGCCAATATGGGGACCCTGATGAACATTGACGGACCGTCAGCCGTACTGGAGAGGCCCTCCGCGACGTCTCGCCCGAGAGGCCAGGCAACACAACTGATAAACGGGCTTCCGCGACATTCGGGCAACATGCAAACAATTGCTGCCCCGAGCACGAGAAAGCCCGCACCTGGCGGAACGCCGGATGCGGGCATCGAGTGCTCACCGAGCGGAGTGTGACCGGCACGGTGAGTGAGAGTGTCCGAGGGGGGACTTGAACCCCCACGCCCGATAAAGGGCACTAGCACCTCAAGCTAGCGCGTCTGCCATTCCGCCACCCGGACAAGGTGTCTGCCGCCCGTCGGGGGTGTTCCCCGCGGCGACATGGACAACAATACCAAGGTTTCGGAGTGCGTTTCACCTGCATATCCGCCCCGCGGGAGGGCTGCGGGAGGGCCGCCGGGGGGCGTCACACCGGGTGACGGGACCGTCACCTCGCCCGGGTTCCGCGTCGGCGGGACGCGACGCTCGGCGCGGGCATTCGTGCCGGCGGGACGGCCCGCTCCGTGCGGGCCCCGGTGAAGGACGGCCCGCTCCGTGCGGGTCCACGGTGAGGACGGCCCCTCGAAGGCGGGGCGTCAGGGCATCATCCGGTACTCCGGGAAGTTCCCCGGCGGCCTCTCCCCCGCCGGCCCCCGCGTCACCGCGCGCACCAGCAGCTCCCCGCCCACGAACGCGCCCCGCCAGGACGCGCCGAGGCCCCCGAACACCTCCTCGCGGTCGCCGCGCGAGCGGGGCCGGCCGTGGCCGACCTTGAAGGCACGAATCTGCGGGGCCAGCCGGTCGTAGGTGGCGCGGTCGTCCGTGGACAGGGTGGCGACGAGCGCGCCGTTGGACGCGTTCATCGCGGCCAGCAACTCCGCCTCGGTGTCGACCAGGACGATCGTGTCGACCGGGCCGAACGGCTCCGCGTGGTGCAGCGGCGAGGACGGCGGCGGATCGAGGAGCGCGACGGGCTGGACGTACGCCGAGGTGTCCTGGCCGGGCAGGAAGCGGGCGTCGGCCGGGCTGCCCCGGTACAGCGGGACGGCACCGCGGTCGACGGCCTCGGCGACCTGGTCGTGCAGTTCCTTGGCCTTGGCCGCGTTGATCACCGGGCCGAAGTCCAGCCGGGGAGGGGGATCCTCGGGGCGCTGCACGGCGAGCGGGTGTCCGACCGTCAGCGTGCGCACCGCGGGGAGGTACGCGGCGAGGAAGGAGTCGAACAGCTCCCGCTGGACGACGAACCGCGGATACGCCGTGCAGCGCTGCTTGCCGTAGTCGAAGAGCCGGGGAATCGCCGCGGCGAGGGTGTCCCAGTCCGAGTGGTTCCAGATGCCCCAGGTGTTGAGTCCCTCCTGTTCGAGGATGTGCCGCTTGCCGAGGTCGGTGACGGCCGTGGCCACCGCGGCGCCGGTGTCGCGGCCGCCGACGAAGGAGACGCAGCCGATCTCCGGCGCCCGCACCAGCGCCTCGGACAGCTCGCCCCCGCCGCCGCTCACCAGGGTGACGGGAATCCCCTCGCGGGCGGCGAGCGCACAGGCCAGGGTCAGACAGGCGACACCGCCGTCGGTGGGGGTCTTCGCGATGACCGCGTTGCCCGCCAGTGCCTGCACCAGCACCGCGTGGACGAGCACGCTCATGGGGTAGTTCCAGCTGGCGATGTTGGAGACCGGACCGTCCAGCGGGGCCCGGCCGGCCGTCATCTCCTCGATCCCGTCGACGTACCAGCGCACGCCGTCCACGGCCCGGTCCACGTCGGCCTGCGCGAGCCGCCACGGCTTGCCGATCTCCCAGACCAGCAGCAGGGCGAGGAGTTCACGGTGCTCGGCGAGGGCGTCGAGGGTGGCGGCGATCCGGGCCCGGCGTTCGCCGAGCGGCACGTGCCGCCAGGCGCGGTGCTGGTCGAGGGAGGCACGGACCACCCGGTGCGCGGTGGCCCCGTCCAGGCGGGGCGGTCCGGCGACGGGGCCGCCGTCGACGGGGCTGGTGGCGGGCAGCGCACGGCCGTCGGCCCGCCAGCTCGCGTTCCAGAGGTTGAGGACACGGTCCTCACGGAAGGCCTCCGGGGCGACGGCGAGGCAGCGCCGCCAGGCGTCGGCCCAGGAGGTGCCCGGCTTGAGGGTGAGGGTGGTGGTCATGGGATGCGGTCACGCCCCTTCGTCCAGTACGGCGAGGGCGAGCCGCGCGGTCTCGGTCGGTGTACCGCCCACCCGTACCCCGGCCGCCTCCAGCGCCTCCTTCTTCGCCCGCGCGGTGCCCGACGAACCGGACACGATCGCGCCCGCGTGGCCCATGGTCTTCCCCTCGGGCGCGGTGAAGCCGGCGATGTAGCCGACGACGGGCTTGGTGACGTGGTCGCGGATGTAGGCCGCGGCCCGCTCCTCCGCGTCACCGCCGATCTCCCCGATGAGGACGACGAGTTCGGTGTCGGGGTCGTCCTGGAAGGCGGCCAGGCAGTCGATGTGGCTGGTGCCGACGACGGGGTCGCCGCCGATGCCGACACAGGTCGAGAACCCGATGTCGCGCAGCTCGTGCATGAGTTGGTAGGTGAGCGTGCCGGACTTGGAGACCAGTCCGATACGGCCCGGCTTGGTGATGTCGGCCGGGATGATGCCCGCGTTGGACTGGCCGGGGGTGATCAGACCGGGGCAGTTCGGGCCGACGACCCGGGTCCCGCGTGCCTTCGCATACGCCGTGAAGGAGACGGAGTCGTGGACCGGGACGCCCTCGGTGATGACGACGGCGAGACCGATCCCCGCGTCGGCGGCCTCGGCCACGGCCGCCTTCACGAACGCCGGCGGTACGAAGACGACGCTGACATCGGCGCCGGTCGACCGTATACCGTCCGCGACCGACCCGAAGACGGGTACGGCACGGTCGTCGAAGTCGACGGTACGGCCCGCCTTGCGCGGGTTGACGCCGCCGACCACGTCCGTGCCGGCCGCCAGCATGCGCCGGGTGTGCCTCATTCCCTCGCCGCCGGTCATGCCCTGGACGAGGACCTTGCTCTCCTTGGTGAGGTAGATGGCCATGGGTCCGGTCTCCTCAGGCTGCGGTGGCGAGGTGGGCGGCACGGCGGGCGGCGCCGTCCATGGTGGTGGCCTGCTCGACCAGGGGATGCGGGTGCTCGTCGAGGAGGGCGCGCCCCCGCGCCGCGTTGTTGCCGTCGAGCCGGACGACGAGCGGCCTGGTCAGCCGTACGGTGTCCAGGGCCCGCACGATGCCCTCGGCGACCGCGTCGCAGGCGGTGATGCCCCCGAAGACGTTGACGAGGACCGACTTCACGGCGGGGTCGGACAGGACGACCGCCAGACCGTCGGCCATGACCCGGGCGGACGCCCCGCCGCCGATGTCGAGGAAGTTGGCGGGTCGGGCACCGCAGCCGGCGACCACGTCGAGGGTGGACATGACGAGACCGGCGCCGTTGCCGATGACGCCGACCTCGCCGTCGAGCCTGACGTAGTGGAGGCCCCTGGCCGCGGCGGCCGCCTCGAGCGGGTCGGCGTGCCCGGCCGCGGCCGTACCCCGACGGGCCTGCCGGAAGGAGGCGTTGTCGTCGAGGGTGACCTTGGCGTCGAGGGCGAGGATCCGCCCCCGCCGGGTGCGCACGAGCGGGTTGACCTCGACGAGCAGGGCGTCCTCGCGGACCAGGACCTGCCAGAGCCGCACCAGGGCGTCGACGGTCTGCGGCGGGAGTCCGGCCGCGGCGGCGATCTCGGCGGCCTTCGCCGAGGTGACGCCCTGTGCCGGGTCGACCGGGATCCGGGCGACCACGTCGGGCCGGGTAGCGGCGACCTCCTCTATGTCCATGCCGCCCTCGGCGGAGGCGACCGCGAGGAACCGGCCGGCCGCGCGGTCCAGTACGTAGGAGACGTAGAACTCGGTCTCGATGTCGACGGGCTGGGCCAGCATGACCGTGCCGACCGTGTGCCCCTTGATGTCCATGCCCAGGATCTGACGGGCCGTGATCTCGGCGGCGGCCGGGTCGGCGGCGAGCCTGACGCCGCCCGCCTTGCCCCGTCCGCCCGTCTTGACCTGGGCTTTCACCACCACCCTCCCGCCGAGCCGACGGGCGATCCCGCGCGCCTCCTTGGGCGAGTCGGTCACCTCGGCCCTCGGTACCGGGATGCCGTGTTCCTCGAAGAGTTCCCTTGCCTGGTGTTCGTACAGGTCCATTTCGGCTCCTGTCTGAAAGTGCCGCACGCCCCCTGGACACCACCCACCGGATGCGGGATAACAAGCTTCATACAGTATTCGTCGACTGTATGCAATGTACTCCAAACGGCATCCCACCCCCTACGAAGGGACAGGACTTCGCCATGCCCGACGACACGCAGGACGTGATCTCCGGCGGCCATCTCGTCGCCAAGGCCTTGAAGGCGGAGGGGGTCGACCGCATCTACACCCTGTGCGGCGGCCACATCATCGACATCTACGACGGCTGTGTCGACGAGGGCATAGAAGTCGTCGACGTACGCCACGAACAGGTCGCCGCACACGCCGCCGACGGCTACGCCCGCATCACCGGCAGGCCGGGCTGCGCGGTGGTCACCGCCGGCCCCGGCACCACCGACGCGGTCACCGGTGTCGCCAATGCCTTCCGCGCGGAGTCCCCGATGCTGCTGATCGGCGGCCAGGGGGCGCTCACCCAGCACAAGATGGGGTCCCTGCAGGACCTGCCGCACGTCGACATGATGACGCCGATCACCAAGTTCGCGGCGACCGTGCCGGACACGGCGCGGGCCGCCGACATGGTGTCGATGGCGTTCCGCGAGTGCTACCACGGCGCTCCCGGCCCTTCCTTCCTGGAGATCCCGCGCGACGTCCTGGACGCCAAGGTGCCCGTGGCGAAGGCACGGGTGCCCGAGCCCGGCGCCTACCGCGCCTCGACCCGCTCGGCCGGCGACCCCGAGGCGATCGAGAAACTCGCCGACCTCCTCGTGCACGCCGAGAAGCCCGCGATCCTGCTGGGCAGCCAGGTGTGGACGACCCGCGGCACGGAGGCCGCCGTCGAACTGGTGCGCACCCTGAACATCCCCGCGTACATGAACGGCGCCGGCCGCGGCACCCTCCCGCCCGGCGACCCGCACCACTTCCAGCTCTCGCGCCGCTACGCCTTCTCCCACGCCGACGTCATCGTGATCGTCGGCACACCCTTCGACTTCCGGATGGGCTACGGAAAGCGCTTGTCCGCCGACGCGACCGTCGTCCAGATCGACCTCGACTACCGCACCGTCGGCAAGAACCGGGACATCGACCTCGGCATCGTCGGCGACGCGGGGCTGGTGCTGAAGTCGGTGACCGACGCCTCCTCCGGGCGTCTCGACGGGGGAGCGTCCCAGCGCAAGGAGTGGCTCGACGAACTGCGCGCGGCCGAACAGACCGCCGTCGAGAAGCGGTTGCCGCAGCTGCGCTCGGACGCCTCGCCGATCCACCCGTACCGCCTGGTCGGCGAGATCAACGACTTCCTCACCGAGGACTCGGTCTACATCGGCGACGGCGGCGACATCGTCACCTTCTCCGGGCAGGTCGTCCAGCCCAAGTCCCCCGGCCACTGGATGGACCCGGGTCCGCTCGGCACGCTCGGCGTCGGCGTCCCCTTCGTGCTCGCGGCCAAGCAGGCGCGGCCCGACAAGGAGGTCGTCGCCCTCTTCGGCGACGGCGCGTTCTCCCTCACCGGCTGGGACTTCGAGACCCTCGTCCGCTACGACCTGCCCTTCGTCGGCATCGTCGGCAACAACTCCTCCATGAACCAGATCCGTTACGGCCAGGCCGCCAAGTACGGCGTGGAGCGCGAGCGGGTCGGCAACACCCTCGGCGACGTCCCCTACGACAAGTTCGCCCAGATGCTGGGCGGTTACGGCGAGGAGGTACGCGACCCCGCCGACATCGGCCCCGCGCTGCGCCGCGCCCGCGAGTCGGGGAAGCCCTCGCTGATCAACGTCTGGGTGGACCCGGACGCGTACGCCCCCGGAACCATGAACCAGACCATGTACAAGTGAGGTGAACGCCCATGACCGCAAGGGCACTCGAGGGCATTCGCGTCCTCGACATGACCCACGTCCAGTCCGGGCCCTCCGCGACCCAGCTGCTCGCCTGGCTCGGCGCGGACGTCGTCAAGCTGGAGGCACCCTCCGGTGACATCACGCGAGGGCAGCTGCGCGACCTCCCGGACGTCGACTCCCTCTACTTCACCATGCTCAACTGCAACAAGCGGAGCATCACCCTCAACACCAAGACCGAGCGCGGCAAGGAGATCCTCACCGAGCTGATCCGGCGCTCGGACGTGATGGTGGAGAACTTCGGGCCGGGCGCGGTCGACCGTATGGGGTTCACCTGGGATCGCATACAGGAGATCAACCCACGCATCTTGTATGCCTCCATCAAGGGGTTCGGCGACGGCCCCTACACCAACTTCAAGGCGTACGAGGTCGTCGCGCAGGCCATGGGCGGGTCGATGTCGACCACCGGTTTCGAGGACGGGCCGCCGCTGGCGACGGGCGCGCAGATCGGCGACTCCGGCACGGGAGTGCATACAGTGGCCGGGATACTGGCGGCACTCTTCCAGCGGGAGCGCACCGGACGCGGACAGCGCGTGAACGTGGCCATGCAGCACGCCGTGCTCAACCTGTGCCGGGTCAAGCTGCGCGACCAGCAGCGCCTGGCCCACGGGCCGCTCGCCGAGTACCCCAACGAGGACTTCGGCGACGAGGTGCCCCGCTCCGGCAACGCCTCCGGCGGCGGCCAGCCCGGCTGGGCGGTCAGGTGCGCGCCGGGCGGCCCCAACGACTACGTGTACGTGATCGTGCAGCCCGTCGGCTGGCGGCCGGTCAGCGAGCTCATCGGCCGGCCCGAGCTGGCCGACGACCCCGAGTGGGCGACACCGCAGGCCCGGCTGCCCAAGCTGGGCAAGATGTTCCAGCTGATCGAGGAGTGGTCCTCGACACTGCCCAAGTGGGAGGTGCTGGAACGGCTCAACGCCCGCAACATCCCCTGCGGGCCGATCCTGTCGACCAAGGAGATCATCGAGGACGAGTCTCTGGTCGCCAACGAGATGGTGGTCCGCGTCCCGCATCCGCAGCGCGGTGAGTTCGTCACCGTCGGCAGCCCGCTGAAGCTCTCCGACTCCCCCGTCGAGGTGACCGCCTCCCCGCTGCTCGGCGAGCACAACGAGGAGATCTACGTCGGCGAACTGGGCCTCGGCGACCAGGAGTTGCGCCTGCTCAAGTCGAACGGGGTGATCTGACGTGATGGCCGAGGACCGGATCCTGCGGGTGCGCACGCTGCTCGACGCGGCGCGCGCCGGGGGACGCACCGCGCTCACCGCGCCGGAGGGCAGGGTGATCGCCGACGCGTACGGGATCGCCGTACCGGGCGAGGAGCTGGCCACGGACGTCGAGAAGGCCGTGGCGTACGCGGCCCGCTTCGGCGGACCCGTGGTGATGAAGATCGTCTCGCCGGACATCCTGCACAAGACCGACGCCGGCGGTGTCGTCGTGGGTGTGGAGGGGGCGGCGGACGTACGGGCCGCGTTCCACCGGATCGTGGAGAACGCGCGGGCGTACGACGCCGGGGCGCGCATCGAGGGTGTGCAGATCCAGGAGCTGCTGCCGAAGGGCCGGGAGGTCATCGTCGGGGCCGTCACCGATCCGGCCTTCGGGAAGGTCGTGGCGTTCGGGCTCGGCGGGGTGCTCGTCGAGGTGCTCAAGGACGTCACCTTCCGGCTGGCGCCGGTGGACGCCGACGAGGCGATGTCGATGCTCGACTCGATCCGCTCGGCGGAGATCCTGCGCGGGGTGCGCGGGCAGGCCGGGGTGGACCGGTGGGCGATCGCCGAGCAGATCCGGCGGGTCTCCCAACTGGTCGCGGACTTCCCGGAGATCGCCGAGGTGGACCTCAATCCGGTGATCGCGACGCCGGAGGGGGCGGTGGCCGCCGACATCCGGGTGATCCTCGCCGAGTCGCAGCCGGCACCCCGTCGACGGTATGCACGCGACGAGATCCTGTCGACGATGCGCCGTCTGATGCAGCCCCGTTCCGTCGCCGTCATCGGCGCCTCCAACGAGCAGGGCAAGATCGGCAACTCGGTGATGCGCAACCTCGTCGACGGCGGATTCGCCGGGGACATCCATCCGGTGAACCCCCGGGCCGATGACATCCTGGGCCGGAAGGCGTACAAGAGTGTCACGGACGTTCCCGGTGAGGTGGATGTGGCGGTCTTCGCGATCCCCGCCCGGTTCGTGGCCTCGGCCCTGGAGGAGGTGGGACGCAAGAACATCCCGAACGCCGTCCTGATCCCCTCCGGCTTCGCGGAGACCGGCGAGCACGCGCTCCAGGCGGAGCTCGTGGCGATCGCCGAGCGGTACGGGGTACGCCTGCTCGGGCCGAACATCTACGGCTACTACTCCACGTGGCAGGACCTGTGTGCCACGTTCTGCACGCCGTACGACGTCAAGGGCGGGGTGGCGCTGACCTCGCAGTCGGGCGGCATCGGGATGGCGATCCTCGGTTTCGCCCGCACCACGAGGACGGGCGTGTCGGCGATCGTCGGGCTGGGCAACAAGTCGGACCTGGACGAGGACGACCTGCTGACCTGGTTCGGCGAGGACCCGCACACCCAGTGCATCGCGATGCACCTGGAGGACCTCAAGGACGGGCGCGCCTTCGTCGAGGCCGCGCGGGCCACCGTGCCGAAGAAGCCGGTCGTCGTCCTCAAGGCGGGGCGTACCGCGGCGGGCGCGAGGGCCGCCGGTTCGCACACCGGGGCGCTCGCCGGCGACGACGCGGTGTACGACGACATCCTGCGGCAGGCCGGCGTGATCAGGGCGCCGGGGCTGAACGACATGCTGGAGTACGCACGCGCGTTGCCGGTGCTCCCCACGCCGCGGGGCGACAACGTGGTGATCATCACCGGCGCCGGCGGCAGCGGCGTCCTGCTGTCCGACGCGGTCACCGACAACGGCCTGACCCTGATGGAGATCCCGCCGGACCTGGACGCGGCGTTCCGGGAGTTCATCCCGCCCTTCGGGGCCGCGGGCAACCCGGTCGACATCACCGGGGGCGAGCCGCCGTCGACGTACGAGGCGACGATCCGGCTGGGCCTGGAGGATCCGCGCGTCCACGCTCTCGTCCTCGGCTACTGGCACACCGTCGTCACGCCGCCGATGGTGTTCGCGGAACTCACCGCGCGCGTGGTCGCCGAGTTCCGGGAGCGCGGTGTGCACAAGCCCGTCGTCGCGTCGCTCGCCGGTGACGTCGAGGTCGAGGAGGCCTGCCGGTACCTGTTCGAGCGGGGGGTCGCGGCGTACCCGTACACGACCGAGAAACCGGTTTCCGTGCTCGGCGCGAAGTACCGCTGGGCGCGGGCGGCGGGCCTGTTGGGGGGCGGTTCATGAGGTGACACGCAGGGGACCGGCCGGCGGGTGCGCGCCGGCCGGCCCCGGGACCCGTGCGCGCACGAAAGGCATTGGACAGGGGGCGCTGGCCAGAACTTTCGACGCAAGGGGTGCTGAGCTGCATGACGACAACCGACTACTCGACGTCCCTCCCCCACCGGGAGGTGACGGACCGCAACGGCCGCGTGTACCGGATCGGCGAGTCCGACATCGACATCATGGGCCGCGCACGCAAGTGGATGGTCGTCCTGCCCTGGGTGGGCATGATGGGCATCAGTTCCGCCGAATACGCGTTCACGTCGGCGGAGGACACGCTCCACCAGGCCCATCTGTGGAGCAGCGGCCACATCTTCTGGCTGATGGGCGTCTGGGTGTTCTTCCAGGCGGCCGTGGCCTTCCCGGCCGGACGACTGCGGGAGAGCGGCAGGCTTCCCGCCCGTACGGCGATGCTGATCGGCGCGGTCGGGACCCTGCTGGGCTATCTCTCGCTGGCGTACGCGCCGAACGTGCTCGTCGCCTATCTCGGCTTCGGCATGTGCAGCGGGATCGGCGCCGGTCTGGTGTACGCGACCTGCATCAACATGGTCGGCAAGTGGTATCCGGAGCGCAAGGGCGGCAAGACCGGCTTCGTCAACGGCGGTTTCGCCTACGGCTCCGTGCCGTTCGTGTTCCTGTTCACCTCGTACCTGGACCTGGGCAACTACCAGGGCGTCCTGGCGTCGGTGGGCGTCGGGCTGTGTCTGGTGGTGGCCACGGCCGGCTGGTTCTTCCGGGACCCGCCGAAGAACTGGTGGCCCGCGCACGTCGACCCGCTGAAGCTCACCGACGACCCGAAGATCCGCCGGGCGCTGGCGAAGAACCCGCCGGCGGCCAAGCAGTACACCCCGAAGGAGGCCGCGCGCACGCCCGTCCTGTGGATGATGTGGTTCTGTCTGCTGTGCACGGCCGGCATCAACATCTTCGGCATCGCCTTCCAGGTGCCGTTCGGCAAGGACATGGGCTTCGCGGGCGGGATCGTGGCCACGGCGATGTCCCTGAAGGCGATCGTCAACGGCACCGGCCGCGGTGTCATCGGCTGGATCTCCGACCGCTACGGACGCCGCAACACCCTGATCATCGTGTGCCTCGTGCTCGGTACCGCGCAGTTCGGCGTGCTGGTCTCCGGCCAGATGGGCAGCATGCCGTTCTTCCTGTTCTGCTCGATGGTCTCCGGCTTCGGCGGCGGGGCGATCTTCCCCTTGTTCGCGGCCATGACGGCCGACTACTTCGGGGAGAACAACAACGCGAGCAACTACGGGATGGTCTACAGCTCGAAGCTGATCTCGGGACTCGTCGGCTCCGGACTGGGCGCAATCGTCGTCGACGCGTGGGACTACCAGGGCGCGTTCGTGCTCGCGGGTTCCATCGGGCTGGCCTCCGCGGTCCTGGCGCTCTTCCTGAAGTCCGGGGGCACGCCGAAGGCCCGGAGCATCGTCCCCAACCCGCAGCCGCTCGGCGAGGAGATGGCGTAGCCGATCGCCCTGCCGCTGCGGCGGCCGGGGGCGTCCGGGGCCGGTTCGCCGGGACGGAGGGGGGCCCGCACCGGGGGCGCCACCGCCTGAGGGCACACAGGGATTCGGGGTCCGCCACGACCGGGGCGGACCCCGCCTTCCGTCACGCGCCGGGGCCGCCGCCGGGGCGGCTTCGGCCGACCGCCGGTGGTGAGCCGGCGGTCGGGGCGCGCCGGGGCCTGTGCCCCGAGAAGGCTCAGGACTTGGCGCGGTCGTGGTACGAGCGCCGGGTGTGCTCGGTGTGCTCGCGCATGAGCCGGGTGGCCAGCTGCTCGTCGTGATCGGCGATGGCGGTGATCAGGTCGCGGTGCTCGATCCAGGACTGGTGGCCGCGCTGCCGCGCCACGGGCGTGTAGTACCAGCGCACCCGGCGGTCGACCTGTGCCGCCAGCTCGGCGAGGACCGCGTTGCCGGCCAGCTCCATGATCTTGGCGTGGAAGCGGGCGTTCAGTACGACGGCGGCGTCCACGTCGTCCTTGGCCACGGCCAGCTGGCCCTGCGCCTGGATCTCGTCCAGGGCCTCGATGCCGGCCTTGTCCGCGTGCGCGGCGGCGAGCCGGGCGGCCTCGGCCTCCAACAGCGTACGGACGGTGAGGAGTTGGTCGGCCTCCTCCTCGGTCGGCTCGTGCACGAACGCGCCCTGGGCGGGCCTGAGGTCCACCCAGCCCTCGGTGTTGAGCCGCTGCAGGGCCTCGCGCACCGGCTGGCGGGAGACGCCGAGATGGCTCGCCAGTTCGCTCTCGACCAGGTGCTGGCCGGGCTGGAGGGCGCGGGTGGTGATGAGTTCGAGCAGCGCCTCGTAGACACGGTCGCGCAGCGGGCCTGGCCGTTCGAGCTTGGGTACCGCACCCTGCGGCAGTCCTGTCGACAACATCGGTCGGTTCCCCTCCTGGGCAGCGCCGGTCAGCAAGTGCAGCCGGAAAGCCACGTATGCGAAAGACGTCTCGGGGTCGGCTGTCCACGGTGTACTGCGTACTGTCTACAGCCGAGTATCGATTGTCTTTCGTCTACAGTCTACGGCGCACTGTAGCCAGTCCACGGTCCGGTTCGGACGCGTCACACCACCGGGAGCCCGACCGGGAGCACGCCGCTCACGGGCAGCGTACGACCTGCCCCGCGTACGAGAGGTTGCCGCCGAAGCCGAACAGCAGCACCGGGTCCCCCGTGGAGATCGCGCCCTGCTCGACGAGCTTGGAGAAGGCGAGCGGGATGCTGGCGGCGGAGGTGTTCCCCGAAGCGGTGACATCGCGGGCGACCACCGCGTTGACGGCGCCGATCTTCTGCGCGAGGGGCTCGATGATCCGCAGGTTCGCCTGGTGCAGGACGACGGCGGCCAGGTCCTCGGGGACGAGGCCGGCCCGCTCGCAGGCCTGCCGGGCGAGCGGCGGCAGCCGGGTGGTGGCCCACCGGTAGACGCTCTGGCCCTCCTGCGCGAACCGCGCCGGCTGGCCCTCGATGCGCACCGCGTGCCCCATCTCGGGCACGGATCCCCACAGGACGGGCGCGATACCGGGCTCCTCCGAGGCCTCGACGACCGCGGCGCCCGCCCCGTCACCGACGAGCACGCACGTCGTACGGTCGGACCAGTCCGTCACCTCGGACATCTTGTCCGCCCCGATGACCAGCGCACGGGTCGCGGCGCCCGCGCGGACGGTGTGGTCGGCGGTGGCCAGGGCGTGGGTGAAGCCGGCGCACACGACGTTGACGTCCATGGCGGCCGGACTCGGCACGCCGAGGCGGGCGGCGACCCGGGCGGCCATGTTGGGCGAGCGGTCGACCGCGGTGGAGGTCGCGACCAGCACGAGGTCGATGTCGGAGGGGGCGAGTCCGGCCGCAGCGAGCGCCTTGGCGGCGGCGTGCGCGGCCAGCTCGTCCACGGGCTCGTCGGGACCGGCGATGTGGCGGGTCCGGATGCCCACCCGGCTCCTGATCCACTCGTCACTGGTGTCGACCATGCCCGCCAGGTCCTCGTTGGTGAGCACCCTGGCGGGCTGGTAGTGGCCGACGGCGGCGATGCGCGAGCCGTTCATTGGGGGGTCCCCCTCGTTGCCGTGGGTAGCGGGATCCACCAGTCTGATCAGTGACTCACGGGTACGGGGACAGGTGTTGCGACAGGAAACGGACGCCTGGGTTGTCGGCTTCCCTCTAGCCCTCGGACGCCCGAACAGTTTCCGAACGCCTGGTCATGAGCAGCGCGAACGGCTACCCGGTGAACAGTTTCGTCGCCTTCTGCACCAGCTCGTACAGCCCGTAGGCGAGCGGCGCGCCCACCCACAGCCAGGCGAACGCGATCAGCGGCCGCCGGTCAGGCGGACTCGGGCTGCTGCCGGGCTGCGACATCGGCGGTCTCCTTCGGGGCGGGGACGTGGTGGCGGGCGTGGACGGGGCGGACCAGCTCGTTGGCGACGAAGCCGACGGCGAGCAGTCCGATCATGATGAACAAGGAGAGGGAGTAGAGGTCCGAGCCGTGTCTGCCGGCCTCCTCCTGCCGGTCGGCGATCCAGTTCACGATCAGCGGGCCGAGGACGCCGGCCGTGGACCAGGCGGTGAGCAGCCGCCCGTGGATGGCGCCCACCTGGTGGGTTCCGAACAGGTCCTTCAGATAGGCGGGGATCGTGGCGAAGCCGCCGCCGTAGAAGGAGAGGATCACCAGGGCGCACAGGATGAACAGCGGCTTGGAGGAGTCGCCGAACAGGGCGATGAGGGCGTACATCAGCGCGCCCGCGCCCAGGTAGAGGCGGTAGATGTTCTTGCGGCCGATCAGGTCGGAGGTGGAGGACCAGCCGATGCGGCCCGCCATGTTGGCCGCGGACAGCAGGGCGACGAAGCCGGCGGCGGCCGTGACCGACACCGGTGTGGAGGTGCCGGCGAAGAAGTCCGTGATCATCGGGGCGGCCTTCTCCAGGATGCCGATGCCGGCGGTGACGTTCATGCACAGGACGACCCACAGGCACCAGAACTGCGGGGTGCGCACCGCGGAACGCGCCGAGACCTGCACGCCCGTGACAGCGGCCGGTCCCGCCGCGGCTGTGGACCGCGCGGTGCGCGGCACGCGCACCAGCAGCACGCCGAGGGTCATGAAGACCGCGTACGCCGTCCCGTGCACGAGGAAGGCGAGCGCGATCCCGGAGTGGTCCGCGCCGAAGGACTCCAGCATCTGCGCCGACCAGGGCGAGGCGATGAGTGCGCCGCCGCCGAAGCCCATGATGGCGATGCCGGTGGCCATGCCGGGCCGGTCCGGGAACCACTTGATCAGGGTGGAGACCGGTGAGATGTATCCGATGCCGAGGCCGATGCCGCCGACGAAGCCGTAGCCGAGGACGATCAGCCAGTACTGCTCGGTGGCGGCGCCGAGCGCGGAGATCAGGAAGCCGGAGGAGAAGCAGACCAGGGCGACCGTCATGGCCCAGCGCGGTCCGTTGCGCTCGACGAGCGTGCCGCCGAACGCGGCGGACAGGCCGAGCATGACGATGGCGACCTGGAAGGGCAGCGCGCTCTGGGTGCCGCTGAGGCCGAGCGCCGACTCCAGCGGCGGCTTGAAGACGGACCAGGCGTAGGCCTGACCGATGGAGAGATGGACCGAGAGGGCGGCCGGGGGCACGAGCCAGCGGCTCCAGCCGGGCGGCGCGACAGGGGGGCTCATGAGTCCCGAACGGTAGGAAGGATCAAGGGGGTTGAGAAGGCGGCGCGTCGACCGTATGCGATGAACGGTATGCGGGATGCGCCGAACGGTCGGGTGCCGGCCGGTTTCGTGGAACCGGCGTCCTGAGACACCGCACACGGTCGCCACGGGAACCCGCCCCGACTGCGCTTGGCCGACGCCTCGGTGTGCCACCCGCGTCGGCGGCGCTGCGCGCACTCTTGCCGCCTTCAGCACCATACTGTAGACAATATTCAGTCGACAGAGTTCGGCAGTTCCTCGGTACCCTCGACCGAACGGAGCTCCCTCACCATGAAAGTCGCAGTCCTCGGCGCCGGTGCGATCGGCGCCTACGTCGGTGCAGCGCTCCATCGCGCGGGCGCCGACGTGCACCTCGTCGCCCGTGGACCGCATCTGGCGGCCATGAGGCGGGACGGGGTGCGGGTGCACAGTCCGCGCGGCGACTTCACCGCCCGCGCCCACGCGACCGACGACCCGGCCGAGATCGGCCCGGTCGACTTCGTCTTCCTGGGTCTGAAAGCCCACTCCTACGCGGCGTGCGGGCCGCTGATCGAGCCGCTGCTGCACGACACCACGGCGGTGATCGCCGCCCAGAACGGCATCCCCTGGTGGTACTTCCACCGGCACGGCGGCCCCTACGACGGCCATCGCGTCGAGAGCGTGGACCCCGGCGGCGCGGTCAGTGCGGTGCTCGCGCCCGAACGGGCCGTCGGCTGCGTCGTGTACGCGGCGGCCGAACTCCAGGCGCCGGGCGTCGTACGGCACCTGGAAGGAACCAGGTTCTCGGTCGGCGAGCCCGGCCGTGGCGTCTCGGCGCGGTGCACGCGGTTCAGCGAGGCCATGACGGCGGGCGGCCTCAAGTGCCCGGTGGAACCCGACCTGCGCAACGACATCTGGCTCAAGCTGCTGGGCAACATCTCCTTCAACCCGATCAGCGCCCTGGCCCGCGCCACCATGCGGCAGATGTGCCTGCACGGCGGCACCCGCCGGGTCATCGAGACGATGATGCGCGAGACCCTGGCCGTGGCCGAGGCCCTCGGCTGCGAGGTGGGCGTCTCCGTCGAGCGCCGCCTCGCCGGCGCGGAGCGGGTCGGCGACCACCGCACCTCCACGCTCCAGGACCTGGAGCGCGGCAAGCCGCTCGAACTCGACGTGCTCCTCGCGGCGGTCGTCGAACTGGCGGAGATCACCGGCGTGCCGGTGCCCACCCTGCGCACCGTGCACGCCATCTCGGACCTGCTCGCACTGAGGAGCGCCGCATGAGGAAACGGCAACCGAAGACCTACACCAGGCTCACCCGTCCCCTGGTCCGCGACTCCCGCGACGAGCCCTTCCGGCAGGCGAGCTGGGAGGAGGCCCTCGACCGCGCGGCCCGGGGACTGGGGCGCAACCGGGAGGCGTTCGGCATGTTCTCCTGCGCCCGGGCCACCAACGAGACGAACTACGTGGCGCAGAAGTTCGCCCGGGTCGTGATGGGCACCAACAACGTCGACTCCTGCAACCGCACCTGCCACGCCCCCAGCGTCGCGGGGCTGTCGGCGGCCTTCGGCTCGGGCGGCGGGACGTCGTCGTACGAGGAGGTCGAGCACACCGACGTCATCGTGATGTGGGGCTCCAACGCCCGCTTCGCCCACCCGATCTTCTTCCAGCACGTGCTCAAGGGGATCAGGAACGGCGCCCGGATGTACGCGGTCGACCCACGCCGCACCTCCACCGCGGCATGGGCGGAGAGCTGGCTCGGCCTCGACGTCGGCACCGACATCCCGATGGCGCACGCGATCGGCCGCGAGATCATCCGGGCGGGGCTGGCCAACGAGGCCTTCATCGAGCGGGCGACGTCCGGCTTCGAGGAGTACAAAGCGCTCGTCGAGCCCTGGACGCTGTCGCTGGCGGAGCGGGTGACGGGCGTACCGGCGTCCGCCATCAGGGAGTTGGCACACGCCTACGCCCGCGCCGAGCGCGCCCAGCTGTGCTGGACCCTCGGCATCACCGAGCACCACAACGGCACCGACAACGTGCGCGCCCTGATCAACCTGTCGCTGCTGACCGGGCACGTCGGACGGTACGGCAGCGGACTGCAGCCGCTGCGCGGCCAGAACAACGTCCAAGGCGGCGGCGACATGGGCGCCATCCCCAACCGCCTGCCCGGCTTCCAGGACATCCTCGACCCCGGGGCCCGGCTGAGGTTCGAGTCGGCGTGGGACACCGTCATCCAGCCGCACTACGGAATGAACCTGACGGAGATGTTCGAGGCGATGGAGGAGGGGTCGCTGCGGGCCGTCTACTGCGTCGGCGAGAACCCGGCGCAGTCGGAGGCGGACAGCGAGCAGGCCGAACGGCGCCTGCGGCGGCTGGACTTCCTCGTCGTGCAGGACATCTTCCTGACGAGGACCGCGGAGCTGGCCGACGTCGTCCTGCCCGCGACCGCCGGCTGGGCGGAGACGGACGGCACGACCACCAACAGCGAACGGCGGGTCCAGCGGGTCCGCAGGGCGCTCACACCGCCGGGCGAGGCACGTGAGGACATCGACGTCATCTGCGAGCTCGCGGCCCGCCTCGGCCACGACTGGAAGTACGCGGACGCCGAGGCCGTGTGGAACGAGCTCAGGTCGCTCTCCCCCGCACACCACGGCATGACCTACCAGCGCCTGGAGGAGCACCAGGGCATCCAGTGGCCCTGCCCGAGCACCGAGCGGCTCGAACCCTCCTATCTGCACGGCCGGTTGTGGGAGAGCGAGCCGGAACGCCGGGGCAGGAGGGCACCGTTCGGGATCGTGCGGCACGATCCGCCGGTCGACCTGACCGACGAGCAGTACCCGATCCGGCTGACCACCGGACGGCGCCTGGACTCGTACAACACCGGTGTGCAGAGCGGGGGTTTCGCCTCCCCGCTGCGGCGCGGCGAGTTCCTCGAGCTGTGCCCGGAGGACGCCGAACGGTACGGGGTCGTGGCCGGCGAGGAGGTGCGGGTCGCCTCACGGCGCGGGGCGGTCGTCGCGCCGGTGTGGATCGACACCGCGCTGCGGCCCGGGCTCGCGTTCATGACGATGCACTTTCCCGACGAGGTGGACACCAACCGGCTGACGATCGAGGCCAACTGCCCGATCGCGGGGACGGCGGAGTTCAAGGCGTCGGCGATCCGGATCGAGAAGCTCCCCGTCCCGACCCCCGTGAGGTGATGGTGTGGACCTGCACTTCGGCGACAGCGAGCCGACGGACGAGGAACGGGCGGCCGTCGACGCCCTGCTCGGTCCTCCCCGGTCGGCGTGGGAGGGCGCGGACCGCACGGACCCCGATCTGCGGTGGGCGCGCGGCGGGCGCGAGGCCCGGGGCCGCCGTGACCTGCTGCTGCCGGGGCTGCACGCGATCAACGACCGGGTCGGCTGGATCAGCCAGGGGGCCCTCGACCACCTGTGCCGGCGGCTGACCGTGCCACCGGCGGAGGCGTACGGCGTCGCCACCTTCTACGCGATGTTCTCCGTGCGGCCGCGCCCGGCGACCGTGCTGCACCTGTGCACGGACCTCGCCTGCGCGGCCGCCGGCGCGGCGGACCTGTGCGCCGGAGCCGAAGCCCGGCTCGGCCCCGGCAGCGGCGTGTCCGTCGAGCGCGGTCCCTGCCTCGGGCTGTGCGAACGCGCCCCGGCCGCCCTCGCGATCAGGGCGGGTGACCCGGTGCGTACGGCGGTGTCGGCGCCGGCGACGGTCGAGGCGGCCGTCCGCGCCGCGAGCGCGCCCGACTCCGCTGCCGAGGAGCCGCCGCCGGCATCGGCGGTCCCGCAGGCCGGCGACCCCTCGCTGACCCTGCTGCGGCGCGTCGGCGTGGTCGACCCGGCGTCGCTGGACGAGTACCGGGCGCACGGCGGCTACACGGCCCTGCGCCGGGCGTTCGCACTCGGCCCCGCCGGGGTGATCCGCGAGGTCGGCGACTCCGGCCTGGTCGGCCGGGGCGGCGCCGCCTTCCCCACGGGGCGCAAGTGGCAGGCCACGGCGTCCCAGCCCGACCACCCGCACTACCTGGTGTGCAACGCCGACGAATCCGAGCCGGGCACCTTCAAGGACCGGGTGATCATGGAGGGCGATCCGTACGCGCTGGTGGAGGCGATGACGGTCGCGGCGTATGCGATCGGCGCGCACACCGGATACCTCTACCTGCGCGGCGAATACCCGCGGGCGATACGCCGTATGCAATATGCAGTGGACCAGGCCCGGGCCCGTGGTCTGCTGGGCGACGACGTCCTCGGCCAGGGCTACGCCTTCGACATCGAGATCCGCAGGGGCGCGGGCGCGTACATCTGCGGCGAGGAGACCGCCCTGTTCAACTCGATCGAGGGCTACCGGGGCGAGCCGCGCTCGAAGCCGCCGTTCCCCGTGGAGAAGGGCCTGTTCGGCAAGCCGACGGTCGAGAACAACGTCGAGACCCTGGTCAACGTCCTGCCGATCCTGACCATGGGCGCACCGGCGTACGCGGCCGTCGGCACCGAGAAGTCGACCGGCCCCAAGCTGTACTGCGTGTCGGGCGGCGTCGAACGCCCCGGCGTGTACGAGCTTCCCTTCGGTGTGACGCTGGGCGAGCTGCTGGAGCGGGCCGGCGTGCGGCCGGGCCTGCGGGCCGTGCTGCTCGGCGGCGCGGCCGGCGGCTTCGTACGGCCCGACGAACTCGACCTCCCGCTCACCTTCGAGGGCACCCGCGAGGCGGGCACGACCCTCGGTTCGGGCGTCGTCATGGCCTTCGACGACACGGTGCCGCTGCCCCGTCTGCTGCTGCGCATCGCCGAGTTCTTCCGCGACGAGTCCTGCGGGCAGTGCGTGCCGTGCCGGGTGGGGACCGTGCGCCAGGAGGAGGCGCTGCGCCGGATCGCCGAGCGCACGGGTGCGGCGGCGGCCGACGACATCGCCCTGCTCAGAGAGGTCGGCCGCGCCATGCGGGACGCCTCGATCTGCGGTCTGGGGCAGACCGCGTGGAACGCCGTGGAATCCGCCATCGACCGTCTGGGGGCGTACGCATGACCGTGACACCGCTGGGGATCCCGCGCCGGCTGCTGGAGTTCACGATCGACGGGGAGCGGGCCCGGGTTCCCGAGGGGTCGACCGTCCTCGACGCGTGCCGGGCGGCCGGGAAGGACATCCCGACGCTCTGCCAGGGCGACACCCTGCGGCCGCGGAACGCCTGCCGGGTGTGCGTGGTCGAGGTGGAGGGGGCGCGCACCCTCGTCCCCGCCTGCTCCCGCAGGGCCGAGCCGGGGATGGTGGTGCGGACCGGCACGGAACGCGCCCGGCACAGCCGCAAGATCGTCCTGGAGCTTCTCGCGTCCTCGGTCGACCTGTCCACGACACCGGAGGTCGCGGATTGGATCAAGGAGTACGAGGCGAAGCCGGACCGCTTCGGCCCGGACGCCGCCCGGCTCGACGAGGAACCGAGGATCGACAACGATCTCTACGTCCGCGACTACGACAAGTGCGTCCTGTGCTACAAGTGCGTCGACGCCTGCGGTGACCAGTGGCAGAACACCTTCGCGATCTCCGTGACGGGCCGCGGTTTCGACGCCCGGATCGCGGTGGAGCACGACGCCCCGCTGACCGACTCGGCGTGCGTGTACTGCGGGAACTGCATCGAGGTGTGCCCGACGGGGGCGCTGTCGTTCCGGTCCGAGTTCGACCGGCGGGAGGCGGGCACCTGGGACGAGCGGGCGCAGACGCGGACGACGACGGTGTGCGCGTACTGCGGCGTGGGCTGCAACCTCACCCTCCACGTGCAGGACAATGAGATCGTGAAGGTCACCTCACCGCACGACAACCCGGTGACCCACGGCAATCTCTGCATCAAGGGCCGCTTCGGCTACCAGCACGTACAGAACCGGGGCTGATCACCACATGGGACGAGTCACCGAACGACGCAAGGTGCTCCGCATACGCGACGGAGCGGTCTCCACCCGGCCGGACACCCTCGTCGCCGAGGAGCCGATGGAGATCCGGCTCAACGGCAAGCCGCTCGCCATCACCATGCGCACGCCCGGTGACGACTTCGCGCTGGCCGCCGGCTTCCTGGTGAGCGAAGGCGTCCTGGCCGCCGTATCCGATCTGCAGAACATCGTCTACTGCGCGGGCGCGACCGCCGACGGCACCAACACCTACAACGTGGTGGACGTGAAGACGGCCCCCGGTGTGACGGTCCCCGACATCACCCTCGAGCGGAACGTGTACACCAGCTCCTCGTGCGGTCTGTGCGGCAAGGCGAGCCTGGACGCGGTCCGTACGACGGCCCGCTGGCCCATCGCCGACACTCCCCCGCTCCGCGTCGGGCCCGAGCTGCTCGCGAGCCTCCCCGACCGGCTGCGCGCGGCCCAGCGGGTCTTCGACCGGACCGGCGGTCTGCACGCGGCGGCGCTGTTCTCCGAGGACGGCGGGCTGCTGGACGTACGGGAGGACGTGGGCCGGCACAACGCCGTGGACAAGCTGGTCGGCCGCGCCCTGCAGAACGGCGACCTGCCGCTGTCGCGCACGATCCTGCTGGTGTCGGGGCGGGCCTCGTTCGAGCTGGCGCAGAAGGCCGTGATGGCGGGCATCCCGGTGCTCGCGGCGGTCTCGGCGCCCTCCTCGCTGGCCGTGGACCTGGCGGCGGAGTCGGGACTGACCCTGGTGGGCTTCCTGCGGGGCGGTTCCATGAACGTGTACGCGGGTGAGGACCGCATCGCCCTGCGGACCGCGGCCGCCCGGGGGTGACCCGGTTCCCCGCGGCACGGCGGCGGGGCCCCGGCCGGCGGGGAGCGCCCCCTGCGCCGCGGGGGCCCCGCCTCAGTCCGCCGCCAGGCGCACCCGCGCCGCCCGCACGACGGTTCCCAGCCGTGGGAAGTCCAGTTTCACCGACGCCTCGTGCTCGGCCCGGGTGAGCGCGGCCATGGCGTCCTCGACGAAGACGAGGTCGTAGCCGAGGTCGCCGGCGGCGCGGGCGGTGGACTCGACGCCGAGGTTGGTTGCGATGCCGCCGAGGACGACGGTGGTCACACCGTGGGCGCGCAGCCGCTCGTCCAGGCCGGTGCCCTGGAAGGCGCCGATGGTCCGCTTCACGATCTCGACGTCGCCGTCCCGGAGCAGTCCGTGGACGAGTGCGCTGCCGGGCGGCTGCTCGGCGACGCCGGGGCGTTCGACGCGGACGAGGACGACGAGGGCGCCGGCCGCGCGGAAGGCGTCCGCCAACTCCTTCGCGACGGACAGCACTTCGGCGCCCTTGCGGGGTTCCAGGGGCAGGGCGACGATCCGGTCCATGAGGTCGACGAGGACGAGGGCGGTGCGCGCGGGGGCGAGCACGAGAGGTGCGGTCATGACGGAACGTTATCCGCCGTGAGCGTTCCGTACCGGACATCCGGATCAACAGGCCGTCGTGCCGGTCGCGTTCGGCGGTGTCTCACACCGCCGCCGACGCCCGTCGCGCGTCTCCCCGGGACGCCTCCAGCGGATCCCGCGCCCGCCGCTTGGCGATCACCGCGCACACCATGAGCTGCATCTGGTGGAAGAGCATCAGGGGCAGCACGGCGAGGGAGGCGTGCGCGCCGAACAGGACGCTCGCCATGGGCAGTCCGGAGGCGAGGGACTTCTTGGAGCCCGCGAACTGGATGGCGATCCGGTCCTCCCGGCCGAACCGCAGGGCCTTGCCGCCGTACCAGGTCAGGGTGAGCATCACCGCGAGCAGCAGGGCCTCGACGACGAGCAGTCCGCCGAGCCGGACGGCGCTGACCTGGTGCCAGATGCCCTGGACCATGCCCTCGCTGAACGCGGTGTAGACGACGAGGAGGATCGAGCCGCGGTCGACCAGCCCCAGCACCTTCTTGTGCCGGGTGACGAACCCGCCGATCCAGCGGCGCAGCACCTGCCCGGCGGTGAACGGCACCAGCAGCTGCAGCACGATCTCCACGAGGGAGTCGGCCGAGAAGCCGCCTCCGCTGCTGCCCAGCAGGGCTGCCGCCAGCAGCGGGGTGACGACGATGCCCACCAGGGAGGAGAAGGATCCCGCGCAGATCGCTGCGGGAACGTTCCCGCGGGCGATCGAGGTGAAGGCGATCGACGACTGGATGGTCGACGGCACGAGGGTGAGGAAGAGCAGCCCCTGGTAGAGCGGCTGGGTGAGGAAGACCGGAACGAACCCGCGGGCGGCCAGGCCGAGCAGCGGGAAGACCACGAAGGTGCAGACGAGGACGGTGGTGTGGAGCCGCCAGTGCCGCAGCCCGTCCAGTGCCTCCCGGGTGGAGAGGCGGGCGCCGTAGAGGAAGAAGAGGAAGGCGATCGCCGCCGTGGAGGCGCCGGAGGCCACGTCGGCGGCGGTGTCGCGGGCCGGGAACAGTGCCGCGAGCCCGACCGTCCCGAGCAACAGCAGGATGTAGGGGTCGACCGGCATCCGGCTCGGCCACTGCAGGCGTTTCACGGTGCTCCACGTGCGTTCGACGGACTTGCCTCGAGGCCCGGAGGGGCCCCCTCCATCGTCCTCCTCGGGTCCGTGATCGGGAATCCGTCATACCGCTCTGACTGTGATCGCGGTATGCGATGACCAGTAGGGTGTCGACTGTGTACGACCCCTCCCATCTGCGTACCTTCCTCGCGGTCGCCCAGACGCTGAGTTTCACGCAGGCCGCGCGCCGGCTCGGGCTGCGCCAGTCCACGGTCAGCCAGCACGTCCGGCGACTGGAGGACGCCACCGGTCGGACCCTGTTCACCCGGGACACACACTCCGTGGAACTCACGGAGGACGGCGAGGCGATGCTCGGCTTCGCGCGCCGGATCCTGGAGGTGCACGAGCAGGCAACCGCTTTCTTCGCCGGCACCCGGCTGCGCGGCAGGCTGCGCTTCGGCGCCTCCGAGGACTTCGTCCTGACCCGGCTGCCGGAGATCCTGGAGGGCTTCCGGTACGACCACCCCGAGGTCGACCTGGAACTGACGGTGGAACTGTCGGGCACGCTGCACGAGCAGCTGGCCGCCGGCAAGCTCGACCTGGTGCTCGCCAAGCGGCGCCCCGAGGACCCGCGCGGCGAACTGGTCTGGCACGACGAACTGGTGTGGATCGGCGCCGAACGCCTGCGCCTCGACCCCGAGCGTCCGGTGCCGCTGATCGTCTTCCCGCCACCGGGCATCACCCGGGCACTCGCCCTGGAGGCGCTGGAACGGCAGGGACGCGCGTGGCGGATCGTGTGCACGAGCGGCAGCCTCAACGGTCTGATCGCGGCGGCCCGGGCCGGCCTCGGCGTGATGGCGCACTCGCGGGGCCTGGTCCCGCCGGGCCTGGTCCGCGTCCCGGATCGGGCGGGACTGCCGGAACTGGGGCGGGTGGACTTCGTCCTGGTGCACGGTCGGCGGCGCGCCTCCGCGCAGGGCGCGGCGGACGCGCTGGCGGCGGCGATCCTGGCGGGCGGGGACCGCCTCCAACGCCGTCCGGCGGCGGGACACGGACGGCGGGGCGGATCGCGGGGCGGCGGGGAGGGCTGAGCCGGCACGTCGAATGCGTACGACACACCGCATATCGCATACCGAGCACGCACCCCACAGCTCCGGGTCCGCAGACGGTAGACGGCAGACGGCAGACGGCAGACGGCAGACCAGGTATCGCAGACCATGGACCGCAGATTGCATACCGGATACCGGATATCACATCCCGCACCTCGGTGAACCGGCGCATCCGCTGCTCGATCCGGCGCTGTTGCGCCGGGCCGGCGTTCGTCGGGGTGATGGTGGGGGCGCTGGCCTTCAACGGGGTGGCGTTCGGGGTGACGCCGTACATGTCGATGTGGATGCAGACGATGCTGGGGATGAGCCCGGTGCGCGGGGGGCTGACGCGGCTGCCGATGACGGTGGCCGCCATGGTCACGGTGGTGGTGGGCAAGCGGCTGCACGGGGTTCCGGCGCGGCTGGCCATCGGGGGCGGACTGCTGCTCATCGGCGCCGGGTGCTTCGCCCAGGCGGTGCTGGGGGCGGGGTCGGACTGGCGGGCGCCGGTGCCGGGGTTCGCGCTGGTGGGGGTGGGGACCGGTTTCGTCTCGCCGACCGTGGCGGGGGCGGCGCGGTGAACACCGTACGGCAGCTGGGGTACGCGCTCGGTGTCGCGGTGTTCGGCACCGTACTGACGTCCCGGATGGCGGACGATCTGCCGCGCGGGGCGGCGCACACACTGGCGGGCGGGGGTGCGGCGGCCCTCCGCGGTGTCGCGCCCGGGCACACCCTGCGTGCCGCGTTCGCCGCCGGACTCGACACGGCGCTGGTGACGGCGGGCTGCGCGCGGCTGGCCGCGGGCGTCCTGGTGCTCGCCCTGGTGCGGGCGCCGCGCGCGGCCGCCGGCGGAGTAACGGAATCAGCGGCTCCGTCGCTGATCGAGGAGAAGGCGGCGCACCGTCCGTGACCTCGTGGGGAGGGGCGGGCGGCGTAAGCGGGACGGGCAGATTCGGTGGAGATTACGGCACCGAAACTTACTCTTCCGTCAGTTTTCTGTCCGACCCTTCCCCATGTGAGCCCATTTTCCAGCACTGACCAGCGCAGACGAGAGCATCGCTCGCTTTCCGTCCCCCTCCCGCCCGGTCCGAGGGTGGGGTAGCTTTCGGCGCTGTGCGGCCATGAGAAGCGGGGTGCCGGGTTTGCGAGAGTTCACCAACCCTCCGTTGGCGTTGGCACCGCCGGTCGGCGGTCTGGCCGACGTCGTCTTCCGGCACGCCCAGGAGGACCCGCTGCATGTGGCGCTCGGCCGCAAGGACGAGCACGGCGACTGGCGGGACGTGACCGCCGCCGAGTTCCGTGACGAGGTGCTGGCGCTCGCCAAGGGCCTGCTGGCCCGGGGCGTCCGCTTCGGCGACCGGGTCGCGATCATGTCCCGCACCCGCTACGAGTGGACCCTGTTCGACTTCGCGCTGTGGACGATCGGCGCGCAGGTGGTGCCGGTCTATCCGACGTCGTCGGCCGAGCAGTGCTTCTGGATGCTGTACGACGCGGAGTGCACGGCGGCGGTCGTGGAGCACGAGGACCACGCGATGACGATCGCCACCGTCATCGACCGGCTGCCGCGGCTGCGTCAGCTGTGGCAGCTGGACGAGGGCTGCGTACAGGAGCTGTACGACGCCGGCGCCCCGGTCGAGGACGAGGTGGTGCACCGGCACCGCGAGGCGGTCACCCCCGACTCGGTCGCCACGATCATCTACACCTCGGGCACCACGGGCCGTCCCAAGGGCTGTGTGATCTCGCACGGCAACTTCATGTTCGAGGCGGACACGGTCATCGAACGCTGGGAGCCGGTGTTCCACTCCCGCAAGGGCGACGAGGCGGCCACCCTGCTGTTCCTGCCGCTCGCGCATGTGTTCGGGCGGATGGTGCAGATCGCCGCGATCCGCGGCAAGGTCCGCTTCGGCCACCAGCCCCAACTGCACGCGGCCGCTCTGCTGCCGGACCTCGCCGCGTTCCGGCCGACGTTCTTCCTGGCCGTCCCGTACATCTTCGAGAAGGTGTTCAACGCGGCCCGGCGCAAGGCCGAGCGGGAGGGCAGGTCCGGCCCGTTCGAGAAGGCGATCGAGGTCGCCGTGGCCTACGCGGAGGCGGTGGAGGCGAAGGCGTGGGGGATCGGGCCCGGGCCGTCGGCCGGGCTGCGGATGCAGCACCAGTTCTTCGACAAGGTCGTCTACGCGAAGGTGCGGGCGGCGATGGGCGGCCGGGTGCGGCACGCGATGTCGGGCGGCTCGGCGATGGACCGCCGGCTGGGGCTGTTCTTCGCGGGCGCCGGCATACAGATCTACGAGGGGTACGGGCTGACCGAGTCGACGGCGGCCGCCACCGCCAACCCGCCCGGCCGCACCCGCTACGGCACGGTCGGCCGGCCGATACCCGGGCTGACCGTGCACATCGCGGACGACGGCGAGATCTGGCTGCGCGGCGACAACATCTTCCAGGGGTACCTCAACAACCCCAAGGCCACCGACGAGACCCTGCACGACGGCTGGCTGGCCACCGGTGACCTGGGGACCCTCGACGAGGACGGGTACCTCACCATCACCGGCCGCAAGAAGGAGATCCTGGTGACCTCCGGCGGCAAGAGCGTCTCGCCGGGGCCGCTGGAGGAGCGGGTGCGCGACCATCCCCTGGTCGCCCAGTGCATCGTCGTCGGCAACGACCGGCCGTTCGTCGCCGCCCTGATCACCCTCGACCAGGAGGCCGTCGAGCACTGGCTGCAGATGCGCGCCAAGCCGCACCTGACCCCCGCCCAGCTGGTGCGCGACCCGGACCTGGAGGCGGAGGTGCGCCGGGCCGTGGTCGCCGCGAACACCCTGGTCTCGCAGGCCGAGTCCATCCGCACCTTCCGCATCCTGGCCCAGCCGTTCACCGAGGAGCACGGGCTGCTCACCCCGTCGCTGAAACTGAAGCGCAAGGCGATCGAGAACGCGTACGCCGACGAGGTCGACGCGCTGTACCGGACGTAGGTCCTGCGTGCCGCGCGGGAGTCTTCGCAGGCTTCGGGCACGAATTCGCGGTCAGGAATGCATGACGGCCCGTGATCGTTGAGGATGTGAAGACCACTCTGACGGACAACCGAAGGATCGAGAGCTAGTGAGCAGCAAGGTCCCCCCGATCATCCTCAACAACGGCGTCGAGATGCCCCAGCTGGGCTTCGGTGTCTGGCAGGTGCCGGACGACGAGGCGGAGCGGGCGGTCTCCACCGCGCTGGAGGCCGGGTACCGCAGCATCGACACAGCGGCGATCTACGGCAACGAAGAGGGCACCGGCAAGGCCCTCACCACCTCCGGCGTGCCCCGCGAGGAGCTTTTCGTCACGACCAAGCTCTGGAACGCCGACCAGGGGTACGACGCGACGCTGCGCGCGTTCGACACCTCCCTGGCGAAGCTGGGCCTGGACTACGTCGACCTGTACCTCATCCACTGGCCGCTGCCGGCCCGGAACACGTACGTCGACACGTACAAGGCGTTCGAGAAGCTGTACGCCGACGGCCGGGTCAAGGCCATCGGCGTCTCCAACTTCCTGCCGGAGCACCTGGAGCGGCTGATCGAGCAGACGTCGGTCGTCCCCGCGGTCAACCAGATCGAGCTGCACCCGCATCTGCAGCAGCACGCCGCCCGCGAGTTCCACGCGGAGCAGGGCATCGCCACCGAGGCCTGGTCGCCCCTGGGCCAGGGCAAGGGCCTTCTGGAGGTTCCGGCGATCGTGGCCATCGCCCAGAAGCACAACCGCACCCCGGCCCAGGTCGTGCTGCGCTGGCACCTCCAGCTCGGCAACGTGGTGATCCCCAAGTCCGTCACGCCTTCGCGGATCGCGGAGAACATCGACGTGTTCGACTTCAGCCTGGACGCCGAGGACCTGGCGGCGATCAGCGCGCTCAACGAGGACCGGCGCATCGGCCCGGACCCGGCGACGTTCGACATGGGCTGAGCCCGGACCTTCCGCCGCCCACGCGGGCGGCAGCCGGGGAGGCGGGCGGACGCCCGTGCGCATCGGGAGAGGGCGTGACCGCCGGTCACGCCCTCTCCGCATTCCCGGCCGCGACGACGGCGCCCGCGGGACGGCCAGACGGGACGGCCGCTGAGGGCGGCCACGTGGACCGGTCGTGGGGAACGGTCAGGTCGGGCGGACGGCTGTGGGGGGGTCAGGTCGGCTTGACCGCCGTGTGGACCGTGTGGGCCGCCAGTACGAAGACGTCCGGCCTGCGGTGGACGCCCGCCGGGTCGTCGGGGTCGAGGAGGCGGTCCAGTACGGCGCGGTCCTCGGGGTCCAGGGCGTCGCCGAAGACGTCGCGCAGCCGGGACAGGGACGTGGCGACGTAGGCGCGGGTCCGGTCGGAGGCGGGGGCCGGCAGATCGAGCAGGAAGCTGCGGGTGCGGGTGTGCTTCAGCCCCGCGGAAGCGAGCAGCGCCGACCAGTCCTCGGTCACCGCGACGGACCCCGGGAGGTCGGCCCGCATGTGCGCGAACCACTCCTCCTGCAGCGCGTCGATCCGCGCCTCCAGGCCGGGACGGCCGAGGCCGAGGTCGCGCGGCAGGAACCGGCTCGGCAGGCCGCCCTCCATGATCGCCAGGGTTCCGCCGGGCGCGAGCCGCTCCGCGAAGGCGGCGAGGGCGGCACGCTGGTCGCCCAGGTGGTGCAGACTGCGGCCCGCCCACAGCAGATCGGCCGGATAGTCCAACTCCTCGAGCACGCCGGGGAGATCACCGGCGAGGGTGCCGAAGCGGTCGGCGTACCCGAGCCGGGCGGCCCGCTGCCCGGCCCGGTCCAGGAGCGGCTCGGAGCCGTCGACCGCCAGCACGCGGGCGCCGGGGAAGGTCTCGGCGAACAGGCAGGCGACCACCCCGGGGCCGCTGCCCGCGTCGACGATCAGCCCCGGCTCGGTCACCTCCTTGCCGAGCCAGGCGAGGGCCCGCTCGTACAGGGGCATGAACAGTTCGGCCTGGGCTTCGAGGTGCGGGGCCATCTCCGCCCAGTCGATCTCCGTGTCGTGGCTGTGGCTGTGGCCGGCTCCGTGGCCCGGGCCGTGGCCGTGGCTCGAGCCGTGGCCGTGGCTCGAGCCGTGGCCCGGGCCGTGTTCGTGGTCGGGTCCGTGCTGTTGCTGGTGCGGGTGGTGCGCCATGGTGGTCAGCCTCTCGTCCGGTATGCCGTCAGCGTGCTCCGACGCACCGCGGGAGGGCCACTTCTGTTGCCGGGTCGGCAAAATCCGGTTGCCGCCGTGTCCGGCCGCTCCCTGCGAGCTGGAGCGGCCGGACGGGGACTACCGCGCCGTCACGACAGCGGCGGGTAGGCGTTCTGCATCAGCTGCTGGAACTGGGCCGAGAACCAGTGCCCGGACAGCGGGGCGTTCGGCAGGGCGCCGGACAGGTTGTTGCCGTTGCGCGGGTTGCCCGTGTACGTCGGGTCGCACATGCGGTCGAAGCCCTTGCCCTCGTCGTTCGCGATGGCGGAGCTGGAGCCGTCGGACTCGCCCGGCGGCTTCATCCACACGTACGCGTCGATCCCGGCGGCCGGTGCGGCCTGCGGGCGCTCGCCGAGGCCGGCGCCGGACTGGTTGCACCAGTTGCCGATGTGGATACGCTGGTCGTAGCGGCCGCCGTCGACGTACGTGTCCACGCTGGTCGTGGCGCCCGGGCCGGTGGGCCGTGCCGAGCCGCCCCAGCCGTTGCGGGAGGTGTCGATCAGCATGCCGATGTTCGACCGGAAGCCGGTGGAGACCAGCTGGGTGCGGAAGGCCTGCGCGTACGACAGCTCGTCGACGTACCGGTTCCAGTCCACCCACTTCGACTCACGGACCGACTTGCCGGCCACCGAGTCGTTGATGGTGAAGTTGTTCTCCTTCAGGGCGCTGTAGTTCGCCGTGTTGGTGATGAAGCCGTGCACGTCGTCGACGGTCGCGCCTTCGGCGGTGGCGGCCTGGTACATGATCTGGGCGGACGGGGCGAAGTTGTCGTCCCAGCCGAGCCAGCCGTGGTGACCGGCGTCGATGTAGTTGTAGACGTTGGGGATGGCGCCGAGCTTGTTCAGCGCGTAGCCGACGCCCTTCACGTAGTTGCCGTTGGCCTTCATGGTGTCGCAGGCCGCGGTGGCGGTGGGCCGGCTGCCGGTGTTGGTGACCAGGTTGGGCAGCGAGTCGATCTCGATGGTGGTGACGATCCGCAGACCGGCGTACTTGCTGTCGGCGAGGATCGCCGCGATCGGGTCGATGAACTGCGTCTTGTACTTGTCGATCTCCGTCGGACCGAGCTCACCGTTGGAGGCGAGGGCCGAGCAGTCGCGTCCGGGGAGGTCGTAGACGACCAGTTGGACGACCTCTTCGCCGCTCCCCTTCTGGGCGAGGGCCGCGTCGAGGTGGGCGCGCAGTCCCATGCCGCCGTTGACGCCGTTGATGGCGGCGATGCGGTCCAGCCAGACGCCGGTGGGCTGGTTGGAGATGCGGGAGCCGCCCGTCTCGGCGGCCGCCTTCGCCGACCACTCCGGGTTCACGTACACCTTGGCACCGGCGTAGGGGTTGTCCACCCGGGTGGAGGGGGTGCCCGGGTCCGTCGGTGTGCCGGGGTCGGTGGGGGTGCCGGTGCCGCTGTCGACGTTGCAGGTCACGCCGTCGAGCGTGAACGTCGTGGGCACGGCGTTGGTGCCGCTGTAGGACCCCTGGAATCCGAAGCTGACCGAACCGCCGTTCGCCAGGGCCCCGTTGTAGGTCTCGTTGTTCGCGGTGACGGCCGTGCCGGACTGGGTGATCTTCGCGTTCCAGCCGTTGGTGATCTTCTGGTTGCCGGCGTACGCCCACTTCACCGACCAACTCGTCTTGGCGGCCGAGTTGTTGGTCACGGTGACGTTGGCGGTGAAGCCGGTGTCCCACTGGTTCTGCACCTTGTAGTCGACGGTGCAGGGGATCGCGGCGATGCCCGGATCCCCGGGGACCACCGCGAGCGCCGTCCCGGAGGCGCCGGCGACCAGCGCCAGCGCGGCGAGTATCGCTGTTCTGCTACGGCTCATGAGTGCGGGTTTCCTTGTCCGTTGCGGGAGTTGTCCGTTGCGGGTGTTGTCCGTTCCCTTGGTCGTGCGGCTCGTGCTGGGGTGGCGCCTATCCGTCGAGGGCGCGCAGACGGTCGCGCAGCCCGGTGCCGTACGCGGTGGGGGTGCCGTCGTAGCTGGAGATGAGGGACGGGCCGGAGGAGCAGTCCCAGGTGTTCCAGGTCCAGCCGAGGTACGACAGGCCCCGGTCGTCGAACCACTTCATGACCTGGTCGACGAAGGCGTGCGTGCAGGTGTTCTCCCCGATCTCCCCGGCCACGAGCGGCACCTGGGCGGCGACGGGGGCGAGCGTGGAGTTCCAGCAGCTCTCGTTCGCGCAGGAGTTGAAGTTGTAGACGTGGTACGCGGCGGCGAGATTGCCGGTCGGGTCCGTGGGCCTGTACGTGAGCCACTGACCGAGGTCGTTGGAGTAGGCGATCCCGCCGGCGAGGATCACGTTCCGGGCGCCGGTGGCCCGTACGGCGTCGACGAGATCCTGCATACCGGCGACCTCGTACCCGATGCCGGGGCAGGTGCCGCCGTCCCGCCAGCACTGCCACGCCTGGGTGGTCGTGGAGGTCGCGCGGTCCGGGTAGGGCTCGTTGAACAGGTCGAACACGACGGCCTGGTCGTTCTTGAAGGTGTTCGCCACCGAGGTCCAGAACGACGGGGTGTACTGCATGTCGGGCATCGGCTTCTGGCAACTGGCGTGCACGTCGGAGCAGCCGGCCGAGTTGCCGGTGTACTGGCCGTAGGTCCAGTGCAGTTCGACGACCGGTGTCATGCCGTGCGCCTCGACGCGGGCCACCAGGTCCTTGACCGCGTCGACGTAAGCGGCACCGCCGTACGCGGAGTCGATGTTCGACAGGCCGAGCCAGCACTCCTCGTTGAGCGGGATGCGGACGGTGTCGACGTTCCAGTCGGCGATCGCCCGCACGGCCGCGTCGTCGACCGGGCCGTCCCAGATGCCGCGGCCCTGGACGCACATGAACTCGCCGCCGGACCGGTTCACGCCGAGCAGCCGGCGGGTCGCGCCGTCGGCGTCCACGAGCTTGTTCCCGGATACGCGCAGCGCGGGCGGCGCGTCGCCGGTGTCCGGCGGGGTGCTGGGGGACGCGGTGGGGGTCGGGGTGGGCGTCGGGGTGGGATCACTGTCGACGTTGCACAGGGTGCCGTTGAGCTTGAACGCCGTCGGCACGGAGTTCGTCGCGCCCTTCGAGGCGATGAAGCCCGCGCTGACGACGGCGCCCGTGCCGAGGGAACCGTTCCAGCTCTCGTTCGCCGCGGTGACGGCCGTACCCGACTGGGACCACTTGGCGCTCCAGCCCTGGGCGACCTGCTGCCCGTCGGCGAAGGCGAAGGTCAGGCTCCACACGGACACGGGAGCCGCGTTGTTGGTGATCTTCACGGCACCCTGGAAGCCTGCGTCCCACTGGCCGGTGACGGAGTACTCCACCGTGCACGCGGGCGTGGCTCCCTGCGCCGTCATGACCGGCAGGGTCACACCCGTCCCGAGGGCGACCAGGCCGGCCACGGCTGAGAACACTGAACGAGGGGGGCGTCGCATGAGCGACTCCTTGCAGCTCAGCGCGTCGTGACGAACGCGTCGACTGATGGAATCGCTCCCACTGGTGTCTCGAAGCTAGCGCCAAGTCCCGGCAAAGAACAGGGGAGTCACTGACTTTCCCTCAACTTACAGCGTCGAATCTTTTCGACTCTTCAAGCACCTTGACCGTTCTCACCCCCGTCATCACTATGGGAGCGCTCCCACTGGTTCAAGGCTTGTTGCTCCTCCCCCACCGCTCCGAGCCGCAAGGAGGAACCAGAACCATGGATCCCTCACGCAGACGCCGCCGGGCGCGGCGCCTGTGGACCGCCGTCGTGGCGGCCCTCGCGCTTCCCCTCGCCATGCTGAGCACCAGCTCGACCCCCGCCCAGGCGGCGGCACTTCAGTGCAGCGTGGACTACAAGACCAACGACTGGGGGTCCGGCTTCACCGCGGACCTGACCCTCACCAACCGCGGCACCGACCCCATCAGCGGCTGGACCCTGACGTACGCCTACACGGGCAACCAGAAGCTGTCGAACGGCTGGAACGGGACCTGGTCGCAGTCCGGCCAGCAGATCACGGTGAACAACGCCACCTACAACGGGACGATCGCGGCGGGTGCCGCCGTGAGCACCGGTGCGCAGTTCACCTACAGCGGCGCCAACGCCGCCCCCACGAGCTTCGCGGTCAACGGCACCACCTGCGCCGGCGCGCACCAGCCGCCCGTCGCCGTGCTGACCAGTCCCGCCGCGGGCGCCGTGTACTCACAAGGGGACCCGGTGCCCCTGGCGGCGACCGCCGCGGCCGCCGACAGCGCGACGATCAGCAAGGTGGAGTTCTACGACGACACCACGCTGCTCGGTACGGACACGAGTTCGCCCTACACCCTGTCGGCCTCCGGGTTGTCGGTGGGCAGTCATTCGCTGGTGGCGAAGGCCTACGACAGTCTGGGCGCGTCGGCGTCGTCGACGCCGGTCGGCATCACGGTCGCCTCGGGACCGGCCGTGGTCGCCTCCACGAACCAACTGGCGGTGCAGCAGGGCAAGACGGGCACCTACGAGCTGAAGCTGTCGACCCAGCCGTCGGCCAATGTGACCGTCACGACCGCCCGCACCGGCGGCAACACGGGCCTGACGGTCACCGGCGGCGCCACCCTCACCTTCACCCCGTCGAACTGGAGCACCGCCCAGAAGGTGACCGTCACCGCGAACGCCTCGGGCACGGGCGCGGCCACCTTCGAGTCGACCGCCACGGGGCACGCCAAGGCCTCGGTGACGGTCACCGAGATCGCCGGCAGCAAGGTGTACGACGCCCGGTTCCTGGACCTCTACGGCAAGATCACCAACCCGGCGAACGGCTACTTCTCCCCCGAGGGCATCCCGTACCACTCGGTCGAGACGCTGATCGTCGAGGCGCCGGACCAGGGCCACGAGACCACGTCGGAGGCCTACAGCTACCTGCTGTGGCTCCAGGCGATGTACGGCAAGGTGACAGGCGACTGGACCAAGTTCAACGGCGCCTGGGAGATCATGGAGAAGTACATGATCCCCACCCACGCCGACCAGCCGACGAACTCGTTCTACAACGCCTCCAAGCCGGCGACGTACGCGCCGGAACTGGACACGCCGAACGAGTATCCGGCGAAGCTGGACACGGGTGTGTCCGTGGGACCGGATCCGATCGCCGGTGAACTGAAGAGCGCATACGGCACGGACGACGTCTACGGTATGCACTGGCTCCAGGACGTCGACAACGTCTACGGCTACGGCAACGAGCCCGGCACGTGCGAGGCCGGCCCGACCGCGACCGGACCGTCCTACATCAACACCTTCCAGCGCGGCGCGCAGGAGTCGGTGTGGGAGACGGTTCCGCAGCCGACCTGCGACGCCTTCAAGTACGGTGGCAGGAACGGGTATCTCGACCTGTTCACCGGTGACTCCTCCTACGCCAAGCAGTGGAAGTTCACCAACGCCCCGGACGCCGACGCCCGCGCCGTGCAGGCCGCGTACTGGGCGGACCTGTGGGCGAAGCAGCAGGGCAAGGGCAGTGACGTGTCGGCGACCGTCGGCAAGGCCGCGAAGATGGGCGACTACCTGCGGTACGCCATGTACGACAAGTACTTCAAGAAGATCGGCAACTGTGTCGGCCCGACCGCGTGCCCGGCCGGGACCGGCAAGGACGCCTCGCACTACCTGCTCTCCTGGTACTACGCCTGGGGCGGCGCCACCGACACCAGCGCCGGCTGGGCCTGGCGCATCGGCTCCAGCCACACCCACGGCGGCTACCAGAACCCCCTGGCCGCCTACGCGCTGAGCAGTTACGCCGACCTGAAGCCCAAGTCGGCGACGGGCCAGGCCGACTGGGCCAAGTCGCTCACCCGGCAGGTGGAGTTCTACCGCTGGCTCCAGTCGAACGAGGGCGCCATCGCCGGCGGGGCGACCAACAGCTGGGCAGGCCGCTACGCGACCCCGCCGGCCGGGACGTCGACCTTCTACGGCATGTACTACGACCAGCAGCCCGTCTACCACGACCCCCCGTCCAACCAGTGGTTCGGCTTCCAGGCGTGGTCGATGGAGCGGGTCGCCGAGTACTACCAGCAGACGGGGAACGCGCAGGCCAAGGCGGTCCTCGACAAGTGGGTCGACTGGGCGCTGTCCAAGACCACGATCAACCCCGACGGCACCTTCCTGATCCCCTCCACCCTCCAGTGGTCGGGCCAGCCCGACACCTGGAACGCGTCGAGTCCCGGCGCCAACGCGGGACTGCACGTCACCGTCGCCGACTACACCAACGACGTCGGCGTGGCCGCCGCGTACGCCAAGACTCTGACGTACTACGCCGCCAAGTCCGGTGACACGGAGGCGAAGACCACCGCCAAGGCGCTCCTGGACGGCATGTGGACCAACCACCAGGACGCCCTCGGCATCGCGGTCCCCGAGACCCGCGCCGACTACAACCGCTTCGACGACGGCGTGTACGTCCCGAGCGGCTGGACCGGCACGATGCCGAACGGCGACACCATCAACTCCTCGTCGACCTTCGCCTCGATCCGGTCCTTCTACAAGAACGACCCCGCCTGGTCCAAGATCGACGCCTACCTCAAGGGCGGTGCCGCACCCGTCTTCACCTACCACCGGTTCTGGGCCCAGGCCGACATCGCCCTGGCCATGGGCTCGTACGCGGAGCTCCTCGAATAAGTCCCCGCTAACGCTCCGCGTACCGCGCCGGGCGGCCCCTTCCCGCATGGGGGCCGCCCGGTAGTCGCACGTCAGCACCCGCACGCACCGCACCTTTGCGCACCGATCTCCTCCCACATGGCTTCGCGAGGAAGGACCCCCACCGTGCGAAGAAAGCGCATTCTGACGGCTGTGCTGGCGCTCGCCGCTGGCCTGCTCGCCGGCAGCCCGCCCGCCCTTGCCACCGATGCCGCGCCGAAGACGGCACTGGCCGCCGAGGCGTACACCTGGAAGAACGCCCGGATCGACGGCGGCGGATTCGTCCCGGGCATCGTCTTCAACCGCAAGGAGAAGAACCTCGCCTACGCGCGCACCGACATCGGGGGCGCCTACCGCTGGCAGGAGTCGGACAAGACCTGGACACCGCTGCTGGACTCGGTCGGCTGGGCTGACTGGGGGCACACCGGCGTGGTGAGCCTGGCCTCCGACTCCGTCGACCCCGACAAGGTGTACGCGGCGGTCGGCACGTACACCAACAGCTGGGATCCGGGGAACGGCGCCGTGCTGCGATCCGGGGACCGGGGCGCCAGCTGGCAGAAGACGGACCTGCCCTTCAAGCTGGGCGGGAACATGCCCGGCCGGGGCATGGGCGAGCGGCTCGCGGTCGACCCGAACAGGAACAGCGTGCTGTACCTGGGCGCGCCGAGCGGCAAGGGGCTGTGGCGGTCGACGGACTCGGGCGTCACCTGGTCGCAGGTGACGAACTTCCCCAACGTCGGCAACTACGTACAGGATCCCAGCGACACCAGCGGGTACGCGAGCGACAACCAGGGGATCGTCTGGGTCACCTTCGACGAGTCGACGGGCACGTCCGGTACGGCGACGAAGACGGTCTACGTCGGGGTCGCGGACAAGGACAACGCGGTGTACCGGTCGACGGACGCGGGGGCGACCTGGAGCCGGCTGGCCGGGCAGCCGACGGGATACCTGGCGCACAAGGGCGTACTGGATACCGTCAACGGCTATCTGTACATCGCATACAGCGACAAGGGCGGCCCGTACGACGGCGGCAAGGGCCGGCTGTGGCGGTACGCGACGGCGACCGGGACGTGGACCGACATCAGCCCGGTGGCGGAGGCCGACACCTACTACGGCTTCAGCGGGCTGACGGTGGACCGGCAGAAGCCCGGCACCGTCATGGCCACCGCGTACAGCTCCTGGTGGCCGGACACGCAGATCTTCCGCTCCACGGACAGCGGCGGGACCTGGACGAAGGCGTGGGACTACACGTCGTATCCCAACCGCTCGAACCGCTACACCATGGACGTCTCCTCGTCGCCCTGGCTGACCTGGGGCGCGAACCCCTCGCCGCCGGAGCAGACGCCCAAACTGGGCTGGATGACGGAGGCGTTGGAGATCGATCCGTTCAACTCCAGCCGCATGATGTACGGGACGGGGGCGACGATCTACGGCACGGAGAACCTGGCGAACTGGGACAGCGGCGGCCAGTTCACCGTCAGGCCGATGGTGCAGGGGCTGGAGGAGACTGCGGTCAACGACCTCGTCTCTCCCCCGGCCGGCGCCCCGCTGCTCAGCGCCCTCGGTGACGTCGGCGGTTTCCGGCACACCGACCTGACCAAGGTTCCGTCGATGATGTTCACCTCGCCGAACTTCACGACGACCACGAGCCTGGACTACGCGGAGACCAACCCGAACACGGTGGTGCGGGTGGGCGACCTGGACTCCGGCCCGCATGTGGCGTTCTCGACGGACAACGGCGCCAACTGGTTCGCGGGCACGGATCCTTCGGGGGTCAGCGGCGGCGGGACGGTCGCGGCGGCGGCCGACGGAAGCAGGTTCGTGTGGAGCCCGGCGGGTGCGGGGGTGCAGTACACGACCGGCTTCGGCTCGTCCTGGTCCGCGTCCGGCGGGATCCCCTCCGGCGCGGTCGTCGAGTCCGACCGGGTGGACCCCAAGACGTTCTACGGCTTCAAGTCCGGCAAGTTCTACGTGAGTTCCGACGGCGGTGCCACCTTCACGGCCTCGTCCGCGAGCGGTCTGCCCAGTGGTGACAGCGTGCGTTTCAAGGCGCTGCCGGGCGTCAAGGGCGATGTGTGGCTGGCGGGCGGGGCGAGCGACGGGGCGTACGGGCTGTGGCACTCCACGGACTCGGGCGCCACCTTCACCAAGCTGTCGACCGTCGAACAGGCCGACACGATCGGCTTCGGCAAGGCGGCGACGGGAGCCTCGTACCAGACGCTCTACACCAGCGCGAAGATCGCCGGGGTCCGTGGCATCTTCCGCTCGACCGACAAGGGCGCCACCTGGACGCGCATCAACGACGACGCCCATCAATGGGGTTGGACGGGCGCCGCGATCACCGGTGACCCGCGGATCTACGGGCGCGTCTACGTGTCGACGAACGGCCGGGGTGTCGTCTACGGCGACACCTCCGACACCGGCGGCGGCGGGGGCGGGGGCGGCGGCGGGACGGATCCCACACCCGCTCCGACCGGGGCCTGCGCGGTGACGTACACCATCACCAACCAGTGGTCCGGTGGCTTCCAGGCCGACGTGAAGCTCGCCAACACGGGCACGAGCGCCTGGTCCGGCTGGAGCCTCGGCTGGTCCTTCCCCAACGGCCAGACGATCTCCCAGCTGTGGAACGCCGGCTACACGCAGTCGGGTTCGGCGGTGACGGCGAGGAACGTCACCTGGAACGCCAACGTGGCGGCCGGCTCGTCCGTGAGCTTCGGCTTCACCGGCAGCTGGTCGGGCTCGAACGCGAAACCGGCGGCCTTCACGCTGGGAGACCAGAGCTGCACGGTCTCCTGAGCCGAACCGAGGGGCGTGTGCCGGGCACGCGCCCCTCGTGTGCGGGCTCGCGGGCGCCGCCCTGTTCGCGCTCGCCCCGTGGCTACGGACGGTGCCTCCTCGGACATGGCGCGGGGGGGGCGTTCGGCACGCGGGCAGCCGCTTGGCCTCCCGTGGGGAGCCGGGAGGAGCGGCGGGCCCCGCCGTTCAGGGGACGGCAGGGCCCGAGAGCGGGATTCCACCCGGGGGTGGAGCGGGATCCCGTGCGAGACACCATGCACCACGAACCAGCCACAGAGATAGATCACGGCCGAAAATCGTAGGCCGGAGCGCGGGACTCGTGGCGGAGGACAGCTGCCCCTTCGGCGGTGGCCGCAGCAGTGCCGCTCCGCCCCGGCCTGCCGGCCCGGGCGGCTGAAGCGGCATGCCGACCGGTCGGGAAGCCGCCGGTGCGGGGCCTGGTGGGCGGGGTTTCAGCAGTTCACGGTGTGTACACCGTCGGCCGTGGTGCCGTCGGCATTCCGTTGCCGATGAAGAAGCTCGGGTGCGGCGGCTGGTTGTAGGCAGTGTTCTGCCAGGCCAGCGCGGTGCGGTACATGGTGTCGTGGAGCAGGGTCGTGATCTTCGTGGTCGTCTCGTACGGCGTGGAGTAGATCCTGAGTGCCGTGTTGCCGCTCGTCGGCCAGACGACCTCCTCCCGCCAGTCGCCGAGGATGTCGCCGGACAGGGACGGGGTGGCCTTGGTGCTGTTGTTGGAGTGGACGTCCGAGCCGGTCAGCAGACGGGTGTCGGAGGACGTGCCGTACTTGTCGATGTGGGTGCCGTCCAGGAGCTCACGGGTGGTGTCGGCGTCCCACCAGGAGAGGAAGTTGACGGAGGACGGTTCGCGGCCCTTGGCCGCGCCCGCCTCGTCGCGGACGGAGGAGTCGGAGGCGGACCAGACCTCGGCTCCGTCGTTGCCCGCCCAGATGTCGCCGGCGACGCCGCGGCCGTTGTCGCAGCAGGCGGCGAGCTGCCAGTCGACGGTCCCGTCGGCCGGGTCGATGTACAGCTCGGCCGGCTGGCCGGCGGACTCCGAGACCTTGAAGTACTCCAGGCCCGCATGGGACGGGTCGAGATCGCCGAGGTGCTGGGCGTCGCCGTGGCCGGTCTTCGTCGTCCACAGACCGTTGCCGTTGTCGTCGACCGCCATCGCGCCGTAGACGATCTCGTCCTTGCCGTCACCGTCGACGTCGCCGACGGAGAGGCTGTGCGAGCCCTGTCCGTCGTAGCCCTTGCCGCTGTTGGTGGAGGAGTTGGTGTCGAAGGTCCAGCGGCGGGTGAAGGCGCCGCCTCGCCAGTCCCAGGCGGCGATCACCGTGCGCGTGTAGTAGCCGCGCGCCATGATCAGGGAGGGGCGGGAGCCGTCCAGGTAGGCGGTCCCGGCGAGGAAGCGGTCGACGCGGTTGCCGTAGGAGTCGCCCCAGGAGGAGACCGAGCCGCGGGCCGGGACGTAGTCGACGCTCTGCATCGCCTTGCCGGTCTGGCCGTTGAACATGGTCAGGTACTCGGGGCCGGAGAGGACGTATCCGCTGGAGTTGCGGTGGTCGGCCGAGGAACTGCCGATCACCGTGCCGGTGCCGTCGACCGTGCCGTCGGCGGTCTTCATGGCGACCTCGGCCTTGCCGTCGCCGTCGTAGTCGTAGACCTGGAACTGGGTGTAGTGGGCGCCGGAGCGGATGTTGCGGCCCAGGTCGATGCGCCACAGGCGGGTGCCGTCGAGCTTGATCCCGTCGAGGACCGTGTTGCCGGTGTAGCCGGACTGGGAGTTGTCCTTGGCGTTCGTCGGCTGCCACTTGAGGACGAAGTCCAGTGCGCCGTCGCCGTCCAGGTCGCCGATCGAGGCGTCGTTCGCCTCGTAGGTGTACGCCACTCCGTCCGGGGTCGTGCCGCCCGCCGGCGGGGTGATCGGGACGTCCTTGTACCCGGTGCGCAACTGCACCGCGTGGACGGAGTCGGCCTGTTCGACGCCGTTGACGACGGCGCGGACCGTGTAGTCGGCCTGTGCGGGGGCGCCGGAGTGGAAGTAGTTGGTGGAGCCGGTCACCGGGGTCGAGTTGACCTTCGTGCCGGCCCGGTAGACGTTGAAGGAGACGCTGTCGGGGTCGGTGCCGAGCCAGCGCCAGCTGACGAGGTTGCCGCTGTCGGTGTGGACGCTGACGACACCCCGGTCGAGGGCCTCGACCTGGCGGGCGGTGGCGGCCTCGGCCGTGCCGGTGCCGAGCGCGGTCAGGCCGGCGGCGGCCAGGGCCGCGGCGGCTGTCGTCGCCGCGAGGAGGGCGCGGCGTCTGCGGTGCGGGTGCGGGTGCTGCACGGGACGAACCTCCAGAGAGGACGGACGGGTTCCGCACTCCAGTCGCCACGGGGTTCGGCCAAGTTGCCCCATCTTTCGGCCAGTTCGGCCGACCACGAGCGATCCGCCAGGAGGGCAGGTCGACGGGGTGTGGGAACAGCCTCTGGCGGATGTCGCGCTCAGGGAGTTCGTCCGCCCGTCCGCGGAACCGGCGGCTTGCGGAACGCCCGCAGGGTGAACTCCGGCTCCGGGCGCGGCCGGTCCTGGTCGGGCAGGGCCGCGAGACGGGCGGCGAACTCGTCGGCGAGGGGATGTCCGGGCGGCAGGGTGACGAACCAGCCGCGCCGCAGATCGGCGATCGCCCGGCGCGGGCTGCGGCCCTGCCCCCGGCCGGGAAACCGGGCGCGCCCGGCCGGGACCAGGCCGCAGCCGAGGGCGTACGCCTCGACGAGCGCGTCGGCGTCGGACGCGGGGCGGGGCGGGCGGGAGGCGAGGACACCGTCGATGTCGCTGCCCACGTTGTGCGAGGCGCCCTTGTCGACGGTGGTGATGTAGACCCCGCCCGGCCGCAGCACCCGGGCGCACTCGGCGACGATCCGCCGTACGTCCCCGGCGTCGTCGACGAGGTGCAGCAGCCACACACTGCTCACCGCGTCGAACCGCGCTTCCCGGAAGGGGAGTCGGCGGCAGTCGGCGCGCACGATCGCGCCGGGCAGCCGGGCGGCGGCCTGCCGGGCCATCGCGGGCGACAGGTCGACGCCCGTCACGCGCAGGGCGTCGCCCGCGGCCGCGAGCCGCCGGGTGACGATGCCGGTGCCGCACGCGACGTCCAGCAGACTGCGCGCCCCTGGCGGCAGCAGGTCCAGGACGGCCTCCGCGGCGGCGGCCGCTCGGGGCTCACCGCCGCGCGAGGCGTCGTAGCGTTCGGCTTCCTTGTCGTAGTCCAGCACCCGCCCTCCCGTTCCGCCCGTCGGCCGTATGCCAGGTGCGACCCGCCGCTGGGGCACATACCGCGGCCCGCGGACTGTAGGCCCGCGGACTGTAAGCCCCAGACCCCAGGTCTGCGGACCGCAGACCGCAGACCGCAGACCGCAGACCGCAGACCGCAGACCAGGTGCCGTATGCCGGATGTCGCAGACTGTATGCCGTCCCCTCGCGTCAGTATGCCGTCGCCCGCCTCAGTGCGCGCCGTGCCCGGCGGCCGCCTCCTCCACCCGGCGGGCGAGCTGGACGTCGAGTTCGGTGACGGCGCCGCCCACACTGTGGGTGTTCACGGAGAGGGAGACCGTGTTGTAGCCGAGGGTGAGGTCCGAGTGGTGGTCGAGGTCTTCCTGGATCTGCGCGACATGGACGACCAGGGCCGTCGCGGCGAAGTGGGAGCCCAGCCGGTAGGAGCGGGTGAGACGGTCGCCGTCCAGCGACCAGCCCGGCAGCTCGGACAGACGGTCCTCGATCTCCTCCTGCGACAACGGTTCCACGGCCATGGTCCGACTCCCTTCCTCATGTCGCGTACCCGTCCAGCCTGCCAGGCCTCAGGTCAGCGCGCTCTCGGCCGCGAAGTCGTCCGCGAGCGCGGCGATGCGGGCGCGGCCCTCCACCTGGCGCAGCCAGGCGTGCGGCAGACCGTGGTCGCCGTGCCGGGTGCCGAGCAGGTTGCCACAGATCGAGCCCGTGGAGTCGCTGTCGCCCGAGTGGTTGACCGCCAGCAGCAGGGCCTGCTCGACGTCGGCGTGTGCCAGGGCCGCGTAGACGCCGATCGCGAGGGCCTCCTCGGCGATCCAGCCGGCACCGAGCCGCTCCACCTTCTCCGCGGTGGGGTCGCCCTCCGCCGCCAGGTCCAGGGCCCGCCCGAGGGCCGCGCTGGTCTCCTCGTGCCCGGGGTGCCGGGCCAGCAGCCGCAGGGCGCGCAGTACGGCGCCCTCGACCGACTCCCCGTCCGTCAGGTGCGAGACGACGGCGGCGAGCGCGCCGGCCGCGTAGTAGCCGGTGGGGTGGCCGTGGGTCATCTGGGCGCACACGGCGGCGAGGCGGAACGCGGTGTCGGCGGAGGTGCCGGTGAGGCCGAAGGGCGCCGACCGCATGACGGCGCCGCAGCCCTTGGAGTCCGGGTTGACCGGCCCCGGCGGGCCCAGCTCGGCCCAGGTGTCGGGGACGAAGTCCTGCTCCAGGCCGCTCAGGCAGGCGTTGCCCGGGGCCCGGCGGGCGTACAGCCAGGGCTCGGCGACGAGGCCGCCGGCCGGGCCGGCGTAGCCGTGGGCGGTGGGTCCGCCGTCGGGCCCGGGTACGCGCTGGGTGTGCAGCCAGCGCTCGTAGGCCCAGCGCACCAGCCGGGGGCCTCCCCCGCCGATCCCTCGCTCGCGCTCACGCCGGAGCGCCTGCTCGACGCCCTCCGCGCTGAACAGCGTCATCTGCGTGTCGTCGCTGATCCGGCCGACCACGCCGGCCGCGTCCGGCACGAGCCCGGTGACGCCCCGCTCGCCGTGCCGGGCGCGGATACGGCCGAGGGAGTCGAACTCCACCGGGTAGCCGAGGGCGTCCCCGAGCGCCCCGCCGAGCAGACAGCCACGCACCCGCGCCCGGTACAGCGCCTCGGCCTCGAACGTGAACCTCCGCGAAATCCACGGCACGGTCGTCCACCCACCTCTCGTCCGCGGCTCTGCGCCGGCTTCTCGACTACGGTCGTACGTATGGGCATTGTCGCGACCAGTACGAACGCGCCGTTCACCGCCCCCGCCGAGCGGGGCGTGGGTCCGCTGCTGCGGGCCTGGCGGGAGCGGCGGCGGGTCAGCCAGCTGGAGCTCGCGCTGCGGGCCGGGTCCTCGGCCCGGCACATCAGTTTCGTGGAGACGGGCCGCTCCCGGCCCAGCGAGGAGATGGTGCTGCGACTGGCCGAGCACCTGGAGGTGCCCGTGCGGGAGCGCAACGCGCTGCTGCTGGCGGCCGGTTACGCCCCGCACTACGCGCAGACCCCGCTGGACGACCCGGCGCTGGACGTGCTGCGCACGGGCCTGGAAAAACTCATCCAGGGCTATGAGCCGTACCCGGCGCTGGTGGTGGACGCGAGGTACGACGTCGTGGCGGCCAACCGCGGGATCGCCATGCTGCTGGAAGGCGTCCCGGAGTCCCTGCTCGCGCCGCCGCTGAACGCGATGCGGCTCACGCTCCATCCGCAGGGTCTCGCACCCCGCATCCGCAACCTGCCCGAGTGGCGCGGCCATCTCCTCGGCCAGATGGAGCGTCAGATCGCCCTGCACCGCTCGGCCCCGCTGCGCGCGTTGTACGAGGAGGTCGCCGCCTATCCGGTGCCGGAGTACCCAGGCGGCGGCGAACCGGCCGGTCCCGTGCCGCACTTCGCGCTGCCGATGCAGATCGAGCACGACGGGCGGACACTGTCGTTCATCTCGTCGATCTCCACCTTCAACACGCCCCTGGACGTGACCGTCGCCGAGCTGGCCATCGAGACGTTCCTCCCGGCCGACCCGGCGACGGTCAAGTACCTTCACTCAGCGCTGCACTGACAGCCCGTCAGTGACTGGTCCGCACCGTCTGCAGGGCGACGTGCTGCAGTGCGGCGAAGCAGGTCACCGTCAGGGCCTGCAGCACCGTCCACACCGCGCCCGCCGCGGTCGGTGAGAGCCAGAAGGCGAGTGCGACGCAAGTGAGCACCGACCAGGCGAGGTTGGCCTCCACCACCAGCCGCACCGGCAGCGGTGCCGGGCGGCCACGGGAAGCCAGCACACCCACGGCGACGGCGAACGCCACCAGGAAGACCCCCAGTTCGCGCAGCAGGGCGCCGTCGACGCCGAGCAGACGCCCGAGCGGGCCGGACGCGACCAGGTACGCGAGGCCGTTGACACCGGTCACCACGGCGTCCAGGGCCAGGAAGCGGCGCAGCGCGGTGTGCGGCTCCGCGGTGCGGGCGAGGGCGGTGAGCGGGGCGGACAGGGTTCCGGACATGGTGAATCACCCTCCGTCGGGGTCGTGGTCGTCCACCGGTGGTGGCGGGGAGCCGGGTCACGGGCCGGAGTGCGCCGGCCCGTAACCCGGTGACTCCACGATCCCGGCTGGGGACGGTCGGGTCGATTACCCGTGACGTCATGCGTGGCGAGGACCTCACCTCCGTACCTGTGAGACCGCGGCCGGAACATGACACACTGGCCCGCGTGCCTCGACACGTAGGGGAGACGTGGCGTGAGTGAACGGCGGCCCGCGCCTACGGTGGGCCAGGTGGTGCTCGGCAGACGGCTGCAGGAGTTGCGTGAGGCGGCCGGCCTCGGTCGCGAGGAGGCGGCCCGCGCGCTGCGCGTGGCTCCCGCGACCGTGCGGCGCATGGAGACGGCCGAGGTCGCGCTGAAGATCCCGTACGTGCAGGTGCTGCTGGAGAGGTACGGCGTTCCCGCGGGCGAGGCCGAGGCGTTCGTTCGGCTGGCCGAGGAGGCCAACCTGCCCGGCTGGTGGCAGCGCTTCCACGACGTGCTGCCGGAGTGGTTCAGCCTGTACGTGAGCCTGGAGGGCGCGGCACGGCTGATCCGCAGTTACGAACCGCACTTCGTGCCGGGGCTGTTGCAGACCGAGAGGTACGCGCGCGCCGTCCTGGAGGCCGGGACGGTCGGGCGGACGCGGCCGGACGCGATCGAGCGGCACGTGTCGCTGCGCATGGCCCGGCAGCAGCTGCTGGACGGCCCCAACCCGCCGCACCTGTGGGCGGTGATGGACGAGACGGTGCTGCTGCGCCCGGTCTGCGAGGACCCCTCCGTCATGCGTGAACAGCTCGACAAGCTGCTGGAGTTGGCCGAACGCGACCGGATCACCCTGCAGATCGCCGCGTTCGCCGACGGCCCTCACCCGGGGACGGCCGCACCCTTCTCGCTCTTCCGTTTCGCCGAGCCGGAGCTGCCCGACATGGTCGTCACCGAGTACCTGACCGGCGCCCTCTACCTCGACTCCCGCACGGAGGTCTCCGCGCATCTGGAGGTCCTCGACCACCTGACGACCCACGCCGCTTCCGCCCAGGAGACGCGGAAGATCCTGCGGGACGTCCGCGAAGCCCTCTGAGCCCCACGGAAGCGGACCCCGGGGACGCGCCCCAGCACGGACCGGAGCCCCGACCGCTCCGGCCAGGGGGCGGCACCGGCCAGAACAGCACGGACAAGACAGCACGGCCCACGACAGCACGGCCCACGGCGGCCCCACGCGCGAGGAGAAGAGCCCGTATGACCGGATCCGAGGCCGGGAAGGCGCCCGTCCGCATCGACACCAGCAGGCCCCACCCGGCGCGTGTCTACGACTGGTGGCTGGGCGGCAAGGACAACTACCCGGTGGACGAGGAGCTGGCCCGGAAGATCCTCGCCGTGGACGGCACGGTGCTGCGCGGTGCGCGCGCCAACCGCCGCTTCATGCAGCGGGCCGTCCGTGCCGCCGCCGAGGCCGGGATACGGCAGTTCCTGGACATCGGCACGGGCATCCCCACCGAGCCCAACCTGCACCAGGTGGCCCAGGGCGTGGCGCCGGAGGCGAAGGTGGTCTACGCGGACAACGACCCGATCGTGCTGCGGCACGCGGAGGCCCTGCTGCACGGCACGGCCGAGGGCTCCACGCAGTACGTGCACGCCGACGTCCGCGACCTCGAGACGCTGCTGGCGCGGGCCGCGGAGTCCCTCGACCTCGGCCGGCCGGTGTCGCTGTCGCTGGTGGCGCTCACGCACTACCTGGACGACAGCGCCCCCGACCTGGTGCGGGAGTACGTGGCGAGGCTCGCCCCCGGCAGCTGGCTGATCCTCTCCCAGGTGACCCCGGACCTCAGCCCGGAGGCCATGGAGAACGCGGCGAACCACTTCCGCCGCAGCGGCACTCCCTTCTTCCCGCGCTCCCTCGCCGAGTTCGCCCGTTTCTTCGAGGGCCTGGAACTGCTCGGCCCGGGCCTGATCCCGGTCTCGGGCTGGCGGCCGGACCCGGAGGACGTGGCGGCGCAGGCGGAAGGCATCGTGCCGGTGTACGCGGGGGTCGCCCGCAAGCCCTGACCGGTACCGGCGCGGAGGCCGTGACCGGTACCGGCGGATGCCGTGGACGGCACCCGTGCGGGTGCCGTGGTCCTGGCCGATCCCGGCCCGCCTTCCCCGGCCGTACACCCGGACGGGCGCCGTGGACAGGTGCGCCGGTCCCCGCGCCCCTAGCGTCGGAGGACGGGGACCCGCACCGCGTCGGTGACGCGAAGGAGGCCCGATGCCCTCGGACGCCGTACTCCACCAGGCCGCCGCGCTCTGTCTGACGTATCCGGACGACGCTCTGCGCGACCGGCTGCCCCTGCTGCGCGAAGCGGCCCCGCAGCTGAGGGAGTTCGTGGACCACGCGGCGCTCACCGCGCCGCGGGAGCTGGCCGCGCACTACGAGGAGGTCTTCGACCCCGACGGCCGGCACAGCCTGTATGTGAGCCGGTGGCGGGACGGCGGCGGCACCGAGCGGCCCGGCGGGCCGGAGGTCCGGGTCCGCCTGAAGGGGCTCTACCGGCAGCACGGGCTGGAGTTCACCGGCGAGGAGCGGCCCGACTTCCTGCCCGCGGTGCTGGAGTTCGCCGCCCGCACCGGCGACACGGGTCCGCTCACCGAGCACCGCGGAGGGCTGGAGCGGCTCCGCTCCCGGCTGACCGGTCTCGGTACCCCGTACGCCTCCGTCCTGGACGCCGTATGCGCCACACTGCCGACTGTATGCACCACACCGCCGACCGCAGACCACGGTCGGCATCCCTCACGCCGCCGGCACCCCTGACGCCCCGGCTCCCGCCCGATGCCGCCGACGCCGCGGGGTCCCCCGGCGCCGGCGGTTCCCTCGCTAGGCCCCCTTGGCCTGGTCCCGGTCGTCGTCGACGATCTCCGCGTCGACCACCGTCTCGTCGTCGTCCCGGCTCCGGCCTCCGGTGTGGTCGTCGGCGGGTCCGGTGGTCGGCGGCTGCTGCTGGGCCTGGGAGTACATCGCCTGGCCCATCTGCTGGCTGACCGTGGCGAGCTTCTCCACGCCGGCCTGCAGGGCGGTGGTGTCGGCCTGGTGCTCCAGCAGATCCTTCAGCTCGGCGACCGCCGACGACACCTCTCCCCTCGTCTGAGCGGGTACCCGTTCCTCGTTCTCGCGCAGGAACTTCTCGGTCTGGTAGACGAGTTGCTCGGCCTGGTTGCGGACCTCGGCGGACTCGCGGCGTTTGCGGTCCTCCTCGGCGTACTGCTCCGCCTCGCGCATCATGCGGTCGATGTCGTCCTTGGGCAGCGCCGAGCCGCCCGTCACGGTCATCTTCTGCTCGCGGCCGGTGGCGAGGTCCTTCGCGGAGACGTGCATGATCCCGTTGGCGTCGATGTCGAAGGCGACCTCGATCTGCGGGACGCCGCGCGGGGCCGGCGGCAGACCGGTGAGGTCGAAGACGCCGAGCTTCTTGTTGTAGGCGGCGATCTCGCGTTCACCCTGGTAGACCTGGATGCCCACGGAGGGCTGGTTGTCGGCGGCCGTGGTGAAGATCTCCGAACGGCGGGTGGGGATCGTGGTGTTGCGTTCGATGAGCTTGGTCATGATGCCGCCCTTGGTCTCGATGCCGAGGGACAGCGGGGTGACGTCGAGGAGCAGCACGTCCTTCACGTCGCCGCGGATGACGCCCGCCTGCAGTGCCGCGCCGACGGCGACGACCTCGTCGGGGTTGACGCCCTTGTGCGGGTCCTTGCCGGTCAGCTCCCGTACCAGGTCGGTGACCGCGGGCATCCGGGTGGAGCCGCCGACGAGGATGACGTGGTCGATCGCGGACAGTTGCACCTTGGCGTCCTTGACGGCCTGGTGGAAGGGAGTGCGGCAGCGGTCGAGCAGGTCGGCGGTGAGTTCCTGGAACTGAGCGCGCGTCAGTTTCTCGTCGAGGTGCAGGGGGCCCTCGGCGGAGGCCGTGATGTAGGGGAGGTTGATGGTCGTCTCGGAGGACGACGACAGTTCGATCTTCGCCTTCTCGGCGCCCTCACGCAGCCGCTGCAGTGCCATCTTGTCGTTGCCGAGCTCGATGCCGTACTGGCCCTTGAACTTCTTCACGAGGTACTCGACGATCCGCTGGTCCCAGTCGTCGCCGCCGAGGTGGGTGTCGCCGTTGGTGGCCTTGACCTCGATGACGCCGTCGCCGATGTCCAGGAGCGACACGTCGAAGGTGCCGCCGCCGAGGTCGAAGACGAGGACCGTCTGTTCCTCGCCCCGGTCGAGGCCGTAGGCGAGCGCGGCGGCGGTGGGCTCGTTGATGATCCGCAGCACCTTCAGGCCGGCGATCTCCCCGGCCTCCTTGGTCGCCTGCCGCTGAGCGTCGTCGAAGTAGGCGGGCACGGTGATCACCGCGTCGGTGACGTCCTCGCCGAGGTACGCCTCCGCGTCCCGCTTGAGCTTCTGCAGGACGCGGGCGGACAGCTCCTGGGCGCGGTAGCGGGTGCCGTCCACATCGCCCTGGTCGGGGAAGTGCCAGGTCGCGTCGCCCATGTGCCGTTTGACCGAGCGGGCGGTGCGGTCGACGTTGGTGACGGCCTGCCGTTTGGCGACCTCGCCGACGAGCACCTCGCCGTTCTTGGCGAAGGCGACGACGGACGGGGTGGTCCTGGCCCCCTCCGCGTTGGCGATGACCGTGGGTTCGCCGCCCTCCAGGACGGCCACCACCGAGTTCGTGGTCCCGAGATCGATGCCGACCGGACGTCCCATCGCCGTCCCCTTCCGCCAGGGAGCTCCCGTGCCACCGGACTTCCAGCACAAATGGTGCGCGGGCTCCTGTCAATGGGGCACCGGGGGCACACCCCGGCGCGGGCCGCCCCGGCCGCGGGCCCCGGGTGCCCCTGCGAAGGGCGGGGCCGGGTCGGGGGCCGGGCGTGCCCCTCAGGGTGCCGGGTGCCCCGCCGGACGGGTTCGATGCGCCTCGCCGCGCAGTTCCACCGCCCGCCGCGGCCGGTCGGTGATCACCACGTCCACCCGGGTGTCGGCGAGGAAGCGGCGCAGTCCGGCGTCGTCGTTGACCGTCCAGACCATGGTGAACAGGCCGTGCCGGGCCGCCCGGCGCAGCACGGTGGCGCGGGCGAGCAGCCGGTGCACGGCGACGCCGTGGGCGCCGCAGTCCCGCAGGCGGCGCAGCGGGAACAGTTCTCCGGCCCGGGTGCCGGCCAGCCGGGCGGCGCCCACCTCCTGGCGGTCGCGGCCCAGCGACAGGGCGGTGCGCACCCCCGGGAAGGCCCGGGTGATGGCGGCGACGGAACGGTCCTCCAGGGTCGTGGCGACGAATCCGTCCCGGCCGAGCAGCGCCACCGCCCGGTCGACGACCTCGTGCTCGTAGCCGGTCTCCTTCAGGTCCAGGTGGCCCGCCAGCCTGCCGGCGACCAGCGCCATCACGTCCTCGACGGCGGGGACGTCGTATCCCGCGCGTTCGCACAGTTCGGCGTGGGTGATCCGGTCGACCGGCGGTCCGGTGCGGCCGCCGGCCCGGGCGTCGTGGTGGACGACGAGCACGCCGTCGGCCGTGCGCCGGATGTCGAACTCGGCGTACTCCGCGCCGGAGGCGAGGGCGTCCTCGTACGCCTGGAGGGTCGCGGCGCCACGGCGTTCGGAGCCGCCCCGGTGGGCGGAGACGGCGGGACGGGGCAGGGGGGTCCCGGGGGTGTGCGGGAGGCTGATCACCGCTTCATGATCCATGATTCCCGGCACCGTCGCCCTTCCTCGCGTGCCCGGGCGGGCGCCCGCGACGGGTGGTCCCGTCCCCGCCCGGTGGACCCGGCCGCTGCGGTATACCCGGAGCGCCGGCAAGCCGAACCGGCCCGGAGCGACTGCACGCCGAACCCGCCCGGAGCGCGGGCAAGCCGAAATCCGCCCGGAGCGCCGGCATGCCGACCGCCTAGGGGCGCGGACATGCCGCACCGGCCGGTGCGCGGGGGCGTGCCGGCCGGTGCGGGTGAGGGGTCAGGCGAGCTTGGCCGACAGCGTGATCGGTACGGCCTTGAGGGCCTGGCTGACCGGGCAGTTGACCTTGGCCTGCTCGGCGGCGGCGACGAACGCGTCGTTGTCGAGACCGGGGACCGTGCCCTCCACCGTGATGTGGATGCCGGTGATGCCCTCACCCGGCTGGAAGGTGACGTCGGCCGAGGTCACGAGCTTGGTGGGCGGGGTGCCGGCGCCCGCCAGGGCGTGCGAGAAGGCCATGGAGAAGCAGCTGGAGTGGGCGGCGGCGATCAGCTCCTCGGGGCTGGTCTTGCCGTTCGCCTCCTGGGTACGGGCGGCCCACGTCACGGGCTGCTGGTCGATGGCACCGGAGGAGTCGAAGGTGACGACGCCGTTGCCCTCGAGCAGGTTGCCTTCCCAGACGGTGTGTGCGGAGCGCGTGGTGGCCACGGTTGTTCCTTTCGCGTGGGTTTCCCGTCGGACGGGTTTCCGTGGTCCCCATCCGATCACACTCTCGCTCACCGCACCCGGAACACCGGCCCCTCAGCGGTGAAAGGCGAGGTGGCGCGTCCGCCGCGGGGCGCCGCCGATGTGCGGGTGGCCGTGCCTCTGTCAGGCGGCGCGTTCCTCGGGGGCCGGCTCGAGCGGGACCTGGGGACCGTGGGACTCGTGCAGCCAGCGGCGCAGGACGCGATGGACGTGTTCGGCGCCGGACAGGACCTCGCCGTCCTCGACGGGGGCGGACAGGGCGAGCGGGGACAGCAGGAACGCCCTGTTCTGGGCGCCGCCGAGGCCGCCGTGCGAGCCGATCTGCTCCTCGAAGGCGAGGACCTCGCCGTCGGCCGGGTCGTGGAAGGAGTTGACCATGATGTCGGCGGTGTGCGGGAAGGAGTGGGTGCGGCGCACGGCGTCGGCGGCGCCGGGGCCGAACGCCGCCAGCGGGCCGGGGTCCTCGTCGAGCCGGTCCAGGGGTGTCTCCACGCCGTACGCGCCGAGGACGACCCCGCCGTGCCGCTCGCTGCGGACCAGGAGGAAGCCGATGCCCGGATGGTTGGCGAGGGTCGGCAGCAGTGCGGGGTGGCGGGCGTCGATCTCCTCCTTGGTCATCCGGTGCGCGACGTCCGGGAAGGAGATCAGGCCCAGGTTGCCGGAGGCCAGCACGATCGGCTCGGAGCGGCGCCCGGCCGGCCGGTGCTGATCGCCGCCCTCCTCGACGGGCCGGTGCAGCGCCGCGCGGACGGCCGCGCGGGCCTCGGCGCCGCTGTGGGTGCGCTCGGCGCGGCGCGGCACGGGCAGCCCGCAGCCGGCCCGCACCAGGTCGGCGAGGGTGAGGCCGTAGCGGGCGCGGAAGGTCTCGCCGGGGCTCTGGCCGTGGTCGGACAGGACGACGATCCGGTAGGGGCGGGGAGCGTGCTCGGCGACCGTCTCGATCAGGGCGAGGGCGCGGTCGAGGCGGCCGAGGACCTGCGCGGTGTCCCGGCCGAGCGGGCCGGAGTGGTGGGCCACCTCGTCGTAGGCGACGAGGTCGGCGTAGACGGCGGTGCGGCCGGCGAGCATGTCGCCCATGACGGCGGCCACGACGACGTCGCGTTCGACGACGGTCGCGAAGGCGCGGATGAACGGGTACAGCCCGCCGCGGCCCACGCGTGGGCGCTCCTTGCGCAGCCGGGCGCGGGTGGACTGGGCGATCTCCCGGCCCACCTCGGCGAGAAACGACAGGGCGGTGCGCACGGCGTTGGCCGGGTCGGAGAAGTAGGCGAAGTACCCGGCGCGGGAGCGTGTCTCGCGGCTGCGCCTGCGGGTCGCGATGGACAGGACGAGGGCCTGTTCGTCGGCGCCGCCGCTGAAGAGGTTGCCACGGCTGGCGCCGTCGGCGGTCAGCAGTCCGCCGTCGCCGGTGCGTTCGACGGCGCGGCGCTGGAGCTCGACGGCGTCGGCGGGGCGGTTGCAGACCATCACCGCGCGGCTGTCCTTCTCGTACCAGCGGAAGGCGGGCACGTCGTGGTTGCTGCCGTGCAGGATGCCGAGCTGGCTGGCGCCGGTCTGGCTGGACCAGTCGGTGCGCCAGGGGGTGAGGCGGTGGGTGGGGCGGGTCGCGGGTCCGGAATCGGGGCGGGGGGCCTCGCCGAGCCATCCGGCGACGGTCGGCATCAGGCCCTTGCGGACGGCCGCGGCGAGCACGTCGTGGCCGACGCCGTCGAGCTGGAGGAAGACGGTGCCGGGGGCGGACGGGCAGGGCGGGCCGCCTCTGCGGCGGCGGTCGGCGAGGCGGTAGAGGCGGCGGCGGTAGGCGTCGTCGTCGCGGACGGCCAGGGCAGCGCCGGTCGCGGAGGCGACGGCGGACATCACGGCGGCGACGATGACGGCGGTCTCGGGGGCGGCCTCGCTCTGTCCGGAGGGGGTCAGCCGCAGGGCGATCAGCAGCAGGGAGCCGTTGAGGAAGAACACGAGCAGGCCGAGGACGAGGGCCGGTACGAGCAGCAGGAGGCGGACCAGCAGTGGCCAGGCGAGGGCGGAGAGGACACCGAAGACGCCGGCGCCGACGGCCGCGGTGACGGCGATGGTGGTGGCGCTGTCGCCGTCGGCGGACTGCAGGCGGAAGTCCGGCAGGATCCCCGCGAGCACCAGCATGGTCAGGGTGGACACGGCCCACACCGCAAGACTCCGCCCGGCCTGGCTGACGGCCCGCCGCCACCGCACCCCTCGCACGCCCCGTCCACCTCGTCTTCCGGCCCCGATGCCGTAGGAGGGGCCGTTGTCCACCCTGTCACACGGGACTGACAGTCACCCCGGTCACCGTCCGTCGTACCCGGCCGTGGGCATCGACAGCCGGCGGTGGACGCGGGCCTTCATCTGGGCGTCGTAGGCGGGTTCGGCGTAGCCGACCGTCTCGACGCGCACCCCGCGCCGGGCGCACTCGTCGGTGAACTCCTCGACGTCGGACAGGGCGCTCTCCAGAACGCGGCGGCTGGGCGCCACGAACAGGTCGACGCCGGCCCGCACGCCGTCCCACAGGACGCAGTGGTCCGCGCGCAGGCCGCGCACCAGCAGTTCGCGGCTGACGACGTAGCCGCGCTGGGCGGCCCAGCGCGCGCACATCGCGTGCTGGCTGCGGGAGTCGACCAGGAAGGGATCGGCGTCCAGTTCCTCCAGCGGCGTCAGACTCGCGATCGCCGTGACCCGCACCGGTCCCATGGCGTCCCCCTCACCTCCGGGTTTCGCCGCCGACCCTACTCCTGCCCGTAGGCTTCGGGGGAGTCGCGCGAAGGAGGCAAAGGGGTGCCGGTGGAGATCACCTGGTGGGGTCACGCGACCTGCACGGTCGAGGATTCGAACGTGCGCGTGCTGACCGACCCTCTGTTCGTCCGCCGGCTCGCTCATCTGCGCCGTCGCCGGGGCGCGCTCCCCCCGCCGGCCGCGTGGCGCGCCGACGTGGCGCTCGTCTCCCATCTGCACGCCGACCACCTCCACGTCCCGTCGCTGGCGCGCCTCGCGCCGGGTACGCGCCTGCTGGTGCCGCGGGGTGCGCCGCGCGCCGTCCCGGGTCTGCGGCGGCTGACGCATCTGCAGGTCAGCGAGGTGGAGCCGGGCGACGAGACCTCGGTGGGCGGGCTGCGGATACGGGCCGTGCCCGCGCGGCACGACGGGCGGCGGCTGCCGGTCGGCCCGTGCCGCTCCCCGGCTCTCGGGTATGTCGTCGAGGGCGAGGCGCGCACCTATTTCGCGGGGGACACCGGGCTGTTCGAGGAGATGGCCAAGGAGGTCGGGCCCGTCGACGTGGCGCTGCTGCCGGTGGGCGGCTGGGGGCCGTATCTCGGTGAGGGGCACCTGGACGCGGGCCGTGCGGCCGAGGCGCTGGCGCGGCTGGCGCCGGCGAGCGCGGTGCCGGTGCACTACGGCACGTACTGGCCGATCGGGATGGACGCCATGCGCCCCCATGAGTTCCATGCGCCGGGCGAGGAGTTCGTGCGCCTGGCGGCGCATCGTGCGCCGGGCGTGACGGTGCACCGGCTGGCGCACGGCGAGAGCGTGCGCCCGGAGGTCGCCCGATGAGGTGGCTGCTCGCCACGGCCGCGACGGCGGTGGTGCCGACGGAGTCCACGCAGCAGGCGCTCGGCTATCCGTCGCTGTTCCTGCTGGTGCTGATCGGGGCACTGGTGCCGGTGGTGCCGACGGGCGCCCTGGTGAGTTCGGCGGCGGTGGTGGCGTTCCATCAGACGGCGCCGTTCGCGCTGGCGCTGGTGTTCGTGACGGCGTCCCTGGCGGCGTTCCTGGGGGACGCGACGCTGTACTGGCTGGGGCGGCGCGGGATGCGGTCGAAGAACGGCTCGCGCTGGCTGGAGGCGATCCGCTCCCGTGCGCCGGAGGAGCGGCTGGCGCAGGCGCAGCAGCGGCTCGCCGAGCACAACGTGGCCGTGCTGGTGCTGTCCCGGCTGGTGCCGGCGGGCCGGATCCCGGTGATGCTGGCCTGTCTGATGGCGAAGTGGCCGCTGCGCCGCTTCGTGCGGGGCAATCTGCCGGCCTGTCTGGCGTGGGCGCTGACCTACCAGTTGATCGGGATCCTCGGCGGTTCCCTGTTCCCGGAGCCGTGGCAGGGCGTGGTGACGGCGGTCGCGCTGACCGTGGTGATCGGCGCGGCGCCGAGCGCGTGGCGCCGGATCAGGAAACCCCGGGCCGCGTAAGGCGGTTCGACTGATTATGATCTTGGTCATGTCCGTGCAGAACTCTGACAAGACCCTGTCTCGCAAGCAGAGACTCCAGGAGAAGCAGCGTCGCCAGCTGGCGGTGGTCGACACCGTGGACAAGGCCGAGGCCAAGGTCCGCAAGGCGGAGGTCGAACTGGCCGTGGCCGTCACCGAGGCGGTGCAGGTGTTCGGGGACGAGCAGTCGGCGTCCGAGGGCCTGGACATGCCGGTCGAAGCGATCCGCCGGTTCCTCGGCATCGCGCGGGACGACGCGGCCGGTGCCGGCGACGCCGACCCCGCGGGCACCTCCTGACACAGGCGTTCGGCGCACCGCGAGCCGGCCGACGTGCCGGGCGGGCCCCCGGCCACGGCCGGGCGGACGAGGGCCGTCCTCGGGCCGGGGACACCGCAGCCTCGCCGAGGAGCGGGGCGGGCGGCCCGATCGGGTCGGACAGGTCTCAGCCGAGTATGCGTGAGCCTCCGATCGGGAGATCCCACAGGTCCCCGCGGTCGCGTCCCGCCTTCTCCCAGGCCGCGCGCACCCGTTGCAGCGGCTCCAGCACCGGCTCGGCGGACAGGACGAACGTCGCCCAGTGCATGGGGGCCATGCGGCGGGCGCCCAGGTCGAGGGCGGCCCGGACCGCCTCCTCCGGGTCGCAGTGGACGTCGCTGAGCCACCAGCGCGGGTCGTAGGCGCCGATGGGCAGCAGGGCGAGGTCGATGCCCGGGTAGCGCTGCCCGATACGGGAGAACCAGTGGCCGTAGCCGGTGTCGCCGGCGAAGTACACGCGCTGCCCGTCGGGCGCGGTGAGCACCCAGCCGCCCCACAGAGTGCGGCAGGTGTCGGTGAGGCTGCGCTTGGACCAGTGGTGCGCGGGGACGAAGTCGATACGGACCCCGGACAGTTCGGCCGCCTCCCACCAGTCGAGTTCGGTCACGCGCGTGAAGCGGCGGCGCTGGAACCAGCGGCCGAGTCCGGCCGGTACGAACACGGGGGTGTCGCGCGGGAGCCGGCGCAGGGTGGGTGCGTCCAGGTGGTCGTAGTGGTTGTGGCTGATGACGACGGCGTCGACCGGCGGCAGCGCCTCCCAGGGCACGCCCACGGGGGTGATGCGGGCCGGGGTGCCGAGGATGCGGCGGGACCACACCGGGTCGGTGAGGACGGTCAGCCCTCCGATGCGGACCACCCAACTCGCGTGCCCCGCCCAGGTGACGGCGACGGTGCGGGCGTCCACGCGGGGCAGCGGGGCCGGCGCGAACGGCAGCCGGGGGACGTCGGCGAGGCCCTCCTTGCCGGGGCGTACGGAGCCCTCGCGGGCGAAGCGGGCGAGGGCCTTGAGGCCGGGCAGCGGAGCGGTCAACCGGTCGTGGAAGGTACGCGGCCACACCCGCCGCTCCCCCAGCGGGCGGGGCTCGGCGAGGGGCGGGACGGTGGGCTCGGACAAGGGTGGCAGGGCATCGGGGTCCGGGGTGGTCACCGTGCCGGTGGGGGTGGTGGTCGACTCGGACTGCTGCGTCATCGAGGAGGCTCCCATCGCTGAGCGTCGTCACGGAGATCGTCGAAGACCGACCTCAAGAGCGTCAACGCGCGTTGCACGTGTGGCAGTTCCAACGGCGCGGGTGAGGTGAGGCATTCCGTGCGCTCGGCGTCCGTGCCGCCCAGCAGCGGACCGGTGGACAGGCGCACCCGCAGTGCCCCGAGGTCGTCTCCGAAGCGGTGGCCGCCGGGCGCGGGCATCCCGAGCCGGGCGGTGAGGAAGTCCTCCAGGTCCTGTGCGTCGCCCACCCCGTGCCCGGCGAGCGCCTCCCGCAGCGGACCGAGATCGGCGTACAGGTGGCGGCCGGCCTGCGGCGGCAGGGAGAGCGCGCCCGCGGCCACCACCGTGGCGTGCACCTCCCGGGCCACGCGCGCGTGCAGACGTACGGTGGCGGCCACGCGCGCGAGGACCGGCTCGGGCTCGGCCAGGGCGTACGCCGCGGCGGCGGCGACCGGTGCGGCCACGCGCGCGTCGAGAGCGGTGAGGACGTCGAGCACGCGCGCGTGCAGGTCGTCCCCGGCGGTCGAGGCCGGCAGGCGGGCGACGGCGGCCGGCCAGCCGTCGGGCAGCAGCGCGCCTGCCAGGTCGGTGACGACGGTGACCTGCTCGGGCAGCATCTCGGCGGGGCTGACCAGCACGGTGTCGTGCGGGGCGTGCAGGGTGCCGCGCCAGGTCTCGTCGCTGACCAGGTGCAGCCCCTCGGCCGCGGCGGCCTCGACGGCCTCGTGCAGCACCTCGGGCGGGGCGACGGTGGCGGTGGGGTCGTCGGCGACGGACAGCACCAGCAGCCGCGGGTCCCCGCCCTCGGCGCGCACCCGGCGCACCGTCTCCAGCAGGGCGAAGGGATCGGGCACTCCCCCGCACTCGGCGGGCGTCGCCACGTGGAAGACGGGACGGCCCAGCAGACGGGCGTACGGCGCCCACCAGGCCGCGCACGGGCGGGGCACCAGGACGTCGCCGCCGAGCGCGGCGGTCAGTGCGAGCAGCAGGGCGGGGGCCCCGGGTCCGGCGACGACCCGGCCGGGCTCGGCGGGCGTGCCGCGCCGCTCCCAGTAGCCGTGGGCGGCGTCCAGGAGCGCGGAGCCGCCGCCGACGGGCTCGCCGTACGCGCGCGTGGCGGCCGCGGCGAGGACGGAGGCGAGGCCGGGGAGCACGGGCAGTCCGTCGGGCGGGAGCGGCGGGCCGTAGCGGACGGGCCCGTGGCCTTCCGGTGCCGTGCGCCGCATGGGGTCCTCCGCGCAGTCCGTCCCTGGTGGCGTGTGCCGTCGGCCGCCGGGAGCCGTGTGCCCTGTGGTGCCCGGTGTGCCGCTGATGCGTGGCGTCTCGTACGGGGCGGGTCGTGCCCCCGGGCTCCGAGTACCCCGTGGGCCCGGGGGCCATGGCCGCCCGACCGCGTTGCGCTGATCACAGCGGCGGCCGGACGGGCCGTCGGGCCGGTCAGACGTCCGCCGTGGGCCTGCGGCGGCGCAGCAGCCGGTGCGCGGCGGCGCCGCACGCGCCGGCGATCAGCAGGCCGCCGGCGACGAGAGCGGGCACGGACTCGCGGAAGGCACCGCCCGTACCGGCCCGTACGCCGTGTTCGACGGTGGCCGGAGTGGTGGCGTGGACAGGGGGGCGGGCCGTGGCGCAGGAAGTCGGCTGGGAACAGGCGTGGCCGGTGTCGCAGGAGGCGGCCTGGGAGCACGTGTGGCCGGTGTCGCAGGAGGGTCCGCCCGGGACGTGAGCCGGGCCGCAGGGCTGGGGGACGGTGCCGCTGCCGGCGATTCCGTTGTCGGTGCCGCTGTCGCTGCCGGCGAGGCCGTTGTCGGTGCCGCCGCCGGCGATTCCGCTGTCGGTGTCACTGCCGGCGAGGCCGCCGTAGGTGTCGCTGCCGCCGTCCCCGCCGGTGCCACCGTCACCACCGGTGCCACCGTCACCACCGCTGCCACCGTCACCACCGCTGCCACCGTCACCACCGCTGCCGCCGCTGCCGCCGCTGCCGCCGTCGGCGCGGTTGACGTCGAAGGTCGCGCTCCAGGGGCTGCCCTGTCCGCCGGGCGGTGCCGGGCAGGTCCCGTCGACGGTCCAGGCGGTGTCCGGTCCGACCCCGCCGTCCGCCGCGCCGAGGTCGGCGGCGATGTGGGCACTGCCCTCGTAGGCCGGGCCGGCGGTCTTCTCGTCGTCGCCCGGGACCTTGTTCAGTCTGACGGTCCCGTCGGCGAAGGCCTGCGAGACGGCGTCCAGGGTGTCGGGTGCGGTGCCGTCGAGAGGATCGCAGGAGACGGACACGGTGACACTGCCGCCCGGGTCGACACTGCCCGGGCCGACTTCGGCCGCCGGGTCGGCGACCGCGACCGGCCCGGCGGCGACCAGCAGGGCGGCGGCGAGGAGAAGGGGGGCGGTGCGGCGCATGGGAACGGCTCCTTAGGCCGACGGGGGCGGGCACGGCGTTCATGCCTCGCACTCATCACAGCCGCAGAGCCGCCGGGCCGCGCGCGGCCACGGTCCATTGGCGGGACGCCGACCCGCCACACGGGTGACGCGGGGACGGGATGAGGGTCACCGACCCGGTGGCGGGGAACGGCGCGACCGGCCCGCACGGGCGATCGCCCGCACGGCGACCGTGTCACGCCCTTCAGGCGTCGCTCATGACCTGTTCCCGCAGCCGGTCGCAGCACCGGTTGATCAGCCGCGACACATGCATCTGCGAGATCCCCAGCCGCTCCGCTATCCGGCTCTGTGTCATGTCCCCGAAGAACCGCATGTACAGGATCGCCCGCTCCCGCTCGGGCAGCGCGGCCAGCCGCAGCCGCACCGCCTCGCGGTCCACGACCGTGTCGAGGGCCGGGTCGGCGGCACCCAGCACATCGCTCAGCGAGTACCCGTCCTCGCCGCCCGGCAGTTCCGCGTCGAGCGACAGCGCGGTGAAGCTCTCCAGCGCCTCCAGCCCGGCCCGTACCTCCTCCTCGCTCAGCTGCGCCTGTGCGGCGATCTCGGTGACGGTCGGGCGCCGCCCGGGCACGGTCTGGGTCAGGTCCTGGCAGGCGAACCGGACACGGTTGCGCAACTCCTGGACCCGGCGGGGCACGTGGACGGTCCACATGTGGTCACGGAAGTGCCGCTTGATCTCCCCGGTGACGGTGGGCACGGCGTAGCTCTCGAACGCCTTGCCGCGCTCGGGGTCGTAGCGGTCGACGGCCTTGACCAGGCCGAGGGCCGCGACCTGGCGCAGGTCCTCGTAGCTCTCGCCGCGGCTGCGGAAGCGGCCGGCGATGCGGTCGGCCATGGGCAGCCAGGCCTCCACGATCCGGCCGCGGAGCTCGTCGCGGCGGGGGCCGGGCGGCTGTGCGGCCAGCCTGCGGAAGGCGTCGGCGGTGTCGGGGGCGTCGTCGTGCGGGTGGTGCCTCGCGCTCGCTCGGGTTGGCATGATGCGTAGCAACTCCCTTGAAGTGCTCAGGGTTGGCCGGTCCCCGCGGGAGCACGGCAACAGCCCGACCGGGCGTGCCGGGGCCGCCGGTTGCGGCGGTCCCACGGGCGTGCCTCCGGTCCGAAGCACTGGCAGTGCGCCTGCCCCCGGACCCCCTCCGCAAACGCCCGCCCGGGTTTTCCGGCCGCCTCCGGGGTCACTCGTCACACGTCACGGCATAAGTCCGCGTGTCCTTTTTCCCGACGTCCGGGAGGTCCCGTACATGAGCACCAAGGTCGCCGACCACGTCCTGCAGCGCCTGCGCGAGTGGGGGGTGGAGGAGGTGTTCGGCTATCCCGGCGACGGCATCAACGGTCTGCTCGCCGCCTGGGGCCGCGCCGAGGACCACCCGCGGTTCGTGCAGTCGCGGCACGAGGAGATGTCCGCGTTCCAGGCGACCGGGTACGCCAAGTTCAGCGGCCGCCTCGGGGTGTGCGTGGCGACCTCGGGACCGGGCGCGATCCACCTCCTCAACGGTCTGTACGACGCGAAGCTCGACCATGTCCCGGTGCTGGCCCTCGTCGGCCAGACGCACCGCTCGGCGATGGGCGGCTCGTACCAGCAGGAGGTGGACCTGCACTCCCTGTTCAAGGACGTCGCCTCGGACTTCGTGGAGACGGTGACCGTTCCCGAGCAGTTGCCGAACGTCCTGGACCGGGCGATCCGCACCGCGTACGCCCGCCGCTGCCCGACCGCGGTCATCATCCCCGGGGACGTCCAGGAGCTCGACTACTCCGCCCCCACACACGAGTTCAAGATGGTGCCGTCCAGCCTGGACCGCAGCGACTGGACGGCGGTCCCCTCCGCGGAGTCACTGGAGCGGGCAGCCGAGATCCTCAACTCCGGTGACAAGGTGGCGATCCTGGCCGGGCAGGGCGCGGCCGGGGCCCGCGAGGAGGTCGAGCGGATCGCCGAGACGCTGGGCGCGGGCGTGGCGAAGGCGCTGCTGGGCAAGGACGTCCTCAGCGACGAACTCCCCTACGTCACCGGCTCGATCGGCCTGCTCGGCACCCGCGCGTCCTACGAGATGATGCGCGACTGCGACACCCTGCTGACGATCGGATCCTCCTTCCCCTACACGCAGTTCCTGCCGGAGTTCGGCAAGGCGCGGGGCGTGCAGATCGACATCGACCCGCACATGGTGGGGATGCGGTATCCGTACGAGGTGAATCTCGTCGGCGACGCCAGGGAGACGCTGCGGCGGCTGATCCCGATGATCCGGGGCGAGGAACGCGGCCGCGAGTGGTTCGACACCGTCTGCGACAACGTACGGACCTGGCACGAGGTGATGGAACGGCGGGCCCGGCTGTCCGCCGACCCGATCAACCCGGAGTACGTGGCCCGCGCCCTGGACCCGCTGCTGCCCGCCGACGCGATCATCACCTCCGACTCCGGCTCGGTCGCCAACTGGTTCGCCCGGCACCTCACGATGCGCCCCGGCATGCGCGCCTCCCTCTCCGGCACACTGGCGTCGATGGGCTGCGGAGTGCCGTACGCGATCGGGGCGAAGTTCGCCCACCCGGACCGGCCCGCGATCGCGCTGGTCGGGGACGGGGCGATGCAGATGAACGGCATGGCCGAGCTGATCACGGCGGCCAAGTACCGGGACCGGTGGCAGGATCCGCGTCTCGTGGTGGCCGTCTGGAACAACCGCGACCTCAACCAGGTGACGTGGGAGATGCGGTCCATGGGGGGCGCCCCGTCGTTCCTTCCGTCGCAGGAGCTGCCGGACGTGCAGTACGCCGCGTTCGCCCGTTCGCTGGGGCTGACCGGGGTGCGGGTGGAGAAGCCCGAGGACGTCGAGGCGGGCTGGCGTACGGCCCTGGAGGCGGACGGGCCCGCGGTCGTGGAGTTCCTCACCGACCCCTCCGTGCCGCCGATCCCGCCGCACGCGACCTGGGAGCAGATGGAGGCGACGGCCGAGTCGATCCTCAAGGGCGACACCGACCGCGGCTCCATGATCAAGCAGGGGTTCAAGGCGAAGATGCAGGACTTCTTGCCGGGGAGGAAATGATCACCCGGGCCGCGCGGGATCTTGTATGCAATATCCGCCATGAGAGATCCCGTATGCCGCCGTCCCTTCCCTGGATCCGCCATACCGGCATCCGTTCCCGGGATCCCGTGTCAGCCCCCGCCCCACGGGTACGCGGTGGGCCGGCCACGAAGTCTGGAGGGAGACATGCAGCGAGGCAGCGACCGGCTGAGCGTGCACCGGGACGACGAGATGAAGCATGAACTGCAGGGTCTGCTCCGGTCCGGGCATCCCACGCGGTCCGAGGAATGGCACGACCCGGAGCCGTCCGCCGAGGACGATCCCGAGGTCTGGGGAGGTCCGGTGGTGCCGGGCACCTCCCGGGCGTCCCTGGCGACGGTGCGGCTGGAACTGGGCCGGATCCTGGGGCGCGGTTCCTTCCCCGCGGGACCGGGCGAGCTGTCCGTGACCCTGCGGCGCAGGAACGCCTCCGACGCGCTGGTGGAGGCCGTACGGCGGCTGCCGCACAAGGAGCGCTACGCCAACGCGTCCGAACTGGCCGAGGCGCTGGTCGGGAGCGGCCGGTGACCCGAAGCCACCGGGCCGCCGAGATCGCAGCCACCGTCACCACCCTCGACGCGACCACCCCGCGTGGGGTCCGCGCGCGGCGAGCGCGACGTCGAGCCCGTCGAGCGGCACGTCCACGGCCTTCCCGGGTCGCTGCCGTTCGGTGCGTCGACGCTGCACGGGCCAGGAAGAACGAACTGCGAGCCGGGGGCGAAGCGGCCCGCCGGCGTGCCACGAAAGGACGTTGAACGATCATGCGCATCGCGTTTCTGGTGGCGCCCGAGGGCGTCGAACAGGTCGAACTCACCGATCCCTGGCAGGCCGCGGTGGACGCGGGTCACGAGCCCGTGCTGGTGTCGACGGACTCCGGTGAGATCCAGGCCTTCAACCATCTCGACAAGGCCGACACGTTCATGGTGGACGAGGTCGCCGGCGAGGTGACCGCGGAGTCCTTCGGCGGGCTGGTCCTGCCGGGCGGCGTCGCGAATCCGGACTTCCTGCGGACGAAGCCCGAGGCCGTGGCGTTCGTGAAGGAGTTCTTCGAGCGGGGACGGCCCGTCGCCGCGATCTGCCACGCCGCGTGGACGCTCGTCGAGGCGGACGTCGTGCGCGGCCGTGAGCTGACCTCGTGGCCGAGCCTGCGCACGGACATCCGCAACGCCGGCGGCACCTGGGTCGACGAGCAGGTGAAGATCTGCGACCACGGTCCGACCAAGCTGGTCACCAGCCGCAAGCCCGACGACCTGAAGGCGTTCTGCGAGGCGTTTCTCGACGTGTTCGCCCAGGAGGCGGTCTGATGGGCACGCCGGCCGGCCGCAAGGACGAGCAACTCGACCGCTTTCGTTCCGAGGATCCCGCGTCCGGGCCGCTGACCACCGACCAGGGCGTGGAGGTCGACCACACCGACGACTCGCTGGCCGCCGGCGAGCGCGGTCCGACCCTGATGGAGGACTTCCACTTCCGGGAGAAGCTCACCCGCTTCGACCACGAACGCATCCCCGAGCGGGTGGTGCACGCGCGGGGCGCGGGCGCCTACGGATACTTCGAACCGTACGAGTCCTGCGCGGAGTTGACCCGTGCGGCCTTCCTCCAGGACCCGTCGGTGCGCACCCCGGTGTTCGTGCGGTTCTCGACGGTGCAGGGGCCGCGGGGGTCCGCGGACACGGTGCGGGACGTGCGCGGCTTCGCGACCAAGTTCTACACGTCGGAGGGGAACTACGACCTGGTCGGGAACAACTTCCCGGTGTTCTTCATCCAGGACGGCATCAAGTTCCCGGACTTCGTGCACGCGGTGAAGCCGGAACCGCACAACGACATCCCGACGGGCGCCTCCGCGCACGACACCCTGTGGGACTTCGTGTCGCTCCAGCCGGAGACGCTGCACGCGATCATGTGGCTGATGTCGGACCGGGCGATCCCGCGCAGCTACCGCATGATGCAGGGCTTCGGCGTGCACACCTTCCGGTTCGTGAACGCCGAGGGACGCGGCACGTTCGTGAAGTTCCACTGGACCCCGCGGCTGGGCGTGCACTCGCTGGTGTGGGACGAGGCCCAGGAGTGCCAGGGCCGTGACCCGGACTTCAACCGGCGGGACCTGTGGGACGCGATCGAGGCCGGCGAGTTCCCGGAGTGGGAGCTGGGTGTGCAACTGGTGCCGGAGGAGGACGAGTTCGCCTTCGACTTCGACCTGCTCGACGCCACGAAGGTCATCCCGGAGGAGCTGGTGCCGGTCCGCCCGATCGGCCGCATGGTCCTGGACCGCAACCCGGAGAACTTCTTCGCGGAGACCGAACAGGTCGCCTTCCACACCGCCAACGTGGTGCCCGGTATCGACTTCACCAACGACCCGCTGCTGCAGGCCCGCAACTTCTCCTACCTGGACACCCAGCTGATCCGGCTGGGTGGTCCCAACTTCAGCCAGCTGCCGGTGAACCGGCCGGTCGCACCGGTCCGCACCAACCAGCGGGACGGCTACCACCAGAGCACGGTCCACCGGGGTACGAACTACTTCCCCAACTCCCTCGGCGGCGGCTGCCCGGCCCACGCGGGCGTCGACGGCAAGGCCTTCACCCACCACACGGAGCGCGTCGACGGCGCCAAGATCCGCCGCCGCAGCCCGAGCTTCCAGGACCACTACAGCCAGCCCGCGCTGTTCTGGAACAGCATGGCCGACTGGGAGAAGCAGCACATCGTCCAGGCGTTCCGGTTCGAGCTGGGCAAGGTCGAGACCCGGGAGATCCGCGCCCGTACCGTCGAGCGACTCGCGCATGTCGACGGCGGCCTGGCGACCCGGGTGGCGCGCGGCATCGGCGTGGCCGAGCCGTCCGGCGCGGCGGAGACGGCGTCCAAGGCGTCCTCGCCCGCCCTCAGCCTGGAGTCGCTGCGCGGCGACGGCTCGATCCGCACCCGGCGGATCGCGGTGCTCGTCACCGACGGGGTGGACGCGCAGCAGGTGGCGTCGGTGCGGGAGGAGCTGGAGGCTCAGGGCGCGGTCGTGGAGGCGCTGGCGGCCACGGACGGGAGCGTGGCGGCGGCCGACGGTGGACGGTATGCGGTCGACCGCGCACTGCCGACCGTCGCCTCCGTCCTGTACGACGCCGTCCTGCTGCCCGGCGGTCCCACCGGGACCCCGCCGGTCGTCGAGGACCCGGACGCCATGCGCTTCGCGCGGAGCGCCTTCCGGCACGGCAAGCCCGTGGGCGCGCTGGGATCCGGGGTGGGCGTGATCGCGGCGCTGAAGCCGGCCGGGGTGCGGCTGTCCACCGAGTTCCACCGGGTGGTGACCGACCAGGGCGTGGTCTCGGACACCTCGCCGGGTACCGCGAGCGCGGAGTTCGTCCAGGCGTTCGTGGCCGCGGTCGCGGCTCATCGGCACTGGGACCGGCCGCCCCTGCACGGCTGAGGGCGGCGGCCCGCGAGGGAGGAGATGCGGTCGACCGCACGTGCCGCGGTCGACCGCATCTCTGTGTCCCGGCAGCGGCCTCGCATCCCCCGACCGGCACGCCTGTGGTTGCCGTGGGGGTGGCGGCGTGTTGGGGTGCAAAGGGTGCAATCATAACATATCGTACACACTCGTAACGCTCCGTTACGCCACAAAACACGCCACTCAGATAGCAAAGGGGATCTAATGCGCAAGCTGCACAAGGCGGGCGTCGTCGCCGCCATGATCGGAAGCCTGGCCATGGCGGGGGCGGGTGCCGCCTCCGCCTCCCCCTACGGGTCCGACGGGGACGGGGGCTTCCGGCAGTGCATCCAGCAGGGCGACGTGACCGTCGGTCTTCTGAACGTCTCCGACGTGAACCTCGCGGGGCTCCTCCCCACCGCCTTCCTCGCCCCCAGCGCGGTGTCGAAGCAGACCGTGACGCAGCAGAGCTGCAGCAACGGTGACGACAGCCCGAACGTGAACGTCGCCCACGTGACGGACGACAGCCCGTTCGGCGGCTGAGCGGCCGAGCTCCGGGCGGCTCCGGGATCCGAGGCGGATCCCGGAGCCGCCTCGCGTCATGCCGGTGCATCGGCCGGTGCCGTTGGCCGACGACTGCCGACGTCCGCCGACGGCTGTATGCGATCGACGGCATCCGGCCGACCTCTCGGATCCGGTCACTCCCCGACGGACGACCGCATACAACCGACCGCCGACAACCGACCGCCGACAGCCAGCGGACGACCGCCGAACACCGCCCGGACCGCCTCAGGCCCCGCGAGAGCTCCCGCCCGTGGAACCCGTGGAACCGGGACCCCACTTGCCCACGGGGGTCTCCGACGCGGCCGCCCCCGCCGGAGCCGTGCCGGCCGGGGTACGGCGTGTGCCCGGGCCGCCGTTCGCCGCGGTGGCGCGGTCCCTGGCCCCGTCCCGGGTGCGGCCCGGGGCGACGAAGCGGCGCGGATTGCGGCGCAGATACTCGCCCTCGAGCTGGGCCATGCGGTCGTTGTGGGCGCGCAGGGCGTCGTTCGAGCCGTACAGCAGGGTGTCGTGGCGCGTGCGGTGGATCGTCTCCAGCTCCTTCATGAGCTGTTGGTCGTCCAGCCGGTCCGGGTCGACTCCGGTCATGGTGGTGCCCCGCTCGTCGTGTTCGTCCATGCGGTTCGGGTACCCGCCCGGGAGCACACCAGCACGACCCCGAGCGGCATCCGGGAGGGAGCCATGGATCTCGCCTTTCTGCATCCACTGTACGAACATTCCGGCCCCTGGGCCTCCGTGTACGTCGACACCTCCCGGCACACGGAGAACACGCCTCACGAACGTCACCTCACGGCCGCCGCGATGGCCCGCGAGCTGGGCCGCCAGGGCGCCGACGACGCGACCCGCCGGGCCGTGGAGCACGCGGTCGAGGAGCTGAGCCACTCCTCCGAGCCGTACGGGCGGGCTCTGTTCGCCCGGGCCGGCGAGGTCGTCCTGGATCCCGCGCTGGCCGCCCGGCCCCCGCAGGGGGACTGGGCCGAGTGGGCACCGCTGCCGCGGGTGGCGCCGCTGCTGGAGCTGGCCGACCAGGACCCGGTGTGCGTGGTGGCGTACATCGACCGCAAGGGCGCGGACTTCGAGCTGCGGACGCCGTGGACCCGCGAGAAGGTGGACACGGTCTCCGGCCGGCAGTATCCCGTGCACCGCACGGCGACGGCCGACTGGTCCGAGCGGCACTTCCAGCTGAAGGTCGAGAACACCTGGGAGCACAACGCGGTGGAGATCGCGGACGCGCTCACCGTCTGCCAGGAGGAGACCCGCGCCGATCTGCTGGTGCTGGTCGGGGACGACCGGGAGCGGCGGGCCGTGCACGAGCGGCTGCCGCGGCGGTTGCGGGGCCGGGTGGCCGAGATGGAGCGCGGTGCGGGCAGCCGGCTGCTGGACGAGGAGGTGGAGGCGGCCCGCGCCGACCATGTGCGGCGCCGCACCGAGGCCGAGCTGGAACGTTTCCTCGCCGCCCGGGCCCCGGACGAGGAGGGCCGCGCCGGGGCGGTGGAGGGGGTGCCCGCGCTGGTCGAGGCGGCCCGTGAGCACCGTATCGACGAGCTGCTGATCCGGCCCGACGGTCCCGACGCGCACCGCGAGGTGTGGATCGGCGAGGACCCGGACCAGCTGGCCGTGCGCCGCACGGAGCTGAAGACGCTCGGCGAGCAGCACTCCTGGGCGGCCCGGGCGGACGACGCGCTGATCCGGTCGGCGGTCGCCACGGACGCGAGCGCGCTCGTCGTCCCGTCCGAGGCGGCCGAGGAGGCGCCGGTGGGCGGGCTCGGGGCGCTGCTGCGCTGGAAGTAGCCCGCCGGAGCGCTGTCTATCTGGCCCGTTCCACGCGCCGCTCGTCCCAGACCGGGTCCGGGGTCTCCCGGACCCGGCCGTCGCTGCCGAAGACCAGGTAGCGGTCGAAGGAGCGGGCGAACCAGCGGTCGTGGGTGACGGCGAGGACCGTGCCCTCGAAGGCCTCCAGGCCTTCCTGGAGGGCCTCGGCGGACTCCAGGTCGAGGTTGTCGGTGGGCTCGTCGAGGAGGAGCGCGGTGGCGCCCTCCAGTTCCAGGAGCAGGATCTGGAAGCGGGCCTGCTGGCCGCCGGAGAGCTTGTCGAAGGCCTGCTCGGCCTGCTGCGTGAGTTCGTAGCGGCGCAGCCGGGACATGGCCGCGCCGCGGTCCTGGGAGTGTTCCTTCCAGAGGATGTCGAGCAGGGTGCGGCCCTGGAGTTCGGGGTGGGCGTGGGTCTGGGCGAAGTGCCCGGGGACGACCCGCGCGCCGAGCTTCCACTGGCCGGTGTGAGCGACGTCCTCGCCGGCGAGCAGGCGCAGGAAGTGCGACTTGCCGGAGCCGTTGGAGCCGAGGACGGCGACGCGTTCGCCGTAGAAGACCTCCAGGTCGAAGGGCCGCATCAGGCCGGTCAGCTCGAGTGCCGTGCAGGTGACGGCGCGCACGCCGGTGCGGCCGCCCTTCAGACGCATGGTGATGTCCTGCTCGCGCGGCGGCTCCGGCGGCGGCCCGGCCTCCTCGAACTTGCGCAGCCGGGTCTGGGCGGCCTGGTAGCGGGAGGCCAGTTCATGGCTGATGGATGCGGCCTGGCGCAGGTTCAGGACCAGCTTCTTCAGCTGGGCGTGCTTCTCGTCCCAGCGGCGGCGCAGTTCCTCGAAGCGGGCGAAGCGTTCGCGGCGGGCCTCGTGGTAGGTGGCGAAGCCGCCGCCGTGCACCCAGGCGTCGGCGCCGGTGGGCGAGGGCTCCACGGAGACGATCTTCTCGGCGGCGCGGGAGAGGAGTTCGCGGTCGTGGGAGACGAAGAGGACGGTCTTGCGGGTCTCCTTCAGCCGCTCCTCCAGCCAGCGCTTGCCGGGGACGTCGAGGTAGTTGTCGGGCTCGTCGAGGAGGAGGACCTCGTCGGTGCCGCGCAGCAGCGCCTCCAGCACCAGGCGTTTCTGCTCGCCCCCCGAGAGGGTGCGGACGAGCCGGAACTGCGCCTTGTCGTACGGCACGCCCAGCGCGGCCGTGGTGCACATGTCCCACAGTGTCTCGGCCTCGTAGCCGCGCGCCTCGGCCCAGTCGGCGAGGGCCTGCGCGTACTGCATCTGCGCGGCCTCGTCGTCGACGGTCATGATCGCGTGCTCGGCCCGGTCGACGGCCTGCGCGACCTGCCGGAGGCGGGGCGAGGACACGGACACGAGCAGGTCGCGCACGGTCGTCTCGTCCCGTACGGAGCCGACGAACTGGCGCATCACGCCGAGGCCGCCGCTGACGGTGACGCTGCCGCCGTGCGGCTTCAGCTCGCCGGAGATCAGGCGCAGCAGGGTGGTCTTGCCGGCACCGTTGGGCCCGACCAGGGCCACCACGGCCCCTTCGCCCACCCGGAAGGACACGTCGCCGAGCAACGCCCTCCCGTCGGGGAGGTAGTACTCGAGGTGCGCGGCTTCCAGATGTCCCATGAAAAGGCATTCTGCGGGCCGCCCGCGCCCGGCGGCAAACCCTTAATCCCCCGCTGCGGCCGCTCCCGCCGGACCGCCCTCCCCCGCCGGTACCACTGTGGTGCCCGCCCAGGTCAGGGCCTTCCAGCCGTCCGCGGGGCTGCCCTCCAGGATCACCGTTCCGGTGTTGGCGAGGCGGTGGGCGGAGGCGAACGGGACGTCGATGTTGTGGGCGCGGGCGGCGGTCCAGGTGCGGATGGCGGCGCCGTGGCTGATCAGGGCGACCGTCGCGGCGCCGGTCGCGGCGGCCTCGGTGATCACGGCGTCGTACCGCGCCAGGAACTCGGTGCCGCTCTCGCCGCCCGGCATGCGCAGGTCCACGTCGCCGGCGGCCCAGGCGAACACCGTGCGCAGGTAGAGCGCGCCCTGTTCGGAGTCGCCGGGCCGCATCTCCAGGTCGCCGGCGGAGATCTCGCGGATGCCGTCGCGGACGAGGACGCCGAGGCCGCGGGCGGCGGCCAGGGGGGCGGCGGTGAGCTGGGTGCGGACGAGGGTGGAGGCGTAGACCGCCTCGATGTCCTCGTCGGCGAGCGCGGCGGGGAGCGCCGCGGCCTGCTGCTCGCCCAGTTCCGTCAGCCCGGGACCGGGAGCGGCGGTGTCCAGGAGGTAGTCCACGTTCGTGGGGGTCTGGCCGTGGCGGACGAGCAGCAGGCGCATACGGGGACCCTCCAGGTCGCGGACGCCACCCCGGCGGAGACGGCCGTCCTCAGCGTACCCGGCGCTCACATGACGCTCCGTCAGTCCGCATGTCGGAATAGATGGTCTCAGGATACGGTCGACACGCGTACGGTGAGGATTGCCGCCCGGGCTCTCCGGAGCCCGGGGGCCGGTACGTCGTCGCGGTACGTCGAGAAGGGGCTGAGCCATGCCGAAGGCACAGGAGACCGCCGTCTACACCCACGGGCACCACGAGTCGGTGCTGCGGTCGCACACCTGGCGGACCGCCGCCAACTCCGCGGCGTACCTGCTCGGCGCGCTCGAACCGCACATGCGGATCCTGGACGTCGGCTGCGGTCCGGGCACGATCACCGCCGATCTGGCGGCCCTGGTCCCGGACGGGCACGTCACCGGCGTCGATCACGCGCCGGGCATCCTGGAGCAGGCGCGGGCCACCGCCGCCGGCCGGGGGCTGGCCAACGTCGACTTCGCGGTCGCGGACGTGCACGCCCTCGACCACCCGGACGACACGTTCTGCGTGGTCCACGCCCACCAGGTGCTCCAGCACGTGGGCGACCCGGTGCAGGCGCTGCGTGAGATGCGGCGGGTGACCAGGCCGGGCGGGTACGTCGCGGTGCGGGACTCGGACTACGCGGCGATGACCTGGTTCCCCGCCTCGCCCGGGATGGACGACTGGCTGGACCTGTACCGGCGGGTGGCGAGGGCGGGCGGCGGTGAGCCGGACGCCGGGCGGCGGCTGAAGTCCTGGGCCCTGGAGGCCGGGTTCACCGACATCACGGCGACGTCGGGCACCTGGACGTTCAGCACCCCGCAGGAGCGGGCGTGGTGGAGCGGACTGTGGGCCGACCGCACGGTCGCCTCGGTGTACGCGGAGCACGCCACACGGGGCGGGCACGCCACCGGGGAGGAACTGCGGGCCGTGTCCGAGGCCTGGCGGGAATGGGGTGCGCGGGAGGACGGCTGGTTCGCCGTTCTGCATGGAGAGATTCTGTGCCGGAAGGAAGCCTGAACCGAGGATGATTCCCGGAATCCGGGAAACCCGGAATGCAGGAGGTTCACACTATGGTTCCCATCCTGCTGGTACTGCTGCTGGTGCTGATACTTTTCGGCGCCGGATTCGCGGTGAAGTTGCTCTGGTGGATCGCACTCGCGGTTCTCGTCATCTGGCTCCTGGGATTCCTCTTCCGCGGAACCTCTGCGGCAGGAGGCAGGGGACGTTGGTACAGGTGGTGACTGGCAGGTGAATTGACACCTGTCTCCCCGAAAGGGGGAATCCCGCTTTCCGGGATTCCCCCTTTCGGGGTTTTCAGGAGCTCGTTCCCGGGTTCATTCCCGGGGCAGCAGCGGTCCGAGTGGCCCGAGGTCCAGATTGAGGTCCTCGGGCCGCAGTCCGTAGCGATCGCGCAGCTCGGCCATGCGGTCGTCGAGCAGCATCAGGGTGAGGCCGATGCGCTCCTCCTGCTCCTCGTCGAGGTCGCCCTGGTCGAAACGGCGCAGCGCCTGCCGTTCCATCAGCTGGCGCAGCAGTTCCACCACGGTGAGGACGAGTTTGACGAGGTCGCGCTCGACCGTGTCGGGCTCGAGGTCCAGCCGGTTGCGGCGAGCGGTCACGGTGCATCCCCCCACGGTGACGGCACTTGTTCGTTGACGGAGCTGATCAGCGCGTTCAGGTCGATACGGACGAGATCGACGTCCGCGATGCGCAGGGTGACGTCCCCGGTGATGACGACGCCGCCGGCCAGCAGCCGGTCGAGCAGGTCCACCAGGGCGATCTCCCGGCGCTCCACGACGGTCATGAACCCTCCCCCTCCACGGCTTCGCCGGCGTCGTCCACGAACGAATAGGCCGCCCAGGGACCGGTGAGTTCCACGCGAATGCCGGGTTCCTCGCCCTTGGTGCGGTCCACGATCTCCACGAATTCCTCGGACTGTCCGCGCGGCACCAGATAGGCGGCGTTCAGCACGTTCTGTCCGGCCCGGTCGGAAAGGGTGGAATTCTGCGGCGGGTGCAGCCGGGCGTCCTCGGCGTGCGCGCGGAGCGTGCTGTGCAGCCGGCCGGCGAATCGTTCGACGCGCTGCCAGGTGTCCTCCCGCGCCCTGGCCCTCTGCCGCCGTTGCAGCAGATAGTCCCGCCCGGAGGCGGGTTTCGTCCCCCTCGGCGCCGCCGCGGCCGCGGCGGGCTCGGCCTCGGGTTCGACGTAGACCTTCACACCCCACTCGACCCGCCCGTCCAGCCGGTCCAGCGTGCGGCGGAAGTGTTCCTCGCGTTCCTCCATCATCACGCGGACACCGCTGTCGTCGCGGAAGACGGTCGCGAGCCGCAGCGGCAGCGGTGTGGTGACGGCCGTGAGGGCGTCCACGACCTGCTGGTGGGCGCGGGCCGTGGCGGACAGCCAGTCCAGGTCCTCCAGATGGCGGCGCAGCGGCTCCTCGGAGAAGTCCCGCTCCGGTACATGGCTGACCACGGCGATCAGGCCGTGGTGGGTGAGCAGTCGGGGCGGATCGCCGGCGACCCCGGTCAGATCGGCCTGCAGGGGCGCGCCGAGCGGGCGGCACACGGCGTAGACGTAACGCAGTCCGGTCATGGGGACTCCTCACGGACGTCCTGAGGGGCATTATCCCGCGGTTCCCGTATCTCGCGTCCGCCCTTCCGGACGCCCGGGGCCTCCCGGGCGTCCGGGGCGCGGCCCGCACCCAGTTCGTCCAGCCGGGCCAGCCGCTCCCGCAGCTCGGCGTTCTCCCGCGCGAGTGCGTCACGGCGGGCCCGGGTGGAGAGCTCCGGGTCGTCCTCCCACCAGTCGATGCCCATCTCCTTGGCCTTGTCGACGGAGGCGACGATGAGACGGAGCTTGATGGTGAGCAGTTCGATGTCGAGCAGGTTGATCCGGATGTCGCCGGCGATCACGATGCCCTTGTCCAGGACACGTTCCAGGATGTCGGCGAGATTGGCGCCGCCACCCTGGCCGTACGGCTCCGGCAGCCGACTCGGCATGCTCATCGACGGCTCCCGCTCTCCTCGTACGCGGCCTCGTCCTCGGATTCGTCCTCGGGTTCGTCCTCCTCGTACTCGCCCTCGGCCTCCTCGTCGTACTCGTCCTCGTCCTCGGGCTCGGTGCCGTCCTCCTCGTACTCGCCCTCGGGCTCCTCGTCCTCTTCCTCTTCCTCCTCCTCGGCGTCCGGGCTCACCGCCCCCTCGGCGCCCTCCTCCTCGTTCTCCTCCTCGTTCTCCTCATCGTCCTCCCGCTCGCTTTCCTCCGCGACCGCGTCCTCGTGGGAGCGGACGACCTCGCCGTCGCGGATCTCGCCGCGCCAGCCGTCCTCCGCCTCTCCCTTGATGGTGATGAAGCGGACGAAGTTCTTGAGGTCGAGGCGGGCACGGCGGCCCTGGGCACGCCAGATGTTGCCGGTCTTCTCGAACAGACCCGAGGGGTAGTACTCGATGACCAGCAGGATGCGGGTGAGGTTGTCGGCGAGCCGGTGGAAGGAGACGACGCCCGTCGTGGTGCCCTTGGCGCCCTCCGAGGTCCAGGTGATCCGGTCGTCCGGCACCTGCTCGCCGGTCTTCGCCTTCCAGCTGCGGTTGGACCAGAACACCTTCAGCTGCCAGTCGGACTCGACGTCGCTCGTTCGCCTGGCGCTCTTGACGCCCTTGGCGAAGGTGCTGAAGTCCTGGTATTGGGTCCACTGGTCGTAGGCCGTGCGCAGCGGCACGCCGACGTCGATGTGCTCGATGATGACGGTCGGCTTGCTGCCGGATCTGCTCTTCTTCCCGCCGCCCTTGCCGCCGGTGAGGTTCTTGAAGGCGCCCGTCACCTTGTCCTTGATCCGCGAGCCACCGAGCTCCAGCGCGGAGCGCAGCGGGCCCTTGCCCTCGGCGAGCTTGCGCCCGCCGTCCAGAGCCGTCTTGGCGAAGCCGGGGCTGCTGCCGTCAGCTATGTCGTTGAGCTTGCCGGTGGTCTCGCCGAGCTTGCGGCCGACGCCCACCAGCATCCGCTGTGCCTGTGCGGAGAGGTATTCCTGCACCTCCGCCTTCAGCCGGTCGGCGGCCTCGCTGTGGGCCAGACCGGAGAGGGGGTTCGCGCCGTTCGTCGCCGAGCCGGCCTTGTCCGCCGCCCCGGAGGCGGCCGAGTTCGCTCCGGACTTCGCCGAGGAGGTCGCGGATCCGAGGGTCTCGGTCATCGCTCACCGCCTCCCTTCCGTCCCCCCGTACGTCCCCCGCCGCTTCCGCCGCGGGAGGCCGACCGGGCCGCCGTCTTGCGGGCGCCGCCGGTCTTCTTCGCGGCCGGCTTGCGGGCCGGTGTCTTCCTCGCCGGGGCGTTCTTGGCCGCCTTCGAGGCCGGCGCGTTCTTGGCCGCCTTCGAGGCCGGTGCCTTCCTGGCCGCCCGCTTCCTCGCCGGTTCCTCGTCCTCCTCGGACGCCTCGGCCTCTCCGTCCTCCTCCTCGTCCTCTTCCTCCTCGTCCTCTTCACGGCCTTCGGGCTCCTCACCCTCGGCCTCTTCCTCCTCGTCCTCTTCGCGGCCCTCGGGCTCCTCACCCTCGGCCTCTTCCTCCTCGTCCTCTTCGCGGCCCTCGGGCTCCTCACCCTCGGCACCCTCGGCCTCTTCCTCCTCGTCCGGCTCCTCGTGCTCGCCCTCGGGCTCCTCGGCCTCCTCGGCCTCCTCGTCCTTCCCGCCGCCGGGCGCCACACCCTGCAACTGGTCGCGCACCTCGGCGGTACGGCCGTGCAGCCGGTCGGCGAGGGCCTCGATCTGCCGTTCGACCAGGGCGCCGGTGGCGGCCTTGCCGACTCCGCGCAGGTCCTGGCGAAGTTCGTCGCCGATCGCCTTGAACTGCGGGTTGTCCTTGAGCTGCTGGGTCAGCAGGTCACCGAGGGCCCGCGGTGTCAGGTTCAGCTTCTTGCCCGCCACCAGCGAGCCCACGGCGAACGCCAGCTTCGCCTTCTTCGTACGTCCGAGGACGTATCCGGCCCCGATCGCGAGGCCAAGTCCCATCCGGTTCATCGCGTTGTCCCGTCATTTCCGGCGCTTCCGCGCATCGCGATCTCCATCCGGTCGAGGAGCTCGTCCTCCATCCGGTCGAATTCGTCCTCCGTGATCTCGCCGGCCTCCAGCCGCTCCTCCAGCCGGGAGAGTTCGGCCCGCACCGTGGCGGGGTCGTAGTAGATCCGCTCCGCCTCTCGCAGCACCTGTTGGATCACCCACCCGCTGCCGCGCACAGGCGCGAACGGCAGCAGGAGGACCTCCGAGATCAGTCCCACGGCTTCACCTACTCCCCGGCGCTGCCCGCGGGTCCGGACGGACCGGGCTCGACGAAGCTGTACGGCGGCAGGGGGCCGTTGACGCGTACGTCGAGGTGCGAGCGTGCCTTGCGCAGTTCCTCCACCGCCTCCAGGAACCCGGCGGCCGAGTCCCGGTCCACGAGGAAGGAGACGTTGGCCAGCCAGCCGGTGGACTCGGGGCCCACGCTGGTGGCGGCGGCCAGCGGCTCGAGGGTCTGCTGCACCTCGGCCGCGTCCTCGGCCTCCCGTGCCTTGACCGCCGAGGCGACCATCTCGCCGAGTTGCAGCCGCTGCTCGTAGGTGCCGCCGCCCGCCTGCCGGTTGGCCTCGGCGAGGGCCCGCAGCTCGGGGCTGTCGGCCATCACCTGGTGCAGGACGGCCTCCTCCACGTGGGAGGCCTTGACGTTGTACTCCACCTTGTTGTCGAGCGCCTGCAGACGCTCCAGGTAGTGCTCGGCGCGCTCGGCGAGGACGCTGGTGACCGACTTGTCGTCGGGGGCGACGCTGCCGAACCGCATGGGCAGCACACAGCCGTCGGCGCCGGCCTCGGCGAGCACGTTCTGATGGGCGAGGAGCTCCTTGCGCTTGGGGCGCAGTTCCTCGGGCGCGTCACTGACGACCGCCGCCAGCTCGCCCTCCACCAGCACCCGCACGGGCCTGGGCGGGTCGCCGACACCGCCGAGGGCCTCGGGGAGCGCGGCGTGCGAGCGTGCGGTGATGCCGTAGACGTACGTGCTCACCCCTCGTCCTCCTTCCGGCGCGTCGCGGTGCTCTTGCGGGGCCGCGGCCTGGACTCGGTCTCCTTCGACGAGCCCTCGTCACGTGCCTGCTTGAAGGCGTCGGAGATGGTCTCGGCGGCGCCGGACAGCGCGCCCTTGGACTTGCCGCGCGCGCCCGACTCCGTGACCTCGCCGACGATCTCGGGCAGGCCGGGGCTCTTGCGGGGGCCGGCCTCCAGGTCGAGTCGGTTGCACGCCTCGGCGAACCGCAGATAGGTGTCGACGCTGGCCACGACGACCCGTACGTCGATCTTGAGGATCTCGATGCCGACCAGCGACACACGTACGAACGCGTCGATCACCAGACCCCTGTCTAGGACGAGCTCCAGCACGTCGTAGAGACCACTGCTGCCGCCTCCACCGCCGGTCTGTTGTGCCGGGACAACGGTCATGCCGTCCGCGCCTCCTTGTGTCGGATGGGATGAATGGAAAGGTCTGCGGGTGCGGGCCGGCGGCCTAGCGGCCGCCGGACCGATGTGCGTCGGCCCGCCCGCGCTCGTAGCGACGAACGCGCCGGTAGCCGGTGAGCTGACCCTGCGGATCGAGTTCGACCTGGTAGCTCGCCATCAGGCTCATGGTGTCGGGCACCCGGGCGAGTTCCATGACCTCGATCTCCAAGGTCCAGCCGTCCTCCGTCTGCTCGAAGGACGAGACGCTCTCGGCGGACATGCCGGTCAGCTCGGCGAGCTGCGAGCGTGCCTGACGCAGCACCTCCATGGGGCTCTGCCGGTCCTCGTCCGCCATCGTGCCGTCCCCTTGTCCCTCGGTCTCTGTACGTCGCGTGAAGCCCGTGTCGGCTCTGTGTTCTTCGTGTCAGACATGGCCACCTCTTCCTCCGGGTGGCCTGAACGCTCTTGGCCAAACCTTCACGAGAGCCCGAGTGCCTCAGGAGCCGCGCAGCGCGTCCAGCCGGCGGCGGGCGGGCCCCAGGGCCCGGCCGCGGCTCATCAGCCCTGACCAGGGCCGGGTACGGGCCTGGTCGGCGGCGTTCGCGACGGTCCAGCGGCGGGGGCCGAGGTCCGGGTCGTCGAGCTGGTCCCAGGTGATCGGTACGGCGACGGGCGCGCCGGGGCGGGCGCGCACGGTGTAGGGGGCGACGGCGGTCTGGGCGTAGGCGTTGCGCCCCGTGTCGAGGTAGAGCCGGTCGCCGCGGTCCTGCTTGCGGGCGGCCGTGGTGAGCCGGTCGGGATGCTCGGCGGCGAGCAGCTCGGCGGCGTCCCGGGCGAAGGCGCGCACCTCGTCGAAGTCGTGCCGCCCGGTCAGCGGGACGACCACGTGCAGTCCGCGCGATCCGGTGGTCATCAGCCCGGAGGGCAGGCGCAGTTGGTCGAGCAGCCGGCCCGTCCACCGGGCCGCCTCCCGCACCGCGCCGAAGTCGTCGCCGGAGGGGTCGAGGTCGAACACCATCAGGTCCGGGCGGTCGAGCCGTCCGGTCCGCGACAGCCAGCGGTGCAGGGTGAGGCAGGCCTGGTCGGCGAGGAAGGCGAGGGTCGCGGCGTCGTCGCAGACGGTGTGGCAGACCGTGCCGCTTTCCTTGGGCACCTCGACCCGGGTGATCCACCGCGGATAGTGCGCGGGGGTGTTCTTCTGCATGAACCGGGGCCCGTCGACGCCGTCCGGTTGCCGCTCCAGCATCAGCGGGCGGTCGCGCAGGTGCGGCAGCACGAACGCGGAGACCGACCGGTAGTACGCGACGAGGTCCTCCTTGGTGTACTCCGTGCCCCCGTCGTCCGCCGGGACGAGCACCTTGCCCGGCCGGTGCACCTCGACGGTACGGCGCCCCGCGCGCACCGTACGGACCTCGGCACCGCTCACGGCACGACCGCCGTCTCCACCAGCAGCCGGGCGGACGCGGCGATCGACTCGGCGTCGATGCCTGCGGCGTGCAGCTGCTCGTCGGGGGAGGCCGAGCCCGGCGTCGTGCGCACGGCGAGCCGCACCAGACGAGGCATCGGGCGGCCGTCGAGGAAGGCGTCGAGGACGGCGTCGCCGAGACCGCCCTCCGGGTGGTGGTCCTCGACCGTCATCAGGCAGCCGGTCTCCTCGGCCGCCCGGCGCAGGGTGGCCCGGTCGACGGGCTTGACCGAGTACAGGTCGACGACGCGGACCGCGATGCCCTCGCCGGCCAGGGCGTCGGCCGCCTCGAGCGCCTCGTGGACGGTGACGCCGGCGGCGACGACGGTCAGCCGGTCGCGGTCGGAGGCACGCAGCACCTTGCTGCCGCCGACGGGGAACTCCTCGTCGGGCCCGTACAGCGCCGGGCCGCCGCCGCGCGAGGTGCGCAGATAGCGGACGCCGTCGAGCCCCGCCATGGCGGTCACCAGGTGCGCGGTCTGGTTGGCGTCGCACGGGTACAGCACGGTCGAGCCGTGCACCGCCCGGAACATCGCAAGGTCCTCCAGGCCCATCTGCGAGGGACCGTCCTGGCCGATGGCGACCCCCGCGTGCGACCCGACCAGGTTGATGCCGACGCCGCTGACGGACGCCATGCGGACGAAGTCGTGGGCGCGGGTCAGGAAGGCCGCGAAGGTGGAGGCGTACGGCACCCAGCCGCGCGTCGCGAGGCCGACCGCGGCGGCGACGAGCTGCTGTTCGGCGATGTAGCACTCGAAGAAGCGGTCGGGGTGCTCCTTGGCGAAGAACTCGGCGCGGGTGGAGTCGCTCACCTCGCCGTCGAGCGCGACGACGTCGGGCCGGGCCGTGCCGAGGGCGGCGAGGGCCTGCCCGTAGGCGTCACGGGTGGCGACGGTGTCGTCGGAGTCCTTCTCCCAGCGGGGCAGGTCCAGGTGCCCGTCGGGGACGGAGTGCAGCATGCGGGCGGCGGGCGGCTCGTGCACCTGGACGCGCAGGTCGCGGATCCCGCCCAGTTCCTGCACCGCCTCGTCGGCGTCGGGCAGCGGCTTGCCGTGCAGGCCCTCGCGGTCCTGGACGCTCTCGACGCCCCGGCCCTTGAGGGTGCGGGCCAGGATCACGGTGGGCTGGCCCCGGGTGGAGGCCGCCTCTCCGTAGGCGCGGTCGACGGCGTCCACGTCGTGCCCGTCGATCTCCACGGTGTGCCAGCCGAAGGCCTGGAAGCGGCGGGCGTAGGCGTCGAGGTCGTGGCCGTGCCGGGTGGGGCCGCGCTGGCCGAGCCGGTTGACGTCGACGATCGCGGTGAGGTTGTCGAGATGCTCGTACGCCGCGTGTTCGGCGGCCTCCCACACCGAGCCCTCGGCGAGCTCGCTGTCCCCGCACAGCACCCACACGCGGTATCCGGTGCGGTCCAGGCGCTTCCCGGCGAGGGCGATGCCGACGCCGACGGGCAGGCCCTGGCCGAGCGATCCGGTGGCGGTCTCGACCCAGGGCAGCCGCTGGGGGGTGGGGTGCCCTTCGAGACGGCTGCCGAGCTTGCGGAAGGTGAGCAGTTCGTCGTCGTCGATCGCGCCGGCCGCCTTGTAGGCGGAGTAGAGGAGCGGGGAGGCGTGGCCCTTGGAGAGGACGAAGCGGTCGTTGGCGGGGTGGGCGGGCCGGTCGAAGTCGTAGCGGAGGTGGTGTGCCAGCAGCACCGCCATCAGGTCCGCGGCCGACATCGAGGACGTCGGATGCCCGGAGCCCGCGGCGGCGGAGGCGCGCACGCTGTCCACGCGCAACTGCTGGCCCAGTTCGGTGAGTTCGGCGGTGTCCATCGGGCTACTGATCTCCTTCGGAACGGGTGTGGGTGCGCTGCACGGGCCCGGGGGCGGGGCGGCTCCCCGCCGGCTCACCACCGGGCTGGTTCTTCGCGGGTTCCCCGCCGGGCTGGTTCTTCGCCGCTTCCCCGCCGGGCTGGTTCTTCGCCGCTTCCCCGCCGGGCCGGCTCTTCGCGGGCTCGCCGCCCGGCTGGTTCCGGGCGGCGTCGGGGGTCGGCGCGACGAGCGGCGAGGAGCCGTCCTCGGCGGGATCGGACCCCGGCCCGTCCTTCGCGACGTCGGGCGTCGGCGCCACAAGCGGCCCATCCTCGTCACCGGACCCGGACTCCGGGTCCTCCTTCGCGACATCGGGCGTCGGCGTCACGATCGGCGCATCCTCGTCACCCGGCCCCGACCCGGATCCGGACCGGGACTCCTGCCCGTCCGTCGCGTCTGCGGGCGTCGGCGCCACCAACGGCGAGGAATCGTCGTCACCGGACCCGGACTCCGGGTCGTCCCTCGCGACATCGGGCGTCGGCGTCACGATCGGCGCATCCTCCTCACCCGCCCCCGACCCTGTCCCTGAACCGGACCCGGACTCCTGCCCGTCCGTCGCGTCTGCGGGCGTCGGCGCCACCAACGGCGAGGAGCCGTCGTCGCCGGACCCGGCCGGGCCACGGGTGTCCCGGGCGAGGGCCGCGCCCGGCCCTGACACGGGCCGGCGCTCGTGGCCGCCCGGCACCCTCGCCAGTTCCGGCGAGGCCGTGTCCAGCGGCACCGACCAGGAACGTACGAGGCCCAACTGGACGGACTGGCGCGGCAGTACGGCGTCCAGCAGCCAGTCGGCGGCGACGCGGACGCGGTTGCCGGGCAGGGCGGCGAGGTGGTAGCCGCGGGTGACGAGGCCCGCCGGCAGTCCGGGCAGGTGCACGCCCAGCGGATTGGCCGCGGCCTGCGCCCCGCCCAGGTCGACCACGAACCCCATGTCCTTGTGCCGGTAGGGCCGCAGTTCGCCCCCGCTGAGCGAGGCGGCCACGTTCCGGCCGGCCACCGTGCCCTGCCGCCACGCGTGCTGAGCGGTCATCGGGGTGTACTGACCGGGCTTCTCCAGATCGGGTACGGCGGCCGCGTCGCCGCACGCGAACACCTCGGGCCGGCCCGGCACCCGCAGGGTCGGCTCGACGAGGAGCCGCCCGCGTTCCAGGGGCAGCCCCAGGGACTCGGCGAGCGGATCGGGCCGGACGCCCACGCACCACACCAGGGTCCGGGTGTCGACGAACTCGCCGTCGGTCAGCAGGACCCCGTCGCCCGTGGCCTCCTTCACGGAGGTGCCCATGCGCACCTCGACGCCCCGCCGGCGCAGCACCCGGTCGGCGGTGCGGGAGAGCTGTGCGTCGAGTTCCGGCAGGACGCGTTCGGCGACGTCGAGCAGCAGCCAGCGCGGCCGGATGCCGTTGCGCAACGGGTGGGAGCGCACCAGCGCCTCGGTGAACTGCTGCCCGTGGGCGGCGACTTCGGTGCCGGTGTAGCCGGCGCCGACCACCACGAACGTGCAACGCGCGGCGCAGTCCTCGGCGTTGTCGGCACCGGCCGCCAACTCGATCTGACGGGTGATGTGGTCGCGCAGGTAGAGCGCCTCGGGCAGCCCGCGGAAGCCGTGGGCGTGCTCGGCGACACCGGGGATGGGCAGCAGCTTGTTGACGCTGCCGGCGGCGAGGACGAGCCGGTCGTAGGGGAGGGTGCCGGTGCCGCCCTCCGGGTCGGTGTAGTGGACCGTGCGGCCGTCGAGGTCGATCCGGTCGGCCTCGCCGAGCACCAGCCTTACCTCCCGCAGCGTCCCGGACAGCGAGACGGTGACCCTGCGCGGTTCGAGGAGGCCGGCGGCCACCTGGGGCAGCAGGGGCAGGTAGAGGAAGTAGTCGGTCGGGTTGAGCACGGTGATGTCGGCCCGGCCGCGGGCCTCCCGCGCGAGGGTGCGGGCCGTGCGGTATCCGGCGAAGCCGGCTCCGACGATCACGATGCGGGGTCGAGCCACGGTTCGCCTCCGGGTGTTGTCGTACGGAGTTTCCGCGTCCCCCTGGCCAGGACGGCCAAACGTGCGCCGGGGGGTGCCGGGCGGGCGCGCCACCGGTTTCCCGGCCGGGCGCCGGGTACTCGGTCGGGGCCCCGGCCCACCCCGCCGCGGCTCCGGCCGCGACCGGCCGGGACGATGCGACCCGCCCAGCGCGGAGGTACCCCCCATGCCCGAGTACGGCTACTTCCTGTCCTGCGAGGAGTTCGGCCCCGCGGACCTCGTCGAGCAGGCGCGGATGGCCGAGCAGGCCGGATTCCAGGCACTCTGGATCTCCGACCACTACCACCCGTGGAACGACGCCCAGGGCCAGAGCCCCTTCGTCTGGTCGGTGATCGGCGCGCTGTCGGAGGCGGTGTCGCTGCCGGTCGAGACGGCGGTGACCTGCCCGACCGTGCGGATCCACCCGGCGGTGGTGGCGCAGGCCGCGGCCACGTCCGCGGTGATGACGGGCGGCGGGTTCCGGCTCGGCGTCGGCTCGGGCGAGGCGCTCAACGAACACGTCCTCGGCGACGCCTGGCCGCCCGCGGACGTCCGCCTCGACATGCTGGAGGAGGCCGTCCAGGTGATGCGCCGGCTGTTCACCGGCGAGGAGGTCACCCATCACGGCCCGCACTACACGGTGGAGAACGCACGCCTCTACACCGTCCCGGACGAACCGGTCCCCATCGACATCTCCGGCTTCGGGCCGAAGGCGACCTCCCTCGCCGCCCGCGTCGGCGACGGCTACATCACGATGACGCCCGAGGAGCCGATGGTGGAGCAGTTCCGCAAGGGCGGCGGCGGATCCAAGCCGGTCAGCGGCGGACTCAAGGTCTGCTACGGCACCGACCGCGCCGAGGCCGTCCGCACGGCCCGCCGGCTGTGGTCGAACCAGCTGCTGCCCGGCGAGATGGGCCAGATCCTGCCCACCCCGAGCCACTTCGAGCAGCTCGCGCCGCTGGTCACCGAGGAGATGGTCGGGGACAACACGGTGTGCGGCGACGACGTCGACGAGCACGTGGCCGCGCTGAAGGCGTTCGCCGACGCGGGCTTCGACCGGATCTACGTCAACCAGATCGGCCCCGACCAGCGCGGCTTCTTCGACTTCTACCGCACGAAGGTGCTGCCCCGGCTCGACCGGGGCTGACCGCGGTGCGCCCGGGCTGGAGCGGTACCGGGTGCCACCGGGTGGTGTGCGCCGACGCCCGACGCCCGGTCTGCGCCGGGCCGCCGCCCGGCCGGGCCCCGGTCAGGCGTGCGACCTGCGGCGCAGCCCGGCGGTGACCGCGGCGCCCAGCCCGCCGGCCAGCAGGCCGACCCCCATCCGCGCCCGGTTCCGCGAGACCCACTCCTGCACGCTGGTGTCCGTCGACTCCGCGTCGAACCGGCCGTGCGCGCCGAAGTCGTGCCCGGGCGGGCCGTCGGCGGGGCTCCACAGATTGCCCGGGCCGCCGTCCCGCTCGCCCTGCTGCTGGGCGTCGAAGCCGGTCCGGGCGAGATACCGGTCCAGGAACCCCGGAACCACCGCGTTGGCGATCAGGGTCGCCGCCGTGGAGCCTCCCACCCAGTACTCCCGCCGGCGGGCGTGGCCGGCCGCGTGCACGATCGCCCTTGCCGCGACCTCCGGCTGGTACACCGGGGCCACCGGCCGGGCCCGCCCCGGCATCCGGTCCGCCACCCAGTCGAACTGCGGGGTGTTCACCGCGGGCAGCTGCACCATCGTCGTACGGACCCGGCTGCCCGTGTGCAGCAGTTCGCACCGCAGGGACTCGTTGAACCCCTGGATCGCGTGCTTGGCGCCGCAGTACGCCGACTGCAACGGCACGCCCCGGTAGGCGAGCGCGGAGCCGACCTGGACGATCGTGCCGCGGTCGCGCGGCAGCATGTGCCGCAGGGCGGCCCGGGTGCCGGACACATAGCCCAGGTACGTCACTTCGGTGACGCGGCGGAACTCGTCGGGGGTGATCTCGGTGAAGGGCGCGAAGACGCCGGCGAAGGCGTTGTTGACCCACACGTCGATGCGGCCGAACGCGTCGGCGACCTTCTGCGCCGCGTCCTCGACGGCCTTGGCGTCGGCCATGTCGACGCTCACGACGAGAGCCTCGCCGCCCGCGCGCTGCACCTCGTCCGCGGCCGCGGCGAGCCCCTCACGTCCCCGGGCGAGGAGGGCGACCCGGTCGCCGCGCGCGGCGAAGGCCAGGGCCGTGGCACGGCCGACGCCCGCGCTGGCGCCGGTCACCACCACGGCCCGGCCCGGTCCCCGAAGCGTGCGCATCACGCATCACGCCCGGTGGTGCGGGATCTCGGGGTCGATGTCGTCACCCCGCGCCGTACCCGCTTCCGGCCCCCGCGCGCCGGGCACGCCGGGCGCGGGAGGCGTGGTGGGCGCGGTGGGCGGCATCGGCGGGTACGGCGAGCCGACACCGGCTGCGGGCCCGGCCGGCGGCAGTCCGCCGGCGACGGGGCCGTGTCCCGCCTGCTGTGCGGCGTGGCTCAGCCCTGCCTCGCCGCCGGGCCGGGCGGGCCCGTGCGGCCGGGCGGCGCCCCGCAGCGCGTACGCCACGGCGCCCAGGATCGCCGCGGTGATCAGTGCGGCGGCCCAGCCGGGCAGACCGATGTCGAGGGCGAGGCCCAGGGCGACCGCGAGGGCCGCGCCCGCGTAGAGGGCGACCGCGCCGGACGCCGCGTACAGCGTGGCCTTGCGGCGCTGCCTGCGGGTCTGCTCCCGCAGCTCGTCGCGGATCGTCTTGCGCGCCACCTGCGCCAGCTCTTCGACGAGGTGCTTGTCCAGATGCTCCAGATGATCCATGCGCTCCATGGCGGCCGGGTACCCGCCGTCGCGGGCCCGTAACGCCGGGGCCGACGGGCGCCCGGCGGAGGGGCGACGGACGGAGGGCGAGAGGGCGCGAAGGGGATCGGGTGAGGGGATCGCCACCCTCCGGCCGGCCCAACTAGGCTCGCGGCCATGGACATTCTGGGAGCCACGCTGCGGGTGTGTGTCGACGATCTGGAGGCCTCGGTCTCCTTCTACGAGCGGCTCGCGGGCACCAGAGCACTCCGCTTCGGACGCGGCGGTGTGGAAGTGGCCGCGGTCGGCTGCTTCCTCCTGATGAGCGGGCCCGAGGCGGAGCTGGAGGTGCTGCGCAAGGTGGCCGCGACGATCGCCGTGGCCGACGTCGACGAGGCCCACAAGACCCTTACCGAGCTCGGCGCGGACGTCGTCGCGGGCCCGGTGGCGACCCCGGCGGGCCGCAACCTGATCGCCCGTCACCCGGACGGCTCGGTGTACGAGTACGTGGACCGCCGCCCCGCCGAGGACACCGCTTAGGGCCTGGTTCCCGCCGGGACCGCGCCCGGCGCGGGCGGGTGCGGGGCCCGGGGTCGAGGGGCGTCGCGCACCACGGAATTCCGTGTGCGCCGCGCCCCCGCCGACGTACCCTCGACCGTCCGACGGGTCGAGCGAGGAGCGAACGTGAGCGAGCGGCACACCTACCGGGTGATCGTCCGGGGTACCTGGGACGGCCTCACCGACGAGGCCCGGGCCCGGCTGCTCGCCGAGGCCGACGGCCACGGCCTGACCAGCATGCGCTTCACCGAGGAGGGCACGCTGTCGTACGAGCCGCGCCCGCTGAAGCACTTCTCGATGCGCTATGTGGTGGTGTCGGACGCGGCGGACGGCGAGGAGATGGCGGGCGCGCTCGCGGAGGAGCGCGCGGAGACGGCGCTGCGGGAGCGGGGCTACGGCTTCACCGGGCTGAAGTCGACCGTGACGGACCTCGACACCATGAAGATCAACCGGAAGTCCGCAGCTCGGCGGTGATCGCCCACCGCTCGTGGTCGCGCCACTCCCCGTCGATGTGGATCATCTTCGGGGAGAAGCCCTCCAGCCGGAACCCGCAGGCCCGGGCGAGGGCGATCGACGCCGCGTTCCCGGGCTGCACGTTGATCTCCAGCCGGTGCAGCCGCATCGGCCCGAACGCGTACCCCACGACGAGGTCGAGGCCCTCGCGCATCAGTCCGCGGCCGGCCGCGTGCGCGAAGGCGCCGTAGCCCAGCGCGCCGCACTGGAAGCCGCCCTGGACGATGTTGTTGATGTTGATGAACCCCGCGAGGGCGGCCCCGCGCTCCTTCTCGCAGACCAGGAACCCGGCTTTGGCGGGGTCCTCGATCAGCCGTCCCGCGTAGGCGGTGTACGCCTCGGGGGTGGCCGGCGGGAACAGCCACGGGTGGTGCAGGTCCTTGCTCTCGCGGACCCGGGCGGTGAACTCGGCCCCGTCCGCGTACGTGAAGTGACGTATCCCGACGCGAGGGCCCTCGGCGAGGTAGCGGGAGGCGGAGTGCGGCATCCGGCCAGCCTACGGCCGGTCAGCGACGGCGGCCCACGAAATAGGCTCCGCACAGCGCGCCGACGAGCCCGGTGGCGAGCAGGGCCGCCCACAGCGGCATGGTCACCACGGGGATCAGCAGCCTGATCTCGGTCTCCTGGGTGTTCTCGAAGATGAAGACCAGGGCGAGCGCGGCGAGCACCAGGACGACGATCCGGCCGGGCGTCATCGCCTCGCGCCAGCCACCGGACCGGTGGCGGGTCCCGGAGGTCGTCGAGTACTTCGAGGTCTTCGGGCTCATACGTCCAGGGTGGGCCGTGAACCGCTGTCCCGCACGTCAGCGCAGGGCGGGCTCGTCCAGGGTCAGCGTGCCCGCGTCCGCGTCGAGTTCGGCGTTCACCCCGAAGGGCACGGTCAGCGCGCCCTCGCAGTGGCCGAACCCGAGTTCCTCGACGACCGGCACGCCGAGGCCGCCGAGCCGGTCGGCGAACACCGGCCGCAGCTCCTCGTAGGGTCCGCAGCGCTCCCAGGACCCGAGCGCGATCCCGGCGACGCCGTCCAGCCAGCCGGTGCGCAGGAGCTGGGTGAGGGCACGGTCCACGGCGTACGGCCGCTCCCCCACGTCCTCGATCATCAGCAGCCCGCCGCGCGCGCCGGGCCGGGTGTGCGGGGTGCCGTGTCCGGTGGTGAGGAGGGTCAGACAGCCGCCGAGGGTGACGCCCCGCGCACGGCCCGGGGCGAGGGCCGGTGCCGGGGTCGGGGAGCCGAGGGTGCGGACGGTCTCGGGGGTGAAGAGGGTGGCCCTGAGGTGTTCCTGGGCGCGGGCGTTCTTGACGAAGTCGATGCCGGCGGCCACCGGTCCGTAGAGCGTGACCAGGCCGAGGCGCACGGCGAACGCCTCGTGGAGCGTGGTGTTGTCGCTGAAGCCGACGAACACCTTCGGTCCGGCCGCCCGCATCGCCTCCCAGTCGAGCAGGTCGACCACGCGCTGGGCGCCGTATCCGCCGCGGGCGCACAGCACGGCGTCGACCGCGGGGTCGCACCAGGCGCGCTGGAGGTCGGCGGCCCGGTCGGCGTCCGTGCCCGCGAGGTGGCCGAGGCCGGGGTGCCGGTCCAGGACGTGGGGCGCGGCCACCGGGTCGAGGTCCCAGCCGCGCAGCAGGTCGAGCCCGGCCTGCAGCCGCTCCTCCGCCACGGGTCCGCTGGGGGCGACGACGGCGACGCGGGCGCCGGGGGCCAGCCGGGACGGCCGGACGAGGTCCTTCACTGCACGAGCTCCAGGGTGGGGATACCGGGCGGACGCAGCCCGAACACCTGAGCGTACAGCGACAGCTCCGCCTCCAGCGCGCGCACCGTCGTCTCCGCCCGCCGGAACCCGTGCCCCTCCCCCTCGAACGCGAGATAGGCGTGGGGCGCCCGGACCCTCCGCCCCGCCAGCCGGGCCAGGAACCGCTCGCACTGCGCGGGCGGACAGATCACGTCGTCCAGGCCCTGGAGCAGCAGAAACGGTACGGCGATGCGCTCGGCGTGCTCCAGCGGCGAGCGCTCCGCGTACCGGGCGGGCACCTCCGCGAGCGGCCCGACCAGCGTGTCCAGGTAGCGCGACTCCAGGTCGTGCGTCTCGCCGGTCGCCCAGCCCAGCAGGTCCAGCACGGGGTAGCGGATCGTGCCGCAGGCGTACACGTCGGTGCCGGTCAGCGAGGCGGCGGCGGTCCAGCCGCCCGCGCTGCCGCCCCGGATCGCCAGTCGGCCGCGGTCGGCGGTCCCCTCGTCGGCGAGGGCACGGGCGACGGCCGCGCAGTCCTCGACGTCGACCACCCCCCACTGCTCGCGCAGCCGCTCCCGGTACTCCCGCCCGTATCCGGTCGACCCCCCGTAGTTGACCTCGGCGACACCGATGCCCCGGGAGGTGAAGTAGGCGATCTCCAGGTCCAGCACGAGCGGCGCCCGGTCGGTGGGGCCGCCGTGCGCCCACACGACGTAGGGCGGCAGTTCGTGCCCGGGGGCCGCGCAGGCCGGATGGTGGGGCGGGTAGACGTGCGCGTGGATGTCGCGCCCGTCGGGTCCGGCGAAGGTGCGGATCTGCGGCTCCGGATAGTACGCCGGGTCCACCGCGTCGTCGTGCGCGGCCCCGATCACCCGGGCCCGGCCGGTGCGGGCGTCCAGCTCCACCACCTCGTAGGCGCTGCGCGGACTGGCCGCGACGGCGACCACCCGGTCCCCCCGCACGGCCAGGGTGGACGCGAACTCCGTCCACGGCCCGGCCGCGTCGACCAGCTCCCCGGTCTCCGGATCGAGGATCCCGAGCGCGGTGGCGCCCCGGCCGTGCACGACCGCGACGAGCCCGTTGTCCAGCGGCGCGAACCAGCGGTGCCCGAGCTTCCACAGGGCGCCGCCGAACTCCTCCTCACGGGGGCAGACGGGCTCGTGGTCGCGGTAGAGGTTCCACCAGCCGGTGCGGTCGCTTGTATACAGAAGACGGTCGGCGGGGAGGTGTGGGCCGTTCACGGTGGACCGCATACGGTCGTCAGCGGACTGCGCGTCGCCGACGGTGGACTGCATACCCTCACTCGGCGACCGCATACGACCGTCCGCGGACCGCATACGATCGTCCGCGTACCGGCTGTCGTCGCCCGCGTACCGCCTACCGTCGTCCGCGTATTGCATACCGCCGCGCGCCGACCGCTGCCAGTCCACCTGCGCGATCGACTCCTCCGGCCCGCCGGCCACCACCCGCGCGCCGCTCAGCGTCCCGTCCGGCGAGACGTCGGCGACGAGCACCTCCGTGCCGTCCCACGGCATCCGGGGGTGGTCCCAGGCCAGCCAGGCGGCCCGGCGGCCGTCGGGCGAGAGACGCGCTCCGGTGAGGAATCGGTGCCGGCCGTCGGTGAGTTCGCGTACGGCGCTCCGGTCGTCGGCGGCCGAGCCGTCCAGGGGTACGGCGGCCAGGACCCGGCGCACGTCAGTGGGGCCGGTGCCGGTGAACTCCTCCAGGACGCACCAGACTTCCCCCCGGTCGAGCAGCAACTGCGGCTCCGCCCAGCGCAGTCCGCCGCCGAGCGTGGAGACGGGGGTCAGGGGCCGGGGGGCGGAGCCGGACTCGCAGGCGTACAGCCGCTGGTCGTCGAAGTGCACGAACACGACCAGGGGGCCGTCCTCCAACGCGGCTCCCACCCACGGCTGTCCGCCGTACTCGACGACCCGGCTGCGCACGTTCCACGGGGGCGGGAGGAACGACTCCTGGGTGCCGTCCGGATGCCGTCGCACCAGGGTGCGCCGGCCCTCCTCGGTGGGGCGGGGCGCGGTCCACCACACCTCGTCGCCGACGAAGCCGACGTACTCGGGCCGTCCGTCGTGCGTGGCGGCGAGGTGCGCGTCGAGGGGTGAGGGCCAGGAACCGTACGGCAGGATCTGCACGTTCTCCCCGCTCGTCTAGGCCGTGCGCAGGAAGCGGTCGAGGACGTCGACGCCGAAGTGCAGGGCTTCGACGGGGACGCGTTCGTCGACGCCGTGGAAGAGGGCCTGGTAGTCGAAGCCCTCGGGCAGCTTCAGCGGTGCGAAGCCGTAGGCGGTGATGCCGAGGCGGGAGAACTGCTTGGCGTCGGTGCCGCCGGACATGCAGTACGGCACGACGTGCCCCTCGGGTGCGAACTCCTCGACGGCGGCCCGCATACGGGCGTACAGCGGGGTGTCCACCGGCGCCTGGAGGGCGACCGAGTGGTGGCGGAACTCCCAGTTCACGTCGGGGCCGGTGAGTTCGTCGAGGGTCGCGCGGAACTCGTCCTCGGTGCCCCAGAGATACCGTCCGTCGACGTGGGCGACGGCCTCGCCGGGGATGACGTTGAGCTTGTAACCGGCTTCCAGCATGGTCGGGTTGGCGCTGTTGCGGACCGTCGCCTCGACGAGGGAGGCCGCCGGGCCGAGCTTCTTCAGCAGGGTGTCCACGGCGTCGGGGTCGTCGAGTACGGGCTCGATGCCGTAGAGGGCGGCGAGTTCGGTGAGGGCGGCGCGGACGGTCGGGGTGAGGCGGAGCGGCCACTCGTGTTCACCGATCCGGGCGACGGCGGCGGCCAGCCGGGTGACGGCGTTGTCCCGGTTGACCTTGGAGCCGTGTCCGGCGCGCCCGCGCGCGGTGAGCCTGAGCCAGCCGGTGCCGCGCTCCCCCGCGGCGATCGGGTAGATCTCGCGGCCGGCGCCGTCGTGGAAGGTGAACGCCCCGGACTCGCCGACGGCTTCCGTGCACCCCTCGAACAGTGCGGCGTGCCGGTCGGCGAGGAACCCGGCGCCGTCCTCGGCGCTGGCCTCCTCGTCGGCGGTGAAGGCGAGGACGAGGTCGCGGCGGGGCCGTACGCCCTGCCGCGCCCAGGCGCGCACCACGGCCAGGATCATCGCGTCCATGTTCTTCATGTCGACGGCGCCGCGTCCCCACACCACTCCGTCGCGGATCTCCCCGGAGAAGGGGTGCACGGTCCAGTCGGCGGCCTCGGCGGGGACGACGTCCAGGTGGCCGTGGAGGAGCAGCGCGTCCGCGGACGGGTCGGTGCCCGGGATGCGGGCGACGACGTTGGTGCGTCCGGGGGTGCGTTCCAGGAGGGCCGGTTCGATGCCCGCGTCGGCCAGTCGCGCGGCCGCGTACTCGGCGGCGGGCCGCTCCCGGCAGTCGCCGCCGCCCCGGTTGGTGGTGTCGATCCGGATGAGGTCGGAGGTGAAGCGGACGACCTCGTCCCGTGCCTGCGCGTCAGCCATCCCTCTCCTCTTCCCGGCCGTTCCGCCCGGCGTCCCGGTCCTGTTTCCCGGTCCCGCCGTTCAGCCGTACTGCTCCTCGATCGCGGCCGAGACGACGGTGGTGACCGCTTTGAAGGTACGGATGCCCTCGTACATCGTGCCGCTGGTGTAGACGATCCTACGTTCGCCGGTGCGCGCCACGCCGGGTACGACGGTGGCGGCCATCGCGAGGTGCTCGGCGTCGAACTCGACGGCGACCGTGTGCGGTCCGCCGTGGACGGGGTCCCGGCGCACCGCGAGGGAGGCCGCCTCCTGCGCGGCCGCCCGGATGTCGGCGGCGGTGCGGGCGGGTGTACGGCAGACGGCGGCGTACCGGGAGACGTGGTCCTTGACGGCGACCTTCAGCGCCTCGGGCGCGTAGCCGAGGGCGTCCTCGCAGGCCACGTCGTCGCCGGTGACGAGAACGACCGGGACGCCGTACTCGGCGGCCACGTGCGCGTTGAGCAGGCCCTCGCTGGCGCGGACGTCGTCCAGCCAGACGCCGGTGATGGAGTTGGCGAGGTAGGTGTGGGCGAGGACGCCTTCCATTCCGGCGCCGGCGTGGTAGCCGACGAAGGCGATGCCGTCCACGTCGCCGTACTGCACGCCTTCCACCATGGAGAGGGACTTGTGCCGGCCGGTGAGCATCTCGGCCCGTTCGTCGAGCCGTTCGAGGAGGAGGTTGCGCATGGTCCAGTGGGCCTCGTTGATCAGCACCTCGTCGGCGCCGCCGGCGAAGAAGCCGTGCACGGCCGCGTTGACGTCCGAGGTGAACATCGACCGGCAGCGTTCCCACTGCGGGGTCCCCGGCAGCACGTCGGCCGGCCAGGTGACGCCGGTGGCGCCCTCCATGTCGGCGCTGATCAGAATCTTCACGTCCGGGCCCCGTTCTGTCCGACTCCGGTCTCTCCGGCGTCTCCAGGAGATTTTCGAGCCTAACGGGCCCCCTCACGGTTGCCCGGGGAGCGGGGGGTACAGCGCGCCGGGGCCGGTGTGCGGGGGGCGACGAGGTCGGCCCGGCCGGTGGCCGCGGCGGCGAAGCGCCCCTGTCCCGGCTGCCGGACGGGATGGGCGGCCAGAGCGTACCCACAGCGCCGGCGACCCGGGCCCCTGGCGGCCGCGCACCGAAGACCCCCGGTGCACCGCTGCGGGTGGGCCCGCCACCGGCGGGCAGGTCGGGCCCGGGTCAGGCCAGCGACAGGAACAGCTTCTCCAGGCGGCCGCGCATCTGCGCGGAGTCCCGGACCTCCGGGTCCTCGCTGGTCATGCACTGCTCCAGCCCGGTCGCGATGATCGCGAAACCGGCCCGGTCCAGGGCCCGGGAGACCGCCGCGAGCTGGGTGACCACGTCCTCGCAGTCCCGGCCCTCCTCGATCATCCGGATCACGCCCGCGAGCTGGCCCTGAGCGCGCCGCAGCCGGTTGAGCGCCGACTTCAGCTCCTCGGCCGACATGTCGAGTTGCACACTTCCTCCTCTTTCATACCCCCACGGGTATCGTACCCTTGCGAGAGAACAACCCGGAGAGGCGTTCTGTTCCGTGACCTGGTCCCGGAGGCGAACTCGCGGTGCCGCTGGACCGGCTCGACGAGGCTGCTCCCGCCCTGCGGCGGACGCGCGGGCGGCGTCTCCTGCTGATCGTATGCGCCTCCGGGCCCGGTCCGCCCAGGGCTGCGCACGGCTTGCCGGACCCGTGAGGCCGACGGCCGCGCCGGAGGGCGGCGGCACGAGTGCCTGGGCAGGCCGCCGCCGGGCACGCCGCCGAGAACCCGGCCTGCGCCCGGCGTGCGCCCCGCTTCCGCTCGGCGCGCGCCCGCCCACCATGGCCGCCGTACCATCCGGTCCGCCTCGTCGCCGGCTCCCAGGTCGTCGCGGGTGGCGCGGGTGACGCGGGTGACGCGGGCGCCCGCGCGTCGGCTGTCCGGGCTCACCAGCGACGGCCCGGCGTTCTCCGGCGCGACCGACACTCGCGGCACGGCCGCCCCGTCGTTCCGGAGTCCCGGAGACTCATCGCCCCCCGTCGCCCCGTCACCCCGTCGCCCCGTCGCCCGGCGTCCGCGCGGCCGGCCCGCCGGTGGGCGCCGTCTGGTTCGAGGTGGACTCGGCGCGGCGGCTCATCGCCTGATGTGCTCCGAGGTCAGCCGGGCCGCCCCGCCACCAGCCACTTCGACGGCAGTTCGATCCGGGTGCCGTCCGGCGCGGACTCGGTGGTGATGAGCGGGAGTTCACCGCTCGCGAGGACGGTGAGCCCCGCCGCACGGAGGAGGCCCGGCACGGCGTCGTCGGCGACCTCGCCGGGGGCTATGCCGTGGCGGAAGATCGGCGCGAGTTTCGGGGGCGGACCGGCCGGGCCCTGGGCCAGACCGCCGAGGACGGGACGGGCGGCCTCGGACAGTTCGACGAGGAAGACCCGGCCCCGCTCGCCGAGCAGCTCGGCGATCCCGTCGACCAGCGGCTGCCGGTCGGCGGGCTCGCACTGGTGCAGGACGCCCCGCATGTAGACGTTGGCGTCCCCGAGTTCGGCGTGCAGGGTCTCGGCGGCGCCCCGCTCGGCCGCGTCCAGCAGCCGGTACGTCGCCTGTCCGGCGGGGTCGGCGCGCCGGGCGTGGTCGAGTGCGGCGGCGGCCAGGTCGACGCCGACGACCTGCCGGAAGCGGTCGGCGAGGAACCGGGTCTGGGTGCCGTTGCCGCAGCCGAGGTCGACTAGGGGCAGCCCGGCGTCGGCGAGACGGGGCTCGAAGAGGGCGAGGTGGCGGGCGGCGGTGACCTTGGGATCGGCGTCCCAGAAGACCGCGCCCGGGTCGTCGGGGGCCTCCCGCCAGAAGCCCTCCCAGGCTTCTCGGTACCGCATCGTCACGCTCATGCACAGCTCCCCGGGGTGCGAGGCCGATCCGCCGTAAGTGACGGGCGAGTACGGTCTATCGCTCCCACGGCGCCGCTACAAGCGCGGTGCGTCTTCCTTCACGCCTCGTTCCGGAACCGTACGCCGTTGTGCGCCCCGCACGGCCCGGGTGGGTGCGGGAACCGCTGTCCGTGAGGCTCTTCGAGGCCGCTCAGCGCCGTGGCAGCGTGAGCTCGAACCACACCGACTTCCCGGCGCCCGTGCGGCTGGTCCCCCACTCCCTGGCCAGCGTGCTCACCACCCGCAGGCCCCGCCCGCTCTCGTCCTCGGGCCCGGCGCTCAGCAGGGTCGGCAGTTCGTGGTCGTCGTCGTCCACCTCGCACAGCAGTGTCTCCCCGCGCACCAGCCGCAGGGTGACGGGCTGCCGGTGGGAGTGCCGCAGGGCGTTGGTGACGATTTCGCTCACCATCAGTTCGGCGGTGTGGGCGAGTTTCGCCAGGCCCCAGTCGTGGAGTTGTTCGCGGACCGCCGCGCGGGCCCGGGCGGCCTCGGCCGGGTCGAGACGGAAGCGCCACTCGGCCACGTCGTCGGGTTCGATGCCGTTGAGGCGGGCCATGAGCAGGGCCACGTCGTCCTTGCGGCCACCGCGGCCCGCCTTCGAGAACGTCGCGGCGAGGGCGCGGATGATGGTGTCACAGGCGTCGTCCATGGAGGCGGCCGGGTGCGCGGCGGACTCGCACAGGGTCGCCAGGCCCGCGCCGATGTCCTCGCCGCGCACCTCCACCAGGCCGTCGGTGCACATCACCAGCCGGTCGCCGGGTTCCACGCGTACGCGTACCGCCTCGAAGGGCACCCCGCCCACTCCGATGGGCGCCCCGGTGGGCAGGTCGAGCAGTTCGCTGCGGCCGTCGACGGCGCGGACCAGCACCGGCGGGATGTGGCCCGCGTTGGCGAGGTGGAGTTCGCTCGCGATGGGGTCGTAGACGGCGTACAGGCAGGTGGCGAGGTAGGTGTCGCCGAGCCGTTGCGCCAGGTCGTCGAGGTTGCGCAGGAGTTGGGCGGGCGGCAGGTCGAGGGCGGCCATGGTCTGCACGGCCGTTCTCAACTGGCCCATCATCGCGGCCGAGTTGAGGCCGTGGCCCATGACGTCGCCGACGACGAGGGCGGTGCGTGCGCCGGGGAGTTTCACGGAGTCGAACCAGTCGCCGCCGACCCGCCCGAGCAGGGTGCCGGGCAGGTAGCGGGTGGCGATGTCGCAGCCCGCCATGCGCGGCGGGATGTGCGGCAGCATGCTGTCCTGGAGGGTCTCGGCGACGCTCTCCTGGTAGGTGTACATGCGCGCGTTGTCGAGCACGAGGCCGGCGCGGGCGGCGAGTTCGGCTCCGGTGACCCGGTCCATGTCGTTGAACTCGGCGCGCTCGGGGTGGCGCAGCAGGATCATGAAGCCGAGGACGACGTTCCGGGCCTTCAGCGGGACGACGAGCATGGAGCGGCCGGTGATGAGGGGCCGGATGTCGCGTTTCTCGAACTGCGAGGCGATGGCGTGGCCCATCTGCTCGCTGATGCGCGGCACGAGGACGGGTTCGCCGGTGGTCATGCACTGGAAGAACGGGGTGTGGGCCGGAAAGGGCATGGCCTCGCCGACCGGGACGACGTCGTCCCAGCGGCCGGGTTCGTCGGTGTGCTCGACCGCCACCCGGTGCCACATGGTCGTGGTGTCGGGCACGCCCTCCGCGAATCCCTCGCCGGCGACGACCTGTTCGCGCAGATAGGTGCCGGCGACGTCGGTGAAGCGGGGGACGACGGCCTTGCTGACCTCGGTGATCGTGCGGGAGAGGTCCAGGGAGGTGCCGATCCTTCCGCTGACCTCGTTGAGGAACTCCAGGCGCTCGCGCACGGCGGCGTACTCGAGGTCCTCGCGTTCGTCGGCGAGCTCCGGTGTGACGGGCAGTCCCTCGGCGGCGGCGCGGACGGCCCGCTCACGACGGGCCTTGCGCTCGACGCGCCGGGCCACACCCCAGTCGGGGGTGACCGGCACCCGGTCGTTCTGGCTGAACTCCAGCACGGGGTAGCCGAGTTCGAGGACCTGGGCGACGATGCGGGCGCTCTCGCCGACGCTCATGCTGGGCAGGATCTCGGGCAGTCTGCGGGCCAGTTCCTCGGCGCCGGGGAAGTCGGTGTGCAGGGCGAAGCCGGGCGCGATGCGCTCGACGGCGAGCGGGTCCGGGGATGTCGCCGGCTGTTCCCGGTGCAGGGTGGCGGCGTCGGCGGCGAGGACGAGCAGCCGCTCAGGGCCCGGTCCGACGAGGGGGTAGGCCCACCACAGGACGTCGACCCGGTGGCGGTCCCGGTCCGGCACGGTGAGGCGGGCGCGTCCCGCGGCCGGGTAGCTCAGTCCGCGGTCGAGGGAGGACTCCAGACCGGGGCCCAGTCCGTCGTAGGCCCCGAACTCCCCGTACGAGCCGTGCGGAAGGTCGTCGTCGGGCTCGGGGAGGGCGCCGGAGACGGGGAGCAGGTCGATGGCGGGTGCGCCGATCGCCTCCTCCTTGGCGACGCCGAAGAGCCGGCGTGCGCCGGTGCTCCAGTGGGAGACGAGGCCGTCGCGGTCGACGACGACCACGGCCAGCGGCATGCGCCCGGCGCCGGCGTCCGCCGCCCCACTGCCCGCTCCGCGGCCGGGAGGTGCGTCCCTGTCGGTGCCACGGTCCATGGCCCAGGCCCTCTCTCCCCAGAGCTGTGCAAGATCTGTCCGCAGCACCAACCGTACGGCGCGTACCGCTCGGGATGTGCGGCAATCCTGGAATTGGTTTCACCGGCGCGCTCCGGGGTACGCCGTGCGCCGCGATGGCTTCCCGGCCCTCGTGGCCGGGCTGCGCGTCGCCCTCGTCGCACCTGCCGCGCGCTCCCCGCGGGAAGCGGGAGACACGGGCGGACGCGACGAGTGGCGGCGCCGTACCGGTCGTCGGGGGGAGCCACGCGGACAGGTGAAGGGGGCCGGCGGACCCGGAGGTCAGGCCACCGGGACTACTTCTCGACCTCGGCGGCGAGCTTGTCGAGGATCGCGTCGTAGATACGGCCGAGGCCCTTGGGGGCGAAGGTCCTCTCGAAGAAGCCGCCGATGCCGCCGGCGCCCTGCCAGGTGGTGGTGACGACGACACGGGACGCGCCCTCGCCGGCCGGGGTGACGCGCCAGACGGTGACCATCGAGGAGTTGCGGTCCTTCTCGACCAGTTCGCCGTCGGTCGGCTCGGTGACCTCCAGGAGACAGTCGCGGACGCGCTTGCTGGTGGCCTGGAGCTTCCAGTGGACGAGGGTGCCCTCGCCGTCGCCGCCCTCGCGCACCTCGTACTCGCTGAAGTGCTCGGGCAGCAGGCTCGCGCGCGTGCCGCTGTAGTCGGCGAGCGTGTCGAACACCTTGTCGGGGTCCGCAGCGACGACCCGCTCGGTGGTGGCCTCGACCTGCGCCATGAAGTTCCTCCAGGTCCGTGTTGCTCGGGGTTGCTCAGGGTGTGCTCGGGCGAGGCAAGCCAACCACCCCGCTCCACGGCCGCCCAAATCGGGGGCGCGGAAGCGGCCGGAAGGCGCTCGAAACGCCGAGGCAGAGACGCACCCGCACGATCATGGGAACACATGTTCTATTGTGGGGCTCAGTGCTACCGAGGAGGCGTCATGCGCTGGGAGAACCTCGCCCTGGAGTCCCGCCACGACCGGGCGTCGGACGCCGCCCTGTTCGGCGCGGACGCGGTCACGACCCGGACGTTCGACACGCCGGAGTTCGCCGGGATCACCTTCCACGAGGTCCGGGCCCGCTCGGTCCTCAACCGGGTGCCGGGCGCCTCCCGGATGCCGTTCGAATGGACGGTGAACCCCTACCGTGGCTGCACGCACGCGTGCGTGTACTGCTTCGCCCGCAAGACCCACGGCTATCTGGACCTCGACACCGGGATCGGCTTCGACACCCAGATCGTGGTCAAGGTGAACGCACCCGAGGTGCTGCGCCGCCAGCTCGCCTCGCCGCGCTGGCACGGCGATCACGTGGCGATGGGCACGAACGTCGACTGCTACCAGCGCGCGGAGGGCCGCTACCGGCTGATGCCGGGCATCCTGTCCGCCCTGCGCGACCGGGCCAATCCCTTCTCCATCCTGACCAAGGGCACCCTGATCCTGCGCGACCTCGACCTGCTGAAGCAGGCCGCCCAGGTGACCGACGTCGGGATCTCCGTCTCGGTCGGCTTCACCGACACCGCGCTGTGGCGCACCGTGGAGCCGGGCACCCCGTCCCCCGAGCGGCGCCTGGACGTCGTACGGACCCTCACCGGGCAGGGCGTCGGCGTCGGCGTGCTGATGGCGCCGGTGATCCCGTTCCTCTCCGACGAACCGGCCCAGCTGCGGGCGACCGTGCGGGCCATAGCGGCGGCGGGGGCCACGTCCGTCACCCCGCTCGTGCTGCATCTGCGCCCCGGGGCCCGCGAGTGGTTCACGGCCTGGCTGGGACAGCACCACCCGCACCTGGTGCGCCGTTACGAGCGGCTGTACGCGGACGGCTCCTACGCCCCCAAGTGGTACCAGCGCCGGATCACCCGTCAGGTGCACGAACTGGCGCAGGAGTACGGCATCGGGCCCGCGCACGCGGGGACGCCGCGCCGGATCCGGCCGGCGGAGCGGGCGGAGGAACCCGCCCCGTCCGGGCCGACCCAGCTCACCCTGATCTGAGCGCGTTCGAGCGCATCCGGCGCCCGATCGGGTCAACTCTCACCGCAACAGGAATGTCCGGACGATCTTTCCGGGACGATGCCGCGAGGGCCGTGAGCCACGCGGCCCGGCCACCTCCGGCCCCCTCCGTCCTGGGAGGACTCCTTGAACCCACGCGCAGCCGTGCTGTGCGCCACCGCCGTCGTCCTGGCCGGGACCGTCACGGCCGTACCGGCGGGCGCGACCCCCGCGCCCGCGACCCCGGCGGCCGCGGCCGCCGCGACGGCGAAGCTCGACTGGAAGAAGTGCGCCACCACCGACCAGCCGACGCTCCAGTGCGCGTCCCTGAAGGTGCCGCTGGACCACGACACCCCGGGCGGGGAGCAGATCACCCTGGCGCTGTCGCGCGTCCCGCACACCGCGCGGACCTACCAGGGGCCGCTGCTGGTCAACCCCGGCGGGCCCGGCGGCCGGGGACTGTCCCTCGCCGGATTCGTCGCGTCGTCGCTGCCGAAGGCGGTGGCCGCCCAGTACGACGTCATCGGCTTCGACCCGCGCGGGGTGGGCAGAAGCACCCCGGCCCTGGACTGCAGGCCCGGCCACTTCGGGCCCGTGCGCCCGGACTCCGTGCCGGCCACCGAGGCGACCGAGAAGGCGAACCTGGAGCGGGCCCGGTCCTTCGCCGAGGCGTGCGGCAAGAAGTACGCGCGCGTGCTGCCGTTCATCGACACGGTCAGCGCGGTACGCGACATGGACGCGATCCGCGCCGCCACCGGCGCGCCCAGGCTGAACTACTTCGGCTACTCGTACGGCACCTACCTCGGCGCGGTCTACGCCAAGCTGTACCCGCAGCGGGTACGGCGCCTGGTCCTGGACTCGATCGTCGACCCCACGGGCGTCTGGTACGACGCCAACCTCACGCAGGACGTCGCCTTCAACGACCGCCACCGCGCTCTGATGGCGTGGATCGCCAAGTACGACAAGACGTACCGGCTCGGCAGCGACCCGGAGAAGGTCGAGGCCGCGTGGTACGCGATGCGGGCGGCGCTCGCCAGGAAGCCGGCCGGCGGCAAGGTGGGCGCCGCGGAACTGGAGGACACCTTCCTGCCCGGCGGCTACTACGACGGCTACTGGCCCCATCTCGCCAAGGCGTTCGCGGCGTACGTGAACGACGGGAAGGCCGATCCGCTGGTGCGGGCCTACGAGGACTACGCCGCCGTGGACGCCTCGGGGGACAACGGCTACAGCGTCTACACCTCGGTGCAGTGCCGTGACGCGCTCTGGCCGCGCGACTGGGACACGTGGCGCTCGGACAACTGGGCGGCGTACCGGAAGGCGCCGTTCATGGCCTGGAACAACGCCTGGTACAACGCACCGTGCGCGTTCTGGCCGACCAGGTCGCGGGGCCCGGTGAACATCGCCAACGACGCGCTGCCGCCGGCCCTGCTGTTCCAGGCGACGAACGACGCGGCCACCCCGTACGAGGGCGGCGCGCTGGTCCACGCGCTGCTGCGCGGCTCCAGCTTCGTGGTCGAACAGGGCGGCGGGAACCACGGCGTCACGCTGAGCGGGAACAGCTGCCTGGACGAGCACCTGGCGGCGTATCTGACCGACGGCACGGTCCCGCGCGGCACCGGCCCGGTCGACGCGGTGTGCGAGGCCCAGCCCGCTCCGAAGCCGCCGGCCTCGGAGGCCACCGCGCGCACGGCCCGCGGCTCGGCCCTGCACGGCCTGCTGGGCTTCCGCGGCTGAGGGTGGCCGCCGGGCCCGTCGGGGGCGTTGTCGGACCCGTGGTCCACCATGGACGCATGAGCGAACCGACCAGGATTCCCGCCCCCGACGGGGTCGCCCCAGCGGCCCAGTACACCCACGTGGTCATGGGCTCCGGCCGTTTCGTGGCGATCTCCGGCCAGCTCCCCCTCGACGAGCACGGCGCGCTGGTCGGCGAGGGGGACCCGGGGGCGCAGGCCCGTCAGGTCTTCGAGAACCTGCGGCGCTGCCTCGCCGCGGCGGGCGCCGGCTTCGACGACGTCGTCAAACTGACCTACTTCGTCACGGACATGGCCCACATGCCCGCGATCCGCGCGGCCCGCGCCGCCCACATACCCGACGACCGCCTCCCGGCCGCCTCGGCCGTCCAGGTCGCCGCGCTGGTCCGCCCGGAGTTCCTGATGGAGATCGAGGCGTTCGCGGTCCTCGGGGCATGACCGCGAGCCGTACAGAGCGCTGTTCCGGCGGGGAAGCGTCCTGGTGACGGCCTGACAGTCCGACGGCCTGACAGTTCGGCGGCCCGGCAAGGCAACGGCCGGAACCGTGTGACGGGCCGACGGAGTGACGGACCGACGGTCCGGCAGCGTGGCGGCCGGGCGGTCTCACGGCCCGCCGGTCCCGCCGGCCGCCTACCGCTGGCGGGGAATCCGCGCCAGCGCGTGCACGGCGGCCTCGGCGAGCGCGGGATGCGCGAGGGCCTCGTTCAGCACGGGCCGGGCGCGGTCGTCGCCGAGCGAGCCGAGCCCCTCCACGCAGGCCAGGGCCACCCGTCGGTAGGGGTCGTGCGGGGTGAGCCGGCGCCGGAGGGTGGTGATCAGCGCGGGCACCGCCTCGGGCGCGCGCAGCCGCACCAGGAGCCGGACGGGGTGCAGGGCGTAGGCGACGCGCAGTTCGTTGGTGGCCAGGGCCGCGGCGGCGCGTGCGGTGCGGGGATCACCGAGGCGGGCCAGGGCGTGGGCGGCGGAGGCGCAGCGCGGCGGGTCGCGGTGGTTGAGGAGCAGCACGAGCGCCTCGAACGCCCGCGGGTCCCCCGCGAGCCCCAGCCGGAAGGCGGCCAGCTCCCGGGCCCACAGCGGCTGCCCCGGCTCGGTGAGCACGTCCGCCAGTGCGTCGCGGTCCTCGGTGGCCGCGAGCCGTTCGAACGCGGCCGTGCCACCCGACTCCCGCCGTAAGCGCTCCGTGAGTGATCGCAACTCTTCGTCCATGTCCTCGAGGGTAGGGGCTGGGACACACCCCGGGGACCGGGCGGCGCGCAGCGGCGCATGGAAGCACAACCAGCGCACTGGCGACGGATTCGAATGCGCCTCCGATGTATGCGCACCCGTTCCCCTCCAGGGCCGCGGCACCCCTCCACGCGATCCCCTCCCCCTCAGCGACGTGCAGCAATGCCATGGACCACGAGCAGAGAAAGCACCTTCAGACTCAACTTCGTTCAACGACGGTCATGTTCGGCTGATTTTCGAAGCACATTAGTTCGCACGAGTGAATTTTCGAGGCGGAAAGGGCCGACCGCCCCCGTCAGTACGATGACGCACCCAACAGCACAGGAAGCGCCTGCTGTTGGCACATCTCCGCAGTAACCACAGCCATGAGCGGTGGTCCGAGCAGGAACGATCAAAAGCGTTGCTACTGATAAGTAATGAGCCGTCAGATGGACGCTGGAACCGACAGGAAAGGGTCGACGGCCTCCTCCCTGATGATGGGTGCCGTCGATGCGGAGCCGCTGGGCTCCTGCACCGAGGCGCCCGGCGGCGCCGTCGTCTTGTCCGAAGGGCCTTGACCACATGAGTTCTCCCCCGCCATTCGATCCGTCCTCCTACGGGGAACTGATGCGCGGTCTGTTCCACCAGGTGCGGCTCGACACGTTCGAGACCTACGACGACCCGCGTTGCAACATCACGGCCGTCACCATGGAGGCCTTCACCGTGACCCTGCCCCGGCTGCCTGCCGGCACGAGCGTCGAGGAGACGTACGAGCGGCTGATGGACGCGAGCATGCAGCTCGCGGCCGACGGGATGAAGCGCGTACGGGACGGTTGCGGCCCGTACGAGGTGCACCTGGTCCCGCTCGTCTCCCTGTACGGCCCCCGGCTCGGCGAACTGGACGAGGAACTCCTCCCGTGGCTGGTCGCGGTCGACGACCTGCCGCGCAAGGAGCGGGCCGTCTTCCGGGCCATAGCCCACCTGGGCTGGACCAACGTCCGGACCGCCGGGCTGCTGGACCGCTCCGAGGGCTGGACCAGCAAGCTCATGGCACGGGCCAGATCCCTCCTGACGCGCGCCGGGGTCTCCGTGGAGGAGCTGCAGACGAGCTTCTTCGACATAGAGATCGAGAGAAGGAAGGACAAGGAATGACCCATGTGACGGCTCACCGCCGCAAGGCGCGTCTCATCGATCATGCCGCTCCGCCCACTCCTGAGGAGTGGCGGGAGAACGACGCCCGGTACTTCGAGGACATCGAGGCGGAGATCCGGCGCCGGGCCGCCGGGGGCGATCCCGGCCGCGCTCCCTGGACGTCGCCGCTGTACTTCGACACCGGCCACGGCACGTCCGCCACGCGACGCGCGCTGCTCGTACTGCGCCATCTGCCGCGCGGGGCGGTCGTCCGCCTGGTCCTGGACCGGCTGCTCCACGGGGAGAGCATCCGTCCCACGACCGGCCCGGGCGCCGGACGCACCGGCGACCACGCCGACACCGAGGGGCGCGAGCACCGTGCTCACGACGGCCGCTCCCGCCACCCGGACCACACCATGAGCCCGCCCACCCGGGGCGGGCGGACCATCGTGGCGTCGTCGGCCGGCGCATAGCCGCCGGCCGTCCGACGTCATGACGGAGCCGCCGCTCCCGCGGCCCCGGCCCACGGGCCACGGCCGCGGGAGCGGCGGTCTCCGGCGCACCCCCGCACCCCCCACGCCCCGCCGCGAGAACAGAGAGCACGACGATGGCGACCCACGGCACCCCCCGGCAGACCGTCGCGAGATGCAGCAACGCGACGAGGGCGGGCATACCCCACGCCCGTACGACACCCGAGACCGGCCCGCACACCGGGGCGGACTCCGGCACCGCGCCCGGACCGGACACCGGCACGGACACCCCGCCCCCCGCGTCCCGCACCACGCCCGCGCCCGGCCCCGCACCCGAACCCGACGCCGCCACGCCCGGATCCGGCGCCGTCCGCACACCCGCCCCCGCACCCCCACCCGCACCCGCACCCGCACCCGCACCCGCACCCGGATCCGACACCACCCCCGCGCCCGTTCCCGTCCCTGTCCCTGTGTCCACCCCCGCCCCCGCCCCCGGGAAGGGACCACGCCCGGCGTCCGGCAGCCCGGCGGTGCGCCCCGCGCGCCGGACGCTCGCCCTCGGGGCCGTCCTCGGCCTGCTGGCCACCGCTTCGCTCATCTGCGTCGCCCTGGGCATCCACCAGATGCTGGACCACTCCCCGCTCGCCAACGGGTTCCTGGCGCTGGCGGGTGTGTGCATGACCGGGGTCGCCGCCGGCGTCCCCCTCTTCCTCCACCTCCGCCGCAAGGACCCCTCGGACGGCGGCTCCTGACGCGCGCACCCGTGCGGAACAGGTCACACTGCCGAGGGCTGGCGCGCTCGTTACCCACCGGTTAAGCTCATACGAGCGAGTCACCCACTCGCTCATCCCTCGCGGCGGCCTGGTGACGCAGCCACCGCGAGAGCAGTCGGTTCGGTACGTGGTACCGATGTACGACCCGGTCCCGGGACAGGGCCGGTCGGATTCCCGTTCGTCCGGTGGGCGTGTGCGCGCCCGCGGCGAGCGGCACCGGGCGTGTGCGCCAGTAGCCCGGCAACACCCGCACTCCTTCCGCACCCGGTGCGCCCGGGCCTCGCAGAGGCTTTCCGGCGCACCTGGGGGCGTTCCCAGTCGTCACCCTCTTTCTCTGGAGTCCCGCGATGGCCACTCCCCTGTCCGACACCCCTCTGTCCCCGCTCCGGACGATCGCCGTCGTCGGCCTCGGCACCATGGGCACCGGCATCACCGAGGTCCTGGCCAAGGCCGGCCGCGAGGTGATCGGCATCGACATCAGCGAGGCCCAGGCGGCGCGGTCGCTCGCCGCCCTGGAGGCCTCCACCGCCCGCGCCGTGCAGCGCGGCCGGCTGACCGAGGAGGAGCGCGCCGACGCCCTCGCCCGGGTCCGCACCTCCACCGACCTGCGCGCGGCGGCCGACGCCGACCTGGTGATCGAGGTGGCCCCGGAGTCGTACGAGATCAAGCAGCCGATCTTCCGTGAGCTGGACGGGATCGTGCGGCCGGACACGATCCTCGCGACCGGCACCAACGCCCTGTCGGTGACCCGGCTCGCCGCCGAGTCGGCGCGCCCGGAGCGGGTGCTGGGCCTGCACTTCTTCAACCCGGCGCCCGCGATGAAGCTGGTCGAGGTGGTCTCCTCGGTGCTCACCGCGCCGGCCGCCGTCACCGCTGTCACCAACCTCGCCCTCGACCTCGGCAAGGAGCCCGTCGCGGTCGGCGACCGCCCCGGGTTCGTCGCGGACGGGCTGCTGTTCGGCTACCTCAACCAGGCCGCCGCGATGTACGAGGCGCGGTACGCCTCCCGCGAGGACATCGACGCCGCGATGCGGCTCGGCTGCGGCCTGCCGATGGGCCCGCTCGCCCTGCTCGACCTGATCGGCGTCGACACGGCCCGTACGGTCCTCGAGGCCATGTACGCCGAGTCCCGCGACCGGCTGCACGCCCCCGCCCCGATCCTCAAGCAGCTCAGCGAGGCGGGTCTGACGGGCCGTAAGGCGGGCCGCGGTTTCTACACGTACGAGGCGCCGGGCAGCGCGACGGTCGTCCCGGACGCGCTGACGCCCGTCTCCGGCGGGACCGGGACGCCGGGGCGCGAGGTCCGCAGCGTCGGCGTCGCCGGGTCCGGCACCATGGCCTCCGGCATCGCCGAGGTGTTCGCCAAGGCGGGCTACGACGTCGTCCTGGCCGCCCGCAGCGAGGAGAAGGCGCAGACGGCGAAGGCCCGTATCGGCAAGTCGCTCGCCCGGTCCGTCGACAAGGGCCGGATGACCGCCGAGGCCGCCGCGCAGACCCTGGAGCGGATCACCCCGGCCGGCGGCTACGACGCCTTCGCCGACGTCGATCTGGCCGTCGAGGCGGTCGCCGAGGACCTGGAGATCAAGCAGCAGCTGTTCGCGACGCTGGACAAGGTGTGCAAGCCGGGTGCCGTCCTGGCCACCACCACCTCGTCGCTGCCGGTGGTCGCCTGCGCCCGCGCCACCTCGCGCCCGCAGGACGTCATCGGGATGCACTTCTTCAACCCGGCGCCGGCCATGAAGCTGGTCGAGGTCGTCCGTACCGTGCTGACGGCCGAGGACGTCCACGCGACGGTCCACGAGGTGTGCGGACGGATCAGGAAGCACGCCGTCGACTGCGGGGACCGTGCGGGCTTCATCGTGAACGCCCTGCTGTTCCCGTACCTCAACAACGCGATCAAGATGGTGCAGGAGCACTACGCCTCCCTCGACGACATCGACGCCGCGATGAAGCTGGGCGGCGGTTACCCGATGGGCCCGTTCGAGCTGCTGGACGTCGTCGGGCTGGACGTCTCCCTCGCCATCGAGAAGGTCCTGCACCGCGAGTTCCGCGACCCGGGCCTCGCCCCGGCCCCGCTCCTGGAGCACCTGGTGGCCGCGGGCTGCCTCGGCCGCAAGACCGGCCGCGGCTTCCGCGAATATGCCCGCCGCTGACGGCGCCGGCGACGGGTTCGAAGGGGACCGGGACTGGGGCGGGCTGCTGGACCCGGGCGGGCATCCGACACCCGCCCGGCCCGGGCGTCTCCCCCCGCTCCGGCCCGGCGGTCCCCCGCCTCTCCCGGGCGGGGGAAACCCCGGACCTGCGCATCGAGCTGCGCACATGCAGTACGTTCGGGTCATGTCCCAGCCCGCCAGGTCCCCACGTACACCAGCCACGCCCGACGCGCCGGAGAGTGCCGCGGGCGGCCGCGCGGCCGCCCAACGGCTCAGGATGCGCCGCGAACTGGCGGCCGCGGCCATGGAGCTGTTCGCGACGAAGGGGTACGAGGCGACCACCGTCGACGAGATCGCGGCCGCGGCCGGCGTCGCACGCCGCACCTTCTTCCGCCACTTCCGCTCCAAGGAAGAGGCCATCTTCCCCGACCACGACGACACCCTGATCCGCGCCGAGGCCGTCCTCAACGCGGCCCCGGCGCACGAGCACCCCCTCGACACCGTGTGCCGCGGCATCAAGGAGGTCATGAAGATGTACGCGGGCCGCCCGGAGATCTCGGTCGCCCGCTACAAGCTGACGCGTGAGGTGCCCACCCTGCGCGAGGCGGAGATCGCCTCGGTGGCCCGCTACGAGCGGCTCTTCACCCGCTACCTGCTCGGCCACTTCGACGAGCACGCGCACGACGACGACGCCAACGACGACCCGCTGCTCGCCGAGGTCGCCGCCTCCGCCGTGGTCACCGCCCACAACCACGTGCTGCGGCGCTGGCTGCGGGCCGGCGGTCAGGGCGACGTCGAGGCACAGCTCGACCACGCCTTCGCCATCGTCCGCAGGACCTTCGGCACCGGCATCGGCGCCGGACGCAACGGTGCCGCCCCCGCGCAGCAGGTCCCCGCGGCGGTCTCCGCCCAGGGCGAGGTGCTGGTGACGGTCGCCCGCACCGACGCACCGCTGGACGAGGTCATGCGCACCATCGAGCAGGCGCTCAAGGAGCGCTGAGCCCCCTCTCCCGCAGCCCGGCCCCTGTGATGACGGCCACCCCACCGGGTGGCCGTTTTGGCATGTCAGAGCCCCTTTTCACGCGGATTTCCGAGGCAGTTCGATCGATCATCGCTCATTTGTTACGTAAAGATTTCAGCTGAGAGGAAGTTCTGGCACTCAGTGCCTTGCGGGGTGACACGCGGTGTCATACGTTGAAGGAGTCCGGGCGGCCGGCGTGCAGAGACCATACGTACGCCGGCTGTCCCCGCAAGCCGACGGCTCGCGCGCCCGGACGCCTGCGTCACAGGCAACCTCCCGCGCCACAAAGCGCTGCCGAACAGCACCACCGCCGAACCGACGGCACCTTCCCACCCACCCTCAGCAGCACCGACGTAACCCTCAGCGCCCCGCCCTCAGGGCGCTCACCGCCGGAGGCATCACCGTGACCGTGAAGGACATCCTGGACGCGATCCAGTCGCCGGAATCGACGCCGGCCGACTTCGCCGCCCTGCCGCTCCCCGAGTCGTACCGCGCGATCACCGTGCACAAGGACGAGACCGAGATGTTCGCGGGCCTCGCGACCCGCGACAAGGACCCGCGCAAGTCGATCCACCTCGACGAGGTCCCGCTGCCCGAGCTCGGCCCGGGCGAGGCCCTGGTGGCCGTCATGGCCTCCTCGGTCAACTACAACTCCGTGTGGACCTCGATCTTCGAGCCGCTGTCCACGTTCGGCTTCCTGGAGCGCTACGGCCGCCTCAGCGAGCTGACCAAGCGGCACGACCTGCCGTACCACATCATCGGCTCCGACCTCGCGGGCGTCGTCCTGCGCACCGGTCCCGGCGTCAACGCCTGGAAGCCCGGTGACGAGGTCGTCGCCCACTGCCTCAGCGTCGAGCTGGAGTCGTCGGACGGCCACAACGACACCATGCTCGACCCCGAGCAGCGCATCTGGGGCTTCGAGACCAACTTCGGCGGCCTCGCCGAGATCGCGCTGGTCAAGTCCAACCAGCTGATGCCGAAGCCGGACCACCTCAGCTGGGAGGAGGCCGCCGCCCCGGGTCTGGTCAACTCCACCGCCTACCGGCAGCTGGTCTCCCGCAACGGCGCCGGCATGAAGCAGGGCGACAACGTCCTGATCTGGGGCGCGAGCGGCGGCCTGGGCTCCTACGCCACGCAGTTCGCGCTGGCCGGCGGCGCCAACCCCATCTGTGTGGTGAGCAGCCCCCAGAAGGCGGACATCTGCCGTTCGATGGGCGCCGAGGCGATCATCGACCGCAACGCCGAGGGCTACAAGTTCTGGAAGGACGAGCACACCCAGGACCCCAAGGAGTGGAAGCGCTTCGGCAAGCGCATCCGCGAGCTGACCGGCGGCGAGGACATCGACATCGTCTTCGAGCACCCCGGCCGCGAGACCTTCGGCGCGTCGGTCTACGTCACCCGCAAGGGCGGCACCATCACCACCTGCGCCTCGACCTCGGGCTACATGCACGAGTACGACAACCGCTACCTGTGGATGTCCCTGAAGCGGATCATCGGCTCGCACTTCGCCAACTACCGCGAGGCCTGGGAGGCCAACCGGCTCATCGCGAAGGGCAAGATCCACCCCACCCTGTCGAAGGTCTACTCCCTGGAGGAGACCGGCCAGGCCGCCTACGACGTGCACCGCAACCTCCACCAGGGCAAGGTCGGCGTGCTGTGCCTGGCCCCCGAGGAGGGCCTGGGCGTGCGCGACGAGGAGAAGCGCGCCCAGCACATCGACGCCATCAACCGCTTCCGCAACATCTGAGACACCCGGGGTCATAGATGACTGAGCGTCAGAAGGACCGGCCGTGGCTCATGCGCACGTACGCCGGTCACTCCACGGCCGAGGCGTCCAACGAGCTGTACCGGCGCAACCTCGCCAAGGGGCAGACGGGCCTGTCGGTGGCGTTCGACCTGCCCACGCAGACCGGCTACGACTCCGACCACGTCCTCGCCCGCGGCGAGGTCGGCCGGGTCGGTGTGCCGGTGGCGCACCTCGGTGACATGCGCAGGCTGTTCCAGGACATCCCCCTGGAGCAGATGAACACCTCGATGACCATCAACGCCACCGCCATGTGGCTGCTGGCGCTCTACCAGGTCGTCGCGGAGGAGCAGGGCGCGGACATCAGCCGGCTCCAGGGCACGACCCAGAACGACATCGTCAAGGAGTACCTCTCCCGGGGCACGCACGTGTTCCCGCCGGGGCCCTCGCTCCGGCTGACGACGGACATGATCGCGTACACGGTCTCCCACATCCCGAAGTGGAACCCGATCAACATCTGCAGCTACCACCTGCAGGAGGCGGGCGCCACGCCGGTCCAGGAGATCGCGTACGCGATGTCCACCGCCATCGCGGTGCTGGACGCCGTCCGCGACTCCGGCCAGGTGCCGGCCGAGAAGTTCGGTGACGTGGTCGCCCGGATCTCCTTCTTCGTGAACGCGGGCGTCCGCTTCATCGAGGAGATGTGCAAGATGCGCGCCTTCGGCCGCATCTGGGACCGGATCACCCGCGAGCGGTACGGCATCGAGGACCCCAAGCAGCGCCGCTTCCGGTACGGCGTCCAGGTCAACTCGCTCGGTCTGACCGAGGCGCAGCCGGAGAACAACGTCCAGCGGATCGTGCTGGAGATGCTGGCCGTGACGCTCTCCAAGGACGCGCGGGCGCGTGCCGTGCAGCTCCCGGCGTGGAACGAGGCCCTGGGCCTGCCCCGCCCGTGGGACCAGCAGTGGTCGCTGCGCATCCAGCAGGTGCTCGCCCACGAGAGCGACCTGCTGGAGTACGAGGACATCTTCGAGGGCTCGCACGTCGTCGAGGCGAAGGTGAGCCGGCTGGTCGAGGAGTCCTTCGCGGAGATCGACCGGATCCAGGAGATGGGCGGCGCGATGGCCGCCGTCGAGTCCGGCTACCTCAAGTCGCAGCTGGTCTCCTCGCACGCCGAGCGCCGGGCCCGGATCGAGTCCGGGCAGGAGAAGATCGTCGGCGTCAACATCTTCGAGACGACCGAGCCCAACCCGCTGACCGCCGACCTCGACACGGCGATCCAGACGGTCGACCCGGCCGTCGAGGCCCGGGTCGTCGCCTCCCTGCAGAACTGGCGCGACACCCGCTACCAGCCGCCCTTCAACCACCCGCGCCCCTGCAAGGCGCTGGAGCGGCTGAAGGAGGCCGCCAAGGGCACCGACAACCTCATGGAGGCCACCCTGGAGTGCGCCCGCGCCGGGGTCACGACCGGCGAGTGGGCCGGGGCCCTGCGCGAGGTGTTCGGCGAGTTCCGCGCCCCGACGGGGGTCTCCTCGGCGCCGGTCGCGGTTCCGGCCGAGGAGGGGTCGGCCATGGCCGACGTCCGCCGCAAGGTGGAGGTGACGGCCAAGGACCTCGGCGTGGGCAAGCTGCGCTTCCTGGTCGGCAAGCCCGGCCTGGACGGGCACTCCAACGGCGCCGAGCAGATCGCGGTGCGCGCGCGGGACGCCGGCTTCGAGGTGGTCTACCAGGGCATCCGGCTGACGCCCGAGCAGATCGTGGACGCGGCGCTCGCCGAGGACGTGCACGCGGTGGGGCTGTCGATCCTCTCCGGCTCGCACGCGCAGCTGGTCCCCGACGTGCTCGAAAGGCTGCGTGTGGCCGGTGCCACAGATATACCGGTGATCGCCGGTGGCATCATCCCCAACGGGGACGCCGAGCAGCTCAGGGCCGCCGGAGTGGCAGCGGTGTTCACCCCGAAGGACTTCGACATCACCGGAATCATCGGCCGCATCGTCGACGAGATCCGGAAAGCGAACAAGCTCGACCCCCTGGAGGTCCCCGCATGACCGTCAACCGTCTGCGTCCCCGCCGCTCGTGTCTCGCGGTACCGGGCAGCAACCCGCGCTTCCTGGAGAAGGCGCAGGGCCTCCCGGCGGACCAGGTCTTCCTCGACCTGGAGGACGCGTGCGCGCCGCTCGCCAAGCCCGAGGCGCGGCACACCATCGTCAAGTTCCTCAACGAGGGCGACTGGACGGGCAAGACGCGCGTCGTGCGTGTCAACGACTGGACGACCGAGTGGACGTACCGCGACGTCGTGACCGTCGTCGAGGGCGCCGGCCAGAACCTCGACTGCATCATGCTGCCGAAGGTGCAGACCGCCGAGCAGGTCGTCGCGCTGGACCTGCTGCTGACGCAGATCGAGAAGACGATGGGCTTCGAGGTCGGCAAGATCGGCATCGAGGCGCAGATCGAGAATGCGCAGGGCCTGAACAACGTCAACGCCATCGCGCAGGCCTCCCCGCGCGTGGAGACGATCATCTTCGGCCCGGCCGACTTCATGGCGTCGATCAACATGAAGTCGCTGGTCGTGGGCGAGCAGCCGCCCGGCTACCCGGCGGACGCCTACCACTACATCCTGATGAAGATCCTGATGGCCGCCCGCGCCAACAACCTCCAGGCGATCGACGGCCCCTACCTGCAGATCCGCAACATCGACGGCTACCGCGCGGTCGCCCAGCGCGCCGCCGCCCTCGGCTTCGACGGAAAGTGGGTGCTGCACCCGGGCCAGGTCGAGGCGTCCAACGAGATCTTCTCGCCGTCTCAGGAGGACTACGACCACGCCGAGCTGATCCTGGACGCGTACGACTACTACACGTCCGAGGCGGGCGGCAAGAAGGGCTCCGCGATGCTCGGCGACGAGATGATCGACGAGGCCAGCCGCAAGATGGCCCTGGTCATCTCCGGCAAGGGCCGCGCCGCCGGCATGCAGCGCACCAGCAAGTTCGAGATCCCGGAGGCCTGAGCGCGATGCAGTTCGGACGCACCTACGAGGAGTTCGAGGTCGGGGCGACGTACAAGCACTGGCCGGGCAAGACGGTCACGGAGTACGACGACCACCTGTTCTGTCTCCTCACGATGAACCACCACCCGCTCCACATGGACACCAACTATGCGGAGAAGACGACCGACTTCGGCAAGAACGTCGTCGTGGGCAACTACATCTACTCGCTGCTGCTCGGCATGAGCGTGCCGGACATCTCCGGCAAGGCGATCGCCAACCTGGAGATCGAGTCGCTCAAGCACGTGGCGCCGACCTTCCACGGCGACACGATCTACGGCCAGACGACCGTGCTCGACAAGTGGCCGTCCAAGTCGAAGAACGACCGCGGGATCGTCTACGTCGAGACCAAGGGCTACAAGCAGGACGGCACGCTGGTCTGCGTGTTCCGCCGCAAGGTGATGGTGCCGACCGAGACGTACATCAAGGAGCGCGGCGGCGAGCAGCCCGGCCGCCCGGAGCTGAAGTCGCAGGAGAAGTAAGCCATGGCCCGTCTCGCCCAGACCGCCGGTCTGACCGACGTCCAGCAGGAGATCCTCTCCACCGTCCGCGACTTCGTGGACAAGGAGATCATTCCGGTCGCCACCCAGCTGGAGCACCGTGACGAGTACCCCCAGCAGATCGTCGACGGCCTCAAGGAACTGGGTCTGTTCGGCCTGATGATCCCCGAGGAGTACGGGGGTCTGGGCGAGTCGCTCCTGACGTACGCCCTGTGCGTCGAGGAGATCGCCCGCGGCTGGATGTCCGTCTCCGGGATCATCAACACGCACTTCATCGTGGCGTACATGCTCAAGCAGCACGGCACGCAGGAGCAGAAGGACCACTTCCTTCCGCGGATGGCGGCCGGCGACATCCGCGGCGCGTTCTCGATGTCGGAGCCGGCCCTGGGCTCGGACGTCTCGGCGATCACGTCGAAGGCGGTCAGGGACGGCGACGAGTACGTCCTGAACGGTCAGAAGATGTGGCTGACGAACGGCGGCACGTCGTCCCTGGTGGCCGTTCTGGTCCGGAGTGACGAAGGACACCCCGAGGGCACGGCGCCCCACAAGTCCATGACGACCTTCCTGATCGAGAAGGAGCCCGGCTTCGGTGAGGTCCGCCCCGGCCTGACCATCCCGGGCAAGATCGAGAAGATGGGCTACAAGGGCGTCGACACCACCGAGCTGATCATGGATGGCCTGCGGCTTCCCGCCGATCGGGTGCTCGGAGGGGTCACCGGCCGAGGTTTTTACCAAATGATGGACGGCGTCGAAGTGGGCCGCGTGAACGTGGCGGCGCGTGGCTGCGGCGTCGCTCAGCGTGCGTTCGAACTGGGCGTCCAGTACGCCCAGCAGCGTCACACTTTCGGCAAGCCGATCGCCCAGCACCAGGCGATCCAGTTCAAGCTCGCCGAGATGGCTACCAAGGTCGAGGCCGCGCATGCCATGATGGTGAACGCGGCACGCAAAAAGGACTCCGGCGAACGTAACGACCTCGAGGCCGGTATGGCGAAGTACCTCGCCTCCGAGTACTGCAAAGAGGTCGTGGAGGACGCCTTCCGGATCCACGGGGGTTACGGCTTCTCCAAGGAGTACGAGATCGAGCGCCTCTACCGTGAGGCCCCGATGCTGCTGATCGGTGAAGGTACCGCCGAAATCCAGAAAATGATCATTGGGCGCCGACTGCTCGAAGAGTATCGGTTCCAGGGATAGATGTCCGGGTTGGGGGTGTTTTCTTCGAGAAGAAGATCACACCCCGTCAACTTCCCTCGGCCGCCGACTCGGCTTCCTGGCTTACCCAGTTGCGCCCCCGAACCGCTACGATCGCCGGAAAGCCGCCGTCCCCCCGTCGAAGCGCGGCATCATCCGCTACGAAGGTCATCCATGCCCCACAGCCAAACCTCTGCACACCGCGACCGCCTGGTAGGCGCACGCCTCGCGCGCGGAGCATCGCCGTGGCTTCTGCCGACCGTCGCCACCGCAGCCGTCAGCCTGGTCCGCGCCCGCCGCTCGGGCGTCGCCAAGGCCGTCGCCGTGCCCGCCACCGCTCTCGCGGCGGGCATGCTGTGGTTCTTCCGCGACCCCGAGCGCGAGATCGCCCCGGGCCGGGTCATCTCCCCCGCCGACGGAGTGGTGCAGAGCATCATGCCGTGGAAGGACGGACGCACCCGGGTGGCGATCTTCATGAGCCCGCTCAACGTCCACGTCAACCGCGCGCCGCTGGCCGGCACGGTGACGTCGGTCGAGCACATCCCCGGCGGCTTCGTTCCCGCGTTCAACAAGGAGAGCGAGAACAACGAGCGCGTCGTCTGGCACTTCGACACCGAGCTCGGTGACATCGAGATGATCCAGATCGCCGGTGCCGTCGCCCGCCGTATCGTCCCCTACATCCCTGAGGGCACGAAGGTCGAGCAGGGCGAGCGGATCGGCCTGATCCGCTTCGGTTCGCGCGTCGACATCTACCTGCCCGAGGGCGTGGACGTCGCGGTCGAGGTCGGGCAGAAGACCGTGGCGGGGGTGACTCGCATTGACCGTGATTGACCCGGAGACCCAGGCGGGCTGGGTGCCCGAGGCCGACGAGGTGGACGAAGAGGAGGAGATGCCCCTCTCTCTGCGTCTGTCGATAGCGGACACGCTCACCCTCGGCAACGCCACGTGCGGCTTCATGGCGGTGTACTTCACCACCACCGGGATCCTGATCCCGCACCTCACCGGCAGCCAGGAGTCCGGCATGGCCCGCCACAGCGCGGCCACGGCGGTCATCCTGATGCTCTGCGCGGCGGTCTTCGACCTGTTCGACGGCCTGGTGGCGCGCAAGCTCCGTTCCTCGCCGATGGGCGCCGAGCTGGACAACCTCTCGGACCTGATCAGCTTCGGTCTGGCCCCGGCGTACTTCGTCCTCGTCTACGGCATGGTCGCCGACGACGCGCACCAGCGGGTGGCGGCGGTCGGCGCGATCGTCGTTCTGCTGGCCGTGGTACTGCGCCTGGCGCGCTTCTCGTGCGTCACCCCGACGAACGGCATGTTCCAGGGCATGCCCTCGCCGTTCGGCGCGCTGACGGTCGTCTCGATCGTCCTGCTGGAGCTGCCCTTCGTGGCCACCCTGCTGGCGATCCTGGGCACCGCCTGGCTGATGGTGAGCCGGGTGGAGTACCCGAAGCCGCGGGGCCGCCTCGCCGGCGCGATGCTGTGCTGGATCGTGCTGTCGATGGGGCTCCTGGCCGCCTGGGCCTTCGACGCCCCCAGCGGCCAGCTGCTCCTGCAGACGGGCTGCGCGCTGCAGCTGGTCATGGGCGCGGTCATCCCGCTGTTCGCCACGGCCCGCCGGGTGAACAACTTCCGCGACAACCGGCGCGAGGCCCGAGCGGCCCAGCTGCCGTAGCGGAACCGCCGGTCCCCCGCAGAGAAGGCCCCGAACCTCCTGGTTCGGGGCCTTCCTCGTGCTCGGGCGGGCGTGGTGCCGCGGTCGGGCGGGTCGACGCCCTGGCCACGGCGGGGCGGGGCGGCCCATAGCGCGCGGGGCCGTTCCATGACACGGCGCGAGCCCGGACCAGACACGGCGCGAGCCCGGACCAGGGCCGTCGGCGGGCAGGTCAGGTCAGGTAGTCCCGGGCGATTTGTTCCGCCACCCGTTCCAGGATGGGGCCGGCGTCGGCGATGCAGGTCGCGACGTCGGGCTCGGCCTCCGTGAGCGGGTAGGCCCGCCGGATGCCGGCCCGGCCCAGGGCCTCGGGCGGCAGGGCGAGGCGCCCGCACACGGCGACGACCTCCTTGCCGGCCGCGCGCGCGGCCGCGGCGACGCCGGCGGGGGCCTTGCCGTGCAGGGTCTGCTCGTCCAGCGACCCCTCCCCCGTGATCACCAGCTCCGCCCGCTCCAGGGCCGGCGCGAAGCCCAGCACGTCGAGCATGACCTCGATGCCGGCCCGGAACCGGGCGCCCAGCAGCAGGGCCCCGTACCCGATACCGCCCGCGGCCCCCGCGCCCGGCGCGGCCGCGTACTCCGCCACACGCGGCCCGGCCTCCGCCTCCAGCACCTTCGCGTAGTGCGTGAGCGCCGCGTCCAGCGCGTCGACGTCGTCCGGGGAGGCACCCTTCTGCGGCCCGTAGACCGCGGGCGCGCCCTTCGGCCCGGTCAGCGGGTTGTCGACGTCGCTGGCGAGGATCAGCTCCACCGCGGACAGCCTGGGGTCGAGCCCCGACAGATCGGCCCGGGCGAGGTCGGCGAGCCCGCCACCGCCCGGCGCCACCGGCTCCCCCTCCTCGTCCAGGAACCGCGCGCCGAGCGCGGACAGCATGCCCGCGCCGCCGTCCGTGGTGGCGCTGCCGCCGACCCCGAACACGATCGTCCGCGCGCCCGCGTCCAGCGCGGCCCGCAGCAGCTCTCCGGAGCCGTACGTCGACGCCGTGAGCGGTGCGAAGACACCGGCCGGCAGCCGCTGCAGGCCGCTCGCCTCGGCCATCTCCACCACGGCGGTGCCGCCGCGCAGCGCGAACGCGGCGGTGACCTCGTGCCCGAGGGGCCCGGCGACCCGTACCTCCCGGCGTTCGAAGCCGGCCGCGACCGCCGCGTCCACCGTGCCGTCGCCGCCGTCGGCGACCGGCAGGGCCTCCACCTCGGCGTCCGGCACGACCCGGCGCAGCCCGGCCGTCACCCGCTCGGCGACCTGTACGGCCGTCAGCGACCCCTTGAACTTGTCCGCGGCCACGAGCACCCGCCGGGTGCCCTGCGCTGCAGCGTCCGCCACCGTTTCCATCCCCTTGCTCTCCGGGCCCCGCGCACGTCAGGGCCAGTCGCGCCGCAGTGACCTTAACCGGAGGACGCCCCCGCCGTCATGCGATGCCCGCACCCTGGAACAACCCTGAGCGGCGGCTGTGGGAGTCACCGGAACCCGCGCGAGAGCCCCCGGAATCGGGTAGACCGGAGCCATGACCCCTGTGGGCACCGACCCGGACCTCGCCGACCGCGTGCTCGGCGGCTGGCTGGGCCGGATCGCGGGCAACATGCTCGGCAAGCCGGTCGAGCAGGGCGAGGTGTGGACCCGCGAGCGCATCGACGGCTACCTGCGGCGCACCGGCGCCCTGCCGCTGACCGACTATCTGCCCGAGCCGCCCACCGAGGAGGACCGCCTGCGGCTGCGCCCGGAGTGGCCGGCGTGCGTGCGGGGCCGCATCCACGGCAGCTGCCGCGACGACGACGTCGACTACGCGATCCTCGGGCTGCACCTCCTGGAGACCCACGGCTTCGCCTTCACCACCGAGCAGGTCGGGGACCTGTGGCTGCTGCGGCTGCCGTACCTGCAGACGTTCACCGCGGAGCGCGCCGCCTACCGCAACCTCGCCAACGGTCTGAAACCGCCCCTGACGGCGACGTACGACAACCCGTACCAGGAGTGGATCGGCGCCCTCATCCGCGCCGACGTGCACGGCTGGACCTCTCCCGGTGCCCCGCGCCGGGCCGCCGCCCTGGCCCGCCGGGACGCCGTCCTCTCGCACACCGGCAACGGCGTCTACGGCGCCATGTGGGCGGCGGCGCTGATCTCGGCGGCGTTCACCGCGCCGACGGTGCGCCGGGCGCTCGACGAGGCGCTGGCCGTCGTCCCGGCGAGCAGCCGCCTCGCGCGGACCGTGCGCCGGGTCGCCGCCCTCCACGACGCGGGGCTGGCCTGGGAGGACACGCTCACCACGCTGGCCGGGGAGACCGCCGGCCTCGGCTGGATCCACACGGTCCCCAACGCCGCCGTCCTCACCGCCGGGCTGCTGTACGGCGACGGCGACTTCACCCGCACCGTCGCCCTCACCGTGCGCGGCGGCCTGGACACGGACTCCAACGGGGCCACGGCCGGTTCGGTGGCCGGTGTCCTGAACGGGGCGCGGGCGATCCCGGCCCGCTGGAAGGAGCCGCTCGAGGACACCGTGCGCAGCGCGGTGTTCGGTTTCGACGGGGTGCGGATCAGCGAGCTGGCGGAGCGGACGGTGCGGCTGGCGGGGCCGGAGTACCAGGGCGGATGACGGCGAGCCGGTCCACCAGCAGTTCCACCCTCCGCTCGGTGTCCTCCGGCGGCTGCCGTCCCGCGCGGGTCAGGGTGGCCAGTCCGTGCAGGGCCGCCCAGAACGTCTCGGTGAACAGTGCCGGGTGGACGCCGTCCCCGGCGACCTCGGTGAGCGTCTCCAGCAGGGCGGCGAAGGCGTCCTTCAGCGGCTCCGGGGTGTCCTCCCGCGCGAACGCCAGGCCGCCGTCGAGCTGGAACATGGCGTCGTAGACCGCCGGGTTGCGCTCGGCGAACGAGAGGTAGGCGCGGGCGAGGGCGGTGACCCGGGCGCGGGGGCCGTCGGCGGTGGAGGCCGCGGCCCGCAGCGCCACGGCCATCTCGGCGGCGCCCTCGAGGGCGACGGCGCCGATGATCTCGCGCTTGCCGCGGAAGTGGCTGTAGAGGACGGGCTGGCTGTATTCGATGCGCTCGGCGAGCCGGCGGGTGGTGACCGCGTCCCAGCCCTGTTGCTCGGCGAGTTCGCGGGCCGTCGCCACGATGAGGCGCTCGCGGACCGCCCGTTCGCGCTCCTTGCGTTCCTGTACCGACATACGCCGATCCTAGCATCGCTAGACAATCGAGCGGCAGCAGCGCTAGCGTTGCCCCAACTTCTAGCAACGCTAGATCACAGGAGGGGTCATCATGCTCGTCGCACTGGAGATCGTCACCGTCGTGGTCGTCGGCGTGATGGTGGGGGTGGAGTTCTCCGTCGCCTTCGTCATCAACCCGATCCTCAAAGCCCTCCCCGACGACAGCAGCCAACGCGGCCGGAGCCACGGGGGCCGGATGCTCGGCGCGGTGATGCCGTTCTGGTACATCGGCTCGCTCGTCCTGAGCGCGGTCTGGGCCGTCGCCGGACGGCACCACGACGGCGCCGGCCTCGTCGTCGTCGCCGGCGCGCTGCTGATCCTCAGCGTGGTCATGTCGCTCCTGCTGCTCGTCCCGATCAACGACCGGGGCAAGACGTGGACCGTCGAGAACCGGCCCGAGGACTGGAAGGAGCAGATGAACCGCTGGGACCGCTTCCACTACGTGCGCGTGGCCGTCATCGTCGCCGCCTTCACCCTGCTGGTCGCCGCCCTCGCCTGAGACCGGCCGAGGCGTACCGTCCTACGTACGGATGAACTTGGCGGGGACGGCCGGACCAGGCTGGATACCCTGCCGGGGTGACTACTTCCAGCGCGTCCGACTTCGCCGCCTACATCGCCTCCCTGCCCCGTGTCCTGGCCGGGGCCGCCGCGCTCTTCCGGGACGCGGAGGGCCGGGTCCTGCTCGTCGAGCCCAACTACCGCGACGGCTGGGCGCTGCCGGGCGGCACCATCGAGTCCGACCGGAACGAGTCCCCGCGCCAGGGCGCGCGCCGCGAGACGCTCGAGGAGATCGGCCTCGACCGCTCGCTCGGGCGGCTGCTCGCGGTGGACTGGGTGACCGGGCCGGGCCGGCCGCCGCTGGTGGCGTACGTCTACGACGGCGGCGTACTCGACGAGGACGACCTCAAGGCGATCCGGCTGCAGGAGGAGGAGCTGCTGTCCTGGCGGCTGGTCCCGCGCGAGCGGCTCGCCGACCATCTGCTGGGCGCGCTGGGCCGGCGGGTCCTGGCCGCGCTGGACGCGCTGGCGGACGGCTCGGGGCCGGTCGAGCTGGAGAACGGGCACCGGGCCGGCTGACCCCGCCGCCCGTCGTCAGCCCTCGGGGTCCCGGGGCTTGCCGTCCACCTCGCGCAGCGCCTCGTCGCGTACGGCGACCCGGGCCTCGGTCCGGTGGCCGCGCTCGATGTAGTCCCGGACGACGAGCTCGACGGCGTCCTGGGGGCTGCCGACGCCGGAGAGGACCATGACCTCGACGACGAGTTCGGCGTCGAGGGAGACAGTGACCTTGGCCATGGGGGGACGGTAACACCGGTTGGTCTCCCCGGAGCAGAGCATCTCCAGAAGCAACCTCGCGTCCGGGCGGACGACTTCGCGCTACTCCACCTCGAAATGGCTGCAGTCCACGACCCCGCGGCCCGAGCCGGAGAGGACCATGGTGCCTGCGCGGCCCGGCTGCGCAAGGAGACCGGCGTCTGGCAGGCGCCGGCTCGCCAGCTACGCCTCAAGCGAGTTGCTCCGCTGTGCGGTGCCCCGTTCGACCCTGACCGCTGCCCCTGAGACGTGGCCGGCGATCTTGACCGGCAGGCATCATGGGTGTCCGACGTTGGAGGAGTGACGCCCATGAGACTGGTCTCCGATCCCGGGTACGGCGAAGTGATTCTCTCCGCCTCGGCGGAAGAGCTGACGGAGTTGGCGAGCGCGGTGGCCCAGGGTGAGGGGCTGCTCGGCTCCGCCCTTTCGCCTGGCAGCGACGCCCTGAGGGGCGTCGAGGTCAGAGGTACTTCCGGCCCGGGCGTCCTCATCCACCGCGACGCCGAGAGACAGGTCCTTGTGATCGGCGGTGACACCGCGGGCAGGGCGGTACTCGCGGAGAACCTGCGGGACATGGCCACTGCCGACGACGGCGGTCACCTCCACGTCGACCACTTTCCGGGGCACTGCCATCTCGCCGAGGGATCGCTGCCCTTGGTGGTCGACAGCCCGCACGGAGGCATGCCGACCCGGTAGGCGGGCAGCCGTTCGCTGCGATCGGCGGCCGTAGACGAACGGCGCGACGACCCAGGTTCGTCTGCGGGCATCTCCTGGCGCGGTCCGCCGGATATCCGTTCGCCCCGAGCAGGCGGGCGTCCTACTCTCACCAGCATGAACAGGCCACTCCTCGCCATCCTCAGCGGTGCGGGCATCTCCACCGATTCCGGGATCCCTGACTATCGCGGTCCGAACGGGCTGTGGCGGCGGGATCCGGAGGCCGAGAAGCTCGTCACCTACGAGTACTACATGGGCGACCCGGAGATCCGGCGGCGCTCGTGGCAGATGCGGCGCAAGAACCAGGCGCTGGAGGCCGAGCCGAACGCCGCGCACCTGGCTGTCGCCGAGCTGGAGAAGTCCGGGATCGCGGTGCGGGTGATCACCCAGAACGTGGACGGGCTCCATCAACTCGCCGGCGTGCCCGGCCGCAAGGTACTGGAGCTGCACGGCACCGCACGCAGCGTCGTCTGCACGAAGTGTCATGCCCGCGGTCCGATGGACGACGCCCTTGCCCGCCTGGCTGCCGGCGAAGAGGATCCGCCCTGCCTGGAGTGCGGCGGCATCCTCAAGCCGGCCACCGTCATGTTCGGCGAACGGCTCGACCCGGTCGTCCTCGGCGACGCGCTCGCCATCACCAAGGCGTGCACCGTGTTCATCGCCGTCGGCACCAGCCTCCAGGTACAGCCCGCCGCGGGCCTCGCCGGCGTCGCCGCCGATCACGGGGCCCGCCTGATCATCGTCAACGCCGAACCGACCCCGTACGACGACCTCGCCGACGACGTCATCCGCGAGCCCATCGGCACCGCCCTGCCTCAGCTCCTCCGCGGCCTGCAGAACGAAAGCACCTGAGAAACATGATCCCGGCGTAGCGGCCCTCGGAGTCGAGGGCCGCTGCTCCGTCGCCGGCCGATGTGAGCGGTCGGGGCCGTCCGGTGGTTCCGGCATGGTGCGCTTCAGGGTCGTTCCGCGACCGTTCCTCCCCCGCCGCGGGTCCGGCGGTCGAAGCGGGTGCGGGCGTGGACGTGGGCGTCGTGGAGGAGTCGGGTGACCAGGTCGAGGGTGTGTTCGGCGGGGTTGACGACGGAGATCCAGCCGAGGGGGCCGTACACCGGGTGGGGCGTCACCGTGTCGGCGGCCGCGTGGTCGCGGGGGCGGGTCAGGGCGCGGGGCTCCTCTCCGGTGAGCCGGCGGAAGGCCGGGCGGCCGACGTGGACGTTCACGCGCCAGCGGCCCGGGGGGTCGAGGTCGGACGCGGTGTCGCCGGGGTGGTTCTTGGTGACGATCGTTCCGTAGGGCTGGACGGTGCGGGGCATCCGCCCGTCGGGGGCGTAGTAGAAGAACGCGTCCCCCCAGACGAGTTCGGGGAATTCGCCTCCCGGGGCCGGGACGACCACGAGCGCGCCGGGGAAGGAGCGGACGGTCGTGATGATCTGGTCCATACTCATGGTTCAAGCATGACCTTCAAGTGCTGCTGTGGGGTTGGGCCGGTGGACGGACAGGTGGGCGGCTTGCGGCGGGGGCCGATCCGCACGGTGGACGTGGCCCGGGAGACGGGCTACTCGGTGCAGCAGGTGCGGGACCTGGAGCGGCTGGGTGTCATTCCCCCGGCCGCTCGGTCGGCCAACGGCTACCGCTGTTACACGCCGGCGCACGTGCACGCGCTGCGCGCCTACCGGGGGCTCGCGGCCGCCGCGGGGCCCGTCCTGGCCCGGCAGTTGCTCGCGGAGCTGCGGTCGCGGACGCTCGTGGAGGCCGCCACGGCGATCAACGCGGTCCACGTCCGGCTCGCGCGGGAGACGGACGAGGTGCGACGCGCGCAGGAGGCGCTCCGCGCGATCCTGGCGGAGGCACCGGCCCGCGCGTCCGGGCACGAGCGGGACGCGATGACGATCACCGAGCTCGCGGCGGCCCTCGGCGTCCGCCCCTCGACCCTGCGGTTCTGGGAGCAGGAAGGGCTCGTGACGCCCGAGCGGGTGACGTCGCTGCGGGCGCGCCGCTACGGTCTCGCGGCCATCGGGGCGGCCCGGATCGTCGTGGCCCTGCGCGGTGCCGGGTACGGCATACCGGCGGTGCGGGACATCATGGGCTCCCTGCGGCGGACCGAGGGGCTGGAGGAGACCCGGCAGGTCCTGCAGCGGCGCCTCGACCGGATCGCCGCCCGGTCCGTGGAGCTGCTCCGGGCGGGCGCCGACCTGGCGGCGGTCGTGGAGTCGACGGCCGGGGAAGGGAGTTGAGCGGCTAGAACAGGGCCGCCCCGCTTTCGAAAGCCAGCAGGCGCTGCTTGCGGTCCAGGCCGCCGCCGTAGCCGGTGAGTCCGCCGTCGGCGCCGACCACCCGGTGACAGGGGACGATGATGCCGATGGGGTTCTTGCCGTTGGCGAGGCCGACCGCGCGGGACGCGCCCGGGTTGCCCAGGGCCTCGGCGAGTTCGCCGTAGGAGCGGGTCTCGCCGTACGGGATCCTGCGGAGCTGGTCCCAGACCGCGCGCTGGAAGTCGGTTCCCTTCAGGCGCAGTCGCAGGGTGAACTCCTTCAACTCGCCCGCGAAGTAGGCCTTCAGCTGTTCTTCCGGCTCGCCGAAGGGAGCGTCGTCGCGCGGGCCGAAGTTCTCCTCGGGCGGGCGGTGGCGCTGCCCGGTCATGTAGAGGCCGCTCAGCACGCCGTCGTCGGCGACGAGCGTGAGGGGGCCGTAGGGGCTGTCGATGACGGTGTGGTTCCTCATGGAACGTCCTCACACGGGCAGGAAGTTGATCGGGTGGCTGTCGGTCGCCCACAGGTACTGGACCGCGTACGCCCGCCAGGGGCGCCAGGCCGTCGCGCGGGCCGTGAGGGCCGCCGGGGTGGACGGCAGGCCCAGCTCCTGGGCGGCGCGGCGGATGCCCAGGTCGGTGGGGAGGAAGGCGTCGGGGTCGCCGAGGGCGCGCATGGCGATGACGTCGGCGGTCCAGGGGCCGAAGCCGGGGAGGGCGAGGAGCTGGGCCCGGGTCTGCGGCCAGTCGCTCTCGGGTCCCAAGTGAAGTGTTCCGTCGGCCAGTTGACGCACCAGCGTGGTGAGGGTGGTGCGGCGGGTGCGCGGCATCGCCAGGGACTCGGGGTCGACGGCGGCCAGCGCCTCGGGGGTGGGGAAGAGGTGGGTGAGGCCGCCTTCCGGGTCGTCGACCGGTTCGCCGTGCGCGGTGACCAGCCGGGCGGCGTGGGTGCGGGCGGCCGCCGTGGACACCTGCTGGCCCAGCACGGCGCGTACGGCGAACTCCGCCTCGTCGACCGTACGGGGCACACGGCGGCCGGGTGCCTTGTCGACCAGCGGCGCGAGCAGCGGGTCCGTGCGCAGTTGGTCGTCGACGGCCACCGGGTCGGCGTCGAGGTCGAGCATGCGACGGCAGCGGCTGATGGCGACGGTGAGGTCCCGCAGGTCGCTGAGGGTGAGGCGGCAGCCGATGTGGTCGGGGCGCGGGGTGAGCGCGACGACTCCGTGCCCGTACGGAAGACGCAGGGTGCGCCGGAACGCTCCGTCGCGCCATTCCTCCACGCCGGGGACGCCGGTCGCGGCGAGATGTCCGAAGAGGTTGTCGGGGTTGAGCGGGGCCCGGAACGGCAGCCGCAGCTGGAGCGTGCAGCCGGTGACCGGTGCGGCCGGATCGGCCGGTGCGGCGGGCCCGTCCGCCCTCCGGACGCGGACGCGGAGGTCGCTCGGGGAGAGCGCGAAGACCTCGCGCACGGTGTCGTTGAAGGTGCGGACGGAGGTGAATCCCGCGGCGAACGCGATGTCCGCCATGGGGAGGGCGGTCGTCTCGACGAGCAGCCGGGCGGTCTGCGCGCGCTGGGCGCGGGCCAGGGCCAGCGGGCCCGCGCCCAGTTCGGCGAGGAGCTGCCGCTCGACCTGGCGGGTGCTGTAGCCGAGGCGGGCGGCGAGGCCGGGCACGCCGTCCCGGTCGACGACGCCGTCGGCGATCAGCCGCATGGCGCGGGCGACCAGGTCGGCACGCTGGTTCCACTCCGGGGAGCCCGGGCTGGTGTCCGGCCGGCAGCGCTTGCAGGCACGGAACCCGGCCTGCTGGCAGGCGGCCGCGCTCGGGTGGAAGACCATGTTCTCCGGCTTGGGCGGCACGGCCGGGCAGCTCGGCCGGCAGTAGATGCCCGTGGTCAGGACCGCCGTGAAGAACCAGCCGTCGAACCGCGCGTCCTTCGACTGCACGGCGCGCACACAGCGTTCCCGGTCGGTGTACATCCCGTTCTGCATGCGTCCAGCATCGGCCACCGGCCGCCCCCGGCGCTGGCGAGAATCCGACATCGACCTCGCCTGTCCTGCACCACCGCGGTTCACCGGGCCGGGCGGACGCGCGCCCGGGGCCTCAGCCCGCCTTCGCCCGGCGGGACGCCAGCGCCTGGATCACGAAGATGTCGATCGCCATCACGGTCACCGACCAGAGCGGTCGGTACGGGAGGAACAGGAACTGGGTGAGGAGACCGAGCCCGGCCAGGAGCATGCCCGGTACGCGGGCCCAGGCCAGGTTCCGGAGCAGACCCGCGCCGGTGCCGGCCGCGAGGATGCCGAGGACGAGGTGGATCCAGCCCCAGCCGGTGAGGCTGAGCTCGTAGGCGTAGGAGCCGACGCGGGCGTACCCGTCGTCCTCGGCGAGGGCGGCGACGCCCTGCAGGACGGACAGGACGCCGCCGCACAGCAGCAGGACGCCCGCGAAGGTGACGCCGCCGCGGGCGAAGCTGTCGGACGGAGCCGGTGCGGACGGCCGCGGGCCGCCGCGGGGCGCGGACCAGGCGGTGCCGATCTCGCCCCGCGGGTGACCGCTCGGACCGTCGGGAGGGGGGTGGGCGGTCATGGGGGCGTCCCTTCCGGAGGGGTGCCCCGCCGTCCAGTACGGTGGGGCATCCCTCGTCCGTCGCTCGGGTCCTGCTGCCGGTGTCAGGACATCCCGGGCGCACGGCGGCGGCGAGCGTGGCGGGGCCGTACGGGTGAACGGCCCCGCCGGGAGCGGGACCCGCCGGACGGCCGGGCCGGGTGGGGTGGCCGGGCCGGACTCACATGTTGATCATGTGGCCGGCCAGACCGTGCACGGCCTCCTTGACGGCCTCGCCCAGGGTCGGATGGGCGTGGACGTTCCGGGCGACCTCGTGCACGGTGAGGTCCCACTGCTGGGCCAGGGTGAGCTCCGGCAGGAGTTCGGTGACGTCGGGGCCGATCAGATGGCCGCCGATCAGCTCGCCGTACTTGGCGTCGCTGATGAGCTTCACGAAGCCGGTGGTGTCGCCGAGGCCGTGCGACTTGCCGTTGGCGGAGAAGGGGAACTTGGCGACCCTGACGTCGTACCCGAGGTCGCGGGCCTGGGCCTCGGTGTAGCCGAAGCTGGCGATCTGCGGCTGGCAGTAGGTGGCGCGGGGGATCATCGCGTAGTCGAGTTCCATGGTCTCCGCACCGGCGAGGGTCTCGGCGGCGACCACGCCCATCGCCTCGGCGGTGTGCGCGAGCATCAGCTTCGCGGTGACATCGCCGATGGCGTAGAGGTGCGGGACGGAGGTGCGGCAGCGGCCGTCGACGTCGATGGCGCCGCGGTCGGTGACCGTGACCCCGGTGTTCTCCAGGCCGTAGCCGGTGACGTTCGGGGCGAAGCCGATCGCCTGGAGGACCTTGTCGGACTCCAGGACCTGCTGAGCGCCGTCCTTGCCGGTGACGGTGACGCGGACCCGCGGTCCGGACTCGTCGATGGCGTCCACGCGGGTCGAGGTGAGGACGTCGATGCCCAGCTTGCGGTACTGGCGGGCGAGTTCGGCGGAGACCTCGGCGTCCTCGAGCGGGGCGACGCGGTCCAGGAACTCGACGACGGTGACCTTCACCCCGTAGTGGTGCAGGACGTAGGCGAACTCGATGCCGATGGCGCCCGCCCCCGCGATGATCACGGACTGCGGAAGGTCCTCGGCGAGGATCTGCTCCTCGTAGGTGACCACGCGGGAGGTGCGGCGGGTGCCCGGGAGCAGTTTGGGGGTGGCGCCGGTGGCGATGATGCCGTGGTCGAAGCCGAGGGTGCGGGTCTCGCCGTCGTAGCCGGTGACCTGGAGGGTGTGCGGGTCGAGGAAGGTGCCGCGGCCGTCGAATTCGGTGATCTTGTTCTTCTTCATCAGGTAGTGGACGCCCTTGACCCGGCCGTCGGCGACCTTGCGGCTGCGGCGGTAGGCCTCGCCGTAGTCGAAGGAGACCTGTCCGTCGACCTTGATGCCGAAGGTCTTCGCCTCGCGGGTGAAGATGTGCGCGAGTTCGGCGTTGCGCAGGAGGGCCTTGGTGGGGATGCAGCCCACGTTCAGGCAGACGCCGCCCCAGTACTTCTCCTCGACGACGGCGACGCGTTTGCCCAGCTGGGCGGCGCGGACCGCGGCGACATAGCCGCCGGGACCGGCGCCGAGGACCACGACGTCGAAGCGGTCGTCATGCTCGGTCATGGGAGGTTCCTCTTCCGTAGGTACCGTTTCCTGTTCCGTCGGGAAACGGTACCCACGGCTCACCGCTCGTGCCTCGCTACTCCGTGGCCGTGGGCCTGCGTGAGGCCGCCATGGCCTCGTCCACGCCGGTCAGCGGGCGCAGCCGGTAGGTGTAGGAGTAGTCGCGGTCGGCGAACAGCTTGTACTCGTCGTGGGTGTGCGCGCCCCAGCTGTTGTCGCCGCCGACGCCCATCTGCCGGTGGTTCAGGCGCAGGACGACCTCCTTGCGCGGGGTGAGCTGGTAGTCGTGACGGGCTCCGACGGAGAGGTCCTCGGGGGTGAAGTGCGAGGCGTTGACCTCCAGCAGCGGTTCGCCGGAGGCGAGCAGTCCCACGCCGTCGCGGTCGGTGAGGGCGATCCAGCGGACGTCGGTCTTGTTGCCGTTCTCCTGCGGCCGCAGGTAGGAGGTCCACTGCCCGGTGACGGTGCCGGAGTGGAGGCCGACGTCGGTGGCGTTGTTGCGGTCCCAGTGGTTCTCCTCGGGCCCGCGGCCGTAGTAGTGCAGGTGCTCCAGGCGCGAGGGCAGGATCAGCAGGGTGCCCACCTCCGGGATGTACGGCAGGTTCGAGGCGCCCGGGTGGAGGGTGTTGTCGACCTTGATCTCGCCGTTCCCGAAGACGGTGTAGGTGGTGGTGTACGTGGACTCGGTGGTCGTGGGCAGGGTGCCGGCGACCTTGATCTCGACGGCCCGGTCGCCCAGCGCCCGCACGCCGACGCCGGTCACCCTGCGGTTGGCGCCGGCGTCGCGCCAGGTCTGGTTGCGGGTGTGCTGGCCGTTGCCGCGGTCGTTGTCGGTGGGGGCGCGCCAGAAGTTGGGGGCCGGCCCGGAGGTGATCAGCTGGACGCCGTGGGCCCGGTACGAGGTGATGACGCCGGTCTTCTTGTCGACGGTGACGGAGAAGTCCCGGCCGGTGACGGTGACCGACGTGCCGCCGTCCCGGTGGGTGAGCGGGGGGACGCCCGCGAGGGACACGGGGGTGACGGCGGGGCTGCCGGCGTCGACGGGGATCTGCTGCCGGGCCACCTCGAAGCCGGCTTCGGCCCACTTCGTGCGCTCCCTGGTGGTGAACGAGAGCCGCAGGAAGTACTCCGCGCCCGGTGCCGGGTCACCGGGCGGGGTGAAGGGCACGGTGATGTCCTTGGCGGTCAGCGGCGGCACGTCCAGTTGGTCACGGCTGAGCCTGCCGCGCTGCACGGCCTTGCCGTCGGCGACGAGTTCCCACCGTCCGTCGAACGCGCGGAGGTTGGTGAAGAGGTACTCGTTGGTGAGGGTGACCGCGGCTCGGGGAGTGAGCAGGGCGCCGGCGGCGGGCGCGGCGCCGATGGCCTGGTAGACGCGTTTGACCTCGGCGGACTTGCCGGTGAGCCCGCGGTCGGCGGTGACGATGCCGTCCCCGGAGAAGGCGCCGTCGTTGGGGTTGTCGCCCCAGTCGCCGCCGTAGGCGAGGAAGGACTTCTCGCGGGGGCGTTTCTCGGTGAGGCCGGCGGTGGCGGCGTCGAACCAGAACCGTACTCCGTCGTCGCCGGGCCCGCGGCTCGCGGAGGCCAGTTCGGCGGCGCTCAGGGCGCGGGCGTAGACGCGTGCCCGGCGGACGGTGCCGCTGAACTCCCGGGTCGGGTTGTCGACGTCGGTGGCCAGGGACAGGGGCGCGGTGTTGACGGCGGGGCGCACGGTGGTGGCCCGGGTGGCCCGGACCACCCCGTCGACGTGGAGCGTGAGGGTGCCGGCCTCGGCGTCGAAGACGCCCGCGACATGGTGCTCGCCGCCGGTCCAGTCGTCGGGGAGCGCCCAGCTCGCGGTGACCCACTGGCCGCCGCCGTGGATGAAGAACTCCAGGGTCCGGTTGGTCTGCTTGAGGGCGTACTGGGTGTCGCCCTTGGCGAGGACGGGCTGGTGGTAGCCGGTCACGTGCGGGGTGATCCAGGCTTCCAGGGTGAGGGAGCCGGTGAGGTCGAGGCGCGGGTCGCGGGCGAAGACCGTGCCGCCGGAGAGGCCCTTGTCGCGGCTGAAGGTGCCGCTGGGGTTGATGATCTCGCCGCTCAGGGCGGCGGGCCCGGACTCGGTGAGCAGCTTGCGGGAGGGGGCCGGCCAGGTGAGGGCCTGGTCGACGAAGTCCCAGATCCAGCCGCCCTGCAGGACGTCGTGGCGGCGGATCAGGTCCCAGTACTTCTTGAAGTTGCCGTTGGAGTTCCCCATCGCGTGGGAGTACTCGATCATCACGTACGGCCGGGTGTCGGCGGTGTCCTTCGCCCGTGCCTCGACGCGGGCGGGGCTGTCGTACATCTCGGAGCGGATGTCGCTGATGCCGGGGCGGTCGTCGCCCTCGTACTGGATGACGCGGGTGGTGTCGTAGGAGCGGATCCAGTCGTGCATGGCGGTGAAGGTGCTGCCGCCGCCCGCCTCGTTGCCGAGGGACCAGATGACGACCGAGGCGTGGTTCTTGTCGCGGTGGACCATGTTCTGGGCGCGGGCCACGCACGCCCGGGTCCAGTCGGCGTGGTCGCCGGGGTACTCGCCGCGGATGCCGTGGGTCTCGAGGTTGGTCTCGTCGACGAGGTAGAGGCCGTACTCGTCGGCGAGTTCGAGCCACTGGGGGTTGTTGGGATAGTGCGAGGTGCGGACGGAGTTGATGTTGAGTCGTTTGATGAGGCGGATGTCCTCGACGAGGTCCGCGCGGGTGAGGGCCGAGCCGCGGGCCGGGTGCATCTCGTGGCGGTTGGTGCCCCGGAAGGAGACCGGCCGGCCGTTGATGCGCATCAGCCCGTCCTTGAGGGCGAACTCGCGCAGGCCGACGCGGTGCGACAGGGTCTCGGTCACCCGGCCGGCCGGGTCGCGCAGCCGGAGCACGGCGGTGTAGAGGTAGGGATGCTCGGCCGACCACAGGCGCGGCGCGGGCACGGCCTTCGTGGCCTGTACGGTGCTCTCCTCGCCGGCGTCGAGTTCGACGGCCTGCCGCAGCGGCCGGGACCAGACCGGGTGCCCGCCCGCGTCGTACAGCTGGGTCTCCACGGAGTACCGTCCGGCGCCCTTGCCGCCGTAGTCGCGCACGCTGGCGGTCACGGACAGGCCGGCCGCCTCGCAGTCGTCGCTCAGCGGGGTGTCCAGCCGGAAGTCGCGCAGGTGCACGGCCGGGGTGGAGTAGAGGTAGACCGAGCGGAAGATGCCGCTCAGCCGGATCATGTCCTGGTCCTCCAGCCAGTCGCCGTCGGAGTAGCGGTAGACCTCCACGGCGATCCGGTTGGTGCCCGGCCTGAGGTGGGCGGTGATGTCGTACTCGGCGGGGGTGTAGGAGTCCTCGTGGTAGCCGACCAGCTCGCCGTTGATCCAGACGTAGTGGGCGGACTTGACGCCCTCGAAGTGCAGGAAGGTGCGCCGTCCCGCCCAGCCGCGTGGGAGCGTGAAGGTGCGGCGGTACTGCCCCACGGGGTTGTAGCGGGTGGGGGCGGCCGGTGGCTGCGCGTCCTCGCCGTGGCCGTTGGGGCCCCACCAGGGGTAGGTGATGTTGACGTAGAGCGGGCGGTCGTAGCCGTGCAGCTGCCAGGCGGAGGGGACCGGGATGGTGTCCCAGTCGCTGTCGTCGAGGTCGGTGCGGTGGAAGTCGGGGTCGCGGTCGTCGGGGCGGTCGGCGTGGGCGAATCTCCAGGTGCCGTCGAGGCTGAGCCGGTACGGGGAGCGGGTGCGGTCGGCGGCGAGGGCCTGGGCGAGGTCGGCGTACGGCATGAGGGTGGTGTGCGGGTCCTCGGTGCCGACCCGGAAGACGTCGATGCGGCCGTTCCACTCGGGGGCGTCCGCGATGGCGCCCGCGGCGGCGGCCGGGTGGGCGCCGGCCGGGGCGGACAGGGCGAGGGCGCCGAGGACGGCGGCCGATCCCTCGAGCAGACGGCGGCGGCTGACGACCACCCGCTCGGGGCGGTCCGGCCGGTCCATGGGCGACACGTGCGGGTGCGACATGACCACGACCTTCCTCGGGGAGGACCGTGCGGCTGCACGGACGGAGGGTGCGTCAGATCTTGTCGGATAGTGTTGAAAAAACGAACAGGGGCGCGCCGTGATGGCCAGAATGCAACTCTCTTCGGCGCAACGCCACTTGGCTCGCCGCCGGGCCCGTCCGCCGCTTCCGTCAGTACACGTCCCGCACGTACCGCTTGTCCGAGGCGAGCTGTTTGACGTACGCCGCGGCCTCCGCCTCGGACAGCCCGCCGTGGACGACGGCGACGTCGCGCAGGGCCTGGTCGACGTCCTTGGCCATGCGGGAGGCGTCGCCGCAGACGTAGAAGTGGGCGCCGTCCTGGAGCCAGGACCACAGGTGGGAGCCGTGTTCACGCATCCGGTCCTGCACGTACACCTTGGCGCGCTGGTCACGGGAGAAGGCGGTGTCCAGCCGGGCCAGGCTGCCGTCGGCGAGCAGGGCGGTCAGTTCCTCCTCGTAGTAGAAGTCCGTCGCCCGGCGCTGCTCGCCGAAGAACAGCCAGTTGGGCGCCCGGTGGCCGCGGGCCCGGCGTTCCTCCAGGAACCCGACGAAGGGCGCGACGCCCGTGCCGGGGCCGACCATCACCATCGGGGTGGCCGGGTCGGCGGGCGGGCGGAAGTGCGGGGAGCGCTGGACGTGGACGGGGACCTCGGCACCGGGTCCGGCGTCGGCGAGGAACGGCGAGCAGACACCCTGACGGGGGCGGCCGGCCAGGTTCTCGTAGCGCACCACGGAGACGGTGAGCGAGACGAGACGGGGGTCGGTCAGCGGGCTGGAGGATATCGAGTACAGGCGCGGCTGCAGCCGGCCGAGCGCCTCGGCCCACTCCTGGGCGCCGGCCCGGATCCCGAACTCGGCGGCCACGTCGACGGCCTGCCGGCCCCAGGACCACTTGGCGAGTTCGCCCTTGTTGTCCGGGCGCAGCAGCTTGCGCAGCTCCCGCGGGTCGCGGGTGCGCTCGGCGGTGAAGCGCAGCAGGGCCGGGCTGATGCGGGTGATGTCGAGGTGGCGCAGCAGGGCCTCGCCCAGGGCGACCTCGCCGACGCCGTTGACGTGCACGGCCGTCCCCGCGTCGAGGCCGGTGACCGCCAGCCATTCCTCCACCAGCGCCGGGGAGTTGAGGGGCCGCACACCGAGGGCGTCGCCCGCCTCGTAGACCAGCGGGGTCTCGCTGTCGCGGGTGTCGAAGGTGAAGCGGCGCACCTCCTTCCCGGAACCGGGCAGGCTCAGCAGCCGGTTCCCGGTGAGGCGGGCGGTGACCGGCACGGGACGCTTGGGGCGGGCCGGTGCCGGTGCGGCGGCCGGCGCGGCCCGGCCGGTCCCGCCGGTCCCGCCGGGTGCGGCGCCCCCGGCGTCCGTGACGGCGGACGGCCCGGACGGGGTGTCCGCGGGTGAGGCGGCCTCGGCTTCCGTGCGTTGCGTGGCGTCCTTCAGCGCGGTGAGCACCTGGTCCAGCCAGGCCTCGGCCTGCGGCTCGTAGTCGGGTTCGCAGTCGGTGCGCGGGGCCAGTCGTACCGCGCCCAGTTCGTCCATACGGTGGTCCAGACGCCGGCCGTGCCCGCAGAAGTCGTCGTAGGCGGAGTCCCCGAAGGCGAGGACGGCGTAGCGGCGGCCTTCCAGGCGCCCGGTGTCGAGGGCGGCGAGGCCGTCCCAGAAGCCGGCCCCGTTGTCGGGGGCGTCGCCGTCGCCGAAGGTGCTGGTGATCAGCAGCAGGTCGGCGCCGGCGGGCAGGGCGGCGGGGTCGGCGTCCTCCATGGCGACGAGGGAGGCGGCGTGGCCGCCCGCGGTGAGGCGCTCGGCGGTGGTGGCGGCGAACTCCTCGGCGTTGCCGGTCTGCGAGGCCCACAGGATGACCACCCGGCGGCCGGGGGCCTCACGGGGCCCGTGCGCGGGCGCGGCGGCGGTGCGGGAGTACATGCCGGCGAGGGTGCCGTTGACCCACAGGGCGTGTTCGGGGCTGAAGGGGGCGTCCGGCGGCAGCACGGGGACGCCGGGGGCGCCGGCCGGGATGCCCGCGAGGAAGCCGACCAGGTACTGGCGTTCGCGTTCGGTCAGGACCGGCGGCGGCGCGGGGTCCAGTCCGAAGACGGCGGCGGCGGAAGCGGTGGCGGCGGAGGCGAAGGCGGAGGGCTGGACGGCGGTCGGGACGATCACCGGGGCGGGTCCGGCCGGTGCCCCGGCGACCGGGACCTGCACGGTCACCGGGGTCGACACCTTCGTCAGGGACACCGCGCACACCTTCAGCTCCGGCTGGAAGGACAGCGGGTCGACGGCGTCGCTGGTCACCGCGTTGACGCTGAGGTACTCGCCGAACAGGTCGTTCCAGTGGAACGGCGCGAAGCAGGACCCCGGCAGCACCCGGTCCGTGACGACCGCGGGCAGCACGGCCCGCCCGCGCCGTGAGGCGACCTCGACGGAGTCACCGTCGGCGAGGCCGAGCGCGGCCGCGTCCTCGGGGTGCACCTCCACGAACGGGCCGGGGTTCAGCTTGTTGAGCTTGGCGACCCGGGCGGTCTTGGTGAGGGTGTGCCACTGGTGCTGCAGACGGCCGGTGTTCAGGACGAACGGGTAGTCGTCGTCCGGCATCTCGGCGGGCGCCAGGTGCGGGCGGGCGTGGAAGACGGCCCGGCCGGAGGGGGTGGCGAAGGTGAGGGTGCCGTCGGGGTTCACGTAGCGCACGGGGTTGCGGCGGGGTCCGTCGGCGGTGGCGGCGGGCCACTGGACGGGCGCGGCGCGCAGCCGGTCGTAGGTCACTCCGCGCAGGTCGTAGCCGGTCTGCGGGTTGTGGAAGCGCTTGATCTCCTCGAAGATCTCCTCCGCGCTGTCGTAGGAGAAGGCCTCCTCGTACCCCATCGCGCGGGCGACGGCGGCGATCAGGCGCCAGTCGGCGGTGGCCTCGCCGGGCGGGTCGGCGGCGGGCCGGGCGAGGGTGAGGTTGCGCTCGCTGTTGACGAGGACGCCCTCGGTCTCGGTCCACAGGGCGGCGGGCAGGACGACGTCGGCGTAGGCGTTGGTCTCGGTGTCGGCGAAGACGTCCTGCGCGACGACGAACTCGGCGGCCTCCAGACCCTCGATGACGGTCCTGCGGTTGGCGACGGAGGCGACGGGGTTGGTGCAGATGATCCAGCAGGCCTTGATCTCGCCGTCGGCCATCCTCCGGAACATCTCGACGGTGCCCTTGCCGACGCCGTCCGCCCGGATCGTGCCGGGTTCGAGGCCCCACACCTCCTCGGTGAAGGCGCGGTCGGCGTCCACGAGGACGGACCGCTGGCCGGGCAGGCCGGGTCCCATGTAGCCCATCTCCCGGCCGCCCATGGCGTTGGGCTGGCCGGTGAGGGAGAAGGGGCCGCTGCCCGGGCGGCAGATCTTTCCGGTGGCGAGGTGCAGGTTGACCAGGGCGTTGGTGTTCCAGGTGCCGTGCGTGGACTGGTTGAGGCCCATGGTCCAGCAGCTGGTCCACTCCCCCGCCTCGCCGATCAGCCGGGCGGCCTCGCGCAGGTCGGCCTCGGCGAGTCCGGTGAGCTCGGCGACGGTGGCGGGCGGGTAGTCGGCGAGGAAGTCGGGCATCGCCTCCCAGCCCTCGGTGTACGCGGCGACGAAGTCGGGGTCGGTGTGCCCGTTCGCGTGCAGCAGGTGCAGCAGGCCGTTCAGAAGGGCGAGGTCCGTACCCGGCCTGACCTGGAGGAACAGGTCGGCCTTGGCGGCGGTGGCGGTGCGCCGGGGGTCGACGACGATCAGTTTCGCGCCCGCCTTGACCCGGTCCATCATGCGCAGGAAGAGGATGGGGTGGCAGTCGGCCATGTTGGAGCCGACGACGAGGAAGACGTCCGCCCTGTCGAGGTCGTCGTAGGAGCCGGGCGGACCGTCGGAGCCGAGGGACAGCTTGTAGCCGGTGCCGGCGCTCGCCATGCAGAGCCGGGAGTTGGACTCGATCTGGTTGCTGCGCAGACAGCCCTTGACGAGTTTGTTGGCCAGGTACTGCGCCTCCAGGCTCATCTGGCCGGAGACGTAGAGGGCGACCGCGTCGGGGCCGTGCTCGTCGACGATCGCCCGCAGCCGGCGTGCCGTCTCGGCGACCGCCGCGTCCACAGGGGCGGGCTCGGCCTCCTCGCCGCGGTCCGGGCGCACCAGGGCGGTGGTGAGGCGGCCGGGGGCGGCGAGCAGGTCGGCGGTGGTCGCGCCCTTCGTGCAGAGCCGGCCGAGGTTGGCGGGGTGCTCCTTGTCCCCGGAGGCCTTCAGGACCGTACGGCGTCCGTCCGGACCACGGCCGATGTCGAGGACCATGCCACAGCCGACACCGCAGTACGAGCAGACCGTGCGCACCTTCGACGCGCTGTCGGTCCGCGGGTCCGGCACGGCCACGGGCGCCCCTTTCGTTCTGCCGCCTGCTTGCGATCGGCCCTGGTGGGAGCCTTGTCGAAGGTACGAAGTGTGCATTACGCAGGTGTCTCCCGGACGGGGCGCCGGGGGTTAAGGCCGACGCACAGCGCGGGGTGGGCGGGTGTGAGCGGAGCCCTGCGGGAGGGACGCGGCGGCCGTGCGGTGCGCGGGCGCCCCCGGCCGCGCGGTGTCCTGTGGGTTTCCTTTGCCTTGCCGATGTGGCATGGACGCGTCATATCTGTCACGCTTCCGGCAGCCGTCGCACACCGTTCTCCCTCCGGCACACCCCCATGCCGAGGTCCCGGCCGCCCAAAAGGAGCCACGTGTGAGACCCACCCCCCGCAAGGCCCTCGCCGCGAGCGCGCTCGCCCTCGCCGCGGTGGCCGCCCTCTCCCTGCCAGCCACCCCGGCGACCGCCGCGCCCGCGGCGGCCGACGCCTGCACCCCCGCCCAGGTGGTCGCCAACGGCGGCTTCGAGAGCGGCGCCACCTCCTGGACCGCGTCGTCGACCGGCGTGGTCACCAACCGCACCGGCCAGACCCCGCACGGCGGCGGCTACTACGCCTGGCTGGACGGCACCGGCGGCACCCACACCGACACGCTCTCGCAGAGCGTCACCGTCCCCTCCGGCTGCGCCGGCGCCACCCTCACCTTCTGGCTGCACATCGACACCGCCGAGACCACCTCGTCGACCGCGTACGACAAGCTCACCGCCAAGATCGGCTCCACGACCCTCGCCACGTACTCGAACCTCGACAAGAACACCGGGTACGTCCAGAAGTCGTTCGACGTGTCGGCGTTCGCCGGCCAGACCGTCACCCTCGCCTTCACCGGCACCGAGGACTCCAGCCTCCAGTCGAGCTTCGTCCTGGACGACATCGCCCTGAACACGTCCGGCTCCACCACTCCGCCCGCCGACGCCACCCGGACGCCCGCCGCGCCGGCGTACACCGTGAGCCTCAGCAGCAACACCGCCGGCACGGTCTGGACCGGGCACGAGAGCGTCACGTTCACCAACGCCTCCGCCACCGCGCTCGGCGAGGTGTACCTGCGGCTGTGGGACAATTACCACGGCACCTGCTCCTCGATGCCGATCGCGGTCGGCAACGTCACCGGCGGCACCGCGGGCGCCCTCTCCGTCGGCTGCACCGCCCTCCAGGTCGGCCTGCCCACGCCCCTGGCCCAGGGGCAGAGCACCACGATCGGCTTCGACCTCACGATCACCGTGCCCAGCGGCGCCGACCGGTTCGGCCACGACGGGTCGTTCAGCTTCATCGGCAACGCGCTGCCGGTGCTGGCGGTGAAGGACGGCGCGGGCTGGCACCTGGACCCGTACACCAACAACGGCGAGTCGTTCTACTCCCTGGCCGCCGACTTCAGGGTCACCCTCGACCACCCGGCCACCCTGCTGGTCCCGGCCACCGGCACCTCGGTCGACACCGCCGGCTCCAGCGGACGCACCGTCACCACGGCCACCGCCACCCAGGTCCGTGACTTCGCCTGGGCGGCCGGCCCGTTCAGCAAGATCTCCGGTACGTCGGCCGCCGGGACCCCGGTCAACGTGTACTCGGTCTCCGGCATCAGCTCCTCCGACGCCTCGTCGATGCTCAGCACCGCCAGGACCGCCGTCGACGCCCACGCCGCCCGCTTCGGCGCCTACCCCTACGGCGAGCTGGACGCGGTCATCGACAACTCGTTCTGGTTCGGCGGCATGGAGTACCCGGGGTTCGTCCTCGACCTGGTCAGCACCACGGCCCTCACCCACGAGATCGGCCACCAGTGGTGGTACGGCATCGTGGGCGACGACGAGTACAACAGCCCCTGGCTGGACGAGTCGTTCACCGACTACGCCACCGACCTGGCCCTCGGCAAGACCGGCACCAACTGCTGGAACAGCGTCTCCTGGGCCTCCTCGGCCGAGAAGATCACCAATTCGATGGCCTACTGGGACACCCACTCCTCCCGCTACTCCACCGTCGTCTACGGCTACGGCAAGTGCGCCCTGCACGATCTGCGGCGGCTGATCGGCGACACCGCGATGGCCGGCCTGCTGAAGAGCTACGCCACCGCGCACCGGTACGGCGTCTCGACCACGGCCGAGTTCAAGGCGGCCGCACAGGCCGCCACGACCACGGACCTGACGTCGTTCTGGAGCACGCACCGCATCGAGGGCTGAGCGGCCCCCGGTCCGTCACGGGTGGCGCCCGCCGGCGTCACCCGTGACCTGTGAGGGCGTCAGCACGGTGAATCGGATGGGTCAAGCGGGTGAAGCGGGAGCGGCCCGAGGCGGTGTCCGCCGTGCGGGGCAATGCATGAAGATCGCGGCCCCATTCCGGTCGAGTCGGCGGACATGACGCCTGGAGGCGAGTGATGAAGGAATGACGAACGTGACAGCCGGACGACCCGGCGGGACGACGCACGAGGTGCCGGTCCTGATCGTCGGCGGTTCCCTGGTGGGACTGTCGACGTCCCTGTTCCTGGGCCGGCTGGGGGTACGGCACACCCTGGTCGAGCGCCACGCCGGCACCTCCCTGCACCCGCGCGGGCGCGGCAACAACGTCCGCACGATGGAGCTGTTCCGGGTGGCCGGGGCCGAACCGGCCATCCACGAGGCCGCGGCGACGCTGGCCGACAACCACGGCATCCTGCAGACGCCCACCCTGGTGGGCGACGCGGGCGAATGGCTGTTCCGGGACATCGACCCGGGCGGCGGGCTGGCCCGCTTCAGCCCGAGCTCCTGGTGTCTGTGCAGCCAGAACGACCTGGAGCCGGTCCTGCTCGACCAGGCCACGCGGCTCGGCGGCGATCTGCGGTTCAACACCGAACTGATGTCGTTCGAGGCCGACGCCGACGGGGTCACCGCCCTGGTCAAGAGCCGGGAGACGGGCGAGCACACCTCCATCCGCGCGGACTACCTGGTCGCCGCCGACGGCCCGCGCAGCCCCGTGCGGGAACAGCTCGGCATCGGGCAGAGCGGCCCCGGCGACCTGTTCCACAACATCAGCATGACGTTCCGCTCCCGCGGGCTCGCCGAGGTGGTGGGCGAGCGCCGCTTCATCGTCTGCTACCTCACCGAGCCGGGCGCCGACGGTGCGCTGCTGCCGGTGGACAACCGCGAGCACTGGGTCTTCCACGCCCCCTGGCACCCCGAACACGGGGAGACGATGGAGGACTTCACCGACGAGCGCTGCGTCGACCACATCCGCCGGGCGGTCGGGGTCGCCGACCTGGACGTGGAGATCACCGGAAAGGCGCCCTGGCACGCCGCGCAGCGGGTGACCCGCGCCTACCGGTCGGGACGGGTCTTCCTGGCCGGCGACTCGGCGCACGAGATGTCCCCCACCGGTGCCTTCGGCTCCAACACCGGTATCCAGGACGCCCACAACCTCGCCTGGAAGCTGGCGGCGGTGCTCGGCGGCTGGGCGGGCGACGGACTGCTGGACACCTACGACGCCGAGCGCCGCCCGGTGGCGGAGGCCACCAGCGCCCGCGCGGCCGCCCGGTCGGCCGAGCACAGCCACCCCGGCTTCGCACCGCCGCCGGGCGCCGGCGGCGGCGGGCCGCAGCGCGGCATCCTCAACGTGGCCCTGGGCTACCGCTACCCACGGGGCGCCGTCGTCGGCGCCGACCCCGCGACCCCGGTCGTCCCGGAGGGGCTCTCCCTGACCGGGGAGCCGGGCAGCAGGGCACCCCACCTGTGGGTACGGCACCGCGGCGAGCGGATCTCCACGCTCGACCTGTACGAGCGGACCCTGGTGCTGCTCAGCGACGCCGACGACGACAGTGCCGGCGATGAGCCGGGAGCCTGGCACGAGGCCGCCGCCCGCCTCGCGGACCGGGAGTCCGTCCCGCTGGCGCCGTACCGGGTGGGGGCCGCGCCCGACGCCGACCTGACACCCGAGAACGGCGCCGACTGGCGCGAGAGCCACGGTGTGGGCCCCGGAGGTGCCGTCCTCGTCCGGCCGGACGGATTCGTCGCCTGGCGCTCCCCCGGACCGGACCCGGACCCCCAGTCGACACTGCGTCAGGTGATCGGCAGCGTCCTCGCACTGCCCTGACGCCTCGTCGCGAACGACGTCGGGCGGCGGGCCCCGGGGGCGCCCGCCCCCCCGGGTGGGCGGGGCGGGGCCCCCCCGGGGGGCCCCCCGGGGGGGGCGGGGCCCGGCGGCCCGTCGGGGGGTCACGGGAGGGCCCGGGGCTCTCAGCTG
>NZ_JBIAWO010000001.1:1159996-1604109 GCF_042895685.1 Streptomyces sp. NPDC001381 | reverse complement strand
AAACGCCCGGTTACATTCCGAACCCGGAAGCTAAGCCTTACAGCGCCGATGGTACTGCAGGGGGGACCCTGTGGGAGAGTAGGACACCGCCGAACAATCATTCCGGGGAACCCCCGCACCGTATGGTGCGGGGGTTTTCTGCGTTCAAGGCCTTGTTTAAGGCCCGGTATGTGGAAGCGGCGCCGGGGATTTGCGGGCTCTCACGAGAGAGCCCGTTTCGCGTGGTCACAGACGTCCCGCTGTCTTCAGAGCCAGGTAGGCGTCCGCGAGGGCGGGGGCGAGTTCGTCGGGGAGGGCGTCCACCACCGTGACTCCGTGCCGCCGGAGCCTGTCGGCGGTGCGATGGCGTTCCGCCTGGGCCTGGGCGGCGGCTGCGGCGTCGTAGACGGCTTCGGTGGTGCCGCGGGAGGTGGCCATGCCGGCGATGTGGGGGTCGGCGACCGAGGCCACCAGGACGGTGTGGCGTTGGGTGAGCTGCGGCAGGACGGGGAGGAGGCCTTCCTCGACCGGGGCCGTGTCGAGGGTGGTCAGCAGGACGATCAGGGAGTGGCGGGGGGCGGTGCGCAGCGCCGTCGCGGCGAGGGTGCGGGCGTCCGTCTCGACCAGTTCGGGTTCCAGGGTGGCCATGGCGTTGACCAGGGAGGGCAGGACGTCGCGGGCCGTGCGGCCCTGGACCAGGGCGCGTACCCGGCGGTCGTATGCGAGGAGGTCGACGCGGTCGCCGGCGCGGGATGCGAGGGCGGCCAGGAGCAGGGCCGCGTCCAGGGCGGCGTCGAGGCGGGGGGCGTCGCCGACACGGCCTGCGGAGGTGCGGCCGGTGTCGAGGACCAGGAGGATGTGGCGGTCGCGTTCGGGGCGCCAGGTGCGGACCGCGACCGTGGAGTGGCGGGCGGTTGCGCGCCAGTCGATGGAGCGGGTGTCGTCCCCGGGGACGTAGGCGCGCAGGCTGTCGAACTCGGTGCCCTCGCCGCGGGTCAGGACGCTGGTGCGGCCGTCGAGTTCGCGGAGGCGGGCCAGTTTGGCGGGCAGGTGCTTGCGGCTGGTGAAGGGGGGCAGGACGCGTACCGTCCAGGGGACCCGGTGGGTGCCCTGGCGGGAGAGGAGGCCGAGGGGGCCGTAGGAGCGGACGGTGACGCGGTCGGCCCGGCGGTCGCCGCGGCGGGTGGGGCGCAGACGGGTCGTGACGCGACGGCGTTCGCCGGCGGGGACGGTCAGGCGGTGGCGGGAGGCCTCGGTTTCCGTGCCGGGCTGCCAGCTGCTCGGAGGCCATGCGTCGCGGAGCTGGGCGCGCAGGGGGCGGCGGGAGGGGTTGGTGAGGGTGAGGGTGACGTCTGCGGTTTCGCCGAGGCGTGCGGTGGTGGCGCCGGAGCGGGTCAGGCGCAGGCGGCGTACGGGGGCTGCCAGGGCGTAGTCGCAGGCGCAGGCCAGGGCCAGGGGGGCGTTGACGGCGAGGATGCCCGTCCAGCCGGGTTCCCAGATGCCGACGGGGAGGGCGCCGAGGGCCGCGAGGAGGGCGGCGCGTCCGGTGAGTGCCATCAGCGGGGGACGGGGACGTGGGTCAGGATCGCGTTGATGACGGAGTCGGCCGTCACGCCTTCCATTTCGGCCTCCGGGCGGAGTTGGACGCGGTGGCGGAGGGTGGGCAGGGCGAGGGCTTTGACGTCGTCGGGGATGACGTAGTCGCGGCCGGTCAGCCATGCCCAGGCGCGGGACGTGGCGAGGAGCGCCGTCGCGCCGCGCGGGGAGACGCCCAGGGTGAGGGAGGGGGATTCGCGGGTGGCGCGGCAGATGTCGACGACGTAGGCCGTGATCTCGGGGGAGACGGCGGTCTTGGCGACGGCTGCGCGGGCTGCTTCGAGGTCGGCGGGGCCCGCTACGGGGCGTACGCCTGCGGCCTGGAGGTCGCGGGGGTCGAAGCCTTCGGCGTGGCGGGTGAGGACGTCGATCTCCTCCTGACGGGAGGGCAGAGGGATCGTCAGTTTGAGCAGGAAGCGGTCCAGTTGGGCTTCGGGGAGGGGGTAGGTGCCCTCGTACTCGACGGGGTTCTGGGTCGCGGCGACGAGGAACGGGTCGGGGAGCGGGCGTGGGGTCCCGTCGACGGTGACCTGGCGCTCCTCCATCGCTTCGAGGAGGGAGGACTGGGTCTTGGGCGGGGTGCGGTTGATCTCGTCGGCGAGGAGGAGGTTGGTGAAGACCGGGCCCGGCTGGAAGGAGAACTCGGCGGTGCGGGCGTCGTAGACGAGGGAGCCGGTGACGTCGCTCGGCATGAGGTCGGGGGTGAACTGGACCCGTTTGGTGTCGAGTTCGAGTGCGGAGGCGAGGGCGCGTACGAGCAACGTTTTGGCCACTCCGGGGACTCCTTCAAGGAGAACGTGTCCGCGGCAGAGGAGGGCGACGACGAGGCCGGTCACGGCGGGGTCCTGGCCGACCACGGCCTTGGAGATCTCGGCGCGCAGGGCCTCCAGGGAGGCGCGGGCGCGGCCCGGGTCCCCGGTGTTCCCGGCGTTGTCGGTGGTCGGGTCCATCATGGACGGCGTACCTCTCTTTCGAGGGCGTCGAGTTGGTCGGCGAGTGCGATGAGGGCGGTGTCGTCGCTGGGCGGCGGGCCGAAGAGAAGGGAGTGCAGGGGCTGTCCGTCGCCGCGGAGGTGTGCGGACAGGGCGGGGACGAGTGCTTCGGGCGCGTGTGCCTGGGCGACGGGGACGCCTACGAGAGGGGCGAGGCGGGTGCGGGTGGTGGAGCGAAGAGCGGCGGCCGCGCGGTCGCGGGCGTCTGCCTTGCGGTAGAGGCGGGCGCGGCCTTCGACGGTTTCGGAGGCGCGGATCGCCACGGGGAGTCTTTCGGGGACGAGCGGGCCGAGTCGGCGTGCCCGCCAGAGGGCGGCGAGCGCTGCCGCGACGAAGAGCTGCAGTGTGCCCCAGAGCCAGCCGGAGGGCAGCAGGTCGAAGAAGCCCTGCCGGTCGTCCGGGTCGGTGGCGGTGGTGTCGGAGAGCGAGGGGAGGTACCAGGTCAGATGGGGTCGGGAGCCGAGGAGTTGGAGGGCGAGCGAGGCGTTGCCCTGCTGGTCGAGCCGGGTGTTGTAGAGGAGGTCGGGCGCGCCGAGGACGACGGTGTCGCCGTCTCCGGAGGTGTCCGGGATGCGCAGCAGGGTGGCCAGGCGCCGGCTGGGGTAGCACTCGTCGGCGTCGGCGTGGCTGGTGGTGTAGCGGACGCCGCCGGTTTCCGCGGTGCCGGCGCGTCGGGCGGCGGGCAGGTCGCAGCCGGGGGCGAGGGCGGAGCCTTCGCTGGTGGCCGGTTCTGCGGTGACACCGGGGGCGAGGGTGCTCACGGACCAGACGCCGGGGGCGACGAGGACGGTGCGGCCGCCGGAGTCGGCGGTGGCGGAGTGCAGTTCCTCCTGCTGTCGTGCCGTCAGGAGGTCGGGGGAGGCGACCAGGAGGGTGGTGTCGGGGCCTGTGGCGGTGCGGGCCTCGGCGAGGGTGGTGACGACGCGGGTGGACACACCGCGGTCGGCGAGGAGTTCGGCGACGGCTCGGCTGCCGTGGGGGTCGGCGGAGCGTGGGTCGAGGGTGCCGTGCCGGGCGTCGGACTGGAGGGTGGCCAGCGCGACGGCAGCTGCCAGGAGGAGCGTGAAGGCGAGAGCGAGTCCACGCGCGCGGGTCCACAGATGGCGGGCGGTGGGCGAGACCGAGGTGGACGGGAGGGTGGCCTCGGTGGTCATTCGGCGGCTCCCCGGCGGCTGGTGGGGGCCGGTTCGGGGGTGCTGGTCGCGGTGAGGCGGGGCTTGGTGCGTTCCAGGTCCAGGTCGAGGTCGGCGATGCGGTGGTACGCCTGCTCGGTCGCGCTGCGGCCGCCGTATGTCACGTCGTCGAACTCGCGGGCGGCGGCGCGCAGGCGGTCGGCGTGGGAGGGCAGGGTGCGGCCGGCTTCCGCGGCTGCCTCGTCGGCGGTGCGGCCCGGGCGGGCGTCGAGGAGGGCGCGTTCCTCGAGGGAGCGGACGATGGCGCGCATGCGTTCCTGGACGGCCTGGTTCCAGTGGCCCTGGGCGGCGTGTGCCGCGGCGGCCGCGCGGTGTTCGGCGGCGTTGCGGGGCCGGTCGTCGAACAGGGTGGCGGCGGAGGCGGGGTGGCGGCGGGGGGTGCCCAGGCGCCACCACAGGGCGCCCACGACGGCCACGACGGCCGTGAGGACCACCAGCACGCCGAGTGCGCCGCCGGGCGTCGCGGCGGACGCGCTGTCGAACAGGTCGCCGATCCAGCCCCAGAGGGTGTCCAGGGCGCGCTGGAGGAGGCTGGGGTCGTTCTCGTGGTACAGGCGCTTGGACAGTTCACGCCGGGCGGCCTCCCGCGCGGGGTCGCGGGGGATGGTCAGCGGCGGTTCATCGTCGGCGCGGGCCGTCGAGAGCAGGGAGCCGTCGGTGGCCCGCTGCAGGGCGTGGACGGCGGCGCGGCGGGTGTGCGACCAGACGTCCAGGGCCGGGCCGACGGCGCGGAAGAGTGCCGAAGGGGCTGTGTCGGCCGAGCCGGGCGGCACAGGTGGGGTGGTGCCGCCCGGGAGTGGCGGTGCGGTGAGGACTCCCCCCGTCAGGCTCACCGCATCAGCTCCCCGGGGTGGTGCCAGGTCCGGGGGCGCCGTAGCCCTGCACGCCCGCGGCGCGGGCCAGATCGAGGTCGAGGGCCTCGCGGCGGATGCGCTGGTCGATGTAGAGGAGTGCGACGACTCCGGCCGAGATGGGGAACGTGATCATGGAGCCGATCACCGAGCCGATGCCGGTGACGATCAGGTAGGTCCAGCCGGTGCCGCCGGTGCCGTCGGCGAGACCGCTGATGCCGCTGTCGCTCAACGCCGCGCCCGCGAGGGCGAAGGGGACGACGATGATCGTCGCGACGATGTTGGCGATGATCATGGCGAGCAGCTGGATGCCGAAGACCCGCCACCAGGAGCCGCGGACGAGCTTCACGGAACGGCGCATCGCCTTGGTGATGCCCTGCTTCTCCAGCATCAGTGCGGGCGAGGCGAGGGAGAAGCGGACCAGCAGCCACAGGGCGACGAAGGCGGCGCCGAGGCTGCCCAGCACGGAGAGCGCGGCCCCCGCCGCTCCCGCCCCGGCCACGCTCACGAGGACGCCGGGCAGCGCGCCCGCGGCGCCCACGGCCCCCGCGATGAGCAGCAGCAGGAAGATCAGGCCGAACAGCCTGGGCACCTGAGGACGGGCGTCGCGCCAGGCGTCCCCGAGGCTGACCGGCTTGCCGAGGACGGCGCGGCTGGTGACGGCCGTGAGCAGGGCGGTCGCGAAGATGGTGCCGATCAGGGTGATCAGGAGGACGACGCCGGAGTTGAGCAGGAGATCGCCCATGGCTCGGGTCTGCTCGTCGGCGGTGGCGTTCGGGTCGCTGAGGGCGGAGGTGTCCGTGGTGTTGTCCAGGACCAGGCCCTGCAGCAGGACGACGACGATCTCGGTGACGATCGCGACGGTCAGGGAGATACCCAGGACCGTGCGCCAGTAGGTGCGCATGGTGGCGACCGCGCCGTCGAGGATCTCGCCCACGCCGAGCGGGCGCAGCGGGATCACACCGGGCTTCGCGGCGGGCGGGGGGCCGCCCCAGCCGTTGCCCCAGCCGGGATGCCCGCCATAGCCGGGGTAGCCGCCCGGGCCCGGGTAGGCGCCCTGTCCCGGCTGGCCGCCGTAGCCGGGGTGGCCGGGGGGAGCGCCGCCGTATCCGGCGCCGGGCCCGGGCGCCGGAGGGCCGCCCCAGCCCGGGCCGGGCGGCGGGGGCGGCGGGGTCTGGGCCGGGTTCCGGGGGCCTGCGGGCGCCGACCACTGGCCGGGCGGCGGCTGCTCCTCGGACCACTTCGTGCCGGGGCTCGGCGGAGGCGCGTCCGGCTGGTTCGCGGGCTGCGGCTCGGCGGGCCGGTCGGCGGGGTCGGACGCGCCGGGCTCCTGTCCGTCGGACGGGGCGGATCCGGGCGAGGCCCAGCCCGGAGTGTCTTTCATCGTCGCTCCTTCACGGTGCCCGTCCGCGGTCGCGGCGGCAGGTTGGCAGCCATCGTGCCATGGGGCGGTCTTGGGGAGACCGGCCGCGGTAGGGGCTGCACACCTTCAATTGTCGGCCGGACAACGGGCAGACTGACCGCATGGCTGATCAGTACGCGCAATCCGGTGAGGACAAGCGACCGGCCGAGATACCGGTGATCCGTTGGGAGGAGCCACCCGAAGGCCCTGTGCTCGTGCTTCTGGACCAGACGAGGCTGCCGGCCGAGGAGGTCGAACTGGTCTGTACGGACGCGTCGGCGCTGGTGGAGGCGATCCGTTCGCTCGCGGTGCGCGGAGCGCCGCTGCTCGGCATCGCGGGGGCGTACGGCGTCGCCCTCGCCGCCGCGCGCGGGTTCGACGTGGACGAGGCGGCCACCGCGCTGGCCGGGGCACGGCCCACCGCGGTGAACCTGTCCGTCGGTGTGGGGCGGGCTCGCTCCGCGTACCGGGCGGAGCTGGCCAGGGGAGGTGATCCGGCGCAGAGCGCGCTGGCCGCGCTGGCCGCGGCGCGGCAGCTGCACCGGGAGGACGCCGAGGCCAGCGCCCGGATGGCCGGGCACGGGCTGGCGCTCCTCGACGAGCTGCTGCCCGGCGGCGGGCACCGGATCCTCACCCACTGCAACACCGGCTCGCTGGTGTCCGGCGGGGAGGGCACGGCGTTCGCCGTGGCACTGGCCGCGCACCGGGTGGGGCGGCTTCGGCGGCTGTGGGTGGACGAGACGCGTCCGCTGCTGCAGGGTGCCCGCCTGACGGCGTACGAGGCGGCCCGCAGCGGCATGGCGTACACCCTGCTGACGGACAACGCGGCGGGCTCGCTGTTCTCGGCGGGAGAGGTGGACGCCGTGCTGATCGGGGCGGACCGGATCGCGGCCGACGGTTCGGTGGCGAACAAGGTGGGGAGCTATCCGCTCGCGGTGCTGGCGCGGTACCACCATGTGCCGTTCATCGTGGTCGCCCCGGTGACGACGGTGGATCCGGACACACCGAACGGGGCGTCGATCGAGGTCGAACAGCGCGCCGGCTTCGAGGTGACCGAGGTGGCGGCACCGCAGGCACCGGTGACGGGAGCGGGCGGCGGCATTCCGGTGGCGCCCCTGGGGACCACGGCGTACAACCCGGCGTTCGACGTGACCCCGCCGGAACTGGTGACGGCGATCGTGACCGAGGAGGGCGCCGTGTCACCGGTGACGGCCGAGGGACTGGCCGAATTGTGCGCGCGGGCGCGCTCCGGGGCGAGTGCCTGAGCCCGTCGAGATCACTGTCTGCCGCTGAGGGCAGACAGTGACGGCCACCTACGACTAGGGTCACTGGCCGGTGACCCTGCTCACCTGCGCCACCTTCACTGTTATGAGAATGGGATGATGTCGTTTATGAAGGGACGAGTCCTTGTCGTCGACGACGACACCGCACTGGCCGAGATGCTCGGCATTGTGCTGCGTGGTGAAGGTTTTGAGCCGTCTTTCGTAGCCGACGGCGACAAGGCGCTGGCCGCTTTCCGGGAGGCGAAACCCGACCTGGTGCTGCTGGACCTGATGCTGCCCGGGCGGGACGGCATCGAGGTGTGCCGTCTGATCCGGGCGGAGTCCGGGGTGCCGATCGTGATGCTCACGGCGAAGAGCGACACCGTCGACGTGGTCGTCGGGCTGGAGTCCGGCGCCGACGACTACATCGTGAAGCCGTTCAAGCCGAAGGAGCTCGTCGCCCGCATCCGGGCGCGGCTGCGCAGGTCGGAGGAGCCGGCGCCGGAGCAGCTCGCCATCGGCGACCTCGTCATCGACGTGGCCGGGCACTCCGTGAAGCGGGACGGCCAGTCCATCGCGCTGACGCCGCTGGAGTTCGACCTGCTGGTCGCGCTGGCGCGCAAGCCGTGGCAGGTGTTCACGCGCGAGGTGCTGCTCGAACAGGTGTGGGGCTACCGGCACGCCGCCGACACCCGCCTGGTCAACGTGCACGTCCAGCGGCTGCGCTCCAAGGTCGAGAAGGACCCGGAGCGGCCGGAGATCGTGGTGACCGTCCGTGGCGTCGGTTACAAGGCCGGGCCGAGCTGACATGTTCGGGCACGGTGCCGCTTCGGCCCCCGGCCGGTCCGGGGCCCGGTCGGAGCGGCCTGTCGGCCGCAGGACGACGGGTTCACGTTTCGGACGCCTTCTCGAGGGCGGACTGCTGCAGGGCGGCATGCAGGGCAGCCCCGTCCTGCGGCTGCTGCTGCGCTGGGTGCGCCGGCCGCTGCTGCCCGTCATGCGGCTGTGGCGGCGCAACATCCAGCTCAAGGTCGTCGTCACCACCCTGCTGATGTCGCTGGGCGTCGTCCTGCTGCTGGGCTTCGTCGTCATCGGACAGGTGCGCAACGGACTGCTCGACGCCAAGGTCAAGGCCTCCCAGAGCCAGGCCACCGGCGGATTCGCCGTCGCCAAACAGAAGGCCGACGAAGCCGCGGGCGCCGGAGCCGACGCCGGGACCGCGGTCGACGGCCGCTCCTCCCAGAACGTCATCGAATGGATGAGCGAACTCGTGTCGTCGCTGTCCAGCGGCGGCCAGGGCGCCTTCGACGTGGTCACCCTGCCCCCGGGCGACGACAGCGGCGGCGGACGCGGACCCCGCGCATCCGGCTACGTCGACCCCAACAAGAGCGTCCCCGAGGCCCTGCGCGCACGCGTCAACACCAACCCCACGGCCGCCCAGAGCTACTCCCGCATCCTGTACAGCAACGACAAGGAGTCCCAGCCGGCCCTCGTCATCGGCAAACAGCTCAACGACCCCAACGGCGACCCCTACGAGCTGTACTACCTCTTCCCGCTCACCCAGGAGGAGAAGTCGCTCAGCCTCGTCAAGGGCACCCTCGCGACCGCGGGGCTCTTCGTCGTCGTACTCCTCGGCGCGATCGCCTGGCTCGTCGTACGGCAGGTCGTCACCCCCGTACGGATGGCCGCCGGAATCGCCGAGCGGCTGTCCGCGGGGCGGCTGCAGGAACGGATGAAGGTCACCGGCGAGGACGACATCGCACGACTCGGCGAGGCCTTCAACAAGATGGCCCAGAACCTCCAGCTGAAGATCCAGCAACTGGAGGACCTGTCACGGATGCAGCGGCGGTTCGTCTCCGATGTCTCGCACGAACTGCGGACGCCGTTGACCACCGTGCGGATGGCCGCCGACGTCATCCACGAGGCACGCGAGGACTTCGACCCCGTCACCGCCCGGTCCGCGGAACTCCTCGCCGACCAGCTCGACCGGTTCGAGTCGCTGCTCGCCGACCTGCTGGAGATCAGCCGCTTCGACGCCGGCGCCGCCGCACTGGAGGCCGAGCCCATCGACCTGCGCGAGGTCGTACGCCGCGTCGTCAGCGGGGCCGCGCCCCTCGCCGACCGCAAGGGCACGACCATACGCGTGCTCGGCGACCAGCAGCCCGTCGTCGCCGAAGCCGACGCCCGGCGCGTCGAGCGCGTACTGCGCAACCTCGTCGTCAACGCCGTGGAACACGGCGAGGGCAAGGACGTCGTCGTCAAACTGGCCGCCGCGGGCGGCGCCGTCGCGGTCGCCGTACGCGACTACGGCGTCGGACTCAAGCCCGGCGAGGCCACCCGCGTCTTCAGCCGCTTCTGGCGCGCCGACCCGGCACGCGCGCGTACCACCGGCGGCACCGGCCTCGGCCTGTCCATCGCCCTGGAGGACGCACGGCTGCACGGCGGCTGGCTGCAGGCCTGGGGCGAACCCGGCGGCGGCTCACAGTTCCGCCTCACCCTGCCCCGCACCGCCGACGAACCGCTGCGAGGCTCGCCGATCCCCCTGGAACCTAAGGACTCCCGGCGCAACCGCGGACTCGACGACCCCGCCCAGGCCGGCCGGAACGGCGAGAAGAGCGCCACCGTGCCCGTACAGACGGCCGGAGAACAGCTCTCGCCCGCACGAGCCCCGCTCACCCCCCGCATGGCCACCGTGGCCCCCACGGCCGACCCGACCGCACTGCCCGGCAACGGCGCCCGCGTGGTGCCCCGGCCCGCCTCGGGCCCCCGCCGCCCGGACGAACCGGCCCGTGACACCACCCCGGAACGCACCGACACGGGACGGGGCGACACGGCCCACCGCGACACGGCACACAGGGACGCCCCGGACCGGCCGGACGCCGGACCGCAGGGCCCGGACGAACAAGGGGAGACATTCCGTGGCCGCTGACCGCGAGGGGGGCGCCCGGCGCACGCCGGCGCGCGCGGCGGCGTACGCCGCCTGTGGCGTCGTACTGCTGGCCGGATGCGCCTCCATGCCCGACAGCGGCGACCTCCGCGGCGTCGAATCCACACCCCGCCAGGACACCCAGGTACGGGTCTTCGCCATGCCGCCCCGCGACGACGCACCGCCCTCCGAAATCGTCCAGGGCTTCCTCGAAGCACTGACCAGCGACGACCCCAGCTACTCCACGGCACGGCAGTACCTGACCACCAAGGCCGCCCAGAACTGGCAACCGGAACGGTCCACCACCGTCCTGGCCGACGGCCCCGGCGCCGAAGCGGACCGGTCGGGCGGCCGCGAGGAGAGCGACGACTACTCGTTCACCCTGACCGGCACCAAGGTCGCCACCGTCGACGCCCAGCAGTCGTACGCCCCCGCCTCCGGCGGCTACAACCAGACGGTCCACCTCACACGCGACAAGAAGACCGAACAGTGGCGCATCGACGCGCTCCCCCAAGGCGTCGTCATGGGCAAATCGGACTTCCAGCGCAACTTCATGTCCGTCAACAAGTACTACTTCGCCTCCAACACCACCTCCGCCACCTCAGGACAGCCCATGGCGGTCGCCGACCCCGTCTACGTACGCGAACGCGTCGACGCCATGACCCAGATGGTCCGCTCCCTCCTCAACGGACCCACCAGCTGGCTGCGCCCCGTCGTCCGCTCCAGCTTCCCCACCGGCACGGCGCTGAAGAAGGGCACCACCGCGCTCACGCCCGACGACCAGAACAAGCTCACCGTGCCGCTCAACGACAAGGCGGCCCACATCGGGCAGAGCAAGTGCGACGAGATGGCCGCCCAGCTGCTCTTCACCCTGCAGAGCCTCAACCCCACCGTCGACGAGATCGCCCTGCGGGCGGGCGGCCGGCAGCTGTGCTCCCTCAGCGAGGAAAAAGCCGCGGCCGTCGCCGCGCGCGGCAGCGAGACCCACCCCGACTACCTCTACTTCATCGACGGCCACCACCAGCTCTTCCGGATGGCCGGCAGCGTGGGCGGCAACGCCAAGGCCGACCCCGTCCCCGGCGCGTTCGGCGACGGCACCAAACCCGTCCGCTCGGTGGCCGTGGCCCGCGACGAGCACAGCGCCGCCGGAGTCTCCCTCGACGGCAAGGCCCTCTACGTCACCTCCACCGTGCCCAGCGGCTCCCTCGGCGAACCCGTCCTGACCAGCGCGGGCAAGACCGAGGACGACCGGCTCACCACCCCCGCCTGGGACGCCCAGGGCGACCTGTGGGTGGCCGACCGCAACACCGCCGACCCCCGGCTGCTCCTGCTGCAGAAGGGCGGGGGACAGCCCGTCGAGGTGCTCACACCGCGACTCGACGGCCGTATCAACGCCGTACGGGTCGCCGCCGACGGGGTGCGGATCGCGCTCGTCGTCGACAAGGACGACAAGCAGTCCCTGCTCATCGGGCGGATCGAACGCTCCGCGGGCAGCGGGGACCAGCCGTCCGTGTCCGTGCAGGAACTGCGCTCCGCGACGCCCGAGTTGGAGCAGGTCACGGCCGTGTCCTGGGCCGGGGACAGCCGGCTCGTGGTGGTCGGGCAGGAGTCCGGCGGGGTCGAACAGGTGCAGTACGTGCAGTGCGACGGCTCGATCCCCGAGTCCGGGACCCTGCCCGGCCTCACGGAGGTCACCAGCATCGCCGCCTCCGAGGACAGCGAGGCCCCCCTCTTCGCGACCTCCAAGGAAGGGTTGCTGTGGCTGCCCGGGGGGAGCGGCTGGCGAACCCTGAAGGAAACCGCCTCGGCCGCCTTTTATCCGGGGTGATCCTTCCAATGGCCCAGACCGGGGCGCTCAACTGATTTATCCGGCCGGGCTGCTTCCTTTCCCGCCCGGCTCACCCTTCGGCAGAACTTACCAGCGGGTTTTCCACAGGCCGCTCCGCAGGGTTTTCCACAGGGGTGGCCGACCCGTTCGCCTCCCGGCACAGTGGTGCACGTGGAAGGCGTTCGCAACTGGTGGCAGGAACTCGCCGGCCTGGTGCTGCCGACCGAGTGCGCGGGCTGCGGACGGGGCCGCACGGTGCTCTGCCCGCGGTGCCGTGCCGCACTCGACGGACACCCGCCGCGCCGGGTGCGTCCGCTGCCCGAGCCGGCCGGGCTGCCCGCCGTCCACGCGGCGGCACGGTACGCGGACGAGGTACGGGCCGTGCTGCTGGCACACAAGGAACGCGGCGGGCTGGCGTTGACGCGACCGTTGGGGGCGGCGTTGGCGGGGGCGGTGCGGGTGGGGTTGGGGTGGGTGGGGGAGGGGGAGGGGCCCCCACCCCCCGGAAACGCACCACCGCCCCCGCCCCCGCCCCCCATCCTGCTCGTCCCCGTCCCCTCCGCCCCCGCCGCCACCCGCGCTCGTGGCCATGATCCCGCGCGGCGTATCGCGTTCGCCGCCGCCGGTGAGCTGCGGCGGGCCGGGGTGCGGGTGCGGGTGGCGGCGGTGCTGCGGCAGCGGCGGGCGGTGGCCGATCAGGCGGGGCTCACCTCGCGTGAGCGGCTGGACAACCTGGTGGGGGCGCTGGCGGTGGTGCCCGGCGCCGGGCGGTTGTTGTGCCGTGGTCCGGTGGTGCTCGTCGACGACCTGGTGACGACGGGTGCCTCGCTCGCGGAGGCGGCGCGTGCGGTGCGGGCGGCCACGGCGGCGGGGCGGGCGGGGCGGGCGGGGCGCCAGGGGCGCGCGTGCCGGCGCGTCGGCGCGGCGGGGGAGCGCGGGTGGGTGGAGGGGCTGTCCGGGGCGGCCGGGGAGGGTTCCGGCGTGTCGGCCGTGTACGAGGGTCTCAGTCGGGAAGGCAGAGAGGTACGGCCGTCCCGGGCGAGGAAGGGAGGTGCGGGCGTGGGTCGTGGCGGGGAGGTGCTCTGCGCGGCCGTGGTCGCGGCGCCTCCGGATTCCTTCGTAATAAACCGGAACTGACTGCGAACTTGGGTCGTTGCAGGTAATGACAGGGTCAATTCACCTGAACGGAGGTACGCCGCAGTAGAGGGTGACGACATCCGTCCGGGCGAGATATGTTCGGTTGTGAGGGAAAGCCGCAGGCCACACCTCTCATATCCGAATGCCGTGCTGCGGTTTCGGTAATCATCCGCGGCACCTGGGGTGTAGATCTCGCCGATGGGGGAGGAGGAGGTGGAAGTCACCGAGTCCGAGGTTCCGGAGCTCACCGGGACCTGGTGCAAAAGGGAGACGCTCCGCACTGAGGCGGAGTGATCCGGGAACGGAGTTCTGCGTGGACATCGTCGTCAAGGGCCGCAAGACCGAGGTGCCCGAGCGGTTCCGCAAGCACGTGGCCGAGAAGCTGAAGCTGGAGAAGATCCAGAAGCTCGACGGCAAGGTGATCAGCCTCGACGTCGAGGTGTCCAAGGAGCCCAACCCCCGACAGGCCGACCGGTGCGACCGGGTGGAGATCACGCTCCGCTCCCGTGGCCCTGTGATCCGGGCGGAGGCAGCGGCCAGCGACCCGTATGCGGCACTCGATCTGGCGGCGGAGAAGCTGGACGCCCAGCTGCGCAAGCAGCACGACAAGCGTTACACGCGCCGCGGCGCACGCCGGCTCAGCGCGGCGGAGGTTCCCGACCACGTCCCGGGCGTGGCGACGCTCAACGGCAACGGACACCCCGTTTCCGCCGAAGCGTCGGACAGCGTGCCGACCAAGAAGATCGGTTCGCTGGAGGTGCAGGGTGACGGCCCCCTCGTGGTCCGCGAGAAGACCCACGTCGCCGCTCCGATGACTCTCGACCAGGCCCTCTACGAGATGGAACTGGTCGGCCACGACTTCTATCTGTTCGTCGACTCCGAGACCAAGCAGCCGAGCGTCGTGTACCGGCGCCACGCCTACGACTACGGCGTGATCCATCTCGACACGGACCCGATGGTCGCCCAGGCGCACTCCCCCGAGGCGGGTGGCGCGCTGGGTGGGTGACCCGGCCCGGTGACAGCTGAGCGGTGTGCCCCTGGAGCGCGGTGTGCGCCCCCAGGGGCACCCGTGTGCGACCCCCTGGGGCGTCGCTCTGTCACCGTGTTGTCGTCCGAGCATGGAATCATGGCCGGGGCGGCCCAATCGGTGGGCCGTTGCCTTGGGTTGGCGATGGCTCAGGACCACGGCCACAGCCTGCAGGGGGAGGAACGATGGCGGACAGCTTCGGACCGATGCGGGACGAGGATGCCGACGGCGGCGTCGTCGGCATGGGCCCGGACGCGGGCACCTCACGCAAGGAGCCGATCAGAGTCCTTGTCGTGGACGACCACGCCCTGTTCCGCCGGGGACTGGAGATCGTGCTCGCGGCCGAGGAGGACATCCAGGTCGTCGGTGAGGCCGGGGACGGCGCGGAGGCCGTGGACAAGGCGGCCGACCTGCTGCCGGACATCGTGCTGATGGATGTGCGGATGCCCAAGCGCGGCGGTATCGAGGCGTGCACCTCCATCAAGGAGGTCGCCCCCAGCGCGAAGATCATCATGCTGACGATCAGCGACGAGGAGGCCGACCTCTACGACGCGATCAAGGCGGGCGCGACCGGCTATCTCCTCAAGGAGATCTCGACGGACGAGGTCGCCACCGCGATCCGCGCGGTCGCCGACGGGCAGTCGCAGATCAGCCCGTCGATGGCGTCGAAGCTGCTCACCGAGTTCAAGTCGATGATCCAGCGGACCGACGAGCGCCGGCTGGTGCCCGCGCCGCGGCTGACGGACCGTGAGCTGGAGGTCCTCAAGCTGGTCGCCACCGGGATGAACAACCGGGACATCGCCAAGGAGTTGTTCATCTCCGAGAACACCGTGAAGAACCATGTGCGCAACATCCTGGAGAAGCTGCAGCTGCACTCCAGGATGGAGGCGGTGGTCTACGCGATGCGGGAGAAGATCCTCGAGATCCGGTGAACCCGGCGCGCCCGGTGGCCGGCTGGCGCGCCGGATGATGTCGGTCGGCCGGGTCAGCGCAGGGCGGTGACCAGGGCGCGGGTGATCTCCCGGGTGAGGGGATCGCGCAGCTCCGGGGCGTCCACCCGTTCCACCCGTACGTCCGTGCAGTCCACCCAGCTCGCCGCCTCGACCAGGGCCTCCGCCACCGCGGGGACGGCCTTGGCGCTGCCCAGGGTGACCTGTCGGGCCACCAGGGTGCGGCCTTCCCGGGCGGGGTCCACGCGGCCGACGAGCCGGCCGCCGGCCAGGACGGGCATGGCGAAGTAGCCGTAGACCCGCTTGGGCTTGGGGACGTAGGCCTCCAGGCGGTGGGTGAAGCCGAAGATCCGTTCGGTGCGCGCCCGCTCCCAGATCAGGGAGTCGAAGGGGGACAGGAGTGTGGTGCGGTGGCGGCCGCGCGGGGGTGTGCTGAGCGCTTCCGGGTCGGCCCAGGCGGGCTTGGACCAGCCCTCGACCGTGACCGGGACCAGGCCCGAGTCGGCGATCACCGCGTCCACCTGGTCGCCCTTGAGGCGGTGGTAGTCGGCGATGTCCGCGCGGGTGCCGACGCCGAGGGACTGGCCGGCCAGGCGGACCAGGCGGCGCAGGCACTCGGTGTCGTCCAGTTCGTCGTGCAGCAGGTCGGCGGGGACGGCGCGTTCGGCGAGGTCGTAGACGCGCTTCCAGCCGCGGCGCTGTACGCAGACCACTTCACCGTGCATGAGGGCGCGTTCCACGGCGACCTTGGTGCCGGACCAGTCCCACCATTCGCTGGTCTTCTTCGCGCCGCCCAATTCGGTGGCGGTGAGGGGGCCTTCGGCACGCAGCTGTTTGACGACCTGCTCGTAGGTGCCCTCGGGGAGGTCGTGGTTCCAGTGGGGGCGGTTGCGGTAGGCGCGGCGGCGGAAGGCGAAGTGGGGCCATTCCTCGATGGGGAGGATGCAGGCGGCGTGGGACCAGTACTCGAAGGCGTGGGGTCGTGCCGGAGGCGTGTCGGCGGAGCCGGGCGTCCAGTAGGCGTCCTCCACCGCCCTGCGGCCCACGGCGCCCAGGCGGGCGTAGGGGATCAGTTCGTGGGAGCGGGCGAGGACGGAGATGGTGTCGAGCTGGACCGCGCCGAGGTGGCGGAGGATTCCGCGGACGCCGGCCTTGCGGTCGGGGGTGCCGAGGAGGCCCTGGGCGCGCAGGGCGATCCGGCGGGCTTCGTCTGCGGAGAGCTCGGTGGCGGGGCGCGGGGTCGTCATGGCTCGCACGATAGAGCGTGGGACTGACAGTCCGCGGTGAGCTGGGGTTTTCCGTCCGATGCTCGGCTGGTGTCCGCCGGTGGCGGTGTGCCGTCAGTCGTCGGAGGGGACGGTGGGGGACGGCAGGTAGGGGGCCGCGGAGGGCAGGCCCAGGTCGGAGGGGAGCAGGGAGGCGACCCAGCAGTCCCGGCGCACGCCCTTGTTGTTGAGGGCGGAGCGCAGGGTGCCTTCGAGGGTGAAGCCGGCGTGCCGGGCGACCGCGCGGGAGGCGGTGTTGCCCACTTCGGCGCGCCATTCGACGCGGTCGACGGCGAGGTGGGTGAAGGCCCAGCGGACGGCGGTGAGGGTGGCCTCGGTGGTGTAGCCGTGGCCGCGGTGTTCCTTGGCGGCCCAGAAGCCGATCTCGGCGGTGCCGAGGGTGCGCATGGTGAGGCCGAGCATGCCGGTCAGGGTGTTGTCGGGGAGGAACACGCCGAAGGTGAACATCGAGGCGTCCGCCCAGCCTTCGGGGGCGATCTGTTCGGTGAAGCTGCGGGCGTGTTCGGGGAGGTAGGGGGAGGGGATGGTGGTCCAGCGCTGGATGTCGGGGTCCTGGGCGGCGGCGAGGACGGCGTCGGTGTCCTGGGGGCCGACGGGGCGCAGGACCAGGCGGTCGGTGGTGAGGGTGACGGGCTCCATCGGGAGATTGTGGTGGGGCGCGGCGGGTGGACGCCATCGGTTTGCGGGGCGTGAGCGGGTGATCACGATTCGCGCAATTCGTGGCCTCGGGCGGCACTATCGGCGGGCGCCGGGCGTTGTCCTGTTTGAGGAAGATTTTGACGCGTGTGCGCGACAGTGTGCGGTCCTCGTCACGGCAGGCCTCCCGGCGTGGCGGGGTCCTCGCATACGATGGCCGTTGCTCAGTAAGTCAAATGGAAACCGACCGTCCCAGGCCCGACCGGCAAGGAGACCAACCCCCGTGTCCGTCCTCTCGAAGATCATGCGTGCAGGCGAAGGCAAAATCCTGCGCAAGCTGCACCGCATCGCGGACCAGGTCAACTCCATCGAAGAGGACTTCGTCGACCTCTCCGACGCCGAGCTGCGGGCTCTCACCGATGAGTACAAGCAGCGGTATGCCGATGGGGAGAGCCTGGACGACCTGCTGCCCGAGGCGTTCGCGACGGTGCGCGAGGCCGCGAAGCGCGTCCTGGGCCAGCGTCACTACGACGTGCAGCTCATGGGTGGTGCCGCCCTGCACCTCGGCTATGTCGCCGAGATGAAGACCGGTGAGGGCAAGACGCTCGTCGGCACGCTGCCCGCGTATCTCAACGCCCTTTCCGGTGACGGCGTGCACCTGATCACGGTGAACGACTATCTGGCCGAGCGTGACTCGGAGATGATGGGTCGCGTCCACCGGTTCCTGGGTCTGAGCGTGGGCTGCATCCTGGCGAACATGACGCCGGCCCAGCGCCGCGAGCAGTACCTGTGCGACATCACGTACGGCACGAACAACGAGTTCGGTTTCGACTATCTGCGCGACAACATGGCGTGGTCCAAGGACGAGCTCGTCCAGCGCGGCCACAACTTCGCCATCGTCGACGAGGTCGACTCCATCCTGGTCGACGAGGCGCGTACGCCGCTGATCATCTCCGGTCCGGCCGACCAGGCCACCAAGTGGTACGGCGACTTCGCCAAGCTGGTGACGCGCCTGAAGAAGGGCGAGGCGGGCAACCCGCTGAAGGGCCTCGAGGAGACCGGCGACTACGACGTCGACGAGAAGAAGCGCACGGTCGCGATCCACGAGGCCGGTGTCTCCAAGGTCGAGGACTGGCTGGGGATCGACAACCTGTACGAGTCGGTGAACACGCCGCTCGTCGGTTACCTGAACAACGCCATCAAGGCGAAGGAACTGTTCAAGAAGGACAAGGACTACGTCGTCATCGACGGCGAGGTCATGATCGTCGACGAGCACACGGGCCGTATCCTCGCCGGCCGCCGTTACAACGAGGGCATGCACCAGGCGATCGAGGCGAAGGAAGGGGTGGACATCAAGGACGAGAACCAGACGCTCGCCACGATCACCCTGCAGAACTTCTTCCGCCTCTACGGCAAGCTCTCCGGCATGACCGGTACGGCGATGACGGAGGCCGCCGAGTTCCACCAGATCTACAAGCTCGGCGTGGTCCCGATCCCGACGAACAAGCCGATGGTCCGCAAGGACCAGTCGGACCTCATCTACCGCACCGAGGTCGCCAAGTTCGAGGCCGTGGTCGACGACATCGCCGAGAAGCACGAGAAGGGCCAGCCGATCCTCGTCGGCACGACGTCCGTCGAGAAGTCGGAGTACCTCTCGCAGCAGCTGTCCAAGCGCGGCATCCAGCACGAGGTGCTCAACGCCAAGCACCACGAGCGTGAGGCGCAGATCGTGGCCCAGGCGGGCCGCAAGGGCGCGGTGACGGTGGCCACGAACATGGCCGGCCGTGGTACGGACATCAAGCTCGGCGGCAACCCCGAGGACCTCGCGGAGGCGGAGCTGCGGCAGCGCGGCCTGGATCCGGAGGAGCACATCGAGGAGTGGGCCGCGGCGCTTCCGGCCGCCCTGGAGAAGGCCGAGCAGGCTGTCAAGGCGGAGAAGGAAGAGGTCGAGGAGCTCGGCGGCCTGTACGTGCTGGGCACCGAGCGGCACGAGTCGCGTCGTATCGACAACCAGCTGCGCGGTCGTTCCGGCCGTCAGGGTGACCCGGGCGAGTCGCGTTTCTACCTCTCCCTGGGTGACGACCTGATGCGTCTGTTCAAGGCGCAGATGGTCGAGCGCGTGATGTCGATGGCGAACGTCCCGGACGACGTGCCGATCGAGAACAAGATGGTCACGCGTGCGATCGCGTCCGCGCAGTCCCAGGTCGAGCAGCAGAACTTCGAGACCCGTAAGAACGTCCTGAAGTACGACGAGGTCCTCAACCGTCAGCGTGAGGTCATCTACGGCGAGCGGCGGCGCGTCCTGGAGGGCGAGGACCTGCACGAGCAGATCCAGCACTTCATGGACGACACGATCGACGCGTACGTCTCCGCGGAGACCGCCGAGGGCTTCCCGGAGGACTGGGACCTGGACCGGCTGTGGGGCGCGTTCAAGCAGCTGTACCCGGTGAAGATCACGGTGGACGAGCTGGAGGAGGCGGCCGGTGACCGGGCCGGTCTGACCGCCGAGTTCATCTCGGAGTCCATCAAGGACGACATCCACGAGCAGTACGCGGCGCGGGAGACGCAGCTCGGCTCGGAGATCATGCGTGAGCTGGAGCGCCGGGTCGTGCTGTCGGTCCTGGACCGGAAGTGGCGTGAGCACCTCTACGAGATGGACTACCTCCAGGAGGGCATCGGCCTGCGCGCGATGGCGCAGAAGGACCCGCTGGTCGAGTACCAGCGCGAGGGCTTCGACATGTTCGCCGCGATGATGGACGGCATCAAGGAGGAGTCCGTCGGCTACCTGTTCAACCTGGAGGTCCAGGTCGAGCAGCAGGTCGAGGAGGTCCCGGTCGAGGACGTCAAGCCCGTCGACATGGAGAAGCAGGACGTGGTGCCGGCGCAGGCGGGCGCGCGTCCGGAGATCCGCGCCAAGGGGCTGGACGCTCCGCAGCGGCGGAACCTGCACTTCTCCGCGCCGACCGTGGACGGCGAGGGCGGCACGATCGAGGGTGACTTCGACGCCGACGACGAGCCGGTGCGTTCCGAGGCCGACGGCCTCACGCGCGCGGAGCGCCGCAAGCAGGCGAAGGCCGGGCGGCGCCGCAAGAAGTAGCGGCTGTGCGGGCCCGCGGGGCCGTTGCCGAAGGTGACGGTGTCGTGGGGCGCGCGGCGGATCGAGGGCCGGGTCACCTGGGGTGGCCCGGCCCTTTCGCGTGCCCGCCGGTCCGGGGCTTCAGTCGTCCTGGGGGTGTGGCCTGCGCGGGCCGCCCAGTTCCACGGCCGTGCAGCGCCAGCGGCGGTCGGTGCCGAGTTCCAGGCGGAAGGCCATGGCGCGCAGCCGGTCGCCGGTGCCGATGCGGGCGAACGCCTCGATCGCGCCGGGGCGGGGGACGTAGTAGCCGATGTCGCGGACGGTCGGGCTGACGCCGTGGGTGGCGCGCAGGGGGCCGCGTTCGGCGAGGTCGGCGAGGTCGTCGTAGGCGCGGCCGCGGGTGTGGCGGAGCATCGAGTGGACGGGGCGGCGGCCGCTGAGGACCGCGAGGAGGCGGTCGGCGAAGAGGTCGGTGGGGCGGGGCTGGGCCGGTGGGCGCTGCGGGCTTCGGGCGGGGGCCGTGGCCGGCGCGGGGGTGTGGGGCCGGGGCTGTGCCGTGGCGGGTGGGGCCGGGTGCGGGTGCGGGTGCGCGTGGAGGTGGGGTGCAGGGGCTTGGCCGGGGCGGCGCGGGGTCCTGGAGGGCTGTGTCGTCGAGGGCTGTGTCGTCGAGGGCTGGGGGGTCGGGGGCTGGGTGGTGGAGGGCGGGGTCGTGGAGGGCTGCGGGGTCGTGGAGGGCTGGGTGGTGCGGGTCTGGCGGGTGCGGGGTGGGGTGCCTGCGGGGCGGCGGGGGTCTCGGCGGCCCGGAGGGCGGGTGCCCGGGGAGTGCTGCAGCCTGGTCATGACCTTGTTCATCGTGTCCCCGTTCGATCGGCTGGATGGGGCGACGACGCGACCTTCTACCGGTCGGTAACTTGCCGTCGTCGATCTTGTACGCGGTTGCGGTGCGTGATGGCAAGTGAGCGGAGAGTGTGTGGCGCGGTGCGGGGAAGTTCACCTATCAGGGTGGCCCGAAGGGGGAAAAGCCCCGGCCGGAGGGGTGCGGGGGGTGAATTCCGGGGCGTGGGGTGGACGCTTTCCGAGGCGCGGGGAGGGCCACGAAAGGGGACGTCCGCACGTATCCTGAGGGTCATCCGGGCGAAGCGTCCGGCCCGAGAACCGACGACGAAAGAGCGGCCCGCCATGCGCGTCTACGTCCCCCTGACCCTCCCCGGCCTCGCCGAGGCGCACAAGACGGGGGAACTGGGGTCCGGGCCGCTCGTCGCGTACGCCGTCACGCCCGCGTTGCGCGAGTGGTACCTGTCCGACGACATCGAGGAGCTGGAGTACGCGGCGCTCAGCCGGGCCGCGCTGGCCTCGCTGCGGCTGCTCGCGGCGGACCCGGGTGCGCCGCGCCGGCGGGTCGTGGTCGCCGTCGACGTACCGGACCGGGCGGCCGCGGTCGACCCCGACCGGGGACTGGACCCCGCGGCGCTCGGCGAGGTGCGGGTCTCGGGTGCCGTACCGCTCGCCAAGGCGGCCTCGGTGCACGTCGACGCGGCGGACGCGGAGGCGGACGTGGCCGCGGCGGCGGAGGCGCTTCGGGCGGCGGACGGCGGGGACGACGACGCGCAGTTCGTGGTGGACGGGGCCGAGGACCACGAACTGCTGTGGTTCGCCACCCAGGAGATCCCGAACCTGGTGGGGGCCGGCGGCTGAGGGACCGGGCCCGGTGAGGGTGCCGAATCGCTTCGGCTCTTGATTGTCGGTGGAGGCGGGTACGTTTTCTGGCATGGGGAAGCAGCAGGTGGCGGCGCACATCGTCTGGGACTGGAACGGGACGCTGCTCAACGACAACGACGCGATCATCGGGGCGACCAACGCGGCGTTCGCGGAACTGGGACTGGAACCGCTGACGCTGGAGCAGTACCGGGCGCTGTACTGCGTGCCGGTGCCGAAGTTCTACGAGCGGCTGATCGGCAGGCTGCCGACGGACGCCGAGTGGGAGCTCATGGACGAGATCTTCCACCGGTACTACGCGGAGCACCGGGTGCGGTGCGGGCTGACCGAAGGGGTGGTGGAACTGCTCGCGGGGTGGCGGTCGGCGGGCCACAGTCAGTCCCTGCTGAGCATGTACGTGCATGAGGAGCTGGTCCCCGTCGTGCGGGGGTTCGGGATCGAACCTCACTTCGTGCGGGTCGACGGGCGGGTCGGGCCGTCCGGGGGGAGCAAGGCCGAGCACATGGTGCGGCATCTCGCCGCGCTGGCCGAGGTGGAGCCGTCGCGGACGGTGGTGATCGGGGACGCGGCCGATGACGCGGTGGCCGCGTTGCACGCCGGGGTGCAGGCGGTGCTGTACACCGGCGGGTCGCACAGTCGGGCCAGCCTCGAAGGGGTGGGGGTGCCGGTGGTGGATTCGCTGGCTGAGGCGGTGGAGGTCGCGGGGCGGCTGGCTGCCTGAGGTGCGGCGTCCTTGAGGCGCCGCACCTGTGGGGCCGTCCGGATCAGATCGCCGGGGCCTTCGCGCGCAGCACCGTCAGGAACTCGCGCATCCAGGCCGGGTGGTCGGGCCAGGCGCGGGAGGAGACGAGGGTGCCGTCGACCACCGCCTCGGTGTCCTGGTAGGTGGCGCCGGCCGCCTGCATGTCGATCTCCAGGGCGGGGTACGCCGTGACGCGGCGGCCGCGGAGGGCGTCCGCGGCGGCGGTGAGCAGGGGGCCGTGGCAGATCTGGGCGACGGGTTTGTCCGCGTCGAAGAACGACTTGAGGATCTTGCGGAGTTCGGGGTCGTTGCGGAGGTATTCGGGGGCGCGGCCGCCGGGGATGACCACGGCGGCGTACTGGCCGGGGTCCACCTCGGAGAAGGCGAGGTCGGCGGGCCAGGTGTAGCCGGGCTTCTCGGTGTACGTATCGAAGCCGGGTTCGAAATCGTGGACGACGAACTGGAGCTTCTTGCGGGTGGGGGCGGCGATGTGGACCTCGTAGCCCTCCTCGCGGAGGCGTTGGTAGGGGTAGAGGACTTCCAGGGATTCGGCTGCGTCGCCGGTGACGATGAGGATCTTCGTGGGCATGGTGGGCGGCTCCTCTCGGGCGGGCGCTCTCCTTGGCAACGTGCCTCTCGGGGGTGGCCTTGCCAAGAGGTGGGGCGCTTTCAGGGTCTCTCGCCGAGGGATGCGACGTCGACCTGTCTCGCCCCCGCCGCCCTTACCCGTCCCATCCCTGGGGCTCCGCCCCTGTCGCCCCTCGAGGGTCTTCGCCCACCCGCCCGCCCGACTCGGTTGGTCGAGAAGTGACCCTCCTCGGGGCTCCGCCCCGGACCCCGGCGGGGACCGCGTCCCCTGCACCCCTCACGGGCTCAGCCCCTGCACCCCGGTGGGGCCTGCGTCCCCGGCACCCCTCGGGGCTCTGCCCCTGCACCCCACGGGGCTCCGCCCCGGACCCCGGCGGGGACCGCGCCCCCTCGCACCCCTCGCAGACCTCCGCCCCTCAGCCCCCACCAACCCCCATCAACCCCCCATCAACCCCCTCACCTACCCCCTCCCCCCACCAACACCTCCCCCTGCACCCCCCACCCCCTCCCACCCCTGTGCAGAACGTCAAAGTTCTCCCCCCGGTTTTGTACACATACGGCTCATGACGGGTCCCCGGTGATGAGCGATAGCCTTGGTGGCGTGATCAGCGCGATAGCTCGCGGGGGTGCTGTGGCCCCTGCCCTGCGCCCGGCATGTGCGGACCATCTCCGCGGCCGGGCGGCGGACGCTGGTTCTTGCGGGCGGGGCCGGGGCACCAGGAGCCTCAGGACGGCGCGTACGTTCGAGAAGCGCGTGGCGCGGAGAGCAGCGTCACACCTCGGAGTGGTGTCGAGAATGGCCGATTACCCCCCGCTCATCTCACCTTGCGGCATAGCGTCGGAGCAGACCGGAGACCCCGGGCTGTGGCGTCGAGCCGCTGGGGAAGAGACCGTACTTCCTTCTACGTCACGCAACGGCGCGCGACAGGAGTCAGAGGACAATGCAGACCAAGCTGGACGAAGCCAAGGCCGAGCTGCTCGAGAGGGCGGCGCGGGTCGCTGAGAACAGCCCGGTCGGGGGGCACCTACCGACTGGGACGACGGGCGAGGGCACTCCGGGCACCCTGGACCACGACGCCCTCCTCGCGTTCCTCCAGCGCTACTACCTGCACACCGCCCCGGAGGACCTCGCCGACCGCGACCCGGTCGACGTCTTCGGAGCCGCGCTCTCCCACTACCGGCTCGCCGAGAACCGGCCGCAGGGGACGGCCAACGTCCGGGTCCACACGCCGACCGTCGAGGAGAACGGCTGGACCTGCAGCCACTCCGTGGTCGAGGTCGTCACCGACGACATGCCCTTCCTCGTCGACTCCGTCACCAACGAGCTGACCCGTCAGGGACGGGGCATCCACCTCGTCGTGCATCCGCAGTTCGTGGTGCGGCGGGACGTGACCGGAAAGCTCATCGAGGTGCTGGGATCCCCGCGCGCCGCCGGTGACCTTCCGCACGACGCGCACATCGAGTCCTGGATCCACGTGGAGATGGACCGGGAGACCGACCGCGCCGACCTGAAGCAGGTCACCGCCGATCTGCTGAGGGTGCTCTCCGACGTCCGCGAGGCCGTCGAGGACTGGGAGAAGATGCGGGACTCGGCCCTGCGGATCGCCGACGCCCTGCCCGACGAGCCCACGCCCGGTGACCTTCCCTCGCCCGAGGTCGAGGAGGCCCGTGAGCTGCTGCGCTGGCTCGCCGCCGATCACTTCACCTTCCTGGGGTACCGGGAGTACCAGCTGCGGGACGACGACTCCCTCGCGGCCGTGCCGGGGACCGGGCTCGGGATACTGCGGGCCGATCCGCATCACGCCGACGGTGACGCGCACCCCGTCAGCCCGTCCTTCGAGAGGCTCCCCGCCGACGCGCGCGCCAAGGCCCGTGAGCACAAGCTGCTCGTCCTGACCAAGGCCAACAGCCGGGCCACCGTGCACCGGCCCTCGTATCTCGACTATGTCGGGGTCAAGAAGTTCGACGCCGAGGGGAACGTGGTCGGGGAGCGGCGGTTCCTCGGGCTCTTCTCCTCCGCGGCCTACACCGAGTCCGTGGTCCGGGTCCCCGTCGTGAGGCGCAAGGTCGACGCCGTCCTGACGGGCGCGGGGTTCTCGCCCAACAGCCACGACGGGCGCGACCTGCTCCAGATCATGGAGACGTATCCGCGCGACGAGCTCTTCCAGACGCCGGTCGACGAGCTGCGGTCCATCGTGACCAGCGTGCTCTACCTGCAGGAGCGGCGGCGGCTGCGGCTCTACCTGCGGCAGGACGAGTACGGGCGCTACTACTCCGCGCTGGTCTACCTGCCCCGCGACCGCTACACCACCGGTGTCCGGCTGCGGATCATCGAGATCCTCAAGGAGGAGCTGGGCGGCACCAGCGTCGACTTCACCGCCTGGAACACGGAGTCGATCCTGTCCCGGCTGCACTTCGTGGTGCGGGTCCCGCAGGGCACCGAGCTGCCCGAGCTGTCGGAGGCCGACAAGGAACGCATCGAGGCGCGGCTCGTGGAGGCGGCGCGGTCCTGGGCGGACGCGTTCGCCGAGGCGCTCAACGCCGAACTGGGCGAGGAGCGGGCCGCCGAGCTGCTGCGCCGCTACAACAACGCCTTCACCGAGGGCTACAAGGCCGACCACACCCCGCGCGCCGCGGTCGCCGACCTCGTCCACCTCGAACGGCTCACCGAGGACCAGAGCTTCTCGCTCAGCCTGTACGAGCCGGTGGGCGCCGCCCCGGACGAGCGCCGCTTCAAGATCTACCGCAAGGGCGCCGCGATCTCCCTGTCGGCCGTGCTGCCGGTGCTGAACCGGCTGGGTGTCGAGGTGATCGACGAGCGGCCGTACGAGATGCGCTGCTCGGACCGGTCGGTGGCCTGGATCTACGACTTCGGGCTGCGCATCCCCAAGGCGCTGGGCGGCGGCACCACCGATCTGCTCGGGGACGACGGGCGTGAGCGGTTCCAGGAGGCGTTCGCCGCGACCTGGACCGGCGAGGCGGAGAACGACGGGTTCAACGCGCTGGTGCTGGGGGCCGGGCTGAACTGGCGGCAGGCGATGGTGCTGCGCGCCTACGCCAAGTACCTGCGCCAGGCCGGGTCCACGTTCAGCCAGGACTACATGGAGGACACCCTCCGGACGAACGTCCACACCACCCGGCTGCTCGTCTCCCTGTTCGAGGCGCGGATGTCGCCCGGCCGGCAGCGTGCCGGGCTGGAGATCGTCGACGCGCTGCTGGAGGAGCTGGACGCCGCGCTCGACCAGGTGGCCTCGCTCGACGAGGACCGGATCCTGCGGTCCTTCCTCACCGTCATCAAGGCGACCCTGCGGACCAACTTCTTCCAGAACACCGCGGACGGCACGCCGCACGCGTACGTGTCGATGAAGTTCGACCCGCGGGCGATCCCGGACCTGCCGGCGCCCCGCCCGGCGTTCGAGATCTGGGTGTACTCGCCCCGGGTGGAAGGTGTGCACCTTCGGTTCGGGAAGGTCGCGCGCGGCGGCCTCAGGTGGTCGGACCGCAGGGAGGACTTCCGGACCGAGATCCTCGGGCTGGTCAAGGCGCAGATGGTGAAGAACACCGTCATCGTGCCGGTCGGCGCCAAGGGCGGCTTCGTCGCCAAGCAGCTGCCCGACCCGTCCGTGGACCGTGACGCGTGGCTGGCCGAGGGCATCGCCAGCTACCGCACGTTCATCTCCGCGCTCCTCGACATCACCGACAACATGGTGGCCGGGGAGGTCGTGCCGCCCGCCGACGTCGTACGGCACGACGGGGACGACACCTACCTGGTGGTCGCGGCCGACAAGGGCACGGCGACGTTCTCCGACATCGCCAACGAGGTCGCCCAGTCCTACGACTTCTGGCTCGGGGACGCGTTCGCCTCCGGCGGCAGCGCCGGGTACGACCACAAGGCGATGGGCATCACCGCGCGCGGCGCCTGGGAGTCCGTCAAGCGGCACTTCCGTGACATGGGCGTGGACACGCAGGTCGAGGACTTCACGGTCGTCGGCATCGGTGACATGTCCGGTGACGTGTTCGGCAACGGCATGCTGCTCTCCGAGCACATCCGCCTGGTCGCCGCGTTCGACCACCGGCACATCTTCATCGACCCCCACCCGGACGCCGCGACCTCCTACGCCGAGCGCCGCCGCCTGTTCGAGCTGCCGCGCAGTTCCTGGGCCGACTACAACAGCGACCTGATCTCCTCCGGCGGCGGTGTCTTCCCCCGTACGGCGAAGGCGATCCCGGTCAACGCGCACATCCGGGAGGCCCTCGGCATCGAGGCGGGCGTCACCAAGCTGACCCCGGCCGACCTGATGAAGGCGATCCTCTCGGCGCCGGTGGACCTGCTGTGGAACGGCGGCATCGGCACGTACGTCAAGGCGAGCACCGAGTCGAACGCCGACGTCGGCGACAAGGCGAACGACCCGATCCGTGTCGACGGCCAGGACCTGCGGGTCAAGGTCGTCGGCGAGGGCGGCAACCTGGGCCTGACCCAGCTCGGCCGGATCGAGTTCGCCCGCAGCGGCGGCCGGATCAACACCGACGCCATCGACAACAGCGCCGGTGTGGACACCTCCGACCACGAGGTGAACATCAAGATCCTGCTGAACGGTCTGGTCACGGACGGCGACATGACCGTCAAGCAGCGCAACAAGCTGCTCGCGGAGATGACCGACGAGGTCGGCGCGCTGGTCCTGCGCAACAACTACGCGCAGAACACGGCGATCGCCAACGCCCTCGCCCAGTCCAAGGACATGCTCCACGCCCAGCAGCGCTACCTCCGCCACCTGGTCCGCGAGGGCCACCTGGACCGGGCGCTGGAGTTCCTGCCGACCGACCGGCAGATCCGTGAGCGCCTCGGGTCCGGCCACGGCCTGACCGGTCCGGAGACCGCGGTCCTGCTGGCGTACACGAAGATCACGGTCTCGGACGAGCTGCTGCAGACCTCGCTGCCCGACGACCCGTATCTGCGCGGTCTGCTGTACGCGTACTTCCCGACCGCGTTGCGCGAGCAGTTCCCCGAGCACATCGACAACCACCCGCTGCGCCGTGAGATCACCACGACCGTGCTGGTCAACGACACGGTCAACACGGGCGGTACGACGTATCTGCACCGGCTGCGCGAGGAGACGGGCGCCTCGCTGGAGGAGATCGTGCGGGCGCAGACCGCGGCCCGGGCGATCTTCAAGTCGGCGCCGGTGTGGGACGCGGTCGAGGAGCTCGACAACACCGTCGAGGCGGCCGTGCAGACCCGGATCCGGCTGCACTCGCGCCGGCTCGTCGAGCGCGGCACCCGCTGGCTGCTCAACAACCGGCCGCAGCCGCTGCAGCTCGCCGAGACCGTGGAGTTCTTCGCCGAGCGCGTCGAGCAGGTCTGGTCGCAGCTGACGAAGCTGCTGCGCGGCGCGGACCTGGAGTGGTGGCAGAAGATCTACGACGAGCTGACCGGCGCGGGTGTGCCGGACGAGCTCGCCACCCGGGTGGCCGGGTTCTCCTCCGCCTTCCCGGCGCTGGACATCGTGTCGGTCGCCGACCGCATGGGCAAGGACCCGCTGGACGTGGCCGAGGTCTACTACGACCTGGCCGACCGGCTGCACATCACCCAGCTCATGGACCGCATCATCGAGCTGCCGCGTGCCGACCGCTGGCAGTCCATGGCCCGCGCCTCCATCCGCGAGGACCTGTACGCGGCGCACGCGGCGCTGACGGCGGACGTCCTGGCCGTCGGCAACGGCAGCTCGACGCCGGAGCAGCGGTTCAAGGCGTGGCAGGAGCGGAACGCGGCGATCCTGGGCCGGGCGCGCACGACGCTGGAGGAGATCCAGAGTTCGGAGACGTTCGACCTGGCGAACCTGTCGGTCGCGATGCGCACGATGCGGACGCTGCTGCGGACGCACTCGTGACGCCGCCCCGTACCGGCACACCGCGTACGGCGTGACGAAGGGCGCCCCCCGGTCCTCGGGGGGCGCCCTTCGCCTGTCTGCCGGCTCAGACGGTCGCCGCGACCGGCTTCGGGCGGGGCTTCTTCTTGGCCTTGCTGTCGCCGCTGAACGCCTCGTACGCGTCCATGACCTCCTCGGTGGGGCCGTCCATGCGCAGCTCGCCGCGCTCCAGCCACAGCACCCGCTCACAGGTCTCGCGGATCGAGCTGTTGCTGTGGCTGACCAGGAAGACGGTGCCGGCGTGCTCGCGCATCTCGCGGATGCGGTCCGCCGAGCGCTTGCGGAACTGCGCGTCACCGGTGGCCAGGGCCTCGTCGATGAGGAGCACGTCGTGGTCCTTCGCGGCGGCGATGGAGAAGCGCAGCCGGGAGCCCATGCCGGAGGAGTACGTGCGCATGGGCAGGGAGATGAAGTCGCCCTTGTCGTTGATGCCGGAGAAGTCGACGATCTGCTGGTAGCGCTCCCTGATCTGCTCGCGGGACATGCCCATGGCGAGGCCGCCGAGGTAGACGTTGCGCTCGCCGGTCAGGTCGCCCATCAGGGCCGCGTTGACGCCGAGGAGGGAGGGCTGGCCGTCGGTGTAGATACGGCCGTTCTCCACCGGCAGGAGGCCGGCGATCGCCTTGAGCAGGGTCGACTTGCCGGAGCCGTTGGTGCCGATCAGGCCGATCGCCTCGCCCTTGCGGGCGACGAAGGAGACGTTCTTGACCGCGTGCACCAGCCGGGTGCCCGCCGCCTTCTCGGCCTGCTTGCGGCGCAGGATCCGGTTGAGGGCCGCGGTGGCGCTGCCGCGGCCGCCGCCGGTGCCGTTGACCCGGTAGACGATGTCGACGCCGTCGACGACGACGGTGGGGGCCCGCTCGTCGAGGGGCTGGATGGGGTGTGCGGTGTCAGCCACGGCCGTACGTCTCCTCAGCCTTCCAGAAGTAGATGAAGCCGCCGACGCCGGCGAGCAGCGCCCAGCCGGACGCGAGCGCCCACACGTGGGGCGGCAGCTGATCGGCGTGGAAGCTGTCGATCAGCGCGAAGCGCATCAGGTCGATGTACACGGCGGCGGGGTTGGCGCGCAGCACGTCCCTGACCCAGGACGGCCAGTCGGTGTGCTTGCTGAGCAGGTTGTCGATGCTCCACATCACGCCGGACACGTACATCCAGGTGCGCAGCACGAACGGCATCAGCTGGGCGATGTCCGGGGTCTTCGCGCCCAGCCGGGCCAGGATCATCGAGATGCCCGCGTTGAAGACGAACTGCAGGGTGAGGACCGGCAGGACGAGCACCCAGGACAGGGCCGGCGGCACGCCGACCGCGAACAGGATGATCAGCAGCGCGGCCATCGAGAACAGCAGCTGCTGCAGCTGCTGGAGGCAGTACGAGATCGGCAGCGCGGCCCGCGGGAAGTGCAGGGCCCGCACCAGGCCGATGTTGCCGGAGATGGACCGGGTGCCCGACATGATCGAGCTCTGGGTGAACGTCCACACGAACACGCCCGTGACCAGGAAGGGGATGAAGTCCGGCACGCCCTTCTTGGTCTGCAGCAGCAGGCCGAAGATGAAGTAGTAGACGGCCGCGTTGAGCAGCGGGGTCATCACCTGCCAGATCTGGCCCAGCTTGGCGTCGCTGTACTGCGAGGTGAGCTTGGCGGTGGCGAAGGCGGTGATGAAGTGGCGGCGCGCCCACAGCTGACGGATGTACTGGGGCAGGGAGGGGCGGGCACCGCTGACCGCGAGGCCGTGCCGGGCGGCGAGGGCCGCCAGGTCGTCGTGGGGTGCGGCCATCGGGGTGGGCGGTGTGTGGAGGACCTGGCTCACATCCGCTGCTTTCACTCGGGGGTGGGGGTGCGTGCGGTCGTCCGGCCGCACGGCCGTCGCCCGGCGTTCTCTTACGGTTCTCTTCACGTTTTCTTACGTCGGGACGGGACCGTATCGTCGCAACGTGAGCGTAGGGCTTCTTCACGTCGGAACGCAACCGTTTCGTCGTAACGCCCTATGCTGGTCCGCATGACGACGAACGCGACGAACGCCGACGAACCGCAGGCGAAGCCGCGCCGCCGGGCTCCCGCGGGCGCGGCCGTGCTCCGCGAGGATGTGACGGAAGCCATCCGGGCGGCCGTGTTCGAGGAGCTCGCGACCGTCGGCTACGCGCGGATGTCCATCGAGGGCATCGCCCGGCGCGCCGGCGTGGGCAAGACCGCGGTGTACCGGCGCTGGCGCTCCAAGCTGCACCTGGTCCTCGACCTCGTCTCGGCGCTCGCCGTGCAGGGCCTGCCCGCCCCGGAGACGGGCAGCCTGGAGAGCGATCTGCGGATGCTGTACGAGGTCACCGCGCGGGCGCTCCGGCATCCCGCGGCCTCGCAGATCATCCCGGACCTGCAGGCCGAGGCGGCCCGCAACCCCGAGATCGCCGAGGCGCTGCAGAAGGCGCTGCGGGAGGGCCAGGAGGGCGTCGCACTGAAGATCGTGGCGGCGGCGGAGCGGCGCGGCGAGGTCCGGACGGGGCTGGACGAGGAGCTGGCGCTCGATCTGATCTCGGGTCCGCTTTACTGGCGTTCGGTGGTGATCCGCAGTCCGAAGCTGCCCAAGGGCTATCTGGGCGCGCTGGCGCGGGCGACCGCCGAGGCGATCAAGGCGCTGTGAACGGACGGCTCCGGTCGCCCTGACGGGAGCGACGGGAGTCGAGGTGGCATGAGAGTCGTGATGGCCGAGGACAACGCCCTGCTCAGAGAGGGCCTGGTCCTGCTGCTGACATCGGCCGGGCACGAGGTGGCGGCCGTCGCCGGCTCCGGCCCCGAGATCCTGCCCGCGCTGCTGGAGCACCGGCCCGACGTGGCGGTCCTCGATGTGCGCATGCCGCCCGGCTTCCGTGACGAGGGGCTGCGGGCCGCCCTGGAGGCCCGCGAGCGGATCCCCGGACTGCCGGTGCTGGTGCTCTCCCAATACGTCGAGGAGTCCTGCGCGGCCGAGCTGCTCGGCGGCGGCGCGAGCGGCGTCGGCTACCTGCTGAAGGACCGCGTCGGCCGGGTCGACGAGTTCCTGGACGCGCTGGAGCGGGTCGCGGGCGGCGGCACGGCCCTGGACCCCGAGGTTGTCACCGAGCTCATGACGCGCCGCAAGGACGCGCCGCTGGACCGGCTCACCCCGCGCGAGCGCGAGGTGCTCGGACTCATGGCCGAGGGCCACGACAACACGACCATCGCCACCACGCTGGTCATCACCGAGCGGTCGGTCAGCAAGCACATCGGCAACGTGTTCCTGAAGCTGGGCCTGCCGCCGAGCGACACCGGCCACCGCCGCGTGCTGGCCGTGCTGGCCCATCTCAACAACAGCTGATCCTCCGCGCGGACGATCATCACGCCGGCGGACGAGTCCGACGAACCGGGCGGCTGCGGGCCCCCGGCCCCCGGCGCCCTAGACCCGTGCTGCCTCCGGATGGTGGTGCAGCCAGCCCTGCCAGGCCGAGGTGATCATGTCCTGGACGTCGTGCCTGGCCTTCCAGGTGAGTTCCGTGGCGATGCGGTCGGCCGAGGCGACCACCCTTGCCGGGTCGCCGGGGCGGCGGGGGGCGATGGTGGGCGGCCGGTGGCGGCCGGTGACGGCGTTGACGCGGTCGATCATCTCGCGGACCGAGACGCCCTCGCCCCGGCCGATGTTGAGGGTGAGGTCGCGGCCGGGGGAGGAGCGCAGGGCGTGGGCGGCGGCCACATGGGCCTCGGCCAGGTCGACGACGTGGATGTAGTCCCGCACGCAGGTGCCGTCCGGGGTCGGGTAGTCGTCGCCGAAGATGCGCGGCGGGGCGTTCTCGGTGAGCTTCTCGAAGACCATCGGGATGAGGTTGAACACGCCGGTGTCCGCGAGTTCCGGGGCGGCCGCCCCCGCCACGTTGAAGTACCGCAGCGAGGCCGTGGCCAGCCCGGTGGCCCGGCCCGTGGCGCGGACCAGCCACTCGCCGGCCAGCTTCGTCTCGCCGTACGGCGACATCGGCACGCAGGGGGTGTCCTCGGTGACCAGGTCGACGTCCGGCATGCCGTACACGGCGGCCGAGGAGGAGAACACGAAGCACGGGACCCGGGCCGCGGTCACCGCCTCCAGCAGGACTCTGAGCCCCTCCACGTTCTCCCGGTAGTAGTGCAGCGGCCGCTCCACCGACTCGCCGACCTGCTTCTTCGCCGCGAGGTGGACGACGCCGGTGACCGCGTGCTCGGCGAGGGCGCGGGCGACCCGCTCGGCGTCCAGCGTCGAACCCACCACCAGGGGCACCCCGGCGGGTACGCGCGCGGCGATGCCGGTCGACAGGTCGTCGTAGACCACCGCCCGCTCGCCCGCCCGGGTCATCGCCCGTACGACGTGCGCCCCGATGTAGCCGGCGCCACCCGTGATCAGCCAGGTCATGTCGCGACCTTCCCCCTCGTCACTCGCTCGGTCGATCCGCGGACAATTGCCGCAATGGAGTCGTCTCACAGTGAAGCAGGCGTGCGGCTCCCGTGCAGGGTCTGTGGACAACTGACGGCGCGTTCCGCGGCGCGCGCCGTGCTCGCGCGCCACAGGCGCACGTACGAGAGCGCGGCCGCCGCGAGCAGCAGGCCGTTGCGCAGGACCATCAGCCCGGTGCCGGTCCAGGTGCACTCGATGACCTCGCCGTACTTGACCGGGAAGATCACGGCGCTGAGCGCGGTCGAGGCAAGGATCAGCGCGGCCACGGGCCGCTGGGTGGTGTGCCGGGAGGTCAGGCAGACGGCGGCCAGGCCCACCAGCCAGATCATGTACTGCGGGCTGATCACCCGGCTGGTCACGGTGAACAGCAGCACCGCGCTGAGCGCCGCGTCGTACGGCACGGCCTCGGTCCAGTGGCGGGCGCGGATCCGCCACCACAGCAGCAGGCCGAAGGCGACGGCGGTGAGGGCGAGCGAGGCGTGCGCCACGCTGGAGACGTACGGTCCGGTGAACTCCATCGCGCCGTACCGGTAGTGGACCTTGCCCGGCCAGTCGGCGTGGGTCGCGAGCGACAGCAGCGTGCCGCCCAGGGACTCGATCTGCACGCCCCTGCCGCCCTGCTGGAGCAGGAAGGCGAGCGGGTTGCGGAACGCGAACACCAGGAGCAGGAACACCGCGGCCCCGGTCAGCGCCACCGACGCCCACACCGACCGGGTCTCGCGTCCCCGTCGCACGCCCACCAGCACGAGCACCGGCCACACCTTCACCAGCGCCCCCAGGGCGGCGAACGCCCCGCCCACGCGCGTGGAGCGGGACAGTGCCAGCAGGGAGATCACGGCGAGGGCGGTGACCTGCACGTCGTAGCGGGCGAACGGGACGCGGACCAGCAGGGGCAGCCCGCCCACCCACACCGCCGCCCCGGCCAGGGTGCGGCCCGGCCGGGTGCCCGCGCGGGCCAGCGCGCACGCGACCGCCGCGTCCGAGAGGACCGTGAGGGCGACGAACGCCTGGAAGTACGTCCACCACGGCAGCAGCCCCGGCGACAGCAGGACGACTCCGGCGCCCGGCGGGTACTGCCACAGCGTGTCGTGCGCGGGGAAGGCGCCGTGCGACAGGACGCCGTACCAGTGGTGGTACGTGCGCCACACCTCCCGGCTCACCCGGCCGCCCAGGATCCCGAGGGAGTCGTGGGCGAGCAGCCACAGCATCAGGGCTCGGGTGGCCAGCCAGGCGGCGGCGAGGGCGAGAAGAAGACGACGACGTTCCATGACGGCGGATCGTAAGCCGCTTGAATGCCTCTTTAGTTCAGATACTCCGTCAATAGCCAAGAAGCGGTACTAAATCGCACAAAATGGGCCCGTGGACATGAGGAACGCGGGGAGTGCGGAGGGCCGGAGGCCGTGGCGTGCGGCCGTGGCGGTCGCCGCCCCCGCCGGGGTCATGCTCGCGCTCGGCCTGTGGGGACTCGACCGCGGGGGCATGTGGCGGGACGAAGTGGTCACCTTCCAGGTCGCGCGGCGCTCGGTGCCGCAGATCTGGCGGCTGCTGCACGGGGTGGACGCCGTGCACGGCCTGTACTACCTCCTCCTGCACACCGTCCTCGCCGTCCGCCCCGGCGAGGTCGTCCTGCGGCTGCCGTCCGTGGGCGCGGCGGTCGCCGCCGCGGGACTGGTCGCGGCGCTCGGCGCACGGCTGGCCCGGCCGCGCGTCGGGCTGTGGGCGGGCCTGCTGTACGCGACGACCCCGCTGGTGGGCCACTACGCGCAGGAGGGCCGCTCGTACGCGCTCGTCGCCGCGGGCGCGGCGGCGGCGACCCTGCTGCTCGTCCGGGCGCTCCAGGGACGCTCCTGGTGGGCGTACGGCGTCGCCCTCGCCCTCACGTGTCTGCTGCACGAGCTGGCGGTGCTGCTGGTGCCGGCCCACGCGGTGACGCTGCTGTACGCGCGCGTGGGGAGGCGGGCCTGGGCGCGATGGGGTGCTGCGTCCGGCGCCGCCGGGCTCGTCCTGCTGCCGCTCGCCCTGGTGTCGAGCTCCCAGTCCGGTCAGGTGGCGTGGCTGCCCCGGCCGGGGCCGGGCAGCGCGCACCGGCTGCTGCACGCGTTTCTCGGGCCGGGCGGGCCGGTCTTCTGGACCTGCCTGTTCCTCGCGCTCGTCGCCCTGCCGGGCCCCCGCCGCCTCACGCTCGCCGCGGTCGCCCTGCCGTGGGCCGTCGTGCCCCCGCTGACCCTGCTCGCCGTCTCCCAGCTCCGCCCCATGTACGACGACCGCTACGTCCTGTACGCCCTCGCGGGCGCCCCGCTGCTGGTGGCGACGGGCGCGGACCGGCTGCTCGGTGCGGCGTCCTCGTGGACTCCGGGCCGGTTGTCCGGTGCGGCGTTCTCGCGGACTCCGGGCCGGCTGCCCGGCGCGGCGTCGTCACGAACTCCGGGCCGGCTGCTCGGCGCGGTGTCCGCGCGGACCCCTTCGCGGAAGGCCCGGGCCCGGGCCACCCGGCGCCCCGCCCTGCGTGTCCTCGCCCCCCTGGCGGGCGCTCTCGCCGTCGTCCTGGCGTTCGCCCATCATCTGCCGCTGCACCGCCAGGACCGTACGCTGCGGGCGCGTCCCGACACGCCGGCCGCTGTCTCCGCGCTGGCCGCGCGGGAGCTGCGGGCGGGGGACGCCGTGGTGTTCCTGCCGGCCATCGGGCGGCGGGCGAAGGCGGCGTACCCGGAGGGCTTCCGGGGCGTGCGGGACGTGGCGCTCGCCGCTCCCGGGCCCGTCTCGGGGACGCTCTACGGCCGTGAGCGCGGCGCCGCCGAGCTGCGGCGCCGGCTGCTCGCCCTGGACCGGCTCTGGGTGTTCGCCGAGCCGTACGCCCTGCGTTCCCCGTGGTACCCGCGCAATCCGGTCGAGCGGGTCAAGCTGACCGTCGTGACGGAGGACTTCGTGCCGGGCGAGCCGAGGCGTGAGTTCGTGCGGGACGGGGTCACGCTGCGGCTGTACACCCGCCGCCCGCCGGCCCCCGCCTGTTCCGCGGCCCTCACCTGCTCCCCGGCTCCTCCTCCAGCGCGGCCGCGTCCAGCGCGCCGGTGAGCTGGTCGAGGCGCTCCCGCAGTTCGCTGATCTCGTCCAGCCGGAACCCGGTCGCCGATACGATCCGGCGGGGGACCTCCAGCGCCCGCTCCCGCAGCGCGTCGCCCTCGTCGGTCAGCCGGATCTCCACCGAGCGCTCGTCGCGCGCGCTGCGCTCCCGGCGGACCAGGCCCGCCGACTCCAGCCGCTTCAGCAGCGGGGAGAGCGTGCCGGAGTCCAGGCGCAGGTGTTCGCCGAGCTTCTTCACGGGCAGCTCGCCGTGCTCCCACAGGACCAGCATCACCAGGTACTGGGGGTAGGTCAGCCCGAGTTCCTTCAGGATCACGCGGTAGACGCCGTTGAAGGCGCGCGAGGCGGCGTGCAGGGAGAAGCAGATCTGGCGGTCCAGGAGCAGCCAGTTCTCCGGCGGGGCGGGGGAGGGGGTCGGGGTCGGGCTGTCGCTCATGCCTCCAGGATAGCCCCGGCGGGCCATTTAGTTGTGCGCAATTGAATTGTGTGCTCTACTTGTCTCCGTGAGCGGCCCGGGTGCGAGAAGCGCCCGGGCCGGCCACACCCGTCACAGACTTCCGAGAGGGATGGTTCATCCATGGACGCGCTCTACACCGCAGTCGCCACCGCCACCCATGGCCGTGAGGGCCGCGCCGTCACGAACGACGGCAGGATCGACCTCGCGCTCGCCATGCCGGTGGAGCTGGGCGGCAACGGTCAGGGCACCAACCCGGAGCAGCTGTTCGCCGCCGGCTACGCGGCCTGTTTCGGCAGCGCGCTCGGTCTCGTCGGCCGTCAGGCGAAGGTCGACGTGAGCGAGGCCGCCGTGACCGCCGAGGTCGGCATAGGCAAGCAGGGTGAGGGCTTCGGTCTGAAGGTGACGCTGCGCGTCGAGCTGCCCGACACGCTGGACGAGGCGACCGGCCGCAAGCTGGTCGAGGCCGCCCACCAGGTCTGCCCGTACTCCAACGCCACCCGCGGCAACATCGACGTCGACCTCGTCATCGAGTAGGCACCACGGACGGCCACCCCCGGGAGCGGCTATTCCCCGGAAAGCCGCTCCCGGGGGTTCTCCGTCGAGGGCGACACCCGCGCCAGGACCTCCCCCGTCCGCCGGCTCCACGCCACCACCACGGCCTCCTCGGGCACCGGGTGCCAGCGCGTCAGCAGCAGCCAGCGGATGCGGTAGCGACGGGCGATCGCCAGCCGCTCGGCGCGGGTGGAGTCGTGGTCGAGATAGGCGCGGACGTCCGCCAGCCGGCGCAGCCGCACCCGCTCGTCCAGCGACGCGTCCGGCCAGGCGGGCGCCGCGAGGTTGGGGCCGTATCCGGCGATCGCGTGGACGGCGTAGTACCCGTCGGTGACCACCACCTCGCCGGGACCGATGTGCCGGGCGGCCCAGTCGTACGCCGGCCAGTGCGGCGGCTGGTCGAAGCCCACCGGGTCCAGCGCGCGCGGCACGACCGCCCCCGCCTGCACGGTCAGCAGCCCCAGCGCGGCCCCGCAGACCGCGACCGCCCCCAGTGTCCGCCGCCACACCCCCCACGGCCGGGGCGCGGCCAGCTCCACCGCCAGCGCGAACTGCGCCGGCACCAGGGTCAGGCCGAGGATCCGCCCGTAGGTGTAGTGGCCGCTGGCGAACCCGTACGCCACCACCAGGCAGTCCAGGGCGAACATCAGCACCAGCGGGTCGCGCGGCGAGCGCCGCCCTCGCGCCCACAGCGCGGGCAGGCCCAGCAGCGCCAGCCAGAAGTGGCCGGTCATCCCGTCGTACAGCCGCCGGTGCATCGCGTCCACGCTGCCGTCCCCGGCCAGCGCGAACACGTCGAAGTACGGCCAGCCGGCCGTGACCAGCAGCGCCGCCGCGCCCGCCGCCGCCCAGCGGGCCGCCACCGCCGGCCGCCACTCGCGCTGCCACCCCAGGACCACGGCGACACCGCCGGTCACGGCCGCCACCGCCGTGATCGGATGCACCAGCAGGATCACCCCGTACAGCGCGCCGAGCCCGGCGTACCCGGTGAAGCCGCGCAGCCCGCTCGGGCCGACGTAGCGGACCAGGCGTCCGTCACGCGCGCGGGTCGCCGTCAGGGCCCACGCCCAGAAGGCGGCCCCGATGGCGAAGGTGGACGGATAGCCCAGGTTGCCGGTCATCGACATCAGGCCCAGATAGCCGCTCCACCAGGCCCGTTCCGTGCCCCACAGCAGGGTCATCGCCGTCAGCGCGAGAACGGGCGCCCACGGTCGTGGCGTCAGCGCGCGCACGAAACGGCCGATGCCGGTCAGCAGCACCAGCAGGTTCAGCGGCCCGGCGACCCGCAGCACCTCCCACCCCGTCAGCCCGGTCAGCCGGGCGAACGCGCCCTCGGCCACCGCGTACGGCGAGTAGTAGGGACTGCCCGCGCCCGGCAGATCGGCCATCGGATGCCGGGGCCGGAGCAGATCCGCCTCGAGGCGTTCGACGACCGCCGCGTGCACACCCGCGTCGCAGCACAACGGCACCCGCCAGAACGCCAGCGACATCACCAGCCAGAACAGGAAACCGAAGACCTGGTACGGACTCGGACGCCACACCCGCCCGCCGCGCAGCGCCCTGGCACCGCGCACGGGCCGCCGGGTCAGGACACCGGCGCTCACCGGACGGAAACCAGAAAGCGGCATACAAGGGCAAAGTTGCGCATCAGGGGCATTGGTCGTATCTTCCCGCCCGCGTCAACGGCCTTGCCCGACGTCACCCCATCGAGTGAGTCCGATCGGGCGGCCCGGACCGCTCCTGCGCCGGCAGCGCGACCCGCTCCCGCACCAGCACCGACTCCAGCAGCAGCGGCACCCCCAGCACCGGCAGCAGCCACGCCAGCACGATCAGCCGGTCACCCCAGATGTTGATGTCCGGATGCCCCGCCTGGGTCAGGATCCCGGTGAACGCCGCGGCCACGACGAACACCCCGGCCGCCCGACGCGCCCTCAGCACACCCCACGCCCCGGCTGCCAGTGCCGCCACGAACAGCGGCTCCCACAACTGCCGGCGCGACCACTCCACCCAGAAGTTCACCTGAAGGTGCAGGAACTCCGGCCACACCCGCGTGCGGTCCGGCCGGGAGAAGTGATGGGTCAGCAGATCCTGGAGGCTCTCCGACTCCGCCGGATAGTGCAGCAGCCGGGCCAGCAGCATGGTCCCGACCACCCCGCAGCAGCCCGCCGCGGTCACCACGGCCACCCCGCGCCCCGGCGCCCGCCCCGCCCGCCGCCGCCGTACGGCCAGCAGGCCGCCGGCGGCCGCCAGGCACAGCCCGAGGAACAGCGCCTGCGAGTGCTTGACCGTGAACAGCGCGGCCAGCGACCCCCCGACGAGCCACGCCGCCTCCCGCACCCGGCGCCCGCCCTCGTCCAGGGCCAGCACGCACCCCCACACCGCGGCCAGCGTCAGCGCCAGCATCAGCCCCTCGGTCATCGGGCGCATCGCGGTCGTGCCGCACGGCAGGACGTAGTACAGGGCCTGCCCGGTCAGACACACCAGGGCCGGCGCGCGCAGGGCGCGCAGCACCAGGAAGGCCAGCACCCCGCCCGCCACCGTCACCGCGACACCCGCCAGCCACAGCCCCCACGTCACCCCGAACAGTGTGAGGAACGGCAGCAGGAACACCGGATACCCGGGCCGCGCCTCGAAGATCCGCATGAAGCGCTCCGGCATGAACGGCACGGTGTGGCCGCCGGTCTGTCCCGCCCTCAGCCGCCCCCCGACGTTGCGCCACTCCCGCTCCCGGCACTCGGCCTGCACCCGGCGGGTGGGATCGGGTCCGTGGAAGCGGACCACGTCCACGCTCTGCCGCCGGGCCGCGATCGAGGCGCCGCTCAGACAGGCGTAGTCGATGGTCGCCTCCGCCGCCTCCCGTTTGCCCTCCCCGCGCAGGCTCAGCGCGTACGACAGGTAGTTCTTGGAGTCAGGGGTGTCCCGGCCGGTGACGTTCGCGAGCTGGAGCACCGCGAACACGGCGGCCAGGACCAGCACCCAGGTGCGGGGACGCCACCTGAATGCGGCGGCATCTGCGGATTCAGTGACATAAGGGGATTTCATGGCATCTGGACTATCACGCCTGCCGGGCGTTCAGGTCGACGCGAGCTGCTCGTGCGCCGCGCTCGGACCGGGCACCCGCACCGGCGTCCCGTCCGGGAACTCCTCGCCCAGCAGCAGCCGCCGTACGACCCGCTCGGCGGCGCGCCCGTCGTCGTACTCGCAGAACCGCGCCCGGAAGTCCGCCCGCAGCCGGGCGGACTCCTCGTCCCGCCAGCTGCCGGAGGCCAGCAGCCGGACCAGCTCGGGGTAGGTGCGCGAGACATGGCCGGGCGCCTCCGCGGTGATGTCGAAGTAGGCGCCCCGGCTGGCCGCGTACGCGTTCCAGTCGTCGGCGTGCACCACGATCGGGCGGTCCAGGTTGGCGTAGTCGAACATCAGGGCCGAGTAGTCGGTGACCAGGACGTCCGAGGCGAGCATGACGTCCTCGACGTGCGGCTCGTCGGTCGCGTCGACGAGCACCCCGCGCCGGTGCAGGTCCGACAGGCCCATCCCGCGCGCGTGCCCGGTCGCCAGGGACGGGTGCAGCCGTACGACCAGGGTGTGGCCCTCGCCGAGGTCGGCGGCGAACCGGGCCAGGTCGATCCGGTCGACGTGCCCGCCGCGCACGTACTCCCGCCGGGTCGGCGCGTACAGCACGACCGTGTGCCCGGCCGGGACGCCCAGCCGGGCACGCACCGCGGCGCCCGCCTCCGCGTCCGCGCCGACCAGCACGTCGTTGCGCGGGCTGCCGGTCCGCGCCGACGCGAAGTGGCACGGGTACGCCCGCTCCCACACCAGCTCGGAGTGCCGGTTGGCGACCAGGCTGTGGTCCCAGCGGTCGGCGCGGCGCAGCATCTGCGGCACGTCCACCCCGTACCGGGCGCCGGGCTTGGCCAGCAGATCGGCGGCCATGTACTTCAGCGGGGTGCCCTGGTGGGTGTGGATGTGGACGCTGCCCGGGCGTTTGGCGAGCGTGCCCGGCCAGTTGACGTTGTTGACGAAGAAGCCGGCCCGCGCGGTCACCCGGCGGTACTCGGGGGAGTCCAGGAGCACGTGCTCCACCCCCTCGGGGAGCCGCGCGGCCGTCTCCTCGTCGCGCACCACCCACACCCCGCGCAGCTGCGGGGCGATCTCCAGCGCCTTGCGGTAGACCGCGCCCGGGTCGCCGAGCACGCCCCGGTGCGAGAACGCCGAGTACACGACGAGCCGCGGATCGGGCGCCCGGCGCGGCCGCACGCCGTCCAGCCCGTGCCGCACCCGGCCCGCGGCCGCCCGGCGGACCAGCCCGCCGCGCCGCGCCAGTTCCCGCCCGGCCCGCTCGGCCTGCCGCCGCACCCGGTAGGCGGCGTACCCGCCCTCCAGCACCCGCAGTCCGGCCGGGACGGGCTCACCGGCGGGCTTGTGGGCGCGGAACATCTCGGCCGTCCGGCGGAAGAACTCGCCCTTGTCCGAGGGGGGCAGCCGGTCCGGCTTGGCGAGGATGTCCAGGCAGTGCTCGCCCATCTTGCGGTGCAGGAAGGGCCGCCAGTCCGCCAGCGCGGGGCGGGAGTCGACGAAGGCGAAGACCCGCTCGTACTGGTCGTGGATGTCGAAGTGCTTGCGGCTGGTGGTGGACAGGATGTTGCCCTGGCGGCGCTGGCGGTAGTTCAGGCAGATCCGGTCCAGCGTGGCGATCCGCTCCGCGCTGAGCATGACCGGGAACGTCCAGGGGGTGTCCTCGTAGTAGCCGGGCGGGAACGCGAAGCCGTTCGCCTCGACGAAGGCGCGCCGGTAGACCTTGTTCCACACGACCATCAGCAGGTCCAGGATCTCCGGGCGTTCGGCGGCCGTGAAGGTGCCGTCGCCTGCCTCGGTGAGGAGGTGCGCGAGGGCGTTGCGGCGCGTGCCGCCCCACCAGTAGGTGCGCGCGTAGTCGAAGACCAGCACGTCCGGGTCCGCGGCCTCGGCCAGCCGGTCGGCCATCGCGCCCAGGGCGCCCGGGGTGAGGGTGTCGTCGCTGTCGAGGAAGAACAGGTAGTCGCCGGTGGCGAGGGGCATCCCCGCGTTGCGGGCGCGGCCCAGGCCGACGTTCTCCGGCAGGTGCAGCACCCGGACGCGGTCGTCGCGGGCCGCGAACTCGTCGAGGATCGCACCGCAGCCGTCGGGCGAGCGGTCGTCGACGGCGATCACCTCGAAGTCCCGGTACGCCTGGTCGAGCAGCGAGTCGAGACACTCGCGCAGGAAGCCCTGCACCTTGAAACAGGGGACGATGATGCTGAAGCGGGGCACTGCGGGGGTCAGCTCCTTACGAGGGGGGAGGCGGCCGGGGCCGGGACGCGCTCGGCGAGCGGCCGCACGGGCGGGATCGCCTCCGGGGGCTCGCCGAGCAGCACCCTGCGCACCACGCGCTCGGCGGCGCGGCCGTCGTCGAACTGGCAGAAACGGGCACGGAACGCGGCCCTCAGCGCCTGGGAGCCGGCGGAGGCGTACGCGCCGTCGCGGAACACGCGCGCCAGCTCCTGCGGGGTGCGGGCCACCGGTCCGGGCGGGGCCGCCATCAGGTCGAAGTACACGCCGCGCGTCTCGGTGTACACGTCCCAGTCGTCGGCGTACACGACGATCGGGCGGTCCAGGTTGGCGTAGTCGAACATGATCGACGAATAGTCGGTGACCAGCACGTCGGCGGCCAGACAGACGTCCTCGGAGGAGCGGTGGCCGGTCACGTCGATGATCCGGCCGGTTCCCCGGGAGGGGCCGCGGTCGTAGAAGTAGTGGGCGCGCAGCAGGACGACGACGTCCTCGCCGGCCGCCTCGCAGAAGGCCTCCAGGTCCAGGCCCGTCTCGAAGCCGGTCAGGTGGTCGCGGTGGGTGGGCGCGTACAGGACGGCCGTCTTGCCCTCCGGCACGCCCAGCTCCCGCCGCACCCGGGCCACGTCCCGGGCCGTCGCCGTGTAGAAGACGTCGTTGCGCGGATAGCCGTACTCCAGGTGCTCGTACCGGCCCGGGAAGGCGCGCTCCCACATCTGCGTGGAATGGGTGTTGGAGGAGAGGTTGTAGTCCCAGCGGTCCACGCGCCCGAGCAGCTTGGTGAAGGAGCCGGTCGCGGCCGCCGTCACCGGGTACGTCGACTGGTCGACGCCCATCTTCTTCAGCGGGGTGCCGTGCTGCGTCTGCACATGGACACTGCCCTCCCGTTTGACGACGCCCTCCGCGAAGTTGGCGTTGTTGACCAGGTACTTGGCGCGGGCCAGCACGTCCCAGTAGCGGCGGCTGCCGATGACGGCGTGGTCGATCCCCGCCGGCATCGCGTGCGCCTGGTCGGGTTCGACGAGGAACACCGAGCGGATGTGCGGGGCGAGTTCGGCGGCCTTGGCGTGGATCGCGGCCGGGTTGCAGGCGTAACCCCGGCCCCAGTAGGCGCAGTACACCGCCAGGCCGGGGTCGATACGGCGGCGCAGCCGGCGCCGGTAGAACAGGCGCGTGCGCAGACCCCGGGGGCGCGGCACGCGCTGGGCGGCCGCCGACACCTTCTGGTTGGCGCCGCGCAGCGCGCGGAACGCGGTGTACGCCCCCGCCGCGAGGAGCCGGTGCTGTACCCCCAGACTCCCGCCCGGCCTGCGGAAACCCGCCGGCCGGTGAAGGCGGTACAGCCTGCCCGCGCGGCGGAAGAAGGCCCGGCGGCAGCGGCCCGGCAGCCGGGCGGGGTGCGCGGCGGTCTTGAGGACGAGGGTGAACAGCTGCTCGAACAGCGGACCCAGCCGGTCGGCGGGCAGGCCGAGTTCAGCGGCCCGCGTCAGCACCAGCTCGGCGCGGTCCAGCAGTTCGGTGTGGTGCGCGCCTGGCAGGTTGAGCCGGCTGCCCTGCCGGCGCAGCAGATGCCGTACGACGACATGGCGCAGCACCGCGATCCGGCCGGCGTTCAGGGTGACCAGGCCGCCGAAGCCGACGTCGGTGAAGTGGCCCTCGGGGAAGGCCAGCCGGTGCTCGCCGAGGAAGGAGCGGCGGTAGGCGGCGCTCCAGGCGGGCAGCTGCACACCGGTCACCCGGGGCGCCTCGGCGGGGGAGCAGGCGCCCTTCGGGGCCCTCGCCAGCAGCGGGGCCGCCGGGTTCGTCGGCTCGCCCTCCCACCACGGGGTGCGCTCGTGCTCGAAGTACAGGACGTCCACGTCACCGGTCGCGGTGAGGCGGGCGTCCAGCGCCGTCAGGGCGCCCGGGGCGAGGGTGTCGTCGCCGTCGAGGAACAGCAGGTACCCGCCCGTCGCCGCCCGCATCCCGGTGTTGCGCGCCCCGGCCAGGCCCGCCGACGGCGGCGAGTGCACCGGTGTCACCCGCGCGTCCCGTTCCGCGTACCCGGCGGCGACGGCGGCGGCCGGGGTGCCGGGCGCGTCGCAGACCGGGATCAGCTCGAAGTCGCCGAAGGACTGGGCGAGGACGGAGTCCAGCGCCAGGGACAGCCGGCCGGCCACCCCGTGGGACGGGACGATGATGCTGAAGCGGGGCATACTGCTCTCTCTGTGGTGATCTGTGCCGCTCTGCGGCCGCGCTCTGTGCCGTCGGCCGCCCGGTACCGCCGTGTGCCGCTCTACAGCGGTGTTCAACGGCGGTCAGCGGCCGTCGGTGACGGGGTGCGAGCCGGAAGGCTGCGGCACGGCGGCGACCGGGGAGTGCGCCGCGGCGGCCGCCGACGGCACGGGCCGGCGGTCGGCGAGCGGCACCACCGGCGGAAGCTGCGTCTCGCCCAGCACGATCCGGCGGACGACCCGCTCGGCGGCACGTCCGTCGTCGTACGGGCAGAAGCGCTCGCGGAACGCGGCGCGCCGCTGGGCCGAGGGGGAGCCCCGCCATCGGCCGGTGGTGAAGATGTCGACCAGCTCGTCCTCGCTGCGGGCGACCGCGCCCGGCGGGAAGGCGCGCACGTCGAAGTAGGTGCCGCGGGCCGCCTGGTAGGCGGCCCAGTCGTCGTCGGGGGCGTGCACGACGATCGGGCGGTCCAGGTTGGCGTAGTCGAACATGATCGACGAGTAGTCGGTGACCAGGGCGTCCGAGGCCAGGCAGAGGGACTCGACGCTGGGGTGCTCGCCGACGTCGATGACACCGGGCGTCCGGCGCGCGAGGAGGGAGCCCTGCCAGTAGTGGGCGCGGGCCAGGATCACGAAGCGCGGGCCCAGACGGCGCACGACGCGCTCCAGGTCGAGGGCGGCGCACTGGGTGCGGCGGTGGTCGCGGTGGGTGGGGGCGTACAGGAGGGCGACCGTGTCGCGGGGGATGCCGAGGGACTCGCGCAGCCGGGCCACGTCCGCCGCGGTCGCCTGCTGGAAGACGTCGTTGCGCGGATAGCCGTACTCGAGGGTCAGATAGCCGCCGGGGTAGACGCGCTCCCAGGTCAGCGTGGTGTGGCGGTTGGCGGACAGGACGTAGTCCCACTTGTCGACGCCGCGCAGCAGCTCGTCGAAGTCCATGTCCCTCGCGGCCGCCGGGCGTTCCTGGAGGTCGAGGCCCATGTGCTTGAGGGGGGTGCCGTGCTGGGTCTGGACGAAGACCTGGCCGGGCCGCTTGACCAGCCGGCGGTCGAAGTTGACGTTGTTGACGAGGTACTTGGAGCGGGCCAGCGCCGTCCAGTAGGCGGCCGTGCCGGGCGCGAGCGGCTGCGGGCCCGGCGGGACCGACCGCTGGTGCTCGGGGCGGGCGATCCAGGCGGTGCGCACCTGCGGCGCGAACGTGCGGAACGCGGCCTCCAGTGCGCCCGGGTTGCAGCCGTGCCCGCGCCCCCAGTACGCGCCGAACACCGCGCGGTCGGCGCGCAGCGGCAGCCGCAGCTGGATGTGGTAGTGCGCCTGGAGCAGGGCGGCCCGCAGCGCGCGGGCCAGCTTCACGCCGAGCTTCAGGGTGCGGCGGCGCAGGGTCATGCCCGCCTGGAGCGCCCGGTAGGTGCGGTGCAGGCCCAGGTGGACCAGGGCGTGGCGCAGCCGGGAGCGCAGCGGGATCGCGCTGCCGGGGCTGCGGTGGCGGCGGTAGTGGGCGCGGGCCCTGCGCAGGAACTCGGCGCGCGAGCCGCGGGGCAGCCGGTCCTGTTTGGTGAAGATGGTCGTGAAGTGGTCGACCATGCGGCGGAACAGCACCGGCCGCCACGAGGCGAGCCGGGGGTGCTCCTCGACGAACGCGAAGACCCGGTCGTACTGCTCGAAGACGTCGAAGTGCCTGCGGCTGGTGGTGGACAGGATGTTGCCCCGGCGGCGCTGGCGGTAGTGCACGCACACCCGGTCGAGCGTCGCGATCGAGTCCGCCGCCATCAGCGCCGGGTACGTCCACGGTGTGTCCTCGTAGTAGCCCGGCGGGAAGGTCAGGCCCACACGCTGGACGAACTCCCGCTTGCACGCCTTGTTCCAGGCCACCATCAGCACCCGGAGCAGGCCCGGCCGGTCCGCCAGCCGGAACGGCGCCGGGCCCTGCTCGGTCAGCAGGGCCGCCCGCTGGTTGCGCTCCACCCGGCCGTCCCAGTAGGCGCGCGCGTAGTCGTAGACCAGGACGTCCGGTTCGCCGGTCTCCTTCAGCCGGTCGGCGATCGCCCGCAGCGCCTCCGGGGTGAGTGTGTCGTCGGAGTCCAGGAACAGCAGGTAGTCGCCGCTCGCCACCCGCATGCCCGCGTTGCGGGCCCGGCCCAGACCCACGTTCTCCGCCAGATGCACCGCGCGCACCCGCGGATCGCGGGCGGCGAACTCGTCGATGATCTCACCGCAGGCGTCCGGCGAACGGTCGTCCACGGCGATCAGTTCGAAGTCGGTCCACGACTGGGACAGCACCGACTCGAGGCACTCGTGCAGGTACGCCTGAACCTTGTACGCGGGGACGATGACACTGAACCTGGGCAAGGGACATCCATGGGTCGGCGCGGGCAGGGCCTTGCCCGGAAACGGCCGATGGAGTGATCCGGTTACGGTTCGTACGGCATTCGGGGGATTACGGGTGAACGAAAGGGGACGGGACCGTGACGTCCCGCCCCCTCCCCGTGTTGTTCTCCGGGCTATTTGACCGCGCCCGCCATCACACCGGACACGAACTGCCGCTGGAACGCGAAGAACACGGCCAGCGGGATCACCATCGAGATGAACGCGCCCGGCGCCAGCACGTCGATGTTGTTGCCGAACTGCCGTACCTGCGTCTGCAGGGCGACCGTGATCGGCTGGCTGTCGGCGTTGGTGAACACCAGCGCGACCAGCATGTCGTTCCACACCCACAGGAACTGGAAGATGGCCAGGCTCGCGATCGCCGGAGCGGCCAGCGGCATCACCACCCGGAAGAACAGGCGCAGTTCGCCCGCCCCGTCCAGCCGGGCCGCCTCCAGCAGTTCGCGGGGGATCTCCGCGAAGAAGTTCCGCAGCAGGAACACCGAGAACGGCAGGCCGAAGCCGACGTGGAACAGGATCACCCCGAGGACGGTGCCGAACAGGCCGATCTTGCCGAACAGTTCGGCGATCGGGATCAGCGCCACCTGCACGGGCACCACCAACAGGCCCACCACGGCCAGGAACCACCAGTCGCGGCCCGGGAACTCCATCCACGCGAAGGCGTATCCGGCGAGCGAGCCGATGAAGACGACCAGGACCGTCGCCGGGACGGTGATCAGCACCGTGTTGACGAGGGAGTCGGTGATGTCGCTGTTCTCGAGGAGCTTGCGGTAGCTGGCGAAGGTGAGCTGGGAGGGCTCGCTGAACACCTTCCACCAGCCGCTCGCGCTCATGTCCTCCGGCGCGCGGAGGGAGGAGATGAGCAGACCGATGGTCGGCACCAGCCAGAACAGGCCGACGACGAGGAGGAACGCCCGGACCAGTCCGCCGTTGAGCTTCTCGACCAGCCACTTGCCCGTCGTCGTCATCGCCGCACCTCCCGCCTCAGCCGTCGCACGTTGAACCACATCACCGGGATCACCAGCAGCAGCAGGAACACCGCGATGGCGCTCGCGATGCCCGGCTGGTCCTCGGAGAAGCCCTTGCGGTACAGCTCCAGCGCCAGCACGTTCGCGTCGTCCTGCGAGGATCCCGGCGCGATGATGAACACCAGGTCGAACACCTTGAGCACATTGATCATCAGGGTGACCGCGACGACCGCGAGGACCGGTGCGAGCAGCGGGACGGTGACCCTGCGGAACACCTGCCACTCGTTCGCCCCGTCGACCCGGGCGGCCTCCAGGAGTTCCCGGGGGACCCCCGCCAGGCCGGCCGCGATCAGCACCATCGCGAAGCCCGCCCACATCCAGATGTACGACCCGATGATCGCCGGGGTGACCAGGGACGGGCCCAGCCAGTCCAGGCCGTTGTACGGCTCCTTGAAGTTGCTCGCGGGCAGCCGGAGCCGGGCGCCGTCGGCCTCGGCGGGAAGGGTGAAGGTGCCGTCGTCGGCGGCCTTCGTGGACGCCACCACCGTGCCGTCCTTCACCGCCTCGATCCTCATGCCGGCGTAGCCCGGTTCGGTGGGGTCCGGGGCGCCGAGGGTGCCGACGCCCTTGCCCCGGGTGAAGTCCTGCCAGGTGGTCCCGGTGATCTTCCCCGGCTCGGCCTTCGGTGCCACGGCCTTCTTCGCGCCGTCGGGCATCCGGTCGGGGGCCACGCCCACCAGGGGCAGGGTGACGGTGCCGCCGGTGTGGACGGTGGCCTTGGTGACGAAGCCGCCGCCCTGGGCCACGAGCGGCGACTCCCGGCCCGGGTGGGCCTTCGGGAACGCGGACGCCTGGGCGAACGTGTCGTGCACGCCCACCCAGACCGCGTTCGCGACGCCCTTGTCCGGGTCCTGGTCGTAGACCAGCCGGAAGATGATGCCGGCGGCGAGCATCGAGATCGCCATCGGCATGAAGACGACCAGCTTGAACGCCGTGCCCCAGCGCACCCGTTCGGTCAGCACCGCGAAGATCAGTCCGAGCGCGGTCGCGACCGTCGGCGCGAACACCACCCAGATCACGTTGTTCTTCAGGGCCGCGCGGATGCCGTCGTCCGTGAAGAGGGCCTTGTAGTTGTCGACGCCGGCGAACCCGTCGCCGGACTGGTCGTAGAAACTGCGCACGACCGAGTACCCGATGGGGTAGACCACGAGCGCCCCGAGCAGCAGCAGGGCGGGCAGCAGGAACAGTGCCGCCACGGTTGCGCGGGTGCCGGTGACGCTCTTGCGCGGGCGAGGAGGGGCGGGGGCTCCGGGAGCCCCCGCCACCGCTGCCGACTTCATCGCCGGGTCAGTTCCCGTACGCCGCCGCCGCGTCCGACTCCAGCTTCTTCTGGATGCCGGCCACGTCCGACGGGTTCTTCAGGAAGTCCTGCAGGTCCTTCCACTCGCCCTTGCCGGGCGTGCCGCCGAAGGCCTGCGGGGCCTGGTCGGACATGTCGAAGCGGAAGTCGTCGCCCGCCGCGATCAGCGCCTTGGCGATCCTCTGCTGGACCTCGTTCGGGTACGCGGAGATGTCCACGTTCTTGTTCGGCGAGAGGTAGCCGCCGAGCTCGGCCTGGATCTCCGCCGCGTCCGGCGAGGCCAGGAAGGTCGCCAGCGCCTGCGCGCCCTCGGAGTCCTTCAGGATGACGGCCGCGTCACCGCCGGAGACCACCGGCGCGGTGTCGCCGGCCTTCGGGAACGGGAACACCTTGGCGTCCGTGCCGACCTTCGCCTTGGTGTCCGCGATGTTGACCTGGACGAAGTCGCCCTCGTAGACCATGCCCGCCTTCGGCTGGTCGCCGCCGGTGAAGGTCTGTGTGACCGATGCCGGGAACTCCGTCTGCAGGGCGCCGTTCGCGCCCCCCGCGATCCAGTCCGTCTTGCCCCAGATCCGGGCGAGCGTGGTCAGCGCCTCCTTGACCGAGGGGTCCGTCCACTTGATCTTGTGCTGGGCGAGCTGGTCGTACTTCTCCGGCCCCGCCTGGGACAGATAGACGTTCTCGAACCAGTCGGTGAGCGTCCAGCCGTCGGCGCCGCCGATCGAGAACGGCGTGACGCCGGAGTCGGACACCGTCTGCGCGGTGTCCAGCAGTTCGTCCCACGTCGTGGGCTCACTCGCGCCCGCGTTCTCGAAGACCTGCGCGTTGTACCAGATCAGCGACTTGTTGGCGGCCTTGTAGTAGACGCCGTACTGCTTGCCGTCCACCTTGCCGATGTCCTGCCAGCCCTGCGCGTAGTTCTTCCGGAGCTCGTCGGTGGCGTCCGCGCCCAGCGGCTTCGCCCAGCCCTTGTCCACGGCCTGCTTGATCGCGCCGGGCTGGGGGAGCATCGCCACGTCCGGCGGTGCGCCGCCCGCGATCTTCGAGCCCAGGAAGTTGATGATGGGGTCCTGCGCGGGCACGAACGTGATCTTCGCACCGGTGCGCTTCTCGAACTCCGCCAGGACCTTCTTGAAGTTGGCCTGCTCGGTGCCGGTCCACACGGCGGCGACCTCGAGTGTGGTGCCGTTCAGCTTGGGGAGGGTGACGGTGCTTCGGGAGTCCTCTGTTCCGGTCGCGCTCCCGTTGCCGCTGCTCTTGTCGTCGTCGCCGCCGCACGCGGTGAGCGAGAGCGCCAGGGCTCCCGCCAGCAGCGTGGCGGCGGCTTTCACGGTCCTGCGTGTACGGATGGTGCTGCTCGTCCTGCGCATCACTGCCCCGTTCTTCGTTCCTCGTCGAACGTTCGAGCGCTGTCCCGTGGCACTGGTCTACGCCGGGTGCCAGAGGTCGGCAAGAGCGCGAAGCGTGTCAAGTGGGGGATCGTGACCGCGTCGTGACTGCGGGGGTGCGGGTTTCCCCGCGCGGGCGCGGTCCGGGGACTGCCGCCCCCGGACCCCTTCGGGCCGGAACGAGCGCCGCTCCTCAGGCGCCGGACGGGCTGGGCTGCCCCGACCGGGGCCTGCCGGTGGCCGCCGCGCGTTCCAACGCGCTGGCCAGCAGGGCCAAGTCGGTGGGGCCGTTGCCCAGTTCGCGGACCGGCCTGCGCGTGGGCGGGTCGCCCATGCGCTGCCACTCCAGGGGTACCACCGTGGGGCGCAGGGTCGCCGTCCGGGGGATACGGCCCGTCACGCGGCCGCCCTGGAACGGGGTGAGGCGGCCGTCCGCGCCCTTGAGGCGTCCCCGGCCGGGCGCTGGTTCGTCGGCGCCCGAACCCGGCGCGTCGAGACCGATCCGAACGGTCGAACGGCGGGCCGGTTCCGACTCCGCCGTACGGTCGCAGGGCCCGGTGGCCGCCACCAGGTGCACACCGAGCCGGTCACCCTCCCGGGCCACCGCCTCCAGCGCGCGCATGACGGACCCCGCGGCGGGCCGGCCGGGGGAGCCGAGGGCGGGGGAGACGAGCGCGTCGAGGTCGTCGACGACCACCACGAGACGGGGCAGCGGAGACGGCACCTCGGTCTCCCGGCGGGCGGCGGCCGAGGGCCGCAGCCGGAGGGTGGAGCTGGGCGGGGTGTCGAGGTCGGCGGCGCCGGCCCCCGGGGACGGCGGGACCTTCGGGGTCCGCTGCGGGACGATCCGGCCGGAGACCGCGCGGTGCGTGTGCCACTCGGCGAAGTCGGAGAGGCCCAGCAGTTCGGCCCGCCGCTTCAGCTCGGCGCTCAGCGACTGGGCGAACTCCCGCATACGGACCGGGTCGTTGGCGGTCAGATGGCCGGTGACATGCGGGACGTCCGTACAGACGCGCAGACCGTCGCCGTGGCCGCCGGTGCCCTTGCCGACGGTGTCGCGGCCGTCCAGCAGGAGCACGCTCAGCCGGTCCGGCCGCTCGGCGGCGGCCAGCGAGGCGACGACCGCCCGCAGCAGCTCCGTACGGCCGCTGCCGGGCGGGCCCTCGATCAGCAGATGGGGGCCCTCGGCGGCGAGGTCCACGGCGACCGGGCCGCGCGGTCCGGCGCCCAGCACGGCCCACGCCCGGCCGCCGAGCGCCTCGGGGTCGTCGGCCGCGTCCGCCCAGCGGGCCATCAGGGACGCGGGCGTGGCACGGGCGAGGCCCAGCTCGTCGAGGAGACGGGCCGACGGGGGCAGCGGCGCCGACACCCGCGTGTGCCGCTCGCCGCCGCCGTCGGGGCGCAGCGGCGCCAGGGCGCGCGCGAAGCGCTCGGCCCAGGCGAGCGAGACCGCGTCCACGGCGGCGAGCGTGCCCGGTCCCACCGGACCGGACCTGCCGTCGCCCTCCGGCGCGACCCGGAACAGCCGCAGCGCCGTCGCCACGTCCCCGCTGAGCAGCGCGACCGCCCCGCACGCGCGGAACGCGGGCGCCGAGGCGCAGGCCGCCTCGTACGTGTCGGTCACCGGCGAGGCCGGGGACGCGGCGGGCGTCTCGGCCAGGCACAGCACATGGATGCCGGCCCGCGGCCCCGCCACCGCCAGCCGGGTGACCGCCTCCCGCAGATCGGCGCCGCCCGGATCGCCGTCCACGACGACCACCGTGAAGGGACCCGGGAAGCCGTCACCCGCGTCGTCGGCCCGGGCCCAGGACGGGCGGTGGGCCGTGCGGGGCGCCGGGCCGCCGGCCGGCGGGTGGTCCTCCAGGCGGCGCAGCAGCTCGTCGGTGCGGGCGGCGGCCTGGTCGTGGTCGTAGGCGAGCAGCAGGCGGCAGTCCTGGCCGTGGCCCGGGCGCAGATGGGGCAGCCAGCCGAGCCAGGACCACTCGGCGGCCCGCTCCTGCTCCCCGCGCGCGCGGTCCGTGCTGATCAGGACGATCTCCAGGGCCTCCGGGGAGTGCAGCGCGGCCAGCTGGGCCAGCACGGCGCGGGCCAGCCCGGACAGGCGCGGGCGCGGACCGGCCAGGCCCAGCGCCCCCGCCTCGCGCAGGCCCGCGGTCACCGGTACGGCGGGCAGCAGGCCCGAGCCGTCCGGCGCGGCCCGGTCCGCCGTGCCGAGCCGGACCGTGAGCGCCTCCGGGTGACCCGGGCCGCGCTCCCAGAGCCGGGGGCCGGGTGCCAGGGCCGTCAGCAGCAGTGCCGCGGGGTCCGGCCAGGTCTCCGGCGCGGGCGCAGGCAGCGCCGAGGGCTGCGTCTGCGCTCCGGGCAGGTCGTCGTCGTAGGCCTCGCCGCCGGGGTCGTCCTGCGCGCTGCCACGCCCGCCGGCCAGCCGCCGCGCCCACGCGGAGAGACCGCCGCGCCGGCGCACCCCGGGCGGGACGTCGGTGCCGCGCAGCGGGGTGCCCTTGCGGCGGGAGGCGGCGGGGGACACCGCGTCGGGGCCGGCGGCCGGGGTGTGCGGGCCCCGGACGTCGTCGTACGGCCCGTCGGCGTACGGCGGCGCGAAGGGACCCAGGGCGGCGTGGGTGTCGTGCGGGTCGTGGGAGGGGCCGGTGCCCGGTGCGGAGGTGCCGGCCGAGGGGACCGGCGGCGGGGTGCGGCGGTCCGCCGGGGCACGCGTCCCGCCGGTGTCCCGGTGGCTCTCGATGCGCGGTGCGCCCGCCTGGCCGGGGACCAGGGGGCCCTCGCCGGAGGTGTGGGCGCGCTCGGACCGGGCGGCCGTGGAGCCGCTCCAGTCCGCGGTGCCGTAGGCGTGGCCGGTCGGGCCGTGGGGCGGGGCGGGATCGCCGGTGCCGCTCCCGTCGCCGCTCCCCCGCGCGTCGGCGGCGCGGGCGCCCGGCACGCGGGCGGGGCCCCGGCCGCGCGCGCCGTCGGCGCCCGTGTCCGGGCCGGTGCCGGTCACGCGCGGGTGGACGGCGTCCCGCGTGTCCGTCCCGCCGGTGTTCGTGCCCGGCCGCGCGTCCGCCTGGTGCGCGGCGGACGCGCCCGCCGTGCCCGTCCCCCTGAGGCCGGGACCCGCTCCGCGCGTGTGCCGGCCGCCCGCGGCGCCGGGGCCCGGATGCACCGCGCCCTCCGTCGCCGTACCGCCGCACGGCACCCGTACGTGCCCCTCGCCGTCCGGGGTCGTCGCCACCCGCGCCCCCGGGCCGCCGGGGGGAGCGAGCCGCAGGGCCGACTCGCCGATCCGCAGCAGCGCGCCCGGGACGAGGCGGACGGGGCGGGTCTGGACGCGGACGCCGTCCAGGGTGGTGCCGTTGGTGGAGCCGAGATCGGTGACCGTGGCGCGGCCGTCGGGCGAGAGCGTCACCGCGCAGTGGAGGCGGGAGACGTCAGGGTCGTCGAGCGGGACCTCGGCGTCGGCGGAGCGGCCCACGCGGACCTGGCCGCCGTGCAGCAGATGGACCCCGCCCGCGTCCGGGCCCGCGACCACGTGCAGCCGGGCCGGGGCGTCGTCGACCTCGGGATGCGGCTCGGGATCGGCCGGGGCGCCCACGGACAGCAGGGCGCCGTCGATCAGCGGGGGCTCACCCAGCGTGCAGCGCTGGGTGTCGAGCCGCTCCGCGCCCGCGTACAGGGCGACGGACGCGCCGCCGGCGCCCTCGCCGGAGACCGCCGCGGCCAGGGCGGACGCCACCGCGGCCAGGGCCGTGCCGGCGGGCGCCGTGACCAGTACGTCGCAGCTCGCGGCGCGGCCGCGTGCGTCGGCATGCGGGCCCAGCGGGTCTACGACGGTCAGCCGGATCTGCATCGCCGTCAGCGGTCCCTTCTGCGCGGGTGCGGACAACCCCCCACCCCACACGAGCACATCGGCCAGTACTGCAGGCATCCTCGCACCTGTCACTGACAATCCGCCCACCACCCGAGGACAAGTGATCTTGATTGGTCGGCTCTGCCCGCAAAAGTGCCTGACCATGGCACCGTCGCCGATCATCCGACGATCAGTTGAGATCGGTCACGCCCGGCTTCCGCAACCCGCGGACCGGGGTGCGCGTCTTTCCTTCGAACAGGCGGGGGAGAGGGCACGTGACCGTACGCAAGGCCCATAGGAAGAGGACAGCCCGGTACGGGGAGCACGGCACTACAGTGGGTCGGAACACAGCCAGAACAGGCAAGCAAGCAGCCAAGCAAGCAGCAGGGAGCGCGTGACGTGCGGCCAGTCGGCAGCAAGTACCTGCTCGAGGAGCCGCTCGGACGCGGCGCCACGGGCACCGTCTGGCGAGCCCGCCAGCGCGAGACAGCGGGCGCCGAGGCAGCCGTGCCCGGCCAGCCCGGGGAGACCGTCGCGATCAAGGTCCTCAAGGAGGAGCTCGCGAGCGACCCCGACGTCGTGATGCGGTTCCTGCGCGAGCGGTCCGTGCTGCTGCGCCTGACCCACCCCAACATCGTCCGGGTCCGCGACCTGGTCGTCGAGGGCGATCTGCTGGCCCTCGTGATGGACCTCGTCGACGGCCCCGACCTGCACCGCTACCTGCGCGAGAACGGGCCCCTGACGCCCGTCGCCGCCGCCCTGCTCACCGCCCAGGTCGCCGACGCGCTCGCCGCGAGCCACGCCGACGGCGTGGTGCACCGCGACCTCAAGCCGGCCAACGTCCTGCTCAAGCAGGAGGGCGGCCAGATGCACCCGATGCTCACCGACTTCGGCATCGCCCGACTGGCCGACTCCCCGGGTCTGACCCGGACCAGCGAGTTCGTCGGCACGCCCGCGTACGTGGCGCCGGAGTCCGCCGAGGGCCGCCCGCAGACCTCCGCCGTCGACATCTATGGCGCCGGCATCCTGCTGTACGAGCTGGTCACCGGCCGTCCGCCGTTCTCCGGCGGCTCCGCCCTGGAAGTGCTCCACCAGCACCTCAGCGCCGAGCCGCGCCGCCCCTCCACCGTCCCCGACCCGCTGTGGACGGTCATCGAGCGCTGCCTGAGCAAGAACCCCGAGCACCGGCCCGGCGCCGAGAACCTCGCGCGCGGTCTGCGGATCGTCGCCGAGGGCATCGGCGTGCACGCCAACTCGATGCAGATCGCCGCCGCCGAGGGCGTCGTCCACCTGCTCGCCCCGGACCCGGCGCCCGCGCAGGTGCCGGGCGCCGGATCGGGGGCGCCCGCGGGGGCGTACGACCCGAACGCGGCGACCAGCGTGCTTCCGCACACCGGCGCACCCGCGGGCGCGGCCGACCCCACCGCGGTCCTGCCGCACACCGGTGGCCCGGCGGGCGCGGCCGACCCGACGGCCGTGATGCCGCCCGTGCCGCCGCACCAGCCCGGGCAGCAGCAGCCCGAGCAGCCGCATCCCTGGCAGACCCAGCTGCGGGCGGCCCGCGACCGCAACGAGCAGACGCAGGTCCAGCAGTACCTCGACCCCGGGGAGGACCCGCTGCGCCGCCGCCCCCAGCGGCAGGTCGCCCGGCCGCAGCAGCCGCAGCAGCGCCCGCAGCAGGGCGGATACGGCTATCAGCAGCAGCCCCAGCAGCAGTACGCGCCCCCGCAGCAGCAGCCCCAGCAGTACGCCCCGCCGCAGCCCCAGCGGCAGCAGCCCCAGCGCCACCAGCCCCAGCCGCAGCGGCCCGCGCCGGAGCCGCGGCAGCCCCGGGAGCCGCGCGAGCCGAGGCAGCGCAGCGCCAACCCGATGAAGATCCCCGGGCTCGGCTGCCTCAAGGGCTGTCTGTTCACGATCGTCATCTTCTTCGTGGCCGGCTGGCTGATCTGGGAGTTCAGCCCGCTGCAGAGCTGGATCGGCACGGGTCGCAGCTGGTGGGGCGAGCTCAGCCACTGGTTCCGCGAGTTCACGAGCTGGGTGGACGACCTGGCCAGTGCCGTGGACGGATCGGGCGGCAGCGGCTCCTGACCGCCGCCGGTCCCCGGCCGTGAGTCTGTGGACTTGTCGACTTCTGGCGGGTGATTTCCGTCTCCGCGGTGAAGGTTGGCTCTTCGGACGCGTACTTTTGTCGGCAACACGCGTCGGTAGGAGCAGTCTTGGCACGGAAGATCGGCAGCCGGTACACCGCCCACCAGATCCTGGGACGGGGCAGCGCCGGCACGGTGTGGCTGGGCGAGGGACCGGACGGGCCGGTCGCCATCAAGCTGCTGCGCGAGGACCTCGCCTCCGACGAGGAGCTCGTGGGCCGCTTCGTGCAGGAGCGCACCGCCCTGCTCGGGCTGGAACACCCCCACGTGGTCTCGGTACGGGACCTGGTGGTCGACGGCAACGACCTGGCACTGGTCATGGACCTGGTCAGGGGCACCGACCTGCGCACCCGGCTCGACCGGGACCGCAGGCTCGCGCCCGAGGCCGCGGTGGCGATCGTCGCCGACGTCGCGGAGGGGCTGGCCGCGGCGCACGCGGCCGGGGTCGTCCACCGGGACGTCAAGCCGGAGAACGTGCTGCTGGACATGCAGGGACCGCTCGGCCCCGGCGGCTCGCACCGGGCGCTGCTGACCGACTTCGGGGTCGCGAAACTCATCGACACCCCCAAGCGGACCCGTGCCACGAAGATCATCGGAACCCCGGACTACCTCGCCCCGGAGATCGTGGAGGGGCTGCCGCCGCGGGCCTCGGTCGACATCTACGCGCTGGCGACCGTGCTGTACGAGCTGCTGGCCGGCTTCACCCCGTTCGGCGGTGGTCACCCCGGCGCGGTGCTGCGCCGGCACGTCACGGAGACGGTCGCCCCGCTGCCCGGCATCCCCGACGAGCTGTGGCAGCTGATCGTGCAGTGCCTGGCGAAGGGCCCGGCGTCGCGGCTGCGGGCGTCCGAGCTGGCGTCGCGGCTGCGGGAGCAGTTGCCGACGCTGGCCGGGATGCCGCCGCTGGACGTGGACGAGCCGGACACGGAGACGGTGCAGGAGGGGGGCGCGGAGACCGCGGAGACGGGATCGGCGGCGACCCCTCCCGCGCCCTCCGGGGGGCGGGTACGGCGGGGCGCGGTGCCCCTGGTCCCCGGGGCGAAGCCGGACTCCAACCGGGACACGCACACCTCGATGCGGGTGCCGGCGCCGGACGAGCTGGCGGGCGGCGCGCACGGAACGGCGCGGGTGCCGCGGGCGGCGGGCGCGCCCCGTCCGGGCTCCGCACGCAACCGGGCCGCCACCCGGCGCCGGCGGATCACGCTGGGCGCGGCCGCGGTGGTGCTGGCCGCCGCGGTCGGGGTCGGGACCTGGGCGGCGACCTCGGGAGACGACGCGGGAGCTTCCCCCCGCGACACCGAGACCTCGTCCCCGACGGCCCCCTAGGAAACGGTGCGGGGGCGGAGGCCCGGGGTGCCGCCGGGGGCGGTCGCCCTGCACTGGCCGGTTGGCGGAGCCGTTACGCTGGAGGCGTGGCAGTCGTCGATGTATCCGAAGAGCTCAAGTCCCTCTCCTCGACCATGGAGTCGATCGAGGCCGTTCTGGACCTCGACAAGCTGAGGGCAGATATCGCCGTGCTCGAGGAGCAGGCGGCCGCGCCGTCCCTGTGGGACAACCCGGACGAGGCGCAGAAGATCACCAGCAAGCTCTCCCACCTCCAGGCCGAGGTCAGGAAGGCCGACGTGCTGCGCGGCCGGATCGACGACCTCGCGGTGCTGTTCGAGATGGCCGAGGAGGAGGACGACCCGGACACCCGCGCCGAGGCCGAGGCCGAGCTCGCCGCCGTCAAGAAGGCGCTGGACGAGATGGAGGTCCGCACGCTCCTCAGCGGGGAGTACGACTCCCGGGAAGCGCTCGTGAACATCCGCGCGGAGGCCGGTGGCGTCGACGCCGCCGACTTCGCCGAGAAGCTCCAGCGCATGTACCTGCGCTGGGCCGAGCAGCACGGCTACAAGACGGAGATCTACGAGACGTCGTACGCCGAAGAAGCCGGCATCAAGTCCACCACCTTCGCCGTCCAGGTGCCCTACGCCTACGGCACCCTCTCCGTCGAGCAGGGCACGCACCGCCTCGTGCGCATCTCGCCCTTCGACAACCAGGGACGCCGCCAGACCTCCTTCGCGGGTGTGGAGGTCCTCCCCGTCGTCGAGCAGTCCGACCACGTCGAGATCGACGAGAGCGAGCTGCGGATCGACGTGTACCGGTCCTCCGGCCCCGGCGGTCAGGGCGTGAACACGACCGACTCCGCCGTGCGCATCACCCACCTGCCCACCGGCATCGTCGTCTCCTGCCAGAACGAGCGCTCGCAGATCCAGAACAAGGCGACCGCGATGAACGTCCTCCAGGCGAAGCTCCTCGAGCGCCGCCGGCAGGAGGAGCAGGCCAAGATGGACGCGCTGAAGGGCGACGGCGGCAACTCCTGGGGCAACCAGATGCGGTCCTACGTCCTGCACCCGTACCAGATGGTCAAGGACCTCCGTACGGAGTTCGAGGTCGGCAACCCCGAGGCCGTGTTCAACGGTGAGCTCGACGGATTCCTGGAAGCCGGAATTCGCTGGCGCAAGCAGCAAGAGAAGTAGGTTTGTCGATAAGGCAACCGCCCCTGCGCCAGGGGTGGTTGCCTTTTTGCGTGGCCCAACTCCCCCCGATGCCTGGGTTTTACATCACACTCACAGCTCTGACATCACGCAAAGCGCCCTGACTTGGACATTGCGTGCGCAACGGCCTTGACGTTGCTTTGAAAAATCGGGAGGGTGCAGTGTGGCATGCGTATCTCTGGGACGCATGTGAACCGGGGGGCTTCAGCTACATCTTTGCTACCCCCGTCGATCACTGTCCCGAGCGCGGCCTCATCGACGATCAGCTACTGGGGGTAGCAACCATATGACCAAGAAGACGCGGATCCGGGTCGCGCGCATCGCCGCCGGCGCCGTGATCGCCGCGGGTGCCTCGCTGACGGTCGCCGGCGTCGCTTCGGCCGCCGGTGACGAGGGTGGCCTCAGCGGGCTCGTCTCGACGTCCGGCGACGTCGAAGTCACCACGCAGGACGGCGACGACCCGTGCCCGATCGCTGTCTGCCCCGGCGACAACGGTGGCACGGGCGACAACGGTGGCACGGGCGACAACGGTGGCTCCGGTGACAACGGCGGTTCCGGTGACAACGGTGGCTCGGGCGACAACGGTGGCTCGGGCGACAACGGTGGCTCGGGCGACAACGGTGGCACGGGCGACAACGGCGGTTCCGGCGACAACGGTGGCTCCGGCGACAACGGTGGCTCCGGTGACAACGGTGGCTCCGGCGACAACGGTGGCTCCGGCGACAACGGTGGCTCGGGCGACAACGGTGGCTCGGGCGACAACGGCGGTTCCGGTGACAACGGTGGCTCGGGCGACAACGGTGGCTCCGGTGACAACGGCGGTTCCGGTGACAACGGTGGCTCGGGCGACAACGGTGGCTCCGGCGACAACGGCGGTTCCGGTGACAACGGTGGCTCCGGCGACAACGGCGGCAGCTCCACCACGGGTGGTTCCGCCACCGGTGGCACCGACACCGACGGCACCTCCACTCAGGAGGAGGGCAGCTCCGCGCTGACCGACACCTCGGACACCGCCACCGACACCACCGCCCAGGGCGGCGGCGGGGAGCTCGCCGAGACGGGTGCCGGCGAGACCACGATCCTCATCATCGGCGCTGCCACGATGATCGCCGGCGGTGTCGGCTTCCGTGTGCTGCCGCGTCTCGTCGCGGGCCGCGGCGGGGCCGCTGCCTGACGGTGGCCGCTCCCGTGCGGGACGTCACATGACGTGAACGCGAAGGGGCCCGGAGCTCATCGGCTCCGGGCCCCTTCGGCGTCGTAGGCCCGCGGTCTACGCGGTCTGGTGGGCCAGCAGCGCCACCGCCGCCACCAGGACCGCCAGCAGCGCGATCAGCGCCATCGGGTTCAGCCCCGCGAAGAAGTTCTCCTGCTGCAGCCGCTCGCGGTTCGCACGGCACACAGGGCACCGGCCCTCGCTCACGGGCGCCGCGCAGTTAGCGCACACCAGCCGGTCGTACGTCATGCGCTCGCCCTCCTTGCGCCGGTTCCACGTACACAACGCTCACGAAACCGAGAACGTTCCCCCTCCACTCTGCCAGGTTCGCGGCAAGCCCGCGCGGCCCGTTCGAAGAGGGGCCCGCACAAACTCCCGTACAAAGTCCCGTACAAAAAGGCACAAGCCTCCCGCAACGGCTCCCGGCGCCTGCGCTCGCACACCCGGTTCGCGTATGGTCACGCTCATCTACCCCCGGCGACCCGTGGTGCACCCGTGATCCGATTCGACAACGTCTCCAAGGTCTACCCCAAGCAGACCCGCCCCGCACTCAGGGATGTCTCCCTCGAGGTGGAGAAGGGCGAGTTCGTGTTCCTCGTGGGGTCCTCCGGCTCCGGCAAGTCCACCTTCCTGCGGCTGATCCTCCGCGAGGAGCGGTGCAGCCACGGTCAGGTGCACGTGCTGGGCAAGGACCTCGCGCGCCTCTCCAACTGGAAGGTGCCGCAGATGCGCCGCCAGCTGGGGACGGTCTTCCAGGACTTCCGGCTGCTGCCGAACAAGACGGTGGCGGAGAACGTCGCCTTCGCGCAGGAGGTCATCGGCAAGTCGAAGGGCGAGATCCGCAAGTCCGTGCCGCAGGTGCTCGACCTCGTCGGGCTGGGCGGCAAGGAGGACCGGATGCCGGGCGAGCTGTCCGGTGGTGAGCAGCAGCGCGTCGCGATCGCGCGCGCCTTCGTCAACCGGCCGAAGCTGCTCATCGCCGACGAGCCCACCGGCAACCTCGACCCGCAGACCTCCGTCGGCATCATGAAGCTGCTCGACCGGATCAACCGGACCGGCACGACCGTCGTGATGGCCACGCACGACCAGAACATCGTGGACCAGATGCGCAAGCGCGTCATCGAGCTGGAGAAGGGCCGCCTCGTCCGCGACCAGGCGCGCGGCGTCTACGGCTACCAGCACTGACCGCCCGCAGACGTTCCCGGAAAGGCCTCAAGTACACGCCATGCGTGCCCAGTTCGTACTCTCCGAGATCGGTGTCGGTCTCCGCCGCAACCTGACGATGACCTTCGCCGTCATCGTCTCCGTCGCCCTGTCGCTGGCGCTCTTCGGTGGCTCGCTCCTGATGAGCGACCAGGTCAGCACCATGAAGGGCTACTGGTACGACAAGGTCAACGTCTCGATCTTCCTCTGCAACAAGAGCGACGCCGAGTCGGACCCCAACTGCGCCAAGGGTGCGGTCACCGACGACCAGAAGAAGCAGATCAAGTCCGACCTCGGCAAGATGTCGGTGGTCCAGACGGTGACGTACGAGTCGCAGGACGACGCGTACAAGCACTACAAGGAGCAGTTCGGCGACTCGCCGCTGGCCGCCTCGCTCACCCCGGACCAGATGCAGGAGTCGTACCGGATCAAGCTGAAGGACCCGGAGAAGTACCAGGTCATCGCGACCGCCTTCGACGGGCGGGACGGCGTGCAGTCGGTGCAGGACCAGAAGGGCATTCTGGACAACCTGTTCGGGCTGCTCAACGGCATGAACTGGGCGGCGCGGGCGGTGATGGCGCTGATGCTCGTCGTCGCGCTGATGCTGATCGTCAACACCGTGCGCGTCTCGGCGTTCAGCCGTCGGCGTGAGACCGGGATCATGCGGCTGGTCGGCGCCTCCGGCTTCTACATCCAGGCGCCGTTCATCGCGGAGGCCGCCGTCGCCGGTCTCATCGGCGGCACGGTCGCCTGCGGCTTCCTGGTGCTCGCCCGCTACTTCATCATCGACAACGGCCTGGCGCTCTCCGAGAAGCTCAACCTGATCAACTTCATCGGCTGGGACGCGGTCCTGACGAAGCTTCCGCTGATCCTCGCCACGAGCCTGCTGATGCCGGCCCTGGCGGCGTTCTTCGCGCTGCGCAAGTACCTCAAGGTGTGACGCACACCCCCCGGGCCGTACGGTCGAGCGACCGTGCGGCCCCTCCCCGTTCCCCTAGACTCACCGCCATGTCAGGCCGTGACCTGTTCTGTCAGCCCCGCCGTTTCGGCCGCGGGGCCGCCCTGACCTTGGTGTTCGCGAGTGTGCTCGTGGCCGGTGCGGCGACCGGCTCGCTGCCGGTGGACGGCCGCCGCGCCGCCTCCGGTGAGACGCGGGAGGGGCCCGCCGGGCGCTCCTCGGACGTGACACGGGCGGCCGAGGAGGCCGCCGCGGTCGGCAAGTCCCCCCTGGACGCGGCGGAGCGCGCGGTGAGCCGCAGCGGGGACCGCTGGGCCGCCGTCTACTCCGCCGGTGAGTACGAGGAGTTCGAGGACTCCCTCGACGGCCGTTACACCGGCGTGGGCCTGTGGGCGCGGCGCGAGCGGGACGGGCGCATCGAGGTGACCGAGGTGCGGCCCGGTTCGCCCGCGGCGGGGGCCGGGATCCGCGCCGGCGACCGGCTGCGCAGCGTCGACGGGCACCGGGTCGACGGCCGTCCCGTCACCGAGGTCGTCTCCTTACTGCGCGGTGACGCCCTGGAGGCGCCCGCGGGGACGACCGTCACCCTCGGCCTGGAGCGCGGCACCCGCGCGTGGACCGAGACCCTGCGCCGGGCCCTGCTGTCCACGGACTCCGTCACCGTCCGCAGGCTCTCCGACGGCGCGAGCGTCATCAAGATCTCCGCGTTCACCAAGGGGGTCGGCAACGCCGTCCGCACCGCCGTGCGGCGGGCCCCCGCCGGTACCGGGATCGTCCTGGACCTGCGCGGCAACTCCGGCGGCCTGGTCTCCGAGGCCACCGCCACCGCCTCCGCCTTCCTCGACGGCGGCCTGGTCGCCACGTACGACGTGGACGGCGACCAGCGCGCCCTGCACGCCGCGCCCGGCGGCGACACCGACCGCCCCCTCGTCGCGCTCGTCGACGGCGGCACCATGAGCGCGGCCGAGCTGCTCACCGGTGCCCTCCAGGACCGGGGCCGGGCGGTCGTCGTGGGCTCGCGCACCTTCGGCAAGGGCTCGGTGCAGATGCCGAGCAGACTCCCCGACGGCTCGGTCGCCGAGCTCACCGTCGGCCACTACCGCACTCCCTCCGGCCGTGCCGTCGACGGTACGGGCATCACGCCCGACCTGGACGTGACGGACGGGGCGCTGGAGCGGGCCGAGACCGTGCTCGGCGGTCTCGGGGACCCGTCCTGAGTCCGTCCCGGGTCTCGCGTAATCGGCTTTCCCTCCGACCCCCTCAGGGTGCGAAAATGGCGGCACTATGAGCAAGGGAATGTACGTACCGAAGGAGTCCCAGCCCAAGCAGGGCGGGGCGGCCGGCAAGTCCAAGGACGGCGAGAAGGGCGGCAAGCGCAAGATCGTCGCCCAGAACAAGAAGGCCCGGCACGACTACGCGATCATCGACACCTACGAGGCCGGGCTCGTGCTCACGGGCACCGAGGTGAAGTCGCTGCGACAGGGCCGGACCTCCCTGACCGACGGCTTCGTCCAGATCGACGACGGCGAGGCGTGGCTGTTCAACGCCCACATCCCCGAGTACAGCCAGGGCAGCTGGACGAACCACTCCGCGCGCCGCAAGCGCAAGCTGCTGCTGCACCGCGAGGAGATCGACAAGCTGGCGGTCAAGTCGGAGGAGACGGGTCACACGATCGTGCCCCTCGCCCTCTACTTCAAGGACGGCCGGGCGAAGGCCGAGATCGCGCTGGCGCGAGGCAAGAAGGAGTACGACAAGCGGCAGACCCTGCGGGAGAAGCAGGACCGCCGGGAGACGGACCGGGCGATCGCGGCGGCGAAGCGGCAGCAGCGGGCCGGGTAGCCGCCGCCGGCCGTCGCCCCGCGGCCCGCCTCCGCCCGTCGCACGGCCGGCGGGAATACGGTGGCATCCGCGTGTGTTGGTCACGTACGATGGGATCGCACCCCACCGAGGGTGCAGCGATTGAAAAATCAACATGGGGATGATCGGTTTCGACAGCGGCTGTCGAAGCAGGGGAAGCGTGTCGAGAAAGCGGCCATGATCTCGTAAACCACAGGCCGAAAAAAATAATCGCCAATTCCAAGAGCGATTCTCCCGAGCTCTACGCTCTCGCTGCCTGATCAGGTAGTGATCGTTTAGCTCCTTCATGGGAGTGTCAGCCCGGGCTCGTTCCCGACCCGGATCCTGGCATCAGCTAGGGGACTAAACCTTGATCCCGGTCACGGGGTGAAGAGGGAAATCAAACAGTGACTGGGCCCGTCGGCGACTTGTTCGCGTGATCGCCGGGGCCGAGAAAATCACAGCGAACTGCACACGGAGAAGCCCTGGTTCCGCACCGTTGGACGCGGGTTCGATTCCCGCCATCTCCACGACATCCCATGTGGGCGAAGGCCCCGTCGCATACAGCGGCGGGGCCTTCGTGCTGCTCGCGCGCCACCCGGACACCGTTCCCTCATCACGTTTTCCGCACATCTCACCGAACCCTCTTGTCCGGAACCCGTCACATCTGCCTATGGTGATCGCCGCGCCCGGCGGAGCCGACCACTCCGTCATCGTGCGCGACGACAGGCGACCGGGGGGACACCGTCGCCACGGGGAGAGACAGACCGTTCGTCATGCCGCGAGCCGGCTCTTCACGCATGCCCTGCCGCACGGGCGACCCCCGGTCGCCCACATGCGATGAAAGGGATGCTTCCTTGCGCCCCAGACGAGGGTTCATCAGGCCCGGATCAGCACGGTCCGGACCACTCGCCTCCGCCCTGACGACGGCCGTGACCTCGGCCGTGGCCGTGGCCCTGATCGGCGGCCTCGCCGTCCAGCCCGACCTGCTGGGCCGGTACGCCGCCGACGACATGGCCACCGTCGCCGACGGCGGAGACAGCTACGACGGCTTCGACGCCAAGGCCGCCGAGCAGCTGCGCCAGGACCAGTGCCTCATGACCGAGGTGCTGCGGATGGGCGGCCCGGCCATGTACGCGATCGCCCAGGACGGGCTGAACCAGACGCCGGACAAGCTGCACACCGCGGCGGACCGGCAGTACTGGAACTCCACTCCGCTGAGCGGCGCGTTCCAGAAGGACCGCGACGACATCGACAAGATCGACCTCTACGGACGCCTCCAGGAATGGAAGAAGCCCCTGTCCGGGCTCTCCACCCCCGGCGGCTTCAAGAGCGTCGCCGACTTCGCCGATCCGCCGGGCCTGCCCGGAGGCGGCAAGGACTACTTCGAGCAGGTCGGCATCACTCCCTGGCTCGGAGCCCGGTGGTGGAAGAGCGAGAGCGACTACTACGAGGACCCGACGCCCAAGGCGGACGAGGCGACGGCCAAGGCGGTCACCGACCTCGGCACCCCGCTCTACGGCAAGGACCCGGACCCGAGCCTGCCGCGTGACGAGTGGAACCGGGCGCTGGCCGAGCAGCGGGCGTGGGAAGACCGCGTCTTCATGCACAAGCAGTGGGCCGACGACGCCCGTATCTTCCTCTCCTCCGGCGGCTTCCCGCGTACCGCGCCCGAACCGGGCAGCGTGGAGTACCGCGTCGCGGTGGAGGACCTGAAGACCCGGTTCGCGTCCTGCGACTGGCACAGCCCGGCCGACCCGAACAAGGTCCTCGGCAAGGAGGTCTCGGCCGCGTCCGCCGAGTGGCAGCAGGAGATCGCCGCCCAGGCGACCCAGCGCAACCAGATACTCGACGCGAGCCGTGACGCCACCAAGTCCCTGGCCGCCGGCGCCTCCGCGCTCGGCGAGATGCTCGGCCAGTCCTGGATCGCCGACCATCTGACGCGCTGGCAGGACTACTGGTCCGCGGGAGGTCCCGGCTGGATCGGCGACAGCCCGTTCGTGGTGCACGCCCACGGCGCGACCGACAAGTGCCTGGACGTGGCGGGCGGCAAGAAGGACAACGGCACGCCCGTGCAGATCTACACCTGCAACGGCAGTGCCGGGCAGAAGTGGCAGATCTCCGGCGACCACCTGGTCAACCCCAACTCGGGCAAGTGCCTGACCGTCAAGGGCGGCGCGAACGCCAACGGCACGGCCGTGCAGATCTCCACCTGCGGCAGCAGCACGTCCCAGAACTGGGAGTACGGCACGCACGGGACCACCCGGCTGTACCACCCGGCCACCGGCAACTGCCTCGACCTGGCGGACTACACCAACAGCCGGGACGGCCGGATGTGGGACTGCACCGGCAAGGACCCGCAGAAGTTCGACGTCGTCCCCTCCGGTCACAACGGCACCGACGACCTCGACTACCCGACGAAGGCCCAGTTCGACAAGGCGAAGAAGGGCGTCACGGACGCCCAGGCCGCCTCGAAGAAGCAGCTCGACCTGGTCAAGGCCCAGGCCGCCGTGGCGAAGAAGGCCGCGGCCGACACGGACGCCGCGACCCAGGCCGCCTACGCCACGGCCGACAAGGCGGGCGCTCCGCGCGGCCGCGGCCTGCTCGTCGGACAGCAGAAGGCGCAGGTCACCAAGGCGTCGTCCGCCGCGCTGGAGGCGCTGGCCAAGGCCGGTGACACGGCGTACGCCGCGACCAAGGCCGCCGCCGGTGACAGTGAGACCATCGCCGCCCGCGCCCTGGCGCAGGCCGCCCAGTCGAAGGCGGCGTTCCGCACGGCCGCCGCCAACGAGGCCCGCGCCCAGGCGAAGGCCGCCGCCGACGCCGCCGCCGTCCAGGCGCAGAACGCCAAGGCCGCCCGCGACCTGGCGAAGTCCAAGCTCCTCGAGACGCAGAAGGCGGAGGCCGACGCGAAGGCCGCGGCCGCCACCGCGCACGCCAAGCGGCTCGCGGCGGAGGCCGAGGAGGCCACCGCGAAGGCGGAGAAGGAGACCGCCGCCGCCAAGCAGGCCGAGGCAGCCCAGCACAAGAAGAACGCCCAGGGCTACGCGACGACCGCCACCGAGGCCAAGGGCCGGGCGGAGACCGCCGAGTCCACCGCCCGTGCCAAGCGGCAGGACGCCGAGGCCGCCCGGGACCGGGCCAAGGGCAAGCGCGACGACGCCTGGGACGCGGAGAGCAAGGCGAACGCGGCCCGCGCCAAGGCCGACGCCAAGGACGCCTACGCCGAGGCCCATGACTCGGATGCCGACGCCAAGGAGTCCCGGGCCGCGGCCGACGCCGCCGACTCGGCGGCCGACGACGCGGAGTCCGCGGCGACCTCGGCCCGCGCCGAGGCGAACGCCGCGACCCAGGCAGCCGCCGACGCGGACGCCGCCGCCACCCGCGCGGAGGCCGCCGCGAAGCGGGCCCGGTCCGCCGCGGACGAGGCGCAGGCCGCGAAGCTGAAGGCCGACGCCGCCGTCCGTACGGCGACCAGTGCCGCCGCCGACGCCATCAAGGCCTCGGAGACCGCCGCGTCCGCCGCCCGTACGGCCGTGAAGCTGGCCGACGAGGCGGACAAGCACGCGGCCGACGCGAAGGCCCAGGCCGACGCGGCGAAGGCCGAGTCCGTCAAGGCGGTCGCCTCGGCGGCCGACGCGGCCGGTCACGCCTACACCACCGCACAGGCCGCCGCGGACGCCGGCGCCTCGGCGCAGCAGGTCGCCGCGCCGGCCAACGACGCCGTCCAGCTCGGTTCCCCGTACGTCGACACCGACGCCACCGCGGGGCTGGTGGTCCTGACGGGCCAGTCGTCGAAGACGATCGCCGAGCAGCAGCAGGCGGTCGCCGAGGCGCACGCCGCCAACGCGCGCAAGAACGCCGACCAGGCGGCGAGCCTCGCCGCGGCGGCGACGGGCGACGCGAAGGCGGCGTACACCCTGGCGGCCGAGGCCGCCGGGTTCGCCGCGACGGCCCGCAAGTCGGCGAAGGAGGCACTGGGGTACGCGGCCGAGGCCGCCACGTACGCCGCCGACGCGCAGGCCTCACTGGCCCGCACCATCGAGTACGGCCAGCAGGCCACCGCCGACGCGGCCGCGGCCGACAAGGCCGCCGGACGCGCCGAGGGCTACGCGGCCGACGCCCGCGCCTCGGCCGACCAGGCCGCCCTGGACGCGGAGGCCGCCCGCAGCGCCGCCTCCCAGGCCGAGCAGGCCGCCAAGGACGCCCGTGCGGCGGCCGACCGCGCCGACGCCGAGGCCACCCTGGCCGAGCAGGCCGCCAAGGACGCCCAGAAGTACGCCGACTCCGCCCAGCAGGCAGCCGACTCGGCCGAGCGCAAGGAGGCCAACGGACAGGTGCAGGCGGGCGCCGGCACTGGCGTCGACGGGGTCTTCTACGTCATCGAGAAGATGACCGACGCGGCCCCGGCCAAGCAGCTCAACAAGTGCGACTACACGCTGCAGGGCTGCACGGTGACGTACGAACTGCACCTCGACCTCACGGTCAGCTACTACCTCTGCACCAACCCCGACGTCCCCGCCACGGAGTCGGGCTGCCCGGCCGAGGACACACTCTTCCTCAAGACGGTGGTCCTCAGGGACCAGAAGCAGGAGTGGACGCACCACTTCACCGCAGGTGACATCACGCGCCTGGGCTGGCAGGCCCTCTTCGGGGACACCCTCGGCGCGGTCCTCTACGAGGTCGTGCTGGGCGACGCCGTCCGCTGCTACCACGGCGACGCCGCCGGCTGCGCCTGGTTCGCGTCCAACTTCATCCCGGGCAAGGCCTTCACGAAGGTCGCGGAGGGGCTCCGCGCCCTGGACGCCGCCATGAAGACCGGGGTCGGGGTCACCGACGCGTTCAAGGCGCTGAAGGCGCTGGACAACGTGGACCCGCAGACGCTGGCCCAGATCGAGCGCAGTGTGAAGGCGTACGAGGACGCGCGCACGGCGTGCAAGCTCAACAGCTTCCCCGGCGCCACCGAGGTGGTCCTGGCCGACGGCAGCCGCAAGGCGATCCGTGACGTGCGGCTGGGCGACCTCGTCCTGGCCACCGACCCGCTCACCGGCCGGACGCAGGCCGAGCCGGTCACCCGCACGTTCTCGCACCCGACCGAGGACCTGCTGGACATCACCCTGGCGGACGGCGGGCGTCTGACGAGCACGCCGGGCCACCGCTTCTACGTCACCGGCCGGGACTGGACCTTCGCGTCCGACCTGCGCGCCGGCGACAGTGTGCGCACCTCCGACGGAACGGTCCGTACGGTGGCGGCGGTGCTCGACCGCGACGACCGGGCGCCCCGGACGGTGTACGACCTGACGGTGTCCGGCCTGCACACGTTCTACGCGGTGGCGGGCAGCACTCCGGTGCTGGTCCACAACTGCAACGACATCGTGTTCGACGGTGCCAAGTTCCCCGGCCTGGCCCACACGATCACGGAGCACGTGCGGCCCAACAGGGCCGAGGCCGAGGCCCTGGCCGCCCGGAAGACCGACAAGTACGACAAGGACACGCCGAACAGCGTCTGGGCGGACCAGGACACGGCCCAGAAGGTCGTCGACGCCGCCCTGGCCGACAAGGCGAGCATGATCAGCAACTGGCTCAGGGGCAACAAGAACGATCTGGACTGGTCAGGGTTCTTCGGGCCGAAGGACCAGTCCCTCGGCACGGTGTACTACGACAACAGGACCGTGGCGAGGGCCCCCAAGGCCGCGGGCAACGGCTACTACATCAAGCTGGTGAGGGCACCGAAGGGGCCGGGGATACCGAAACACCCCCGCGGCTACTACGTGCAGACCTGCTACCCGAAGTAGAAGGCGAGGAGGAGACACGCGGTGCGGCGATTCACCGAGTTCGGTTTCGGAGTCCCGTGGGTGATGGGGTTCTTCCACCAGGACTGGATCCACGACGGGCCCACGGCCGCCGACGTCGTGGCGAAACACCTGGCGGAGGAGAGCGACGAGGAGGTCCTGGCGGTACGCCGGGACGCCCTGGCGCTCGCCGACGGTCTGCCCTCGGAGACGCTCGGGGTGTTGTGGACCGCCGGAGCCCAGTACATGCCGGGCTTCGTGCGGACCGCGGGAGCCGAGTGGACCCGGACGGTCGTCGGCCTGTGCGACGCCGTGCTGTCCGCGCGGGCGGACGTGCGTCCCCTCGCCGGCGCGGACACGGAGGACGGCCGGTCCCACCGGGACGCGGTCGTCGCCGAGATCGAGCGGGCGCGGTTCCTCACGGCCGAGGTGCGTGAGGCGCTCGTCGACTGCGCCCGCGACTGCACCCCGGATCTGGCGTTCCGCGTGCTGCTGAACGCCATCGAGTACGCCCCCGGCGCGACGCTGTCCCCCGAGCAGTACCGAGGGATGGAGAGCATCGGGGCGGCCCTCCATTACGGCGAGTTCGTGGTGGACCGCGTCCGGTACCTGGTGGAGACGCCCTGACCGCAACACCGGGGCCCGCACTCACCCGAGTGCGGGCCCCTTTTTTTTACGCGGTCACGCGGTCGTCCGCGGTGCCGTGCTCGCCCGTGGGGTCAGGGTCGGCCGGACCAGCGTCGCCTCCGGTACCAGGCCGCCCGCCAGGTCGCGTGAGCGCGTCAATGGGGCGTGCGGGAAACGGCGGACGCGAGCAGCGCGGTCGCCGCGGCCGCCAGAGGCACCGCGAAACCGGTCGCGGGGGAGGCGTGTTCGACCACCCAGCCGCCCGTCGCGCTGCCGCACGCGACGCCGCCGAGCAGGCCCGTCACCGCCAGGGTCATGCCCTCGTTGAGGCGGGCCACGGGGATGCGCTGCTGGACCAGGGCCATGGTGGTGACCATCGTCGGGGCGGTCGCGGTCCCGGCGACGAGCAGGGCCGCGGCCAGCAGCGGGAGCGAGTCGAGGGCCGTCGCCGCGAGGAGCGGGAGGGTGAGGAGCGCGGTCATCACGGCCACGCACCAGGGGTGCCGCCGGGAGGCCGGGCCGGACGGTCGTATCGCCCCGTACACGAGACCGGCCGCGCAGGAGCCGGCCGCCTGGAGGGCGAGCACGATCCCCGCCGCCGTACGGTGTCCGCGTTCGTCGGCGAACGCGATCGTCACGACCTCCGTCGCGCCGAACACCGTGCCCAGGGCGAGACAGACGGCGAGCAGGGGCGGCAGGCCGGGGGTGCGCAGGGGTGACCCGGCCGTCGGCCGGGGGTGCGGCGGCGGTTCCGTCGCGCGCTGGGCGGCGAACGTCAGCATGCCCGTCACCAGGAGCACCGCGCCGACCAGGGTGCCCGCCTCGGGGAAGAACGTGCCGCACAGGAAGGCGGCGCACACCGGGCCCAGCATGAAGCACAGCTCGTCGGCGGCCTGTTCGAAGGAGTTCGCGGTGTGCAGGGCGGCGGGGTCGCCGTCGAGGAGGTGGTTCCAGCGGGCGCGGGACATGCCGCCGATGTTGGGGGTGGTGGCGGTGGCGGCGTACGCGGCGAACAGGGTCCAGTCCGGGGCGCCGTACCGGACGCAGAGCAGCAGCGTGAGGCTGCCGAGCGCGGCGAGGAGCGTGGCCGGTACGGCGACCCGGGCCTGCCCGTACCGGTCGACGAGCCGGGCGATCCAGGGGGCGACGAGGGCGGTCGCGGCGAGGCCGGTCGCGGTGACGGCGCCGGCGAGGGCGTACGAGCCGCGCGTGCCGGCGATCATCACGACCGCGCTCACGCTGAACATGCCCATGGGCAGGCGCGCGAGGAGGTTCCCGGCGGTGAAGGCGCGGCAGCCGGGTGTGGCGAGGAGCCGGCGGTAGGGGCCGGGGGGACGGTGGCGGGAGTGGGGGACGAGGCGGGAGTGGCGGGTGGGGTCCGCGGCCATGAGGGGGTCGGGCTGGGGCATGGCTCCACCGTCGCCCGTCGGTGATCAAGGGGTCCAACACTTTCCCGGTGCGGATTCACGCACGCGCGTTGTAGGTTCGCCGGATGCCCGGACCTGGTCGGACCCATGTCGATCCCCGTCTCCTGCGCGCCTTCCTGGCGGTCGCCGAGGAGCTGCACTTCACCCGGGCCGCCGCGCGGCTCTACGTCGCCCAGCAGGCGCTCAGCCGGGATGTGCGGCGGCTGGAGCGTGAGTTGGGGGTCGAGCTGTTCGTGCGGACCACCCGGCAGGTGACGCTGACATCCGACGGGGAGCGGCTGGTGCCGTTCGCGCGCGGGGTGCTGCGGGCGCAGGACGACCTGCTCACCGCGTTCGCGCGGGCCCGTCCGCTGCTGGTCGACCTGAACTCGCCGGGCCTGGTCACCGGGCGGCGCGTGCTGTACCGGGCCCGTGAGCTCGCCCCCGAGCAGGAGCTGATGGCCCGCTACGAGAGCGGGCTCACCGGTGCGGCGGTCGAGATCGTCGCGGGGCGGCTGGACGTGTCGTTCGGGCGGTACGCCGGGCTGGAGCCGGTGTTGCGCGGCCAGCTGGACCAGCAGCTCGTGCGGTACGAGCCGATGGCGGTCGTGCTGCCCGAGGGGCACCGGCTGGCGTCGCTGCCGGAGGTGCCGCTGGCCGCGCTGGCGGGGGAGAGCGTCTACGCCGGGGCGGGCAACCCGAGGACGCCGGAGTGGACCGACCTCGCCCACCGGCTGTTCGAGGGGCGCGGCATCCGGGTCGCGTCGCCGGCTCCCCTCGCGGTCGGGGACGAGGAGTTCCAGCGGATCATGGCGAAGGAGGGCAATCCGGTCCTCGCGGTGATGGGCTTTCCGGCCATGCCCGGGACGGTGTCGCGCCCCTTGACCGACCCGGTCCCGCTGTCTCCCGTGTCGCTGGTGTGGCGAAAGGGGCTGGTCCATCCGGGCCTCGATGCGCTTCGACGGGCCGCGGCCGAGATCGCGGGGGCGGAGGGGTGGCTTCGGCGCCCCGCGGGGGGATGGATCCCAGCCATGGACATGAACATGGTCTCCCGCTAGCGACCCCCCGTACGGCGAGAACCTGCCCGGTGTGCACGGGCTGATCGCCGACGGCTGGGCGGTCGACATGGGCGTACCCCTCTGGTACCTGCGCACCTACTTCTGGTTCGTCCTGCTCTCCCCGCTGCTGCTGCGCGCCCTGCGGGCCGCGCCCCGGCCGACGGTCCTGGCGCCGATCGCGCTGTCCGCCGCCCTGGAGGCCGGCGCGGTGTCGGTGCCTGGCTGCTGGAGAGCCCCCGGCCGCAACTGCCGGGCGTCTGGCTCCTCACCGCGCTGTGCGTCCTGTGTTTCGGCTGGGCGGAGGACCTGGCCGCCGGGCGCCGGCCCCGGCTGTGGCCGGACGGACGGACCGGCGGCCACCGGGCCGGAACGCCCCGGCCGGACCCCTCGGGCCGGCCGGACGGCCCGCACGCCCCTGGCCAAAACCTCTCACCCGGCCTCCGCCGGAGGTGAGAGCAACGTTCCCTTCCGGTCACCGACAGCCACAGGACCGGAAACGCGTCCTCCCTACCTTCGGGACTCATCACCGCTCATCACCCCGAACCACCCGAGCCCGGAGCACGTGGAGGCGTCATGACAGCCCCGAGTACAGCCCCCGCACCCCCGTCCCCCGCGAAGAAGGGGAGCCGCTGGATCGAGGAGTGGGACCCGGAGAACGAGACGTTCTGGAACGAGAAGGGCGAGAAGATCGCCCGCCGGAACCTCATCTTCTCCGTCCTCTCCGAGCACATCGGCTTCTCGATCTGGACGATGTGGTCCGTGCTGGTGCTCTTCATGGGCCCGGAGTACGGCCTCACCCCGGCCGACAAGTTCCTGCTGACGTCCATGGTGACGCTGGTCGGCGCGGTCGTCCGGGTGCCGTACACCTTCGCCGTCGCGATCTTCGGCGGCCGGAACTGGACGATCGTCTCCGCCGGCCTGCTGCTGATCCCCACGGTCGCCGCGTTCATGGTGATGGAGCCGGGGACCTCCTTCGGCACCTTCCTGCTGGTCGGCCTGATCGCGGGCATCGGCGGCGGCAACTTCGCCTCCTCCATGACCAACATCAACGCCTTCTTCCCGCTGCGCAAGAAGGGGTGGGCGCTCGGTCTGAACGCGGGCGGCGGCAACATCGGTGTGCCGGTCCTGCAGCTGGTCGGCCTCGCCGTCATCGGCGCGAGCGGCGGCCCGCGCGTCCTGCTCGGGATCTACATCCCGCTGATCGTCATCGCCGCGACCCTCGCCGCCCTGTACATGGACAACCTGTCGTCCGTGAAGAACGACACCGGCGCCGCGATCGACTCCGCGAAGGACGCCCACACCTGGATCATGTCCTTCCTCTACGTCGGCACCTTCGGCTCGTTCATCGGCTACAGCTTCGCCTTCGGCCAGGTGCTGACGAACCAGTTCGGCCGTACGCCCCTGCAGGCGGCCTACCTCACCTTCATCGGCCCGCTGCTCGGCTCGCTGATCCGTCCGCTGGGCGGCTGGCTGGCCGACAAGTACGGCGGCGCGCGGATCACCCTCTACAACTACGTGGGCATGGCCGCCGCCACCGCCGTCCTGGTCTTCGCCAGCATGCAGAAGTCGCTGCCGCTCTTCGTCGCCGTCTTCGTGGTGCTGTTCGTGCTCAGCGGCCTCGGCAACGGCTCCACCTACAAGATGATCCCCGGCATCTTCCAGGCCAAGGCCGTCGCGAAGGGCCTTCAGGGCGAGGAGGCCGCCGCCTACGGCCGCCGCCTGTCCGGTGCCTCCATGGGACTCATCGGCGCGGTCGGCGCGCTCGGCGGCGTCGGCATCAACCTGGCCTTCCGTCAGTCCTTCCTCTCCTACGGCTCCGGCACCGGCGCGTTCGTCGCCTTCCTCGCCTTCTACGCGGCCTGCTTCGCGGTCACCTGGGCCGTATACCTTCGCCGCCCGGCGGGCCGGGTCACCGCATCCAGCCCGTCCTCCGAGGCGAAGCAGCAGCTCAGCTACGCCGAGGTGTGACGTAACACTGGCGACATGAAGCCGAACCGAGCCTGTCACGCACCGTTGACAGGCTCGGCGGCATGTAAGAGCAGGGCGACTCGAGTGCGGGACGAGAGTTATGTACGAGGAACAGCAGCGACCGGACGCCACCAGCCGGGGATCCGTGGAACACGGGCCCCTGGCGGGCTTCACCGTGGGCGTGACGGCCGCGCGCCGGGCCGAGGAGCTCGGCGCGCTGCTCCAGCGGCGCGGCGCGACGGTGCTGCACGCGCCCGCCCTGCGGATCGTGCCGCTCGCCGACGACGGCGAACTGCTCGCCGCGACCAAGGACCTCATCGACCAGGCCCCGGACGTGGTCGTCGCGACGACCGCGATCGGTTTCCGGGGCTGGGTCGAGGCCGCCGAGGGGTGGGGGCTCGGCGAGACGCTGCTCGCCCGGCTCGGTGAGGTGGAACTGCTCGCCCGCGGCCCCAAGGTCAAGGGCTCCATCCGTGCCGCCGGTCTGACGGAGGAGTGGTCGCCGTCGTCCGAGTCCATGGCCGAGGTGCTCGACCGGCTCCTGGAGGAGGGCGTCGACGGGCGCCGGATCGCCGTCCAGCTGCACGGTGAGCCGCTGCCCGGGTTCGTGGAGGCGCTGCGGGCCGCGGGGGCGGAGGTCGTGGGCGTGCCGGTGTACCGGTGGATGGCGCCCGAGGACATCGCACCGCTCGACCGGCTCCTCGACGCGGCCGTCTCCCGCGGCCTCGACGCGATCACCTTCACCAGCGCGCCGGCCGCCGCGTCGCTGTTCTCCCGCGCGGAGGAGCGGGGCCTGCTGCCCGAGTTGCTCGCCGCGCTCCACCACGACGTGCTGCCGGCCTGTGTCGGCCCGGTCACCGCGCTGCCCCTGCAGGCGCGGGGTGTGGACACCGTGCAGCCGGAGCGCTTCCGGCTCGGGCCGCTGGTGCAGTTGCTGTGCCAGGAGCTGCCGGGGCGGGCGCGGGCGCTGCCGATCGCGGGGCACCGGGTGGAGATCCGGGGGCACGCGGTGCTGGTGGACGGGTGTCTGAAGCCGGTTCCGCCGGCGGGGATGTCGCTGCTGCGGGCGCTGTCACGGCGGCCGGGCTGGGTCGTCCCCCGCGCCGACCTGCTGCGCGCGCTTCCCGGTTCGGGCCGCGACGAGCACGCCGTCGAGACGGCGGTGGCCCGTCTGCGCACCGCCCTGGGCGCCCCGAAGCTGATCCAGACGGTGGTCAAGCGCGGCTACCGGCTGGCGCTGGACCCCGCCGCCGACACCAAGTACGCGGACGCGTGAGCCGGGCCGGGGCCGTCTGACGGCGGTGCCGCCCGACGAAGGAGGGGTTCCGGTCGGGGCGGCTCCCGGGGCACTGTGAGAGCGACGGTTTCCTCAGGAACGCTCCGACGCAGGCGGTGGCGCATGGCACTGGGCACGGCCACGGACCCCTACGAGCTGCGGTTCGACGCCGGACGCAGTTGTCTCGACCTCCTAGCGACCAGTCATCCCCACGAACACCTCGTCGGAGTCGCGCCGTTGTGCGCGTGGATCCGCGGCGCCGGACTCGTCCCGCCGGGCACCGCGCTGGCCCACGCCGACCCCTCGTGGCCGGCCGCCTTCCGCGAACTGCGGTCCGTGGTGGACCGGTTGGTGCGGGACTGGCTGGGCCGCACCCACCCCGGTCCGTACGACGTCGACCTCACCCGGCTCAACGAGGCCGCGCGCCCCGCGCCGCCCGTCCCCCGCGCCGCACGAGACGAGGACGGCACCCTCGTACGGGAGTTGGACGCTCCGCCGGAGTGCGCCGCGCTGCTGGCCGTCGTCGCGCGGGACGCCGTCGAGCTGCTCACGGATCCCGAGGCGCGGGCGGGGCTGCGCCAGTGCGAGGGGGACAACTGCCCGATCGTGTACGTCGACACCTCCCGTGGCCGGCGCAGGCGTTGGTGTTCGAGCGAGGTCTGCGGGAACCGGGAACGGGTCGCACGGCACCGCCGGCGCGCCGCGCTCGCCCGGGCCCAACTGCCCGGTATACGTCTTCTCTGATGAGCTGACAGGAATTGCACAGCGGCCCGCCGGAAAATCGTCGAAGTGATTTCGACAACATCGTGTTTGCCCATGCCTGAGCAAGGGCAGCCCGCGTCTTCTTGTCAGTGTGGCGAAAATGTGAAGAAGAAGCGGTGGGAATGTGCCGCCATGTCCCCCTCGTCATGACACCCCGAAGAAAACTGTCTCCCCGGTTTGAACACGCAACACCCGTGCTCCGTACCCCTCGGCGAGCGACCGACTGGGGGAACCCCCGGACACCGGAGGTGGGCGTGCGCAAGGATGCGGCCGTGGCCAATGAACGTGGATCGAGGGCCCGACATCGCATGTCCCAGCCCTCGGAACCTGACGAGGAGCTGATGCGTGCTCTGTATCGGGAGCATGCCGGACCCCTGCTTGCGTATGTCCTGCGCCTGGTTGCCGGAGACCGGCAGCGTGCCGAGGACGTAGTGCAGGAGACACTCATCCGTGCCTGGAAGAACGCCGGCCAGCTCAATCGAGCGACCGGTTCGGTACGCCCCTGGCTGGTGACGGTCGCGCGCCGCATCGTCATCGACGGCCACCGCAGCCGGCAGGCCCGGCCGCAGGAGGTCGACCCGTCGCCGCTGGAGGTCATCCCCGCGGAGGACGAGATCGACAAGGCGCTGTGGCTGATGACGCTGTCCGATGCGCTCGACGACCTGACCCCGGCCCACCGGGAGGTGCTCGTCGAGACGTACTTCAAGGGGCGTACCGTCAATGAGGCGGCCGAGACGCTGGGTATACCCAGCGGCACCGTCCGCTCACGGGTCTTCTATGCCCTGCGGTCGATGAAGCTGGCTCTGGAGGAGCGGGGGGTGACGGCGTGATGAGCATTTACGGGGGGTTCGGAGCAGGTGGGCCGGGTATGTCTGGCCCCATGCAGGGATCTGTGGGATCTCCGAGCCCGAGCGAACACGAGACCGTCGGCGCCTACGCCCTCGGCATCCTCGACGACGCCGAGGCGACCGCCTTCGAGGCACACCTCGCCGGGTGCGAGTGGTGTGCCCAGCAACTCGACGAACTCGCCGGGATGGAGCCGATGCTGGCCGCGCTCGCGGACCTGCCGGGCTCCGGGACCCCCGCGATCGGCGACTCCCTCTCCGCCCGTCCCAGCCCGCGCCTCGTGGAACGGCTGGTCGACGAGGTGTCCGAGCGCCGCGCCCAGAAGCGCCGCCGCTCCTTCTACCTCGTGGCGGCCGCGGCGGCGCTGATCATCGGCGGCCCGGTGGGCGTCATGGCCGCGACCGGCGGCGACGACGGCGGCAAGGCGCCGGTGGCGATCAGCACCACCAACCCCGCCAAGAGCACCTTCGAGACGCTCTCCGACAGGGTCTCCGCCACCGACTCCTCCAGCAAGGTCACCGCGACCGTCGCCATGGGCGAGAAGGCGTGGGGCACCGAGGTCGGCGTCGAGCTGAAGAACGTGGCCGGTCCGGAGAAGTGCTCGCTCATCGCCGTCGGCAAGGACGGCAAGCGCGAGACGGTCTCCTCCTGGTCCGTCCCGGAGTGGGGCTACGGCCTCCCCGACGCCAAGACCGAACAGGCCAAGAACCCCCTCTACGTGGTGGGCGGCGCGGCCTTCAAGCCGAACGAGATCGACCACTTCGAGGTCATGACCTTCGACGGCAAGAAGCTCGTCCAGGTCGACGCGTAGGCACCCTCCCGCGCACTCGCTCAGGGCCTGCCCGGCCAGTCCGGGCAGGCCCCTCGCTTCCCGGGGCCCCCTTCGCGTACGGTTGACGGCTGCCCAGCACGTCAGAAGGGGGCCCGGTGGCCGCTCAGGCTCAGCAGGAATCCGCGGTCAGCGCCGCATCGGACTCGGTCCGGGACCGCGAGATCAGCGTCGAACAGGAACACCTCGACCGGGTCTACCGGCGCCTCGAGGAGAAGATCCACGAGGCGGAGTTCCTCATGAACGACGCTGCCAAGCGGGGCCAGGTCGGCACCCCCGGCGCCCTCGCCGAGCGGGACGCCCAGGTCTTCCGGGCCGGCGTCCACCTCAACCGGCTCAACAACGAGTTCGAGGACTTCCTGTTCGGCCGGATCGACCTGCTGCTCGGCAAGGACGGCAAGAAGGGCCCCGACGGCGCCTACACCGCCGTCGAGCCCGCCGAGGGCGCCGTGCGGGGGGACGGCACGGCCGACATCGCCGAGACCCTCCACATCGGCCGGATCGGAGTGCTGGACTCCGACTACGCGCCGCTGGTCATCGACTGGCGGGCGCCCGCCGCCGCGCCGTTCTACCGCTCGACCCCCGTCGACCCCGGCCGGGTCGTCCGGCGCCGGGTCATCCGCTCCAAGGGGCGGCGCGTCCTCGGCGTCGAGGACGACCTGATGCGTCCCGAGCTGAAGGCGTACCTGGACGGCGAGGAGCTGCCCGTCATCGGCGACGGCGCCCTGATGGCCGCGCTCGGGCAGGCCCGCAGCCACACCATGCGGGACATCGTCGCCTCCATCCAGGCCGAGCAGGACCTGGTCATCCGCGCCCCCGCCGCCTCCGTGACCTACGTCGAGGGCGGCCCCGGCACCGGCAAGACCGCCGTCGCCCTGCACCGGGCCGCCTACCTCCTCTACCAGGACCGGCGGCGCTACGCGGGCGGCATCCTCATCGTCTCGCCCACCCCGCTGCTGGTCGCGTACACCGAGGGCGTGCTGCCCTCCCTCGGCGAGGAGGGCCAGGTCGCCATCCGCGCCATCGGCTCCCTCGTCGACGGCGTCGAGGCCACCCTCTACGACTCCCCGTCGGTGGCCCGCGCCAAGGGGTCGCACCGGATGCTGAAGGTGCTGCGGAAGGCCGCCCGCGGGGCCCTGGAACTGGGACCGGGCGGCGCGGCCGGGGACACCGCCGGCCCGCGCCGCCCCGCCCCGGCCGGACAGCTCACCCTCGACGCCCCGCAGGACACCGACACCGCGGAGACCGCCCCCGCCGGACCGCCCGGCCGGCTGCGGGTCGTCGCCTTCGGGCGGCGGCTGGAGCTGGAGTCCCCGGACCTGGAGCGGATCCGCCAGAGCGCCCTCGGCGGCACCGCCCCCGTCAACCTGCTGCGCCCCCGCGCCCGCAAGCTGCTGCTGGACGCCCTGTGGGAGCGCTCCGGAGCCGCCGGCCGGCACACCGACCCCGAGCTCGCCGCCGAACTGCGTTCCTCCTTCGACGAGGACGTCACCGGCGAGGACAGCTTCATCGCGTTCCTCGACGCCTGGTGGCCCGAGCTGACACCGCGGGCCGTCCTCGCGGCGATGGCCGACGAGCGGCGGCTCGGCCGCTGGGCCCGCCGGATCCTGAACCCCGGCGAGGTCCGCAAGGTCGCCCGCTCGCTGAAGCGGGACGGCCACTCGGTGCACGACATCGCCCTGCTCGACGAGCTCCAGGCGATCCTCGGCACCCCCGCCCGCCCGCGGAAGAAGCGCGAACTCGACCCGCTGGACCAGCTCACCGGCCTGGAGGAGCTGATGCCGGTGCGCGAGGAGTCGCAGCGCGAGCGCGCCGAGCGGCTGGCCGCCGAGCGTGTCGAGTACGCGCACGTCATCGTCGACGAGGCCCAGGACCTCACGCCGATGCAGTGGCGCATGGTCGGCCGCCGTGGCCGGCACGCCACCTGGACGGTCGTCGGCGACCCGGCCCAGTCCTCCTGGTCCGACCCCGACGAGGCGGCCGAGGCCCGCGACGAGGCCCTCGGCACCCGCCCGCGCCGCCGCTTCCAGCTCACCGTGAACTACCGCAACCCGGCCGAGATCGCCGAGCTGGCGGCCAGGGTGCTGGCCCTCGCCATGCCCGGCGCCGAGTCCCCTTCGGCGGTCCGCTCCACCGGTGTCGTACCGAGATTCGTGGCGGCGGACACCAGACGCGGCGCGGCCGCGGAGGACGGCCTGGCCGCCACCGTCCGCGCCGAGGCCGACCGCCTCCTGGAGCGGGTCGACGGCACCGTCGGCGTCGTCGTCGCGATGCAGCGACGCGAGGAGGCCCGCCGCTGGCTCGCCGGGCTCGGCGACCGTGTCGTCGCGCTCGGCAGCCTGGAGGCCAAGGGCCTGGAGTACGACGCCACGGTCGTCGTCTCGCCCGCGGAGATCGCCGACGAGTCCCCGGCCGGTCTGCGCGTGCTGTACGTGGCCCTGACCCGGGCCACGCAGCAGCTCACGGTGGTCTCGGGGGACCGGGACGAGCCGGACGCGAACGGGGTGCCGGACCTGCTGAGGGACTGATTCCTGTGAACTGTCCCGGACGGGAATGGTCTTCGGGCTTCCGTTTGTTAGCCTGGGTGTGACACCGGCTCGATCCAAGCCCCCGGGCCCAACCTTCGTCGCTACGAGCGACCACTTGCCGCGAGGCGAGCATGGCGGGCCGGTGTCATGAACGTACGAAGAGGCCCACGTCCGTTGTGACGTGGGTCTCTTCGCGTTCGCGGTCCTGGAGAACAAAACGATCGCAATCCGGTGCGGCTTTCACGTACTCGGCGGTAGGTGCGACGATCGGACGGCAAACCCGCGACCCAGCAGTGCAGAGGAAGTCGGCCATGGCAACGGCGCCCAGCGTCTCCTACTCGATGACGGTCCGGCTGGAGGTGCCCGCGAGCGGAACCGCGGTCTCCCAGCTCACCGGAGCCGTCGAGTCCCACGGAGGCTCGGTGACCGGCCTCGACGTCACCGCCTCCGGCCATGAGAAGCTCCGCATCGACGTCACCATCGCGGCCACCTCGACCGCGCACGCCGACGAGATCGTCGAGCAGCTCCGCCAGATCGAGGGCGTCACGCTCGGCAAGGTCTCCGACCGTACGTTCCTGATGCACCTCGGCGGCAAGATCGAGATGCAGTCCAAGCACCCCATCCGCAACCGTGACGACCTCTCCATGGTCTACACGCCCGGCGTGGCCCGGGTCTGCATGGCCATCGCCGAGAACCCCGAGGACGCCCGCCGCCTCACCATCAAGCGCAACTCCGTTGCGGTCGTGACGGACGGCTCCGCCGTGCTGGGCCTCGGCAACATCGGCCCCAAGGCCGCCCTGCCGGTCATGGAGGGCAAGGCGGCCCTCTTCAAGCGGTTCGCCGGCATCGACGCCTGGCCGATCTGCCTGGACACCCAGGACACCGACGCGATCGTCGAGATCGTCAAGGCCATCGCGCCGGGCTTCGCCGGCATCAACCTCGAGGACATCTCCGCCCCGCGCTGCTTCGAGATCGAGGCGCGGCTGCGCGAGGCCCTCGACATCCCCGTCTTCCACGACGACCAGCACGGCACCGCCATCGTGGTGCTGGCCTCCCTGACCAACGCGCTGCGCGTCGTCGGCAAGGGCATGGAGAACGTCCGCGTGGTCATGTCCGGCGCCGGCGCGGCCGGTACGGCCATCCTCAAGCTGCTCCTCGCGGCGGGCGTGAAGAACGCCGTCGTCGCCGACATCCACGGCGTCGTGCACGCCGGCCGCGAGGACCTGGTCGACGCCGCTCCCGACTCCGCGCTGCGCTGGATCGCCGACAACACCAACCCCGAGGGCCTCACCGGCACCCTCAAGGAGGCCGTGCGCGGCGCCGACGTCTTCATCGGCGTCTCCGCCCCCAACGTCCTCGACGGCGACGACGTGGCCGCCATGGCCGAGGGCGCGATCGTGTTCGCGCTCGCGAACCCGGACCCCGAGGTGGACCCGGCGGTCGCCCGCCAGACGGCCGCCGTCGTGGCCACCGGCCGCTCCGACTTCCCGAACCAGATCAACAACGTGCTGGTCTTCCCGGGCGTCTTCCGCGGCCTGCTCGACGCCCAGTCCCGCACGGTCAACACCGACATGATGCTCGCGGCCGCGAAGGCGCTGGCGGACGTCGTGAGCGAGGACGAGCTGAACGCGAACTACATCATCCCGAGCGTCTTCAACGACAAGGTCGCCGGCGCCGTGGCGGGCGCGGTGCGCGACGCGGCGAAGGCGGCCGGCGCGTCGGCGTCGTAACCTGTGAGGCGCACCGTGCGGGGACTGTGAGAACCGCCACGGTTCCCGTATCGGCGCGTCGCGAAACCCGCTGTCAGTGGTGCGTCCTATCGTGTCCGCCGGGCTCAGGCTCTCTTCGTGTGACTCCCAAGGGTGTTCTCACGACTCCTGCGGGTGCCGGATTGGCTTTCCCGCCGCAGGTGGGGGCAGGATGCGTCTCTGGGCGCGTGCACATCGACTTTTTCGCTGTGCCGAACATGCGGCTCCGCCGCGTGGCACGCCGCAACGGCAAGAAGAACACGGGAGTAACAACATGAACCGCAGTGAGCTGGTGGCCGCGCTGGCCGACCGCGCCGAGGTGACTCGCAAGGACGCCGACGCCGTGCTGGCCGCGTTCGCCGAGGTCGTCGGCGACATCGTCTCCAAGGGCGACGAGAAGGTCACCATCCCCGGCTTCCTGACCTTCGAGCGCACCCACCGTGCCGCTCGTACCGCGCGCAACCCGCAGACCGGCGACCCGATCCAGATCCCGGCCGGCTACAGCGTGAAGGTCTCCGCGGGCTCGAAGCTCAAGGAAGCGGCCAAGGGCAAGTGACCCTGCCGTCCACACCTCGTGCGAGGGTGTAGGGCGCTCGGGCAGTGCGAAGGGGGCGGCACCCGGTCTTTCCGGGTGCCGCCCCCTCGTGGTCGCGGGGCGTGAACGGCCTCGCCCGCCGGCCGGGCCGGTGCTCGCCGGCCCGGCGGAGCGGCGCGTCCTAGCCGAGCGCCTTGCCCGGCAGCTCGACCTTCGCGCCCAGCTCCATCAGCTTCTCCATGAAGTTCTCGTAGCCGCGGTTGATCAGGTCGATGCCGTGGACCCGGGACGTGCCCTGGGCCGCGAGAGCCGCGATCAGGTACGAGAAGCCGCCGCGCAGGTCGGGGATGACCAGGTCGGCGCCCTGGAGCTTGGTGGGGCCGGAGACGACCGCGGAGTGCAGGAAGTTGCGCTGGCCGAAGCGGCAGTCGGAGCCGCCCAGGCACTCGCGGTAGAGCTGGATGTGGGCGCCCATCTGGTTCAGCGCGGAGGTGAAGCCCAGCCGGGACTCGTACACCGTCTCGTGGACGATGGACAGGCCGGTGGCCTGCGTCAGCGCCACGACCAGCGGCTGCTGCCAGTCGGTCTGGAAGCCGGGGTGCACGTCCGTCTCCAGGGCGATGGACTTCAGCTGGCCGCCGGGGTGCCAGAAACGTATGCCCTCGTCGTCGATCTCGAAGGCACCGCCCACCTTCCGGTAGGTGTTCAGGAACGTCATCATCGACCGCTGCTGGGCGCCGTGGACGTAGATGTTGCCCTCGGTCGCCAGCGCCGCGGACGCCCAGGAGGCTGCCTCCAGGCGGTCCGCCAGGGCGCGGTGGGTGTAGCCGCCGAGCTTGTCCACACCGGTGATCCGGATGGTGCGGTCGGTGTCCATGGCGATGATCGCGCCCATCTTCTGCAGAACGCAGATGAGGTCCTCGATCTCCGGCTCGACGGCCGCGTTGGACAGCTCGGTGACGCCCTCGGCGAGGACGGCCGTCAGCAGCACCTGCTCGGTCGCGCCGACCGACGGGTACGGCAGCCGGATCTTGGTGCCGCGCAGCCGCTGCGGCGCCTCCAGGTACTGGCCGTCCGCCCGCTTCTCGATCTTCGCGCCGAACTGCCGCAGCACGTCGAAGTGGAAGTCGATCGGCCGGCCGCCGATGTCGCAGCCGCCCAGGCCCGGGATGAACGCGTGCCCGAGCCGGTGCAGCAGCGGACCGCAGAACAGGATCGGGATACGGCTGGAGCCCGCGTGGGCGTCGATGTCGGCGACGTTCGCGCTTTCGACGTAGGTCGGGTCGAGCACCAGCTCGCCCGGCTCCTCACCCGGACGGACCGTCACCCCGTGCAGTTGCAGCAGACCGCGTACGACCCGCACGTCACGGATGTCCGGAACGTTGCGCAGCCGGCTCGGCTCACTGCCCAGCAGGGCGGCGACCATGGCCTTCGGTACGAGGTTCTTCGCGCCGCGGACACGGATCTCGCCCTCGAGCGGGGTTCCGCCGTGGACAAGCAGTACGTCGTCAGAGCCGTTGACGGTCATGTATCTCGCGTTCCATGGGTGGTGGACTGGGGCAGGGCCTCAATCGGTGCAAGGGCCAGGGGAGACAGGGTAATCGCCACCAGGGCCCCTCCCGTAAGCCCGAGGGCCGCCCAGGAAGGTCATAGCTGTGTCACAACACGAACGGTTCCCCGGCGGGCACATGGGGTCACCGTGCGGCGGCTTCCTCGTTCGTGCGCCCGGACCGCATCCGTGCGCCCGACCTGCCCCTCGCCCGCGTGCCCCCATTGCCTCCCCACTTCACGGGAAGATGCGGGATCATGTCTGGCATGACCGAGGTGTCCTCGCTCACAGGGCGGCTGCTCGTGGCCACTCCCGCCCTGGCGGACCCGAACTTCGACCGCGCGGTGGTGCTCCTTCTCGACCACGACGAGGAGGGTTCCCTCGGTGTCGTCCTCAACCGTCCGACGCCCGTCGGCGTGGGCGACATCCTGGAGGGCTGGGCCGACCTCACCGGGGAACCGGGGGTGGTCTTCCAGGGCGGCCCCGTGTCCCTCGACTCCGCGCTGGGCGTCGCGGTGATCCCCGGCGACTCCTCCGGCGACCGCGGCCCGCTCGGCTGGCGCCGGGTGCACGGCGCGATCGGCCTGGTGGACCTGGAGGCGCCGCCGGAACTGCTGGCCTCGGCCCTCGGCTCGCTGCGCATCTTCGCCGGATACGCAGGCTGGGGCCCCGGCCAGCTGGAGGACGAACTGGTGGAGGGCGCCTGGTACGTCGTGGAGTCCGAACCCGGTGACGTGTCGTCCCCGTCCCCGGAAAGACTCTGGCGCGAGGTGCTGCGCCGCCAGCGCAACGAGCTCGCGATGGTGGCGACGTACCCGGACGACCCTTCGCTCAACTGATCCGTGGGCGTTTCAGTACCCTTGTGCGCATGAGCACTCTTGAGCCCGAGCGCGGCACCGGTACGGGGACCCTCGTAGAGCCGACACCGCAGGTGTCGCACGGCGACGGCGACCACGAGCGCTTCGCGCACTACGTCCAGAAGGACAAGATCATGGCGAGCGCCCTCGACGGCACGCCCGTCGTGGCGCTGTGCGGCAAGGTGTGGGTGCCCGGCCGCGACCCGAAGAAGTATCCCGTGTGCCCGATGTGCAAGGAGATCTTCGAGTCGATGGGCGTGGGCGGCGGAGACGACAAGGGCGGCAAGGGCGGCAAGTAGCCCGCAGGCCCGCTGAGGCCCCCGGCGCGCGGTGCGACGCGCCCCGGGGGCCTTTGCCGTGTTCCGGCGTCGCCCGGAGCGCGTCCCGGGGGCACGAAGTGGTGGAGACCTCTTGTGGCCGTGTTCATGAAGTCCCTAGCCTCCTCCCAGTGTTGTGCACAGCGAAATCGTCATTGCGCATGATGCAACGCGCATGAGCGGAGGCTCGCCCGTGAAGCTCCCCGTCCGGCGGTACGGCCTCGGTGCGGCGACCGGCGACGGCGCGTGTTCGAGCGGCAGGAATTCGGCCGTCACTTCCCCGAGGGCCCTGTTGCCGCGGGCGCGGTCGTGATCACCTCAGGGCTGATCGCGTTTCCCGCCGCGACCGCCCTTGACCCGATTCCGGTTCCGCTTCCGGACCCCCTTGCCGATCATGTTCCTGGCGGCCCGGACGGTGCCCGTGGAGGCGCCGACGATCCCTTCGGGAAAAGGCGTCCCGGAGGCCTTGGACGTCCTTTTCCCGCTCGTCCCGCCGGGCCCCGTGGCCACGAGCGTCCATTTCCTCGATCTCCGCCCGGAACGGTTTCCTGTTCGCCGAGTCGTTCATCATCGGCGACACCTCGCCGGCCCCACGGTGACGACGATTCCGGTGCTCGTGTTCTTCGTACTCGTACAGCGACGACTTGACTCCGTCGGCCCCGGCGGAGCGGTGAAGGACGGACGTGATGGATCTCATCCCGGCGCCATGGCGCATCGGCGGGGACGAAGGCGGCCGTGTCCGCCTGGACGACCGGACCCGGCTGGAGGCGGGGCCCGGCACCGAGGGCGTCGCGCGCTGGCTGCGCACCACCGTCGGCGCGGCGACCGGCCTCCCCTTCCCGGAGCACGGCGACAGCGAGGGGCCCCTCCGGCTGGCCGTCGACCCCCGCCTGCCGCCGGAGGGCTACCGCCTGTCCCTCCACGGTCCCGGCCGCCTGATCCAGGGTGGCAGCGCGGCCGGCGTCTTCTGGGGCGCCCAGACCTTCCGGCAACTGCTCGGCCCGGACGCCTTCCGGCGCGCCCCGCTGCGCCCCGGCCGCATCTGGGACCTCCCGGAGATCACCGTCGAGGACCGCCCCCGGTTCCGCTGGCGCGGCCTCATGCTCGACGTCGCCCGGCACTTCACGCCCAAGGACGGGGTCCTGCGCCTCCTGGACCTCATGGCCGCGCACAAACTGAACGTCTTCCACTTTCATCTGACGGACGACCAGGGCTGGCGGATCGAGATCAAGAGGTACCCCCGGCTGACCGAGGTCGGCTCCTGGCGGGCCCGCACGAAATTCGGCCATCGCGCCTCACCGCTGTGGGACGAGAAGCCGCACGGTGGCTTCTACACCCAGGACGACATCCGGGAGATCGTGGCGTACGCCGCCGAGCGGCATATCGGCGTCGTCCCCGAAATCGACGTACCGGGCCACTCGCAGGCCGCGATCGCCGCGTATCCGGAACTCGGCAACACCGACGTCATCGACACCACCCGCCTCTCCGTCTGGGACACCTGGGGCGTCAACCCGAACGTACTCGCCCCCACCGACAACACCCTGCGCTTCTACGAGGGGGTGTTCGAGGAAGTCCTCGGCCTGTTCCCCGCGGACGCCGCTCAGTTCTCGGCGTTCATTCACGTCGGCGGTGACGAATGTCCCAAGGACCAGTGGCGGCGCTCGCCCGCCGCGCAGGCCCGGATCGGGGAACTCGGGCTCGCGGACGAGGACGCCCTGCAGTCCTGGTTCGTCCGGCACTTCGACACCTGGCTCTCCGCGCGCGGGCGCCGGCTGATCGGCTGGGACGAGATCCTGGAGGGCGGGCTCGCCGAGGGCGCGGCCGTGTCGTCCTGGCGCGGTTACGCGGGCGGGATCGCCGCCGCGCGCGCGGGGCACGACGTCGTCATGTGCCCCGAGCAGCAGGTGTACCTCGACCACCGGCAGCACGACGGCCCCGACGAGCCGGTGCCCATCGGCTACGTGCGCACCCTGGAGGACGTCTACCGGTTCGAGCCCGTTCCGGCGGAGTTCACGCCCGGGGAGACGGCGCACGTGCTCGGCACGCAGGCCAACCTGTGGACCGAGGTGACGGAGGACCAGGCGCGCGTCGACTACCAGGCGTTCCCCCGGCTCGCCGCCTTCGCGGAGGTCGCCTGGAGCGCCCTGCCCGTCCCCGCGGAGCGGGACTTCGCCGGCTTCGAGCGGCGGATGGAGGCCCACTACGGGCGGCTCGACGCCCTGGGTGTCGGCTACCGCCCGCCGGGGGGACCCCGTCCGTGGCAGCGGCGGCCCGGTGTCCTCGGGCGCCCGGTCGACGGCCCGCCCCAGAGCCGGTAGGCGCCCCGGCGCGGCGTGCCGCGCGGCGCGTCACGGGTGTCGCGGGTCACGGCCGCGGCACGTCAGGAAAAACCCCGGCAGCGTCACCGAAGAGTGGCAATTCGCACGCACAGGTGATGCCGTACGAAAACGGACCATCTCTTCGGTGAGGTGGGCGAATGCCTCCTGGCGGACCCCCGTCTTCGGGTGCGGCGAACATGTGCCAGAGTTGCCACGTCCGCCCTGTCAGCACGTACCGTACGGCAACACAGGTGGGACCAGGTGGGGCAGCGGGAAGGGGCAGCCGGTTTTGAGCACGCACGCACCGCAGGCGGCGCAGGCCGTCACGCTGCCCACGACGCTGGACGAGGCGGTGGCGGCCCTGGCGGCCATGCCCGCCGCCGTGCCCGTGGCCGGCGGCACCGATCTGATGGCCGCCGTCAACTCGGGACAGCTGCGGCCCGCCGGACTGGTCGGCCTCGGCCGGATCAGTGAGATCCGCGGCTGGCAGTACCAGGACGGTCACGCCCTGCTCGGCGCCGGGCTCACGCACGCGCGCATGGGCCGCCCCGACTTCGCCGCCCTGATCCCGGCGCTCGCCGCCGCCGCGCGCGCCGCCGGCCCGCCGCACATCCGCAACGCGGGCACCCTGGGCGGCAACATCGCCACGGCGGCCCCCACCGGTGACGCGCTGCCCGTGCTGGCCGCGCTGGAGGCGACCCTGATCGTCGCGGGCCCGGGCGGAGCCCGCCGCGAGGTCCCGGTGTCGCACCTGCTGGCGGGCATGGAGATGCTGCGCGGCGGTGAACTCATCGGGTACGTGCGCGTGCCGCTGCTGCACGCCCCGCAGGTCTTCCTGAAGGCGACCGGACGCACCGGGCCCGGCCGCGCCGTCGCCTCGGTCGCGCTGGTCCTGGACCCGGCCCGGCGCGGGGTCCGGTGCGCCGTCGGCGCCATAGCGCCGATGCCGCTGCGGCCCCTCGACGCCGAGCAGTGGGTCGCGCGGCTCATCGACTGGGACAACAACCGTACGATCGTCCCCGAGGCGCTGAACGCGTTCGGCGAGTACGTCGCCGCGGCCTGCATCCCGGACCCGACGCCGGGCGTGGACGGTTCCGTACCCGAGCTTCCGCCCGCCGTACTGCACCTGCGGCGCACCGTCGCCGCGCTGGCCCGACGAGCACTGGGGAGGGCGCTGTCGTGACCGACGACCAGCACGGAGAGGGCACGCCGCCCCAGAGCGGCGGCCGCTGGGACCCGCTGCCCCAGGGCGACTACGACGACGGCGCCACCGCCTTCGTCAAGCTCCCCGAGGGCGGCATCGACGCCCTCCTGGCCGGTGACACCCCGCTCGCCGCGCCGGGCCACGGCTACGTGCCGCCGCAGATAACGGCGGTGCCCCCCGCGGCGGACGGCACCGGCACCTGGGCGGCTCCGGCGGGCGGCACCGAGTGGCCCGCCCCGCAGCTGCCGCCGGAGACCTCCGGCGGGGACCGGTTCACGTACGACCCGGGCTCGACCGGCCAGTGGGCCTTCACCGACAACGCGGACAGGGCGGTCCATCCGGCCGGCCCGTCCGCCCCCGCCCCGGGCCACGACGTGACCGGCCAGTGGTCGATCCCGGTCGCCGGTGGCGACCTGCCCGACGAGTCCGGGGAGTTCACCACGTCGGCCCTGGTCGAGCAGTGGGGCGGCACCCCGCCGGCCACCCTGCCCGGCGGCGCGCCCGCGCCCTGGGCGCCCGGCGCCACGAACGGCGCGGGCCGGCCCTGGGCGCAGGAGGCGGAGCAGTCCGGCGCGGCCGAGGCCGCGCACGCCGGTGTCCAGGAGACCGGTCACCCGGCGGCCCCCGCACCCACGGCCGGACGGCCGGCGCCGGAGGAGCCCGCGTTCGGGCACCGGCCGGAGCCCGGCGCGGCGCACGACACGGCGCACGAGACCGCGTACGAGACCTCGTACGGGATGGCGAACGAGACCGCGCACGGCGTCGGGCACACACCCCCGCACGGCGTCGACCACACGCCCCCGGACGGGGTCGATCACGCTTCGGCGCACGGCGTCGACCACACGCCCCCGTACGGTGACGATCACACGCCCCCGTACGGCGTCGATCACACCTCGGCGCACGGCACCGGCCACGCGCCCGCGCACGCGCCCGAGGGGGCGCCTGCCGAGACCCGCCCCGGGAACCTGCACGACCCGTCGGACCACTCCGGCCACTCCGACAGCTCCGGCCACTCCGACCGCTCAGGCCCGCCGCCCGGAGCGCCGGACGCCCCGGAGGCCGTGGGAGACGCCTCTGAGGCCGTGCGGGCCGTCGAGGCCCTCGGGGACGCCGGGGACGCCCACGAGCCCGCTGAGGCCGCCCAGGGGCCCGCCGAGCCCCCTGCTGGACACGAGCCGGACCCCGCGCAAGCGGATGCCGACGACCCGGCGGCCGTGCGCGCGGAGGCCGAGACGGCCACCGAGCACACCGCGCAGACCCCCGAGGAGATCCCCCCGCCCCCCGCGGAGGAACACCCCCTCGCCTCCTACGTGCTGCGCGTCAACGGCTCCGACCGGCCCGTCACCGACGCCTGGATCGGCGAGTCGCTGCTCTACGTCCTGCGCGAGCGCCTCGGTCTCGCCGGCGCCAAGGACGGCTGCTCGCAGGGCGAGTGCGGGGCCTGCAACGTCCAGGTCGACGGGCGGCTCGTCGCCTCCTGCCTGGTCCCGTCCGTCACCACCGCCGGCAGCGAGATCCGCACCGTCGAGGGCCTGGCCGTCGACGGACAGCCCTCGGACGTGCAGCGGGCGCTCGCCCGGTGCGGCGCGGTGCAGTGCGGCTTCTGCGTGCCCGGCATGGCGATGACCCTGCACGACCTGCTGGAGGGCAACCCCGCGCCCACCGAGCTGGAGGCCCGTCAGGCCCTGTGCGGCAACCTGTGCCGCTGCTCCGGCTACCGGGGCGTCCTGCGGGCCGTCAAGGACGTCGTGGCCGAACGCGAGGCCCAGGCCGCCGCCGAGGCCGAGACGGACGGGGACGAAGCACGTATCCCGCACCAGGCGGGCCCGGGCGCCGGCGGCGTCCACTCGTCGGCGTTCGAGAACCCGGCACAGCCCCACCCGCACGACCCGGTGTACGGACAGGGCCAGGACGGAGGCCAGGCGTGACCAACGAAGCAGCCACCGCGACGACCACCGCGGAGGCCGCCCCGGCCCCCGAGCCGATCCCGCACGGCCTCGGCGCCTCGCTGCAGCCCGCCGACGCCCGCGCGAAGACCGAGGGCACGTTCCCGTACGCGGCCGACCTGTGGGCCGAGGGCCTGCTGTGGGCGGCCGTGCTGCGCTCACCGCACCCGCACGCGCGCATCGTGTCGATCGACACGTCCCACGCGCGCGACATGCCCGGCGTCCGCGCCGTCGTCACCCACGAGGACGTCCCCGGCAGCCCGGTGCACGGCCGCGGCAAGGCCGACCGACCCGTCTTCGCCTCCGAGGTGGTCCGCCACCACGGCGAGCCCATCGCGGCCGTCGCCGCCGACCACCCCGACACCGCGCGGATGGCCGCCGCCGCGGTCATCGTCGAGTACGAGGTGCTCGACCCGGTGATCGACCCCGAGCAGGCGTTCGAGGCGAACGCCCTGCACCCCGACGGCAACCTGATCCGGCACATCCCGCTGCACCACGGCGACCCGTCCGCCGCCGGCGAGATCGTCGTCGAGGGCCAGTACCGCATCGGCCGCGCCGACCCGGCCCCCATCGGCGCCGAGGCCGGGCTCGCCGTGCCCCGGCCCGACGGCGGCGTGGAGCTCTACCTGGCCTCCACCGACCCGCACACCGACCGCGACACGGCCGCCGCCGTCTACGGCCTGTCCCCCGATCGGGTGAAGATCGTCGTCACCGGTGTGCCCGGCGCGACGGCCGACCGCGAGGACCAGGGCTTCCAGCTCCCGCTCGGCCTGCTCGCCCTGAGGACCGGCTGCCCGGTGAAGCTCACGGCGACCCGCGAGGAGTCCTTCCTCGGCCACGCCCACCGGCACCCGACCCTGCTGCGCTACCGCCACCACGCCGACGCCGAGGGCCGGCTGGTCAAGGTCGAGGCCCAGATCCTGCTGGACGCGGGCGCGTACGCCGACACCTCCTCCGAGGCCCTCGCCGCCGCCGTCTCCTTCGCCTGCGGCCCCTACGTCGTCCCCAACGCCTTCATCGAGGGCTGGGCCGTACGCACCAACAACCCCCCGTCCGGCCATGTGCGCGGCGAGGGCGCCATGCAGGTCTGCGCCGCCTACGAGGCGCAGATGGACAAGCTCGCGAAGAAGCTCGGCCTGGACCCGGCCGAGCTGCGCATGCGCAACGTCATGGCCACCGGCGACGTCCTGCCCACCGGCCAGAGCGTGACCTGCCCGGCGCCGGTCGCCGAACTCCTCCAGGCCGTCCAGGAGTTCCCGCTGCCCCCGCTGCCCAAGGACACCCCCGAGGAGGAGTGGCTCCTCCCCGGCGGACCCGAGGGCGCCGGCGAACCGGGCGCGGTGCGCCGGGGCGTCGGCTACGGCCTCGGCATGGTGCACATGCTCGGCGCGGAGGGCGCCGACGAGGTCTCCACGGCGACCGTGAAGGTCCAGGACGGCGTCGCGACCGTCCTGTGCGCGGCGGTGGAGACCGGCCAGGGCTTCACCACGCTGGCCCGTCAGATCGTCCAGGAGACCCTGGGCGTCGACGAGGTGCACGTGGCCCCCGTGGACACCGACCAGCCCCCGGCCGGCGCGGGCTGCCGGGGCCGGCACACCTGGGTCTCGGGCGGCGCGGTGGAACGCGCGGCGAAGATGGTCCGCACCCAGCTGCTGCAGCCCCTCGCACACAAGTTCGGCATGTCCACCGAACTGCTCCAGATCACCGACGGCAAGATCACCTCGTACGACGGCGTCCTGTCGACCACGGTCACCGAGGAGCTGCACGGCAAGGAGCTGTGGGCGACGGCCCAGTGCCGCCCGCACCCCACCGAACCGCTGGACGGCTCCGGCCAGGGCGACGCGTTCGTCGGTCTCGCCTTCTGCGCGGTCCGCGCGGTCGTGGACGTCGACATCGAGATCGGTTCGGTGCGGGTCGTGGAACTGGCGGTCGCCCAGGACGTCGGCCGCGTCCTCAACCCGGCGCAGCTCGCCGCCCGTATCGAGGCGGGCGTGACACAGGGCGTGGGCATCGCGCTCACCGAGAACCTGCGCACCCCGCGCGGCCTGATCCGCCACCCCGACCTCACCGGCTACGCCCTCCCCACGGCCCTCGACGCCCCGGACATCCGGATCGTCAAACTGGTCGAGGAACGCGACGTGGTCGCCCCGTTCGGGGCGAAGGCGGCCAGCGCGGTCCCGGTGGTGACGTCCCCGGCGGCCATCGCCTCCGCCGTACGCGCCGCCACGGGCCGCCCCGTCAACCGCCTCCCGATCCGCCCCCAGGCGGCGGTGGTGACCGGCCAGTGAGCCGTCCGCGGCGCTACGAGCCCCCGCCGAGGCCGTGACGGCGCGTGAGGCGGGCCGGGAGAAGACCGGTTACGGCGCCGTCTGGACGGTCGCGGGACTGGACGACGCACTGCGCACGCGCACTCCGCGCATCGGACTGTGGCTGGACACCACGCGGTTGACGGTGGGGGAGACGGTCGAGGCGATTCCGGCGGGAAGGGAACGCGCGAGGGTGGTGTGACGTCTACTCAGTGTGGGCCGGTGTCGGTGGTGCGGGGCGCTGTCGGAGTCGCTGCGGCGTCGTCGCTGGTCAGGGGCCGTTGTCAGTGGCTCCGCGTAGGGTGCGGAGCAGTGGGACGGCGCACGCACTTATCCGCACGGGGGACCCGATGAGCACGACCAGGACCACCACCGCCACGAACATCGCACACCTCACCGGCACGACGACGATCACCCTCACCGAGGACGAACTGGACCCGTACGTCACCCACGCGCCGACGCGCCGCTGGCTGACCGGCCCCGGACTGCCCGGCGACGGCGGCCTGCTGACGTTCGAGGCGCTGCGCGCGGACGGGCTGCGCACGGTCGGCGACTCCACCGGCGACCCCGACGGCCGCCTGGCGGCGGAGCTGCGCGACCGGCTGGTCATCGGCGGCATCCTGGGCGCGGACGGCCGGGAGCGGGAGTCCGTCCTGCTGGACGGCACGACGGGCGAGATCTCGACGACGTACTTCCTGCACGACCGGCCCGACCTGATGGACCTGCGCCCCCTCGCGCCCAGCCTGGAGAGGCTGGTGCGCTGCGCGACGGCGGTGGACGAACTCGCGGCCCTGCGCGGCCAGTTCGCCTCCTACGCGGGCCGGCTGGGCCCGCAGGCGGTGGCGGAGGCCACCCGGCAGCTGCTGGCGGTGTTCGAGGCGGGGGGCACGGGCGGCGAGCCGGAGCTCTTCTGGAAGCTGGCCGCGGTGGTCCGCCCGCTGGCCCTGGTGGCCGGTCCCGGCACCGCCTCCGGCCTCACCCTGGACCTGCCGGCCCGTCTGCTGGACGAGGAGTTCGGCGCCTCCGGGATCGTCCGCTTCGAGGACGTCGACTTCCCCAAGGCGCTCACGCACGCGCCGACCCGTCGCTTCCTGCGCGAGGTGGGCCTGCCGGAAGAGGTCGTCTGGTTCTTCCTGGACACGGACATGCCGCTGCAGACGCTCGCCGAGTACTGCGCCGACGCCCCCGAGGGGGTCTGCGCCGAGGAGCGGCTCCCGGCGCACGCGGACCGGCTGATCCGCCTCGGCCATCTGCTCGAGGACACCAGCCTCGTCGTGGACGGCGCCACGGGAGCGGTGCTGAGCTGGAGCGAGCCGGACCTCGCCCTGCGCCCGCTCAACGCCGACGTCTCCACCCTGGCGTTCACCCTCTGGCTGATACGGCGTGAGCGGGCCCTGGACGCGGTGCACGAACTGACCGAGGCCTACGACCAGCTGGCCGAGGCGATGTCCTGGACCCTGGCCGGGGTCGACCCCGTCGCCTGCGACCCGACCCCGGCCACCCCCGCCGACGACGGCTGGCGCTACTGGCCGGGGATGTTCGAGGACGAGCCGGGCGGCGGCCTGTGCGCCGAGGTCTAGCGCCTGTCGTTCGGATCACACCGCAGACGCGGGGTCTGGCCGGCCGGACCGCACCGCTGCCTTCCTGCGGCCTGGTCCACAGGCCCTAGCGTCGGCACCTGCTGACGTCGATCCGCACGATCTGCGGGTCGTGGTCGCTGGCCTGGTCGGCGAACTCGGCGTTGAGGTGGACCACGTCGTAGTCGAAGCGGGTCACCGCCGGGCTCGTGAGGATGTGGTCCAGGGTCTGCGAGTTGCCGTCGTACACATAGGTGTAGCGTTCGGCGGCCGGCAGGGTGGTGATCAGCGGGGTGAGGACACCGCCGTCGGTGAGCGTGGTGACCGTGCGGGAGAACTCGTAGTCGTTGAGGTCGCCGAGGACGACGGCCTTCGCGTTCCTGTCCGCCGAGAGAAGCGACTTGACGAAGGTGTTCACCTCGGCGGCCTGCGCCTGACGCTGGGTCTCGGAGCTGCGGGCCGGAGGCTGGTAGCGGCCGTGCAGGGGCTGGTCGCCGCCCTTGGAGTTGAAGTGGTTGGCGATCACGAAGACGGTCTCGCCGTGGAAGACGAACTCGCCGACCAGCGGCTTGCGGCTGCTGTCCCAGGCGTCGTTCGCCGGGTCGATCCGGCCGGGGGAGTAGGTGAGGCGGACACCCTTGCGCGTCTTCACCACGCTCGTGGCCGTGCCGGCGTCACCGCCCGCCCGGTCGGTGAAGGAGACCCGCTTGGGGTTGAAGAGGAAGACCTGACGGATGTTGCCGCCGGGCTCGCCGCCGTCCCGTCCGTCGGCGGGAGCGATGTAGCGCCACTGGTAGCGGGGCCCGCCGGCGGCGCGGATCGCGTCGGTGAAGCGGGTGAGGGTGGCCTCGGAGGTGACCGTGCCGTCGTTGGCGGCGCCGTTGTCGTCCTGGATCTCCTCCAGGGCGACGATGTCGGGCGAGTTGAGGTTGACTGCCACGCCCTGGGCGAGCCGGTCGAACTTCTGCTGGTCGTCCAGCGCGTCCAGGTTCTCCACGTTGTAGGTGGCGACGGCCAGCTCGTCGCCCTTCTGCCGGCGGGTCACCTCCTGCTTCAGCCCGTGATCGGCCAGGGCGCCGAGCTGGGTGGCCTGGACGTCGTAGCCGCCGTAGGTGGAGTAGTCGAGCGGCCCGGTGGTGGTGCCGGACAGCTCGTCGCCGACGTTCGCGGCGGGGAAGGAGGCGGTGGTGTCCAGCGACATCACCTTCAGCCGGCCGGTGTTGGGCTGGTCGTAGGAGGAGTAGAGGGCGCCGCCGCGCACGGTGGCGTTCTCGTCCGGCTTCACCGTCACCCACAGCTCGCCGTAGGCGTCGCTCGCGCCGACGACCCGCGCGTCGGAGAAGCTGACGCGCATGCCCTCGGTCGACTCGTAGAAGTCCTGGGCGTACACGGTGGGTTCGAGGGGCAGCGACTCGATGCTGCCGCCGCCGGCGGTGGGGATGTAGGCGGACGGCACGCTCGCGGCGTCCAGGGTGACGGCGGAGGGGAGCGCGGTGCCGCTGGAGAGCACGGTCGCGGTGGGCCCGGTGAGCTCGGTGACGGACTGGCTGGTGCTGCTCGGGTAGTACTCGCTGACCTTGCCGCTGACCAGCACCGAGTCCCCGACCGCGACGGTGGGCGCGGCGGACCCGGTGTACACGAAGACGCCTTCGCTGGTGCGCGGGTCGGAGTCCGCTGCCGGATCCTGGATCCAGTACCCCTTCGACCCGGACGTCCGCACACCGGTGACGACGCCCGGGACACGGGTGACCGTCTGCCCGGCGAGCGGGGAGAGCCGGGTGGTGCCCTGGATGTCATGGACGCGGACGGTGCCGGGCAGGGTGGGGTCGTCCCCGCCGCCGTCTCCGCCCCCGTCGCCCGAACCGGGCGTCTGACCGGCCGAGTTGACCGGGGAGGGCGTGCCGGAGGCGAGATCGGCGGCGTTGTCGTCGGTGTCGGCGAGCAGGGTGCCGCGGGCGACGGACGCGGTGTTGGAGGCGCCGGTGACCGGCCCGCTTCCCTCCCGGACGACGGCGCTGCCGTATCCCACCAGGTCGACGATCCGGCTGTCGGCCGCGCAGTCGGCGGCGGTCTTGCAGGTCAGGGCGGCGGTTCCGGAGACGAGCGCGACCGTGCCGCTCGTGCCGCTCATGGCGATGGAGCCGGTGGCGTCGGGCGTGGGCAGGGCGGTCGTCCCGCCGGAACCCGCCGCCTCGGCGACGAGGAACCGTCCGCCCGGCGCGAGCGACCCGCTGAGCGCGGTCACCTGCCACGCCGAGGACGAGGACGGCGAGCCGGGCAGGTACTGGACGCTGAAGCCGGCCAGGTCGTAGGCCGCCGACCCGGCGTTGCCGAGCTCGACGAAGTCCCGGGTCAGGGTCGCCCCCGAGTTCCCGCCACCGCCGTACACCTCGGAGATCACCGCCGTGGCGGACGGCGTCGCGTACGCGGCGGGAAGGGAGACGATGGCGAACGCGCCCGCCACGCCCACGGATATGAGCGCGCGGGCCGAGCGACGGCTGCTGCGGACGCCCGGGGTTCCGGTGGATCTGGGGACTCTGCTGCCTGCGGGACTGGACACGCTGCCGATCTCCTCGTACGTCGTCGTGCACGGCCGGGTGCTGGGGGGAGGTCGGCTCAAGTTACGCGCGTAGAGACAGCGTCGCCAAGGGGTCGTAGGTTAAATCCGGGGAACAGCAAGGAGACTGGCACCACGTCAGCCACGACCCGGGCGCGGCCCGACGTCCCACACTGCCGGAAGCCGCGCCCTGATGGAGGCCGTGGCGGGAATCGAACCCACGTGACTCCCCGCGAGCGGAGCTCGCTGATGAACGCAGTGCAGGCGAGCCCCTGAACCACTCGGGCACACGGCCGTTCACCAAGCGTCCGTCCGTGCATACGGCCGGGTGGAACCTGTTCTGTTCCGGCTTGGTGGAATGGCCGTACGGGCGGGGTGGAAGGGGGTTCAAGGGGGACCGGGGGGCTGCAACGGGACTGCCATGTGCCGTTCGTGAACGGGGCCGGGTGTACGACCAAGGTCGGAGGCCGGGGTCCGTCTCCTGACAGGGGTCAATGTCAGTCGTGGACCTTACGCTGGCGGGCATGGCTGTCCTGGAACCCCGCGACGCTGATGTCGCCGACGCATGTGAGAGTCCGAGCACGGGCCCGGGTGAGTCCGTTCTGGGGCGGGCGTACCGGGCGCTCAGTGTCGGGATCGTCTCCGTGGTGCTGCTCATCGCCTTCGAGGCGACGGCGGTGGGGACCGCCATGCCGGTGGCCGCCCGGGAGCTGGGCGGTGTGTCGCTGTACGCGTTCGCGTTCTCCGGGTACTTCACCACCAGCCTGTTCGGGATGGTGCTCGCCGGACAGTGGTCGGACCGGCGCGGGCCGCTCGGGGCGTTGAGCACGGGCATCGGGGCCTTCGCGGCGGGGCTCGTGGTGGCCGGGACCGCCCAGGCGATGTGGGCGTTCATCCTCGGGCGGGCCGTGCAGGGGCTGGGGGGCGGGCTCGTCATCGTCGCCCTGTACGTCGTCGTGGGCCGGGCCTATCCCGAGCGGCTCCGGCCGGCCATCATGGCCGCCTTCGCCGCCGCCTGGGTCGTGCCGTCCGTGGTCGGCCCGCTGGCCGCGGGGACGGTGACCGAGCATCTCGGATGGCGCTGGGTGTTCCTCGGGATGCCCGCCCTGGTCCTGCTCCCGCTCGCCCTTGCCCTGCCCCAGATACGGCGGCGGGCCGGCGGGGCCGTTCGCGGCGCCTCGGGTGACGCCTCGTCCTCTTCCGCCGGCTCGTCGTCCTTCGACCGGCGGCGGATCCGGCTCGCCCTCGGGATCTCGTGCGGCGCCGGCCTGCTGCAGTACGGCGCCCAGGACCTGCGGCCCGTCTCCGCCGTGCCCGTCGTGGCCGGGCTCGCGCTGCTCCTGCCCGCCGCGCGCGGACTGCTCCCGGCCGGGATCTGGCGTGCGGCCCGCGGGCTGCCGTCCGTGGTGCTGCTGCGCGGGCTGGCCGCCGGTGCCTTCGTCTCCGCGGAGTCCTTCGTGCCGCTGATGCTCGTCACCGAGCGCGGCCTGAGCCCCACCCTCGCCGGGTTCTCGCTCGCGGCCGGCGGGGGGACCTGGGCGCTGGGTTCCTGGCTGCAGGCGCGGGCGCGGGTGGAGCCGTACCGGGAGCGGCTGATGACGGCGGGGATGGTGCTGGTGGCCGCGGCCATCGCCGCCGCGCCCGCTGTGCTGATCCACTCCGTGCCGGCCTGGACCGTCGCCGTCGCCTGGGGCTTCGGCTGTTTCGGGATGGGGCTCGTCATCTCCTCCACCAGCGTGCTGCTGCTGCAGTTGTCCGCCCCGGAGGAGGCCGGGGCCAACTCGGCCGCGCTGCAGATCTCCGACGGGCTGTCGAACGTGCTGCTGCTGGCCGGCGGGGGCGCGGCCTTCGCGGCGCTCGGCGGGGGGAGCGTGGCGCACGCGGCCGCAGCCGACGGCTCCTCGCATCCGGCGGCCTTCGCCGCGGTCTTCCTGCCGATGGCGGGGGTGGCGTTGGCGGGGGCGTGGGTGACGACGCGGCTGCGGACCGCGTCCCTCTGAGTGGTACCAATATGACCCCAGTGTTTGGTACCGTTCTGGTATGGCCATGAACCTGCGTCTTCGCGACGACCAGACGGAAGCTCTGAAGCTGCGCGCCGAGGAGGAGGGCACCAGCATGCACGCGATACTGCTGCGGGCGGTGGACGACTATCTGGCCAGGACGGCTCACGAGACGCTGGTCCGCAAGGCCGCCAGGGAGCAGACCGCCAAGTGGGCCGAGCTGTTGGAGCGGCTCAAGTGACGTACGTCTACCTGTCGGCCGAGGACGTCCTGGCCATCGCGGAGCTTGCCGTCGATGACCAGGCCGTCGTCGTGCGGGACGTCGGCCTCCTGGAGTCGGCCGTGCACCGTCCTTCTGCCTCGATGTTCGGGCAGGAGGCGTACACCGACCTGTTCGGCAAGGCGGCGGCACTCCTGCAGTCCCTGGCGATCAATCACCCCTTCCTCGACGGGAACAAGCGCACGGCCTGGACTTCCTGCGTCGTCTTCCTTGCGCTGAACGACGTGCAGTTGCGTCCGGACATCGACGCCGCCGAGCGCCTGGTCGTCGCCGTGGCCGAGGGCGGCATGGACGAGATCAAGGCCATCGCCGACGTACTGCGAGGCCTGGCCGAACAGCCCATGTGACGTGGGTCCCACCTCCCGGTGCCCCGGCCTCGTTCGCGTGATGACGCGGACGCCCCGCCGGTAGGGTGGCCCGGTTGTCATACCCAGCCGAGAACCGCGCCGCCCGACCCCCCACGGAGACCGTGACTACCGCCGCCACCACCTCCTCGCACTCCCACTCCCACCACCTCTCGCCCGCCTTCCCCGGCCGCGCCCCCTGGGGTACCGCCAGCAAGCTGCGGGCCTGGCAGCAGGGGGCGATGGAGAAGTACATCCAGGAGCAGCCGCGCGACTTCCTCGCCGTCGCCACGCCCGGCGCCGGCAAGACGACCTTCGCGCTGACCCTCGCCTCCTGGCTGCTGCACCACCACGTCGTGCAGCAGGTGACCGTGGTCGCGCCGACCGAGCACCTCAAGAAGCAGTGGGCGGAGGCGGCGGCGCGGATAGGCATCCGGCTGGACCCCGAGTACAGCGCGGGCCCGCTCAGCAAGGACTACCACGGCGTCGCGGTGACGTACGCGGGCGTCGGCGTACGGCCGATGCTGCACCGCAACCGCAGCGAGCAGCGCAAGACCCTCGTCATCCTCGACGAGATCCACCACGCCGGTGACTCCAAGTCGTGGGGTGAGGCGTGCCTGGAGGCCTTCGAGCCCGCCACGCGGCGGCTGTGCCTGACCGGCACCCCCTTCCGTTCCGACACCAACCCCATCCCCTTCGTGACCTACGAGGAGGGTGCGGACGGGATCCGGCGGTCCGCCGCCGACTACACCTACGGCTACGGGTCCGCCCTCGCCGACCATGTCGTCCGGCCCGTCATCTTCCTCTCCTACAGCGGCAACATGCGCTGGCGCACCAAGGCCGGTGACGAGATCGCCGCCCGGCTCGGCGAGCCGATGACCAAGGACGCGATCAGCCAGGCCTGGCGTACGGCGCTCGATCCGCGCGGCGAGTGGATGCCGAGCGTGCTGCGCGCCGCCGACCAGCGGCTGACGGAGGTGAGGAAGGCCATCCCGGACGCGGGCGCCCTCGTCATCGCCTCCGACCAGGACTCGGCGCGTGCGTACGCCAAGCTGATCCGCGAGATCACCGGGACCAAGGCGACCCTGGTGCTCTCCGACGACGCCGGGGCCTCCGACCGGATCGACGAGTTCAGCCACGGCGACGACCGGTGGATGGTCGCGGTCCGGATGGTGTCCGAGGGTGTCGACGTGCCCCGGCTGGCGGTGGGGGTGTACGCCACCACCATCTCCACGCCGCTCTTCTTCGCGCAGGCCGTGGGGCGCTTCGTACGGTCCCGGCGGCGCGGCGAGACCGCGTCCGTGTTCCTGCCGACCGTGCCCGATCTGCTCGGCTTCGCCAACGAGATGGAACGCGAGCGCGACCACGTCCTCGACAAGCCCAGGAAAGAGGGCGAGGAGGACCCGTACGCCGAGGAGGAGAAGCTCCTCCAGGAGGCGGAGAAGCAGCAGGACGAGGACACCGGCGAGCAGGACATGCTGCCCTTCGAGGCCCTGGAGTCCGACGCCGTCTTCGACCGGGTCATGTACAACGGCGCCGAGTTCGGCATGCAGGCCCACCCGGGGAGCGAGGAGGAACAGGACTACCTCGGCATCCCGGGGCTGCTGGAGCCCGAGCAGGTGCAACTGCTGCTGCAGAAGCGGCAGGCCAAGCAGATCGCGCACAGCAAGAAGCGGCCCGACAGCGAGGCCGACCTGCTGGAGCTGCCCGCCGAGCGGCGGCCCGTCGTCTCGCACAAGGAGCTGATGGAGCTGCGCCGGCAGCTCAACACGATGGTCGGGGCCTACGTCCATCAGAGCGGCAAGCCGCACGGGGTCATCCACACCGAGCTGCGGCGGGTGTGCGGGGGACCGGCGAGCGCGGAGGCGACGGCCGGGCAGCTGCGCCAGCGCATCGCCAAGGTGCAGGAGTGGGCGACCCGCATGAAGTGAGGCACGCCGCGCGGGCGACGTACCAGGGCAAAAGCGAGGCAAACACTAGCAGTCCTTACCGGCCACTGACCGGATTCTGGACGTTCTCTTCCGCTCAGCGAACCTGCTTCGCTACTGTCCCGCTACGCACACGCCCCGTGGCAGCGCCGCCGCGGAGCGCAGCCGTGAAGCGACTGGGCCCGGACACGCCTGGCCCACCTGCCGATCGGCGGCCTCTGACGCGCGTCACTGACGGGACTCGGTGACGCATCCGCCGTGACGGGGGCTGCCGACCTCACCACTGAAGGAGTGGGCGTCGTGACCGCGGAGACTTCCCAGACGCTCGACCGGGGCCTGAAGGTCCTCAAGCTGCTGGCCGACACCGACCACGGGCTGACCGTCACCGAGCTGTCCCAGAAACTGGGCGTGAACCGGACGGTCGTGTACCGGCTGCTCGCCACGCTGGAGCAGCACGCACTCGTACGACGTGACCTGGGCGGCCGAGCCCGGGTCGGCCTCGGGGTGCTGAGGCTGGGCCGTCAGGTGCATCCGCTGGTGCGCGAGGCGGCGTTGCCCGCTCTGCGGTCGCTGGCCGAGGACATAGGGGCGACCGCCCATCTGACGCTGGTGGACGGCGCGGAGGCGCTCGCGGTCGCGGTCGTCGAGCCGTCCTGGACGGACTACCACGTGGCGTACCGGGCCGGCTTCCGGCATCCGCTGGACCGCGGGGCGGCCGGCCGGGCGATCCTCGCCGCGCGCCAGAGGCTGCCGGGCGAGCCCGGCTACACCCTGACGCACGGGGAACTGGAGGCGGGGGCGAGCGGTGCCGCGGCGCCGCTGCTCGGGGTGACGGGCGTCGAGGGCAGTGTGGGTGTGGTGATGCTGGCCGACGCGGTGCCGGAGCGGGTGGGGCCGAGGGTGATGGACGCGGCCCGTGAGGTGGCGGAGGCGCTGCGCTGAGTGCCGTACCGGCCGCGGGACCTCCCGGGGCCGCCGACGGCCGGGCAGCGCGCGCACCTCGCGGTGGTCCGCGCACCCGCGCCGGTTACATTGACCCCGTGCTCTCTCGCCTCACACGCCTCCAGGCCCTCGCCGTCTGCGCCGTGCCCTTCGTGGGTCTCCTCGCCACGGCGGTGGTCGCGCCCCTGCCGTTCACGGTGGCGCAGCCCGGCATGACGGCGAACGTCCTCGGCGAGAACGAGGGCACCCCCGTCATCACGATCTCCGGCGCGTCCACCCGGAACACGTCCGGGCAGTTGCGGATGACGACGATCGAGGCGACCGGCCCGGACGCCGACGTCAGGCTCGGCGATGTGATCGACGGCTGGTTCCGCAGCGACCAGGCGATCATGCCGCGCGACTCCGTCTACCCCAGCGGGCAGACCACCAAGGAGATCGAGCGGCACAACACCGAGCAGATGGAGCAGTCCCAGGACGCCGCGACCGAGGCCGCCCTGAAGTACCTCGACCGCACCGACGACGGCATCAAGGTCACGCTGAAGCTGGCCGACGTGGGCGGTCCCAGCGCCGGACTGCTGTTCTCGCTCGGCATCGTCGACAAGCTCGACGGCAACGGCGAGGGCGGCGACCTCACCGGCGGCCGCACCATCGCCGGTACGGGCATCATCGAGACGGACGGCACCGTGGGCGCGGTCGGCGGCGTCGCCCTGAAGACCCAGGCCGCCCGCCGCGACGGGGCGACCGTCTTCCTCGTCCCGAAGGACGAGTGCGGCGACGCCAAGTCCGAACTGCCCAAGGGCCTCCGCCTGATCCCGGTCACCACACTCGAGGGAGCGGTGAACGCGCTCACGGCCCTGCAGAGCGGAAAGGGCTCCGTGCCCCGCTGCTGAGGGCTGAGGGCTGAGGGCCTGGTGCCAAAGCGCCTGCCGCGCGACGCCCGGCACACCGGGAACACGCCCCCGGCGCTCGGCTTCGCCCGCGCGGGGTCGCGGCCGGCGACCACGTCGCCACGCGCCACGTCGCCACGTGCCACGTCGGCAACCGGCCCTACGCCGAGACCTCCTGCTCCTCGACGCCCCTCACCCCCACCCCCCTCGGCGGCTCCGGCAGCAGCTCCGCCAGCGAGGCCAGCCAGTCCAGCAGCAGGGCGAGGGCGAGGGTCAGGATCGCGCCCAGGACGAGGACCGGGGTGCGGTGGGCGGTGAGGCCCGCGCGGATCAGGACGCCCAGGCCGCCGGCTCCGGCGAAGGCCGCCGCTGTCGCCGTGGCGGCGTTCAGGACGAACGCCGTGCGGACGGCCGCGAGGATCAGCGGGGCGGCGAGGGGCAGTGCTACGCGGGTCAGGGCTCGCGTGGGTGCCGGCCCGGCTCCGGGTGCCGCCTCCGTCGGCGCCGGGTCGCGGGCCCGTACGCCGGCGAGGGTGCGGGAGAGGACCGGCAGGATCGCGCAGGCGACCATGCCGGCGAGGGCCGCCCGTACGCCGGTGCCCAGCCAGATCAGCGGCAGGGCGAGCAAACCGATCGCCGTGGCCGCCCCGCCCCTGGCGGAGAGGAACTGGACGACCGGGCGGGCCCGGGGGAACACCGGCCGGGTCAGCAGGACACCCAGCGGGATCGCGATGACGAGCACGAAGAAGGTGGCGAGCAGCGTGAGTTCCACGTGCCGCCACAGGGCCTGCGGCACCCGGCCGCCCGACAGCGCCTTCGCCGACACCGGGTCGAGCCCGGCCTGCCCGAACCAGAGCCAGGTGCCGAGCAGCAGGGCGACGAGGAAGCCCGGCCGGACGGTCAGCCTGCGCCAGGTGACGCGTCGGGCCGGCCCGGCGGACGGTGACGCCTCGCGCTCCTCCTCCAGTTCAGGCGCCGACACGCCCCCTCCTGTTCCGGGTGCGGACCCAGGCCGTCGTGGGGCGGTCGACGCTTCCCGGGTGCGCGTCCGCGTCGCCAGGGGAGGCGCTGCCGCGGAAGATCATCAGGTGCTCCCGGAAGCTCACAGGCCCTCACCACCCCAGGTCGGCTATGTCCTCTCCCGGCCCTCGGAGGCGGCCTGCTCCACCAGCGGGATGATCCGCAGCGGAACGGCGTTCTCCATCACGATCGCGGTGGAGGCCCGGACGATTCCATCAAAACCGACAACCCGGTCGATGACCCGCTGGAGATCGGCGTTGGAGCGGGCCACCAGCCGGCACAGCATGTCCCCGCTGCCGGTGGTGGTGTGCAGCTCCAGCACCTCCGGCACGGTCGCCAAGTAGGCCCGTACGTCCGCCCCTTGCCCCTGCCGGATCTGCAGGGTGGCGAACGCCGTCACCGGGTAGCCGAGCGCCGCCGGATCCACCTCGGGCCCGAATCCCCGGATGACTCCGTTCGACTGAAGACGGTCCAGCCGGGCCTGCGCGGTCCCCCGGGCCACCCCCAGCCGCCGGGACATCTCCAGGACCCCGATCCTCGGCTCCCGGGCCAGCAGCACGATGATCCGCGCGTCCAGATGATCGATCGCCACGCCCGCCTCCGAGATGGTCACCCTGTACAGAAAGCCCGCCGAAACCGCCGTACCGCTGAACACATTGCCCAGCCCCACAGCGAACTGTTGCGCACCTTGCGCCCCGGAGTGAGGCTTCCGCTATGACGCAGACCACACACCACGCTCCCGACACCGCCCGGCAGGCCGACCCCTTCCCGGTCAAGGGAATGGACGCGGTCGTCTTCGCCGTGGGCAACGCCAAACAGGCGGCGCACTACTACTCCACCGCCTTCGGCATGAAGCTGGTCGCGTACAGCGGCCCGGAGACCGGCAGCCGCGAGACCGCGTCGTACGTGCTCACCAACGGCTCGGCCCGATTCGTCCTCACCTCCGTCGTCAGGCCCACCACCCCCTGGGGCCGGTTCCTCGACCGGCACGTGGCCGAGCACGGCGACGGCGTGATCGACCTCGCCATCGAGGTCCCCGACGCCCGCGCCGCGTACGCCTACGCGATCGAGCACGGCGCCCGCTCGGTCGCCGAGCCCTACGAGCTGAAGGACGAGCACGGCACGGTCGTCCTCGCCGCGATCGCCACCTACGGTGAGACCCGCCACACCCTGGTCGACCGCTCCGGCTACGACGGCCCCTACCTGCCTGGCTACGTGGCCGCGGACCCGATCGTCGCACCGCCCGCCCAGCGCACCTTCCAGGCGATCGACCACTGCGTCGGCAACGTCGAGCTCGGCCGGATGAACGAGTGGGTCGGCTTCTACAACAAGGTCATGGGCTTCACGAACATGAAGGAGTTCGTGGGCGACGACATCGCCACCGAGTACTCCGCCCTGATGTCCAAGGTCGTCGCGGACGGCACGCTCAAGGTCAAGTTCCCGATCAACGAGCCCGCCGTCGCCAAGAAGAAGTCCCAGATCGACGAGTACCTGGAGTTCTACGGCGGCGCGGGCGTCCAGCACATCGCGCTCAACACCAACGACATCGTCGCGACGGTGCGCACCATGCGCGCGGCCGGGGTGCAGTTCCTCGACACCCCGGACTCGTACTACGACACCCTCGGCGAGTGGGTCGGCGACACCCGGGTGCCCGTGGAGACCCTGCGCGAGCTGAAGATCCTCGCCGACCGCGACGAGGACGGCTACCTGCTGCAGATCTTCACCAAGCCGGTCCAGGACCGCCCCACCGTGTTCTTCGAGATCATCGAACGCCACGGCTCGATGGGCTTCGGCAAGGGCAACTTCAAGGCCCTGTTCGAGGCGATCGAGCGCGAGCAGGCGAAGCGGGGCAACCTGTAGGCGGCCGGACACGACCCCGCGGTCCGCGGGGTCTGCCACCGCCGCCGGCCGGCGCACAGGTCGTCGGCCGGCGCGCTCACCCGGACGCGGGCGGCGCGGGCAGCGGCACGTCCGCGGGCTCTCCCAGGGCCTTGAGCGCGGCCCGCGCCGCACGCGCGTGCAGCGGGGAGAAGTACGGGTTGATCTCCAGCGCCTCCCGCAGATGACGGCGGGCGGACGCGGTCCGCTTCAGGCCCCGCTCGATCATGCCCCGGTGATACGCGTACGACGCGCTGAACACCGCGCCGCCGTGCACCCGGTCGGTGGCGATCGCGGCGAACCGCAACGCCTCCTTGTCGTCACCGGCCCGGTGCAGCGCCCAGCCCAGCGCGTCCGCGACCGCGATACCCGGCTGGCGCCGCCACTCCGCCCGCAACCGCCGCACCGCCGACGCCGGATCACCGTGGTCCGCCTCCGTCAGACCGAGCACCAGCTCCCCGTCCACCCCGCCCGCCGCGTCCGCGCGCACCCGCTCGCGCACCAGGGCGTACTGCGCCCTGGCCGCCGACGTCCGCCCCGACGACTCGTACAGTTCGCCCAGTTCGAGCGCGTACTGCGGCAGCGGCTGCCCCTCCAGCGCCGCCCGGTACGCGGTCACCGCCCGCGAGGTCCGGCCCAGCGCCGCCAGCGCCCGTCCCTGGCCCGCCTGCGCGGCCCGCTGGTCCGGGTCCCGCCGCAGGGCCGCCCGGAAATGCCGCAGCGCGTCCTCCCGCTCACCGCGCTCCCAGGCCAGCTGCCCGGCCCGCTCCAGCCAGGCGGCCTCCTCGGCGGGGGAGGAGGCCCCGGCCGCCGCGTCGGCCAGCGCGGCCTGCGCGTCCTCCCGCCGGCCCTGCTCCCAGTACACGCCGGCCGCCCGCGCCAGCACGGCCGGCCCGGACCGCAGCTCCCTCAGCCGCTCCAGCGCCCGGCCGGCCTTCTTGTAGTCCCCGAGGCCCGTGTACGCGTCGATGAGCTGCGCATACGTCGTCCAGCGCGCCGGGGCCCGCCTGCGCGCGTCCTCCGCATGGGCCAGCGCCGCCCGGAAGTCCCGGCGCGCGTTGGCCAGCGCGGCCAGTCCGTCGAGGGCCTCGGGGTTGTCCTTCGGCCGCACCTTCAGCGAGGTGCGCAGCGCACGCTCGGCCTTCGGGTAGAGGACGTCCGCCCCGGCGGTGCGCCGCCCCTGCTCCAGGTAGGCCGCGCCGAGCACCGCCCACGACCGGGCGTCCCGGGGATGCTCCCGCACCCGGCTCTCGCGCTGGTCGATCAGCGCCTTCAGACCGGGCAGCGCGGCCGGTACCCCCGCTCCCACCGCCGCGTGCGCCAGCGCCCCGGGAGCCGGTGCCGACGCCGTGCCGCGTCCCGCCCGCTCCCCGGGCAGACACAGCAGCACCGCCCCGCCGGCCAGCACGAGAGCCCCGACGAGCGAGCAGACCGGCGCCCGCCGCCGGTACCAGGGGGCGGTCCGGGAAGCCTCTCGCGGCGCGGGGGCGGTGTCCTTCCCACCGGCTTCCTCTTCCACGGCACCCTCGCCACCGGCACCCTCGCCACCGGCACCCCCGTCACCGGCACCCCCGTCACCGGCGTCCTCTGCAACGGCGCTCGCTTCCGCCACGTCCTCTTCGCCCGTGTTCTTTTCATTCGGTACGACGCTGTCCATGGCGCTCACTGTGCGGCAGCGCCCGCACCGCACCCGGGCAGGTGACGGCCACCGGGGACGGGGTTCACACCGATGGCCCCGGGTGCGAACCTGTGATCATGAGCCGTATCGAAGCGCCACGCGACGAGGTCACGGGCAACCTCGTCGACCGTCTGCTCGCCGGCCTGCCCGCCGACGCCGTCCTCACCGACCCGGACGTCACCGTCTCCTACGCCAACGACATGGCGAGCTTCTGTCCGGCCGGCAGCCCGGCCGTCGTGGTGCTGCCGCGCACGGTCGAACAGGTCCAGCACGTCATGCGCACCGCGACCGGTCTACGCGTCCCGGTCGTCCCGCAGGGCGCCCGCACCGGCCTGTCCGGCGGCGCCAACGCGACCGACGACTGCATCGTGCTGTCGCTGACGAAGATGGACCGGATCCTGGAGATCAACCCGGTCGACCGCATCGCCGTCGTCGAACCGGGTGTCGTCAACGCCGTCCTCTCCCGCGCGGTGGGCGACCACGGCCTGTGCTACCCGCCCGACCCCTCCAGCTGGGAGACGTGCACCATCGGCGGCAACATCGGCACGGCCTCGGGCGGCCTGTGCTGTGTGAAGTACGGGGTGACGGCCGAGTACGTGCTGGGGCTCGACGTGGTGCTGGCCGACGGACGGCTGATGTCCACCGGGCGCCGTACCGCCAAGGGCGTCGCCGGGTACGACCTGACCCGCCTGTTCGTGGGCTCCGAGGGCTCGCTCGGCATCGTCGTACGGGCGGTCCTGGCCCTCAGGCCGCAGCCGCCCCGGCAGCTGGTGCTGGCGGCCGAGTTCGCCTCGGCGGCCGCCGCCTGCGACGCGGTGTGCCGGATCATGGCGGGAGGGCATGTGCCGTCCCTGCTGGAGCTGATGGACCGTACGACGGTCAAGGCGGTCAACGACCTCTCGCGCATGGGTCTGCCGGAGTCGACCGAGGCCCTTCTGCTGGCCGCCTTCGACACCTCCGACCCGGCCGCCGACCTCGCCGCCGTGGGGGCGCTGTGCGAGGAGGCGGGCGCCACCCAGGTGGTCCCCGCGGACGACGCGGCGGAGTCCGAACTCCTGCTGCGGGCCCGCCGGTCGTCGCTCGTCGCCCTGGAGGCCGTCAAGGGCACGACGATGATCGACGACGTCTGTGTGCCCCGGTCGCGGCTCGGCGACATGATCGAGGGCGTGGAGCGCATCGCGGAGAAGCACCGGCTGACCATCGGGGTCGTCGCCCACGCCGGCGACGGCAACACGCATCCCACCGTCTGCTTCGACGCGCAGGATCCCGACGAGTGCCGCCGTGCCCGCGAGTCCTTCGACGAGATCATGGCCCTCGGCCTGGAACTCGGCGGCACGATCACCGGCGAACACGGCGTGGGCGTCCTGAAGAAGGAGTGGCTGGCGCGCGAGATCGGCCCGGTGGGGCTGGAGATGCAGCGGGCGGTCAAGCAGGTGTTCGACCCGCTGGGGATCCTCAACCCGGGCAAGCTGTTCTGAGGTTCCCGGACCCGGACGGCTCACTCACCCTCCTTCGCCTCGTCCGCCGGCCACGGGCCGCGTGGCCACGGATCGTCCGCCGGGGTCGGCGCGAGCAGTTCGGCGAGCCCCTCGTCGAGACCGAGCCGCTCGCCCTCCCACCCCGGGGGCACCACCCGCAGCGTGCGCTCCAGCCAGGCCGAGACCTGGGCGGCCGGGGCCTGGAGGAGGGCCTCGCCGCCGGGAGAGCTGAGCGCCATCAGCACGACGCTGCGCCCCTCCGCCTTCGTCGGCCACACCCGTACGTCCCCGTGACCGCACGGCCGGAACACGCCTTCCACCAGCAGTTCGCGGGCGAAGGTCCAGTGCACGGGGTGCTCGGAGTCGATGTGGAAGGTGACGTGCACGGCGAACGGGTCGTCGACCCGGTAGCCCAGCCGGGCCGGGACGGGGATGCTGCGCTCCGGCGACAGGATCAGCTTCAGCTCCAGCTCGCGCTCCACCACGGTGTGATGCATGGTCGTTCTCCTCTCGGTACGGATGTGTACGGAGGGAGAGAGCGCTAGGGATGCGGAGTATTACGCGGGTTCGCCGAACTTTTTTCGCGCGTTCCGACGGCTGAACCCGCGGCGGACGGTTCCGAACGTGTGAAGGGAGTGCACGGGGTTGCCCGGAAAGGGGCGGGTACGGCGGGAGTGGCGGTGGGGGTTGCGTCCGTCTGATAGATGTGGATGCCCCCATCCCACCTCCGAGCAGATACGGGACGACGGACATGAGCGCCCCAACCCCGGCACCCGGCGACGACAGGCCCCGCGAGGGGTATTACCCGGACCCGTCCATTCCCGGATATGTCCGGTACTGGAACGGCTCCGCCTGGGTACCGGGCACCAGCCGCCCGGCCCCGTCGGACGGCGCGCCGCTCACCCCTCCGGCGTCGCCCGTGGAGGAGACCGGCCCGCACTTCTTCGACGAGGACCCCGACCCGGCGCAGCAGTACGGCGGCGGCCGCCCCGAGCCCGCCTCGGCCTGGGGCGCCGACCGCTCCCACCAGTCCGGCTTCGGCGGCGACCAGGACCGCCGGATCTCCTGGGGCGCGGCACCCGAGGCCGATCCGAGATCCCGGCTGACCGGCGGTCCCCAGCCGGGGTCCGCGGAGCGGCCCGGGGTTCCCGGTCCGGCGGCTCCGGCCCAGCCCGACGGCCGGTCGGCCAGCACGGACGGCACGGCGACGATCCCCCCGGCGGAGCCGGAGGCCGGCGCGGGTGACGTGGCGTCGGGCGGCACGTTCGTCTTCCGCCGCCCCACGTCCAGGGACGCGGCCGCGGGCCCGTCCGCCGGCACCGCACCCGACCCGAGCACGATGACCTTCGGCCCCCCGAACCCGCGCGCGGGCGGCCCGAGTCCGGCGGGACCCGTCACGGCTCCGGGCGGCGCGGACGCGGCGGCCCCCGCCCACCCCGCTCCCACCACCGCCAAGCCGGGATTCGCCGCGGGCAAGGCCGCCGCCGAGCGGGCGGCCGCCGCCCAGGCGGCCCAGGCGCAGGCCACCCCGGGACTCCAGGGCCCCGCCCAGCAGGGCCCCGTGGGATTCCCGCCCGCCGCCGGGCAGACGGGTGGCCTCGCCGGGGCCCCGCAGGCCGCGCAGGGCGTCCCGCAGCAGTCCGCTCCGGCACCCGCCCCGGCACCCGCGCCCGCGCCCGCGTCCACGCCCATGGCCGCCGGTCCGGGCGGCGGGCAGTCCTCGTGGGCCCAGCAGGTGCACCGGCTGGCGGGGGCCGACGAGCAGCCCGCGCCCTGGAAGCCGCCCGTGGAGGACATCTTCCAGGCGGCCGCGCGCCGGCAGGCGGCCGCCCGGCCGGCCGGGCTCGGGAAGCGGTTCGCCGCCCGGCTCGTCGACACGCTGGTCCTCGCCGCCGTCACCTCCGCCGCGGCCGTGCCGCTCGGCCTGAAGGCCGTCGACCACGTCAACGACAAGATCGACGAGGCCGAGCTCACCGGACAGACCGTCACCGTGTGGCTGCTCGACGGCACGACCTCCGTCTACCTCGGCATCGTCCTCGCGGTCCTCCTCGTCTTCGGGATCGTGTACGAGGCCCTGCCCACCGCCCGGTGGGGGCGCACCCTGGGCAAGAAACTGCTCGGTCTGGAGGTCCGGGACATCGAGGGCCACGAGCCCCCGTCCTTCGGGGCCGCCCTGCGTCGCTGGCTGGTCTACAGCGTGCCCGGGCTGCTCGTGATCGGTGTCGTGGGCGTCGTATGGGGTCTGTTCGACAAGCCGTGGCGGCAGTGCTGGCACGACAAGGCCGCCCACACCTTCGTGGCGGGCTGACACCCGTAGGGGCACCCCGCCCTCGCGGCGACAGCCGTACGGGGCACACCCGTGTCCTTCGGCGACAACCGTACGGGCACACCCGCGCCCCGGCGGCAACACCCGTACGGCCGCTCGCCGGATGCGGCGGCCTGGGCCGCGGGTTCCACTCGGGCCATGACCACCGAACCGCCCCCCGGCTCCGGCGGCCCGCCGGAGGAGGACCCGCTCCGGAAACAGCCCCCGCAGGAGCCGCCGCAGGAGCCCTCGCGGGAGCCCCCGCAGGGCCCGCCGCCCTCGTCCGGCCAGGGCCGGGGCGGCTCGCCGTACGACACCCCGTACGACGGGGAACCGCCCCCGCCCTACTCGGGAGGCGGCGGCCCCTACGCGGGCGGCGGCCCCTACGGGGGTCAGGGCGGTGACGCGTACGGCGGCTACCCGCCCGATCCGCTCGCCGGTATGGCCCCGCTCGCCGACAGCGGCAAGCGCACGCTCGCCCGGATCATCGACATGGTCCTCGTGTACATCGTGGTGGCGCTGCTGGTGTGGGCCTTCCGCGTCGACCAGTACACCGTCGACGCCGACGAGATCGAGTTCGGCAAGACCTTCGGACGCGAGGTCATCACGGTCGTCCTCTACGTCGCGTACGACACGATCCTGATCGCCCGCACCGGCCAGACCCTCGGCAAGAAGTGGCTCGGCATGCGGGTCGCCAACCTGGACGACGGCTCCACGCCGTCCGTGCAGACCTCGCTGATCCGCGCCCTGGTGCTGTGGGTTCCGTTCGCGTTCTGCTGCGCCTGCGTCTGGACCGCGATCGCGGGCGGCTGGAGCTTCTTCGACAAGCCCTACAAGCAGGGCCTGCACGACAAGGCGGCCAAGACGGTGGTGGTCAGCACGACCTGACGCACCGGCGGGCGGGCCACGGCGCGGTGGAGGGCCCGCGCCGCACGGCACGGGCCCTCCACCGGGTCGTTCAGGGCGCCGTGGGTTCCCGGACGGGCTCGGGTGCGCCGGACGCCGCGGCGACGGAGGCGGGTACGGGCACCGGCTCGGGCGCCGCCGGCTGCTGCGGGGCCACGGGGGCGGGCGACGACCGCGTCACCGGCACCGTCAGCGCGACGAGCACGCCGAGCGCGAGTGCGGCGACGGCGACGACCGCGATCCCGGGTCCCGAACTCGTCTGTGACAGCAGCAGCATGGCGAGCGTCGAGAAGATGACGGTGCAGGAACCGTACGTGAGCTGTGCGACAGTCGGACGAGGCATGGCAATCGTGTCCTCGGAAGCGGGGGAGATCTCGACTCTAACGGCTGCATGCCCGAGCGGAACGAACGGTAAGCGTGACCTAACCCACGGTGCCGGTGCACAGGGGGCGCACGGAGTCATGGCGTCCAGCAAGTGGACTGTCCCGCGCGCCCGTTCGAAGCCTTCGGCGGCCGGTCACGTTACGGTCATGTGTCCGCAATGCGAACACCGGCTCTCATTAATGCACTTGATCTGTCCAAGTCAAGGTCTGTTTTTTCTCGTAAACCAGTAGTCAAATGGCGTCACTTGACTACACGCGTATAACCGCGCGCGGATTTTCCTTGACAGGGGACCCCCTTCCGCGCGGACGGGCGCGTGAGTGGGAGGACATCAAGTGACCAGTAGATCCTGGACGTTCAGGACGGCCGCGACGGTCGTCGCCCTCGCGGCGGCCTCGGCGACGTTCACGACGTTCGCCGTGGCGCAGGCCGCCGAGGGCAGTGCGGCGGGAGCGGCGGCGGTGGACCGGCAGGACCCGCAGCCGGCCAAGGCCAAGGAGCACGACTTCGACGGCCCGCTCAGCAAGACGCAGGAGGCGCAGCGCGAGGAGGCCCTCAAGCAGGTCATATCCGGCGAGGCCACGGTCAAGGACCGTGACGGCTCGAAGGTGGTCAGGCTCGACAGCCGCAAGGGCGACAGCAAGTACGTCGAGCTCGGCCGGGAGAAGACCGACAAGATCTTCACCATCCTGGTCGAGTTCGGCGACCAGATCGACAGCCGCTACGGCGGCACCGTCGGCCCGCTGCACAACCAGATAGCCGCGCCGGACCGCACGAAGGACAACTCCACGGCCTGGCAGGCGGACTACGACCAGGCGCACTTCGAGGAGCTGTACTTCGGCACCGGCAAGAAGACCGAGTCGCTGAAGAAGTACTACGAGAAGCAGTCCTCGGGCCGCTACTCGGTCGAGGGCGAAGTGACCGACTGGGTCAAGGTGCCCTACAACGAGGCCCGTTACGGCTCCAACGACGCCCCCACCGGCGCCTGGTACGCCGTCCAGGACGGTGTCAACGCCTGGGTCGCCGAGCGCGAGGCCGCCGGTGACACGGCCGCCGAGATCAAGGCGGAGCTGGCCGAGTTCGACCAGTGGGACCGCTACGACCACGACGGCGACGGCGACTTCAACGAGTCCGACGGCTACATCGACCACTTCCAGATCGTGCACGCCGGCGAGGACGAGTCCGCGGGCGGCGGCGCACAGGGCGAGGACGCCATCTGGGCGCACCGCTGGTACGCCTTCGGTACCGACGCCGGCGCCACCGGCCCGGACAGCAACAAGCTCGGCGGCACGCAGATCGGCGACACGGGCATCTGGGTCGGCGACTACACCATCCAGCCGGAGAACGGCGGCCTGGGCGTCTTCGCCCACGAGTACGGCCACGACCTCGGCCTGCCCGACGAGTACGACACCACCGGCGGCGGCGAGAACTCCACCGGCTTCTGGACCCTGATGTCCTCCGGTTCCTGGCTGGGCACCGGCAAGGAGTCCATCGGCGACCTCCCCGGCGACATGAACGCCTGGGACAAGCTGCAGCTGGGCTGGCTGGACTACGACGTCGCGGCGGCCGGCAAGAAGTCGACGCACAAGCTGGGCGTCGCGGAGTACAACACCAAGAACCCGCAGGCCCTCGTGGTCCAGCTGCCGGAGAAGACGGTCACCACCGAGGTGGTCGCCCCGGCGCAGGGTGCCACGCAGTGGTGGAGCGGCAGCGGCGACGACCTGCGCAACACGCTGACCCGCACGGTCGACCTGACCGGCAAGACGTCGGCGTCCCTGACGCTCGACGGCTGGTGGGACATCGAGCAGGACTACGACTACCTGTACACCGAGGTCTCCACCGACGGCGGCGCCAGCTACACGCCGATCGACGGCACCCTGGCCGACGGCACCGCCATCCCGCGTGACGGCAGCGACAAGCCCGCCCTCACCGGCACGGTGGCCGCCTACCAGAAGCTGACGTTCCCGCTGGACGCCTACGCGGGCAAGCAGATCAGCCTGCGCTTCCGCTACGCCACCGACGGCGGCGTGGCCCAGAAGGGCTTCGCGGCCGACGAGATCACGGTGACCGCCGACGGCGCGACCCTGTTCTCCGACAACGCGGAGACCGCCGACGCGGCCTGGACGGCGAACGGCTTCTCCCGCATCGGCGCGTCCATCACGGACGACTACGAGCAGTACTACATCGCCGAGAACCGGCAGTACGTGTCGTACGACAAGACCCTCAAGGTCGGCCCGTACAACTACGGCTTCTCGACGACCCGTCCGGACTGGGTGGAGCACTACGCGTACCAGAACGGTCTGCTGATCTGGAAGTGGGACACCTCCCAGGCGGACGACAACACCAGCGCCCACCCGGGTGAGGGCCTGATCCTCCCGGTCGACTCGCACCCCACCCCGCTGAAGTGGGCCGACGGCACCCTGATGCGCAACCGCATCCAGGCCTTCGACTCCACCTTCAGCTGGTACCCGACGGACGCGATCACGCTGCACAAGGCGGACGTCGCGACCAAGATCAAGTCCCGTCCGGGCGTCCCGGTCTTCGACGACGGCAGGTCGACGTACTACGACGCGTCGAACCCGCTCGCCGGCGTCAAGATCACTGACACCAACACCTCGATCAAGATCGTCAACGAGCCCCTGAGTGGTTCGACGGTCACGGTCAAGGTCGGCCCGTCGGCGAAGTAGTCTGCATAATCGCAGGTCAGAAGCGTATCGGCGGCAACCCCTGGCGGGTTGCCGCCGATCGTGTTTAGGTGCCTCCTGTGTTTCCCTTATTGACGCCGACCTCGACACCGACTCGCACGGGGGTGTGACCGCATGGCCGCAGGAGGGTTCTGCAAGCTGCCGAACGGCAGAGTGGTGGTGGCCCTGAACCTCCCCAGCCCCGCCCACCCGGACTCCTCGGGCGTACGGGTCCTCGTCCATGCCCAGAACCGCGCGCGGGCCCTGACCCGGCTGCGCAACCTCGGTCTGCGCGCGGTCTACCTCCGCGGCAACGGGGCGCCGCCGACGCCGGACGAGATCACGGCCGTACTGCACCACCCGGACGGCCTGATATGGCGCGCGGCCCAGGACACGGTGCTCACCCCGGTGACGGTCCCGGAACTGTGGCGTCCGATCAGGTCACTGCTGAGAGGCGCGGCGGCCTAGGGAGGGGTCGCACGGCGCCGCGCGGCCGCACTTCGGGCGGCGGCGCCACTTTCGCAGCAGGCCCTGGCCGGCCGCTCCCGGAGGGCTCAGTGCACGACCGGCTTCCCGGTCAGCTCCACCCCGGCCTCGCGCAGCTCCTCCAGGGCCCGCTCGGTCGTCTCCGCGGCGACTCCGGCCGTGAGGTCGAGCAGGACCTGGGTGCGGAAGCCCTCGCGGGCCGCGTCCAGGGCGGTGGCCCGGACACAGTGGTCGGTGGCGATGCCGACCACGTCCACCTCGTCGATGTGCCGGGCCCGCAGCCAGTCGCCCAGCGTGACGCCGTTCTCGTCGGCGCCCTCGAAGCCGCTGTACGCGGCCGCGTAGGCGCCCTTGTCGAAGACGGCGTCGATGGCGCCGGAGGCGACCGCCGGGGCGAAGTTCGGGTGGAACCCGACCCCCTCCGTGCCGGCGACGCAGTGCGCGGGCCAGGAGTGGACGTAGTCGGGGTTGTCGGCGAAGTGGCCGCCGGGGGCGATGTGGTGGTCGCGGGTGGCCACGACATGCCGGTACCCGGCGGGGGCCTGCCCGATCAGCTCGGTGATCGCGGCGGCGACATCGGCACCCCCGGCCACCGCGAGGCTGCCCCCCTCGCAGAAGTCGTTCTGCACGTCTACGACGATCAAGGCGCGGCGCATGGTCGGTGTCCTTCGACTCTGGGTGAAGTAAGCAAGCCTAGAGATTTTCCGGGCCGGGCGACAGTGCCGGGCAAGGAGGGCCCGGCCCCCGAGGGCGGCGGCGCCACCCGGGGGCGGGGCCCCTGCGGCCCTGGCGGCCCTTGCGGTCCCTGGCGGCCCTTGCGGCCCTCGCGGTTCCGGAGGACCGGAAGGTGAGGGCAGGGCCTAGCGGTCCTGGAGGTACTCGGTCGGCAGGACGGGCTCGCCGCGGGAGAGCTGGGTGGCGGACAGCGGCAGGTTGGCGCGCGCCGCCGCGTGCCGGTCGCGTACGACGTCCAGGGGCTCGCGGGCGACCGTCGCGCCCCCCTTGACCAGCTCCGCCAGCAGCAGGCGGTCGGCCAGCGAGGCGGGCACCGGGCCGGTGCCGATCACCTCGGCCTCCGCGACCCCGTCCGCGTCCAGCCGCCGCGCCGCCCACTTGCGCCCGCCGATGGACGTCTTGCCGCCGGACGACTTCTTCGCCACCGGCACCAGGGGGGCCTTCGGATCGGCGGACTCGGCGCGGGCGACCAGTTTGTAGACCATCGAGCAGGTCGGGTGCCCGGACCCGGTCACCAGCTGCGTCCCGACGCCGTACGCGTCCACGGGCGCCGCGGCCAGCGAGGCGATGGCGTACTCGTCGAGGTCGGAGGTGACGATGATCCGTGTGTCCGTCGCCCCCAGCTCGTCCAGCTGCTGGCGCACCCGGTGCGCGACGAGGAGCAGATCGCCGGAGTCGATGCGGACCGCGCCCAGCTCGGGCCCGGCCACCTCCACCGCCATCCGGACGGCCTCGGCGACGTCGTAGGTGTCGACGAGCAGGGTGGTGCCCCGGCCGAGGGAGTCGACCTGGGCCCGGAAGGCGTCCCGCTCGCTGTCGTGCAGCAGGGTGAAGGCGTGGGCGCTCGTGCCCACCGTCGGGATGCCGTAGCGGAAGCCCGCGGCCAGGTCGGAGGTGGTGGTGAAGCCGCCGATGTACGCGGCGCGGGCGGCGGCGACCGCGGCCAGCTCATGGGTGCGGCGGGCGCCCATCTCGATCAGCGGCCGCTCTCCCGCGGCGGAGGACATCCGGGAGGCGGCCGCCGCGATCGCGGAGTCGTGGTTGAGGATGGACAGGATCACGGTCTCCAGGAGCACGCACTCGGCGAACGTGCCCTCCACCCGCATGACCGGGGAGCCGGGGAAGTAGACCTCGCCCTCCGGGTAGCCCCAGATGTCACCCGAGAACCGGTAGCCGGCCAGCCAGTCCAGCGTCTCCGCGTCGACGATGCCCCGCTCGCGCAGGAAGCGCAGGACGCCGGCGTCGAAGCGGAAGTTCTCGACGGCGTCCAGGACCCGCCCGGTGCCCGCGACGACGCCGTAGCGCCGTCCCTCCGGCAGCCGCCGGGTGAAGACCTCGAACACGCTGCGCCGCTCGGCCGTTCCGGCCCTCAGGGCGGCCTGCAGCATCGTCAGCTCGTACTGGTCCGTGAAGAGCGCCGTGGAGGGGACGTCCACCGGCAGCCCAAGGTCCGCTGTGTTCATGGCAAGGATGCTACACCCCTTTGCGTCAGTGTGACGATTTGTAGGGCTCGTGGCAGCATGGGCCTTGTGACGTCACCCGCTCCCCTAGAGATCGAACGCACCGAGTCGGCGGAGGAGGTCTTCGCCGTCCCCGAGCCGGACGTCCCCTGGGTCACGATCGTCCACAACGACCCGGTCAACCTCATGAGCTATGTGACGTACGTCTTCCAGACGTACTTCGGCTACTCCAAGGACAAGGCCACCAAGCTCATGCTCGACGTCCACCACAAGGGCCGGGCGGTCGTCTCCAGCGGCTCTCGCGAGGAGATGGAACGCGACGTGCAGGCCATGCACGGCTACGGACTGTGGGCCACCCTCCAGCAGGACCGGAAGTAGCCTCCTCACTGATGCCTGGACACTTCGAACCGCTCCCCGGCGGCGGCGCGGCCGTCGCGCTCGACGACGTCGAGATCTCGATCATCCGGTCGCTGGCCGTGCAGCTCCTGGAGCTGATCGGCCCCGGCCCCGCCGGTGACGCCCCCGACGACCCGCTCGCCGAGCTCTTCGCCGAGGGGCCGAGCGAGCCCCCCGCCGATCCCGTCCTGCGCCGCCTGTTCCCGGACGCCTACACCGACCCGGAGGGCACCCAGGGGCCGAAGCAGGCGGACGAGCAGAAGGAGCACTCCGCCGAGTTCCGCCGCTACACCGAGAACGACCTGCGGGCCGGCAAGCGCGACAACGCCCTCGCGGTGATCCGCTCGCTGGACGCGCTGGCCTCCGAGGCGGCCGCCGCCGGCGGGGCGGTGCTCGAGCTGGCGCCGCGCGAGTCCCAGCAGTGGCTCGGCGCTCTCAACGACCTGCGGCTGGCGATCGGGGCCCGGCTGGAGATCACCGACGAGGAGGACACCGACGTCCTCTACCGGCTTCCCGACGACGACCCGCGCAAGCCGATGGTGATGGCGTACCTGTGGCTGGGCGGACTCCAGGAAACCCTCGTGACCACCCTTCTGCCGTAGTCTGTGCCGTTTTCGCGCCCGTTGTGCGGGCGCTTCGTGTTCGCTCAGAGGACGCTCAAATCCGGATAACGATCGCATCACCGCGACGGCCGGGAGTGTCCTCTTTGTGTCTGATTCATCCCCTTCTCCCTGTGTCGTGCGCCACACCCGTCCCGGGCGATCAATATTTCAGCCGTGATAAATCTTCACGACCGCCCGGCGAACACCACCCGTATGTTCCGCCGGGTGCGCCACCGAGCCGACCATCGTCGGCCAGGCACGGGCGGGCCCGCGTAGCCCGCCCAGCTCCATCAATCCGGGGGGATCGAAACCCGATCCGAGGCCGACGAGAGGCCCGGGTCGGCATGGAGAAAGGCGCACCACACCATGACCTCCGCTCAGGTCAACACGGAGAAGACCTCCGCAGAGTCCGAAGAGGGGTACGAGCGCGGGCTCGGCAGCCGTCAGGTCCAGATGATCGCGATCGGCGGCGCCATCGGCGTCGGCCTCTTCCTGGGAGCCGGGGCGAACATCGCCAAGGCCGGTCCCAGCCTGATCCTGATGTACGCCCTCGCGGGCGCGATCGTCTTCTTCATCATGCGGGCGCTCGGTGAGCTCCTGCTCTACCGCCCGGTCTCGGGCTCCTTCGCCGAGTACTCCCGTGAGTTCCTCGGCCCGTTCTTCGGCTACTTCACCGGCTGGACGTACTGGCTGATGTGGGTCGTCACCGGCATGGCCGAGCTCACGGCCGCCGCGATCTACGTCCACTACTGGTTCCCGGACGTCCCGCAATGGGTGACGGCCCTGGTCTTCCTGGTGATCCTCTTCGGGGTCAACCTGATCTCCGTGAAGCTCTTCGGCGAGCTGGAGTTCTGGTTCTCGATGGTCAAGGTCACCGCCCTGATCGGCATGATCGTCATCGGCCTGGGCGTGCTCACCTTCGGCTTCAGCGCCGCCGGTGACACGGCGTCGGTCGCGAACCTCTACCAGTTCGACGGCTTCTTCCCCAAGGGCATCGGCTCCTCCCTGATGACCCTGCAGGGCGTGATGTTCGCCTACCTCGCCGTCGAGCTGGTCGGCGTCACCGCGGGCGAGTCGGAGAACCCCGAGAAGACGCTCCCCAAGGCCATCAACACCCTCCCGTGGCGCATCGCGCTGTTCTACGTCGGCGCGCTCACCGTCATCCTCTGCGTCGTGAAGTGGACCGAGTTCGCCCCCGGTGTCTCGCCCTTCGTCGAGGCCTTCGCCAGGATCGGCATCCCGGCGGGCGCGGGCATCGTCAACTTCGTCGTGCTCACCGCGGCCCTGTCCTCCTGCAACTCGGGCATGTACTCCACCGGCCGCATGCTGCGCACCCTGGCGGACAGCGGCGAGGCCCCCGGCGCCTTCAGGAAGCTGTCCTCGACGAAGACCCCGGCCTTCGGCATCACGGTCTCGGTCCTCTTCATGGGCATCGGCGTGGTCCTGAACTACGTCGTCCCGGAGAAGGCCTTCGCGTACGTCACCTCCGTCGCCACCGCGGCCGGCATCTGGACCTGGCTGATGATCCTGGTCAGCCACGTCCGCTACCGCCGCGCGGTCGTCGCGGGCCGGCTGCCCGCGTCCTCCTTCCCCGCTCCGGGCGGCGCCGCGTTCAGCTGGGTGGCCATCGTCTTCCTGCTGTTCGTCACCGGCCTCATCGCCTACGACGCCGACTCCCGCATCTGCCTGTACGTGATGGCCGGCTGGGCCGCCGCGCTCGGCATCGGCTGGGCCGTGCTCAAGGGCCGCAACCCGGAGGTCGCGAGCCGTCGCGAGCCGGAGCTGGAGAAGATCGGCTGATCCTCCCCAGGACGTCCGGCCGCACGGAGCACTCGTGGCGCCCCGCCGCGGCAGCCGCTCAGGACGTCCGGCATACGGGCCGCCCCGTACCGCACTTCGGTACAGGGCGGCCCCTCTGCTTATCCTGACCAGCATGCTGACCATCACCCAGGCCCTGTACGACCAGATCGTCGCGCACGCGCGCAAGGACCACCCCGACGAGGCGTGCGGCGTCATCGCGGGCCCGGCGGGATCGGACCGCCCCGAGCGCTTCATCCCGATGCTGAACGCGGCCATGTCGCCCACGTTCTACGAGTTCGACTCCGGGGACCTGTTCAAGCTCTACCGCGAGATGGACGACCGCGACGAGGAGCCGGTGGTCATCTACCACTCCCACACCGCGACCGAGGCCCACCCCTCCCGCACGGACATCTCCTACGCCAACGAGCCCGCCGCCCACTACGTCCTCGTCTCCACCGCCGACACCGACGGCCTGGGCGACTTCCAGTTCCGCTCGTTCCGGATCGTGGACGGCGTGGTGACGGAGGAGGACGTGCGGGTCGTCGAGGCCTACTGATCCGCACGGCCGCCTCGGCTACCGTTTCCGGCAAGCGCTTCCACAACGGGACCCCACGGAGACGGTGTTGACGCAACGGACGACGGCGAACTTACGGCGGCCCACCCTCGAGGACGTGGCCCGGCAGGCCGGGGTGTCGAGGTCGACCGTGTCGCGGGTGGTCAACGGAGAGGCCCGGGTCAGCGCCGAGGTCGCCACCCGGGTCCGTGCGGTGATCGCCGCGCTGGGGTACGTCCCCAACCAGGCCGCCCGGCAACTGGTCACCCGCCGCACCAACGCCGTCGCGGTCGTCGCGACCCCGCCGGAGGGCCGGCTCTTCCTCGACCCGTTCTTCGACCTCCTGCTGCGCGGGGTGCGCCGCGAACTCGCCGGACACGGCGCCCAGGCGGTCCTGCTCCTCCTGGAGGAACCGGACGACCGGGCCAGGGTGGCCGACTACCTCGGCGGCGGCCATGTCGACGGCGCCGTGCTGTTCTCGCTGCGCCCCGGCGACCTGCTCCACACGATGATCGGCCGGCTCGACATCCCCGCCGTCTTCGGCGGCCGTCCCCTGCTGCGGGACGGCGACACCGTCCCCGGACACGCCTACGTCGACGGCGACAACCGCGGGGGAGCGCGCCAGGCCGTCCGCCACCTCGTCTCCCTCGGCCGCCGCCGCATCGCCACCGTCGCCGGACCCTACGACCAGGAGAACTCCGCCGCCGACCGCCTCGCCGGCTACCGGGACGTCCTGCCGGACGCCACGTCCCACCTCGTCGAGCGGGCCGACTACAGCCGTCAGGGCGGCGCCGACGCCATGGCCGCCCTGCTGGACCGCTGCCCGGACCTCGACGCCGTCTTCGTCGCCTCGGACTTCATGGCCTCCGGAGCCCTGCAGACCCTGCGCGAGCGAGGGCGGCGGGTGCCCGAGGACGTGGCCGTCGTCGGCTTCGACGACCTGACGTCCATCGCCGAGACCACCGACCCGCCCCTGACCACCGTCCACCAGGACGTCGGGGAGATGGGCCGCCGCATGGCCCGGCTGCTGTTCGAACACACCGGCCCCGAGGCCTCCGTGGTGGTGCCGACCCGGCTGGTCCGACGGCGGTCCGCCTGACCGCCCCGACCTGTCCGGTCTCACTGGGTGGCCCGATTCCGTCCGCCATATGGGATCACATTCCGGGAGGCGGGACGGGAATCGATACGATGAGCCCATGGTTTTGAACGACGTGAGCATAAAGACGCCGGGCGCACTGCTCGTGGCGCGGCTGCACGTCGACCTGTGCAGGCTCGCCAGCGCCATCTGTTGACGCAGGCCCCTGCTCGCCGTACGGCCGTGAGCCGCGGCGCTGTCTCACACGCACGTATCCCGCGCTGCCCACACCACCTCCCGACAGGAGCCCTGAGCCATGGCCATCGAGGTCCGCATCCCGACCATCCTCCGCCAGTACACCGACGGTCAGAAGGCGGTGGAGGGCAGCGGTGACACCCTCGCCGACCTGTTCACCGACCTCGAGACCCGGCATGCGGGCATCCAGGCCCGCATCGTGGACGGCGGCCAGCTGCGCCGCTTCGTCAACGTCTACCTGAACGACGAGGACGTCCGCTTCGTCGACGGCATCGACACCAAGCTCGCCGACGGCGACACCGTGACGATCCTGCCGGCCGTGGCCGGCGGCATGGCCTAGGCCGGCAGACCCGGTCATGCGTTACGACTCCCCGCTGGCCGCGGTGGGCAACACCCCTCTGGTGCGCCTGCCGCGGCTGTCGCCGTCCCCCGACGTCCGCATCTGGGCGAAGCTGGAGGACCGCAACCCCACCGGCTCGGTCAAGGACCGCCCCGCCCTGTACATGATCGAGCAGGCGGAGAAGGACGGCCGTCTGACGCCGGGCTGCACGATCCTGGAGCCGACCTCCGGCAACACCGGCATCTCCCTCGCCATGGCGGCCAAGCTCAAGGGCTACCGCATCGTGTGCGTGATGCCGGAGAACACCTCGCAGGAGCGCCGGGACCTGCTCGCGATGTGGGGCGCCGAGATCATCTCCTCGCCGGCCGCGGGCGGCTCCAACACCGCCGTACGCGTCGCCAAGGAGCTCGCCGCCGAGCACCCCGACTGGGTGATGCTCTACCAGTACGGCAACCCGGACAACGCCGGCGCCCACTACGCGACGACCGGCCCGGAGATCCTCGCCGATCTCCCGTCGATCACCCACTTCGTGGCGGGCCTCGGCACCACCGGCACCCTCATGGGCGTGGGCCGCTACCTGCGCGAGCACAAGCCCGACGTGAAGATCGTCGCCGCCGAGCCGCGCTACGACGACCTGGTGTACGGCCTGCGCAACCTCGACGAGGGGTTCGTGCCGGAGCTGTACGACGCCTCCGTCCTCACCACCCGCTTCTCGGTCGGCTCGGCGGACGCCGTGACCCGCACCCGGGAACTCCTCCAGCAGGAGGGCATCTTCGCCGGCGTCTCCACCGGCGCGGCGCTGCACGCCGCGATCGGCGTCGGCAGGAAGGCCGTCAAGGCGGGGGAGAGCGCGGACATCGCGTTCGTCGTCGCGGACGGCGGCTGGAAGTACCTCTCCACCGGCGTCTACACGGCGGCCACCACCGAGGAGGCCATCGAGACCCTCCACGGCCAGCTCTGGGCCTAGGACGGGCCCGGGGCCCGGGGCCCGGGGCGCGCGGCCGGGGCCGAGGTCCGGGGCCGGTCTCCCCGTCACCCGTACGTCCGGCACGGATCCGGACGTACGGGTGGTACGTCGAAGGGGGAGAGGAGGCCTCCATGCGCCGTACGACCCGTTCCACGACCCTCGCCCTGGCGGTGCTGACGCTCGCCTTCGCCGGCTGCGGCACCGAGCGCGACGGTGCCGCGGCACCCCCGTCCTCGTCGGCCCCGCCGGCCCCGCCGTCTTCCTCCCCGTCCTCGCCGGCCGGTGACCGGGACTGCGCGGCGTCCGCGCCCGCCGAGCTCACCACCGCCGACGACGGCCGCACCGTCTGCCTGGCCGTCGGCGGGCAGCTCCGCCTGAACCTCGACGGCACGGCGAAACGCCCCTGGTCGACCGTCGCCGCCACGGGCGACGTGCTGAAGCCCGCCAACGCGGGCATCGTCGTCCTGCCGGGCGACGCCGTCGCCGCCTACGACGCGGTGGCGGCCGGGACGGCCCGGCTGACCGCCTCCCGTCCGCTGTGCGCCGTCGCCACCGGGCCCGGCCAGGTCTCCTGCAAGGGCGTCCAGGAGTGGGCCGTCACCGTACGGGTCACCCCGTGACCGGGCTCAGGTCGCCAGGTGCCTGACCTGGTCCCACAGCACCGGGTCCACCACGCCCACCCGGCGGCGGAAGTCCCGCACCGGGACCTGCCGCAGCTCGTCCGTCTCCAGGAAGCTCGGGCGCCCCCGCGCGTCACCGACCGCGCCCGGCGGCAGCGGGATCACACCGGCCCGCTCGTCGCGGTACCTGCTGGTGATCTTCGCGACCGTCACCCGTTCGCCGCGCACCCCGAGGACCAGACAGGGCCGGTCCTTCGCGGCCGGCCCGTCCTCGAACGGCACGTTCGCCCACCAGATCTCCGCGGGCTGCGGCCGCCCCCGGGCCCCGGGCCCCCGCGCCGGCCGCCCCGGCGGCCGGGTCCTGCGCCCCTGCGGGCGCCGCCCCCGCCCCCAGCCGTCCACGAGCGTGGCGGCGAACGCCAGCAGTACCACCGCCGCGAGCGCCAGCCACCAGGACGTGTCCATACGACGACGTTACCGGCGCGCGCACGTCAACGCGCGCCCTCTCCTGCACCTCGTACGCCGCTGTTCCAGCCGAACCGGTGACAGCACAGGTGAGTTCGCCCACAACAGCCCCTGGTGGAGGAGCGACCCGGGGTTTTGCGCCTTACGCTCGACGAACCGCACGACCCCCGTCGCCCCCTATCTCTCGATTTCCCGCCAGCGGAGGTTTCTGCTTTATGAAGCTCACCGTCGTCGGCTGCTCGGGGTCGTTCCCGTCCGCGGAATCGGCCTGCTCGAGCTACCTCGTCGAGGCCGACGGCTTCAGGCTGCTTCTCGACATGGGCAACGGCGCCCTGGGCGAGCTGCAGCGCCACTGCGGTCTCTACGACCTCGACGCGATCTTCCTGAGCCATCTGCACGCCGACCACTGCATCGACATGTGCGCCTATTTCGTCGCGCGTTACTACCGCCACGACGGCGGGCGCTGCGACCCCCTGCCGGTCTACGGCCCCGAAGGCACCGAACACCGCCTGACCACGGCCTATGCCGACACCCCCTCCGCCTCCTCGATGAGCGAGGTCTTCGACTTCCACACCGTCAAGCCGTCCACCTTCGACATCGGCCCGTTCACCGTGCACACCGAACGCGTGGCCCACCCCGTCGAGGCGTACGGCATCCGGGTCGAGCACGGCGGCCGGTCGCTGACCTACTCCGGTGACACCGGACTCAGCCCGGCGCTGGACGAACTCGCCCGCGACACCGACCTCTTCCTGTGCGAGGCCGCCTTCACGCACGGCAAGGAGAACATCCCCGACCTGCACCTCAACGGCCGTGAGGCGGGGGAGACGGCGAGCCGGGCGGGCGCGAGGAAGCTCGTGCTGACCCACATCCCGCCGTGGACCGACCCCCAGGTCAACCTCGCCGACGCGCGCGCGGTCTACGACGGCCCGGTGGAACTGGCGGTGCCGAGGGTGTCGTACGAGATCTAGGGGGTGTTTCGAAAGTCCTGTGCGGTGCCCGCGGTGTTCGGTGCGTGCCCTCGGCGTGCCGGACGAAGGCCCTCGTAGCGGAGCTACTTGGGTCTTTGGCCGGTGCGGCGAGGGTGCGTGCCGGGCGCCGCGGGTACTGTGCGGGACTTTCGAAACACCCCCTAGGCCCACGCACGAGGCCCCCGGAGCGGTTCAGGGCTCCGGGGGCCTTCGTGTGCGGACGGGCGGCTACGCCTTGGTGAGGTCCTCGACCTCCTCCTCGGGCTCGCGGCCCGGGGTGGCGATGTTGAACCTGATGATGGCGAAGCGGAAGACGACGTAGTAGATCGCCGCGAAGACCAGGCCGATCGGGATGATCATCCAGGGCTTGGTGGCGAGGTTCCAGTTGAGGAAGTAGTCGATCGCGCCCGCCGAGAAGCTGAAGCCGTGGTGGACGCCCAGGGACCAGGTGACGGCCATGGACAGGGCGGTCAGCAGCGCGTGGATCACGTACAGCACCGGCGCGATGAACATGAACGCGAACTCGATCGGCTCGGTGATGCCGGTGACGAAGGAGGTGAGCGCCAGCGAGACCATCATGCCGCCGACGGCCTTGCGGCGCTCGGGGCGGGCGCAGTGCGTGATGGCGAGGGCGGCGGCCGGGAGGGCGAACATCATGATCGGGAAGAAGCCGGTCATGAACTGTCCGGCGGTCGGGTCACCGTGGAAGAAGCGCGGCAGGTCACCGTGCCAGACGGCGCCGGAGGCGTCCTTGAAGGAGCCGATCTCCTGCCAGGCCACCGTGTTGACGAACTGGTGCATGCCGACGGGGAGCAGCGCGCGGTTGATGGCGCCGAAGATGCCCGCGCCCACGGCGCCGAGGCCGGTCATCCACTCGCCGAAGTTGGTGATCACCTCACCGATGGGCTCCCACACCAGGCCGAAGAAGACGCCGACGGCGGTGCCGATGAAGGCCATCAGGATCGGCACCAGACGGCGGCCGTTGAAGAAGCCCAGCCAGTCGGGGAGCTTGGTGCGGTGGAAGCGCTGCCAGGTGACGGCGGCTATCAGGCCCATCACGATGCCGCCGAGGACCTTGGGGTCGTTGTAGGTGGCGGCGACGTCCGCCCCCTTGGTGATCTTCGCATCGGTGATGGGGAACGCGGTCAGTACGTTCTTGTAGACCAGGAAGCCCACGAGCGCGGCGAGCGCGGTCGAGCCGTCGGCCTTCTTGGCGAAGCCGATGGCGATGCCGACGCAGAACAGCAGCGGCAGGTTGGCGAAGACGGCGTCGCCGGCGGTCGCGAACACGTCCGCGACCTTGCCCCAGCCGAGACCGTCCTTGCCGAACACGTCGGGCTGACCGAGGCGCAGCAGGATGCCCGCCGCCGGCAGTACGGCGATGGGAAGCTGCAGGCTGCGGCCCACCTTCTGCAGACCCTGGAACAGACCTGATCCCCACTTCTTCGCGGGGGCCGCCGTAGGCGCGGTGGCGGTGCTCATAGACTTCCTCCATCGGGTGGTGGTCTACACCACTCAGTGGTGTAGACCATGTTGTAGCACGATGAAGGTGGCATAAGGAACCCGCAGTTCCTGTGTTCGCACCGCTACTTTGGGCTATGCCTTCGTGACGTCCTCCCGCTCCTCCTCCGCCTCCCGGCCAGGCGTCTTCAGGTCGAAGCGCGTGATCGCGAAACGGAAGACGACGTAGTAGACCGCCGCGAAGCACAGACCGATCGGGACGATCGCCCACGGCTTCGTTGCCAGGTTCCAGTTGATGACGTAGTCGATCAGCCCGGCGGAGAAACTGAAGCCGTCGTGCACCCCCAGCCCCCACGTCACCGCCATCGACACACCCGTCAGCAGGGCGTGCACCACGTACAGGAGCGGCGCCACGAACAGGAACGAGTACTCGATCGGCTCCGTGATCCCCGTGACGAACGACGTCAGCGCGACCGACAGCATCAGCCCGCCGACCTCCTTGCGGCGGCTCGGCCGCGCGCAGTGCGTGATCGCCAGCGCGGCCGCCGGGAGCGCGAACATCATGATCGGGAAGAAGCCCGAGGTGAACTGGCCCGCGTCCGGATCGCCCGCCAGGAACATGTTGATGTCGCCGTGCACCACCGTCCCGTCCGGCTTGGTGTAACTGCCGAACTGGAACCAGATGGGCACGTTCAGGAACTGGTGCAGACCGATCACCAGCAACGCCCGGTTCGCCACCCCGAAGATGCCCGCACCCCACGCGTCCAGCCCGTCCAGCCAGTCGCTGAAGCTCTCCAGCCCGTCACCGATCGGCGGCCACACCCACAGACACAGCGCGGCGAACGCGATCGCCACGAACGCCATGATGATCGGCACCAGCCGCCGCCCGTTGAAGAAGCCCAGCCAGTCCACCAGCTTCGTCCGGTGGTACCGCTGCCAGAAGAACGCCGACAGTAGCCCCATCACGATCCCGCCGAACACCCCCGGGTTCTGGTAGGTGAACGCCACCACCGTCTGGTCCACCGTCGCCTGACAGCCGACGTTCGGGATCGCCGCCGACCCCGAGGGGCAGTCCTCCGGGAACTGGCGCAGCACGTTGTAGTAGACGAGGAACCCCGCCACCGCCGCCAGCGCCGTCGACCCGTCCGCCTTCTTCGCCATCCCGATGGCCACGCCCACGCAGAACAGCAGCGGCAGCCCCAGCTCGCCGTTGAGCAGCGCCCCGCCCGCGCCCGCCATCACCTTCGAGACGTCGTCCCACCCCAGCCCCTCGTCCCCGAACACATCAGGCTGCCCCAGCCGGTTGAGGATGCCCGCCGCCGGCAGCACCGCGATCGGCAGCTGCAGGCTGCGCCCCATCTTCTGCAGCCCCTGGAACGCGCGCTGCCGCCGTGCCCGGGCGGGACTCGCCTCACTGCCGGAGCTCATGGGTTGGCGACCGCCTGTCCTGTGGTGTAGACCAGTTACCGACGATTGGGTTGCTGTGACGTCATCTTTCGGTACGCACGACACAATCGCTCGCGAAGTTGGGCCAACAGTGCGTGAGGAGACCGACATGGCCAGCAAGGCAGAGAAGATCGTCGCCGGACTCGGCGGCATCGACAACATCGAGGAGATCGAGGGCTGCATCACCCGCCTGCGCACCGAGGTCTCCGACCCCTCGCTGGTCGACGAAGCCGCCCTCAAGGCCGCCGGTGCCCACGGCGTCGTCAAGATGGGCACCGCCATCCAGGTCGTCATCGGCACCGACGCCGACCCCATCGCCGCGGAGATCGAAGACATGATGTGAGCCTCCGGCCCACCGCACAGGGGCTCCTTCCCACCGGGGGAGGAGCCCCTGCCTCCGGTACGGCTAGGCTCGGCGCCATGTCACGCATCGACGGCCGCACCCCCGACCAGCTCCGCCCCGTCACCATCGAACGCGGCTGGAGCAAGCACGCAGAAGGCTCCGTCCTCGTCTCCTTCGGCGACACCAGGGTCCTCTGCACCGCCTCCGTCACCGAAGGCGTCCCGCGCTGGCGCAAGGGCAGCGGCGAGGGCTGGGTCACCGCCGAGTACTCCATGCTCCCCCGCGCCACCAACACCCGCGGCGACCGCGAGTCCGTCCGCGGCAAGATCGGCGGCCGCACCCACGAGATCTCCCGCCTCATCGGCCGCTCCCTGCGCGCGGTCATCGACTACAAGGCGCTCGGCGAGAACACCGTCGTCCTCGACTGCGACGTCCTCCAGGCCGACGGCGGCACCCGCACCGCCGCCATCACCGGCGCCTACGTCGCCCTCGCCGACGCCGTCACCTGGGCCCAGGGCAAGAAGCTGATCAAGGCCGGCCGCCAGCCGCTCACCGGCACCGTCTCGGCCGTGTCCGTCGGCATCGTCGGCGGCGTCCCCCTCCTGGACCTCTGCTACGAGGAGGACGTCCGGGCGGACACCGACATGAACGTCGTCTGCACCGGCGACGGCCGCTTCGTCGAGGTCCAGGGCACCGCCGAAGCCGAGCCCTTCGCCCGCGAGGAACTCAACTCCCTGCTCGACCTGGCCGTTTCCGGATGCACGGAGCTGGCGGCACGGCAGCGCGCGGCACTTGATACCGTCCTCGGAAAGTAAAGGGCGTGCCAAGCGGGGTGCTGACCGGACGCAACCCGGCAGCGCCCCCCGGCGTCTTCGCCAGTACCACCAACGGGGAGGAACACAGCAATGGCCATGTCCGCGAGCCGCCGACACCGGGGCCGAGGCCGCCGTACCGCCATCGCCGCGGGCGCCGCGGCCGTCGCGCTCACCCTGGGCTTCACCGTCACCGGCTGCGACGCCGTCAACAAGGCCCTGGACTGCGTGCAGACCGCCGACGCCATCGCCGACAGCGTCACCGACCTCCAGCAGGCCGTGGAGAGCGCCGCGAACGACCCGACCCAGCTGGAGGAGTCCCTCACCTCCATCGAGAACAACCTCGACAAGATCGGCGACAAGACCGACAACGCCGACGTCAACAAGGCCGTCGACGACCTGAGCACGGCGGTCGCCAACGTCCGTACGGCCGTGGACAAGGGCGACACCACGCCCGACCTCAGCCCCGTCACCGACGCGGCGGGAGAACTGACCAAGGTCTGCACACCGTGACGGACGGGCGAGGCGAGTCGGGATACTGGGGGGCATGACCCGCCTGATCCTCGCCACCCGCAACGCCGGAAAGATCACCGAACTCCGGGCGATCCTCGCCGATGCAGGCCTCACCCACGACCTCGTCGGCGCGGACGCGTACCCCGAAGTCCCCGACACCAGGGAAACCGGCGTGACGTTCGCCGAGAACGCGCTCCTCAAGGCCCACGCCCTCGCCCGGGCCACCGGCCTGCCGGCCGTGGCCGACGACTCCGGCCTCTGCGTGGACGTCCTCAACGGCGCCCCCGGCATCTTCTCCGCCCGCTGGTCCGGCAAGCACGGCGACGACAGGGCCAACCTGGACCTGCTGCTGGCCCAGCTCTCCGACATCGCCGACGAGCACCGGGGCGCACACTTCGCCTGCGCGGCGGCCCTGGCCCTCCCCGACGGCACGGAACGCGTGGTCGAGGGCCGGCTGCCGGGCGTCCTGCGCCACTCCCCGACCGGCACGAACGGCTTCGGCTACGACCCGATCCTCCAGCCCGACGGCGAGACCCGCACCTGCGCCGAACTGACCGCGCAGGAGAAGAACGCGATCAGCCATCGGGGGAAGGCGTTCCGGCAACTCGTCCCTGTCGTAAGGGAATTGCTCGGCTGAGTGGGCAGAAGAAACCCCGCACCTGAACCAAGGCGCGGGGTCTGCCTTTCCGGTGGGCCCGGTGGGACTCGAACCCACGACACACCGGACCTAAACCGGCGCCCTCTTGCCAGCTGGGGTACGGGCCCGCAGCGCTGCCTACTCTACTGGGCGCCGAGGGCCGTTCACGCGAAGGCTCCTACACGCTCGGGCTGGGAGGAGGTCCTGGTGGCCCCGGAGGGGGGGTGAACAGGTTGAGGACGCTTCCCAGGATGTCGGGTGCGAAGACGTACGTGTTGCCGCAGGCGCCCATGACCGCCTCCTGGGCCAGGGCACACACGACTTGGGGCGAGCCGGACTGTTCGCCCGAGTCGGCCACAGCCCAGCCGGCGTCGGCGAGGACGAGACCACCGGCAGCTGCCGCGATGACGGCCGCTTTCCTGATCACTGTGCATCCTTTCCATGTCGGTGTTTTCCGACCACGGTTCCAGGACCGCGCACGACGCACCGGCAGCAGGGACCGGCCGGCGCCGGATCCGGCCCCTATTTCACCCATGCTGCTCAACGGCGCCGCCGGGGCGTCGGCACAGCCAGCCGTTCACGGCGAAGCGGCTGTCCTCCGGCCGTCCGCTCGGGCAGCTGACCTCGCGGACCTCGTGCCATGCGGTGGGCCGGAAGAACACGATGCTGTCGTGCTCGGGCTCCCAGTCCCGCCAGGTGCGGTCCTCCCACCTCCCCACCCTGTCCTCGCCCAGCGGGAGCGCCACGTCGAACACCCGCAACGCGCCGCCCTGGAAGGGCCGGGGTGTGCCGTGCAGGTAGTAGACGAAGGTCAGCAGACGGTCGGAGGCGTAGCCGACCCCGTCGGTGTCCTGATGAGCCTGGTAGAAGTCGCCGTCGTTGTGCACGTTGAGGCCGTAGCTGGGCACGGCGTCGCGGCAGGAGACGCCCAGCGTGTGCTCCACGGCCTCCAGCACCTCGTCGACGGCTTCCAGCAGCTCCGGCGCGGCGAAGCCGCCCGAGCGGGAACGGCGCACGGTCGGCATCAGCCTGCTGCCCTCGACGGTGGACGGCGCCAGAGCACCACCGGCCGCGGCGACGGCCCGCTCCAGCAGGGTGGCCGACGTCCGCTCGCCCAGGAAGCCGGTGATGCGGCACACCGTCACCGGAAGCCGCCAGACCGCGTCCATGGACACGGGCGACAGCCGCTGCTCCGCCTCGGAGGGCGCCATGGTGGTGTCCTGCACTGTCATCGTGTCCCGCCTTCGTGATCGCATGGGCGAGCCGCCCGGAGGCCGGCTCACCCAAGGGGTGCCGGATGGTGCTCTGTCGAAGCCCCCCTCACGGCAACGAGCGCTCCGGCCGGCCGGTCACCGCGCCGCACACGGTTGGCGGACGGACCGGTGGTGCCCGCAACGTGAAGCGGCCCGCGCCGGGTCACCGGCACGGGCCGCTCAGCGGCAGCGGGGCGGACTCTCAGATGCCCAGGTCCTTGATGATCTTGGCGACGTGGCCGGTCGCCCGGACGTTGTAGAGGGCGTGTTCGACCTTGCCCTCCTCGTCGACCACGATCGTGGAGCGGATGACGCCCATGTACGTCTTGCCGTAGTTCTTCTTCTCGCCGAAGGCGCCGTACGCGTCGAGGACGGTCTTGTCGGGGTCGGCCAGGAGGGTGACCCTCAGGGACTCCTTCTCGCGGAACTTGCCGAGCTTCTCGGGGGTGTCCGGGGAGATGCCGACGACGTCGTAGCCGGCGCCGGCCAGGAGGTCGAGGTTGTCGGTGAAGTCGCAGGCCTGCTTGGTGCAGCCTGGGGTGAGGGCCGCCGGGTAGAAGTACACGATGACCTTGCGGCCCTTGTGGTCCGACAGGGACACCTCGTTGCCGTCGGCGTCGGGGAGGGTGAAGGCGGGGGCCACGTCGCCGGGCTGGAGTCGCTCGCTCATCGGTCCAGCGTAACCGGGGGTCCTGGCAGTGCGGGGACGACAGGAACTGACAGACTGTGCAGAACAAGCATCAGCAGCAGGTATCACCATCAGGTATCAGCAACAGGCATCGGTGATTTCGGAGGCCTTACCGTGGCGGACACGTCGGACACCAGAACCCCGGCGCAGATCGAGGCGGACATCAGGGCCCGCCGCGCAGTGCTGGCCGAGACGCTGGACGAGATCGGGGTGCGGGTGCACCCCAAGACGATCGTCGGAGACGCCAAGGCCAAGGTCGTCGCCAACGTCGATCACACCCTCGGGAAGGCCTACGTGCAGGTCAACCGGGTCGTGACGGACGTCAGGGCGCAGTTCGTGGACGAGGACGGGGCGCCCCGGCTGGAGCGGGTCGTGCCGGTCGCGCTGGTCGTGGTCGGTGTGGTCGGGCTGCTCGCCCTGAGCACCCGGCGCCGGAAGCCGTGAGGGCCCACCCGGCGGCGAAACCGTACGGCGAAGGCAGGTAGGTTCGAGGCGTGAGCGGTAACAGAAGCGACCACAGCGGTCCCCAGCACGACAAGCTTCCCATCCGGATGCTCCACGACCGTGTCCTCGTGCGGCAGGACACGAGCGAGGGCGAGCGGCGTTCCGGCGGCGGGATCCTGATTCCCGCGACGGCGGCCGTGGGCCGTCGGCTGGCGTGGGCGGAGGTCGTCGCGGTGGGGCAGAACGTACGGACCGTGGAGCCGGGTGACCGGGTCCTGTACGACCCGGAGGACCGGGCCGAGGTGGAGGTGCGGGGCGTGGCCTATGTGCTGATGCGTGAGCGCGACCTGCACGCGGTGGCCGCGGACCGGTTCGAGGGCTCGGAGGACACGACGGGTCTGTACCTGTAATCGAAGGCGGGAGGGGCCGGTGACCATGGTCACCGGCCCCTCCCGCCGTTCTAGTCGATCTCTCTGCGGGTGGTGAGCTGGGTGCCCGTGCCCGTCGTCGTGCCCGCCGAGCCGCCCGGGGTGCCGCCGTCGGTGGTGCCGGCCGTGGTGCCTCCGTCGGAGGTGCCGGTGGAGGTGCCGCCGTCGGTGGTGCCGGTGGAGGTGCCGCCGTCGGTGGTGCCGCCGTCGGTGGTGCCGGTGGAGGTGCCGCCGTCGGTCGTGCCGCCGGAGGTGTCCGTGCCGGAGGTCGTCGAGCCGCCGTCCGTCGAGCCTCCGGTGGTCTGTCCCTGGGTCTGGCCCTGCGTCTGCCCGTCGTCCTGCCCGCCGGTGGTGGCGTCCTGGCCGCCGGTCGTGGCGTCCGGGGAGGAGGGGGCGGAGGGGAGGGCGGTCTCCGCGGAGCCGGCCTGGACGTCGAGGTCGAAGTCGTGGGCCGGGGTGTTCTTCAGGGCCTCCTTGGTGAACTGGGCCCAGATCTGGGTGGGCGCGCCGCCGCCGTTGATGCGGGCCAGGCCCAGGGCGCCCTTGAGGGACTTGTGGGCGGCGGTCTCGGGGTCCTGGCCCATGACGGCGACGACGGTGGCGAGGTCGGGCGTGTAGCCGGCGAACCAGGCGGCCTGGTCCTCCTCCGCGGTGCCGGTCTTGCCGGCGGCGGGGCGGCCGGCGGCGAGGGCGGCGGTGGCGGTGCCGTTCTGGACGACGCTGCGCAGGACGGAGGTGGTGGTGTCGGCGGCCTCGCGGCTGACGGCCTGGCTGGTCTTCCGCTTGGGCAGGGCGACGGCCCGGCCGTCCTTGGTGACCTTGTCGATGATCGTGTACGTGCCGTGCTTGCCGTGGTTGGCGAGCGTGGCGTAGGCCTCGGCCATGTCGAGGACGCTGGCGGTGGCGGTGCCCAGGGCGATGGACGGGTAGGGCTGCAGGTCGGGGGTGTCGGTGGGCAGGCCCAGGTCGATCGCGGTCTGCTTGACCTTGGCGGGGCCGACGTCGACGGCCATCTGCGCGTACACGGAGTTCACGGACTTGTCGGTGGCCTGGCGCACGGTGATGTTGCCGTAGTTGACGTAGTCCTCGTTCTCGGGGGCGTAGGTGCCGCCGCTCCAGCCCTGGACGGGGCGCCTGTTGGTGCCGTCGTACACGGTGTTCGGGGTGATCGTGCGGCCGTCCTGGGTGGTGGAGTCGTTCTCGACGGCCGAGGTGAGGACGAAGGGCTTGAAGGTGGAGCCGACCTGGAAGTCCTGGCGCGTGGCGTTGTTGGTGTACTGCTTGATGTAGTCGATGCCGCCGTACAGGGCGAGGACCTTGCCGGTCTTGGGGTCGACGGCGGCGCCGCCCGCGCGGACGTAGGTGTCGACCTTGCGGTTCTTCTTGTCGAGCTTGTCCATCAGCTGGTCGTCGACGGCGTCGACGAAGGCGTTCTGCTTCTTCTTCTGCAGGGTGGTGGTGATGCGGTAGCCGCCGGCCTCCAGGTCCTCGGAGGTGACGATCTTGTTGTCCTTCAGGTAGTCCTTTATCGCGGTGACGAGGTAGCCGCGCTGTCCGGACATGCCCGTGTCGGCGCCGGAGGTCTCCTTCGGGGTGGGGAACTTCATGCCCTGGCGCCTGGACTCGGTGAGCCAGCCCTTGGTGACCATGCCGTCCAGGACGTAGTTCCAGCGGGCCTCGGCGGCCTTCCGGTTCTCGGGGTGCGCGATCACGTCGTACTCGCTGGGCGCGTTGACCAGCGCGGCGAGGTAGGCGCCCTGGGCGGGGGTGAGTTCGGCGGCGTCGATGTCGTAGTAGGCCTTGGCGGCGGCCTGGATGCCGTAGGCGTTGCGGCCGAAGTAGCTGGTGTTGAGGTAGCCCTCGAGGATGTCGTCCTTGGACTTCTCGCGGTCCAGCTTGATCGCGATGAAGAACTCCTTCACCTTGCGGGTGACGGTCTGTTCCTGCGCGAGGTAGTAGTTCTTGACGTACTGCTGGGTGATCGTGGAGCCGGACTGCTTGCCCTTGCCGGTGGCGGTGTTCCAGCCGGCCCGGAGCATGGCCTTGGGGTCGATGGCGGACTCGGTGTAGAAGTCGCGGTCCTCGGCGGCGAGTATGGCGTGCTGGGCGTCCTTGGAGATCTGCGAGAGGTCGACGTTCTCCCGGTTGACGGTGCCGTCCCGGGCGATCTCGGTGCCGTCCGCGTACAGGTAGACGTTGGACTGCTTGGTGGCGAGGGCGTTGGCCGGCGGGATCTTGACCGTGGAGTAGCCGAGGTAGAACAGGCCGGCGAGGAGGAGCACACCGAGGACGAAGGTGCCGAGCACCATGCGCCAGGTCGGGATCAGGCGCCGCCAGCCGGTGCGCTTGGGGCGCTTGGGCTTCTCGGCGTCCCCCGGAGGTTCGCTCGGTGCCCAGCCCTCGGTCGGCTGCTGCGGCTGCGGCTCGTCACTCATGTGCTGCTCGGACTCCTGTTTCGCGTCGTACGTGTCGTACGCCTCGTTACGCCTTCTGCGCCCCCTCTTGAAGACTCTCGCACCAAGCGTTCCGTTCCCGGCAATCGGCACGCGTTGTGCCGGAAAACGCGTAGCACGTCACTGTGCCTGCGGACTAGGCTCCTGCGCTTCGGTGTCGTAGAGGTGGACGAGCGGGCGAGGAGGAAGGTTGCCGTGGGTTCGGCGCGGTTGTACGCGGCCGTCGCAGCGGGGGGTTTCAGAAGGTACGCGACCTATCGGGCGGCGACTGCCGCGGGGGTGTTCACCAACACCGTTTTCGGCCTGATCCTCGTCTACACATACCTGGCGTTGTGGGACGAGCGGCCGCACCTCGGAGGCTATGACCAGGCACAGGCGGTCACCTTCGTGTGGCTGGGGCAGGCCCTGTACGCGACGCTGGCCATCCAGGGCGGCGGCTTCGAGATCGATCTCATGGAACGCGTCCGTACGGGTGAGATCGCGATCGACCTGTACCGGCCGGCCGACCTGCAGGCGTGGTGGCTGGCGAACGACCTGGGGCGGGCGCTGTTCCAGCTCCTGGGGCGCGGGGTGATCCCCTTCGTGTTCGGGGCGTTGTTCTTCCCGTCGGCGCTTCCGCGCGATCCGGTGACGTGGCTGGCGTTCGCGGTGGCGCTGCTGCTCGCGATGCTCGTCAGTTTCGGGATCCGCTTCCTGGTGGCGCTGAGCGGGTTCTGGCTGATGGACAGCCAGGGAGCGTTGCAGGTGCTGATGGTCACCGGCATCTTCTGCTCGGGGATGACGCTGCCGCTGAACGCCTTCCCGGGCGGGCTCGGCGAGGTCGTACGGGCGCTGCCGTGGGCGGCGCAGCTGCAGATGCCCGCGGATCTGCTGATGGGGGAGGCGGACGCGCTGCCCGTCTTCGCCTTCCAGGCGGTGTGGGCGGTGGCGCTGCTGGCGGCCGGGCGGCTGGTGCAGTCGGCGGCGACTCGGCGGGTGGTGGTGCAGGGTGGGTGACGGCATCCGGCCGGCGGAGGAGGTCCGGCCCACCGGGTACCGCCGGGTCACGGAGGGGCTGCGGGCCTACCGGCTGATCGCCGGGATGTGGATCCGTTCCACGCTGGCCTACCGGGTGTCGTTCGTGATGACGGCGTTCGGCGGGGCGCTGGTGACCGGGCTGGACTTTGTCGCGATCTTGCTGATGTTCTCCCGGGTGGACACGCTCGGCGGCTACACGCTGCCCGAGATCGCCCTCCTGTACGGGCTGTCGGCGACGTCGTTCGGGCTCGCGGACCTGGTGATCGGTTCGGCGGGCCGGCTGGGCACGCGGGTGCGCGACGGCACGCTCGACACGCTGCTGGTGCGGCCGGCACCGGTGCTGGCGCAGGTCGCCGCGGACCGGTTCGCGCTGCGCCGACTGGGCCGCATCACCCAGGGGCTCCTGGTGCTGGGCTACGCGCTGGCCGCGCTGGACGTCGGCTGGACGCCGCTGAAGGTGCTGCTGGTACCGGTGATGGTGGTCTGCGGCGGGGTGATCTTCTCCGCGGTGTTCGTGGCGGGCGCGGCCTTCCAGTTCGTGGCGCAGGACGCCTCCGAGGTGCAGAGCGCGTTCACGTACGGCGGTCAGACGCTGCTGCAGTACCCGCCGACGGTGTTCGGCAAGGAGCTGGTGCGCGGGGTGACGTTCATGTTCCCGCTGGCCTTCGTCAACTGGGTGCCCGCCGCCCACGTGCTGGGCCGGCCGTATCCCGTGGGGCTGCCCGAGTGGGCGGCGTTCGCCCCGCCGCTGGTGGCGGTGGTGTGCTGCGTCCTGGCCGGGCTGGCGTGGCGGGCGGGGCTCAGGTCGTATCGGAGTACGGGGAGTTAGCCGTGGCAGAGAGTGCGTTCATCGAGGTGGACCGCGTCGAGAAGGTCTTCGACGTGCGCAGGAAGACCGGCTTCCTGAAGCGGGAGGTGCGGCAGGTGCGGGCGGTGGACTCGATCTCCTTCACCGTGTCGCGCGGCGAGATGGTCGGCTACATCGGGCCGAACGGCGCCGGGAAGTCGACGACGATCAAGATGCTGACCGGCATCCTGGTGCCGAGCGGCGGCCGGCTGCGGGTCGCGGGGATCGACCCGTCGCGGGAGCGGACCTGTCTGGCGCACCGCATCGGGGTGGTGTTCGGGCAGCGTACGACCCTGTGGTGGGACCTTCCGCTGATCGACTCCTACCGGCTGATGCACCGCATGTACCGCATCCCGGACGGCCGTTACCGCGAGAACCTCGACCGTCTGGTCGAACTCCTCGAACTCTCGGCCCTGCTGGACGTCCCCGTGCGGCAGCTCTCGCTGGGCCAGCGGATGCGCGGCGACATCGCGGCGGCCCTGCTGCACGATCCCGAGGTGCTCTACCTCGACGAGCCGACGATCGGCCTGGACGTCGTCTCCAAGGCGCGGGTGCGGGAGTTCCTGCGCGAGCTGAACGCCGAGCGCGGCACGACGGTCCTGCTCACCACCCATGACCTCCAGGACATCGAGCAGCTCTGCTCCCGGGTGATGGTCATCGACCACGGGCGCCTGGTCTACGACGGCGCGCTCGCCGGGCTGCACGAGGCGGGCGAGAGCGAGCGGACCCTGGTGGTGGACCTGGAGCGCGAGCTGCCGCCGATCGAGGTGGTCGGCGCGCAGGTGGTGAAGGTGGAGGGGCCGCGGCAGTGGCTGGCGTTCCCGGCGTCGGAATCGGCGGCTCCGCTGGTCGCCCGGATCGCGGCGGAGTATCCCCTGCTGGACCTGTCGGTCCGCGAGCCCGACATCGAGGCCGTGATCGCCCGGATGCTGTACCCGACGGGGGACGCCGCCGCCGGGCCTCCGCCGCCCCGGCAGACCGTAGTGCCCGGCGCGCAGAGCTCGTAGGCTGCTGACATGACCGACGACGCAGTCCCGGACCTCCGTGCCTCCGACGCCGATCGGGAGCGGGTCGCCGAGGTCCTGCGGGACGCCCTGGCCGAGGGCCGTCTCGACCTCGAGGAGTTCGAGGAGCGGCTGGAGCAGACGTACAGGGCGCGGACGTACGGGGAGCTGGCGCCGGTCACCCGGGACCTGCCGGCCGCCGGGGTCACGCCCCCGCCGCCCGTGGTGTCGCTGCGCAAGGAGCCCGCCGCGGACGGGAGTTGGGCCGGGCGGATCGTGGGCGACGAGGACTCCTCGGCCTGGGCCGTGGCCGTGATGTCCGGCTTCCAGCGCAAGGGCCGCTGGACGGTGCCCCGGCGGTTCCACTGCGTGGCCTTCTGGGGTGGCGGGGAGATCGATCTGCGCGAGGCGGACTTCGCCGCCGGGGAGGTCGAGATCAACTGCGTGGCGATCATGGGCGGGGTGCAGATCGTGGTGCCGCCGGGGGTGGAGGTCGTCGTCCGGGGGATCGGGATCATGGGGGGTTTCGACCAGCGGGAGACGGGGGTGCCGGCGGGCCCGGGGGCGCCTCGGGTGGTGGTGACCGGGTTCGCCCTCTGGGGCGGGGTCGGTGTGGAGCGCAAGGAGACGCGGGCGGCCCGGCGGCAGGCGAAGCTGGAGCGGAGGGCCGCACGGGCGGAGCTGCGCGAGGGGCGTCGGGACAGGGGCCGTCACCTGGGGCACTGAGCCCGTACCGGGCCGGCCGGGGGCGGGTGCGGGGGAGCGACCCCCGCCGCCCCCGGCGCCCCGCCGCCCCGCCGCCCCGGCGGCCCGCGGCCACGGCGCTATGCCGACGCGACCGTGCCCTTGAGTTCCTCCAGGTCCAGTGTCTCCGCCATCTCCCGGTAGCCCCGGTCGCTCGGGTGGAGGTGATCGCCGGAGTCGTGGTCGGGACGCAGGCTGCGCGGGTCGTACGGGTCCCTCAGCGCCTTGTCGAAGTCGACCACCGCGTCGAACACCCCGCCCCCGCGGATCGCCTCGTTGATCCGCTGCCGTACGCCCTCGCGGGCGTCGGTGTAGCCGCGGTGGCCGTGGAACGGCGTCAGGGTGCTGCCGACGACCTTGACGCCGTGCGCGTGGGCCTGCTCCACGAGGGTGCGCAGCCCGGCCACGACCGCCTGCGGGTCGGCCAGCCGGGGGTTGCGCAGGATGTCGTTGACGCCCAGGTCGATGACGACGACCTTGACGTTGGTGCGGCCGAGGACGTCCCGTTCGAAGCGGTGGAGGCCGCTGGCGCCGCGGCGGGGGTCGTCGGCGAGGACCTGGTTGCCGCTGATGCCCTCGTTGACCACGCCGTAGCGGGGCGCGTCGGCGCCGGACCGTACGGCGGTGCGCAGGCGGTCGGCGAGGACGTCCGGCCAGCGCCGGTCGGCGCCCAGCGTCGAGGTGATGCCGTCGGTGATGGAGTCGCCGAACGCGACGACGGTCCCGTCGGCCTCGTCGCTGAGCACGTCGAGCGCCGTCAGGTAGCGCCAGTACTCGGTGGTGCCGGTGTACGCCGTGCCCGTCTCGTCCTCCGTGTGCTCGCCGTCGGCGACGTAGCTGGTCTGCCGCCCGTGCGGGTGGTAGGTGACCGGGCCGGAGGAGGTGGGGGAGTAGGTGCTGACGAGGATGTCGGCGTCGTGCGGGACGGCGACCTGGACCGCGTCGCTGACGGTCTGGCCGCCGGGCGGGACGGTGACCGTGGTGGCACCGCCGAAGGTGAGCCGGCGCAGGGTCCCGCCGGCCGCCGCCGGGCCGTCGTCCTCGGCGGCGACGGCGAGGGTGGCGTGGGTGACGGTCAGCGGGCGGGTGCCGTAGAGATTGGACAGCGTGACGCGGGCACTCGTACCTCCGACGCTGGTGTGCACGACGTTGCGGACCGTGCGGCCCGCCATGCCGGTGGTCCCGGTGCCCGGCTCGCCGCCGACCGGGGCGGCGGCCCAGGTGCCGGCCCAGACGCCGGCCGAGACGGGGGCGGCGGAATGGCCGGGTGCGGCGGGTGCGGCCAGCGCGCTGTTCGTGCGGTGGCCGGATCCGTGGTCGGCGGCGACGCCGACGTACAGCGCGCCGGACAGGGCCACGACAAGCGCGACGAGCGCGCACAGCAGGGCATAACCGTATTGCTTGGTCATGCGGGTCTGGTTCTCCTCGGTGAGGGAGCCGGGTGAGGCTCCGGAAGTCATGCGCAGGAGTTCTCACCGTTGAGCTCCCCCACCCGTCAGACGCCGGGAACTCTTGTTCCGTTCCAGGAGTCGGTCGAGCAGGGACAATGTGTGCGTGCGGGACGCAGGGGATCGGGAACGGGTGGAGTTGATGGATCGTACGGAAGCGGGACCGATCATGACCGACCCGGCACGCGCGTCGTATCGCGCGATGACCGTGTTCAGCGCCGCCGACGAGGAGAAGCAGCGCGGGGTGCGGCGGATGAAGCTGACCGCGGCCGGGCTGCTGCTGTTCGTCGCCGTGGTGTACGTGCTGGCCGAGCTGGCGTCCCACCACGGCGCCGGTCCCTGGGCGGGGTACGTGGCGGCGGCCGCGGAGGCGGGCATGGTGGGCGCGCTAGCCGACTGGTTCGCGGTCACGGCCCTGTTCCGGCATCCGCTGGGCCTGCCCATCCCGCACACGGCGATCATCCCGAACAAGAAGGACCAGCTCGGCGTCTCCCTCGGCGAGTTCGTCGGCGAGAACTTCCTCTCCGAGGACGTCGTACGGCAGCGGCTGCGCACCGTCGGCATCGGCACCCGACTGGGTGCATGGCTGGCCGAACCGGATCACGCCGACCGGGTGACGGCGGAGCTGGCGACGGCGCTCAGGGGCGCCCTGACGGTGCTGCGCGACTCGGACGTGCAGGCGGTGGTCGGGGAGGCGATCACCCGGCGGGCCGACGCCCAGGAGGTCGCGCCCGGCATCGGCAAGATGCTGGAGAAGGTCGTCGCGGACGGCGGGCACCGCCGGGCCGTGGACCTGGTGGTGTCCCGGGCGCACGACTGGCTGGTGCTGCACGCGGACTCCGTGATGGACGCGGTGCAGGGCGGCGCGCCCGGCTGGACGCCCCGTTTCGTCGACAGGAAGGTCGGCGAGCGGGTCTACAAGGAACTGCTGCGCTTCTGCGCGGAGATGCGGGACATGCCGTCCCACCCGGCCCGGGCCGCCCTGGACCGCTTCCTCACCGACTTCGCCTCCGACCTCCAGTCCGACACGGACACCCGGGCGCGGGTGGAGCGGCTCAAGGGCGAGGTGCTGGGCCGGGGCGAGGTGCAGGACCTGATCGCCTCCGCCTGGACCGCCGTACGCTCCATGATCGTGGCGGCGGCGGAGGACGAGCGCAGCGAGCTGCGGCTGCGGGTGCGCGCCTCGCTGCTCTCGCTGGGCCGGCGGATGGCGACCGAGCCCAAGGTGCAGGAGAAGGTCGACCGCTGGGTCGAGGGCGCGGCGGTGCACGTCGTGACGACGTACCGGAAGGAGATCACCTCCCTGATCACCGACACCGTGGCGAGCTGGGACGCGGAGCACACGACCCGCAAGATCGAGGCCAACATCGGCCGTGACCTGCAGTTCATCCGGATCAACGGCACGGTGGTGGGCTCGCTGGCGGGCCTGCTGATCTACACCGTGGCGCGGGCCCTGGGGGCGTAAGGCGGTCCGGCCCGGGCACCCGATCGAGGTCCGCTCGATGAGGTCGCCTCGATGGGGAGGGAGCCCATGACCACCGCGCAGGCCGAGACCGGTCGCACGATCACCACCGACATTCCCGCACGCCTCGACCGGTTGCCCTGGTCGCGCTGGCACTGGACGATCGTCATCGGTCTGGGCACCGTGTGGATCCTCGACGGCCTGGAGGTCACGGTCGTCGGGAACATCGCCGGACGGCTGTCCGAGCCCGGCAGCGGCCTGCCGATCACCTCCGGCCAGGTCACCGGCATCGCGGCAGCCCTGTATGTCGCGGGCGCCTGCCTCGGAGCCCTGTTCTGGGGCCGTCTGACCGACCGCTGGGGGCGTAAAAAACTCTTCATGATCACCCTCGCGGTGTATCTGGGGGCCACCGCCCTGACCGCGGTCTCCTTCGACACCTGGTGGTTCCTGCTCTTCCGCTTCCTCACCGGCTTCGGCATCGGCGGCGAGTACGCGGCGATCAACTCCGCGATCGACGAGCTGATCCCGGCGCAGTACCGGGGGCGGGTCGACCTGCTCATCAACGGCAGCTTCTGGCTGGGCGCGGTCGCCGGCTCGCTGCTGTCGATCGTCGCGCTGAACACGGCGATCTTCGCGGCGGACGTGGGCTGGCGGCTGACCTTCGCGCTCGGCGCCGTCCTCGCCCTGGTGATCCTCCTCGTACGGCGGCACGTCCCGGAGAGCCCGCGCTGGCTGCTGATCCACGGCCGGGACCGGGAGGCGGAGGAGATCGTGACGTCCATCGAGCGGCAGGTGCGGGCCGAGCGGGACGTCCCGCTCGCCCGCCCCGAGGGTGAGCTCACGATCCACCAGCGCCGCAGCGTGTCCTTCCTGGAGATCGGCCGCACGGTGTTCTCCGACTACCGCCGGCGCGCGATCCTCGGCTTCTCCCTCTTCATCGGCCAGGCGTTCCTCTACAACGCGATCACCTTCGGCTTCGGCGCCATCCTGACCAAGTTCTTCGACGTCCCGAGCGGCAGCACCGGCTACTACTTCGCCGTCATCGCGATCGGCAACTTCTGCGGCCCGCTGCTGCTGGGCAAGCTGTTCGACACGGTCGGCCGCAGGGTGATGATCTCCTCGACGTACCTGCTCTCGGGTCTGCTGCTCTTCGGCACGGCCTGGCTGTTCGACCGGGGCTCGCTCACCGCGACCACGATGACGGCCTGCTGGTGCGCGGTCCTGTTCTTCGCCTCGGCCGGCGCCTCCAGCGCGTACCTCACGGTCTCCGAGGTCTTCCCGATGGAGACCCGCGCCATGTCCATCGCCTTCTTCTACGCCCTCGGCACCGCCGCCGGCGGCATCAGCGGCCCCCTGCTGTTCGCCGACCTCACCGAGACCGGCAAGGTCGCCGACACGGTCCTCGCCTTCTGCATCGGCGCGGCCCTGATGTGCGCGGCGGGGCTGGTCGCCGTCTTCCTCGCGGTCAAGGCCGAACGCCGCTCCCTGGAGGACATCGCCCGCCCCCTGACAGCGGCGGCGACGAAGGCGAAGGCCGCGACGAAGAGCAGGGCGAAGCCGGCCCCGACGACCGGCCCGACCTCCCCGGCGAAGCCGGCCTAACCGCTCGGCGGCTACGCGGGAGCTGTGCTCTGCCGGGGCTGTGCTCTGCCGGAGCTGCGGGCGGTCGTGCCGCTGGGGCGGCACGGGTGGGCGATGGGGGTCCCCCCGCTCGAGCGAAGCCGAGAGTGGGGGAGGCACCTTTCAGCGGGCAGCGGCTCACCCACCCCCCGGCCCGCACCGGCGGGCGGTGCCTACTCGGCCGTCCCCCCGGCCCGGCCCCGGCGGCGCAGCAACAGCAGACCGCCCGCGAGAGCGGTGATACCGGTGGCCGCGGTCCACGCGACGGCATCGCCGGACCCGGTGGCCGCAAGATCACCGCTCTCGCCCGAGGCCGCCGCGGCCGCCGAAGCCGACGGAGCCGCGGAAGGAGCGGCGGAACCCCCGGAGAGAGCGGCGGAACCCCCGGAGGGAGACGCCGTCGCCCTGTCCCGCGTGAACGCCAGCGTCCCGAACCCGAGCTGGTCGTACCCCCCGCTGTTGGGCCCGTAGTCCCCGCCCCCGCCCTCGGGCGCCGCCTTCGCGGCGATCCGCGTGAGGTAGGGCGCGGAGAGCCCCCGCCGCCTGGTGTAGTGGTTGGCGATCATCGCCCAGATGGGCCGGGTCATCGTCGGGTCGACACCGGCCGCGCCGGACGCGGTCTCCGTCCCCGACCACCCGCCGATCGCACCCTTCGCGCGGGTGTTGGCGGTGTACCCGACCTCGCCGCCCATGCTCCACTTGGCCACGTACTGGGCGCCCTTGAGGAAGCGGCTGTCGTCGTAGCCGTACAGGTCGATGCCCTGGTTCCAGGCCATCTCGCAGACCGTGCCCATCAGCCCGACCCCGAGCAGCGCGTGCCCCTGGTCGCGGCCGGCCTCCAGCCACTCGGCGAGGCCGTCCTCCCGTACGACGGGGATGGCGTTCCTGACCGAGCCGAGTCCGGCGCCCTTCTTGAAGTACTCCACGGCCCGCTCCACGCGTGCGCTGTCGTCGCAGAAGATGCCGGTGGCGAGGACGCAGGCCAGGGCGGCGAGGTCCCAGTTGGGCCAGTAGTTGGTGACGACGGCGTTGTTGTGGTCGGTGAGGAAGCTCTCGCTGAGCGGGGCGAAGACCGCCGTCAGCATCTTCCGGAAGCGTTCCAGCTCGAAGTCCGGACGGTCGCGGACGAGTTCGGCGGCGTTGGCGGCCTGGTAGCCGTACAGTCCGGCGGCCAGGAAGCGGTCGGCGCTGCCCGCGAGCGAGGTGAGCTTCGCCGACCAGGCGTTGAGGATCGCGACGGCGGTGTCGGCGTGCGCGCTGTCGCCGCCGACGTGGTACCGCAGGCCGTTCTGGTAGGCGGCGTGGATGTCGTTGTAGAGGATCGCGTAGTTCTGGCCGGTCCCTCCTCTGACCACCGTCGTCTGCGGGTTCGGCGTCCAGCCGCTCTGCGCGTGCCGGTTGGCGGTCAGCCTGGCGTATCCGGCGGTGTGGGGCGCGGCCCCCGCCTTCACCTTCGCGGCCATGCGGTCCAGGTCGGCGCGGGTGTGCATTAGACCGGGGTGCGCGTAGCCGGCGGCGGACGCCGACGGGGCGGCGGTCACACCGACGGCGGTGGCTCCGGCCGCCACACCCGCGGCCTTCAGCATGCTGCGGCGGCTGATCTGTCGAGGTCGAGTCAGGTGCATGCCCAGGGAGACGGGCGGCGTCCGCGCGGATAACGAAAACCGGCGTGCACCCCGCCCGTGCCGGGGAGCGTCACGCGCCCGTGGTGGACCCCGGCCGCACGATCATCAGCACCGTCACCGTCGCCCACAACAGGTTGAAGATCCCGGTGAACATGGCGAGCCGGACGGTGGTCTCCCGGGTCCCCCGCCCCTCGGCCAGGACTTCCTGCCGGGGCAGGACCAGGACCAGCAGAACGCCCGCGGCCAGCACGGTCAGCACGGTCGACGCGATCAGCCAGGCGTCGCCCGTCACGCCCATCGCGCCCGCCGTGGCGAACCCGAAGACGGGGACGGCGACGCCGACGGCCGCGTACACCTGGCAGATGCGGTGCAGCAGTCGTACGGTCGCGCCCGCCCGTTCGTCCTCGGGCGCGGCGAGGAACCGGCGGGCGGCGGGCGCAGCACCTGCTGGAGACGACGGCGCACCCTGTGGAGCGGATCGCCGTCCAGACGGGTTTCGGCTCGCCGACGGCGTTCCGGGAACGCTTCCGCACCGTGGTGGGCACGAGCCCGCAGGGATACCGGCGGGCCTTCCGGTCGGGGGCGGCGGGGCCCCTGCCGGACTGGACGAACGCATGATCACCCGAGAGGTGAAGATCGGATAAGGTGTCCCGCCGTGGCACGTGCGAACACGTGAACCACCGTCACGTACTCGGGGGAGACACACGCGTGAACAGCACCGGCCGGACCCTGTCCGCGCCCTTCCGCTCCATACCCAACCCGCACGCCGTCGCCACGCGCCTGGCCGCGTCGTCCCGGCCCGACCGCATCGAGGACCCTGTGGTCAGCGGGCTGCAGTGGGCCCGTACCGTCGTCGGGCTGGTGGCGACGGTGTGGCTGGTGATGGCCTACCCCATCACCGAGGGCCGCGAGCAGTTCGTCATGGGCAAGCTGGAGGACCTGCTCTTCGCCTGCGCGATCATGTTCACGACCGCGTTCCTCGCCGTGACGGTGTTCATCTGCGTGGCCCGCTCCCCGCTCACCGGCGTGTACGCGCGCCGCCTGGCCGGCCCGCTGATGACCGTCGGCGCGATCCTCGGGGGCTTCGGGGCGTGCTGGTTCCTGGTCGCGTGCCTGAAGGGGGACATCGTCTCCACCGCCGACATCGGGTACCACGGCATCCTCGTCGGCCTGCTGGTGATGCTGCTGTTCCTGATCGGCGGCCTGGCCTGCCTCGTCGCCCTCTTGCTCGCGGTGCCGCTGACGCTGCTGCTCATCGTCTACGGCGTCAACTCCAGCTTCCGCGTGGGCGACGTCCACGAGCTGCTGCCGCCGCTGCTCTCCCCGCTCCTGGTCTGGTCCCTCTTCGCCCTCGGCATGCTCGACGACCCCGAGGTGGCCGCCCCGCCCCTAATCCTCTACACCTTCCTCCTCGGCGGCCCGCTCTCGGTGACGGCCCTGTCGGTGTGGGAGATACGGCGTCTGAAGCGGCGGTGGGGGGTGACGCTGCGGTCGGCGCTGGGACGCGGACCGGCGCCGGAGCCGACGTACGCGCCCCAACCTGCGTACGCGCCGGAACCGACGTACGCGCCGCAGCCGCAGTACCCGACGTACCCCCCGAACCCGCCGCAGTCCTACTAGGACCAGGGCCACGGCCGGGGAGCTGCGAGGCTAGGAGCCGTCCGCGCGGACCGCGTACACGTAGCGCTTCCTGGCGTACTCGCTGACGTTCCAGATGACGTGCTCGCGGTACTTCCAGCCGGACGCGTCCTTGCTGTGGAAGCTGAGGTCCTCGCAGCCGACGGCCAGGCCGGCGACGGTGCTCGCGGTGGAGGCGCTGGAGGTGAAGGTACGCAGGGTGCCCTTACGGGACGGGCCGTCGCTCACCGAGAGGTAGTGCCGGGACTTGCGGGAGACCGCGCCCTGGATCTTCTTCTGCTTGACCGTCACGGCCTCGGTCGGGGTGAGCGAGGACAGGTACCGGCTGGACTGGTCGAGCGGCCAGCGCACCACCTTGGGGACGGCCGTGCTGGGCTTGCCCGTGCCGATGAAGGCGTCCTCCCCGTAGTCGACCGTGCCGGAGAGCGAGTACTCGGCGATCACCAGGCTGTCGGGGTCACCGGCCCGGTCGAGCCCGATCGTCGAGTAGCGCAGGAACGTGCCCGCGTTGTCGTAGGCGTGGCTCTGCGGCAGGACGTACTGGTAGCCGTAGCCGTGGTACCGGCCATCGGTGTGCAGACCGCACACGTCCTTTTCGGTGGTGGCGACCTTGAAGAGGGTGCGCAGGTCGAAGATCCGCAGCCCCTTGTAGGTGTCGACGACGTACAGGAAGTCGCCGTACCACATGATGCCGCCGGCGTGCTTGCGCAGGGGCCGGAAGGACGGCGCGCCCGAGCTGGTCCTGACGGGCTCGACCAGGAGGACGTGCCGGTACGTCGGCGCGGCGGCGTTGTTGTAGTCGACGAAGGTCAGCCGCATGCCCTTGTCGAGCGGGTGGTCGACGACCTTGTCGCCGTCGGGGTCGGACTCGAAGTACCACGAGACGAGGATGACCTTGTCGCTGCCGCCGTAGTACCCGCTGTTGTGGGCGTCGGCGCTGGTGGTGACGCCCTGCGGAATCCAGTAGCTGACCGCCTGGTCCGCGCTGTCCCAGGCGAAGCCGGCCTGGAACGCGGCGGCCGTGCTGGGGGCGCCGGTGAGCCGCTTGGCCTTGCGGTCGGCGCCTGCGAGCACGGTACCCACGCTCACCTTGGGCAGTCTGGCCGCCAGGTCGGCGTTCATGTCGGCGAACGTGCCGTAGCCGTTGGATGCCCGTGCGGCGAGCCGGAACTGGCTCCGGCCGACGGGGGCCGCGTGAGCGGCGGAAGGGGAAAGCACGGTTCCGGCAGCACCGGCGAACGGTACGGCCGCCATGCCCCTGATGATCGCTCTGCGCGCCATGGTCATGACGCGCAAAACTATGCGAACTCGAAAAGGCGGCGCAATTGCGTATGTGCGCAAGGGTGGTGAGGGGGCGTCAGTCGATGCGATCCCCGCCGGTCGGCACCGCGCGGTCGGGCCCCGTCGGTCGGGCTCCGCGCGGCCGGGCCCCGCCGGTCGGCCCCGCGCTGCCGGCTCCGCGCGGTCAGCCCCGCCGGTCCGCCACCGCCCACGAGGCCAGCGCGACGGCGCCCGCCACCCCGAAGACGGCCGGCCAGGCGCCCACCTTCTTCGCCAGCGGATGGGACCCGGCGAAGGCGGCGACATACGCGGCGCCCAGCGCCCCCGCGGCCTTCCCGCCCGCCCGCTGACGCCACTGCTGAGCGGCCGCGGCCCCTGCCACGGCCAGCACGGCCCCGCCGAGCTGCCGCTTCCTCGTCCACCGGGCCACCCCGTACCCACCGACGAGCCCGCCCGCGGCGATCACCGAGCTGGGAACCTTCGCCATGTCTGCCTCCTCTGGATCTCCCGTTCGGCCACGAGGCTAACGCTCAGGACAGTCGAAGCAACGAACCTGAGTCGATGGTTGTCAAGTTTCCTCCGACGAGCTATATAAGAAGGCGTAGGGCATCGCACCCGACAGCACCTTCGAAAGGAGTGACTGTGATGCTCATGCGTACCGACCCCTTCCGTGAATTCGACCGGCTCGCGCAGCAGATCTTCGGCACCGCCGAACACCCCGCCGTGATGCCGATGGACGCCTACCGGTCCGGGGACGACTTCCTCGTCCACTTCGACCTCCCCGGCATCGACCCCGAGACGATCGAGCTGGACGTCGAGCGCAACGTCCTCAACGTCCGCGCCGAGCGCCGTTCCCCCGCCCCCGAGGGCGCGGAGACGATCGTCGCCGAGCGCCCGACGGGCACCTTCACCCGCCAGCTGTTCCTCGGCGACACCCTCGACACGGACCGCATCGACGCCTCGTACGAGGCCGGTGTCCTCACCCTGCGCATCCCCGTGGCCGAACAGGCCAAGCCGCGCCGCATCCAGATCTCGGGCGGCGGCGAGGGACGCAAGCAGATCAGCGGCTGAGCGCAGCCGGAGCATGAGCCGCGCCGAGACGAGCAGTCGGGTGGTTCGGACCCCAGGAGGAAAAACCGAAGCGATGAACGCGACGACGACCACCGCCACAGCGCCCCCGAGGGTGGTGCTGCCCGCCCCGGGGAGAGACAGGTTCCGGCCCGCCTCCGTCCGCGGGGGCGGCCGGAGCCGCGGGGGGAGCGACGGCGGGAGCGACGGCTGGAGCGAACTGGTCGACTCGGTGAAGGAGGCAGGCGGGTACCCGACCAGTGCGCAGGCCGAACGCGTCACCCGTATCGTCCTCGCCGCCCTGGGCGGTCATCTCACCGGCGACGAAAGGGTGGACCTGGTCCGCGCCCTCCCCGAGGAGGCGGCCCGGGTGGTCGCGTCCCAGATCCCGGTCACCCGCCCGCAGTCGGCACGGGAGTTCGTGGAGACGGTCGCGACCCGGATCGGCGACGCGACGCCGGCGACGGCCCGCTGGGACGTGAGTTCGGTGCTCGGCGTCCTGCCGACCCTGGCGGGCGAGCAGCTGACCGACCGCGTCCTGCGCCAACTCCCGCCGGGATACGCCCTGTTGTTCGGCAGGGCGGAACTGGCGCCGCGCGCCTGAAGTCCACGAAGGACGAGGCCGCGAGGGCGGTGCGGTGACGAGCGAGGCCACCGCCGGCGTACGGCCGTACCGGCTACGGCACTACGCCGGCGGCGGCCGCGGGGGGACGTGCGAGACCGTCGCCGTGCCCCCGGCCGTACCCGCCCCGCCGGAAGGCCCTAACTCCGCTTGGCCCGTCGGCGTTCGCCGGGCTCCTGCCCCTTCTTGTCGACGACCGCGCGTTCCAGTACGGCGCGGGTGTCGAACACGGTTCCCGCCTCGCCCATCGCGGAGTCCCGGGTGAGAACGGACCGTTCCCCGAGGTAGCCGAGGGTGTCCGGGTCGAAGATCCACTCGGTGCGCAGGCCGAGTCGGGTGTCCTCCCGCGCGATGGCGATGCCGTGCCGCCCCGCCGCGTCCACCGCGTCGTCCACCTCGGTCACCCCGGGAATCCGCGCGGTGGCCTGGTAGAACGCGGCTGCCGTGGCGGGCGGCATGATCTGCTCCCGGACGAGCTCGCCGATCCGGGAGAAGACGGCCTGGTCCCTGTCCTCCCCCTCGGAGACGGGGGTCTGGGCGTACAGCTTCTTCAGCAGTGCGCCGGGATCGGTGGGCAGGGAGGCCAGCCAGGTGTAGGTGGGCCGGTCGATCCCGGCCCGCTCCCCGTCGGAGCCCTCCGGCACCAGGATCCGAATCGGGAAGTCGTCCCCGTTCTCGCGGATCAGCCCGTACTCGACCAGCGGCCCCGGCTTCTGCGAGAACCACACCTCCCGGTCGTGCAAGGAGCCCGGCCGCACCGGCTGCCCCCAGTCGGCCTCGTTCTCGGAGGCCCGGGTGCGCACGTACACGAACTGGCTCTCCCCGACCTCCTCGACCTCCGTCCGCATCGCCACCGCGGCGATCCGGTCGAGCGTGACGACCGCGCTACGGCTCCCCCCGCCGGGTGCGCCGCTCGCGCCGGCCCGCACCGGCGCGGAGCCGCCCGCGTCCCGCCCCGCACCGATCCCCACGGTCAGCCCGGCGGCCAGCGCGACGGCGACGGCCCCCGCGATCAGGGCGGGCCGGACGAACCCGCGGGGCTTGGGCAGGGAACGGGTGCGGCCGCTCCGAGCCGCCTGGTCACGATCGATGAGCTGCATCAGTACGTCCTTGTGATGGGAGTGACGCCCGGACGGCAGCCCCCGCTCGACGGGACCGGCGGGCAACCACCGCGCCAGCCCGTCGAGTTCCTCCCGCTCGCGTCGGTCCGGAGTGGAGTTCATCGGGCTTCCTCCTGAATGGGCAGGGCCACGAACGCGGCCTCACTCCCTACCTCTCCGCGACGGGCCCGCGGTTCCATAAATCCTGTATGCGAGGAACGTTCCCTGCGCTCCCGGCGCTCCCGGCGCTCCCCGCGTCCCGCGCGCTCTTCCCCCTCGACGAACGTCCGCAGCCGGGCCCGCGCCCGCGACAACCGCGACCGCACGGTGCCGACGGGCACCCCGAGCGCCTCGGCGGCCTGCGCGTAGTCGAGCCCGCCCCACACGCACAGCGCGAGGACCTCCCGCTCGTGCCGCCGAAGCCGCCCCAGCACCCGCCGTACGTCGGCGAGCCGCCGCGCGTCGTCCACCCGCCCCGCCACGTCCTCCGCGAAGTCGCCGACCGCCTCGGCCTCCGCCTCCGGGGCCCGCCGGGCCAGGAAGGCGAGCCGCCGCCGCAGGCCGCGGTCGGCGTTGCGCGCCTTGTTGGTGGCGATCCCGAACAACCACGGCCGCAGCGAACCCCCTTCGGCCTCCACGTCCCCCCGCCCCCGCCAAGCGGCCAGGAACGTCTCCGACATGACCTCCTCGGCCGCCGACCAGTCGCCGGTCAGCCGCAGGGCATGGTGGTAGACGGCCGTGGCGTGCTGCTCGTACAGCTCGGCGAACGCCTCACGTTCCCCGCCCCGCACCCGCCCGCGCAGACGGCCGTCGTCGTCATCGTTGGATGTCACACATGTACCTCTCCGGCCCTCCGGGACCGGTTCCCGTGGCGTGGCTCACACGGCACCCGTGCCACGCACGCGCCCACCGGAGACGCCCGCCCGGCCGTCGGCCACCGCTCCCCCTTGGGCAGGGACCCCAACCGCTCCACCCTCAGCAGGACCCCCGGGCCCACACCGGACGAAGCCCTTCGACGAGCCGCGGGCCGACCCCTGAGCGCGGCGCGCGGTGATCCCGTGATCCCGTGATCCCCGCCCCCGCACAATCCTCCCCCCGAGGATGTCTCGCGCTGCCAGCATGGTCACCATGACGATGACGACGGTCGAAGGTGAGGTCGCGCCCGGTTTCGAGCCGGTGCGCGAGGCGTTCGCGGCGAACTTCGAGCGGCACGGGGACATCGGCGCGGCGGTGTGCGTCTATCACCGGGGCCGCCCGGTCGTGGACCTGTGGGGCGGGACCGCCGACCCGGAAACCGGCCGCCCCTGGACACGCGACTCCCTCCAGCTGGTCTACTCGGCGACCAAGGGCGCGACCGCGACGGCCGCCCATCTGCTGGCGCAGCGCGGCACCCTGGACCTGGACGCCCCGGTGGCCGAGTACTGGCCGGAGTTCGCGGCGAACGGCAAGGCGCGGATCACGGTGCGCCAACTGCTGTCGCACCAGGCGGGCCTGGTGGCGCTGGACGAACCGGTCCCGCTGGCCGACGCGCTGGCCTGGCACCCGATGACGACCGCCCTGGCCGCCCAACGCCCCCTGTGGGAGCCGGGCACCGCCCACGGCTACCACGGCCGCACCTACGGCTGGCTGGTCGGCGAAGTCATCCGCCGGGTGTCCGGCCGCACGCCGGGCCGCTTCTTCGCCGACGAGATCGCCGCCCCGCTGGACCTGGACCTCTTCATCGGCCTGCCGGCGAGCGCACGCGACCGGGTGACCCGCATGGCGTACCAGCAGCCCACCGTCGACCTCGCCACCGTCCCACCGGAGGCCGTCCCCGAGGAGTACCGCGACCTCGTCGCCGCCATGCTCGACCCGGACTCCCTCGCCAACAGGGCGTTCGCGGTCACGGCTCCGCCCGAGATCGACTTCAACGCACCGGAGGTCCAGGCCGCCGAAATCCCCGCCTCCAACGGCATCGCGACCGCCCGCGCCCTGGCCCGCATGTACGCGGCCCTGGTCGGCGAGGTGGACGGCATACGCCTGCTGACCCCCGACACCGTCGCCGCGGCGGCCGAGGAACAGTCCGCCGGCCCGGACCGGGTCGTCATGACGCCGACCAGATTCGCCTCCGGCTACATGCTCCCCACCGACACCCTCCCCCTGACCGGCCCGAACGCCTTCGGCCACCCCGGCCGAGGCGGCTCCCTCGCCTTCGCCGACCCGGACCACGACCTCGCCTTCGGCTACGTCATGAACCACATCATCGAGGACCCGACCGACGCGCGGGCGGGGGCACTGGTGGAGGCGGTGCGGAGGTCGCTGGGGTAGGGACTCCCGGCGGAACGTCGTTCGGCGGGGAGAGCCGGATCCGGCCGGTCATGAGGACTTCGTGGTTCGCGAAGAGCGCGTCGAGTTCGAAACGTCGACGGATGTGGGCCGTCCACCTGGCGTCCGGAAGGTCGGTGTACGACGTGACCATACGGGCGCGGCCGGCCTGCGTGAGGAGCCATCGGGCCTGGTCCCCGTCATGGACGCGACCGCCGAGGTCACGGGCGAGGCGCCACAGTTCCTCGCCGTCGGCGCGTCCGTCGACGACGGTGACGAGACCGATGTCGCCGAGACCGCGCGCGTCGCTGGACCGGGTCGTGTAGGCGACGGTGAGGTTGTCGAGGGGGAACACGGTGACGCGGCTGATGGCGGTCAACTCGGTCAGGGGCACGGGGCGGGTCCGTTCTGGCGCGGGGGAACGGGCGGGCCAACCCTGCTCAGGTTCGACCCGCCCGCAGGGGGAGGCAGGTCAACAGCCGTCGCCGTCGCCGCAGCAGGCCGGCGGGTTGCACTCGGCGGCCGTGCCCCACAGCCGCTCGTCGACCTCGAACCCGGCGGCCCGCAGGCGGCCCACGACGTCGACCATCAGCCCGCGGGTACGGACCTTGCCGTTCGGCTGGTGGTGCAGGAAGTAGCCGAAGCTCCGCTCGCACCACTGCGCGTACCAGCCGGTGTGCAGGATGAGCGTGTGCCAGCCGGGGTCCACCTGCTCCGACGGCGCCATGTTCGCGCCCTCCCCGCTCGTCCCCATCACGAAGACGAGCGCGAGGGCTTGATCGACGACCCGGTCGGCGACGCAGCGCTCCAGGCCGTACTCGTCCGCGCAGAACGCGGCGAGTGTCTCGAACTCGACTTCGGTCACGAGGGAGCGGCCGGTGCGGGGCCTGGCGGCGGCGACGGCGGCGGAGAGGCCGGGAGCGGGGATCGTGTGGAGCACGGGGTTCACCTCACAGTGGGAGGACCTTCGGACAGCCCTCCCCCGGAGTGCAGAAGTCGTCGTGCGCTCGGGGAGAGGGAATTGCAGCGCGCCGCACAGCCCGGCGAGGGGCTTCGAGCGTGGCGGGAACCAACAGGACGTAGATCGAGCGGACTGCCGCGGCGGGGCCGGGCCGAGCGCCGAGGAGGGGCTGTTCAGGTATCAGAGCCGTGTGCCGATGGCGATCCAGTCGTTGCGGGCCAACCGCATCACCGCCTGGAGCACGATCTTCAGCCGGCGATCGTCGAGGTGCTCCACGGAGTGGAGGTGACTCTTCCGTAGGCCCGCCATCGACAGGACGAGCCCGAGAAACGCCCTCTCGCAGTCGTCGAGCCCGAGCGAGTGGAGACGTCCGGTCAGGCCCTCCCACCGGCACGTCATGACCCCGTCTTGTTTCGCCACGAGTGCGGCGCGGACGTCGTCCCTGGCGAGGAGCTCTGCCTCTTCGACGAGAGCCCGCACTGCGGTGCGGTTGCGGAGGCCGACTGCCGACCGTACGAGAAGTTCGCCGAGTGACGGGTGCTGGGCATCGCGTTCGGCGGCCCTCACGGGCGAGGAGGCCGGGGCGTTCGTCATCCGGCGGCCTCCGCGCGAGGTCGCCCGTCCTCGCCGAACGCGGTACCCAAGGCTGTGGGGTCGGTGAGGCGTCCGGACCCGTCGGGATGTTCCAGCCACCCGCGCTCACCGAGTGAGTACAGGACAGGCGGACAGGCGAGGGCCCAACCGGGCGGATGGACGGTCAACTGCCGTGTGCCGTCCAGTTCGTGACCGACGCCGATGGGCAGAAGCCACCAGGCCTGTCCTGCTGATACGTCCGCCAGGACGGGACCGAGCCGTGCACGCTCCAGGCGCTTCATGGCTCCGAGCGACGGCAGCAACGGACCTTCCGCCACACGCCAGTGCTCACCGCTCGGAATGCGGGCGCATTCCTCTTCGGCCCATGCGCGACGTACGGCGGTGGGGTTTCGAGCGCAGGCCAGGAGCCAGTCCTGACCTGCCTGCCGGTCGAACCGGGCGGGCTTCGTGGCCATGCCCCGGACGTTAGGTCCGGCCGTTGCGCGCCCGCTCTGAGATTGCGCGCGATTGCGCACGCAGCCGCGGCGCTTGCGTCTGATTGCCTACGACAGATCCAACGACGCCCTCGCCCTGCCGATCAGCCGGCGAGCGGGTGCCCCGTACTCGGCGGACTCGGCAAGCCAGTCCCACGCCCGCTCGTACAACCGGATGTCCTCTTCTCCGGTGAGCCACAACTCCTCGCTGATCGTCTCGACGATGACCAGGCGCCGGTCGTAGATCCAGAAGGCGTGCGGCGCGGTACGGCGCAACTGTGCGCCGAAAGGCAGGATGCCGAGTTCGATCCGGCGGCGGCCCACCAGGTTGTACAGCCGGTCCAGTTGTTCGGCCATCACGTCCGCAGGACAGGAGCGGTGGTACAGCGCGGCCTCGCACAGGAGGAACCGGAACGTCTTCTCGGGGTCGTACAGCGCCTCCTGGCGGCGCATGCGCGCCTCCACCGCCGCCTCGGTGGTCGGCGTGATCCCCCGGAACTCGGCGTTGGAGTCGAAGACGACACGGGCGTACTCCGGCGTCTGGAACAGCCCGGGCACGCGCGACACCTCGAGCCCGCGGATCGCCTTGGTGGCCTCCGTCTGGCGTACGGCGATCTCCTGGCGGCCTCGGTGCCCGCCGGCCAACTGGCGCCGCCAGGAGCGGTGCCGCTGCTTCATCTCCAGACCGGCCCGGAGCCCTTGTAGCTCGGCCTCGACGTCCGGCCGTCCGCAGGCTTGGGCCCACTCGGTCAGATCGGCCGCGGTGGGCGTCTGCTTGCCGTTCTGCAAGCGGGAGATCTTCGACGGCTGGCAGCCGATCCTGTCAGCAAGACTCTTTCCCTCCAGACCGGCCTCGGTGCGCAGTTCGCGCAGCCGCGCACCGAGGGCTTCTCTCGCGGTCTGGTAATCCGTGCTCACACCGTGGAACGTACCTGCCCGGCGAACTCTTCGGTACGGACCGCGTGGTGCCAGGCGGCGTCCCGGGCCTGGCAGGCGGCGAGCACCTCCGCCGGGTCCTCGCTGACGTACACGCCCAGGGTCGTGTCGTCGTCGTCGAACTCGAATCGCGCCACGACCTTGGAGTCGAAGAGCCAGAAGTCGTGGTCGGGCAGACGCAGTTCGCATGCGTGGGCGCGGGTGAGGTTACGGATGTCCTCCCCTGCGGCGACGTTGCCCGGAGCGCTGGCCAGGAGGAACGCCTGCCCCTGTGTGAGGGGCTCGTCGACCAGCCGCACCCGCTCGAACCGTTTGCCCCGCGCGGTCTGCTCGCGGACGTTCGCCCGCCATGCGTTGTCCGGATCGCCGCCGATGTCCTCGCCCGCGAGGAACCGGGACCACTTGGGGTTGTTCCGATCGGAGGCATAGCCGCGCCGCGTCTCCAGGCGCCATGCGGTGTGTCTGAACTCGCGGAAATGATGGGCGATCGAGGCGAACGGCCGGCGCTGCGGCGCGTCGGCCCTGGGCGCGTAGCGGGTCAGCAGACTCCGGGGCACGCGGACGAAGGTCTCGGACTCCTTGACGTCCCGCAGCTGGACGAGATGCTCCGGGTCTGTCTCCCGCTCGCCCTGGACGAGGATCTCGTCCGTTCCCTCGATGTCGTACAGGGTGGGGCAGTCGCCGTCGTCGCTGGTCGTACCGATGAACCTGAGCGTCATGCTCGCCCTCCGGCTGGGTTGTGGGAGGTCCAGGATGCGGGTGCGCGACCCGGTAGGGCCGACGGATTGCAGCGGATTGCGCTTCCTGAAGGGTGGGCTGGGATTGCGTGCAAGGGGCTGGGACACTTCGTGAGGACTGAAGGGCTGTTTTGGAGCCGTCAGCGCTCGAGTGCCTCGCGCTTCACGCAATGTATGAACGAGAGCCAAGCACCGCTTCCGAAGGTGATCTCAGGCCCTTGGGCGCTCTTCGAATCACGAACCAGGGTCCCGTCGTCCGTCAACGAGCACTCGACGCACTCACCGCCCGCACCGTTGCTGTAGGACGACGTGAACCATGACGGACGCCTGCTCAAGCCGGTCACTGCGATGTTCACCCCGCGTATTCCTTCAAGACCGTTTCGATCAACTGGGCCGAACGCTGAGGGCTGAGGGCCGCGGCTCGGAGGCCGTCGAACGCTCGGGCGTACTCACGGACATGACGCTCGCCCTCCAGATAGACGGCATCGGTGATGCCGTCCCGGTAGACGATGTCAGGGTCTTCCGGCGCGGGAAAGCCCAGCATGGTGAAGGAGCCCGTGGCCGGGTAGGTGCCTGAGTCGAAGGGCAGGACCTGCAGCGTGACGGTCGGCAACCGAGAGGCCTCCAGGATCCGTTCGATCTGCTCTCGCATCAACCCGTGATCCCCGATGACGTTGCGCAGAGCGCCCTCGTTCACAATGAACCACGCTTCGGGGGCATCGGGGCGGTTCAGCACGGTCTGACGCTCCATGCGCACCTGTACGGCCTTGTCGATGTCCTCGGCGGACATGTGCGCACCGGTCTTGTGCAGCTCGGCGGCGTAGGCATGGGTCTGCATGAGCCCGGGCACGAGTTCGCACTGGTACTGGCGGAAGGTGGAGGCGTCCTGCTCCAGGCCGATGTAGATGTTGAACCACTCCGGCACACCTGAGCCGTGGACCTGCCACCAACCTCGCATCTTGGCCTGGCGTGCCAGTGACTTGAGGAACTCGCGCAATTCGTCGTCGGTGCCGTAGAACCGGCAGAGGGCGTCGATGTCGGACGGCTGCACCCGACCGCTGCCGGTCTCCATGCGGTTGACCTTCGAACCGCTCCAGTCCAGAGCTTGGCCGACCTGGGCGCAGGTGAGGGTGCTCTGCTCCCGGAGCCTCCTCAGTTCGATCGAGAGGCGGCGCCGGCGCGCCGTCGGTGATCCGGCCATATCAACCCCGTTTCGGATAGCGGGCGTTCAGTCTCGCGCCAAGGGGTGTGCCTGCCAATCACTCAGAAGTGGGAATCTCGCGGTGCACATTGCATGCGGGGATGTGAAAGCAGCAATCTGACGTCACACAACTCATCGTGACGACTCATGACACTGCGTGCTTCGCGGGGGGCGTCACTGCGATGGAGAGGGGTCTTCGTGGGCCGGGAAGAATGCATGATGCGCAAGCCATGGGATCTCGCCTTCACGGCCCAGCCGGCGGAGGTGGCCGCCCTGCGACGGGCCGTGCGGGCGCATCTGGGGAGGTGGGGTCTGCATGACGTCACGGACGAAGCTCAGCTCTGCGTGAGCGAGCTGGCGTCCAACGTCATCACGCACGTGGGCGTCGGCACCCCGGCCACCCTGGCGGTGTCGATGAACGGAGTGCATCTGCGCATCGAGGTCCACGATCCCGACCCGCGCGCCCTGCCCACCCTCCTCGACGCGAACGTCCACGCGGAAGGCGGGCGAGGCATGGCCCTCGTCGATGCCGTCGCCGCCCGCTGGGGCGTGCAGCTCTGCCTCGACCGGAAGGTCACCTGGTGCGAGCTGGCGACGGGACTCCCCTCGCCTAACGGGCACGTGGAAGGCCCCGGGGTGCTGCGGGCCGAGGCGTTGCTGGATTTCTACGCGAGGGAGGCACCACGCCTCCGGCCCGGCTCGGGAAGGCTGGGGCGGGCCGTTGCCGAGGAGTCGGTGGTCGCGGTCATCACCGACTTCCTGTACTGGCTGCGTGCGCACGGCTGTGACGTGGACGAGGTCCTGGACCGCGCGCAGAACCGCTTCGACGTTGCATTCGAAGAGTGAGCCAATTGGATTGTCCACAGAGTGGGCATGTTCTGGAGCAGGCGGCCTGTTGAAGATTCCTCGGATTTCGGAGAGAAGGGTTTCGCTCAGGCTGCTCATGCTGAGATTGCTCGATTCAGTCACGCAGGTAGGCGTGAATTGCCGCCGCTATGGCTTTACCCAACGGAATCGGTACCGCATTCCCGATCTGAGTGGCGATCTCCGTCTTCGTGCCACACCAACGAAACTCTACGGGAAATCCTTGGATCCGAGCCGCCTCGAAGTGAGTGATGGGGCGATCCTCCGACGGGTGAAGGTAGCGCCCCTTTTCGGGCTTGAAGAACTCCGTGCGGATCGTCACGGACGGCTCGCCGAGGCGGAGTCTGCCCATGACGTCACCGGTCCCGGAGTTGTGTTTGTCCCAACTGTCGGTCGAGAGGTATTCGACAGTTGTCCTTACGCCAGGCGGGTTCAATGTGTTGAAGTACTTGAATTCACCGAACTCATCCTGGGTGTAATAGAGGCCTGTGAGGTGCTTGCGGTTTCCGCCGGGGGGGATGGCGCCGTACCGGGCCAGAGAGAGCTTCTCTGGGTTCCGGCCGAAGTGGAGGTTGTCGGTGCAGAAAATCCCCGGAAGCTCAGATTTTAGCTCGGGAATGAACTTCTTTATGTCGGGGAGATCTCCAAGTGTGCGTTTGGCTGACTCGCGGAAGATCTCATCGACGGTTTCCCAGTATGAAATACTTGCGTCGACAGCGTCGATCGGTCGGTTTGCCCGGGTGGATCCATTTTTCGGACGACGGAAGTGCGATTTGACGGGATACACCATGGTGCGGCCGTTTTCAGCATCGCGCCGAACGCCGATGACGATGGCTCTGCGTCGAGCCTGTGCGGCACCGTAGTCCGCCGCGTTGAGGAGGTAGCGCTTGTTTCTTTGTTCTTCGGAGTCGGAGGGGTCGTGGCCGGGAGGATCAACGAGCCTGTAATCGGCGAGCTTGCCTCCCTGTTTCATTTCATTGAGCAGATTGCGAAACTCGTCCGATTTTACGAAGCGGTCCACGTTCTCGATGACGAAAACCTTTGGGCGGATTTCCGCTACGATTCGAACATATTCCTCCCAGAGTCGGTTGCGCTCGCTCCCTGTTCTCGCGCGGTTCAAGGCCGAGAAGCCCTGGCACGGAGGGCCACCTACGACGACGTCCGCGTGGAGCGCCTCCTGAGTCGGCTGCCAGGCCTCGATGTCTCCGACATGCACACGAGCAGCGGGCACCCGCCTGTCCTTGCGAAGCTCTCCGAAGTTCACGGCGTACGTGGCTGCCGCGGCGCGGTTGTGTTCGACGGCCGCGATGCTGTGAAAGATCGGCCCCCCATCCTGCTTCCCTGCGGGGCGGAACTCGTGGAACCCCTGTGTGAAGCCCCCGCAGCCGCTGAACAGGTCGACGACGGTGATGGGTTCGGGGGTGACGGAACGGGGCGTGAGCATAGGGCGATCTTAGCTTCGGAGTGCGGTTGCGAGGGCCCGGCCGACCGAGGTTGCCAGGGGAGGCGGCATGGCATGGCCCACTTGACGATACCTGGATGTCTTGCCGCCGAAGAGTTTCCAGTCGTTGGGGAAGGCCTGGATCGCCGCCGCCTGTTCGACGGTCAGCTTCGGCAACTCGTCCACCGGAAAGTCGGCACCGGGGGGCTCGTCCCCGAGGCTGTTGCCGTTGACTCCGAGCGAGGCCCAGGCCTTCTTGCTGCCGGTAGGGCCGAGGTCCGCTCCGCCTCTGCGGTCGGACCCGCCCACGAGTGCCGGAGCGATGCGGTCGGCGTTCTTGATCCAACGTTCTGCTCCAGGCCAACCTCCCACAGACATGGATGTGCCGAGAACCTCACCCACCGTGGGTGGCGGCACCTCATTGGGTTGAGGCCAGGAGAAGCGCCCGAAATGTGGATCTCGTAGAGCGACAAGAAATCCGCTCTTCCTGTTCTGGGGGACACCGAAATCGGCGGCGTTGAGGATCTTCCAGCTCGTACGGAAACCGGCCTGCCGCAACTTGTGGTCGATCCAGGCACGATCGGCAGCAAACTCCGGCCCGTCGACCAGGTCGGGCACGTTCTCGAAGAGCACGGCCTTAGGCTTGATGTCGCATGCAAGGCCGATTGCCGCGCGCAGGACCCGGCGCTCCTCCGTGTCTTCCGCACGTCCTGCCGTCGCCGACGACTTCACGCGCGGCAGACCGCCACTGATGAGATCGACATCGGTCGCGTCGGGTCGCATGCTCGGAGTGAATTGCACCAGGTCCATGCATACGACGTCCCAAGCGGGTCGGTTCAGGTCGATCGAGAAGCAGGCGTCCGCCTTGCTGTCGATGAGCAATACGGGGTCGAACCCTGCCCTCTCGAGGCCGAGTGCCTGTCCCCCTGCTCCGGCGCAGACCTCCAGGGACCTGAACCGTCGAACTTCGAGGGAAGCCGGCGGTGCGCCTCGAGTGGGCAGTGCCCCCTGCGCAAAAATTTCATGAGGCGGATTCGGAGCGAAGGAGCCGGCTGTGGCCGTCCGCTCTGAAGTTGCTTCGGTGGCATTTGACGCCGACCTGGGCCGCAAGGCGTCCACCGATTCCTGGGCGACCGCGCGCAACTCGCCGTCCAGCGCGTGCTCCGCGATTCCGTCGAACAACACGAACGGGGCGAGCCTGAGCAGTCGCTTGAGGAAGTCACGCAGAGTGTCGCGCTCGTTCAAACCGGACAGGTCGAGATCTTTCCAGACTCGCAAGATTGCCCTGACCAGATGAGGACTTCCACCCAGTGCAGCGCGACGTGCGTAGATCTGGTCGAACGCGGCCTCTCCAAGAATCTCAAGGGCATTGTAGGGATCCGGTTCATTGGGCGCGCGAACGAGTTGTGCCCGCCACCAGAGTCGACCGAAGACATGTCGGGTGAGGTCAGTTCCGAGGACCCGGTCCTTGGGGGGTTGCGGATAACGCCAGAACGCAACATCAGGAAGGACGATGAGAGCCAGGAAGGCCCAGACGTCGCGGGATGCGGCCTCTGCGGGCACCATGCCCATCTCGGCGTGCAGCAGGGCGGCAAGCCGAAGGTCGAACTCGGCATTGTGAGTACGATCGGAGTCATTGGGGAATCCGGCTTGCTTCGCGAGCTCCAACACACCTTCCCGCAATGCACGGAGCTGATCGGAAGCAACGCGGTCACCACCCGTGGCCACGTAGACCGCAGAGTCGTGAGTGAAGGCATGGCGTCGGGACAGGTCGGCCGGTGTGAGGCCCCGGTACTCCTCGAAGAGAGGTCTGGCCTGCTCGGTGAGGAGTCGGGGGTAGAGAAAACTCATGATGACACCTCGAAGATCTTGACGGCAGCCTGCAGATCCGACGAGAAGAGCGCGGGTGACTGCCGGTGGCGGAGGCGTATGTCGGTGATCGACTGTCCTGGGAACAGTTGGTCGAACAAGCCCAGGAGGGTGGCGCCCAGTGAGCCGTCGGGGAAGTCTGCGTCCTCGACGAACTCATCATGTGCAAGAGCGTGCTCCACCATGATCCGGGCCGTATCGGCCTTCACCGCTGAAAGTACGACGCGGTCCACGGGGCGTGGCTTGCCCGCGTTCTGAAATGCGGTGGCGGTGACCGTGTTCTGCTCGTTGACGAGGAGCAGGAGCGCGCCCATGGTGGCGCTCTCGAGGCCTCCCGTGATTTGGAGGTGCCAGGCAGCGTCGTTCGGGAATGACGTTCGTGCGAAGTCGATCACGGCCATGGGGAACTGGGGAGCGTCGCCCTGTAGGCGAAGAGCCTCACGATCGCTCCACAGCACAGATCCTGCTCGCCGTGGCGAGGAAGGCCGTGCGTCGTTCATACGCTCGGCGAGCACGAGCGCCGTGTCCAGGAGAAGCAGGCCGCCCAGGTCCGCACCACGTAGCCTTACGTCGAATTCGACTGTGCTCGTTCCGGCTTCGGCGAGGCGCACATGCTGGGCAGGACCACTGAGGTTGGAACCAGTGGCCGTCCAGACGACCGACAACATGAGTGCAGCATTCGCCGACAGACCTGTCTGCCAGCGGACCCCGTCCAGGTCGACATGGAGTGTTCTGCGTACGTGCACGTCCATTTGGTAGTCCCAGTCGGGCAACGCCTCTGGCAGGACCACCTCGCCGTCCTCGACCACCAGACGCCACGGCTCCGGTGTCACGACGTCCTCGGCCGGTACCCGATAGGGAAGTACGCGGCGGGTCACGAGCCCCTCACCGCCTCGACCTTGATGCCGATCTCGGTCATGGTGTCGGGAGCCGGCCTCACTACGGCACGCCAAACGGACTCGCCGCCTTCGACCATGTGGGGATCGGAGGTGTGGAGCAGCCCGGTCGCGTCCTCCCAGCCGATGAGCTCGGGCATGCTCGCCCCGATGGGCGGATCGGTCTCTCGTCCTCCGCTGCCGGGCAGGGTGACCGCGAGGTCGATGCGGACGCGTTGAAGGCCGGGCACGGGCAGTCGGAACTCCTGAACCAGGACGGAATCGTCACCACGATCGTCGTAGTAGGGATCACCGATGTACTGGACCCGCGGGCGACGACGTGGTGCATCGTCGCCCGCCGATCCCGAGAAGGGGCGATCGTCACCCCCCTCGATGTGTGGAGTGCCCTCGACGGCCGTCCCATCCGGAGTCCGCGGTGGGGGAACCGAACTGTCATCGACCTGAGCAGGGGTGGTGTTCTTGGCGCCGGCCGACCGGCGGGCCGGCGCAGCGGTGCCCCCTGGTTTGGAGTACGCGGTGGCTCCACCGATTCCCCAGGCACCTCCCACGAGGCCGGAGAAGAGTGAACTGGCCGCGCCCAGGGCGACATTACTGGCGCCGGGACGCGCCGTGCCACTCAAAGAGAGCAGTTGCTCCAATGCCTCGCCGATGCGCCGGAATGTGGTTTGTACGTAGGTGCTCTCGGGCCTGTCGAGAGAGTGCGGGTTCCAGGCGTCGTGCGTGGGCGGCTCGGCTTTGGCGTATACGTCGTCCATGGATTCGTCGGCCCTGAACACCCCGGCGTAACCCTGATTCGTGCTAGGTGGTTTGGGCCCCGCGTGATAGGTGACGACGAGTTCTGCAGGACGCATCAGGCAGACATGATGAATCAGGTCCTCGATGGCCAACATGCGGGATGCACGCGTGGGCTCGAGCGCGGGCATGATGCGTTTTACCAGCCCGAGTCGTCCCAGGTGCCGCTTGGGCTTGAGGCATTCCAGGTCCCTGCCGTCCGGTGCGACCATCGACTCGTATGCCGCGACGAACATGTTGAGGGGGCGGGTGAATCGAGGATCGGGTACCGGATGCTGCACCCCGTCGTACGCGACGGAGAATCGCATGGCGGGTGGATGGCCTGCGGTGGATATCATCTTGGGCCAGAGGTGCCAGGCGATGGTGTCGCCCAGATATTCGGCCACTTCCGCCGGTTCGAGGTCGTCCGTGTTGGGGTCGACGACGACGACCGTGGTTCCTGTCTCGTTCGGGCCGAACGCTTTCAGACCGAGGCGTTGAGCCACGGCTTCCGCCTCTTCACCCAGCAACGGTTCAACGACCTTGCCCGAGGTGTCGCCCCACCAGTGCCTGCCGGTGTAGCGGCGGTCGCCGTCGGGCTCCGATGCCACATAGCTCTTCCAGAGCGTGCATCCGATGAGGCGTGTTTCGAGCTTTCCGGCTGTTGTTCGACAGCGGGAGTGGACGATGACGGTTCCCGGCCTGGACAAGAGGTAGAAGATGCCTTTGCCGAAGCCGTAGGTACCGCCACCGAGCGCAGTGTCACGTGGTTCGCCGATGTTGCGGATGAAGGAGACGAAGTCGCGGTCGGGGCCCACGGCATTGTCCGCGCGTGTTGGCCCTCCGAGCCCGCGCGTGCCCCGATCGGACACGGCCAGGACACGAACCGGGCCCCGTCTGAGCGTCTCGCGAAGCGGGAAATGCTCGACGCTGCGGGGAGCCCCCGAAAGCAGTAGGTCCCGCCAGGCGCCGGCGTGGGCCGGGCCGACGGTCCACATGTCGATGCGGTAGTCCACGGGTGCTGGGGACTCGTTGAGTCGGGCATCCCAACTGTTCTGGGCCGACTCCCTCACCAGGATGGTGAGCAGGTCGAGCTCCGGACGTCCGAGCTGGTTGCGGATGCCCTCGGCGGCGCTCGCACCTTCCGGAGGGTAGGGCTGGGAGAACCAGCGGGGTTCCGTCACGCGGACTCCTGGATCATGCGGTCGATCGTCAGGGACACCGTGCCGGGCGCCATGGGGGCCGGCGTCTCACCGGACAGGTCGACGGTGTATTCGACGTCCAGAACGGAAATCGGCACGCCTGCCGCAACGAGCGCTCTGGTGGTCAGTCCGGGAAAGGCTGGAGTTATCCGGTACCAGCGCTCCTCGACGACGGCGAAGCGCACATCGCGATACCGTGCGGCATCGCCGGACCGGTATCCGGCCCGGGCGAGTAGTTCGAGGAGCGCGCTCTCGTCGTCGCAGGATCGAAGCGTGCGCTCGAGCAGTTCCATGAAGCCGACACCCGACGTGCCTCCAGGGGTGCGGTGCAGGCGAAACCAGGCCAGACAGAGGGTCCCACCTTCAGGGGCTTCGAGCTGGTCGAGCCCGTGTATTCGTGGTCGTCGGCCTTCTCCCTTGGCGCTCGACTTCACCTCGACGGCAAGGGTTCCGTTGGTGAAGTCGTGGGCGTGGCCTTCCGGCCCACGCCAGAGGCGATGGGCGCTGGGGTCCAGATGCAGTAGCCGGTCGAGCACCAGCAGTTCCCCGAAGAGCCCCGCGAGCTGTTCGGGGCCCAGCACGGTTCCCTGGGATTGAAACAGGGCCTTCCACCGGTCGAGCACTCTGTAGAGAGCCTTGACCGGGTTGTCGGGCAGCTTCTCCGTCGCACTCAGGATGTCCGCGCACAGCTGTGTGAACAGGTCGTTCAGGTCTGTTCGCAAGCATGCCAGGTCGGCGTAGGTCTGGTAGGTCTCTTCGTCCTCCAAAGGACGCTTGCGCAATTGGAGTACGGGGCCGTCGAGGCCGGAACGAATTTTCAAATGCGAGTGAATCGGTACCAGCACATGGCGGTGTCCGTCATGGTCGACAGCTGCGACGAGGGCACCTTGCTCGGTCACGACTGGGAGTTGCGAGACGCGGAGGCGGCGCTCGCCACTGGCCGGCGCGGCTTCGAGCGCGTTCCAGTGCTCCTCCACCGCCTCGCGGAAGACGTCCGCGTTCACGCGTCTTCTCCTTCGAGCAGACTGAAGTCCTCGTCCTCCAATCGCACACCTGACAGGTCTGCGGAGATGTACTTCTCCACAGTGCTGTCCCCGTGCTGTGGTTCCGGAAAGACCAGCCCGACGCCGATCACGTGTTCTTCCGCGTTCAGAGGAGCGCGCAGTTTCTTTCCGGGGCCTGGTTCGGACGTCTTGTCGATCGGATACAGGACCAGGAGCCCGGTGTCCGGAAGCTGGATGCGTCGCTCGTCGATGATGCCCTTCTCGGTGAGTTTCGCCGCGTCTCCGCTCAGATCCACGGCGGCATCACGGCGGCTCATGAGTGTCTTGATGTCGGCGAAGTCCGGAACGGAGTTGGCCACCGCAACGCGACTTCGGTTGTTGCGCCCAACAGACACACCTGGTGCGAAGGTGAAGGGCTCTCCGGTGGGGTTGCCGACGATGGCGACGTTCCATCGACGCAACGAGCCTGCTGCGACCCGTTTATGGATGTAGCCACTGATCAGGTCCGCATCATTTTCGGGTGACTTCTCATGGAACTTGTAGGAGCCCAGGAAGTCGGTCACGAAGTCGTACGGCACCTCACGGAAGATGTAGCGCCCCTCTGCCGACCGGCTCTCCACTCTGACCGCGTTCGAGCGCGCCGCAGAGACCAGCTCACGGGCAGCCGCCATGTTTCCGAGCAGCCAGTCGGCGTTGGTGTGGAAATAATGGGTTTGAACCCGTTTACCCCCGTACGAGGAGGCAGCCGTGACCGCATCGCGCATCTTGGCGGCAGCGGTCACGCGCAGAGCGGGATGAGTGCGCAGACGAACGGCGAAGGTGGTTGGCGTCTCGGACTCCGTCATGTAAATGTCGATGTCACGGCGCATCTCGGTCTCAACAGTGGCAAGGTGCCGGAACCATTCGGCAAGTTCGTCGGTCATCCAAATGCGGGGCAGGTCGGCGTAACCGTTCCGGAAACCGAACCAACGACCCATCTGCAGAAGGGTGTCGTACGCGGAGACGGCCCGCACGAAGTAGCTGACTGACAGGCCCTCGAGGGTGAGCCCGCGCGAAAGGGTGTTGCCTCCGACGGCTATGGCCACAACGGGACCGTTCTCGTAGTCGAGACGGGCGTCGCTACTGGAGTTGTCCATGATGATGCGGCAACTGCGGAGGACCTCCGGCAGTTCGGGCAAAAGGTCGTCGAACGGCACCTTTGTCTCGCCGAAGTCCGCGGCAGGAACGCGCGCCGTCTCCTGATCCCAGAGGTCGCGCAATCGGGAGAGGAAGACCTTGTCGGAGAGGTTCTGCGCCGCCCGGTTCAATAGCTGCTGCAGCGGCCGCTCGAAGCTGTTGTGGACGGAGGTGTTGACACTGGTGTGTATCAACATCGTGTTGTGCGGATTTCCGGTGCGGCGCACCCGGCGAGCGGCCGTGACGAGCCAGAAGTACTCGACAGCTCTGCGGAGGGTGTCCGTGACGATCGGCTCGAAGCCTTCGATGTCGGCCTTGGTCTCCGGGCGCACACACGGCACGTCGTCGTCCGGCACGGACCGGATCATGTCGTGGCCGTCGTCGACATGGTCGGGGTCCTCACCATCGAGCGCATAACGCCCGAACAGAACCTCCGTGCCGAAGTGGCCCTCCGGCTTCGGCAGATTTACGACGAAGTCTCGTGGATAGAGATCCTCGGCGCTCGGATCGATCAGCAGGTTGGCGAACGGCGATGCCGTGTATCCCACGTACGCCGAACGAGGGAGGCTCTTCATCATGCTCAGGATCAGCGGATTGATCGACTTCGTTGCGACAGTGGCCTGGTCCGCCTCGTCGTCGATGATCAGCGCGGGGCAGTCCTTCAGGTAGTCGGCCGCCTTGTCCAGCCACGTGGCGAGCTTGCGCAGTACGGTCGCGTTCTTCTTCACTACGCACAGCACGTGCGTCTTGTTGCTCTTCCCGAAGTACGAAGCCGGATTCGCTTGCGGGGTGAAGTCCTTGTCAAGATCGGTCAGTTGTGACCACATCGAGGGGTTGGGCTCCACGAGCTGCTGTACGAGCCGGGCCTGTGTCTGACGGCGAAGGCCGTTGTGGATGCCGGCGAGGACAATGAATAGCTTGTACCCTCGGTCGGCGGCTTTGGCCATGACCGACGTGAAGTTCGTGGTCTTGCCCGACTGGACATGGCCGACCACGAGACCCCGAGTGGAGAACGCCTTTTCCTTCGGGTGGTTCAGCAGCGAGACGACCCGCGTGGAGGACTCGTCCAGATTCTTGATGGCGGTTTCCTTGGGCCAGCCGTCCTTGACCAGCAGGTCCTCGATTGCGGGCCAGCACTTGTCCTTGGGCTGAGGGCCTGTGTACCAGGTGTCGCGGTTACCCAGGACGACCGCGTGAGGTTCTTCCAGCTCTTTGATGCGTATCGTCTGCTGTTCGTGGCGATCGCGGATCTGTTGGACGATCTCTGAGGAGGCGCCGAGCAACTCCAGACGCTTCACGGCCTCCGACGGGGGGAAGGCGTCCAAGATCGCCTGGAACGTCTCGTACATGGCATCGAATTCGTCGGTCACAGGACTCGACCGCCCCCGCTCTTGTTCGTCACGCCGACCGACTTCAGAGCTCTGCCGTCGGCAGACTGCTCCGAGGTGCAAGTCGGCACCCCATCGCACAACTCCTACAGATTATTGGCTGAGGAGGTTGTTGATAAGCGAATCAGGGTCACGACTGGTTGTCGGGCTCGCCACTCTCGGTGAGGTCGGCAGCGGGCGGAGTCTCGGACCGGGACGGCTGCGCGGACGCCAACGAGGCCGTGATGCGATGGGCGACATCCGCAGGGGTCTCGTGCTCCCAGAACCGCAGCACTGTCCAGCCCGCAGCTGCTAGGTGTTCCGTCGTCTCGATGTCGCGGGCCATGTTCTTGTCCAGCTTTGCCCGCCACCACGCTGCATTGGCCTTCGGGTGTGTTGCGTGCTCCGGGCAGCCGTGCCAGAAACAGCCGTCCAGGAAGATCGCGATCTTGGCTTTGGTGAAGACTATGTCGATCGTGCGTCGAGGCATGCCGGGAACCGGCACGTTCACGCGGTAGCGGAGACCTGAGGCGTGGAGTAGTCGTCGAACCGCGACCTCCGGCGCCGTGTCGCGCGAGCCCTGCCGGCTCATGCGAGCAGAGACGGAGGGGGAGGACGGGACGACATCTGACACGGAAGCATTCTGCCGGCCGATGAGGGGCGGCGCGTACGCGGCTGAAGTCCCGCCTTGATCGAGACGGAGTGACTGGTCCCGTTGGTTCGGCGTGGCGCAACGGAGTCGTGCGCTGTCCTGCCGCGTTTTGTTGGGTGCCGTGAGGCCGCTCGCTTCCTCGGCAGTGTCGTGCTTCCGCGGGTCGCTTCAAGGGCGCTTCACTCCGCTGCGCTGCGTTGCGCGTCGGCCTTCGCCGATGGCCCTGCGGGCCACCCTTGACCCGACCGCTCCAGCACTGGGGGGAAGCGAGCGAGCGGCCCGGGGAAGCGATGGCCCAGGTGGGTGATCCCTTGGGTGGGCTGAGGAGTGTGGCTGGGCAGGGCGCGTCTTGTCCGGACTGCCGCCGGGTGCGCTGGGCGGATTCCCCAACGTCGTGGTTGTTCCGGGGGTGCGCCGTGCCGCGCGGTGGCGGCGGGTCTGCGTGGAATGCCTGATGGTCACTCCTTTCAGGGGGGATCTGACCTGGCACTATCGCGCTCTTTGTGATCGGGACCGGGCTTGGGGGCTGGGAAGTCAGGTCCCAAGCCCGTGGCAGGACCCGTAAGACTTCCCCGACCCGCACCAACAAGCCGCCCCCCTCTGCGGCGGCCAAGCCACGGCTCGTCCTCGCGCCGCCAGGGTCGTGGCGTACTGGGGGAGCAGGTCGCCGTCGGCCGGGGACGTGCCCTCCGAGGCGGCGAAGGCCTCGTAGGAGGGGACCGTGCCGGTCACGATGCCGAGGTTCGCCGTGCCGGAGGCCGAGAGTTCGCGGAGGGAGGCCTCTATGGTCTTGAGGTGCTGCTCGTGGGAGGGGTACTCCGCCTCCAGGGTGGGGTACGCGGCGAGCAGTTCCGCCAGTTCCGGCGCCGGCCAGTGGAGGACGGCCACCGGGAAGGGGCGGGACAGGGCCTCTCGGTAGGTGCCCAGCTCGGCGCGCAGGCGGGAGATCTCCGCGGCCAGTTCCGCCGGGTTGTCCGAGCCGAGGGACCACACGCGCTTGGGGTCGTGGAGTTCGTCCAGGGACACGGGGGAGGAGTGGAGGGTGTCCGCCAGATGGTCCCACTCGTCGTGGGCCGCGCCCAGCATCCGCCGTACGCGGTGGCGGCCGAAGAGGAGGGGGTGGGTGGAGTACGGGGGCTCGGACACGTCCGTCAGCAGGAGGCGGGCTCCCTCCGAGAACGCCGCCTCCGCCGCCTCCAGCTCGTCGTGCGATTCCAGGGCCTCCGCGATGATCACCCACGGGGCCGGGTCGCGGGGGGCGGCGGCGCGGAGGCCCTCGATGATCGCTCGGGCCTCCGCCTCGTGGCCGTACTCCCAGAGGTTCGAGGCCTTCAGGGCCCGGATCAGGTGGGGGTTGTCCAGGCTCTCCGGGGAGGACAGGAGGCGGTCGTAGAGGGTCGTCGCCGCCGGGCGGTCGCCGGCCAGCTCCAGGTGGGCCGCGGCCTGCAGCAGCAGGGCCTCCGCGTCCTCGGGATACAGGCCGGCGGTTCGCTCCAGGCGTGCCGCTTCGGCGGTGTGGTCGACGTTCTCGGCAGGCGTGTCGGGGCGCATGGGGGACACCGTAGCGCCGACCGGTGACAGGGGTGAGACATCCGCGGCCAGAGGCGGGGCCGGGAGCCGTGCCAGGGGCCAGGTCAGCGGTACCGGGCCGAGTCCTGCGGCAGCTCGCGCCCGCGCGCGGCCGGCCGCGCGCGGCCCCAGGCGGCCAGTGGCTGGAGTGCGTCGTTGAGGCGTGTGCCGTCCTCGGTCAGCGAGTACTCGACGCGGGGCGGCACCTCGTCGTAGGAGACGCGGTGCACGACGCCGTCCGCTTCCAGCTCGCGCAGGTGTGAGGCCAGGACCTTCTCGGTGATCCCCGGAAGCAGCCGGCGCAGCTCGCCGAACCGGCGGCAGGGGTGCTCGTGGAGCGCCCAGAGGATCAGCACCTTCCACTTGCCGCCGATCACCTCCATCGCGGTGTCGATCCCGCAGACGTGTCCGTCTGGTGCGCCCGGCCGGTTCAGCGTCGTCATGCCCCACCCTTCCGACGTGCTCGCTCACCCCGGGGTAACCACCTACCGCCAAGTGCGTACTTGATCACCTAGGGACCTGTGACCAGCCTAATCGGCATGACACAGAACCCTGTTGAGAAGACTTCCGTCACGATGCTGGGCCTCGGCGCGATGGGCACCGCGCTGGCTCGGACCTGGCGTGCCGCCGGCCACCCGCTCACCGTCTGGAACCGCACCCCGGCCCGCGCCGCGGCACTCGCCGCCGAGGGCGCGCGGGTCGCCGACACCGCCGCGGCGGCGGTCGCGGCGAACACCCTGATCGTCGTGTGTCTGCTGGACGACACCTCGGTCGACGAGGCGCTGGCCGGCGCCGACCTGGCCGGCCGGGATCTGGTGAACCTGACCACCAGCACCCCCGCCCAGGCCCGCGCCCGCGCCGAGTGGGCCCGCGAGCGCGGCGCCCGCTACCTGGACGGCGGGATCATGGCCGTCCCTCCGATGATCGGCGTGCCGGAAAGCGGCGGCTACGTCTTCTACAGCGGCTCGCGGGAGCTGTTCGAGCGGTACGAGGAGACCCTGGCCGTCCCGGCCGGCACCACCTACGTCGGCGAGGACGCGGGCTTCGCGGCCCTGTACGACGTGGCCCTGCTCAGTGCCATGTACGGGATGTTCGCCGGTGCCGCGCACGCCTTCGCCCTGATCCGCAAGGAGGACATCGACCCCGCGGCGCTCGCCCCGCTGCTCGCCGACTGGCTCGTCGCGATGGCTCCGGCGGTGCACCAGACCGCCGACCAGCTGCGGAGCGGCGACTACACCAAGGGCGTCGTCTCCCGCCTCGCCATGCAGGTGGCGGGCACGCCGACCTTCCTGAGCACCGCCGAGCAGCAGGGGGTCAGCCCGGAACTGCTCAGCCCCTACTTCGAGCTGATGCGCCGCCGCCTGGCCGAGGGCGGCGGCGAGGAGGACCTGACGGGCGTGATCGACCTGCTCGTGCGCTGACCGGCCACCTGCCGCCCCGGGGACGAACGGCCGTGCCGGTCACAGTCCTCCACGAGACGCCGCGACCGGCACGGGCACGGACGCGCTCTAGATCGTCACCCCGTCCACCTGCAGTGTCTGCACCGCCTTCGCGGCGAACGGCACGGCCACCGTCTTTCCGCTCAGATAGGTGTCGGAGCGGGCCGTGTACAGGTCGCCGCCGCCGGTGGTCAGGGTGCTCCAGCGGGGGACCACGCCTCCCGAGCCGCCGTTCACCGTGGTGAAGCGGGAGAGGTCGAAGGTCAGGGTCTGGGCGGAGGAGGAGGTGTTCAGGGCCACGATCACCAGGCGCTTCGCCGACGCGTCGTAGCCGGCCGCCGCGTAGCTGACGCCCGTGTCGAGGATCTTCATGCCGGGGCGGATGTGACGGCTGAACTGGGCCATCACGTAGTACTTCGTCTGGACGGTCGTCGGCTGCAGCGTGCTCTGGTCGTACGCGATCATCGCCCAGCCCGTCGACGGGTCCATCACCTGCCAGTAGACCCAGGCCGTCGGGTGCAGCCAGCGGAAGTCGTAGAGGAGGTTGAAGGCCATCGTGTAGCCGGTGCCGTCGCTGTCGCCGGTCTCCGAGTTCCACAGCGCCTTGCCGGCCGTGGTCACGACGTCCGTGTAGAGCAGGTCCCTGCGGCCGCCCGAGCCCTGGTAGCCGTGGACGTTGACGCGGTTCACATAGCCCTTCGTCGCCGACGAGAAGGAGTTCCAGGTGGTGCGGGCCAGGTCGTAGCTCGTCTCGTCCGAAGCGGAGATCCTCGTCGCCGTCAGGCCGCGCTTGTCCAGCTCGCTGCGCATGTACGGCAGTACGGCCGACTGGACCGTCGCGTCCATGTGGCAGCCCTCCTGTGTGCCGGTCGCCGTCCACCAGGAGGACGAGGGCTCGTTGAAGGGGTCGACCGTCGCGAAGTTCACGCCCCAGTTGTTCTTGGCGTAGAGGGCCACGGCGGCGAGGTGGGAGGCGTGCTGGCGGTAGTTCCAGGACTGGAGGTTGTTGCCGCCGCCGGAGGCGCCGGAGGGGTTGTGGTTGAGGCACATCCACCACATGGGGGAGTTGGCGAAGAGCTCGGTCGTCGCGCCGCGCGCCACCGCCTTCTGGAGCATCGCGCGCTGGGTGGCGTCCGCCGTCCAGTCCCAGGCCGAGGACGTGGGGTCCTCGTTGTTCCAGTCCTGCCAGTAGCCCTCGATCTGCTTGAAGGCGGGGATGTTGGGGGAGGCCACCATCGACTCGCCGTTCACCGTGTTCCAGCTGCAGGCGCCGAGGTTGTAGCGGGCGATGTTCAGGCCGAGGCCGGGGAGGCTCGTGCCGTTGTAGGTCACCGACTTGGTGGTGAAGAAGGCGTCGGCGAAGTCGTCCCGGCCACCGAAGACGTTCGCCCACCAGGCGAGCGAGGTGCCCCAGCCCTCCCAGGTGCCGTAGCTGGTCGACGGGTTGACGGAAATCGTCGCGTCGGCGTGGGCGGTGCCCGTCGCCAGCGCGCCTCCGAAGAGCGCGCCGCCGGTGGCGGCCAGCAGTGTCCTGCGTCGGATCATGGCTACTCCGCTCCGAGTCATGGCCGGTCCCGTTCGGCCGTCACGAAGCATCGGGTGTGGCGCGTGGGATTGTCGAGGGTTCTGACAGCCCTTTCTCAAACCTATGGAGAAAGGGCGGGCCGGGGTTCGAGGGGGCGAACGGGACAGAGCGGGATCCGGTCGTGCGTGTACGGCTCTGGAGACCTCGGCCCGCTCGCCCTATGGTGCCCGGCGTGCGGATCCCCCTCGTGCAGCACAGCACCCGGCGGCGGCGCGCCCGGTACCGGCGGGTGCTCTGGAGCGGTGCCGAACTCCTCGTCACCGCAGGGGTGTTGGTGCTGCTCCTCGTCGTCCACCAGCTGTGGTGGACCAACCGGGAGGCGAGGGAGGGTGCCGAGCGGAAGGTGGAGGCGCTGGAGCGGGAGTGGGGCGCCGCCGGGACCGAGGGCCGTGCCGGGGGCTCCGGCCGCGGGAGCGGCGGCGACGACGACTTCGGCGGCGGCGGCTCCGGCTCCGGCTCCGGCGGGGGACGCGGCTCCGGCCGGTCCGGCGGCAGCACCACGACGTCCTCCTCCGCCCCCGGCCCCTCCCAGGCCTACGCCGTCCTGCGCATCCCGCGCCTGCACCTCCGCGTCCCCGTCGCCGAGGGCACCAGCAAGCAGAAGGTCCTCGACAAGGGGTACGCCGGCCACTACGCCCACACCCAGCAGCCGGGGCAGGAAGGCAACTTCGCGGTCGCCGGGCACCGCAACACCCACGGCGAACCCTTCCGGTACCTCAACCACCTGGAGAAGGGCGACACGGTGGAGGTGGAGACCAGGAACGCGACCTACACCTACACCGTCGACAAGATCCTGCCGCAGACCTCACCCCGCGACTCGGGCGTCGTCCGGCCCGTGCCCCGTTCCCTCACCAGGCCCGCCTACGGCTACTCCGTCCCCGGCCGCTATCTCACCCTCACCACCTGCACGCCCGAGTACACCTCGCGGTTCCGGCTGGTGGTGTGGGGGAAGCTGACCGCCACGCGGCCCCGGGGCTAGTGCCCCGCCGTGAGCCGGCGCCCCGCCGTGGACCGGCGCCCCGCCGTGGACCGGCGCCTCGTCGTGGACCGGCGCCTCGCCGTGGACCGGTGCGGCGGTACGAGTCCGCGCCCCGTCGCCCCGGCGCGCCCCGCAGATGACGAACGTGACGCTGATCAGCAGCGCCCAGGAGACCCACTTGGACACGGAGACCGGCTCCCAGCCGTGGAGCTGGTGCGGGTAGCGCCACGCGCCGAGATACGTGGCGAGGTTCTCCGCCACCCAGAGGAAGAAGCCGATGAGGGTGAAGGCCAGGGCCAGCGGCATCCGGTACCGGCGGGCGCCGACCGTGTAGTGGACGCGGGTGCCCCAGGTCGCGGCCAGCAGCAGGGCGCCGAGCGGCAGGCGCAGGTCAGGAAGCCAGTGGTGGCTCAGGAAGTTGACGTACAGGCCGACGGCCAGGGCGGCGGTGGCGCGGGCACGGTAGCCGGTGACGGAGAGGTCGAGCAGCCGCCAGGCCCGGCAGACGTAGCTGCCGACGGCCGCGTACATGAAACCCCCGTACAGCGGCACCCCGGCGACCTTGGCCAGTGCCGGCTCGGGGTAGCTCCAGGAGCCGACCCGTACCTTCACCACCTCGAAGGCGAACCCGAGCACATGGCAGGCGGCCACCACCGCGACCTCCCGGCGGGTCTCCCACTTCAGCAGGTAGCCGACGCCGGTGAGCAGCACACCGTAGGCGAGCAGCAGGTCGTAGCGGGCCACCGGCAGGTGCGGGAGCATGGTGGAGACCGCCATGCCGCCGAACAACGCGGCCGCGAAGGCGCAGCAGCGCGCCTGCAGCCAGCCGAAGTGCGCGAGCTGCCGGATGAACGTTCTGGCGTGGTCCTTGATCCCGTGCATGGTGAGGGAGAGGCGGCGGAAGGGGCCCGCGGTTGCAGTGACCGTCTACGCCTGCTGCTCCAGTGCCTCGCCCACGGCGGCCAGGATGGCCTCGGGGTCGGCGCCGAGGGCGCGGGCCGCGGAGGTGAAGTCACGGGCCAGGGTGGTCAGTTGGTCGGGGTGGAAGCCGGCCGGCTCGGTGGGGAGGGCGGCCACCCGGGTGCCCGCGCCGCGGCGGGTGCGGATCAGCTCGGCGGCCTCCAGTTCGCGGTAGGCACGGGCGACGGTGCCGGGTGCCAGGCCCAGGTCTGCGGCGAGCTGGCGTACGGTCGGCAGGCGTTCGCCCTCGGGCAGCCGGCCGGTGAGGATCAGCGCGGCGAGCTGGGCGCGGATCTGCTCGTACGGCGGTACCTGGCTGGTGGTGTCGACGCGGACGGCGGGGTCATTCATCGTCCACGGCCCGGGGGACGACGATGGTGAACAGGCACCAGCCCAGGGTGAACAGGCTCAGCAGGCCCAGCGGGTAGATGACCAGGGCGGTGATGTTGCCGAGCATGCCCGCGCACCTCGAATAGAAGAGCACCCGGCCGATCATCCCCAGGACCAGCAGCAGCTGGCTGGAGACCAGCAGCCCCCAGGCGGCGGTGATCGCCCAGCTGCGGTCGTGGCGCTGCTGGTTGTCGCCGGGGCGGTGGGTGATGCGGCGCAGGGCCCAGAAGCAGGCGGCGGTGCCGAGGGCGAGGGAGACGAGGACCGGGGTGGCGTAGAAGAGGCCGGGCCAGGGGCCGAGGCGGCGCGTGCCGCCGATGGCGCAGGTGACGGCGAGGGCCCGGCCGCTCCGGCCCTGGCCGTCGGCGTCGGCCACGGCGACCCCGACGGCCAGCAGGAGGACCAGGCATGCCGTCTGGAACACCAGCAGCGGGGCCATTCGGGGCGGTACGTGGTCCCGGACCCGGCGCGGGGCTAGGCCGGCGGTGCGGACCGCTTCCCGCGGGGCGGGGGTGAGCGAGTCGCCGAGCAGTACTCCGCCCACCGCGCACAGTCCGAAGGAGGTGACGGCGGAGACGAAGGGCATGGCCATCTCGTCGCTGTCCATGGTGGCGAACGCCTGGGCGACCCCGGCGCCCAGGGTCAGTCCGGCCCAGCGGGCACAGAGATCGGCACGAGCCAGGAGTCTTTCGGGCGAGACGGTGTCGAGCATGGGGCCCCCGGGTCGGTCTTTGTATCAAGCGGTGAGTACAAGATGCCGTGGGCCGCATCTTGTGTCAAACGCTTGATACAAGCGGGGTGTTGGTGCGTCACGGGCCCCACGGCCGTCACCCACGGCCCGGTGGCCGTACGCCCGTTGCGCTCGCGGGCGGTGTTCCTGGCGCACCGACGGCCGCTGCCTTCCGCGCCAGGCCCCTGTACGCCTGCCCCGCCGGTGCGCCGCCGGTCGCCGCCCGGGCTCGGCCGCCGTGCGCCCGCCGGGCTCGCGGGCGTGCCCCCTGGTCCTGCCGCCGTGTTCCCGGCACGCCGCCGGCCGGCGCCTTCCGCGCCCGGCCCTGTACGCCTTCCCCGCCGGTGCGCTGCCGGTGCGCCGCCGGCCGCCGCCCGGGCTGCGCCGCGGCGCGCCCGCCGGGCTCGCGGGCGTGCCCCCTGGTCCTGCCGCCGTGTTCCCGGCGCGCCGCCGGCCGGCGCCCTCCGCGCCCGGTCCCCGTACGCCCGGGCCGGTTCACCGACGGCCGCCGCCTTCCGCGCCAGGCCCCTGTACGCCTGCCCCGCCGGTGCGCCGCCGGTCGCCGCCCGGGCTCCGCCGCGGCGCGCCCGCCGGGCTCGCGGGCCGCGCCCCCTGGTCCTGCCGCCGCGTTCCCGGTACGCCTGCCCCGCCGGTCGCCGCCCGGGCTCGGCCGCCGTGCGCCCGCCGGGCTCCCGGGCCGTGCCTGTTGGTCCCGCTGCCGTACGCCCGCCCCGCCCCGGGGTCGTGCCCCCGTCCCGCAGCCGTGCGTCCGGCGCGCCCGGGCTCGTCACTTCCGCCCCCGCCCCCGCCCCCGCCCCCGTGTGCCCGCGATGCCGACGGCTCCCAGGATCGCCAGGCCCGCCGACACCGCCATGGCCGCGTCCGTGCCGGCGGCGAGGTCGGTGCCCGTGCTGGTCGCGATGGCGATCGTGAGGGCGACGCCCGCGCAGGAGCCGACGTAGCGCAGGGTCTGCTGGGCGCCGGAGCCCATGGCCGCGCGGGCCGCCGGGACCGACTCGACGGCGAGGAGGGGCAGGGCCGCGTTCAGCAGGCCGCTGCCGATGCCCGCGAGGATCAGGCCCGGGAGCATGCGGTGCCAGGAGCCGGCGTCCACCGCGCCGAGCAGGGTGAGGGTGCCGGCCGCGTGCAGGGCGAAACCGAGGGCGAGCTGGGCGCGCGGCGTGACGCGGCCGGCCAGGCGGCGGGCCTGGAGGGCGACGCCGAAGGACAGGCCGGACCAGAGGAGGAACAGCCAGGCCGTGGCCATCGGGGACATGCCGAGCGTCCGCTGCAGGACCGTCGGCAGGAAGGTGAACAGGCCGATCACCGCGAGCCCCGTCACCAGTCCGCCGAGGGAGGAGGCCACGAAGGCCGGGCTGCGCAGCAGGGTCAGGTCGATCATCGGGGCCGCCGACCTGCGCTCCACCACCACGAAGACGGCCAGGAACACCAGCGCCGCCAGCAGCAACAGCCCCACCGGCGCCCGCAGCCAGCCGTCGCGGCCCAGGGTCAGGGCCGCGATCAGGGCCACCGTCGCCGCTCCGAAGGCCGTCGCGCCGAGCAGGTCCGGGCGGCCGCCGCGCGGTGAGCGGGACTCCGCCAGGACACGCGGGGCGACGACGCCGGCCAGCAGGGTCGCGGCGCCGAGCAGGCCGTAGACCAGCCGCCAGCCGGGCACCGTGCCCCAGTCCGGCAGCGAGCCGCTGAGCAGCGGGCTCACCGCGATGCCCGCGCTGACGAACGCGCCCCACACCCCGATCGCGTGCAGCCGGCCGCGCGGGGTCGGGAAGGCGTGCACGATCAGGCCCAGGCTGCTCGCCAGCAGTGCCGCGCTGGAGGCGCCCTGTGCGACGCGGGCCAGGGTGAACTGCCAGGTCGTCGTCGCCAGCCCGCCGAGCAGCGTGGTGAGGGCGAGGGCGAGTGTGCCCCCCACGAAGACGCGGCGGCGGCCGTGGTCGTCGGCCAGGCTGCCGGCCACCAGCAGCAGTGAGGCCAGGCCCAGCGGGGTGCCGTTCAGGAGCCAGGCCTGGGAGGACAGCCCGGTGTGCAGATCGGCGGCGGTGTCCACGAGCGTGACCGCCGGCGCGGTGTACGTCATCAGCGCGAGGGCGGTGGCGGCACTGGTCACGGCGAGGGTGGCGGCGGGGCGCACCGCGGGCTGGGACTGCGGCCCGGTCCCGGTGCGCGTCTCGGCGCGGGGGTGCTGCCCGGGCTTCCTCCCGGCCGGCGCCGCGGCGATGTCGTCGTCAGTTCGGTCAATGAACCCACTCATGCCCAGGAGGCTAGCACCCCAGGTTCGTTCATTGAACCCATGGCCGGTGAATGGTTACAGTGGGCCGCATGGCACTCGGCAAGGACTACGCGGCACAGGAGTGCTCGATCGCCCGGGCACTGGAGGTCGTCGGCGAACGCTGGACGCTCCTCGTCATCCGCGACGCGCTCTACGGCGTCCGGCGCTACAACGACTTCCTCGTCCACCTCGGCATCCCGCGCGCCGTCCTGGCCACCCGCCTCCAGGCGCTCACCGCCGAGGGAGTCCTCGAAAAGCGCCGTTACCAGCAGTCCCCGCCCCGCGACGAGTACGTCGTCACCGACCGCGGCATCGCCCTGTGGCCCACCCTGCTCTCCCTCGGCCTGTGGGGCCGCGAGCACTTCGGCGACGCCAGGCTGCGTGTCTTCCGGCACGCCGACTGCGGCACCGAACTCGGCCCGTACGGCGAGTGCCCCGCCTGCGGAACCCCCGTACCGGTCCCGGACGTCCTCATGGTGCCGGGCCCGGGACTCGACACCGACCCGGCCGACCCGGTCAGCCGGGCCCTGCTGGAGCCCAAGCGCCTCCTGGAACCGATCGAGACCGGTCAGGCGTGAACCAGTGAGGCGTAAAAGGCGTCAGACTCGGTGAGTGGCAACCGCCAGTCCCGGTGAGCGAGAGGAGGGCAGAGGAACGTGATCCGTGACCGGCTCACCCCGCGTGCCACGCCGTTCCTCCTCTTCCTCGTCCTCGACGTCCTCCTCCTCGACCCCGGCAGCCTCCCGGCCACCGTCGCGCTCGCCGCGACCGCCGCCGTCTCCTCCGCGCTCGCCGTCTGCTCCGTCGTCGCCGCGCGCAGCGCCCCCGCCGTCCCGCCCACCCGGGTGCGTACGGCGATCAGGGACCGCGCCCGCCGTACGGCCTTCCTGCCGCAGCGCGACCCGGACGCCTCGGGCCGGCCCCGCCCCCGGGCACCCGGCCACGCCCTCCCGGCGACCGCCGCGTAGGGCACACTCCTTCATCCCCGTGACCCCGCGCGGGTCGTCATGCCGCACATCCCCGCTGTCCCGGCACGACGAGACCCCCGGAGGGCTCCTCACCCATGTCCGTTTTCGCCACCCTGGTCGAGCACCTCGCCGACCTGCTCCAGCCGCTGTTCGGCGCCTCCGCCGCGGCCGCCGCGATCGTCCTGTTCACCGCTGCCGTACGCCTTCTCGTGCATCCCCTGTCCCGCGCGGCGGCCCGGGGCCAGAAGGCCCGTACGGCGTTGCAGCCGAAGATCGCCGAGCTGCGGCGCAAGCACGCGAAGAACCCGGAGAAGCTGCGGCAGGCCGTGCTGGAGCTGCACACCCGCGAGAAGGTGTCGCCGCTGTCCGGGCTGCTGCCCGCGCTCTGCCAGGCGCCGGCCTTCTTCCTCCTCTACCACCTCTTCTCCAGCCCGTCGGTCGGTGGTGAGGCCAACGGGCTGCTCGGCCACCGGCTCCTCGACGCGCCCCTCGGCGACCGCTGGACGGACGCGCTGGCCGGCGACGGGGTGTTCGGGCCGGCGGGGCTGGTCTATCTCGGGCTGTTCGCCGTCGTCACGGCCGTCGCCACGTTCAACTACACGCGGGCCAAGCGGGTCCCGCTCCCCGAGACCGGCACCGGCCAGGACGTGCCCGGGCTCGGCACGGTCACCAAGGTCATGCCGTTCCTGTCCTTCTTCACCCTGGTCACCGTGGCCGTCGTCCCGCTGGCGGCCGCGTTGTACGTCATGACCAGCTCGACGTGGAGCGCGGTCGAACGAGCGGTGCTCTACCGCTGACGGCTGACGGCTGACGGCTGACGGCTGACCGCTGACCGCGGAGCACGGACCGCTGACCGCGGACGGTCCAGTACGTGAACCGGGTATTGCGGAGCGGACGCCGGCCTTGGAGGATCGGCCAGTCGTCCGACGGCCGCACCCGTCGGCGGACGCTCCGCGACCGAGGGAGATCGGGATCATGAAGCTGCTGCGAGTCGGGACGGCGGGAGCGGAGCGCCCCGCGCTCCTCGACGCCGACGGCACCCTGCGGGACCTGTCGGGCGTCGTGGACGACATCGACGGCACGCTGCTCGCCGACGACGCCGCGCTCGGCCGGATCCGCGCGGCCGCCGGGACCGGTGAGCTGCCCGTGCTCGACGCGACCGGCCTGCGGACCGGCCCGCCGCTCGGCCGCATCGGCAAGATCGTGTGCATCGGGCTGAACTACCACGACCACGCCCGGGAGACCGGCGCCGAGCCGCCGGCCGAGCCCGTCATCTTCCTCAAGGCCGCGGACACGGTCGTGGGCCCCTACGACACCGTCCTGGTCCCGCGCGGCTCCGCCAAGACCGACTGGGAGGTGGAGCTGGCGGTCGTCATCGGGCGTACCGCCCGCTATCTGGAGTCCGCCGAGGAGGGGCTCGCGCGGGTCGCCGGGTACGCGGTGGCGCACGACGTGTCCGAGCGGGAGTTCCAGATCGAGCGCGGCGGGACCTGGGACAAGGGGAAGAACTGCGAGACGTTCAATCCGCTGGGGCCCTGGCTGGTGACGGCCGACGAGGTGGCCGACCCGCAGGATCTCGCGCTGCGGCTCTGGGTGAACGGGGAGCTGAAGCAGGACGGGACGACGGCCGAGCAGATCTTCCCCGTCGGGGAAGTCGTCCGGTACGTCAGCCAGTTCATGACCCTCCACCCCGGGGACGTCATCAACACGGGGACGCCGGCGGGGGTGGCGCTGGGGGCGCCTGAACCCAAGCCGTTCCTGCGGGCCGGGGACGTCGTCGAGCTGGAGATCCCCGGACTGGGCAGGCAGCGGCAGGAGTTCAAGGACGCGTGAGCGTCCCCCGCCCCTGCCGGTTCCCGCCTAGAGGTACTTCTCCAGGAACTGTTCCAGGGCCTCCACCACGAACCGGTGGTCCTCCAGCTGCGGCAGGCCCGACACCGTCACCGCCCCCACGACGCCCACGCCCTCCACGTTGATCGGGAAGGAGCCGCCGTGGGCCGCGTACTCGTCGGGGTCCAGACGGGAGGAGTCCTCGAACGTCGTGCCCTTGGCCCGGTAGCGCGTGCCGACCAGGTAGGAGGACGCGCCGAAGCGTTCCACGACCCGGCGCTTGCGGGCGATCCAGGCGTCGTTGTCGGGGGTGGAGCCGGGCAGGGCCGCGTGGAAGAGCTGCTGGCCGGCGCGGTGGATGTCGACGGCCACCGGCGCCTCGCGCTCCCGCGCCAGCTCCACCAGCAGCGAACCGAGCGCCCACGCGTCGTCGTTGGTGAACTGGCGGAAGACCAGCCGCCGTTCCTGGGCCTGGAGCTCCTCCAGGCTCGGGGTGATCTCCGGGGTGAACTTCGGGGTCAGCTCGTGGGTGCCCATCAGAGCGTCACCACCATTCCTTCTCGTGCCGAACGGCGGGCCGCCTCCAGTACGTCGAGGGCGGCGGCCGCCTCGACCGCGGTCACCGGGTTGGGGCCGCCGTCGATCAGTGCCCTGGCCACCGCAGCGTAGTAGGCGGGGTAGTCGCCGGGGAGGGTCCGAACGGGTCGTCCGCCGCCGGTCGACGGGGAATCCCCGGAGCCCACCCGGCCCCACAGTTCCTCGGGTTCGGTTCCCCAGTCGGCCCCGGGACGGTGTCCGTCCCGCAGTGCCGCCTCCTGCGGGTCCAGGCCGTACTTCACATAGCCCGCCTCGGAGCCCAGCACCCGGAAGCGCGGGCCGAGTTGGGCCGCCGTGGCGGAGACGTACAGGTGGGAGCGGACGCCGCTCGTGTGCGTGAGCGCGATGAAGGTGTCGTCGTCGGTCTCCGCGCCCGGGCGGCGGACGTCGGCTTCCGCGTACACGGAGTGGGCCGGGCCGAAGAGTTGCAGTGCCTGGTCGACCACGTGACTGCCGAGGTCGTACAGCAGACCTCCGATCTCCGCGGGGTCGCCGGACTCGCGCCAGCCGCCCTTCGGCTGCGGCCGCCACCGCTCGAAGCGGGACTCGAAGCGCCGGACGTCGCCCAGTGCGCCCTCGGCGAGCAGCTTCCGCAGGGTCAGGAAGTCGTTGTCCCAGCGGCGGTTCTGGAAGACGGACAGGAGCAGGCCGCGGTCGTCGGCGAGGGCGGCCAGCTCGCGGGCCTCGGCCGCGGTGCCGGCCACCGGCTTGTCGACGACGACCGGCAGGCCCGCCTCCAGGGCGGCGGTCGCCAGCGGGACATGCGTCCGGTTCGGGGACGCGACGACGACCAGGTCCAGCTCGTCCGCCCGGGCGAAAAGTTCCTCCGTGGTGGCGGCGACCCGTACGTCCGGGAACGCGGCGCGGGCCTGTTCCCGCCGCTCGGGGGCGGAGGTGACCACCGTGTCGAGGGCGAGGCCCTCGGTGGCGGCGATCAGCGGGGCGTGGAACACCGAGCCCGCGAGGCCGTATCCGATCAGGCCCACGCGGAGCGTCGTCCCGCCTGTCTCACCAGTCTTGCGTCCAGTCATGACCCCCACTTTCGCAACGCTGTTGCCAAAGTGCAAGCAGGGGGGAGAATGGAGAGGTGAACAGGACGAACGGAGGCGGGCGCACGACCGGGGTGAACCTGCCGGACCTGCGCAACCACAACGCCGCACTGGTACTGGACCTGCTGCGCTCCGCCGGGCGGGACGGCATCAGCAGGCTCGAGCTGGCCGACCGCACCGGACTCACCCCGCAGGCGGTCAGCAAGATCACCGCTCGGCTGCGGGAGGAGGGGTTCGCGGCCGAGGCGGGCCAGAGCGCCTCCACCGGCGGCAAGCCGCGCACCCTCCTGCGGCTCGTCCCCGAGGCCGGACACGCCGTCGGCGTCCACCTGGACCGGGACGAGCTGCGGGCCGTGCTGGCCGACCTCGACGGGAGCGTGGTGGCGGAGCGGCGCGCCCCCCTGGATCTCGGCGCGGGCGCCGAGTCGGTCCTGGAGGCGGTGGTGCGGGAGGTCGGCGAACTGGGACACGCCGGCTCCCTCCTCGGTGTCGGCGTCGCCCTGCCCGGTCCGCTCGACCACATCCACGGCGTGCTCCATCGCGTCACCGGGTTCCCCGAATGGGACGGCTTCCCTCTGCGCGACGCCCTCGCCGACCGGCTCGGGGTGCCGGTGGTCGTCGACAAGGACACCAACGCCGCCGCCCTCGGGCTCGCCGTCGGCGGCGAGCACGGCTCCTTCGCCTACCTCCACCTCGGTACGGGGCTCGGGGCCGGCCTGGTGATCGGCGGGACCGTGCACCGGGGGGCGCGCACCGGGGCGGGCGAGTTCGGGCACCAGGTCATCCAGATGGACGGGCTGCACTGCTGGTGCGGGAACCGGGGCTGTGTCGAGGCGCTGTGCCTCGCGGCCATGGGCAAGGGGGATGTGAGCGAGGCCGCCCGGGTGCTCGGCGAGGGCGCCTCCAACCTCGTGGGTCTCCTCGACATCGATCTCGTCCTGCTGGGCGGCCGTACGGTCGTGGCGGCACCGGGGCCGTTCGTCCGCGGGGTCACCTCGGTGCTCGCCGACCGCGCCCGGCGCGAGGGGTCACCGGACGGCGCCGTCCCCGTCCGCCTCGCCCCGGGCGGCGACCGCACGGTCGCCGACGGCGCGGCCCAACTGCTGCTCGCCCCGGTGTTCGGGCGAGGCGACGGCTGAACGACGGGACCACCGCACGAGCGGTTCGCCCTGCCCGCGCGAGCGGGGTGACTGCCGCCCTGCCGTGTCGCCCCCCGTGCGAGCCGGTCCGCCCGCGCCCCCAGCACGCCCAGCTCCGCTGTCGCCTCACCGGGCGAGCCGGGTGGCCCGTGCCCCTCCGCGCGAGTCGGTCCGGTGCCGCCCCCCCGTGCGAGCTGGGCGACCCTTGCCGCTCCCACGCGAGCTGGTCTGGCGTCGCCTCACCGCAACCCCTCCGCCCGCGTCCTCCGCACGAGCTGGTCCGCTGTCACCTCGTCGGGTGAACCGGGTGGCCCGTGCCCCTCCGCGTGAGCTGGTCCGCCGTCGCCCCCCCGTGTGAGCCGGGCGACCCATGCCGCTCCGCGTGAGCTGGTCCGGTGTCGCCTCACCGGCGAGCCGGTCCGCCTGCGCCCCCGCACGAGCCGGTCCGCTGCCGCCTCGTCGGGTGAACCGGGTGGCCCGTGCCCCTCCGCGCGAACCAGGTGGCCCTCGCCCCGCGCGTGCGAGCGCCCCCGCCTCGCCGGTACGGGTCGGCCGGCCCGCCCCCCCCCGCACGAGCCAGGTCCGCCCGCCCCTCCCCCGCGCGAGCCGGTCCGCCGCCCACCGTGCGGTGGGTCGGGTGGTGTGGTGGAGCGAACAGGTGAAAAAGCGGAAGATCGTATGACCGTACGGTGTGTTGGCCCCGGTCGGCCCGGACACCCGGGCAAGCTCACTTGACCATGCGAGTGACCATGCCCGCCGCCCTCCGCCGTGCCGCAGCCGCAGCCGTCACCGCCGTCGCTGCCGCCGGCCTCCTTCCCGTGCCCGCGCACGCCGAGGGAGGTTCGCCCTGCGCCGGTTCGGACAGCGACGCCTTCCCCCTCACCACCCGGCTGCGCGGCGGCCCCGACTCCTACCAGGCCGGCGGCGGCTACGGCACCTGGTACCTCGACCTCACCAACACCACCGACCTCACCTGCGCCGGGATCCATCCCGTCGTCGTCCTCGTCGACGCCGAGCGCGCCCTGCGGCCCTCGCAGCCCCACCTGGACTTCTACGCGGACGGCCGGCCGCACCCCGTCCGCTTCGAACCGACCGACGAGGAAGAGCTGGTCGGCGCCTTCACCGACGGTCCCGAGGGGGAGGCCGGCGCGTTCGCCGGCTTCACGGTCGGCCCCCACAAGACCCTCACGGTCAAGCTGCGCCTCGCGCTCACCTCGGACACCGCGCCCAACGACATCACCGCCAACGCGGCGGTCGTCCAGCGGCACGGCGACGACGGCGACTGGGTCGGGCAGTCGAACGACTACCGCTTCGCCGTCGAGACCGGCTCCCTCCCCGACTCCGACTCCGACTCCGGTCCCGATCCCGGTCGCGCCAAGGAGACCGGCCCGACCGCCACCACCACGGCCGCCGCCCCCCGTGCGTCGGGTGCGGCCACGCCCGCCCCCGACGCCTCGGCCCAGGCCACCGGCGCCCCCTCCCTCGCCGACAAGGCCGAGGAACTCGCCCGCTCCGGCCTGCCCGCCACCCCCGTCCTCCTCGCCGCCACCGCCTGTCTGCTGGCCGCCGGCGCCGCTCTGCTGCTCGCACGCCGACGCAGTTGAGCCCCGCCGGTCCCACCCAGTGGACGCTCCGATTCCGGCCATTCCCTCAAGATCGGGCGTGTGACTAGGCTGGGGCGCACGCAGTCCGCGTACGGCAGGAGACCCCGCACATGGCAGACCGCAGGCCCATCGAGTCGTGGCTCACCGACATGGACGGTGTGCTGATCCACGAGGGCGTCCCCATCCCCGGCGCCGACGCCTTCCTCAAGAAGCTGCGCGAGTCGGGCAAGCCGTTCCTGGTCCTGACCAACAACTCGATCTACACCCCGCGCGACCTGCACGCCCGCCTCCAGCGCATGGGCCTGGACGTGCCGATCGACCACATCTGGACCTCCGCCCTGGCCACCGCCCAGTTCCTGGACGACCAGCGGCCGGGCGGCACGGCGTACGTCATCGGCGAGGCCGGTCTGACCACCGCGCTGCACGACATCGGCTACATCCTCACCGACCACGAACCCGACTACGTCGTCCTCGGCGAGACCCGCACCTACTCCTTCGAGGCGATGACCAAGGCGGTCCGGCTCATCAACGACGGCGCCCGTTTCATCTGCACCAACCCGGACGAGACCGGCCCCTCCACCGAGGGCCCCCTCCCGGCCACCGGCGCCGTGGCCGCGCTGATCACCAAGGCGACCGGCAAGCAGCCCTACTTCGCGGGCAAGCCGAACCCCCTGATGATGCGCACCGGTCTGAACGCGATCGGGGCCCACTCCGAGACCAGCGCGATGATCGGCGACCGCATGGACACCGACGTGCTGGCCGGCATGGAGGCCGGGATGCAGACGTTCCTGGTGCTCACCGGTCTGACCCGGCCCGAGCAGGTGGAGAACTTCCCGTACCGCCCGTCGAAGGTCGTCGACTCGATCGCGGACCTCGTCGACCGGATCTGAAACACGGACGGCACGGAAAGCCACCCGTACGGAGCAGCGAGACCCCGCCAGAGGATGCGGACGGGGTCCCGGCGGGGGAGTCTCCAGAGAGCTGGAGGTTCACGATGAGTTCACTCAAAGTCACGCTCTGTGCGGGTGTCGCGGCTGCCGCCGCGGTGCTCCTCCCGACGGTCCACGCCTCGGGCGAGGACGGCGGGGGCGGAGGCGGCAGCGTCTCCGTGACACCGTCCACGCCGGCGCCCGGCGCCGACGTCACGCTGAAGGTCAGCGGCTGCGGCGGCAGAAAGGCCACCGCGGCCTCGGCCGCCTTCGTCGCGGACGCCCGGCTCGTGGGCACCGGCGGCACGCTGGTCGGCGAGACCCGGGTCCGCTCCTCGATCCAGGCAGGCACCTACGACGTGAAGATCACCTGCGTCGACTTCCAGGTGAAGGGCCGGATCAAGGTCGTGGCACCGGCTGAGTCGCAGCCGCTGCCGGACCGGCCGTCGGCCCCCACCGGCCACGCCTCACCGGTCGCCCCGGTGCACGCGGGCGGGGGCGGCGCCGCGCCGCTCGCCGCCGCCGACGAGGCGCGGGTGGACGGCCCCGGCACCGCTCAGGCGGTCACCGGGCTGGTCCTGGCGGGAGTGGCCGCGGCGGTGGTGGCGTACCGCGGCGTCCGCGGCGCCCGCCGGAGTCGCGGGAGCCGCTGAGCCATGTCCGACCGCGAACGCTCCTCCGGGCGTTTCGTCACCGGAGTGGCCTGGGCGGTGCTGCTGCTCGGGCTGTGGCTGTGGGGGCGCGAGGTGACCGACGTACGGCCGGGCGTGTCCACGCCGACCACGGGTGACGTGGCCGCCGTGGGACGCCCGGCGGACGCCGACCTGCCGCCGGCGGCCAAGCCGCTGGCGGCGGCCCTGCCCCAGCGCATCGACATCCCCGAACTGGGCGTCCAGGCTCCGGTCGTCGCCCGTGGCCTGGACCCCGAGGGCGCGATCGACCCGCCGCCGTTCGACCAGTCCGGCGTCGTCGGCTGGTACGCGGCCGGCGCGAAGCCCGGCGCCCGGGGCACCGCCCTGATGGTCGGGCACGTCGACACCGAGACCCGCCCCGCCGTCTTCTACAAGCTCAGCACCATGCGGGCGGGGGAGACGATCCGCGTGGTCCGCGACGACGGCCGGATCGCCGAGTTCACCGTCGACGAGGTCGAGGTCGTCCCGCGCGACGACTTCGACGCCCGGCGGGCCTACGGCACCCGCCGGCCCGACCGCGCCGAACTGCGGCTGATCACCTGTGGCGGCACCTTCGACCGGGCGAGCCGCAGCTACACGGCGAACGTGATCGTGTCGGCGTATCTGACCGGCCGCACCTGAACCGGGCAACGCGAAAGGCCCCCGCTTTCGCGAAGGGCCTTTGCCGTCTGTGCGCCGCCAGGGACTCGAACCCCGGACCCGCTGATTAAGAGTCAGCTGCTCTAACCAACTGAGCTAGCGGCGCCTGCTGACGTCGTAACTCTACAGGACGCCGAGGGGTGCCCTTGACCACCCGTTCCCGGGCGCCTCCCGCCCCGGCGCCCGCTTACATCGTTCGGACCGTCAGCATGCGCACCGGGACGACAGTTGAGAAACTGGCGAACGTGCACAGGCGCGGACATTTCCATCTGGAGTGTGAGGGGAATCGCATGGAGACTCCGGTGTTCGAGGAATTCGATCCCGCGAGTGACTGCGACTGCCCCGGATGCGTTCACGGGCGCCGGGTGAGCCCGTATTCCCCTTCCCCGGGATCCGCCCGGTTCGGCGGCCGTCCCGCCGCCCGCCGGGTTCTGGTCGTCGCCGCGGCGGCGTCCGCGACGGTCGGCGCCGGTCCCGCCGTGCCCGCGCCCGCCGCCTCGCAGGCCCCCGCCCCGCCGGGCGTTCCCGCAGGTGACGAGCCCGAGACTCCGCAGGGCCGCACGGCGCCGCTGCACGGCCCGGGGGGACGGCCCGCGCAGCCCCCGGGCGTCGCCGGGACACCGGTGACCACCCGCGCGGAGATCATCCGGCGGGCCAGGGAATGGGTAGCGGCGCGGGTGCCGTACAGCATGAGCGCCTACTGGTCCGACGGCTACCGGCAGGACTGCTCGGGTTTCGTCTCGATGGCCTGGCATCTGCCCGGGAACGAGTGGACGGGCACCCTCGACCAGTACGGGACGCGCATTTCCAAGGAGGAACTCCAGCCCGGCGACATTCTCCTCTTCCACAATCCCGCCGACCCCCAGAAAGGCTCGCACGTCGTCCTTTTCGGCGGCTGGACCGACTACACCCGCAGTTACTACATCGCCTACGAGGAGACCCGCCCGGCGGCCCGCCGTCAGGCCACCCCGTACGCCTACTGGAGTCATTCGGACAGCTATGTCGCCTACCGCTACAAGGGGCTCGCGGCGGGCGGCGGCACGGGCGCGGGAGCCGAGGCGTCGGCGACCCCGTATCCCGGGCGGTCCTTCTTCGGTCCCGGGGCCGACAACGCGTACGTCACCCAGCTGGGCCGGCTCCTCGTGGCGCGCGGCGCGGCCCCCTTCTACCTCTCGGGGCCGGGCCCCCGCTGGTCGGACGCCGACCGCCGGGCCACCCAGGCCTTCCAGCAGGCCCAGGGCTGGCGCGGCTCCGACGCGGACGGACTGCCGGGACCGGGGACCTGGCGGCTCCTGGTCACGGGGCAGGGCAAGGACGTCGAGGCGGGCGGACCGCCCGCCACCCCCGCCGCGCCGCCGCCCGCGAGCGGCGGCGCGGGCCCGCCGGCCACCTCGCCCTCCGCACCCTCCCCGCCCCCGCGCGTCCCGGCCTTCCCCGGCCGCAACACGTTCCGCCCCGGTGCGGACAACGCGTACGTCACCGAGCTGGGGAGGCAACTGGTGAAGAAGGGGTTCGGCAGGTACTACGCCCAGGGTCCGGGGCCGCGCTGGACCGAGGCGGACCGGCGTGCCGTCGAGGCGTTCCAGCGCGCCCAGGGCTGGCGTGGCGGCGCGGCGGACGGCCACCCGGGCCCGGAGACCTGGCGGCGGCTCTTCTCGTGACCCGACCCATTGTCACGGCACGACTGTCATGGCGTATCTGGCGCGGAGGCTGGAGGCACGCAATGCACACGACCACTTCACAGACACCCGAGCCCGAGACGCCGTCCGGACCGGTCGGGGACACCGCGACGGAGGGCACGGCCGGGGAGCCGTCCCGGTCCGCGGGACCGGGGGAGACGCGCGAGGCGTCCGGCGCGGGGAGCGAACGGCCCGAGCAGGGCTCCCGGAGCGGACCGGCCGGCAGGGCGGCCGAACGGCAGGCCGAGCAGCCGGCCCGGGGGGACGCGTCCGAGGCCGCGCAGGGCCGGCCCGCACGGCTCATCCACAACGAGGCGACCACCGAGATCCCCGTCCATCTGCTGTTCCGGGACGAGGCCGAGCCGCGGGCGGTGCCGCTCGGGCCCGCGGTGGTGGGCAGCCGGGCGGCGACCGGGGAGCAGCCGAGGCTGCGGCGGCCGGTGGCGGCGAAGCCACGGCCCCTGGCCGAGGTCGACCCCGCCCTGGCGGAGCGGCCGGCGCGGGTGCTGCCCGGCGGGGCCGGTGTGATCGCCGGGGCCTGCGGGGCGGCCGGATGTGTGGCCACCACCTGGTGGGCGGGGGTGCTGCCGCCGCTGGTGGGGGAGGCGCTGCGGCTGCCGGTGTGGGCGGGGGCCGGCCTCGGTCCGGCGCAGTGGGCGGCGTACGCGGGGGCGGGCGCCCTGGGGCTGTTCGGCTTCGGCGGGCTGGCGCGGGGGCGTACCGGGCGGGCCTGGGTGCTCAATCTGTTCGGCCGCTACCGGGGGACCGTCCGGCGCACCGGGCTGCTGTGGGTCAATCCCCTGCTGCTGCGCCGCCGGGTCGACGTACGGCTGCGGCACTGGCGCAGTGAGCCCATGCCGGCGGCCGACGGCAGCGGGGTCGCGCTGCGGGTGGTCGTCCTGGTGGTGTGGCGGGTGCGGGACACCGCGCGGGCCATGCTGGGCGTCGAGGACCACGAGACGTATCTGCGGGACTGTGTCGAGGCGGCCCTCGCCCGGATCCCGGTGGAGCCGCCGGGCGCGGGCCGGGGTTCGGTGGAGGCGGCGGGGGAGGCGCTGACCCGGCGGGTCGCGCGGGACGCGGGCGCGATCGGTCTGGAGGTGTACTCGGTGCAGCCGCTGCGGATCGAGTACGCCCCGGAGGTCGCCGCCGCGATGCACCGCCGCCGGATCGCCGCGCTCGACGCCCAGCACCGCGCGACCGTGCTGACCTCGGTCGTCGACTCGGTGGAGGACACGGTGACCCGGCTGACCATGCGGGGCCTGGTGGAACTGGACGACTACGAGCGCAAGGCGCTGGTGAAGGACCTGACGGTGGCGTTCTGCGCGGGGCGCGGGGAGCAGGCGCCCTGACGGTCCCTCGAACAGGTCCCGCGATTGGTATGGACATGTACAAGCGGCGGTCATAATCTCGGACTTGGTCTAGACCTGCACGGCTCACGGGCCCACCGGCCCGAAGAACTCCCCACGTTCTCCAGGAGCGGCAGCATGCGCACAAGGACCAGGCTCTACGCCGCCGTGCTGGGCCTCGCCACCGCCGGAGCCGTCGTGCTCCCGGCCGGCGGCGCCAGCAGCCACGGCTACACCGACCTCCCCGTCAGCAGGCAGAAGCTCTGCCAGAACGGCACCGTCACCGACTGCGGCGACATCCAGTGGGAGCCGCAGAGCGTCGAGGGCCCGAAGGGCTTCCCGGCCACCGGCGCGGCCGACGGGCGGATCTGCTCCGCGAACAACACCCGCTTCGCCCAGCTCGACAGTCCGAGGACGCCGTCGGGCGGGGCATGGCCGACCACGAGGGTGACCGGCGGTCAGAGCTACACCTTCCGCTGGCAGTTCACGGCGATGCACGCCACGACCGACTTCACCTACTACGTCACCAAGCCGGGCTGGAACCAGAACCACAACCTGGCCCGCTCCGACCTCAACCTCACCCCCTTCCTCACCGTTCCCTACGGCGGCCGGCGTCCGCCCGCCACCCTCTCCCACAGCGGCACCCTGCCGTCGGGGCTCAGCGGGCACCACGTGATCCTCGCGGTCTGGACGATCGCCGACACCGGCAACGCGTTCTACGCCTGTTCGGACGTCACGTTCTGAGGCACCCTCGAGTCAGGTCCCCGCGCGCCGGAACCGGAGACGCCTCCGGGCCGGCGCGCGCGGGTCCCGACGACGGCATACGGGGGTGCGTGCCACTTGGACGGCTCCGACGTCCTGGTCCTGCTGACGGCCGTCCTCTGTCTGGTGGCCGGGGGCTCCGTGGTGCACCACGCCCTGCGGCGGCGGGCCGCCTGGAACGGACTGACCGCGCGCGGCCGGGTGGTGCGGGCCTGGGAGACCACGGAGACGGTCGTCTCCGTGGCCCGTCGGGTGCGGTGGCACGAGTACGAGTTCACCACCCACGACGGCCGGGTCGTGCGCTTCACCGAGAGCGGCGGACCGTCCTCACGCGCCCCCGGCGACGACGTCCCCGTCCACTACGCGGCCGCCGCGCCGAAACGGGCCACGACGTCCGCGCCGCGGCACGGCAGGAATCTCGCGGGCGCGGTGCTCGGGCTGGCCTGCTTCGCCGCCGTCGGCCTCGTCGTCTGGTGGTGGGTGTCCGCGTCCGGGCCCTGAGCCCGATCTCTGAGCTTCCCTTGAGGCGATCCGGCGCTACCGCCGGGTACGTTCCCAGCACGCCGGCCGACCGACCGGCGTGTGGGGGACTCGGGGGCGCACATGGACATCTTCTTCTACATCATCCCGTCGATCATGATCGCGGTGATCCTCCTCGCGATGTACACGGTGATCAGCCGCTCCCGCCGGGTCGCGCGGGCCTGGGACAGCGGGCTCACCGCCGAGGCGCGCTGTCTGCGGACGTACACGACGACCAGGACCACCGGCGGTGAGCACCGGCGGGTGGTGACGACCCTGCACCACGTCTACGAGTTCACCACCCGGGACGGCCGTACGGTGCGGTTCGAGGAGGAGAACGGCCCGGGGACGATCCTGGAAGGTGACATCGTCACCGTGTTCCACCCGGCCGACCGGCCCGAGCGGGCCACGGCCAGGCCCCCGGCGCACGGGCGGCTCTTCGCCGAGTCGGGCTGTCTGCTGGTCTTCCTCGGGCTGGCGCTCGCCTTCTGTGTCGGCTTCATGATCTCCGTCGACGCCGCGTTCTCCGTCTGGGACGAGGTCGGACCGTAGTCATCTGACGCCGCGTCAGCTACCGTGCGCCCCCATGGAGTCCGTCGCCGAGCTCGTAGCGCAACGCTGGGACGACCACCGGCCGGGACTGTGGTGCGAGGACACGGTGCTCAGCCATCACGAGATCGCGGCCGGTGGCGCCGCCCGGGCCGCGCTCCTCGCCGATCTGCTGCCCGGGGGCGCCCCGCCGCACCTGGGGGTGCTGCTGGACAACACCCCGGAGTTCCCGCTGTGGCTGTCCGCCGCCGCGCTCGCCGGTGCGGCGGTCGCCGGGATCAACCCCACCCGGCGGGGCCCCGAGCTGGCCCGGGACATCCTGCACACCGAGTGCCGGCTGCTGATCACCGAGCACACCCACCTCCCCCTCCTCGCCGGCCTCGACCTCCCCGGGGTCCGCGTCCTGGTGACGGACTCGGAGGACTACGCCGCTCTTCTCGCGCCGTACGCGGCCGCCCGACCGGACCCGTCCCGGGCCACCCCCGCCGACCGGCTCCTCCTGTACTTCACCTCCGGCTCGACCGGCGCCCCCAAGGCCGCGATCTGCACCCAGGGCCGGCTGGCCGCCGCGGCGCGGTCCCTGGCCGCGCAGTTCTCCGTGACACCGCACGACGTGCACTACGTCTGCATGCCGATGTTCCACGGCAACGCCGTGATCGCCGACTGGGCGCCCGCGCTGGCGGCCGGCGCCGGGGTGGCGCTGCGGCGGCGCTTCTCGGCCTCCGGCTTCCTGGCGGACGTACGCCGCTACCGGGCCACGTACTTCACCTACGTCGGCCGTGCGATCCAGTACCTGCTCGCCACCGAGCCGGGCCCCGACGACCGGGACCACGCGCTGCGGCTCGGCTTCGGGACGGAGGCGGGGGTGGTGGACGCGGCGGCCTTCGAGCGGCGGTTCGGGGTGCGGCTGGTGGAGGGCTACGGCTCCTCGGAGGGCGGCGCGGCCGTGCAGTGGACGCCGGGGACACCCGCCGGGGCGGTGGGGCGGGCGGGGCCCGGGCTCGCCGTCCTCGATCCGGAGACGGGGCGGGAGTGTCCCCCGGCCGTTCTCGACGCCGCCGGGCGGCTGCTGAACGGGGACGAGGCCATCGGTGAGCTGGTCAACCGCGGGCCGAACCCGTTCGAGGGGTACTGGCGCAATCCCGGGGCCGAGGCCGAGCGGCGCCGCGACGGCCTGTACTGGACCGGCGACCTCTTCTACCGCGACCCCGACGGCTACCTCTACTTCGCCGGCCGGACCGACGACCGCCTCCGCGTCGACAGCGAGAACCTGGCCGCCGCGATGATCGAGAACATCCTCGCCCGGTACGAGGGCGCGGACGCCGTCGCCGTGTACGCGGTGCCCGATCCGGTGACCGGCGACCAGGTGATGGCGGCGATCGCCGGGCGCTTCGAGCCCCGCGCCTTCGCCGCGTTCCTGCGGGCCCAGCCGGACCTGGGGACGAAGATGGCACCCCGGTTCGTCCGGGTGGCCGGGCGGATGCCGGTCACCGCCACGAACAAGATCCACCGGGCGCTGCTCAGACGGGAAGGGGTGCGGTGCGCCGACCCGGTGTGGTGGCGGCCGCCGGGGGAGGAGGCGTACCGACGGCTCACCCGGGAGGAAGCCGAAGGGCCCCTTGTCCGGGGCCGCGCGGACACGACGACGGCGGCCGGTGTTCGCGCTGTCCGCGAACACCGGCCGCCGTCGTCATCGTGCGCCGCCAGGGACTCGAACCCCGGACCCGCTGATTAAGAGTCAGCTGCTCTAACCAACTGAGCTAGCGGCGCATGACTCTCGCCCTCCGCTCTGCGGCGGCCGGCGACAGAGAAAATACTACCCGGTCCCACGGGGTGCTTCCGACCACGTTTCCGGGGGACCTGGGCCGACAGGACCTAGATCGCCAGGGACAGCAGCACCGGTGCCGCGTTCCTGTTCAGCGCGTCGGCGGCCTGGCGGAGGCGGTGCACGTGGGCGACGGGCAGGGACAGGGCGAGGCAGCCGACGGAGGAGCCCGCGGTGATCGGGACGGCCGCGCAGACCGTGCCGACCGCGTACTCCTGGAGGTCGAGGTGCGGGACCGTGGGCGGCTGGGACTCCAGTCGGGACAGGAGCAGCCGGTCGCTGGTGATGGTGCGCGAGGTGAGGCGGGCCATCTTGTGCCGGGAGAGGTGGTCCCGCCGGCCGTTGTGGTCGAGCTGGCCGAGAAGGCTCTTGCCGAGCGCGGTGGCGTGGGCCGAGACGCGGAAGTCCACCCACTCGTGCACGGCGGGCGTGGCGGGGCTGTCGGCGTACTGGGCGATGGTGACCTCGCCGTCGACGTACCGGCTGACGTAGACCGCGGCGCCGATCGAGTCGCGCAGCCGGTCGAGCGTGCGCTGGAGCTGGTCGCGCAGGGCCTGCTGGTGGCCCTGGGCGGACCCCAGGCGGGCCAGCGCGTCACCCGCGACGTACGCCCCGTCGGTCACCTGCTCGACGTAGCCCTCGCGGCGCAGCATGCGCAGGAGCGTGGTCAGTCGCTCCGCGCCCAGGCCGGTCTGGCGGGCGAGCTCGGCGTCGGTGACGCCGGTGGAGTGCCGGGCCACCGTCTCCAGGACGCGCAGCGCGTCCTGGGTCGAGTGGTACGGCATGGTCGGCTCGTGCTTCAGCGCCACGGTCCCCCCTGGTCGCTTCTCTGGCCGTGTCCATGGCCCATGAACCATGACCCATGATCCGTGATCCTGGCAGCGAATCATCTCCACCATAACGGCCAAGGAGGCGGAAGGAAGGGGTTGTTGGCGAGAATGTGGTGCACCTTCGGACCTCTCAACTGCGACACTGACCCTCTGGCATATGCCAAAGTCATGTCCCGCGACCGGAACCCCGGCCGGACCTGCCCCCTTACAGCACCGCGCTCAGAAATTCCCGCGTCCGCTCCTCCTCCGGCGCACTGAAGATCTTCTCCGGCGGACCCGCCTCGACGACCCGGCCCGCGTCGAACATCAGTACCTGGTCGGAGATGTCCCGGGCGAAGTTCATCTCGTGGGTCACGCACAGCATCGTGATGTCGGTGCTGCGGGCGATGTCCCTGAGGACGTCGAGGACCCCGGCGACCAGCTCGGGGTCCAGGGCGGAGGTCACCTCGTCGAGCAGCAGGATCTGCGGCCGCATCGCCAGGGCCCGCGCGATCGCCACCCGCTGCTGCTGCCCGCCCGACAGCCGGGACGGCTTCGCGTCGCACTTGTCGGCCAGCCCGACCAGCTCCAGCAGCTCGCGCGCCCGCGCCTCCGCCTCGTCCTTCGACAGCCCGAGCACGGTCACCGGCGCCTCGGTGACGTTTCGGAGCACGCTCATGTTCGGGAACAGGTTGAACTGCTGGAACACCATCCCGATCTTCTTGCGGACCTCGCGGACCTGCTTCGGGGGCGCCGGGAACAGCCGCTGCCCGTCCACGGTGATCGTGCCCTCGTCGGGCCGGGTCAGGGTCATCAGCATCCGCAGGATGGTGGTCTTGCCGGACCCGGACGGCCCGATCAGGGTGACGTGCCTGCCCGGCTCCACGGAGAAGTCCAGGTGGTCGAGGACGGTGTGGTCGCCGAACCTCTTGGTGACCTGCTCCAGCCGTATCAGCTCGCTGGTCTGCTGCTTCTTCAGGGCGGGGGTGGTGTCAACGGACAAGGCGTCGCTCCAGGGTGCGCAGAAGGAGGGAGGCGAGAGAGGAGATGACGATGAAGGCCACGCCGATCACCGTCAGGGGCTCGGTGAACTGGAAGTGCTCCTGGGAGAAGAGCTTCGCCCGGCCGAGCAGGTCCAGCACGGTGATCACCATCAGCATCGGGGTGTCCTTGAGCATGGCGATCACGTAGTTGCCGAGCGCCGGCACGACCCGGCGGACCGCCTGCGGCAGGATCACCACCCGCCAGGTCCGGCCCCGGGGCAGGTTCAGCGCGGTCGCCGCCTCCCACTGGCCGACGGGCACGGCGTCGATGCCGGCCCGGTAGACCTGCATCGTGTACGTCGAGTAGTGCAGCCCGATCGCCAGGACTCCGGTGGTCATCGCCGAGAGGGTCACCCCCCACTCGGGCAGCACGTAGAACAGGAAGAACAGCTGCACCAGCAGCGGGGTGTCGCGGACGAACTCGGTCACGATCCCGACGGGCCACTGCACCCACCGGGTCGGCATCCGCATCAGCAGCGCCCACACCAGCCCCAGCGTGAACGAGATCAGCGATCCGAGGGCGAGCGCCTGCAGGGTGACCAGCAGCCCCTCCCAGAACAGCGGCATGAAGTCGCTCACGGCACTCCAGTCCCAGTTCATCGGACCACCGCCTTCAGCCGGTTCTCGAGACCTCGCATCAGCCGCGTGAGCAGGAACGCGATCACGAAGTAGATGAGCAGGACGTACGTGTAGATCTGCGCGCTCTCCTGGAGCGCCAGCCGGACCAGGTTGCCGCTGAAGGCCAGGTCGCCCATGCCCATGACCGAGACCAGGGCGGTGCCCTTGAGCAGCTCGATCAGCAGGTTGGAGAACGGCGGGACCATCTCCGGCACCGCCTGCGGCAGCAGGATCTTCCGCATCCGCTGGCCGGGCGTGAAGCCGAGCGCGATCCCGCCCTCCCGCTGCGCCGGGTCCACGGCGGCGAGCGCCCCGCGGACGATCTCCGCGCCGTACGCCCCGTAGGTCAGGCCGAGCGCGAGGGTGCCCGCCCACATCGGCACCAGCTGCCAGCCGAAGGCGGGCGGCAGCACGAAGAACACCCAGAAGATCATCACCAGCGCCGAGGTCCCGCGGAACACCTCGGTGTAGAAGCCCGCGAGGAAGCGGACGATCCACAGCCGGTGGGTGCGCGCGATCCCCACGGCGAAGGCCACCACGGCCCCCAGCAGGGCGCTGAGGACGAGGAGTTGGACGGTGGTCCAGACCCCCCTGAGGACGAGTTCCCAGAGTCCCGAGGTCATCCGCCGCAGAGCTCCTTCGCGGTCAGGTCCGTCATCTCGGCCTTCGTGAACCCGAAGGGCCGCAGGATCCGGAACAGCTCCCCGCTCTTCTTCAGCTTCCGCAGCTCGGCGTTGAAGGCGTCCCGCAGCCGTGTCTCGGTCCGCCGGAAGGCGAAAGCGCCCCCGTCGACATGCGGCCTGCCGTCCACGAGCGGCGCGAAGGGCCTGGTCGACTCGGTCCTGCCCGACTTCTTGACGATCTCGCGGACGGTGAGGGCCGTGCCCGCGAAGACGTCGACGCGGCCCGCCTCGACCGCGTTCAGCCCGGCCACCTGGTCCGGCACGATGAGGATGTCGCTCTCCTCGTACCCCGCGTCCACGGCGTACTGGATCTCGGCGTAGCCGGTGCCGGTGGCGAACTTCGCGCCCTTCTTCACGACGTCCTGATAGCTGTGCAGCCCCATCGGGTTGCCCTTGCGGACGATGAACGCGTCCAGCATCTGGTAGTCGGGGTCGGCGAAGATCACCTGCTCGCAGCGCTCGGGGTTGACGTACATCCCGGCCGCCACGGCGTCGAACTGCTGGGAGTTCAGCCCGGGTATCAGCGAGCCGAACTCGGTGGGCACGGGCTGCACCCTGTCCACGCCCAGCCGTTTGAAGATCACCTTCGCGAGCTCGGGCGCCTCGCCGGTGAGCTGCCCGTCCTTGTCGATGTACCCGAACGGGATCTCGCCCGCGATGCCCAGCCGTACGACCCCCGCGGCGCGCAGCCGGTCGAGGAGGTCGCCGCCGTCCGCGGTGGACGCCGTGGCCACGCGCGAACAGCCCGCGGCGCCCAGCGCGCCGAGCGCCGCCACCCCCGCGAGCAGCGACCGACGGGTGGGGTTCTCGAGGATTCCGGATTGTCTGTTCGGTGGAGCCATGGCGGCGCGGCTACCCGGGGCCATCCGAGTTATGCGGGAGCGTCCTGTGAGGAGAATGTGGGGAGAGTCAGCGGCCGGGGACGTACCCGCGCGCCTTGTCGACCACGTTCTTCAGCGGTCTGCCCGCCGCCCACCGCTCGAACAGCTCCACGAACTGCGCGCCGAGCTCGTCGTGCCGGCCGACCGTGCCGCCGCTCATGCGCGGGGACACCAGCAGGCCCGGGACCTGCCACAACGGGCTGTCGTGAGGGAGGGGTTCGGTGGCGAACACGTCCAGGGCGGCACCCGCGATCCACCGGCTGCGCAACGCCCGTACGAGCGCCTCCTCGACGACCAGGCCGCCGCGGCCGACGTTCACGAAACAGGCGGACGGCTGCATCACGCCGAAGCGGCGGACGTCGAACATTCCGTACGTCTGCTCGGTGAGCGGGGCGGCCGCGACCACCCAGTCGGCGCGGGCGAGGAGGCGGTCCAGGTCCTGGGGGCCGTGGATGCCGGTGTGCGGGACGCGGCCGACGAGCGCGGTGGTCACGCCGAGCGCCTTGAGGACACGCGTGATCGCCCGGCCGACCGGGCCCGACCCGACGACCACGGCCCGGGTGCCGGCCACCCGCCGGCTCTCCCGCGGCCGCCACTCGCCCCGCCCCTGGAGTTCCCAGGTGCGCGGCAGGTCCTTCGCCATCGCCAGGACCAGGGCGGCGACGTACTCGGCGACCGGCTCCTCGAAGACGCCCCGGGCGTTCGTCACCACCGTGCCGGACGCGGCCAGCTCGGGGCACATCACATGGTCCACGCCGGCGCTCGCCGTGTGCACCCAGCGGGGCCGCGGCCCCTCGCCCGGCCAGGCGGCGCGCACCGCGTGCGAGGTGACGTCCCACACGAGCAGCACATCGGCCGCCGGCAGGAGTTCGCCGAGCGCCGCGCCGTCGCAGTGCAGCACCCGCACCCGGCCCGTGAGACGGCCGAGGCGGGGGAGGGGATCGGCGTCGAGGACGAGGAGCGTGGGAACGGCGGCCATCCGGTGCCTTCTCCGTGACCAAGGGCCTGACGTGCGCGGACGGAACACGGTCGCACCCCCGCCCACGACCGTCAACACGGCCGCACCGCCAACCAGGTGAGGATGCCGGCGGTGGGCCGCGCCGACTGGGTACCCGGGTACTGCCGGAAGAACAGCAGCAGCAGGAAGGCTGGACATGACCGCACTCGGACTTCTCCACCCGGGCCACTCGGCCGAGGACGACTACCCCCGAATCGAGCAGCTCCTGGGCAGTGACATCCGGGTGGACCTGGTCCGCACGGACCCCGGTACGGACCTCGCCGAGGACGCGCACCAGGGGGACGCGCTGCTGCGGCTGGGCGCCCCCCACCGGATCGCGGCGGCCGCCGAACAGCTGCGCCTGTCGGGCGCCGAGGCCGTCGTGTGGGCCTCCACGAGCGGCAGCTTCGACTACGGCTGGGAGGGCGCCCACGACCAGGTGCGCACCCTGGCCACGGCCGCAGGGATGCCGGCCTCCTCCACCTCCTTCGCCTTCGTGCACGCGGCGCGGGAGCTGGGGGCGGCGCGCGTCGCCGTCGGGGCGACGTACCCGCGGGAGGTGGCCGCCCGGTTCGCGGAGTTCCTGCGGGCGGGCGGCGTGGAGGTGACCGCGGTGCACAGCGCCGGGATCGCCACGGCGGCCGAGGCCGGCGCCCTCGGCGAGGCGGAGGTGCTCGCCCTCGCACGGGCCGCCGACGACGCCGGCGCCCAGGCGGTCCTGCTGCCCGACACCGCCCTGCACACCGTCGCCTGCGTCCCCGCCCTGGAGAAGGAGCTGGGCAAGCCCGTCCTCACCGCCAACCAGGTGACCGTCTGGGAGGCGCTGCGGCTCACCGACCGCCGGGTGAACGCGCCGGGGCTGGGCGCGCTGTTCACCAGGGAGCCGATCGTGCAGGTGTGAGCGGCCGGGAACAAACGGGGACACCCTCCTGTTGGCCGGATGCGGACAGCGCAAGCCCGAGAACAGGAGGCCCCCGTGGCGGCAGACGAGTTGGCGGACGAGGCGGCGGCCGGAACGGAACGGGACCGGGCGGCCGCGGACGGGATCCGGGGCGCCGCCCTCGGCAGCGCCCCCACCCCCCTCTCCGTCCTCGACCTGGTCACCGTCGGCTCCGGCCGCACCGCCACCGACGCGCTGCGCACCGGCGTCGACCTCGCCAGGCTCACCGAGTCCCGCGGCTTCCACCGCTACTGGGTCGCCGAGCACCACTCGATGCCGGGCGTCGCCTCCTCCTCGCCCGCGGTGATCCTCGCCCACCTCGCCGCCCACACCGACCGCATACGGCTCGGCTCGGGCGGCGTGATGCTGCCCAACCACGCGCCCCTCGTGATCGCCGAACAGTTCGGCACCCTGGAGGCGCTCGCGCCGGGCCGCGTCGACCTGGGCCTCGGCCGCGCCCCCGGCACCGACGGGGCCACCGCCGCAGCCCTGCGCCGTACGGACACCCTGAACGAGGGCGCCGACGACTTCCCCGAACAGCTCTCCGAGCTGACCCGTTTCCTGGACGACGACTTCCCCGACGGGCACCCCTACCGCCGTGTCCACGCGGTGCCCGGCCCCGTCCAGGCGACCTCCCCCGGAGGCGTCCAGTCCCGGCACCGCCCGCCGGTCTGGCTGCTCGGCTCCTCCGGCTTCAGCGCCCGCCTGGCCGGACTCCTCGGTCTGCCCTTCGCCTTCGCGCACCACTTCTCCGCGCAGAACACCGTCCCGGCCCTCGACCTGTACCGGCAGTCGTTCCGTCCCTCCGCGGTGCTCTCCGAGCCCTACGCCCTGATCGGCGTCTCCGTCCTCGCCACCGACGACGAACGCGAGGCCCGCCGGCAGGTCCTGGCGACGGGGCTGAACATGGTCCGGCTGCGCACCGGCCGCCCGGGTCTCTTCCCGTCCCCCGAGGAGGCGGAGGCACACCGGTTCAGCGAGCTGGAGCGGGAGTTCGTCGACTCCTGGACGGCCAACATCGTCCACGGCACGGCCGACGAGGTCCGCACCGGCCTCGACGACCTGCACAAGCGCACCGGTGCCGACGAACTGATGCTCACCAGCCACGCCCACCGCGGCGAACTGCGTCTGCGCTCCTACGAACTCGTCGCGAACGCCTACGGACTGCCCACCACCTGACACCCGGCGCGACACCCCGGCCACCGGTGGGACGGCTGCGGACGACCGAGCCCGCCCCCCCGTCTCGGCGGCGGGCCGGCTGCCGACCGTCTGCCGACCCCGGCCTACGGGTTGCCGACCGCCTGGCGGTCCGGGCCCGAGGCCCGTAGTTCGGAGATGCGGTCCGGGGAGACCGCGCGGGAGTACAGCCAGCCCTGCCCGGTGTCGCAGCCGATGCTGCGCAGGCGGTTGGCCTGGGCGGCGGTCTCCACGCATTCGGCGGTGACGGTCAGGCCGAGCCGGTGGGCGAGGTCGATCATCGCCTCGACGACGACCTCGTCGGCCGGATTGGGCGCCGCGCCCGTGCCCTCGTACTGGAAGCCGCGCACGAACGACCCGTCCAGCTTGAGCACCGACACCGGCAGCCTGCTCAGATAGGCGAGGTTGGAGTAGCCGGTCCCGAAGTCGTCGATGGCGATGTGCACGCCCATGTCGCTGAGCGCCTGCAGGGCCTGCAGCGGCCGTCCGGCCGAGCCCATGACCGCCGACTCGGTGAGCTCCAGCTGGAGCAGATGCGGGGGCAGGCCCGTCTCCGAGAGGATCTCCGCCACGTCGGCCACCAGGTCGGAGTCCCACACCTGACGGACCGCCACGTTGACGCTGACGAACAGCGGCGGCTCGTCCGGGCGGTCCAGCTGCCAGGCGCGGGCCTGACGGCAGGCGGTGGCCAGAATCCAGCGGCCGAGCGGGACGATCGAGCCGTCCTCCTCGGCCAGCGCGACGAACCGATTCGGCGGCAGCGAGCCGAACCGGGGGTGGTCCCAGCGCACCAGCGCCTCGACCCCGCGCAGCCGCCCGTCCGCCATGCCGACCAGCGGCTGGTACTCCAGGCGGAACTCACCGCGCTCGATGGCGGGCCGCAGGGTGGAGGCGAGGGCCTGGCTGGTCATCAGATGCGCGTTGCGCTCCGGGTCGAACAGCGTCCAGCGGTCCTTGCCGTCCACCTTCGCCCAGTACAGCGTGGTGTCGGCGGCCTGCATCAGACCGGTCGCGGTGGTCCCGGCCGCGTGCCGCTCGACCACCCCGATCGACGCGGAGACGTTCATACGCTGCCCGGACAGGTCGAACGGCGCCTGGAGCGCCTTCAGCACGGACTCGGCGAGGTCGGCGAGCTGTTCGGTGCCCGTGGAGTCCTCCACCAGCAGGGCGAACTCGTCGCCGCCCAGCCTGGCCACCAGCGGGACGCTCGGCCGGTTCTGCCCGGCCTCCTTGGCGCAGTCCGTGAGCCGGTCGGCGACGGCGGCGAGCAGCCGGTCGCCGACACGATGGCCGAGAGTGTCGTTGACCGCCTTGAAACCGTCCAGGTCGAGATAGCACAGGCCGATCCGGCCGGTCCCGCTCTGCTCGTACGACTCCGCCTCCAGGGCGGCCGACACCCGCTCGAAGAACAGGGTGCGGTTGGGCAGCCGGGTCACCGGATCGTGCATCTGGAGGTGCCGCAGTCTCGCCTCTAGGTCGCGGCGGTCGCTGACGTCGGCGACCGACAGCAGCACCCCGGGCATGCCGTCGTCCAGCGGGGACACGGTGACCTGTGCCCACAGCGAGCGCCCGTCGGGGCGTTTCAGGCGCCGGATGCAGCGCAGTTTCGCCTGCCGGCCGCCGAGCACCTCGCGGTAGGCGTGCCAGGTGCGGGCGTCGGAGGCGAGATCGAGCAGGTCTGAGGCGACCCGCCCGACCAGGCCCGCGCCCTCGCCGCCGAGCAGCTCGCCGAGCGTCTGGTTGGCGTCCACGACCTGGCCCTCGCGATCGACGAGGGCCATGGCGAGGGGCGCAGCCGCGAACACGGAACGGTAGGCCGGGGGGTCGGATCCCTCCAGGCTCTCCGTACAAGTAGCTGCCTGACTGTCACGCTCCGTGACGGCGGACCGGTCGAGGTCTGCCGCGGGCGTCGGGCCTTCGGACGTTCCGCTCACCGCTCGCTCCCGCAGTGCACTCGATCGCTGTCCTGGCAGGAAAGTGTGCCGATCATAGATGCTGCCCCCGGAGTTGCGCAGCCACTGCCCAGTGTCCCGGAACACCCCGCCCTTCTGACAGATCGTTTCTGCCCGCAGGTGGACCGGTTCTGCGGGCGGCCGACCGCTTGTGACGTTCCGTGAGAATTCCGGGGGTGTCGGAATTGATGCCCGCTTTCTCCCTCCTCACTCTTCCGGGGCAGGCAAACAGGGCGTAGTGGGACAAATTCCCACAGGCTGAGGGCGGTGTCCCGTGAACCGCCCCCGGAGGTCCGAAGTGCCGCGACTCCTGCCGCGCCCCCGGCTGCGCACCACCGCGGCCATGTGCACCACCCTGTCGGCGCTCGCCGCGATCTCCCTGGGCACCGGCCCCTCGATCGCGGAGCCCTTCTCGACGGAGCCCTGCGCGCTGGAGCGCACCGACGCCCACCACTCCGAGGGCCTCGACACCTGGAACACCGCCTACCCGCGCCCCACCCGCGCCCTCGACGCGGTGATGATCTTCCTGTCCTTCCCGGACGGGGCCCCGGCGACCACCCCCGCCGAACTGGCCGCCGACCACTTCCCGGCCACCAGCCGCTTCTTCGAAGAGGCCTCCTACGGCAGGTTCGCCCTGCGCGCGCACCCCCTGGAGCACTGGATCGGCATGCCGAAGCCGTCCACCGCGTACGCCATACAGCGTGACTGGAACGCCGACCGCCGCGCCGCCTACCTGCACGACGCGCTCGCCGCCGCCGACGGCGAGGTCGACTTCTCCCGCTACGACGTCGTCTACTTCGTCGCCGACCCGGACGCGCCCGGCGTCGACTCCGACGCCACGAAGGTCGTCAACCTGGAGGTGCCCCTGCACGCCGACGGCACGGACATCCGCCGTGTCGTCACGGTCTTCGAGAAGCACCCCCCGGACCGGCTCGTGCTGGCCCACGAGACCGGGCACGTCTTCGACCTGCCCGACCTCTACCACCGCCCGGTCGACGGCAAGGGCGACTGGGACACCTACGTCGGTGACTGGGACCTGATGGGCAGCCAGTTCGGCCTCGCCCCCGATCTCTTCGCCTGGCACAAGTGGAAGCTGGGCTGGCTGGCACCGCGCCAGGTGGTGTGCGTGTGGAGCGCGGAACCCACCCGGCTCACCCTGGAACCGCTCGGCGCCGGACCGGGCGTCCCCGTCGCCGATGCCTCCGGCGCACCCGCGTTCGGGCTCGGTGACGGCGTCAAACTGGCCGTGGTCCGCACCGGCCCCGGCACCGCCCTCGCCTTCGAGGCGCGCGGGCCCGTCGGCAACGACCACGCGGCCTGCCGCTCCGGCATCCTCGTCTACCGCGTCAGCAGCGACGCCCAGTCCGGCCGCGGCCCGGTCGAGGTGATCGACGCCCACCCCGGCACCGAGGCCTGCTGGGAGTCCTCCGTCTATCCGCCCCTCGCCGACGCGCCCGTCGCCCTCGGCGAGACCTTCACGGTCCCGGGCGACGACGTACGCGTGGAAGTGGAGGACCGCACGCCCTCCGGAGCCTGGACGGTGAAGATCACCGGACCCAGGGTCTAGGCCGTGTCCGCAAAGTCCCGCCCTGCGGGCGAACGGCGGGACTGTGCGGACACGACCCAGGCCGCCTGGATCGGCGCACGCGAAAGGCCCCCCGCTTTCGCGAGGGGCCTCTGCCGTCTGTGCGCCGCCAGGGACTCGAACCCCGGACCCGCTGATTAAGAGTCAGCTGCTCTAACCAACTGAGCTAGCGGCGCCTGCTGACGTCGTAGACCTTAGCATCCTGGTCGGCGGGAGGAAAAATCGATATCCGCACGGCCGCGCGGGCCGCTCGGACGGCCGCCCAGAGCAGGACCTCGGGGCCCGGCAGCCAGGGCTGACGGCAGTCCGGGGCGACCACCCAGCGGGTGGGGCCGTGCTCCTGCGCCGGGGTGAGCGCGGGCACGGTCACCGCGTCCCCGGTGCCGTGGCACAGCAGCGGCGGCACGGATCCCGTACGGCCCTCCCGCCGGCCGTGGGCGCCCCACTCCTCCCACTCCAGCAGCGAGGGCAGCCGCTGGGCCGTGCCCGGCGCGGCGAACAGCAGCATCCGCCCGCGGAACGCCGCCACCGGTCCCGAGCCCGGCCCCTCGTCCCACAGCCGGTCCAGCATCAGCCGCCCGAACATCGCGGGCGCGCTGACGACGTCGAACACGGAGCCGCAGGGCAGCACGACCGGGGCGTGCGGCCGCTCGTCCCACAGGGCGAGGGTGCTGCGCGGATACGTTCCGGCGGAGGCCAGCCAGACGGCGCCGTCCGCGGTGACACATGCGCTGCTCATGCCGACTGGTCTACCGGCTGTGAGGAGGTGATTCCCGAGAGTTGCCGAAAAGCGGGACAGGGGGCCGGGAGGGCGGGTATCTTGCCCGCCTGGCATATGCCGGGTGAGGTTGTGCGGTCACCCCTGTCCCAGGCGTCCCCCACGTCACACCGGGTCGACGTGCCCCCGGCCCTCCACGTCCCCGCGCAGCAGATCCCGGCCGAACTCGACCATCTTCTTGGCGTAGTCCTCGGTCCACTCGGCCCGCTCGGCGATGTCCGCCGGTGTCAGCCGGTCGAACCGGCGCGGATCGGCGAGCTGGGCCGCCGCGACGGCCTGGAACTCCACCGCCCGGTCGGCCGCCGCCTGGAACGCCACCGTCAGCTCCGTCGCGCGCGCGAGCAGCGCGCCCGGGTCGTCGATCGACTCCAGATCGAAGAAGTGCTCAGGATCACCGGCCGCCTCCGCCGGCTCGAAGAGCAGGGGCGCGGGGCGTAGCCGCGGTTCGTTCCGACGCGGCGTGGGCTCCGCCATGTCTTCTCCTCCTCGTACGGTTCGGATGCCGACCGCCTTCCATTGTCCCCCGGTGGCGCAAGAGGCCGTCGGCCCCGGAGTCTCAAGGCTTCCACGCCACGCGATGTTCCCCGAGATGCGCCGGCACCGCGCGATGGCTGCCGGACAGGTGCTGGAGCGGCGGTCAGGGACGCCAGGCCACCCGGTGCTCGGACCAGTGATCCCATGTGGACATCATTGCCTCCCATCCGTCCGGGAACTTCACGAGCGTGCCCAGCTGGACCGGCTCCGTCGACGGATAGTCGTCCAGCAGGTCGCTCACCCCCGCCCGGCAGACCACGACGCACGCGTGCCGGTGGCGGGAGGCCAGGACGCACAGGCGGCCCGTCTCCAGGTGGAAGGCGGTGGCGTCGGGGCGCCCGGAGAGGGGGTGGAGGATCACCGTGACGTCGAACTCCATCCCCTGCAGACGGTTCGCGGTGTCCACCGTGACGTCCCGGACGCCCAGCTCGGCCAGCGCCGCCCGCACGGCCGCCGCCTGGTCGCGGTGCGCGGTGCCCACGGCGATCCGGCCGGCGGTCAGCGGGGTCGGCTCCGGCGAGCGCTCGGAGACGGCCGCGCCGCCCCGGTCCAGCAGCCGCCGTACGACCGTCGCGACCGCCCGTACCGCCTCGGGGTCCGTCCGGGGGGTGTGCCGCGCGGGCAGCTCCAGCAGCCCCCAGCCCGACTCCGCCGCCTCGTCGATCACCCGGTCGGGACCGGAGCCGTCCGAGGGGACGCCGAAGGCCAGCCGGCGGTCGCCGTGGCCGGTGCCGCTGCGGAACGGGGTGTACGGGTAGAAGGCGTCCGAGACCAGCGGGGCCGCCGACGCCGGGAGCCGCCAGGACACCGGCAGCCGGTGCTGCGGCAGCCGCGGGTTGTGCGCCAGCAGCGTCGTCACCGCCGAGGCCGACGGGTCGTACGACAGGCCCGCCCACTGCTCGCTGCCCACGATCGCGAACGGGTCCAGCTGCCCCGGGTCGCCCACGAACAGCGCCCGCTCGAACAGACCGGCCACGGCCAGCAGCCCGTCCGACCGCATCTGGTACGCCTCGTCCACGATCGCGTGCCGCCACGGCTCGTCGACCTTCACATGCGCCCACTTGGCCGCCGTGGAGATGACGACCGGAAGGCCGGTCAGCTCCCCGGCCTTGGCCGACTTCCTCACCTGCGGCAGCCCGTCCAGCGCCTTGTCGTACGGGTCGGCGTCGCTGCTGTGCAGCCGGCCCACCGGCAGCTCGGGGTTCTTCTCGGCGAGCCGCAGCACCAGGTCGTCGACCTGCGCGTTGGTCTGCGCGACCACCATCAACGGGCGCCCCGCGTCGGCGAGTTCCAGTGCCGCCCGGACGACGAGCGTGGACTTGCCCGCGCCGGGCGGGGAGTCGACGACCACCCCGCGCGCGGTGCCGTGCAGGGTGTCGCGCAGGATCGCGTCGGTGGCGCGGGTCGCGGCGGTACCGGGGTCGAAGACGGCCTCGGTGGTCACAGCAGGTCCTCCTGGGTGACGGAGTCGGGGGCTTCGGGCGTCTGCTCGCCGGGCGGTCCGCCGTGCGTCCACGGCGTCTCCTCCGGGTCGGGCAGCCGGGCGCCGCCGCGCTGCTCGTGCTCGAAGAGCGTGAAGCACAGCAGATCGCCCTTCTCGGGCACCGACCCCTCCTCGGGCTCCTTGCCGCGCCCCATCCTGTCGACGACGCGCAGCACCACCAGGCCCTCGTCCGCCCGCTCCACGAACTCGGCCGCCTGCGGCTTACCGCCCAGCGACCGGTACACCTTCGCCCGCTCCCCGAGATGCGGCCGGTCGTCCGTGCGGACGGTGACCAGCGGGCGGGGGCTGGGGCGCTTGCTCTCGCTGTACGCCATGACGACGTCGACGACCTCGCCCGCGAACGCCTCCCCGGCCAGCCGCCGCCCCGCCATCACCAGCGGGTCGTCCAGGGCCTCCTGGGCTTCGAGCCGGGCCTGCTCACGCTCGCGCGTGGCCAGTTTGTTCGCGGCGGTCACCGCGTCGTCGCGGCGCGGCTGCGGGGGCTCCCCCGCCACGACCCGGTCGCGGTGGCCGGTGAACGACCAGCGGTCGCGCGTCCACCGCTCCTCGACATGCGCCCCCTCGGGCAGTTCCCGCAGCAGGTCGAGGCCCCGCCACACCGCCTCCCAGGTGGGCAGCGTCCGGCTGAGCACCAGGTCACGGATCTCCCGCTCGGCGGCGGTCAGCGCGCCCAGCCGGTCGTCGGCCTCCAGGCCGTCCTCGGCGGCCGCGAGGGCGGTGCGCGCGCGGTCGTAGCGCTCGATGGCCGGGGCGAGCAGCTTGTTGTCGAAGGCCGGGTCGGTGGCCGGACCGGCCGGCGGGCACAGCAACTGCCCGGCGGCGTCCCGGGCGAGCTCCGCCCGCTGGGCGGCCTGTGCCCCCCGCTCGCCCTCCGGCGGGTCGATCCAGGCGAGCAGCGCCCCCAGGTGCTGGTCCTCCAGGCTGGACTGCCCGGTCGCCCAGTGCCGGCCGAGCACCTCGGTGAGCGCGAGGAGCAGCGACGAGCCGGGCACCCGGGCCCGCTCCCCGAAGTGCGTCAGCCACCGGCCGAGCAGCGGCACGCGCGGGGGTGCCGGATGCGGCGTCTCCGGGTCCTGCTCCGCCGTACGCCGGAAGCGCATGGAGCGGCCCAGGAGGCGTACGTAGTCGACGCCCGCGCGGCTCGGGACGATCAGCTGGGGGGCGTCGGCGCACAGCTCGACCTCGACCTTGACACGCTTGCCGGTCTCCGGGTCGGTCTCGTTGCGCTCGGCGGCCTCCACGGCCTCGGCGTGGGAGTCGATGTACGGCAGGACGACGTCGGCCAGTTCGGCCAGGAACGCGAACCTGAGGTCGCGGTCGCGGGGCTGCGGTACGACGAGCAGGCGCGGCGCGTCCCGGTCGGTGCCGACCAGCGCGCCGAGCGGGGCGCCGGCCTCACCGGCGGTGGTGAGCGGCACGAAGACCAGCGGCCGGTCGGACAGATGCCGGTGCCGGACGGTGGCGGCGGGCTGGGCGCGGCCGGTGGCCACGGCCTCGAGACGGGCGAGGGTGGTGATCAGTGACACGGGGGCACCTCCGGGCGGGCGCCCCGGCGACGGACGGCGAGGGTCACCGGGCGACACCTCCCGCCGTCACACGGCCCAGTGCCTCGGCGCGCAGCGCGGCCGCTCTCCGGAGCGCCGCCACCGCAGGGTCGTCCGGGTCGCCGGTCTCGCCGCGCGCGGCGGCCAGGACGTCCTCGACGGTGGTCAGGCCGCCCAGGTCGGCGCGGACCGAGCGGCCCAGGGTGGTCACCGCGCCGGCCCCGCGGGAGCGGTCGCGGCAGTGGAACGCCAGCTCGCAGGCGGCCAGGCACTCCGGCGCGTAGGTCGCCGGCACGGACTCCACGGCCGCCGTGAGCTGCTCGGCGGGCAGCTCGGGGGAGAAGCAGGTGCCCTGGGGGAGGGCGTCGGCGATGTCCTGGATGCGGGTGAGCCGGGCCAGCTGGCGGCTGGTGACCGCGCGCTGCTTGCGGATGTCCACGGCGGAGGCGGTGGGCAGGTTGGAGAAGTCCTTGGGGCAGACGAGGAGGATCCGGTGGCGGACCTCGGGCGCCGGGTCGAGGCGGGCGGCGACCTCCTCCAGGGCCAGCACGTACACGGCGGCCTGGCGGGCGGCGGCGCCCACCTTCGCCGGGTCCGCCGAACCGTCCAGCATCGGGAAGGACTTGATCTCCACGACCGTCCAGCTGCCGTCCGGGTGCACCACCACCGCGTCCGGCTCCAGGAAGGCCGGGGAGCCGGCGACGTCGAGTGCGAGCATCGGGTGGTCGAGGAACGTCCAGGTGCCGAGGGCGTGCTCGGTGGCCTCGCGCAGCGCCAGCGCCGTACGCGCCGTGCGGCCTTCGGGGCCGGCGGCGGCGAGGTCGGGGGTGCTCGCGGTGGCGGGCGGCTCGGCGCCGGGGTCCAGCCGCTCGTGGACCAGCCGCAGCAGCTCCGCGCCGCCGTCCGCCTTCACCTTCGCCTCGAACGCGTTGCCCCGGGTGAGGGCGAACTGGGACTGACCGAAGGCCGCCGGGGAGCCCAGGGCCCCCGCCAGCGCCGCCTTGTTCACCCCGGCGCCGTCGAGGATGGCGCGGCGCTTGCAGCCGGGGTTCGCGGCGAGGGCCGCGAGCGCACGGGCGTCCAGCGCCTTGGCCGGTACGTCGGGGCCGCGCAGCTCAGCGAGCCGCTGCCGGAGCGCCGTCCCCCGCGTCCGAGGGGGAGGCACCCGGCTCGGTTCCTGGCCCGAACCGTGACTCGCGCTGCCATGGAATTCGCTCACCCGTCGAAGTCTGGCATCCGCCACTGACAATCGAGGCAGGTGTGTCCCGGGAGTCCACCGTGACGGCGGCCGCGGCCGGGGTCGGGGCACCCGTCGAGAGGGACGCCGAGAGGGCGGGAACACGGGCCGCGAACGCCGTCCGGAGCCGGTCCGAGGTCCGCATCACCAGCGGCGTCAGCAGCAGCCCGGCCGCCATCACGGCCGCGCCCGCGACCGCGTCGAGGAAGTAGTGGTTCGCGGTGCCCATCACCACGATCGTCGTCAGCAGCGGGTAGAGCACGGCCGCCGTCCTCGCCGCGCGCGTGCGGCCGTGGCGCCACAGCATGATTCCGCACCACAGGGACCAGCCCACGTGCAGACTCGGCATGGCCGCGTACTGGTTGGTCATCCCGCCGAGCCCGCGCGGTGCGCTCGCCTCGCCTCCCCACCAGCCCCATGAGCTGTACTGGGCCATCGTGTCCACGAAGCCGTGCTCCGCCGAGAGCAGGCGGGGCGGGCAGGTGGGCAGGAGGGTGAAGCCGATGAGCCCCATGAACGTGGACGCCATCAGCCAGGTGCGGGCCGCCCGGTAGTGCAGGGAGCGGGAGCGGAACAGCCAGACCAGGATCACCGGGGTCACCAGGTAGTGCAGCGACGCGTACCAGAAGTCGGCCGGGACGCCGATCCACGCCTCGCTCCTGAACAGGCGGTTCAGCGGGTGCTCGGCGTTGATGCGCAGGACCTTCTCGATGCGCAGGATCGCCAGGCCGTGGTCCACGGCGGTGCCGACGTCCCCGCGCGCGAGCAGCCGGCCCGCCGAGTAGCAGGCGTACACCAGCAGGATCAGGGGCAGCTCGGTCCACCACCGCAGCCGGATCCTCGGGGCCACCTCGGTGCCCGGTGTCTCGGTCTGCGGCATCCGATCGCCTCCCCCTTCGTGTCGCTGACTGGTCGCTGCGGTTCCCGTGGCGCGGGACGTGTCACTTTACGGCGTATGTGCGCGCCCTCTCGGGGCGCCCCCGGCCCTCAAAGACGCTGAGATCGCCCGCCGGGTTGCCCCGTCTCAGGGTGAGCGATGATGGAGGGGTTCCGCCTCTGTTTTCTCCCCTGATCCGTCCCAGGGTTTCCCCGGAAAGGTCCCCCATGGCACCGCGCATCCTGCTGGCCCGGCACGGACAGACGGAGTGGTCGCTGTCCGGAAAGCACACCGGCAGGACCGACGTTCCTCTCCTGGAGGAGGGGCGGCGGGGGGCGAAACTGCTCGGCGAGCGGCTGCACCGGACGCCGTTCGACGGGCTCCCGGACGTCGAGATACGCACCAGCCCGCTGGCACGCGCGCGCGAGACGTGCGAACTCGCCGGTTTCGGCGAGCGGGCCGAGCGCTGGGACACGCTCATGGAGTGGGACTACGGCGCGTACGAGGGCATGACCCCGGCCGGCATCCAGGAGGTCCGGCCGGGCTGGCTCATCTGGCGCGACGGCGTTCCCGAGGGGGAGTCCCTGGCCGAGGTGACCGCCCGCGCGGACGAGGTCGTCGCCTGGGCGCGGTCGGCCGACCGGGATGTGCTGGTCTTCGCGCACGGGCACATCCTCCGGTCCATCGGGGCGCGGTGGCTGGGGCTGCCGCTGGACTTCGCGGCGCGGATCCGGCTGAATCCGACCTCGCTGTCGGTGCTGGGGTGGGCCTACGGGGAGCCGGCCATCGAGAGCTGGAACGACCTGGGGCACTTGGCGGGCTAGTCCGCGGGGGTTGCTGTCGGTGTGGGGTCCGCTCGCCGCGCTCGCGGGGTGCCGCCTGCGCCCACCCGTGCCGCCCCAGCGGCACGACTGCCCGCAGGCTGGGGCGTTATCAGGCTGGGGCGTTCTGGGGACCGACCCGTGCCGCCCCAGTGGCACGACTGCCCGCAGGCTGGGGCGTTATCAGGCTGGGGCGTTATGGGGACCGACCCGTGCCGCCCCGGTGGCACGACTGCCCGCAGGCTAGGGCGTTCTGGGGACCGACGCGTGGCGGTCCAGGAACTCCTGCACCCCGCTCGCCCGCCGGTGCGGCGCCAGCACCCTCGCCGTGCCCGCCAGCATGCCCTGGATCCGCGAGGACTGGACCTGGCCCAGCAGGTCCAGCACCCGCATCCCGGCCACCGCGGCCTCGTCGGGCCGGCCGCCCCGGGCCAGGTCGTCCGCCAGCTCGGCGGTGTACAGCGCGATGTTGCGGGTGAAGTGCGGGTCCTGCAGATCCGCCGCCCGCCTGGCGTGCCGTGCCGCACGGGTCCAGTCGCCCAGGGTGGACCAGCACTGCGCCTCGAGACCCGCCAGCTCGGCCTCGCCGTAGAAGCTCATCCACTCGGGATCGGCGTCGGAGGAGCCCAGCTCGTAGAGGGCGTGCGCCCGGACCAGGGCCTGTTCGCAGCCGGCCCGGTCGGCGAGCCCGGCCCAGCCGCCGGCCTCGCGCAGCGCGAGCAGCGACATCAGACGCGGTGAGCCCAGGGGACGTGCGACGCGCTGGGCGGCCTGCGCGGCGCGCACCGCCTCGCGGGGGCGCCCCGCGTCGCGCGCGAGGAACGAGGTGTTGCAGAACGCGTGCGCCTCCAGCGCCTCGTCGCCGGTCACCCGCGCCGTGGCGAGGGCCTCCGCGTAGTGCGAGCGGGCGTCGTCGAAGCGGCCCGAGTCGTGCGCCAGCCAGCCCACGGAGATCGCGAGTTCCCCGGCCCCCGAGTGCAGCCGGTCGGCGGTGGCCTGCCGGGTGGTGCCGGCGTCAAGGAGTGCGTAGGCCGCGCGGAGCGGGGCGGCCGCACGCCGGTAGAGGCCGTCGGCGCCGTGCCGGTCGTCCAGCAGGCGGATCCTGCGGACCGCTTCTTCGAGGGCGCCCGCCTCGCTCGACCCGACGCGGCGCGCACGGCGCTCCGCCACCGGGGCGAGGGGCGTCTCCCCGCTCGAGCGGAGCCGGGAGTGGGGGAGCCCGAGCCCCAGGGGGCCCAGCGAGGCGGCGGCCACCGTGGCGCCTCCGCCGGTCATGAATGCGCGACGCAGCACGTCGCTCTCCTCGTGGTCGTGGTGCGTGTCGTACGGGTCCTGCGTGTCATACGGTTCGCACGCCCCGCGTGTCTCACCGGCCTCCCGCGCCTCACCGAGGGTGAGCGCCGGGGTCGTGAGGTGCGCGCAGGGCGCGTCGTCGGCGGCGCGGGCCCCGCGTCCGCGGACGGAGGCGCGGGGCGCGAACCCCAGGTCGGTGAGTGTCCGGCCGGGGAACATGTGCAGGAACACCCGCTCGTACGCGTAGTTGGGACAGCGGATCTCCCCCGCCTCGACCCGCCCGATGTAGCGCGCGTCGCAGCTGACCCGCTCGCCGATCTCGCGCGCGGCCCGTCGTACCAGTGCGGCGAACTCGGCCGGCGAGCGCTGTCCACGCAAGTGCCGGAAGGCGAGGTTGGGCCGTGGTGGCCGGTTGGGCCGGGGTGGGGTCACCGTTGACGACGCCATGGCCGGGTCCTCTCGTGCGAACCGTCGAACCATGCCGGGATCAGGATGAGTTCACCGCTTTTCGGCGGTGATCACCCTGATGTCCGGCGAGCAAGAACGTACCTGCTGCGTTCGGCCCGCCATGCTGTGTTTGGCTACAAACCGGATTTCTCATCCCGGATCTGCCATGAACTGCCATCCTTTGTGGCTGACTTCCGCCGTAGCCGTTGACGCGGTGGTGCGTTGAGTGCTGTGGACGACAAGCGGGCTGCGCGGTGGAGGCCGGGATGGACACCAGCCAGAGCAACGATCCTCGTACGCCGTCGGCGGCGGCGGTGCCGTCGGGCGCGGGGTGCGACCTCGTGACGGTGCCGACTCGGCAGGGGCTGGAGGCGGTCGACATCCTGCGCCGGGGCGCGGGGGAGACGGTGGGGCCGGTCCTGCACGACGACGGCGAGGACACCCTCGGCTTCCTGGTGCCGCCCGGCACCGCGGCCGCCTGGGACGTCCCGGGGAGCGTCTGCACGGAGACCGACGGGCACCGGCTGAGACCCGACCCCGGGCCCCCGGTGGCGAGCTCGGACTGGCTGGTGCCGCCCGGCGAGGCGGACCTCGCGACGGACCCGGCGGTGCTGCGGCGGGCGCTGGGCGAGGCGGCACGGATGATCGAGGCGGCGGACAGCTGCCGGTGAGCCCGCCCGCGGGCGGGCTCACCCGCGCACGCGGGGCGCCGGACCCCTGCCGGGGGTGCGCGCGGTGACCCCGCCGCCTGCGAAGATGCCCCCATGGCGAAGTCCAGGAACACCCGGCGTGAGCGCGGCGCCGACGCGGCCGCCGTCGTCGAGGCCGTCGACGGCGGACTCGCGCAGCTCCTGCCCGACCGGGACCGGGCGCGCGCCTTCACGCTGCTCATCGACGGGGCGCCGCAGTCGCACGTCGACCTCGACGACCCCGCGTACCTCTCCTTCGAGTACCAGCGCCGCCTCGGCCACGTCATCGACCTCGCCGCACCCCCCGGCCGGCCGCTGCACGTCGTCCACCTCGGGGGCGGCGCGTTCACGCTCGCCCGGTACGTGGCCGGCACCCGCCCCCGTTCCACCCAGCAGGTCGTCGAGCGGGACGCGGCCCTCGTCCGGCTGGTGCGCCGGGAACTGCCCCTGGACCCGGGGGCGCGGATCAGGGTCCGGTCGACCGACGCGCGGGAAGGACTCGGCAAGGTGCCGGACGGATGGGCGGACCTCGTCGTCGCCGACGTCTTCAGCGGCGCCCGCACCCCCGCCCACCTCACCTCGGCCGAGTTCCTCGACGACGTCCGCAGGGCGCTGAAGCCCGGCGGTTTCTACGCCGCCAACATCGCCGACGGCCCGCCCCTGGCCCATCTGCGCGGCCAGATCGCCACCGCCGCCGCCCGCTTCGCCGAGCTCGCCCTGGTCGCCGACCCGGCCGTGCTCCGGGGGAAACGGTTCGGCAACGCCGTGCTCCTCGCCTCCGACCTCCCCCTGCCGATCGCCGAACTGACCCGCCGGGCCGCCTCCGACCCGCACCCCGGCCGGGTCGAGCACGGCAGGGCACTGACCGACTTCACCGGCGGTGCCGTCCCGGTGACGGACGCGGCCGCGGTCGCCTCCCCGGCGCCACCGCCGTCGGTCTTCCGCTAGGCCCTGTCCGGCGGATCGCACCGAGGACTGCCGGCGGATTCGCACCGAAGACGTGGGGCGGGCCCGGCCGGCGGCCCCGGCGTGGTGGGTTTTGTTGGATTCCGGCTGTCAGAACGTCTGTACGTCGACCCGGGGCGGACCGTCGTGCCAGGTGCAGAAGACCGACACCCGCTGCGCGCCCGAGGAGAAGTCCACCCGGATCCAGGACTCCGTCTTCCACACCTGGACCGACCAGCCGGCCGCCGGGGTGGCGGACACGAGGGTCGCGTAGGTCCGGTCCAGGTCGAGGACGACCCGGCCGCCCTCGGTCTCGTAGCTCTTGACGGTGCCGGAGGAGGCGCTCTTCGACGGGGCCGGGGCGACGGGCGTGCGGCTCGGCTTCGGGGACGGGGCCGACCGGGACGGGGTGGGCGAGGAGGACGGGCGGGCGCTGGGGGAGGGCAGAGGTCCGGAGTTCCGGGTGGCCGAGGTCGCGTCCCCCGCCGTCAGCGGCAGGGCCCGCGGAGGGTCGTAGGCCGTGCCCGCCATCACCGTGTGGACACCCCACCACGACAGCGTGACCGCCGCGCCGGTGGCGAGCGTCCAGGCCAGTACGTGTACGAGTCCTCTGCGCATCGCGGCCATCTTGCCCCACCCGCCCCACGGGTGTCGCACGGGCGGCCCACCGGTTGTCCACAGAAGGGGAGTTGTCCACAGGCCCCGGCCGGTCTCCTCCGCATGGCGTACGGTGCGGCGCATGGCAAGTGTGCTCGTGGTCGAGGACGACCAGTTCGTCCGCTCGGCGCTCATCCGGCATCTGACCGACGCCTCGCATCTGGTGCGCAGCGTCGGGACGGCGCTGGAGGCGCTGCGCGAGGTCGCCCATTTCCGGTTCGACGTGGTGATCCTGGACCTCGGACTGCCCGATCTGGACGGCTCCGAGGCCCTGAAGATGCTGCGCGGCCTCACCGACGTGCCGGTCATCATCGCCACCGCACGCGACGACGAGACGGAGATCGTCCGCCTGCTGAACGCGGGCGCGGACGACTACCTGACCAAGCCGTTCTCGGTGGAGCACCTGTCGGCGCGGATGGCGGCGGTCCTGCGGCGGTCTCGGTCCGGCGCCGCGGAGGCCGCGCCCTCCAGCGTCATCCGGGTCGGCGGCCTGACCGTCGACCCGCTGCGCCGCCAGGCCGACCTGGACGGCGTACGCCTCGACCTGACCCGCCGTGAGTTCGACCTGCTGGCCTTCCTGGCGGGCCGGCCGGGGGTCGTCGTCCCGCGCCGCGAGCTGCTCGCCGAGGTGTGGCAGCAGTCCTACGGCGACGACCAGACCATCGACGTCCATCTGTCCTGGCTGCGGCGGAAGCTGGGGGAGACCGCGGCCCGGCCCCGCTATCTGCACACCCTGCGGGGCGTCGGCGTGAAGCTCGAACCACCGGGGGAAGCGGGGCCCGCGCGATGAGATGGGCACTGGTCAAGGTCTGTCTGGCGGTCACCACGATGGTCGTGGTCGCCTTCGCCGTCCCCCTCGGTCTCGTCGTCAAGGAGATGGCCCGCGACCGCGCGTTCTCCAACGCCGAGCGGGAGGCCGCCGTGGTGGTCCCTGCCCTGTCCATCACCACCGACCGGGACCAGCTGGAGCGGGTGGTCGCCTCCGCCGGCTCGGACGACGGGATGGCCGTGCACCTGCCGGCGGGCGACGGCCGGACCGCCGTCGACCTGGGCCGGCAGCGTGCCGCCGACGCCGACATCGCCGCCGTACGGAAGCTGGGCCGCGCCTCCACCGCCGAGGTGCCCGGCGGCTCCGCGTTGCTCCAGCCGGTCGCGCTGAGCCTGGGGACCGTGGTCATCGAGGTGTATGTCCCCGAGTCCGAGGTCACCAACGGGGTCGGCACCGCGTGGGCGGTACTGGCGGCCGTGGGTGTCGCGCTGGTCGTCGGCTCGGTCGCGGTCGCCGACCGGCTGGGCGTCCGGATGGTGCAGCCGGCGCGACGACTGGTCGAGGGGGCGTACGAGTTGGGGGAGGGGAAGCTGGGATCCCGGGTCCCGGAGGAGGGCCCGAACGAACTGCGCCTGGCGGCGGTGGCGTTCAACGCGATGGCCAACCAGGTGGTGCAACTCCTGGCGAACGAGCGTGAGCTGGCGGCCGATCTGTCCCACCGCCTGCGCACCCCCCTGACGGTGCTCCGGCTCAACGCGGCCTCACTCGGCGACTCCCCGGCGGCCGAGCAGACCCGGACGGCGGTGGCCCAGCTGGAGCGCGAGGTCGACACGATCATCCGCACGGCGCGGGAGGCCAAGCCGCAGACGACGGCCCTCGGGCCCGGGGCCGGCTGTGACGCGGCCGAAGTGGTCCGGGAGCGGATGGCGTTCTGGTCGGCGCTCGCGGAGGACGAGGGCCGCAAGGTCCGCACGGCCGGTGTCGACCGTCCGGTCCGCATACCCGTGGCCCGCGCCGACCTGGCCGCCGCCCTGGACGCCCTCCTCGGCAACGTCTTCCGCCACACCCCCGAGGGCACCGCCTTCGCGGTCGACGTGCACAACGGCGAGGACGCGGTCATCGTCCTGGTCTCCGACGCGGGCCCCGGCATCCCCGACCCCGAGGCGGCGATGGCCCGCGGCCGCGGTTCGGGCAGCGAGGGCTCGACCGGCCTCGGCCTGGACATCGTCCGCCGCCTCGCGGAGTCCACCGGCGGGGACGTGCGCATCGGCTCGTCGGTGCTGGGCGGCACCGAGGTGCGGATCTGGATACAGCTGGACGGCCGCGAGCCCGTGCGCAGAGGACACCGGGGCACCGTCCGCCGCCGCAGACGGGTACTGGCCCGGTGACGCCGGCCAGCGGCGCGGGGAGATCGACTTCGATGCCGATGCGCGTGAACTCCAGGGGCAGGAGCGGCGGGACGTCCGAGGACGCCTGACGGGGCGCGACCTTTAACCGCCCCCGATGCCTTGCTTAAGCGCACCCTAAGATCCCCAACTCCCGCCCGTATCAGGCGCTTTGCCCCATTCGGGCTCGCTAGCGTGCTGCCGCACCCCACCCCTGAGCAGTGAAGGCAGGCACGTCATGAGCACGCATCGGCGCAAGATCAGTGGCAGGAACAAGGTCATCGGGGGTGCCGTCGCCGCGGCCGTCGTGGGCGGCGGGGCCGTCCTCGTCACCGGGACCGCGCAGGCGGCCGGGGTCGGCGCCGCGTACACCCGGACCAGCGACTGGTCCACGGGGTACACCGCGCAGTACGTCGTCACCAACAACAGCGGCCGGGCGAAGGCGGACTGGAAGCTGGAGTTCGATCTGCCGTCGGGCTCCGGGCTCGGCTCTCTCTGGAACGGCGAGTCACGGGTGAGCGGCCGGCACGTCACGGTGACCCCGCCGAAGTGGGACACCGACGGCCTGGCCGCGGGGGAGTCGGTCACCGTCGGCTTCGTGGTCGACGGGGCCGGGGATCCGGTGGGTTGTCGGGTCGACGGGGCCGCGTGCTCGGCGGACCAGGGGGCCACGCCCGAGCCGAGCGGGCGGCCCACGCGGCCCGCGACGCCCACGCCCGGCGGGACGGTCACCGCCTCTCCCGCGCCGGGCACGAGCACGAGCGCCGACCCCAGCCCCAGCACCAGCACCAGCGCCGGGCCCGGCACGGGCACCACCGCCTCCGCCGGCTTCGCGCCCTACGTCGACACCTCCCTCTACCCCGCCTTCGACCTCCTCGCGAGCGCCGCCGCGACCGGCGTCAAGGACTACAACCTGGCCTTCGTGACCGACGGCGGCGGCTGTACGCCGAAGTGGGGCGGGGTGACCGACCTCGCGTCCGACGGGGTGGCGTCGCAGATCGGCGCGCTCCGGGCCAAGGGCGGCGACGTCCGCGTCTCCTTCGGCGGCGCCAGCGGCTCGGAGCTGGCCACCACCTGCTCCTCGGCCGACGCGCTGGCGGCGGCGTACGGGAAGGTCGTGGACGCCTACCGGCTCACCAAGGTCGACTTCGACGTCGAGGGCGGGGCGCTGCCGAACGCCGCGGCGAACACACGCCGGGCGCAGGCCGTCGCCAAGCTCCAGCAGCAGCACCCGGGGCTGGACGTCTCCTTCACACTCCCCGTCATGCCCGAGGGCCTGACCCAGGACGGAGTGAGTTTGCTCTCCGCCGCAAAGGCCAACGGTGTGAAGGTCGCCACTGTGAATGTGATGGCCATGGACTACGGTCCGGCTTACAGCGGCGATATGGGCACATATGCCGAACAGGCGGCCACCGCGACGCAGGCACAGGTCAAGAGCGTGTTCGGGCTGAGTGACAGCGCTGCCTGGAAGGCGGTCGCGGTCACCCCCATGATCGGGGTGAACGACGTCGCCTCCGAGGTCTTCAAGGTCGAGGACGCCACTCAGCTCGTCGCCTTCGCGAAGTCGAAGGGGCTCGCGTGGCTGTCGATGTGGTCGGCGACGCGGGACAGGCAGTGCCCCGGCGGGGCCAAGAACCAGGCCGACGCCACCTGCAGCTCGATCGTCCAGGACGACTCCGCGTTCTCGAAGGCGTTCGCGGCCCTCAAGTGATCAAGGAAGACGGCCGTAGGTGATCAATCGGACGATCAAGGTGTGTCGATTACGTTTCGACAAATGAAGCCGACGGCTCTTGACGCATGACCGGACATACGGCTGTTATTGCGCCACCCGATGTTCGGTCAAGTTGATTTCTGGTCGATTAAGACCGGAAGTCTTCAGCCAGCCCTCATGGCCGAACCTTGCTGTCAGGAGCCGCACATGCACGACCTCTCCCCCTCCGGCCGCCTCGCCCTCCCCTCCCCGAGCCGCCGCACCCTCCTGCGCGGCATAGGCGGCGCGGCCGTCCTCGGCGCCGGCATACCGCTGCTGTCCGCCTGTGGCGGCAGCGGCACCTCCTCCGACCCGAAGACCGTCACCCTCGGCTCCAACGCGTCCGACGCGGTCCCGAAGAAGGCCTTCGCCGAGATCTACGCGGCCTTCAAGAAGCAGTCGGGGATCACGGTCGACGTGAACACCAAGGACCACAACACGTTCCAGGAGCAGATCAACTCCTACCTCCAGGGCACCCCGGACGACGTGTTCAACTGGTTCGCCGGCTACCGCATGCAGTTCTTCGCGGCCAAGGGCCTCACCAGCGCCGTCGACGACGTGTGGGCGAAGATCGGGGACAACTTCCCCGACGCGATGAAGAAGCTCAGCAAGGGCGCGGACGGCAAGTACTACTTCGTGCCGCTGTACACGTACCCCTGGGCGCTCTTCTACCGCAAGAGCGTCTTCGAGCAGCACGGCTACACCGTCCCCACCACCTGGGACCAGCTCGTCGCCCTGTGCAAGCAGATGAAGAAGGACGGGCTCACCCCGATCGCGTTCGGCGACAAGGACGCCTGGCCGGCGATGGGCACCTTCGACCAGATCAACTTCCGGCTCAACGGCTACGACTTCCACGTCGAGCTGATGGCGGGCAAGGCCTCCTGGACCGACGCCAAGGTGAAGGCCGCCTTCGACCACTGGGCCGAGCTGCTGCCGTACCACCAGGAGGGCTCGCTCGGCCGCACCTGGCAGGACGCCGCCCAGACGCTGGTGTCGAAGAAGGCGGGCATGTACCTGCTGGGCTCCTTCGTGGCGCAGCAGTTCACGAACAAGGCCGACCTGGACGACCTCGACTTCTTCGCCTTCCCGGAGATCAACTCGGAGTTCGGCCAGGACACCGTCGAGGCGCCCACCGACGGCTTCATGGTCAGCAAGAGCCCGAAGAACAAGGAGGGCGTCGCCAAGCTCCTGGAGTACCTGGGCACCCCGGAGGCCGAGTCGATCTACCTCAAGGCCGACTCCAGCGTCGTCGCCGCCTCCAGCAAGGCCGACACCTCCTCGTACACCGCCCTGCAGAAGAAGGCGTACGACATGATCAGCGGGGCGAAGAGCCTCACGCAGTTCATGGACCGCGACAGCCGCCCGGACTTCACCTCCACGGTGATGCAGCCGGCCCTGCAGAAGTTCGTCCGCGACCCCAAGGGGATCGACAGCCTGCTCACCTCGATCGAGCGCCAGAAGAAGACGATCTTCGCGTCCTCGTGAGCGAGGGTCCTTCCAGCGACATGAGCATCGACACCACGAAGACCCGGGAGGCGGCCGCCGTGCCGCCTCCGGGCGCCGCATCCCCGAAGAAGCGGGTCGCGCAGGGCCACCGGCGCCTGCTGACCCGCCGCGACCGGCTCACGCTCGGCCTGATGGCCGGCGTGCCGACGATCCTGCACGTGACCCTCGTCTGGGTCACGGCCCTCGCCTCCATCGCCCTTGCCTTCACCACCTGGGACGGCATCGGCTTCGACTCCATCACGTGGGTGGGGCTGGACAACTTCAAGGAGCTGTTCACCAACAACCCGCAGTTCTGGCCCGCCGTCCAGCACAACGTCGTCTGGTTCGTCGTGCTGATCCTGATCCCGACCCCGCTCGGGCTCTTCCTCGCCGTCCAGCTGGACAAGAAGATCCGCTTCAGCCGCGTCTACCAGACCGCGTTCTTCCTGCCCGTCGTGGTCTCGCTGGCGGTCACCGGGTTCGTCTGGCAGCTGGTCTACAACCCCGACACCGGCCTGATCAACAGCATCATCGGGGCCAACCAGCCCGGCCACTACATCGACTGGATCGGCGACCCGAACCTCAACCTGTGGGCCGTCCTGGTCGCCGCCTGCTGGCGGCACACCGGCTACATGATGATCCTCTACCTGGCCGGCCTGAAGGGCGTCGACCCGTCCCTGCGCGAGGCCTCCTCGCTGGACGGCGCCAACGAGTGGCAGACGTTCAAGAACGTCATCTTCCCGACCCTGCGCCCCACGAACACCGTGGTGCTCGTGGTGACGATCATCGAGGCGCTGCGCGCCTTCGACCTCGTCTTCGTCTTCAACAAGGGCGCCCAGGGCACCGAACTGCTCTCGATCCTGGTCACCAACAACATCATCGGCGAGTCCAGCCGCATCGGATACGGCTCCGCGATCGCCGTGGTCCTGCTGGTGATCTCCCTCGCCGTGATCATCCCCTACCTGATCTCGACCTTCCGGAAGGAGCGGAGCGCATGAGCACCACCGTGACCCTGACCAAGCGCACGCCCGTGCGCCCCGCCCGGATCCTGCTGCACGCCTTCCTCGTCGTGACGGCCCTGGCCTGGCTGGCCCCGCTGCTGTGGGCGCTGTTCGCGGCCCTGCGCCCCTACGCCGAGACCAGCGAGAAGGGCTACGTCTCCTGGCCCGACAAGCTGAGCCCGGACAACTTCACCAACGCCTTCCAGCAGTCCGACATGCTGCACTACTTCGGGAACACGCTGCTCATCGCGGTCCCGGCGGTGCTGCTGACGCTGCTGCTGTCGTCGATGGTCGCCTTCTACGTCAGCCGCTTCGACTTCCGGGTCAACCTCTTCCTGCTGCTGGTCTTCACGGCCGGCAACCTCCTCCCGCAGCAGGTGATCATCACCCCGCTGTACCGCATGTACCTGCTCATCGACCTGCCCGGCATCACCATGAGCGGCAAGCTCTACGACTCCGCGCTCGGCCTGGTCCTCATCCACGTGGCGTTCCAGTCCGGCTTCTGCGCCTTCGTGCTGAGCAACTACATGCGCATGCTCCCGCACGAGCTGACCGAGGCCGCCCTCGTCGACGGCGCCTCCGTGTGGCGCCTGTACTGGCAGATCGTGCTGCCGCTGTGCAAGCCGGCGATGGCCGCCCTGGCGACGCTGCTGTCCATCTGGATCTACAACGACTTCTTCTGGGCGATCGTGCTGATCTCCACCGGCGAGAACATGCCGATCACCTCGGCCCTCAACAACCTCTCCGGTCAGTACTTCACCGACCCCAACCTGGTCGCCGCCGGTGCCCTGCTCACCGCGATCCCCACCCTGATCGTGTACTTCGCGCTCCAGCGCCAGTTCGTCAGCGGCCTCACCCTCGGCGCCAACAAGGGCTGACGCCCCCCTTCGCGAAAGAGACCCCCGTGCACCACCCCTTCACCCCGGTGGCCTCCGTCCCCGTGGACCCGCGGCGTGCCCGTGTCCACGAGGAAGGCTGGCAGTCCTGGAGCCCGAGCGGCGCGTACGCCCTCGACGCGCGCCCCCACCGCCCGGCCGACGCCAACCGGGCGACCGTCTGCTACCGCCCCGGCGTCACCGTGCCCGCCGGGGTCTTCCAGGGGGAGGGCCTGCTCGCCCTCGACCCCGGCGACGGCTCACCGGTCCGCCTGTGGGCCGCCCCGGACCCGGTGCGCGCGGTGCCGTCGATCCGCCTCGTGCCGGCCGGACCGGTGGCGGAGATCAGCGCCGACGGCCCGGTGAAGGAGTACACGGGCACGGACATCCAGGCGCTGCTCGCCGACTGGGCCACCGGTCTCGGCCTCGCGGCCCCCCGCCCGGCGCCCACCGTCTGGTGCTCCTGGTACGAGTACTTCACCGAGGTCACCGAGGACGACATCCACGAGAACCTCCGCGCGATGGACACCCTCGACCTGCCCGTCGACGTGGTCCAGATCGACGACGGCCACCAGAAGGCGCTCGGCGACTGGCTCACCCTCTCGGGCCGCTTCCGCTCCCGGAAGCAGATCGCGGACGCCATCCGCGCCCGGGGCCGCCGCGCCGGCATCTGGACGGCACCCTTCCTGGTCGACCCGGGCAGCGAACTCGCCGCCGGACACCCCGACTGGCTGGTCCGCTCGGCCGACGGCGGCTTCGCGCACGCCGGCCGCAACTGGGGTCACGACCTGCGCGTCCTCGACACCACCCACCCCGGGGCGGCGGCGTACCTGACGGACGTCTTCCGCACCCTGCGCGCCGAGGGCTACGACTACTTCAAGGTCGACTTCCTCTACGCGGGCGCGCTGGACGGCGTACGGCACGCGTCCGTCGACGCGCTCACCGCGTACCGCGAGGGCATCGCGCTGATCCGGGAGGCCATCGGCCCGGACTCCTACCTCCTGGGCTGCGGCGCCCCGATCCTCCCCTCGCTCGGCCTGTTCGACGCCATGCGGGTCAGCCCCGACACGGCACCGCACCGCCGCCCCGAGGCCGGCGATCACAGCCGGCCCGGCCAGGACGCCGCCGAGTTCACCGGTGCCGCCCGCCAGTGGCAGCACGGCCGTCTCTGGATCAACGACCCCGACTGCCTGATGGCCCGTCCGGCGGTGGAGACCCGGGAGCGGTGGGCGGCGCACGTGGAGGCGACGGGCGGCCTGATGGCGTCCAGCGACCGGCTGCTCTCCCTGGACCTGTGGGGCGTGGACACCACGCGCCGTCTGCTGTCGGGAGGCGAGTGATGGAGCGCGCGCTGAAGGTCCCCGGTATCGCGTACGGCGGTGACTACAACCCCGAGCAGTGGCCCGAGGAGGTCTGGGCCGAGGACGTGCGCCTCATGGCCGAGGCCGGGGTGAACATGGTCAGCGTCAACATCTTCTCCTGGGCGCTGCTGGAGCCCGCCGAGGGCGAGTACGACTTCTCGCGCCTCGACCGCATCCTCGACATGCTGTACGCCCACGGCATCGCCGCAGACCTGGCCACCCCGACGGCGGCCCCGCCGGCCTGGTTCTTCAAGGCCCACCCCGAGGCACTGCCGGTGGACCGGGACGGCCGCGGACTGTCGTACGGCAGCCGGCAGACGTTCTGCCCGTCGAGCCCCGCCTACCGCGAGGCCGTCCTGCGGATCGTCCGCGCGCTCGGCGAGCGCTACGCCGGCCATCCCGCCGTCGTCATGTGGCACATCCACAACGAGTACGGCTGCCACAACGCGGAGTGCCACTGCGACACCAGCGCGGAGGCGTTCCGCCGCTGGCTGCGGGCCAGGTACGGCGACGACCTGGCGGCGCTCAACGACGCCTGGGGCACCACCTTCTGGAGCCAGTGGTACTACGACTGGGACGAGATCGTCCCGCCGCGCGCCACGGGCGCGGTGCCGAACCCGACCCACCGGCTGGACTGGCGCCGCTTCTGCAGCGACGAGCTGCTGTCGCTGTACAAGGCCGAGCGGGAGATCCTGGCGGAGGCGGCACCGGCCGTCCCGGCCACGACCAACTTCATGGTGATGTACAACTTCGACGCGCTGGACTACTGGCGCTGGGCGCCGGAGCTGGACATCGTCTCGAACGACCACTACCTGCGGTCGACCGACCCGGAGTCGGAGATCGACATCGCGATGAGCGGTGACCTCGTGCGCTCCCTCGCCGGCGGCCCCTGGCTGCTGATGGAGCACTCGACGGGCGCGGTGAACTGGCAGCCCGTCAACCGGGCGAAGACACCGGGCGAGTTGCGGCGCAACGCGCTCGCCCATGTGGCGCGCGGCGCCGACGGCATCGCGTACTTCCAGTGGCGGGCGGCGAAGGCGGGCGCCGAGCAGTGGCACTCGGCGATGCTGCCGCACGCGGGCACCGACAGCGCGATCTGGCGGGACGTGGTGGCGCTGGGCGCGGACCTGCGGGCCCTGGCCGAGGTGCGCGGCAGCACGGGCACCGCCGAGACGGCGATCGTGTGGGACTGGGACGCGAAGTGGGCGCTGGAGATGCCCTCGCAGCCCAGCGAGCGGGTGCGGTACCTGGAGCTCGTCCGCTCCTGGTACGAGCCGCTGTGGCGGGCGGGCGTCGCCGTGGACTTCGTACGCCCGGACGCGGACCTGTCGGCGTACCGCCTGGTCCTGGCCCCGAGCCTGTACCTGGTGGACGACGCGGGAGCGGCGAACCTCACCGGTTTCGCCGAGCGCGGCGGCACGCTGGCGGTGGGCTTCCACAGCGGGGCGGTGGACGAGAACTGCCATGTGCGGCTGGGGGGTTACCCGGGCGCGTTCCGGGAGGCGCTGGGCGTGCGGACGGACGAGCTGTTCCCGCTGCTGCCCGGCGAGACGGTCGGCCTGGACGCCGGCGGCAGCGGTTCGCTGTGGTCGGAGCGGGTCCGGCCGGCCGGTGCGCAGGTCGTGTCCTCGTACACCGAGGGCCCCCTGGCGGGCGGCCCGGCGATCACCCGTCACGGCTACGGCACGGGCACCGCCTGGTACGTGGCCACCCTGCCGGACCCGGAGACCCTGGCCGCGCTGCTGGACCGGATCAGGGCCGAGTCGGGCGTGCGGCCGGTGGTGGACGCCGTGCTGCCGCCGGGTGTCGAGGCGGTGCGGCGGCGGGGCGCCGACGCCGACTACCTCTTCCTGATCGACCACGGCGGGGCGGGAGCGCAGGTCGCCGTCGCCGACCAGGCGGTGGAACTCCTCGGCGGCACACCGGTGGCGGACGGCTCGGTCCCGGTGCCCCCGGGCGGCGTCGCGGTCGTCCGGGAGCCGCGCGGCCGGTAGGCGGACCGAGGCCCCCTTGTCGTCGGCCGGGGGGCCTCCTACCCTGCTCTTCCCACGTGTGTCACCCGTCGGCGAGGGGGGAGCTGCGTTGGCCACGGCGCCGTCCGACGAAGAGGTGCTCCGGGCCGTCGAACGGCGCGTGTCCCGGCCCGGCGTCACCACCCGGCTCACCGTGCCGGGCGGCGCGGCGCTGTCCTGGCAGTCGGTGTTCGCGTGCCGGATCGTGCGGTCGATCGAGCGGCGGGTGGAGCGCGGGCGGCGGGTCAAGGGCCGGCCGAGCGGCCTGGCGAACCGGCCGACGTACACCGATCTCGGCGCGTACCCGGTGAAGCCGCCCGCCGATCCGGCGACCCCCCGGCGGCTGGAGCTCGTCCGGGAGGATTCCCTCACGGAGGAGCCGTGCGGTGACTGCGTGGACGGCAGGAAGGACTGCGCGGCCTGCGCCGGCCGGGGCGGCCGTGCCTGCCCCCGTCACATCGAGTGCGACGCGTGCCACGGCGGCCCCGACGCGTGCTGGGAGTGCGACGGTACGGGCCATCCGCGCACCCGCCGCCCCCGGACGACCCGCGCCCGCCCCGAGGACGGCCGGGAACGGGCCGCCTGCAAACGCTGCCGGCGACCGGACGTGGCCTGCCCGAAGTGCCTGGGGGAACGGCAGATCACCTGCACCGTCTGCAAGGGGACCGGGGTCGCCGGGTGCGGCGCGTGCAAGGGCGCGAAACGCCTGAGGCACGAGGAGTGCGGCGGCACCGGTCGCTTCACCGTGTGGACCGAGGGCGTCGTGACCCACACCCCCTCCGTCGACGAGATCCCGCCGGTGTACCCGCCGTTCAGCAAGCTGAAGAAAGGGCTGTGGCGCACCGCGGAGCTGACCGGCGCCGACGCCGCCCTCCCGGACTTCCTGGAGGACGTCCACCTCGAGCGGGCCGCGCCCCTCCTCGCGGTCGAGGAGGGGGAGGTCGCCCGCCGTGTGACGCTGCGCCACCTCCCTCTCGCCCGCGTCGAACTCACCAGTGACCCGGACCGTGTCTACTACGCCTTCCCCGACCTCACCGGCGGGATCGAGGTCATCGGCCGCCCCAGCAGACAGCGCCTGACGGCCCTGGCGTGGGCGGCCTTCGCGCTCGCCGCCCTCGCGGCCGTGGTGACGCTGACCGTGCTCCGCTGACGCGGGAGGACCGACCGCGTCCCGGACACGCCGGGGCGCGGCAGGCCCCCTCAGCCTGCCGCGCCCCTCCCCTTCCCCCCCGGGTCAGGCGGTCTCGGTCGACGGCAGTGTGCCCGTGCGGGCCGCCTCGCCGTACCAGTGCGCGCTCGACTTCGGCGTGCGGGTCAGCGTCGCGTAGTCCACGTACACCGCCCCGAACCGCTTGCCGTAGCCGTACGCCCACTCGAAGTTGTCCAGCAGGGACCACAGGTAGTAGCCCCGTACGTCCGCGCCGTCGGCGATCGCGCGGCGCACCGCCGAGAGGTGGCCGTGCAGATAGGCGACCCGCTCGGGGTCGTGGACCCGGCCGTCGGAGTCGGGCTTGTCGTCGTAGGCCGCGCCGTTCTCGGTGATGTAGAGCGGCAGGCCCGGCGCCTCCCGCGTGTAGCGCATGATCAGCTCGTGCAGGCCCGACGGGTCGATCGTCCAGCCCATCTCCGTGCGGTCGCCCGGGGTCTGGTGGAAGGCGACGTCGTCGGCGCCCGGCCACGGGGAGTGGTCGCTCGCGCCGTGCCCGTCGGAGCGCGGGCCCGTCACGGACACGTCCGCCGCCGACACCAGCGTCGGCGTGTAGTAGTTCAGGCCCAGCGCGTCCAGCGGCTGGTTGATCGTCTGCAGGTCGCCGTCGAGGACGTACGACCAGTCCGTCAGCGAGGACGTCGCCGCGAGCAGGGTCTCCGGGTACGCGCCCCGCAGGATCGGGCCGTGGAAGACGCCGTTGGCGAGGTCGTCGATCTTCCGCACCGCCGCCAGGTCCGCCGGGTCGCCCGGCGAGAGCGGGCGGACCACCGAGGAGTTGAGGCTGATCGCCACGGTGTTGCGGGCCGGCATCGCCGACCTCAGCGCCGTGGTGCCGAGGCCGTGCGCCAGGTTCAGATGGTGGGCGGCCCGCAGGGAGGCCACCGGCTCCGTACGGCCCGGCGCGTGCACCCCCGAGGCGTACCCCAGGAACGCGCTGCACCAGGGCTCGTTCAGCGTGATCCAGTTCTCCACGCGGTCGCCGAGCGCCTCCCCGACGATCTGCGCGTACTCGGCGAACCGGTACGCCGTGTCCCGCTCCGGCCAGCCGCCCGCGTCCTCCAGCTCCTGCGGGAGGTCCCAGTGGTACAGGGTGACGGCGGGCTTGATGCCCTTCGCCAGCAGCTCGTCGACCAGCCGGCGGTAGAAGTCCAGGCCCACCTGGACCGCCGGACCGCGGCCGGTCGGCTGGACCCGGGACCAGGAGATCGAGAAGCGGTACGCCGACAGGCCCAGCTCCGCCATCAGCGCGACGTCCTCGCGGTAGCGGTGGTAGTGGTCGACAGCGATGTCACCGTGCTCGCCGCCGGCCGTCTTGCCCGGCGTATGGCTGAAGGTGTCCCAGATCGAGGGGGTGCGGCCGTCCTCCCGCACCGCCCCCTCGATCTGGTACGCGGAGGTCGCGGCGCCCCAGAGGAAGGCGGGAGGAAAGGTCACCGGGGTCACCGGGACGGCCTGCTGTACGGACTCGGGCATGGAAGCGCTCCCATGGATGGTCGTCGAGGTCGTCGAGACCGACCGACGAGGTTGGGGGGATGAGTGGGGGGTGCGAAAGGGGCCGGGGCGGCGGTGACCCGGCCCCCTGAAGTCACGGGGCGGGAGACGTCAGCCCTTCACCGCGCCCTGCATGATGCCGCCCACGATCTGCTTGCCGAAGATCGCGAAGACCACCAGCAGCGGCAGCGTGCCCAGCAGCGCACCCGCCATGATCAGAGACTGGTCGGGCGTGTACCCGCGGCCCAGACCCGCGATCGCGACCTGCACGGTCGGGTTGCCGGTCTGGCTGAGGACCAGGAAGGGCCACAGGAAGTCGTTCCACGTCTGGACGAACATCAGCATGCCGAGCACCGCCATCGCGGGGCGCGCCGCGGGGAACACCACGTGCCACACCACGCGCCAGCTGCTCGCGCCGTCCACCCGGGCCGCCTCGATGATCTCGTCGGGCAGCGCCTGGATGAGGTACTGCCGCATGAAGAACACACCGAACGCGCTCACCAGCGAGGGCAGGATCACCGCCTGCAGCTGGTCGGTCCACTCCAGCTTGGCGACCATCATGTACAGCGGGATGACGCTCAGCTGCGGCGGCACCATCATCGTGCCGATCACGATCAGCATCAGCGCGCCCTTGCCCTTGAACCGCAGCTTGGCGAAGGCGAAGCCGGCGATCGTCGACAGGAAGACGATCGTCACCGCCGAGGTCCCGGCCACGATCGTCGTGTTGACGAAGGCCTTGCCGAGGTTGGCGTCGGTCCAGGCGAGCTCCAGCTTGTCGAAGAGGTTCGCGCCGAACCAGAACGGCGGGGGCGTCTGCGCCAGCCGCTGGTTGTCGCGGGAGGCGGCGATCGCCGTCCACACCAGCGGGAACAGCGAGCCGATCGTGAACAGGATCAGGATGGCGTACGCGACCGGGCCGCCGTGCATCTGGCCGCCCGCCCGCGCGGACTTCGGTCGGCGCACCCGGCGGGCCGCCGGTACGGCGTCCTCGGGCTCGCCTTTGATCAGGGTCGTCGTCGTCACGGCCGGTACTCCTAACTACTGGCGCGCAGCCGGCGCGAGATGACGTAGTTGACGATGCCGACCACGATCAGGATCAGGAACATCGTCCAGGCGATCGCCGAGGCACGGCCCAGGTGCTGGTTCACCCAGCCCTGCTCGTACAGGTACAGGCCGAGCGTCTGGAACTGGTGCTCCGCGCCGCCCGACGCGCCCTTGTTCGCGTCGAACAGGAGCGGCTCGCCGAACACCTGGCTGGCGCCGATCGTGGAGACGACGACCGTGAAGAGGATCGTGGGCCGCAGCGACGGCAGCGTCACATGGAAGAACTGCTGCCAGCGGTTGGCCCCGTCCAGCGCCGCCGACTCGTAGAGGTCCGACGGGATCGCCTGCATCGCGGCCAGGTAGATCAGCGCGTTGTAGCCGGTCCACCGCCAGATGATGATCGAGGAGACCGCGATCTGGGACGGCCACTTGTCGTTCTGCCAGTCGACGGCGTCGATGCCGACGAAGTGCAGCGCCCAGTTGATCATGCCGTAGTCGCGGCCGAAGAGCAGCACGAACACCAGGGAGGCGGCGGCGATCGAGGTCGCGTACGGGGCGAGCATGGCGACCCGGTAGAAGGTCGAGGCGCGCAGCCGGTAGTTGAGGATGTGCGCGAGGCCCATGGCCATCAGCAGCTGCGGGACGGTCGAGATGATGCCGATGGTCAGGGTGTTCTTCGCCGCGTTCCAGAAGAAGTCGTCGTCGAAGATGCGGGTGTAGTTGCGCAGCCCCACCCAGGTCATGTCGGTGGGCGCGGTCATCTCCACCTGGTGCAGCGACGCCCAGCCCGTGTAGATCAGCGGGAACAGGCCGAAGGCGAGGAACAGCAGGAAGAACGGCGAGACGAAGGCGTACGGGCTCCAGCGGATGTCCCGCTGCCAGCGGCGGGAGAGCCGGGCGCGGTGCCGCTTCTCCGCCTCCGTGGCTTCCGCGGGCGGGCGGCCCGGGGCCGCGCCCCCCTCCTTCACGGGGGGCGCGGCGGTGTCGTGGCGGGTGGCCATACGGGTCACTTGTCCAGGTTGTTGTCGATGGTCTTCGTCGCCGTCTTCCAGGCCTCCTCCGGCGACTTGCCCTTCGTCACGAGGATCACGCCGTTGTCGGTCAGACCCTGCTGGATGATCTGGTCCTTCGGGCCGATCACCTGGACCGGGGCGGCCTTGGCGGCCTCGGAGAAGATGGTGCCGATCGGAGCGTCACCGGTCATCTCGTTCTTGGCGGAGGTCACCTCCGACATGGTGTACGTGCTCGGCGCGCTCGGGAAGGAGCCCTGCACCTTGAACAGCTTCGCCTGCTGCTCGGGAGCGGTCAGCCAGGTGATGAACGCCTCGGCCTCCTTCACGTGCTTGCCGCTCTTCGGCACGCCCAGGAAGGAACCGCCCCAGTTGCCGGACTTGGGCGCGACGGCCACGTCCCACTTGCCGGCCGTGTCGGCCTTCGACTTGCCCTTGATGTAGCCGAGCATCCACGGCGGGCAGGCCATCGCGGCGAACTTGCTGTTGGCGATGGTCTGGTCCCAGGTCGGCTGGAACTGGGTCTGGGCCTGGACCAGCCCCTCCTCGGCGGCCTTCGCGGTGAGGTCGAAGGCGTCCTTCACGGCGGGGTTCGTCTTGTAGATGATCTCGCCGGAGGAGTCGTAGAACTTCTCCGTCTCACTGCTGAGGATCGCGTTCAGCAGGCCGCCGGGGGAGTCCATGAAGGTGGTGCCGGACTTGGCCTTCTTCTTGTACTGCTCGCCCACGTCGACGAACTTGTTCCAGTCGCCGGCCCACAGCTTGGCCACCTCCGCGCGGTCGGTGGGCAGACCGGCCGCCTCGAAGAGGTCCTTGCGGTAGCAGATGGCCATCGGGCCGATGTCGGTGCCCAGACCGATCGTCTGGCCGTCCTTGGTGGTGCCCTGCGACCACTTCCAGTCCAGCCAGTTGCCCTTGTTCACGCCCGAAACCTTGGACAGGTCCTCGAACTTGGCCGCCTGCGTGGCCACGACCTCGGCGATGTTGCCCACCTCGATGGCCTGGACGTCCATCAGGCCGCTGTTGGTGGTGAGGTGGTTGATCAGCGCCGGGTAGTAGTTCTCGTTCCGCTCGGTGACGTTCTCCTGGATCTTGATCTCCGGGTGGAGCTTCTCGTACTCGGCGTAGAGGCCGGCCTCCTTGAAGCCCATCGTGCCGAAAAGACCCAGCGTGATCGTGGTCTTGCCTTTGCCCGTGCCGGACGACGAACCGTCGGATGCGTCGTCGCCGCCGTCGTCGGCACAGCCGGCCAGCAGCCCGGCGCCCAGCGACGCGACGGCCGCGAGGACTACCGCCCGGCGGGCGGTTCGGGTACGTGCTCGCATTGCGTCCTCCTGTTGCCCTGACGTGCCGACCCCCCGGCCAACTGCATGGTTGGGCCCGTTTGTTTCTCGCTGCGGCTCGGGCGGGGAACGTGCGGGATGTGTATGTGTCAGGTACCGTGGGAGCGCTCCCACCGGTGATGTGTTGAAGAGTCGTCGGTTCGGGCGGGGGTGTCAAGGGCGGAAGCGCGGAGAGGTGCGTTCAGTTATCCGGCTGTTAGCTAACCCCGGAGAGTGATGCGCATTGCGCCCAGTTCGGCACAGAACGACCGTTGGGCCAGGAGAGGGGCGGAGGGCCGGGACTGTTAGATTCCAGGCCAGCGTGATGACGACGGCGGGAAGGCGGAGCCCATGGCAAGCCACGGAGCGCGAGGGCGGAGTGGCGGTCGGCCCACCCTCGAGGAGGTGGCCGCCCGCGCCGGAGTCGGCCGCGGCACGGTCTCCCGGGTGATCAATGGCTCCCCGAGGGTCAGCGACGCGACCCGCGCGGCCGTGGAGGCGGCGGTCGCGGAACTCGGCTACGTGCCCAACACGGCCGCCCGCGCCCTCGCCGCCAATCGCACGGACGCGATCGCGCTCGTCGTCCCCGAGCCGGAGACGCGGTTCTTCGCCGAGCCGTACTTCTCCGACATGCTGCGCGGGGTGGGCGCCGAACTCTCCGACACCGAGATGCAGTTGCTGCTGATCTTCGCGGGTAGCGACCGCGAACGCCGCCGGCTGGCCCAGTACCTGGCGGCGCACCGGGTGGACGGCGTCCTGCTGGTGTCCGTCCACGCGGACGATCCCCTGCCCGACCTCCTGGCCCAGCTGGAGATCCCGGCGGTGATCAGCGGCCCGCGGTCCGCCGGGGAGACGCTTCCCTCGGTGGACTCCGACAACTACGGCGGGGGCCGCTCGGCCGTGGAGCACCTCCTCGCCCGCGGCCGCACCCGCATCGCCCACATCACCGGCCGCCTCGACGTCTACGGCGCCCAGCGCCGCGTCGACGGCTACCGCGACGCCCTGCGGGACGCCGGGTACGCGGTGGACGAGGGGCTCATCGAACCCGGTGACTTCACCGAGGAGGGCGGTCACCGCGCGATGACGGCACTGCTCGCCCGTACTCCCGCGCTCGACGCGGTCTTCGCCGGCTCGGACGTCATGGCGGCCGGCGCCCGCCAGGCGCTGCGCGAGGCGGGCCGCCGCATACCGCAGGACGTGGCCCTGGTCGGCTACGACGACTCCGCCATCGCCCGCCACATGGACCCGCCCCTGACGAGCGTGCGCCAGCCGATCGAGGAGATGGGGCGGCGGATGCTGGACCTCCTCCTCACGGAGATCGCGGACCGCCGTCCCGCGGTGTCGCGGGGGCTGGAGCGGCGGCAGGTGGTGCTGGCGACGGATCTGGTGGAGCGGGCGTCCTCGTGACGTGACGTGCCGGGGCATGACCTGCCGGCGCACGGCGTGACGTGACGGGGGCGGCCGGCGGCGGCCTACGGTGTGCCGAGCCGCCATCGCAGCTCGCCGTCCTGTGTGTCCTCCGTCGGCACCAGCCCGGCCGCCCGGGCCACCGCGGCCGAGGCCAGGTGGTCGGGATGGACATGGGCGACGACCGTACGGACGCCATGCTCGCGCAGCCACGCCACGAGCCCCGTCGCCGCCTCGGACGCCAGGCCGCGGCGCTGCCACGGGGTACCGAGCACCCAGGCGATCTCGGCGGTGCGGCCGTGGCCGGTGACGGTGGCCTGGACGGTGCCGGTCAGACGGCCGGTGTCCCGGAGCCGCAGCACCCAGTTGAGCCAGGAGACGGCCGGGTCGGGGGAGCCGGCGACCAGGCGCGCGTAACGGGTGCGAAGGGTGTCCGGGGAGCTGGGGGCGCCGCCGGTGAAGGTGTGGAGGGCGGGGTCGTCCAGGACCGCGGCCATCTCCTCCGCGTGCTCGACCTGGAGCGGGAGGAGGTCGAGGCGGGGCGTGGTGATCGGTTCCCTGCGCATGGCCGACTCCGTTGGTCCCGGAAACGCGTCAGCCGGTGACCTCCCTCGCGGGAAGTCACCGGCTGATGACTCAGGGTGAGTGACGGGACTCGAACCCGCGACATCCTGGACCACAACCAGGTGCTCTACCAGCTGAGCTACACCCACCACGACCGGCGGTTGACTTTGTGTCGTTTCCCCGACCGGCCGAGAAAAAGTGTACAGGGTCCGAAGGGGTGCTCGCGCACGGCTTTCCCGGGGGCGGCCCGAGGGCCGTTTCCGGGGCGGCTACGTGGCGGGCAGGACGTGCTTGGCGGCGATCGTCTTCGCGGTGTCCGAGTCGGGGCCGGGCTGCGGGACGAAGACGGCCTCGCGGTAGTAGCGCAGTTCCGCGATCGACTCGCGGATGTCGGCGAGGGCGCGGTGGTTGCCGTTCTTCTCGGGGCTGTTGAAGTAGGCGCGCGGGTACCAGCGCCGGGCCAGCTCCTTGATCGAGGAGACGTCGACGATGCGGTAGTGGAGGTAGTTCTCCAGGGTCGGCATGTCGCGGACGAGGAAGCCGCGGTCGGTGCCGACGGAGTTCCCGCAGAGAGGAGCCTTGCCGGGCTCCTTCACGTGCTCCCGTACGTACGCCAGCACCTGCTCCTCGGCCTCCGCGAGCGTCGTGCCGCCGGCCAGCTCGTCCAGCAGGCCGGACGTGGTGTGCATCTGGCGCACCACCTCCGGCATCGTCTCCAGCGCCTTGGCCGGCGGCCGGATGACGATGTCGACCCCCTCGCCGAGGATGTTCAGCTCGGAGTCGGTGACGAGGGCGGCAACCTCGATGAGCGCGTCGTCGGACAGCGAGAGGCCGGTCATCTCGCAGTCGATCCACACCATGCGATCGTTCATGCGACCACCCTAAAGCTGACGTCCCCCTTTGTGGCGCCCCGCGTCGACGCAGGCGCCCCCCGGCGGGGCTCCGCCCCCCGCCCCCCGTCCTCCGCCCACCCACCCCCCGACTCGCTTGCGAGAAGGGTCACCCCCTCCGCCCCCTCCGCCGCTCGAAGGCGCCGCCCCGCTCCCGGCCGAGGCGGGGTCGAAGGCGCGGCCCTCGCCGGGGCGCGCGAACGCGGCCCCGCGGGTGCGGGGGCGCGAGGGCGCGGCCAGGCCGGAGTTCATGGGCCCGGAGCCTCGGCTGGGGGCTCCGGGGCGGAGGCACGGTGGGTTCATGGGGGTGGGGTTGGCCGTGGGGCGCGGGGTGGAGTCTCGCCGGGGTGCGTGGCCGGAGCCTCGGCTGGGGGCTCCGGGGCGGAGGCCCTGTGGGGTTCATGGGGGTGGGGCTGGCCGTGGGGCGCGGGGTGGAGCCTCGCCGGGGTGCGTGGCCGGAGCCTCGGCTGGGGTCTCGGGGCGGAGGCCCGGTGGGGTTCATGGGGGTGGGGCCGGCCGTGGGGCGCGGGGTGGAGTCTCGCCGGGGTTGGCGGCCGGAGCCTCGGCTGGGGGGCTCGGGGGCCGAGATCGGCGGGGTTGATGGTGGAGTCCATCGTGGGGCGCGGGGCGAAGTCTCGCCAGGGTTCGCGGCCGGAGCCTCTGCCGGGGTTCGCGGCCGGAGCCTCTGCCGGCGGGGGCTCGGGGGCCGAGATCGGCGGGGTTGATGGTGGAGTCCATCGTGGGGCGCGGGGTGATGTCTCGCCGGGGTGTGTGGCCCGGGGCTCGGGGGTGGAGGCTAGGCGGGGTTCCTGGGCGGGCCCCGCTGGGGGGCAGGGCCTCAGGGGCCGGAGCCTCTTATGTGGGGACGGGGCAGGGCGGCCGGGGTGTGGATCGACCCGGCCGCCCTGGTTCACATGCCGCTGCGCTGGCCCGGCAGGCTCGCGCGGGAGGTCGCGTAGGCCTCACGCGCGTGGTCCGCCGAGAGGCCCCCCGGTGATCCCATCGCGCCGGACGTCGCCGCCGTGCGCCTGATCTGCGGAGGCACCGGACCCGGCCCGTCCGGATGCAGTGCCGGGGGCGGGCCCGTCGGCACCGGCGCCGACGGTTCGGCCTCCAGCGGACGTTCGCCCTGCGGCCTGCGCGCCCGGTACGCCGCCCGGTAGGCGGCCGGGGACGAGCCCAGCTGCCGGCGGAAGTGCCCGCGCAGTGCCACCGGCGAGCGGAACCCGCAGCGGCCCGCGACCTCGTCCACCGAGTAGTCCGACGTCTCCAGCAGACGCTGCGCCTGCAGCACCCGCTGGGTGATCAGCCACTGCAGCGGCGCGCTTCCGGTCAGTGAGCGGAAGCGGCGGTCGAAGGTGCGCCGGCTCATGTAGGCGCGCGCCGCGAGCGTCTCCACGTCGAACTGCTCGTGGAGGTGTTCCAGCGCCCAGGCGACGACCTCGGCGAGCGGGTCGGCGCCGATCTCCTCCGGTAAAGACCGGTCGAGGTAGCGCTCCTGGCCGCCCGACCGGCGCGGGGGGACCACCAGGCGGCGGGCCAGCGCCCCGGCCGCCTCGTTGCCGTGGTCCGTCCGCACGATGTGAAGACAGAGATCGATTCCGGCCGCCGTGCCCGCCGACGTCAGCACGTCGCCGTCGTCCACGAAGAGTTCTCGTGGATCCACGTGCACCGACGGGTAGCGCTTGGCCAGCGTCGGTGCGTACATCCAGTGGGTGGTGGCCGGGCGGCCGTCCAGCAGGCCTGCTGCCGCCAGCACGAACGCGCCGGTGCACAGGCCCACGATGCGTGCGCCCTCTTCGTGCGCCCGGCGCAGCGCGTCGAGCGCTTCCTCCGGTGGCGGAGAAGTGATCGAACGCCAGGCCGGCACGACGACCGTGCCCGCCCGCGAGATCGCTTCCAGGCCATGCGGCGCGGTGAGTTCCAGGCCCCCTGTGGTCCGCAGCGGGCCTTCTTCGCCGCCGCACACCAGCAAGCGATAGCGCGGCACGCCGGCGTCCTGGCGGTCAATCCCGAACACCGACAGCGGAATGGAACTCTCGAAGATGGGGCCGCCGCTGAACAGCAGCACCGCGACGATCTCCTTGCGGCGTCGCCCGGAAAGCTTCCGGGCCGCGGCTTCCGGCGCGGCAGTGGAGTCGTGGCTCATCCTGCTAAGCCCCCCTCGGTGGTCGCGGCTCCTCGGTTGTGTCGCTCCTGCACGTTTCCCCTCGGTCCTGCACGAGTCCCCCGCCGTAGACAGTCAAGATCGAATCTACTGTGTCGCGTGATGCCGGCGTGGCCAGTTCAGCACCCGGCAGATTGTCGACTTGGCAACTTGGCGTGAAGCATTCGATCACGAAGCGTTGCACTCGTGGAGCGTGCAGGGAAGTGCGCCTCGTCGTAGTGGCCAATCCCCGTAGGGTGCGCAAGGCTCCCGAGGGCTTATCCGCGCAGGTGGCACGGGGGGTGGGGGGTGGTTACGGCAAGAGATGCGCAGGAAGCGGAAGTTGGCTGAAAAGCAACGTCCTGGTGCGTGAAAACCGGTCAACCGACCGGTGAGTTTCCACCGGAGTGACGACCGCCACGGTGCGCCCCCGTTCCGGTGCGCTGATGGCGCCCCCGGTGGTGCGCGGGCGGTGGGTGATTCCCGGGCAGCGACCGGGCCGCGCCCCGCTCGGACTGGCGCAGGAGCAGCCGGCAGACGGCCGTGACGGCGGCGAGGCCGAGGGCGGTGCCGGCGGCGCCGGCCAGGGAGGTGCCGTACCAGAGGAGGACCACCGGGACGAGGACGCAGGAGAAGGCCGCCCAGCGGATCAGGTCGGTGGTGCGCTCGTCGCCGGGGCGGGAGGGGGAGGGCGTGCGGGACGAGGGCATGGGGCGGGCTCCTCCCTGGGTCGGCGTACACGTGCTCAACGCCGCTGCGGGCGGTCGGTCACTCCCGTCCCGCCGCCGACGGCGAGGGAATCCCGTGCAAACCGCCTGTACGGGGCAGCAACCATTGCGTTACGGGCGCCTGCTCGTGCATGCTCCCTGGAACCCCCACCGAGGGTGCGCGGGGAACTGGGCGTAGGAGGCGTGCCGCCGTACCCTTGGGGGTATGGGGTTGGGAAGATGATTCCCGGACACAGCTCCGCCGCTCACTGCCGTCCCACCCGTAAGCAGGCACCCACGACAAGGACTGTCGTCCCTCCCGTATAAGGATCGATACGCCGAGACAGCCATGGCCGGTCACGAATTCTTCGAACCCGCGGACCGCAAGCGGCCCGTCGCCGACCCCACGGCGGCCGAGCCCCTGGCGGCGGAAGAGGCACGCCCCACCTGCGATCCCGCCTTCAAGCACGGCGTCGTCGTCGGCTTCGACGGCTCGACCTCCAGTGAGCGCGCCCTCGCGTACGCGATCGGCGTGGCCCACCGCTCCCGTGCGGGCCTGATCATCGTCCATGTCGCCAACCGGCTGCCCACGACCGTGTGGGCGGGCTGCGAGCCGCCGGTCTTCGTCGACGTGCCGGACCACCGCACCGAGGTGCTCGGGCTGGAGCTGGCCTGCGCGGACTACCTCGCCGAGGTGCCCTGGATCCTGGTCGAGCGCGGCGGCGACATCTGCCACGAACTCGAAGAGGTGGGGCGGGAGTACGAGGCCGACGCGATCGTCGTCGGCTCGACGCACGGCATCGTGGGCCGGATCTTCGGTTCGGTCGCGGGGCGGCTCGCCAAGCGGGCGAAGCGGCCCGTCATCGTGATCCCCTAGGTCCTGTCGCCAGAATCCCGTCCTGGTCCCGCAGAGCTCGTCCTGATCCCCTGGAGCTCGTCCGGTTCGGCGGAGCGGTCCGCCGGCTCTCGCGTCCCACGCGGCTCTCCTGTCTCCCTCCCGTCAACTCCCTTGTGCGGCGCATGAATCCGTTCACATGCGGAGGTGTTTGTGCCTTTGTGAAGGGCATATATCGGTCACCGTGCATCGCACCACCGCATGAAGGGAGCCCGCCGTGGACAATGACGTCTCCGCGGGAAGCACCACCACGATCGTCGGCCGACTCGCCCTGGGCATCACCCTGTTGGCGTTCGGCCTCGGGTACACCGACCTGATCGACGGCGTGACGGCGGCGGACGCCGTGTCCGTCGCCCACTACGTCGGCGGCGTCGCGCTGTTCGTCGTCGGCCTGCTGGCCCTCCGGGACCGCGACACGGCCGACGGTACGGCCTTCACCGTCCTCGGCGCCCTGTGGTTCACCTGGGCCGTCTCCGCCGGCGCACAGGTCTCCGACAACGCCGCCGGACTCTTCCTGCTCCTGTTCGCCCTCGTGGCGCTCTCCCTGACCGCGGCGGGCGGGGACCAACTCACCCGGGGCACCTACGGGTTGTTCCTGGTCGCGCTCGTCCTGATGGCCGTCGCGCGGTTCGCCGACAGCGACTCGCTCACCCGGGCCGGCGGCTGGTTCGCGGTCGTCGCGGGCGCGGTGGCGTGGTACGCGGCGACAGCGGCGATGGCCCACTGGCCCACGGCGCTTCCACGGCGGGCTGCCGGCCGGGGTGTGACGGCCACCGGCTGAACGGGCAGCCGACGCCGGGGAGCAGGGCCTCCCCGGCGACCTGGACGGACCCCGTGACCGGAGGCGGCACGCGGGGTCCGTTCCCCGTCCGGACAGAACCGAGGCCCCGCAGAACCGACGGTCGTCCGGACGGTCGTGACTACTCGACCGTGACCGACTTCGCCAGGTTCCTCGGCTTGTCGATGTCCCGGCCGAGGGCCTTCGCCGTGTAGTACGCCAGCAGCTGGAGCGGGATGCCCATCAGGATCGGGTCGAGCTCGTCCTCGTTCTTGGGGACGACGATCGTCTGGTCGGCCTTCTCCTGGCACTCGTGGGCCACGGCGAGGATCCTGCCGCTGCGGGCCTTGATCTCCTCCAGGGCCGCGCGGTTCTTCTCCAGCAGGTCGTCGTCCGGGACGATCGCGACGGTCGGCAGGGCGGGCTCGATCAGGGCCAGCGGTCCGTGCTTCAGCTCGGAGGCCGGGTAGGCCTCGGCGTGGATGTAGGAGACCTCCTTGAGCTTCAGGGAGGCCTCACGGGCGACCGGGTAGCCCCGGACGCGGCCGATGAAGAGCATCGAGCGGGCCTCGGCGAACTCCGCGGCCAGCTTCTTGATCTCGTCCTCGTAGGAGAGGATCTCCGCGATCTGGCCGGGCAGCTTGCGCAGCCCCTCGATGATCCGCTTGCCGTCGCGGACCGAGAGGTCACGGGTGCGGCCGAGGTGCAGGGCGAGGAGGGCGAAGGCCACCGTGGTGTTGGTGAAGCACTTGGTGGAGACCACGCACACCTCGGGGCCGGCGTGCACGTAGATGCCGCCGTCGGCCTCGCGGGCGATCGCCGAGCCTACGACGTTCACCACACCGAGGACGCGCGCGCCCTTGCGCTTCAGCTCCTGGACGGCGGCGAGGACGTCGTACGTCTCACCGGACTGGGAGACGGCGATGTAGAGGGTGTCGGGGTCGACGACCGCGTTGCGGTAGCGGAACTCGGACGCGGGCTCGGCGTCGGCCGGGATGCGGGCGAGCTCCTCGATCATCTGGGCGCCGATCATGCCGGCGTGGTACGAGGTGCCGCAGCCGAGGATCTTCACGCGGCGGATCTGGCGGGCCTCGCGGGCGTCCAGGTTGAGGCCGCCGAGGTGCACGGTGGAGAAGCGGTCGTCGATGCGGCCGCGCAGCACGCGGTCCACGGCGTCGGCCTGCTCGTGGATCTCCTTGTGCATGTAGGTGTCGTGGCCGCCCATGTCGTACGACGCGGCCTCCCACTCCACCGTGGTCGGCTCGGCCGTCGTACGGGTGCCCTCCGTGGTGTACGTCCGGAAGTCGTCCGCCTTCAGGGTGGCCATCTCGCCGTCGTCCAGGGTGACGACCTGGCGGGTGTGGGCGACCAGGGCGGCGATGTCCGAGGCGACGAACATCTCCTTCTCGCCGATGCCGAGGACGACCGGGGAGCCGTTGCGGGCGACGACGATACGGTCCGAGAAGTCGGCGTGCATGACGGCGACGCCGTACGTGCCCTCGACCAGCCGGAGGGCCTGGCGGACCTTCTCCTCCAGGGTCTCCGCCTGGGAGCGGGCGACGAGGTGGGTGAGCACCTCGGTGTCCGTCTCGGAGAGGAACTCGACGCCGTCCGCCTCCAGCTTGCGGCGCAGGTCGGCGGCGTTGTCGATGATGCCGTTGTGGACGACGGCGACCTTGTTGTCGGCCGACATGTGCGGGTGGGCGTTCACGTCGGAGGGGGCGCCGTGGGTGGCCCAGCGGGTGTGGGCGATGCCGGTGGTGCCCTTGAAGCGCGCCGGGACCTTGGCCTCCAGGTCACGGACCCGGCCCTTGGCCTTGACCATCTTCAGACCGGCGGTCTTCGGGGAGGTCACGACGATGCCCGCCGAGTCGTAGCCGCGGTACTCCAGCCGCTGCAGGCCTTCCAGCAGCAGCGGGGCCACGTCACGCCTGCCGATGTATCCGACGATTCCGCACATGTATAGGTATCCCCAAGCTTTCGATCACCCGTAGACGATGCGCCGCAGCTGCCTCAGCGAGAGCTCCGGCGGCGCGACCGCCCGGTATTGCAGGTCCGCCCCGATCCGTTCGAAGATCTCCGCGTTCACCAGGCCCTGGGCCTGGAGCTCGCGGTGGCGGCGACGGACGTAATCCTCGGTCGTCTCGTCGAAATAGGCGAGCACGTCCTGGATCACCCGCAGCGCCTCGCCCCGCTGGAGGGGCGTGGACCGCGTCAGGTGATCAACAAGTTCGTCGTGCACCCGGTAGATCCTGAGGTACGCGAGCGGGTTTCGCAAGGAACCTGCCCGAATTCGGGCAGGAGCCTGTTAAGAGGCCTTGGCCGAACCTTGAATGTGTTATGAGCGCCCGTTCGTGAACCGTCCATGTGGCGTCCGGCGAACCGTCGCCCGGGGCGACGAGTTTCAGGCGTCATGGACACTCCTCGCATGGGCGTACCCGAGCAGCTCGCCGGGCGCATGAGCATGGCCGAGCAGCACGAGTACCTGCGCGCACGGTTCTCCCGGCGCACGATGATCAGGGGCGGCGCGGTCACTCTCGGCGCCGTCACCGGTGGCGCCTTCGTGACCGGCGCCACGGCCCGGGCCGCCACACCCACGCAGCCCCTCACCCGCACCGAGCCGGTCGACGGCTCCCTGGTCGCCCCCTTCGGCCGGCACCTGGCCTGGGGCAACGACCCGCGCACCGAGGTCACCGTCTCCTGGCAGGTCCCGGTCGCGGTGCGGAAACCCTTCCTGCGCATCGGTGCCCACCCGTGGGACCTCTCCCGCAGGATCGAGGCCGAGGTGCGCACCCTGTACACCCCGGCCGGGGTCGGCGCGTCCGGCGACCACACCCAGTACTACCTGCACGCCAAGCTCACCCGCCTGCGGCCCGGCAGGACGTACTACTACGGTGTCGGTCACGCCGGCTTCGACCCGGCCGAGCCGCACCTGCTGGGCACCCTGGGCACCTTCACCACCGCCCCCACGCACAAGGCGCCGTTCACCTTCACCGCCTTCGGCGACCAGGGCGTCAGCTACCACGCGCTGGCCAACGACAGCCTGATCCTCGGCCAGAACCCGGCCTTCCACCTGCACGCCGGCGACATCGCCTACGGCGACCCGGCCGGCCAGGGCAAGACCTCCGACACGGGCTTCGACGCGCGCACCTGGGACCAGTTCCTCGCCCAGACCGAGTCCGTCGCCAAGTCCGTCCCGTGGATGGTGTCGTACGGCAACCACGACATGGAGGCCTGGTACTCGCCCAACGGCTACGGCGGCGAGGAAGCCCGCTGGAGCCTCCCCGACAACGGCCCCGACAGGAAGAACCTCCCGGGCGTCTACTCCTTCGTCTACGGCAACACGGCGGTCGTCTCGCTGGACCCCAACGACGTCTCCTTCGAGATCCCGGCCAACCTCGGCATCTCCGGCGGCACCCAGACCACGTGGTTCGAGGCGCAGCTGAAGAAGTTCCGGGCCGACGAGGACATCGACTTCGTCGTCGTGTTCTTCCACCACTGCGCGTACTGCACCTCCACCGCGCACGCCTCGGAGGGGGGTGTGCGCCAGGAGTGGGTGCCGCTGTTCGACAAGTACCAGGTGGACCTCGTCATCAACGGCCACAACCACCAGTACGAGCGCACGGACGTCATCAAGGGCGGCGCGGTCACCAAGAAGCTCCCGATCGGCGGCACCGCCTACCCCGAGACCGAGGGCGTGGTGTACGTGACGGCGGGCGCGGCGGGCCGCAGCCTGTACGCCTTCACCGCCCCGGACTCCTACGAGGGCCACGAGCACGAGGCCGACTCCGTGGCCTCCTTCGTCAACGTCGAGGGCGGCAGGCAGAACGAGACCGTCACCTGGTCGCGCGTGCGCTACCTGGACTACTCCTTCCTGCGGGTGGACGTCACCCCCGCGCCGAAGGGCCGCTTCACCACCCTGAAGGTCCAGGGCATCGCCGAGACCGGGGAGCGGATCGACCACTTCACGGTGGCCCGCAGGGCGAAATAGCCCCGGGCGGCGCGCCCGGCAGGCGGTCCTCGCCCGCGTCACATGCGCCTGAGGACCGCCTGTTTGGCCATCGTGAACTCGTCGTCCGTCAGGACCCCGGCCCGGTGCAGTTCGCCGAGCTCGCGCAGCCGGCGCAGCAGCGCGTCGTGGTCGGGGCCGGCCGCCGGGACGTCCGGCTCGGGCCCGGAGGGCCGCGGAGCGGGCCGTACGGAGTCCTCGGGGGCGGCCGCCGGATGCGGCAGCCGGGCCTGCACCGCCGCCGCGACCAGCGCCATCAGCGGGTCCTTCTTGAAGCCCCACAGCTCGACGGCGTTGGGGTCGTACTTCGGCGGGGCCTTGGTGGGCGCGTGGCGCACCCGGAACCGCAGATGGCCGTTCTCCAGGCCGGCGGCCGGATGCCACTCGACGCCCACGATGTCCTCGACGCTGATCGTGCGGGCCCCGGCGGAGGCCTTGGCGTCCTCCGTCTTCCAGTTCCACTCCAGGCGCACCTGGTCGCCGTCGAAGCTCGCGGTGCCGTCCCCGGCGGAGCAGGACAGCGGCACGGACGGTCCGGGCAGCAGGTACGCGTCCACCGGACCGGCCGGCACCTGGTCCAGGGTGAGGGCGTCGCGGACCTCGTCCACGAAGTACTCGGCGACGCCGTACCGGTCGGACTCGACGATCAGCTGGTACGGGTCGTGCGGCTCGGTCAGCCGGCCCCCGGTCGCGTGCAGCAGCGGATCGGCGCCGTCCCGCAGCCGCAGCCTCAGCCGCCCGCTCCGCTTCCCCTGCTCGAACGAGATTCCCGCCAACGCCCCCAGCGGGACGACCACTTCACCGAGTTCCCGGCGCAGCAGCCCGACTCCCTTGTCCCGCCCCGGGGTCAGCCGCAGCGCGTCGCCGTCGAAGACCCACGTACCGTCCTTCTGAAGGATTTCCGCCATGGGGAGATTCTGGCACCGGGCCGTTCCGGCCCCGGCGGGACCCGGGCCCGGCCCGCGGACGCCGGAGCCGACGACGGGCTCCCCGAGGACCGTACTCGGGGAGCCCGTGCGTCTTGATCAGAACCCTGCGACGGGATTCTTCAGGGTGCCGATCAGCTGGAGGGCGCCCGAGGGGTCCGCCAGGTCCACCATCTGCCGGTTGTTGCGCAGCTGGAGCCGGTTGAGGCAGGACAGGGCGAACTCGGGGGCGAACATGTCGTACTGGCGGAACCTGTCGGCGAGTTCGGGGTTCGCGTCCTGGTAGGCGCGGGTGACCTCGGCGACCGTGCGCCAGAAGTCGTCCTCCGCCAGGATCCCCTCGTCGGCCAGGCCGGCGGCGAGGAAGCGGAAGAAGCAGTCGAAGACGTCCGTGAAGAGGGACAGCAGCTTCTTGTCCTCGGGCACCTCCACCCGGATGCGCCGCACCTCCGGCGGCAGCACGGCGTCCGGGTCCATCACCGCGATCTCCTCGGCGATGTCCTTGTAGACCGCCCGCTGCACGACCCCGTCCCGCAGCACGAGGATGGTGTTCTCGCCGTGCGGCATGAAGACCAGGTCGTAGGCGTAGAAGCTGTGGAGCAGGGGCGTGTAGTACGCCTGGAGGTAGTGGCGCAGCCACTCCACCGGGGCCAGGCCCGACTGCTCGATCAGCGCGCCCGCCACGGACTTGCCCTCGTGGTCCACATGGATCAGGGACGCCATGGTCGCGAGCGACTCGCCGTCCTGGAGCGCCGGCACCGGGCTCTCCCGCCACAGCGCGGCGAGCATCTTGCGGTACGGCGAGTGGCGGTCCGTCGCCGCCTCGTACTCCAGGTGCCGGTAGCCCACGGCCGCCCGCTCCCGGATGATCGACAGGCCGGTCGACTTCAGCACCGGGTCGTTGTCGATGAGCTGGGCCAGCCAGTCGTTGATCGCGGGCGTGGCCTCCATGTACGCCGCCGAGAGGCCGCGCATGAAGCCCATGTTGAGGACGGACAGGGCGGTCTTGACGTAGTGCTTCTCCGGGTGGGTCCGGTTGAAGAAGGTCCGGATGGACTGCTGGGCCAGGTACTCGTCGTCGCCCTCGCCCAGGCACACCAGGTTCTTCCGCGCTACCTCGGCCGCGAAGGTGACGGTGAGTTTGTTCCACCACTGCCAGGGGTGGACGGGGACGAGGAGGTAGTCGGCCGGGTCGAGGTTCTGCTCGCGCAGGATCCCGTCGAAGCGTGCGACGGTCTCCTCGCCCAGCTCCTGCCGTACGAAGGTCTCGTACTCGATCCCGACGCCCGCCGTGAACGCGGCGCGCGAGCGGTGGGCGGCCAGCCACACCAGCCGGACCGGGCTCGCCGTCTCGGGGGCGTAGGACAGGTACTCGTGGACGCCGAAACCGAGCCGCCCGTTGTTGGCGACGAAGCAGGGGTGGCCCTCGGTCATGCCGGTCTCGATGGCCTGGAACCCGCTCCGCACCAGCTCCGCCGAGGTGATCCGCGGTTTGGCGAGCTTGTAGCAGGTGCCGGAGAGGGTGGAGGAGATCTCCTCCAGGTAGACCGGCAGGATCTCGTCGCTCAGCCCGAGGGCCTGCCGGAGCTCGATGAAGAAGTCCAGCGCGGCGAGCGGGAGTTCGGCGCCGTCGCGGGTGCGGATGATCGAGTCGGCGTCCACCTGCCAGTGGTCGAGGGCGCGGCGTACGGCGGTGAAGCGGTAGTACGTCAGACCGTCGTCGCTGCGGACGACGTAGCGCCCGTCCCGCCACTCGGGGGTGAGGAGCCGCTCGTGGGCGAACTCGGCGAGGGCCTTGCGGACCAGCAGGCGGTTGGCCTTCTCCCAGCGTTCGGGGGAGAGATGGGCCACGGAGCCGGCGAGGGTCATGCGTGCACCCCCGTCGCGGCGAGGAACTGTTCCCGGGTGCAGAAGCTCAGCAGGGCCTTCTTCTCCGGCTTCCGGATCTCGCGCTCGGGCACGAAACCGACGGCTTCGTTGAGGGCGTGGACGGCCTTGTTGGACACGTCCGGCTCGACGACGACGCGGTGGACCGCCGGGTCCTCGAAGAGGTGCGTCATCACGGCGGTGATGACGGACCGGGTGAAGCCGTGGACGGGCCTGTCGGTGGGCGGCGTGAGGAAGTGCATGCCGATGTCGCCCGGCCGCGGCTCGTACAGGCCGACCAGCTCGCGGTGGGCGGGGTCGTACTTCTCCATCAGGAAGGCGGGGACGCCGTCCCGCAGCCCGAGCAGCGCGTGGTGGTACTCGTCGGCCGCGATCTCCATGTACGCGCGCTCGACGTCCTCCAGTCCGGCGTCCTGCATCATCCAGAAGGCCGCCTTGGGATGCGTCACCCAGCCGTGCAGCAGCTCGGCGTCCTTGAGGGGGTCGAGGGGGCGGAAGGTGAAGGTCATACCGAGAACTCCTGGAACGCGATGGTCTTCTCGACCGGGTAGTGCTCGCCGCCGAGCAGCTCGCGGATGATGCAGCTGTTGCGGTACGGGCCCATGCCGAGGTCGGGGGACGTGATGCTGTGCGTGTGCACGCCGGCGTTCTGCAGGAAGATGCCGTGGCCCGTGACGTCGATGGAGTAGTTGCGGGCGACGTCGAAGCGGCCGTGGCCGTCGAAGCGTATGCGGTCGCGGACCGGTTCGAGGAAGGCCGGCGGTTCGTAGTGGTAGCCGGTGGCCAGCACCAGGCCCTCGGTGACGATCTCGTAGTCCTTGCCCTGCTCGTCCTGGCGGAGGCCGAGCGTGTACGCGCCGTCGTCGTACCGGGCGCTGTGCAGGGTGGAGTTGGTGAGCAGCCGGGTCGGCACGGGCCGGTCGCCGCTCTCCACGTTCTTCTGGTAGAGCAGGTCGAAGATCGCGTCGATGAGGTCCGAGTTGATGCCCTTGAACAGGCCCTTCTGCTGCTTCTCCAGCCGGTAGCGGGTCTCTTCCGGCAGCGCGCGGAAGTAGTCGATGTAGTCCGGGGAGGTCATCTCCAGGGTCAGCTTGGTGTACTCCAGCGGGAAGAACCGCGGGGAGCGGGTGACCCAGTTGAGCTGGTAGCCGTGGACGTCGATCTCGGCGAGCAGCTCGTGGTAGATCTCCGCGGCGCTCTGGCCGCTGCCGACGACGGTGATGGACTTCTTCGTCTGCAGTTCCGCCTTGCGCCGCATGTACTGCGCGGTGTGGAAGAGGCCGCCGTCCAGTCCGCGGCAGGGCTCGGGGACGAAGGGGACCGTGCCGGTGCCGAGGACGAGGTGACGGGCGCGGTACACGTCCCCGTCCGTGGTCCGCACGGCGTAGAGCTCGTCCTCGTACGTCACCTCGGCGACGGTCGTCGAGAAGCGGACGCTGCTGAGCTTGCCGGCCGCCCAGCGGCAGTAGTCGTCGTACTCGACGCGCAGGGGGTAGAAGTTCTCGCGGATGTAGAACGAGTACAGCCGCCCCTTCTCCTTCAGGTAGTTGAGGAAGGAGTACGGCGAGGTCGGGTCGGCCAGGGTGACCAGGTCCGACATGAACGGGGTCTGCAGGTGGGCGCCGTCGAGGAACATGCCGGCGTGCCACTCGAAGTCGGGCTTGGACTCCAGGAAGACGCCGTCGAGCGCGTCGATCGGCTCGGTGAGGCAGGCGAGGCCGAGGTTGAAGGGGCCGAGCCCGATGCCCACGAAGTCGTGGGTCTTTGCCGTGGTGTCAGGAAGCGCGGTCAAGGGACTCTCCCAGGTACTGCTCGGCGTGGCCGGCGATCAGATCGAGGACGGCGGCGATGTCGGCCGCGGTGGTCTCGGGATTGAGCAGGGTGAACTTCAGGTAGTGGCGGCCGCCCACCTTGGTGCCCGCGACCACGGCGTCGCCGGAGGCGAACAGGGCTTTGCGGGCGTACAGGTTGGCGCGGTCGATCTCGGCCGGGTCGGTGACGGCCCCCGGGACGTAGCGGAAGACGAGGGTGGAGAGGGAGGGCTGCACGACGACGTCGAAGCGGGGGTCGGCGGCCAGCAGGTCCCAGCCCTCGACGGCCAGGTCGCAGACCTCGTCGAAGAGCTGCCCGATGCCGTCGGCGCCCATCGTGCGCAGGGTCATCCACAGTTTGAGCGCGTCGAACCGGCGCGTGGTCTGCAGGGACTTGTCCACCTGGTTGGGGATGCGTTCCCGCACCATGCGGCGCGGGTTGAGGTATTCGGCGTGGTAGGTCGCGTGGCGCAGCGTGGCCGCGTCCCTGACCAGCACGGCGGACGAACTCACCGGCTGGAAGAAGGACTTGTGGTAGTCGACGGTGACGGAGTCGGCGCGCTCGATGCCGTCGATCCGGTCCCGGTACTTGAGGGAGGCGAGCAGTCCGCAGCCGTAGGCCGCGTCGACGTGCATCCAGGTGTCGTACTGGGCGCACAGCTCGGCGATCTCGGGCAGCGGGTCGATGGAGCCGAAGTCGGTGGTGCCGGCGGTGGCGACGACGGCCATGGGGACGAGGCCGTCCTTCGCGCAGCGCTCCAGCTCATGGGCGAGGGCGACCGTCTGCATCCGCTTGTCGTGGTCGACGGGGACGGAGACCACGGAGTCCTGGCCCAGACCGAGCAGTTTCGCGGACTTCCGCACGCTGAAGTGGCTCACCTCGGAGGCGAGGATGCGCAGTTTCGCCGGTGCGTCGCTCTTCGCCTCCTCGCGGGCCAGCAGCAGGGCCTGGAGGTTGGACTGGGTGCCGCCGGAGGTGAACACGCCGTCGGCGGCCGGGCCGAGGCCGATGCGCTCGGCCGTCCAGTCGATCAGTTTCCGCTCGATGAGGGTGCCGCCGGCCGACTGGTCCCAGGTGTCCAGGGAGGAGTTGACGGCGGACAGGACGGCCTCGCCGAGGACGGCCGGGATGACCACCGGGCAGTTGAGGTGGGCGAGGTAGCGGGGGTGGTGGAAGTAGACCGCGTCGCGGAGGTAGACCTCCTCCAGCTCGTCGAGCACCGCGGTGGTGTCGTGCAGGGGCCGGTCCAGGTCGATCCCGTCGATGCGGGGCGCGAGGGCGTCGACCGTGACGCCGGTGAACGGACGGTCGGTGGCGGCGAGTTTGGCGGCCACCCGCTCGACTCCTTCGGTCACGGAGCGGCGGTACCGCTCCGCGGTCGTGTCATTGAGCAGGTGCGAGCGCATGGGGGGCCCTCCGGGGGTGGGGACGGGTCCGGGACGGACTCAGGGGCGGAGCCTCGGTTTCAACTTAGGTAAGCCTAACCTAATTTAACCCTGGTGAAACTCCGCCCCCGCCGTGACCGGGGTCACGTCGCTCACCCGCACTCGCGAAGCTGTTCCTCCGTCAACCCACGGCGCCAGTAACCGCGAAGGTGACCCGCCGCCGGTCGATCCCGCGCTCGTGCACGAAGTGACGGCGCAGCGTCCTCACGGATCCCGACTCGCCCGCGATCCAGGCGTACGGCTGCGCGGACGACGGGAGGCGGGCGGCCCGGACGGCATCGAGGGAGCGTCCGGCGTCCACCCAGGTGATCTCGGCGTCCGCCAGGGTCATCAGGTCCTGGACGTTCCCGGGGTCGCCCACCTCGATCCAGGCGCGCACCCGCTGCCCGGACGGCAGGGACTCCAGGATCGAGGAGATCGCGGGGAGCGCGGTCTCGTCGCCCCACAGCAGCACCGGACCGGTGTCCTCGGGCGGCCGGAAGCGGATGGCCCGGTTGTCGGCGATCGCGGGGCCCAGCAGGACCACCCGGTCCCCGGCGGCGGCCCGGGCGGCCCACGCGGAGGCGGGCCCGGCGGGCGTGTGCAGCACGAAGTCGATGTCGATCTCGTCGGGATCGCGCCGCAGCGCGCGGAGCGTGTACGACCGCATCACGGCCCGTACGTCATCGGGCAGTTCACGCCAGCCCTGCCACCACCCTCCCCCACTCTCGGCTTCGCTCGAGCGGGGGGACCCCCATCCGAGTTCGAAGGGGACGGCGGGCTCTTCCTGCCCCGGACGCGGCAGGAAGAGGGAGAGCGACTGGTCCCGTCCGTCGGAGGAGAAGTGACGCAGGTCCTCCCCGGTGAAGCTCACCCGGACCAGGGACGGGCCGAGCCGCCTCGTCCGCGTGACCTGAAGGGAGAAGAAGCGGAACGGGGCGGCGACGGCCGTGGTCATGGGGCGCTCCTGAAAGACGGGGCGGGGCAGGGCTCTTCAGGGGCGCGGGGCCGCATCGGCGTGCGGCCCCGCCGCTGGGCGCGACCGGCCGCTGACGGCCCGCGGCTCACCCGCGCCCCGGGTCACCCTGTTTCAGCTGACCTTCTTCGCCTTCTCGAGAGCCTCGGCAAGGGTCTCGAGCAGCGGCACACACTTGTCGTACGAAAGGATCGGCTCCGGCGACCGGGCGATGACCTGTCCCGCCTTCACCGCGGGCAGCTTCTTCCACGTCGCCTCGGTGATGGCCGAAGGCTGCAGCGCCGAGGACCGGTCGTCCATCATGATGATGTCCGCCGCGTACTTGTCGACGTTCTCCCAGGACAGCGACTCGTACCAGCCGCCACCCTCCTTCTTCGCGCTCTCCGGCGGCTCGACGAAGTTCACGCCGAGGGCCTTGAAGTACTCCAGGTCGATGGAGAGGTTGCTGCCGGAGACGTAGAACAGCTCGGCGCTGGCGGAACCCGCCATGACCTTGATGTCGGGCTTGGCCTTGGCGGCGGCGCGCAGCCGGGTCGCGGCGGCCTCGAACCGCTTCTTCGCGTCGGTGACCTTGGCCGCGGTCATGTCCGCGCCGAGGGACTCGGCCAGCTCCCACAGGCGCTCCAGCGGGGCGGTGAGCTGACGGTCGTAGACGGATATGCCGACGCTCGGGGCGAGCTTGGCGATCTTGTCCTTGGACGCCTCGGGGACGTACCAGAGGGTGCCGGCGTCGTCGAACATCGTGGAGATGAGGACGTCGGGCGCGAGGGCCGCGTACTTCTCGACGTTGAACTCGTCCCAGACGTTGCCCAGGACCTCGACCTTGGAGACCTCCATGTCGCCGGCCTGGACGTCGGCCTTGCCGTCGGTGGTCCTGGTCGGGCCGAAGACGCCCTTGACCTGGATGCCGTAGTCGTACAGGGCGGCGCCGACGCCGGTGAACGCGACGATGTTCGCCGGGATCTCGTCCAGCTTCACGGTGGTGCCGCGGTCGTCCTTGAAGGTCCAGGGGCCGGACTTGGCGGAGGTGTTCGCCGACGACTCCGAGCCACTGCTTTTCGCGTCGTCGTCCCCGCAGGCGGCGAGCACGGCACCGAGGCCGAGGGCGCCACCGGCGGCGAGAACGCCGCGGCGGGAGAGGTGGTTGGCGCTGGCGTTGGGCATGAGAGTGGCTGCTTTCGAACGTGCGGATCACCGCCGGACAATTCGAAGATAGGTTAGCCTAACCTCAGATCTTGTCCAGGGGGCGGTGCGCTGTGATCCTGCACCCGTGCGCTGTCCATGACCGCACCCGCGCCGTCAACCTGCCTGACGTGCAGGCAGGTTGACGGGGTGAATCGCCACTCGCTCCGGGGTCAGCCGGCCAGGCCCAGCTCCCGGGCGATCAGCATCCGCTGGACCTCGCTCGTGCCCTCGCCGATCTCCAGGATCTTGGAGTCGCGCCACATACGGGCCACCGGATACTCGTTCATGAAGCCGTAGCCGCCGTGCACCTGGGTGGCGTCGCGGGCGTTGTCGACGGCGATCGTGGACGAGTACAGCTTGGCCAGAGCCGCCTCCTTCTTGAAGGGCTCGCCCGCCACCAGCCGGGAGGCGGCGTCACGCCAGGCCAGCCGGGCCGTGTGGGCCTTCATCTCCATGTCGGCGATCTTGAACTGGATGGCCTGGTTGGCGCCGATCGGGCGCCCGAAGGCATGCCGCTCCCGCGCGTACTTCACCGACTCGTCCACGCACCCCTGCGCCAGCCCGGTCGCCAGCGCGGCGATCGCGATCCGGCCCTCGTCGAGGATCCGCAGGAACTGCGCGTACCCGCGCCCCTCCTCGCCCAGCAGGTTCGCCGCCGGCACCCGCACGTCGGTGAAGGACAGTTCCCGGGTGTCCGAGGCGTTCCAGCCGACCTTCGAGTAGGGCTGCGCGACCGTGAAGCCCGGCGTGCCGGACGGGACGATGATCGCGGAGATCAGCGGTCTGCCGTCCGGCTTGCGGCCGGTGACCGCCGTGACCGTCACCAGGCCCGTGATGTCCGTGCCCGAGTTGGTGATGAAGCACTTGGTGCCGTTGATCACCCATTCGCCGGTGTCCGGGTCGAGGCGGGCCGTCGTGCGCGTCGCCCCCGCGTCCGACCCGCCGTCGGGCTCGGTCAGACCGAACGCGCCCAGGACCTCGCCGGAGCACAGCCGGGGCAGCCACTCCCGCTTCTGCGCCTCGGTACCGAACAGATGGATCGGCATGGCGCCCAGCGAGACGCCGGCCTCCAGGGTGATCGCCACGGACGAGTCGACGCGCGCGAGCTCCTCCAGGGCGATGCCCAGCGCCAGGTAGTCGCCGCCCATGCCGCCGTACTCCTCCGGGAACGGCAGTCCGAACAGGCCCATGCGGCCCATCTCGCGGACGATCTCGTACGGGAACTCGTGCCGCTCGTAGAAGTCGCCGATCTTCGGCGCGACGACGTCGTGGGCGAACTCCGCGACCGTACGGCGGAGTTCTTCCAGCTCGGGGGAGAGACGGTGGTCCATGTCGGGTCACTGCTCCTTGTGGGACAGGGCTCGGACGGTGCGGGAGGGGCTGGGTCGGCCCAGTTGGCCGGCCATCCACTCGCTCGTGGCGACGAGACGGCCGAGGTCGACCCCGGTGTCGATGCCGAGGCCCTGCAGCATCCACACGAGGTCTTCGGTGGCGAGGTTTCCGGTGGCGGACTTCGCGTACGGGCAGCCGCCGAGGCCGCCCGCGGAGGCGTCGACGGTGGTGACACCGTGCTGGAGCGCGGCCAGGGTGTTGGCGAGCGCCTGTCCGTAGGTGTCGTGGAAGTGCACGCCCAGGACGGAGGTGGGCACCCGCTGTTCGTTCAGCGCGGCGAGAAGCTCCAGGACGTGACCCGGCGTCGCGACGCCGATGGTGTCGCCCAGGCTCAGCTCGTCGCAGCCCAGGTCGAGCAGGGCGCGGCAGACCCGGACGACCTGGGGGAGGGGGACCGCGCCCTCCCACGGGTCGCCGAAGCACATGGAGAGGTATCCGCGCACGTGCGCGCCCTCCGCCTTCGCCCGGGACACCACCGGCTCGAACATCGCCAGCGCCTCGTCGACCGTGCGGTTGAGGTTGGCCTTGGCGAAGGACTCGGTGGCGCTCGCGAAGACGGCGACGCGCCGCGCTCCCAGCGCCAGTGCCCGGTCCAGCCCGCGCTCGTTCGGCACCAGGACCGGCAGCGCCACGTCCAGATCGCTCACCAGCGGGAACAACTGCTCCGCGTCGGCGAGCTGGGGCACCCACTTCGGGTGCACGAAGCTGGTGGCCTCGACGGTGGTGAGGCCCGCGGCGGCCAGGCGGCGCACGAACTCCGCCTTGACCCCGGTCGGCACGGCCGTCTTCTCGTTCTGCAGTCCGTCGCGCGGGCCCACCTCGTGGATCCTGACCCGGTCGGGCAGGTCCGGGGCCGGTACGACCATGGGAAGTGTCACCGGACCTCCTCCGCCGAAGCCTCCGCCGAAGCCTTCGTGGATGCCTCCGTCGATGTCTCGGCCGGGGTGATGACGGCCAGCACCTGGTCCATGGCGACCGTCGTCCCCGGTGTCACGTCCAGCTCGGCGACCGTGCCGGCGTGCGGGGCGGAGATGACGTGCTCCATCTTCATCGCCTCCACCACCAGCAGGCTCTGACCGGCCGTCACCTCGTCGCCGACGGCGACCTTCACGACCGTCACCGTCCCGGGCATGGGCGCGGTGAGCGAGTCGGCGCCGGAGTGCGCGGCGCCGGTCAGGGAGGCGGCCACCGGGTCGTGGTCGCGGACGTGCCACGCGTCGCCGTCCCGGCCGAGCCAGGTGCCGTCCGGAAGGGCGGCGAAGGTGTGGCGGACACCGTCGAGCCGGAAGGTGAACAGGTCCCCGGCACCGGGCCGCGGCGGCGGACCCCCGGCCCCGCGGAGGGGCTGCTCCGCCCCGGGCAGCAGCAGCTCCGTCGCGCCGTCCGGTGTGCGCCGCACGCGTACGGTGACCGGTTCGTGGCCCGGCACCCGGAGGTGGTGAGGGGTCCACGCCCGCTCGCCGCCCAGGCGCCAGCCGTCGCGGGCCGCGAACGGGTCGGTCCAGCCCGGGCCTTCGGCGGGCCCGAGCAGGGCGTGGCGCAGCAGAGCCGCCGCCGCGTAGACCTCCGCGGGCACGTCGTCCACGACGAGCGTGTCCACCTCCCGCTCGACCAGCCCCGTGTCCAGCTCGCCCGCCACGACCGCCGGATGGGCGAGGAGCCGCCGCAGGAACCCGGCGTTGGTCGGCACGCCCAGCGTGACCGTCCCGGCGAGGGCGGCCCGCAGTTTCCTGAGCGCCGTCGCGCGGTCCGGCCCGTACGCGATCACCTTGGACAGCATCGGGTCGTACAGGCTGCCGACCTCGGTGCCCTCGCTGAGCCCGGAGTCGGTGCGCACGCCGTCGCCCTGCGGCTCGCGCAGGGCGACGACGGTCCCGCCGGACGGCAGGAAGCCGCGCGAGGGGTCCTCCGCGCAGATGCGCGCCTCGACCGCGTGCCCGGTGAGGCGCACGTCCCGCTGCCCGAAGGACAGGGCCTCGCCCGCCGCCACCCGCAGCTGCCACTCCACCAGGTCGAGCCCGGTGACGAGTTCGGTGACCGGGTGCTCCACCTGCAGCCGGGTGTTCATCTCCATGAAGTAGTACGACGAGGGATCCCCGCCCGGGACGATGAACTCCACGGTGCCCGCGCCCCGGTACCCGCAGGAGCGCGCCGCCTGCACGGCCGCCTCGCCCATGGCCGCGCGCGTCTCCTCGTCGAGCAGCACGCTCGGCGCCTCCTCGACCACCTTCTGGTGCCGGCGCTGCAGGGAGCACTCGCGCTCGCCCAGATGGACGACGTTGCCGTGGCCGTCGGCCAGGACCTGGATCTCGATGTGCCGGGGGCGGTCGACCCACCGCTCGACCAGGAGCGTGTCGTCGCCGAACGAGGCGCGGGCCTCGCGGCGGGCGGCGGCGATCTCGTCGGCCAGCCGGTCCGCGTCCCGCACCAGCCGCATGCCCTTGCCGCCCCCGCCGGCCGACGGTTTCAGCAGCACGGGTACGCCGATCTCCCGGGCGGCGGCGACGAGCTGCGCGTCCGTCAGACCGCTGCCGCTCGAACCGGGCACCACCGGCACCCCGGCGGCCCGCACGGTCTCCTTGGCCCGGATCTTGTCGCCCATGAGCGCGATGGCGTCGGCGGGCGGCCCGATGAACACCAGGCCCGCGTCGGCGCACGCGCGCGCGAAGGCGGCGTTCTCCGCCAGGAAGCCGTACCCCGGGTGGACGGCCTGGGCGCCGGTCCGGGCGGCGGCCTCCAGCAGCCGCTCCACCGACAGATAGCTCTCGGCGGCCGGCGCCGGACCGATCCGTACGGCGGTGTCGGCCTCCCGGACGTGCCGGGCGTCCGCGTCGGCGTCGGAGAAGACGGCGGCCGAGCGCACACCCAGGGAGCGCAGGGTGCGGATGACGCGGACGGCGATCTCGCCCCGGTTGGCCACGAGCACGGTGTCGAACATCGTCGGCAAGCCCCTCACATCCGGAAGACGCCGAACTGGGGGTCACCCAGCGGCGCGTTGGCACAGGCGGTCAGCGCGAGGCCCAGCACCTGGCGGGTCTCCAGCGGGTCGATGACCCCGTCGTCCCACAGCCGGGCGGTCGCGTAGTAGGCGTTGCCCTGACGCTCGTACTGCGCCCGGATGGGGTCCTTGAAGGCCTCCTCCTCGGCCACGGGCCACTCCTCGCCCCGGGCCTCCAGCTGGTCGCGCTTGACCGTGGCGAGGACGGAGGCGGCCTGCTCGCCGCCCATCACGGAGATCTTGGCGCTCGGCCACATCCACAGGAAGCGGGGGGAGTAGGCCCGGCCGCACATGGAGTAGTTCCCGGCGCCGTACGACCCGCCGACGACGACGGTCAGTTTCGGGACCCGCGTACAGGCGACGGCGGTGACCATCTTGGCGCCGTGCTTGGCGATGCCGCCGGCCTCGTAGTCCCTGCCCACCATGAACCCGGAGATGTTCTGCAGGAACACCAGCGGGATCCCGCGCTGGTCGCAGAGCTCGATGAAGTGGGCGCCCTTCTGGGCGGACTCGGAGAACAGGATGCCGTTGTTGGCGACGATCCCCACCGGGTGACCGTGGATCCGGGCGAAGCCGGTGACCAGGGTCTGCCCGAACTCGGCCTTGAACTCGGCGAACCGGGAACCGTCGGTCACGCGCGCGATGATCTCCCGTACGTCGTAGGGGGTACGGGAGTCGACCGGGACGGCGCCGTACAGCCCGTAGGGGTCGACCTTGGGTTCCACGACGGGTGCGACCTCCCAGGGGAGGGGCCCGCGCGCGGGGAGCGTGGCGGCGATGGTCCGCACGATCCGCAGGGCGTGCGCGTCGTCCTCGGCGAGGTGGTCGGTGACGCCGGAGATCCGGGAGTGCACCTCCCCGCCGCCCAGCTCCTCCGCGGTGACGACCTCACCGGTGGCGGCCTTCACGAGCGGGGGACCGCCGAGGAAGATCGTGCCCTGATTGCGGACGATGACGGCCTCGTCGCTCATGGCCGGGACGTACGCCCCGCCGGCCGTGCACGAGCCGAGGACGGCCGCGATCTGCGGGATGCGGGCCGCGGACATCCGGGCCTGGTTGTAGAAGATCCGCCCGAAGTGCTCGCGGTCCGGGAACACCTCGTCCTGCATGGGCAGGAACGCGCCGCCGGAGTCGACCAGGTACAGACACGGCAGGCGGTTCTCCAGGGCCACCTCCTGCGCCCGCAGGTGCTTCTTCACCGTCATCGGGTAGTACGTGCCGCCCTTGACGGTGGCGTCGTTGGCGACGATCACGCACTCACGTCCGGCGACCCGGCCGATCCCGGCGATGACCCCGGCGGCCGGCGCCTGTCCCTCGTACATCCCGTCGGCGGCCAGGGGCGCGAGCTCCAGGAAGGGCGAGCCGGGGTCGAGGAGACCGTCCACCCGGTCCCGGGGCAGCAGCTTCCCGCGCGCGGTGTGCCGCGCCCGCGCCTTCTCCCCGCCTCCCAGCCGGGCGGCGGCCAGCTTGCCGCGCAGTTCCTCCACGAGGGCGCGGTGCGCCTCCTCGTTGGCCCGCCAGGCCTCCGACGCGGGATCGGCCGCGCTCGTCAGCTCCGGTGCCTGTTCCATCCTGCGGTTCCCCTCACCCAGTGATCGCCTGTTAATGAGCGTTAACCATTTCTCACAGGTTAACGACCGCTAACCTCCCTGTCTAGAATTGCCGTCATGGCCACCAGAACCGACGCCCCCACCCGCCGCGAGCAGATCCTCAAGGAGGCCGCGCGGCTGTTCGCCGAGCGCGGTTTCCACGGCGTCGGAGTCGACGAGATAGGAGCCGCGGTCGGTATCAGCGGCCCGGGCCTGTACCGGCACTTCCCGGGCAAGGACGCGATGCTCGCCGAGCTGCTGGTGGGGATCAGCGGCCAGCTCCTGACCGGCGCGAAGCGCCGCCTGGCGGAGGCCGACGGAGGTCCGGCGGAGGTGGTCCTCGACTCGCTCATCGAGGGGCACATCGACTTCGCGATCGACGACCGCCCCCTGATCACCCTGCACGACCGCGAGCTGGACCGCCTCCGCGACAGCGACCGCAAGCTGGTCCGCCAGCTCCAGCGGCAGTACGTCGAGCTGTGGGTGGAGGTGGTCCGGGAGATCTACCCCTCCCTCACCGAACCGGCGGCCCGTTCGGCGGTCCACTCGGTCTTCGGCCTGCTCAACTCCACCCCGCACCTGGCCCGGCCGGGCTCCCTGCCGGGCCGCGCGGCCACCGCGGCGCTGCTGCACCGGATGGCGCGGGGGGCCTTCGAGGCCGCCGGGGCGCAGGGTCCGGCCGCCCGGGCGTGACGAGCGTTACGGCCGCTGCCGCCCGGAGCCTCTGGACGCCTCTCGCTACCCACCGGTACGGTAATGATCTGAGCAAGCGCTTAGACATGGACCCTTTGAGCCAGGTGGAGGTGGCGGCGGTGCGCCGTACGGTGTTCAACGAGGATCACGAGGCGTTCCGGGAGACCCTCCGGGCCTTCATCGAGGCCGAGGTCGTCCCCGTGTACGACGAGTGGTTCGCCGCCGGCCAGGCGCCGCGCGACTTCTACTACAAGCTGGCAGAGCTGGGCCTCTTCGGCATCACCGTGCCGGAGGAGTACGGCGGCGCCGGCATCGACTCGTACAAGTTCGAGGCCGTGATGTACGAGGAGACGGCCCGCGCGGGCGTCCACTTCGGCGGCTCCGGCGTGCACGTGCTGCTCGGCCTGCCGTACATCAAGATGCTCGCCACCGACGAGCAGAAGAAGCGGTTCCTGCCGAAGTTCGTCTCCGCCGAGGAGATGTGGGCCCTCGCGATGACCGAGCCGGGCACCGGCTCCGACCTCGCGGGCATGAAGACCACGGCCAAGCTGAGCGAGGACGGCACGCACTACGTCCTCAACGGCTCCAAGACCTTCATCACCGGCGGTGTCCACGCCGACCGCGTCATCGTCTGCGCCCGCACCGCCGCGCCCACCGCCGAGGACCGCCGCCACGGCATCTCCCTGTTCGCCGTGGACACCAAGTCCGAGGGCTACTCCATCGGCCGCAAGCTGGACAAGCTGGGCCTGCGCACCTCCGACACCGCCGAGCTGGCGTTCGTCGACGTCAAGGTGCCCGTCGAGGACCTCCTCGGCGAGGAGAACAAGGGCTTCTACTACCTCGGCCACAACCTCGCCTCCGAGCGCTGGGGCATCGCCTTCGGCGCCTACGCGCAGGCCAAGGCCGCCGTCCGGTTCGCCAAGCAGTACGTCCAGGAGCGCACCGTCTTCGGCAAGCCGGTCGCCCACTTCCAGAACACCAAGTTCGAGCTGGCCGCCTGCCAGGCCGAGGTCGACGCGGCCGAGGCCGTCGCCGACCGCGCCCTGGAGGCCCTCGACGCCGGCGAGCTGACCCCGGCCGAGGCCGCCAGCGCCAAGCTGTTCTGCACCGAGGTCGCCCACCGCGTCATCGACCGCTGCCTCCAGCTGCACGGCGGCTACGGCTTCATGAACGAGTACCCGATCGCCCGCCTGTACGCGGACAACCGCGTCAACCGGATCTACGGCGGCACCAGCGAGATCATGAAGACGATCATCGCCAAGGACATGGGTCTGTAAGGTCCCGGCAATTACTGGCCGGTACAACTAGACGCCATGAGCCAGGCACTTCAGGATCTCCTCGATCTGCTCGACCTCGAGCAGATCGAGGAGAACATCTTCCGCGGCCAGTCCCGCTCCGCCGTCGTCCCCCGCGTCTTCGGGGGACAGGTGGCGGCGCAGGCACTGGTCGCCGCCGGGCGTACGGTCCCCGCCGACCGGCACGCCCACTCCCTGCACGCGTACTTCCTGCGCATGGGCGACCCGGGCGCCCCCATCGTCTACAACGTCGAGCGGATCCGCGACGGCCGCTCCTTCACCACCCGCCGCGCCGTCGCCGTCCAGCACGGCCGGCCGATCTTCGCGCTGTCGGCGTCCTTCCAGACCTACGAGGAAGGGCTCGACCACCAGGCCCCCATGCCGCCCGCCCCCGACCCGGAGACGGTCCCCACCGGCCAGGAACGCCTGCGCGGTTACGACCACCTCGACCCCCGGGTCGTCGAGCGCTTCCTGGAGGCCCGCGAGGCGATCGACCTGCGGTACGTGGACGACCCGCCGTACGGCAGGTTCGGCGAGCCCCGCGAACCGCACAGCCAGGTCTGGTTCCGCACCAACGGCAAACTGGACGGCGCCGTCGACGAACCCCTGCTGCACGTCGTCCTCGCCACGTACGTCTCCGACATGACGCTCCTCGACTCGATCCTCCTCGCGCACGGGCGCGGCGGCTGGGCGGTCGGGGACGTGGTCGGGGCCTCCCTGGACCACGCGATGTGGTTCCACCGCCCGTTCCGCGCCGACGAGTGGCTGCTGTACGACCAGGAGTCGCCGTCCGCGTCCGGCGGGCGCGGCCTCGGCCAGGCCCGCATCTACACGCGGGACGGACGGCTCGCGGTCTCGGTCATCCAGGAGGGCGTGGTCCGCGTCCCCCGCGAGGACTGAGGGACGCGGAGGGGCGCGGCCTACTCCAGACCGGCCGCCGCCAGCAGGTACGCGATCATCGGGTCGTAGTGGCGCGGGGTGACGACATGGTCGTCGAGCGGGACCGCCACCTGCACGGTCCCCTCCGCCTCCGCGATGAACAGCGCCGGGTCGTTGCAGTCGGCGTACCCGACGGAGTCGATGCCGTGCTGCCCCGCGTACCCCGCCCAGCCGTGGTCGGCGACGACGAGGTCGGGCAGCGGCCGGCCCGCGCGCTCCAGCGCCGTGAGGATGGCCTTCATCGGCTCGCCCGAGTGCGTGTGCCACAGCGTGGCGCCGTGCTCGAGCACCGCCACGTCCGCGACCTGCCACACGTACCCCTCGTCCGTCTGCAGACCGTCGGGGATCACGACGATCTCGCAGCCGGCCGTGCGCAGCGCGGCGGCGGTGGAGCGGTGCACGTCGAGCAGACCGCCCGGGTGACCGGTGGCCAGCAGCACCCGCTGGCGCCCCTCGGCGGCCTTGCGCAGCCGCGCCGCGAGCCGGTCCAGGCCGTCCACGGTCAGCTCGGGATCGATGGTGTCCTGGCCGTACCGGTACTCCGGGTCGTCGTTGACGCCCACCCGCTCCGCCATCACCGCGAGCACGTCCTGCTCGTCGGTCCAGCGGTCGCCGAGTTCCAGGCCCAGCCAGTAGTTGCGGACGCCGTTGGCGAGCTGGCGGTAGTGGGAGAGGTTGTTCTCGCGCGGGGTCGCGACCTGACCCGCGATACGGGTCCTGACGAGGTGATCGACGAGTTCGGCGCGGCTGGGGGTCCCGGGTATCGGCATGGTCTCCATTGTGGGGCAGCGGCCGGTGCCCGTCGCCGCGGTTCCGGGCGCTGGGACGTGCGTCACTGGTCGGTCACGCGCAGCGCGAACCACAGTTCCATCCGGACGTCCGGGTCGTCCAGATCCGTCCCCAGCAGCGCCGCGCACCGCGCGATCCGCTGCCGCACGGTGTTGCGGTGCACGGCCAGGGCCACCGCCGTCCGGTCCCAACTGCCGTGCAGCGACAGCCAGGTGCGCAGGGTCTCGGTGAGGGCGGGGGTGGCGGCGACGGGCGCGAGGAGCGTACGGGCGTGCTCCGCGGCCGCGTCGGGCGGCAGCAGGTCGGCGAGGCCCGCCGGGCCGCCGTGCCGGACGAGGGCCGCGCGGGTCGCCCGGGCGCGGGCCAGGGCGCGGGCCGCCTGGGCGTCGGCGACGGGCCACTGCCCGGGTTCGGCGACGGCGCTGACCCCCAGGGTCCAGCCCGGCTGCGGCCCGGGCTCCCGCTCGGCCGGCACGAGCACCCGTACGACCTCGGAGGCGAGGTCGACCAGCGGTGACCCGAGGGCGGCGCCGAGCGCGGCGGCGGCGACGGGGTCGGGGGCGGCCGACTCGGGCCGCGCGTGCACGACGATCCACCGCTCGTCACCCAGCAGCGGGGCCACCTCCTCCGGCGGACTGCCCAGCAGCAGGCGCACGAGCGCGCAGGAGCGGGCCGCGTCCGAGCCGCTCTGGTGCTCGCCGGTGAGGAGCGAGAGGAGGACGGCGGCGACGGACGCGATGGTGTGGTCACCGGCCTCGCGCCGCGGTGTCGCCACCCCGAGCACGAAACCCCGGCCGGCCCCGAGCGCGTAGGCGGCGAGGTGGGTCCCGGAGGGATCGACGTCACTGGCGGACGCGGACCCCCGCTCGACGAGAACCCGTGCAAGCCGGGCGAGCGGGTCCTCGCCCGGCCCCTCGGAGACCGCCCCTGGCCCGCCCTCCGGGGACGCCGCGACCGGGGCTGCGGTGGACTGGGGGCCGGCGGCTGGGGGTGCGGGGGCCGGGTGGGGGTCGGCGGCCGGGAGTGCCGGGGCGGGGTGGGAGGCGGCGCCTGCGGCTGCTGAGGGCTGGTGGGGCTGGTCGGGCCGGGGGGCCGGAGTCGGGCCGGGCTGGCTGGGCGGGGGTGCCGGGGCCGGGTGGAGCTCGGTGGCTGCGGCTGCTGGGGGCTGGTGGGCCTGGTCGGGGTGGGGGTCCGGGGGCGCGGGGGGCCGGCCGGGCGGGGTCCCCTGGGTTGGGTGGGGCTGGCCGGGTGGGGGTGTCGGGGCCGGGCGGGCTTCGGTTGAGGGGGTTACCGGGGCTGCTGGGGTTCCGTGGGGCTGGTCGGGCTGGGGCGCCGGGGGTGCGGGGGGCCGGCCCGGCGGGGTTGCCGGGGTCGGGTGGGGCCGGGTGGGCCGGGTCTCCGGGGGCGTCCGGGGTGGGGTGGCCGGGGGTGGTCCCGCTGTCGTGATCTCCGTGCCGTCCGGCGCGTACAGCACCGCGCGGCCGCCGAGGCGGTGGGCCAGTCGGCGCAGGACGGAGCGGACCGGGTCCGGGCGGGCGGCGGCGGAGGCGAGGCTCTGCTGGGCCTCCGTCACCCGGCGCAGCTCGGCCGTGCGGGCCCGCTCCATCAGCTGCCAGACCGCGCGGGCCACCGTCGCGAAGGTCGTCTGCGGCGGCACCTCGATCAGCGGCAGCCCGTGCGCCTCGCAGGCCGCGACCAGCGCGCGCGGCACCGTGTCGTGCACCGGCGCCACCCCGAACCCGAGCGCGGCACCGCCCGCCGCCACGATCCGCGCGACGTAGTCGTCGAAGTAGCTCCCCGCCCCCGCCGCCTGCGGAATGTGCACCCCGGCCGTCAGCAGCAGCTCACCGCCCAGCAGATACGGGTAGGGATCGGCCATCTCCGAGGTGTGCGCCCCGTGCAGGACCGTCCCCGCGCCGGCGGGCCCGGCGATCTGCCGCAGCGCCAGCTCCTCGCGGGCCAGCAGCGCGGCGAGCGGGACCGGCGGAGTGAGCGGAACGGCGGGCTGCCCCGACGGCGTCATGTGCACACCCTCCACTCGACAGCCGGTCAATGGATGAAACGTACACTTCGCAGTCGCCGTCCGGCCACCTAAGGTCGTGTCCATCCCCCCCGTCCCGGCTCCCCAGTAGGGTCGAACCGGAAGCAGTGCATACGCGATGAAGCGTAGGAAAGAAGGCATAGGACCATGAGCGGCAACGAGACGCCCCGCGGCCCCGTCGACTCCTCCCGCATCCCCCGCTACGCCGGCCCCGCCACCTTCGCCCGCCTGCCCCGCCTGGACGAGGTGGGCCGCGCGGACGTCGCCGTCGTGGGCGTGCCGTTCGACTCGGGCGTCTCCTACCGTCCGGGCGCCCGCTTCGGCGGCAACGCGATCCGTGAGGCCTCCCGGCTGCTGCGCCCGTACAACCCGGCCCAGGACGCGTCCCCCTTCGCCCTCGCGCAGGTCGCGGACGCCGGCGACATCGCCGTGAACCCGTTCAACATCAACGAGGCGGTCGAGACCGTCGAGGCCGCCGCGGACGATCTGCTCGGCACCGGGGCCCGTCTGATGACCCTGGGCGGCGACCACACCATCGCGCTGCCCCTGCTGAGGTCCGTGGCGAAGAAGCACGGCCCCGTCGCCCTCCTCCACTTCGACGCCCACCTCGACACCTGGGACACCTACTTCGGCGCCGAGTACACGCACGGGACGCCGTTCCGCCGGGCGGTGGAGGAGGGCATCCTCGACACCGAGGCCCTCTCCCACGTCGGCACGCGCGGCCCCCTGTACGGCAAGCAGGACCTCACCGACGACGAGAAGATGGGCTTCGGCATCGTCACGTCGGCGGACATCTACCGGCGCGGCGCCGACGAGGTCGCCGACCAGCTGCGGCAGCGCATCGGCGACCGCCCCCTGTACATCTCCATCGACATCGACTGCCTGGACCCCGCGCACGCCCCCGGCACCGGCACGCCCGAGGCCGGCGGCATGACCTCCCGCGAGCTCCTCGAGATCCTGCGCGGCCTGGCGTCGTGCAACCTGGTCTCGGCGGACGTCGTGGAGGTGGCCCCCGCGTACGATCACGCGGAGATCACGTCGGTGGCCGCGTCGCACACCGCGTACGAACTGACCACGATCATGTCCCGTCAGATTGCCGAGGCCCGCTCGAAGTGACCCACGACCACGACCTGGTGCTCCGCCCGACGGCCGCGCAGACGGAGGCCGCGCTCAGCCCTCCTCCCGGCCGGATCGGCGGAGACCTCGTCGTGGAGACCCTGGCCGCGCTCGGCGCGACCACGGTCTTCGGCCTGCCCGGCCAGCACGCGCTGGGCATGTTCGACGCGCTGCGCCGCTCCTCCCTGCGGTACGTCGGCCTGCGGATGGAGAACAACGCGGGCTTCGCGGCGGACGCCTACGGCCGGATCACCGGGGAGGCCGCCCCCCTGTTCCTGTCGACCGGCCCCGGCGCGCTGATGTCGCTGGCGGCCCTCCAGGAGGCGGCGGCGGCCTCCGCCCCCGTCCTGGCGGTCGCGAGCCAGGTCCCGACGGCGGGCCTGGGCGGCGGCCGGCACGGCTATCTGCACGAACTGCCCGACCAGCCGGCCTCCTTCAGGGGCGTGGTGAAGTCGGTCCACACCGTCCGCACCCAGTCCCAGATCCCCTCGGCGATCGCGGAGGCCTGGACGTCGGCGCTGACCGCCCCGCACGGACCGGTGTGGGTGGAGATCCCGCAGGACGTCCTCCTGGCGGAGACGGCGATCCCGGTGGTGACGGGCGTCGACGCCTTCCCCGACGAGCTGCCGCCCCGCCCCGAACTGACCGCCGTGGCCGCCGACCTGCTCTCCCGGGCGGCCCGCCCGGCGATCATCGCGGGCGGGGGAGTCGTACGGGCGGACGCGTCGGGCAAGCTGCGGCAGCTGGCCGAGAAGCTGAGGGCCCCCGTCGTCACCACCTTCGGCGGCAAGGGCGCGTTCCCCTGGGAGCACGAGCTGTCGTTGCGGTCCTGGCTGGAGGACCGCCACACGACGGAGTTCCTGGAGGACGCGGACGTCCTGCTGGTGGTCGGCTCGGGCCTCGGTGAACTCTCCTCGAACTACCACACCTTCGCGCCGCGCGGCCGGGTCGTCCAGATCGAGGCCGACCTCGGCAAACTGGAGTCCAACCACCCGGCCCTGGGCATCCACGCGGACGCCCGCCTGGCCCTCCAGGCCCTGCTGGAGACGGTGACCCCCCGTGAGGACCCGCAGGCCCCGTCCCGCGTACGTACGCTGCTGTCCCGCGTGTCGGAACGCCTGGCCGCACAGGAACTCACCCTGGAACAGGGCCTGCTGGCGTCGATCCGGCAGGCGCTCCCGTCGGACTCCCCGTCCTTCTGGGACATGACGATCCTCTCCTACTGGGCCTGGTCGGCCTTCGACCCCGGGTCCGCGAACACCATGCACTCCGCCCAGGGCGCCGGCGGCCTCGGCTACGCCTTCCCGGCCGCCCTCGGCGCGGCCGTCGCGGACCCGGCCCGCCCGGTCCTCGCGGTCTCCGGCGACGGCGGGGCCCTCTACTCGATCGCCGAACTCGCGACGGCCAGGCAGTACGACCTCCCGGTCACCTGGCTCATCGTCGACGACGGCGGTTACGGCATCCTCCGGGAGTACATGACGGACTCCTTCGGCGCGACCACGGGGACGGAACTGACCCGGCCGGACTACGTGGCCCTCGCGGAGTCGTTCGGCGTGCCGGGAACCCTGACGTCCCCGGAGACCCTGGCGGCGGACCTGTCGAAGTCCCTGGCGTCACCGGGCCCTTCGGTGCTCGTCCTCCCGGCGCTGTTGCGGATGTTCGCGCCCACGCATCTCGGCTGAGGCATCCTGAGCGCGTGGAATGGGCTGAACTCTCGGGGGCGGACGTACCGGCCGTCGTGGACCTCGCCGTGCGGTGCGCGGCCGTCGACGGCGGGCTGCCGGTCACCGCGTCACCCGGCTTCCTAGGGAGCCGGTACGCGGGTGAGGGCGTCGTGGCCGTCGGTGTCCTCCGCGACGGCGCGCTGGTCGCGTCGGGCTCCGTCCGCGAGGCGCGGGGGGTGACGGTGGTGACCGGCCAGGTCGACCCGTCCCGGCGGGGCCGGGGGCTCGGCGGCGCGCTGCTGGACCGGCTGCTGGAGACGGGCCGGCGGCGGCCCGGCGGCCTCCGGGTGGAGACGGAGTCGCTGACGCCCGAGGCCCACGCCCTGTTCACCGCGCGGGGCCTGCGCCGCACGTTCGCGGAGGATGTCATGCGCCGCGACCTGGCAGGGGCCCTCCCCGAGGCGGTCCTCCCGGCCGGGGTCGCCGTCGAGGAGTGGGACGCCCGGAACAAGGCGGACTTCTTCGCGGCCTACCAGGCGTCGTTCGCCGACCGCCCCGGTTTCCCCGGCTGGTCCGAGGCCCGGTGGACCGAATGGACGGCCGGGGACGACGACTTCCGCCCGGGGTACTCCCTCCTGGCCCGCTCGGCCGACGGCTCGGCGGCCGGCTTCGTCACCTGCGCGCGGGACTTCCTCATCCAGGTGGGCACGGTCCCGGCCCGGCGCCACCGCGGCCTCGGCCGCGCGCTCGCCCTCGCCGCCCTGACCCGCATGCGGGCCGCCGGGGAGCCCGAGGTCTTCCTCGACGTCAACGTGAACAACCCCGCCTCCACCGCCCTCTTCGGCGGCCTGGGCTTCCGCGCCCTCGCCCGCAGGGCCCGCTACGAGCCCTGAACTCCCCGCCCGGCCAACTCGGCCGCGCACGGCCGCCGGAGGCCTGCGGGGGGCTGCCGGCCGCCGTGGTGCGGACGCCGCCCGCGACGGTTCCCCGAGGCCCCGGCCGGCGACGGCGTCAGCAGCCGCCCGCGCCCACGCCGTCGATCCGCCCGCCGAAGTCGCCCAGGTAGCGGGAGCGCCAGTCGCCGTTGAAGACGTCCCGCTTCTCGACCGGACCCCAGTTCACGAAGCAGGCGCGGGTCGAGGCGACGAAGGAGCCCACGTGGTCGTGGAGATACGGCGGCATGTCGCGGTAGCCGCTGCGGGAGGTCCACTCCCAGCTGCTGCCGCTGAAGTTCTCGCCGCTGTAGAAACAGACCGAGCCGTCGCTGCAGGAGGGGGCCGCGGCGGCGGTGGCGCTCTGGGCGGGCAGCGCGAGGGCGGTCAGGGCCAGGGCGGCGGCGAAGGACCAGGCACGAAGCTTCATCAGGATCTCCGGGAAGGGAAGGCGTGATCGACCCGGCGGAGCCGCCGGGTGCGGTCCTCATGCTTCCGGCCGGGCCGCCCGACATGCCCGGCCGGAAGATCCACGTCACCGGTGTGAGGTAACTAGGGGGTGTTTCGAAAGTCCCGCACAGCACCCGCGGCGCCCGGCACGCACCCTCGCCGCACCGGCCGAAGACCCAAGTAGCTCCGCTACGAGGGCCTTCGTCCGGCACGCCGAGGGCACGCACCGAACACCGCGGGCACCGCACAGGACTTTCGAAACACCCCCTAGTCGTTCCATAGGAAACGGCCCTGCCCGTAGCCGGGCCGCGGTCAGCCGAACCAGAAGAAGATCGTGTCGTCCGTGCGTCCCAGCTGCCGCGCCGTCTCCCACTCCTGCGCCTCGTACCGCATCAGCTCGGCGAACCTCCCCGCGGTCTCGGTGAATTCGCGGTCCAGCCGGTTCAGCACCCCCTCGTAGGCCGCCGCCAGCGCCCCCGCCCGCTGTGCCGGCAGCACGCCGATCTGCGGCAGCGCGTCGCCGGGGTGCGGCAGCCGCAGCGGCGGACCGCTGAAGAGGTAGGTCACCGGCCGGACGTCCGACGGGACCCCGTGCCGGGCGAGTTCGCTGTCCAGCGCGAAGAACCAGGACGGCCGGCGCCACACCCCGAGGTCCGTCGGGTCGGAGAAGTAGGGGGCCACGGCCTCGTGGAAGGCGTACGTGTACGAGGGGCAGAGCTCCACGCTGGGCGGGACGCCCTCGACCAGTTCCTCCAGCGCCCGGACCACCGGCACCGCCAGGCCGATGCCCTCCTCCCGCAGCCGTGCGTCGGTCTTCTCGCACCGCTCGCGCACGATGGCGAACATCCGCTCCTGCTCCTGCGTCCGCTCCACCGCCGTGAGCAGCCGGATCACGCTGCGCATGTCACCGGTGCTCATCTCCAGGCAGTAGCCCACTGGTTCGTCCTCCCCGCTCCGACGCCGGCCCTGGCGATCATCATGACCATGATCCACCACGGCGCCCATGCCGCAGGGCCCTCCCGGAAACACTCCGGGAGAGCCCTGTCGTGGGGTATGCGGTACCGCGTCCTACCAGATGGCCTCGACCCACTCGGGGTGGTCGATGAACGGGTTGCGGTTGTGCTGGTAGGTGTCGTAGATGACCTGGTTGCGCTTCTCCTCGAAGGCGCTCGGCGGGTCCTCGTCGTTCCACTGCTTGAGGACGGAGAGCTTGCCCATGTACGGGTTGCTGCCGTTGTTGACCTTCTCGTTGGGCTCCAGGTCGGCGAAGCCGTCGTCGCCGTCGTAGCGGACCGCCATGTAGAGGATCATGCGGGCCACGTCGCCCTTGTCGGCGTCGCGCGGCTCGAAGGAGTCGGAGTCGACGAGGCTGCCGCCGCCGCCCGTGACCGTGCTGCCGCCGTTGTCGAAGTCCAGGTTGCCGCGGATGCTGTTGACCTGTACGTCCGCGGGGCGCAGGTGGTGCAGGTCCGTGCCGGGACCGGTGACCTCGCCGAAGTCGCCGTGGGACTTGGCCCACACGTGCTCGCGGTTCCAGTCGCCGACGTCGCCGCCGTTGAGGGACTTGCTGCGCGAGACGCCGCTGTACAGCAGGATCACGTTGCTGCTGTTGTTCGGGTCCTGGTCGGTGACCTTCAGGGCGTTCCAGACCGCGGAGTACGAGATCTTCGTGACGTTGGCGCTGATGATCGTGTGGAGGGACGACTTCAGACTCGTACCCGTCTTGCCGACCGCGTTCTTGTAGTACGTCGAGTCGTAGGCCGTCGTGGTCGCCGCGGCGGGCGTCGCCGTGAGCGCGGGCGCGGTGAGGCCGGCCAGGACGGCAGCGGTGGCAAGCGCCACCGGCTTCCATCGGCGGATGCGTGTCGCCAGCATGTGGGGTGTCCGATCTACGCGGGTTGATTGAAGGCGGCAATCGGGAGAGTGACATGCACATGCGGTCATGGCAATGAATCTGACATGTCGATCAGATGACGGGATCCGGCAAATCGCCCCGTGTCTACGCGAGTTGACATGCCGAAACGGCCCCCGACAGGAGAGTCGGGGGCCGTGGGGGGCTGTACCGGTCAGCTCACGTCGGACGGGTCCAGACGGTAGACGGTGGAGCTGGTGGACTGGGACGAGGTGTCCGACTCCGAGGACGAGGCGTCCGACTCCGAGGACGAGCCCGACGCGGAGCTGTACTCGCTCTCCTTCACCGCCGTCCCGTTCTTCTGCACCCAGGCGGTGATCTCCTGGTTCAGGCTGCTGTTGCCGCCCATACCGCCGCCGCCGAGCTGGATGTAGTGCAACTCGCCCTTCTTCACCAGCTCCTTGAGCCTGGCGAGCGTCATCGCCTGGTCGGAGCCGGTGAAACCCCACATGGAGATGACGGGCTCGCCGGTGCTGAGGATCAGCTGGCCCGCGCTCTGCGAGTTGGACACGGCGATCAGCCACGTGGCGCCGTCCTGGTGCTTCTCCAGGTACGAGACCAGCTCGCTGTCGGCGCCGCCGTCCATGCCGCCACCGGGTGCGCCGCCGGTCCCGCCGGGTGCGCCGCCGGTCCCGCCCGGAGCCGTGCCGTTCTCGCCGCCGCCCTGCGTGCCGCCGCCGGGGAACTCCCCGTTCATGCCGCCTTGTCGGCCGTCCGGCGCACCGCTCGGAGCTCCGCCGCCCTGCGGGAGTCCGCCGCTGCCGCCGCCGGGGAACTCGCCGCCGGCCTGGCCGCCCTGCTGGGTGCCGCCCGGCATCTGGCCGCCGGGACCGCCCTCGCCGCCGCCGAAGCCGCCCCGGCCCCCGCCGGGACCGCCCATGCCGCTCCCGGTGGACGGGCCGGCGGTGGGGTTGGTGCCGCCCATGCCGCCGACGGCGGAGGAACCGAAGGCGGGCGAGGCGGCGTACGCCGTCGGACCCGCGAGGGCCGCCACGACCGCCGCGGCCACGGACACCCCGAGCAGCCGGACCCTCGTGCCGGAGCCCGCGGTCCGGAACACGAACAGGCCCGCGATCGCCAGGACCATGACCACGCCGACGGCCGGCCACAGCCAGGTGTTCCAGCCGGTGGCCCGGCGCAGCAGCACGATCGCCCAGACGCCGGTGACCGCGAGCCCCGCGGGCAGCACCCAGGACCAGCGGGCGTCGCCGCCGCGGAAGGCGCGCCACAGCAGGACGCCGCCACCCCCGCACAGCGCCGCGATGCCCGGGGCGAGCGCGGTCGTGTAGTACGGGTGCATGGTGCCCTCGGCCAGGGCGAAGGTCAGGTAGTGCAGCACCGTCCAGCCGCCCCACAGGATCAGCGCGGCGCGGGTGAGATCGGTGCGCGGGGCGCGCCCGCACCGCACCAGCCCGGCCACGAGCGCGATGCCCGCGAAGGGGATCAGCCAGGAGATCTGGCCGCCGAGGACGTCGTTGAACATCCGGCCGATGCCCGCGGTCCCGGCGAACGTGCCGCCTCCGCCGCCCCCGCCCCCGCCGTTGCCCTCGCCGCCGAGGACCCGGCCGAGGCCGTTGTAGCCCATGATCAGGTCCCAGGCGCTGCCGTCGGTCGAACCGCCGATGTAGGGGCGGTCCCCGGCGGGCACCAGCGACACGGCCGTCGCCCACCAGAAGCTGGAGACGGCCAGCGCCACGGCGGCCAGCGCCAGGTTCACGGCCTTCTTCCGCCAGCCGAGCCGGGACGCGTACACGTACACGGCGAAGACGGCCGGCAGGGCGATGTACCCCTGGAGCATCTTGGTGTTGAAGGCCAGCCCGAAGCACACCGCGGAGCCGATGAGCGGCAGCAGCCGGTCGTCACGGGTGGCGCGCAGGGCGAGGGCCGCGCCGGCCACCATCAGCAGGACGAGGACGGTGTCGGGGTTGTTGTCGCGGTTGATGGCGACCGTGATCGGCGTCAGCGCGAGCACGAGCGCCGCGATCGCGGCCGCCGCGTGCCCGAACACCCGCTTCACGGAGGAGTGCAGGATCCAGATCGTGCCCAGCGCCGCCGCGATCTGCGGCGCCATCATCTGCCAGGTGCCGAAGCCGAGGATCCGGCAGGACAGGCCCATGATCATGAGCGCGAACGGCGGCTTGTCGACGGTGATGAAGTTGCCGGCGTCGAGCGAGCCGAAGAACCACGCCTTCCAGCTCTGCGTACCGCTGTAGACCGCGGCGCTGTAGAAGCTGTTGAGGCTGCCGGAGGAGAGGTTCCAGCCGTAGAGCACCGTCGCCAGGATCATGATCGCGATCAGCGCTGGCAGCGACCAGCGCGGCGCCCTGTCCGGCGGCGGCGCGGCCGGGGCCGTCTCGGAGACGGCCGGCGGCGGCCGGTCGGGGGACGCGGGCGGGGGCGTGGGGAGTGGATCGGTGGCAGATGTCACCAGTGCACCGTGCATACGGCCGATGGGTGAGCGCTGTGCTCAGCCTGGGGGCAGCCTGTGAGTGGGTGAGAGACGGGTAAGAGCGCGGTCCCGGTGTCCACCGCCCCGGTCGACCGCGGCGGTGGGCACCGGCCGCGTCACCCCAGGAGCACTCCGCTCAGGAGGTTGGCGGGCACCTTCTTCCCGAGGAACTCGTCTCTTCCCGGCGCCTGTCCTTCGGCCGTGGCGAGGTGGTGCAGCACCCACAGCGCCGCACGCAACTGCCCTGCCGCGAAACGTCCGTTCGGTGTCCCGGTCGGCGTGCTTCATGCATGCCCGCCGCGCCGGGGCCTCACGGACGTGATCCGTGGAACGTGTGTACAACTATCGGTCGCACAGGTGAGTCAACGTGGCATGACTCACCGGACCACCAGACGCAGGAGGGGACTGGTCGCCACGGCACTCGGCACCGGAGTCCTCATAACCGGCGTGGCCGCGGCCGCACCCGCCGCCGCCACCACCCCCACCGTCAGCTGTACGTCGAACACGACCGGCCTCGCCGCCAAGTTGAAGACGGACATCACCGCCGCCCTCGCCAACCGCAAGGGCACGATCGCGGTCGGCCTCTACGACCGCAGCACCAGCACCACCTGCACCCTGCGCGCCTCGACCGCCTACGACTCCGCCAGCGTCGTCAAGGTGACCGTGCTCGCCGCGCTGCTGTGGGACGCGCAGAAGACGAACCGGGCGCTCACCAGCACCGAGAAGTCGCTCGCCACCAAGATGATCACCCAGTCGGACAACGCCTCCACCTCCACCCTGTGGCGGCAGCTCGGCATGACGAAGATCAAGGGATTCCTGGCGGCGGCCAGGATGACCCAGACCACGCCGGGCGCCAACGGCTACTGGGGCCTGACCCAGATCACCGTGACCGACGAGCAGAAGCTGCTCAAGCTGCTCACGGCGCACAACACGGTCCTCACCGACGACTCGCGCTACTACATCCGCAAGCTGATGGGGCAGGTCATCTCCTCGCAGCGCTGGGGCACCCCGTACGGCCGGCCCGCCGACGTCTCCTGGCACGTCAAGAACGGCTGGCTGTCGCGTGCCACCAACGGCTGGCGCGTGCACAGCGTCGGCACTTTCAAGGGCGGCGGCCACGACTACGTGATCACCGTCCTGACCCACGGCAACAGCACCATGGACTACGGCATCACGACCATCCAGGGCGTCGCCAAGGTCATCCACAGGGATCTCGCGGCCTCCTGACCGCATCCGGGCGGGACGGTCTTCACGAGCCGTCCCACCGGACGTCACCGGCCCGCCCTACGGTGACACCATGCGCCTGCGAACCGTACTCGCCACCTTCACCGCCGGCCTGGCGGCGGCCGCTTCCCTGACCGCCGCCGGTCCCGCGCACGCGGACACCCGGGTGGACCACGCCTGTTCCCCGGCCGTCTCGCTCGACGGTTTCTCCGACGCCCTCGACAAGACGGCCTTCGACGGCACCTTCGTCGGCAACTTCTCCGCCCTCGCCGTGGACCGGGACGGCTCCCTCGCGGCCCTCTCCGACCGCTCCTCCCTCTTCGGCCTCGACCCGGCGACCCTCGCGCCGCGGTCGGTCGTGCCGCTCGCCGACGAGAACGGCGCCCCGCTCGACAGCGAGGGCCTCGTCATCGACCGGGACGGCACCCGCCTCGTCACCTCCGAGACCGAGCCGTCCGTCCGCCGCCACAGCGCCGACGGCCGGATCCTCGACCGCCTCCCGGTCCCCTCCTCGCTCCTCGTGACCCCCGCCGGACGCGCCACCGCCAACCAGACCTTCGAGGGCCTGACCCTCCTGCCCGGCGGCCGCACCCTCCTCGCGTCGATGGAGTACGCCCTCTCCGGCGACAGCGCGGGCGTCGTCCGCTTCCAGACCTGGACCCGGACCGGGGGCGGCCGCTTCCGCCTCGCGGCCCAGTACGCCTACCGCACCGACGCCGGCCTCGGCGTCCCGGAGGTCCAGGCCCTCCCCGACGGCCGCCTGCTCGTCCTGGAGCGCGGCTTCACCTCCGGGGTCGGCAACACGGTCCGCCTCTACCTGGCCGACCCGCGGCACGCGACGGACACCACCGGCATCGAGAACCTCACCGGGCAGGACGGTGTGCGCCTGGTCGGGAAGACGCTCCTCACCGACATCGCGGCCTGCCCGTCACTGGGAGCGACCGCGAAGCAGCCCCAGCCCAACCCCGTGCTCGACAACATCGAGGGCATGGTGGTCACGGGCCACCGCCCGGGCCGTCTGAAGGTGCTGCTGGTCAGCGACGACAACCAGAACGCCGTGCAGACCACGCGCTTCTACCACCTGCGGGTGCGTGTCTGATCCCACGCCCCCGGAATGTCGCGGAGGGATGAAATCCGCTTCCGTGGGTGTTGGTGCCTTCCGGTAGAGCAGGCCGAACAGCGGAGGGCACCGGCGTGGGCGAGAAACGGGGATGGGCGCGGCGACTGGCGGGGTACGCCTGGCGGTACCCCAGGGACGTCGTCCTGGCCCTCGGCTCCTCCCTCGCCGGCATGGCCGTGATGGCGCTGGTCCCGCTGGTCACCAAGGTGATCATCGACGACGTCATCGGCGCCCACACCCGGGACATGGCCCCCTGGGCGGGCGCCCTGATCGGCGCCGCCGTCCTCGTCTACGCCTTCACCTACGTGCGCCGCTACTACGGCGGCCGGCTCGCCCTCGACGTCCAGCACGACCTGCGCACGGAGATGTTCGGGACGATCACCCGCCTCGACGGCCGCCGCCAGGACGAGCTGTCCACCGGCCAGGTCGTCGGCCGCGCCACCAGCGACCTCCAGCTGATCCAGGGCCTGCTGTTCATGCTCCCGATGACCATCGGGAACATCGCCCTCTTCGTGATCTCCCTCGTCGTGATGGCGTGGCTGTCCCTGCCGCTCACCCTGGTCGCCCTCGCGGTCGCCCCCGCCCTGTGGTGGATCGCCAGGCGCAGCCGCAGCAGGCTCCACCCCGCCACCTGGTACGCCCAGGCCCAGGCGGCGGCCGTCGCGGGCGTGGTCGACGGCGCCGTCAGCGGCGTACGCGTGGTGAAGGGCTTCGGACAGGAGGACCAGGAGACCGGGAAGCTCAGGGAGGTCGGCCGCCGGCTCTTCGCCGGACGGCTGCGCACCATCCGGCTGAACGCGAAGTACACCCCCGCCCTCCAGGCCGTCCCCGCCCTCGGCCAGGTCGCCATGCTGGCGCTGGGCGGCTGGCTCGCCGTGGGCGGCCACATCACGCTCGGCACCTTCGTCGCCTTCTCCACCTACCTCGCCCAGCTCGTCGGCCCGGTCCGGATGCTCGCCGTGGTCCTCACGGTCGGCCAGCAGGCCCGCGCCGGCACCGAACGCGTCCTGGAGCTGATCGACACCGAGCCGTCGATGACCGACGGCACCAAGGAACTGCCCGCCGACGCCCCCGCCACCGTCGAGTTCGACGACGTCTCCTTCGGCTACGACGCCGACCACCCCGTCCTGGACGGGCTGAGCTTCGAGATCCGCCCCGGCGAGACCCTCGCCGTCGTCGGCTCCTCCGGCTCCGGCAAGTCCACGGTCTCCCTGCTCCTCCCGCGCTTCTACGACGTCACCCGCGGCGCCGTCCTCGTCGGCGGCCACGACGTCCGCGAGCTCACCCTCGACTCGCTGCGGGCCGCGATCGGCCTGGTCCCCGAGGACTCCTTCCTCTTCTCCGACACGATCCGCGCCAACATCGCGTACGGCCGTCCCGACGCGACCGACGAGCAGATCGAGGCCGCCGCCCGCGCCGCGCAGGCCGACCGTTTCGTCGCCGAGCTGCCCGAGGGGTACGCCACGAAGGTCGGCGAGCACGGCCTGACCCTCTCCGGCGGCCAGCGCCAGCGCGTCGCCCTCGCCCGCGCGATCCTCACCGACCCCCGCCTGCTGGTCCTCGACGACGCCACCTCGGCCGTGGACGCGGCCGTCGAGCACGAGATCCACGAGGCGCTCAAGCAGGTCATGGAGGGCCGGACGACCCTGCTGATCGCCCACCGCCGCTCCACCCTCAACCTCGCCGACCGCATCGCCGTCCTGGACGCCGGCCGTCTCGCCGACCTCGGCACCCACGAGGAGCTCCAGGAACGCTCGGCGCTGTACCGCAGGCTGCTCACCGACCCGGACGAGCTGGGCGGCGTCTCGCCCGGCCACGCCCAGCCCGCGGCCGCCGCCGAGGACACCTCCGTACGCGACGAACTGGACGCCGAGTACGACGCCGAGCGCGGAGTCACCCCCCGGCTGTGGACCGGCGACCGTGAGCCGAAGGACACCGCCCTGACGGGCATGCCGGCCACGCCCGACCTCCTCGCCCAGGTGGAGGCGCTGCCGCCGGCCACCGACATCCCCGACGTGGACGAGGCCCGCGCGGTCACCCCCGAGGAGTCGTACGGCCTGCGCCGGCTGCTGCGCGGCTTCCGCACCCCGCTGCTGATCAGCCTCGGCCTGGTCGCCGTGGACGCCGGCATGAGCCTGTTCCTGCCGATCATGATCCGGCACGGCATCGACGACGGCGTCAGCCGTCTGGCACTGGGCGCCGTCTGGACGGCCTCGCTGCTCGCCCTGCTCGCCGTCGCCGTCCAGTGGGCGGCCCAGACGGGCGAGACCCGGATGACCGGCCGCACCGGCGAACGCGTCCTCTACTCCCTCCGCCTGAAGATCTTCGCCCAGCTCCAGCGCCTCGGGCTCGACTACTACGAGCGGGAGCTGACCGGCCGGATCATGACGAGGATGACCACGGACGTCGACGCGCTGTCGACGTTCCTGCAGACCGGCCTGGTCACGGCCTTCGTCTCCCTCGTCACCTTCTTCGGCATCATGGCCGCCCTGCTGGTGATCGACGTCCAGCTGGCGCTGGTCGTCTTCGCCACGCTCCCGCCCCTGATCGTCGCCACCTACTTCTTCCGCCGGGCGAGCGTGAAGGCGTACGAACTGGCGCGTGAGCGGGTGTCGGTGGTCAACGCCGACCTCCAGGAGTCCGTGTCCGGGCTGCGGATCGTGCAGGCCTTCCGGCGCGAGCGGGACGGCGGGGCACGCTTCGCGGAGCGCAGCGACAGCTACCGCCAGGCGCGGATCCGGGGCCAGTGGCTGATCTCGGTCTACTTCCCGTTCGTGCAGCTGCTGTCGTCGGTGGCGGCGGCGGCCGTGCTGGTCGCGGGCGCGGGACGGGTGGACGAGGCCACCCTCACGACCGGCGCGCTGGTCGCGTACCTCCTCTACATCGACCTGTTCTTCGCCCCGGTCCAGCAGCTCTCCCAGGTCTTCGACGGCTACCAGCAGGCGACGGTCTCGCTGGGCCGCATCCAGGAGCTGCTCCGTGAGCCGACGTCCACGAAGGCGGCCGACGAACCCCTCGAAGTCCGCTCCCTGCGCGGCGAGATCGCCTTCGAGGACGTGCACTTCGCGTACGGCGAGGAGGAGGAGGCGCTCACCGGGATCGACCTGCGCGTCCCCGCCGGCCAGACGGTCGCGTTCGTCGGCGAGACCGGCGCCGGCAAGTCCACGCTGGTCAAGCTGGTGGCCCGGTTCTACGACCCGACGGCGGGCCGGGTGACGGTCGACGGCACGGACCTGCGCTCCCTGGACCTCACCTCCTACCGCCACCGGCTGGGCGTGGTCCCGCAGGAGGCGTACCTGTTCCCCGGCACCGTCCGCGACGCGATCGCCTACGGCCGCCCGGACGCCACGGACGCCGAGGTCGAGGCGGCGGCGCGGGCGGTCGGCGCCCACGAGATGATCGCGACCCTCGACGGCGGCTACCTCCACGAGGTGGCCGAGCGCGGCCGCAACCTCTCCGCCGGCCAGCGCCAGCTGATCGCCCTGGCCCGGGCGGAGCTGGTCGATCCCGACGTCCTGCTCCTCGACGAGGCGACGGCGGCCCTGGACCTCGCGACGGAGGCCCAGGTCAACCAGGCCACCGACCGTCTGTCGGGCCGCCGCACGACGCTCGTCGTCGCCCACCGCCTCACCACGGCGGCCCGCGCGGACCGCGTCGTGGTCATGGACCACGGCAAGGTCGTGGAGGACGGCACGCACGACGAGCTGCTCGCGCTCGGCGGACGCTACGCCCGCCTGTGGCGGACCTTCGTCGGGGCGGCCGAGCCGGAGGAGCCGGTCGGCGCGTCGCGGTGACGGCCGCGCAACCATCCGACATATGTCGTGCGTCCGTACATCAGTACGGGAATCGCGTACGGTCACGTACGGCGCATGCGGGAGGGGTCGGGACCGTGGGGAGAGACGCGCGGGGTGTGCCGGGTGCGCTGCGGCGACGGCTGGCGGTCGTCCTGGCCGTCCTGACCGCCGCCGGGGTGCTCGCGCTCGCGGCACCGGGCGCCGCACAGGCCGCGTCCGCGCCGTGCGCGGGCCGCAAGGTGCGGACCCTGTCGTTCGCCACCGGTTCCGTGCTGGTCTACCGCAGCGGCGACTGGCTCTGCGCCTACACCGTCCAGCGCAGCCCCGGCACCGAGCGGAAGATCTCGGTCAGTCTGCAGGTGCGCGGCCATGTCGCCGTGCGCAAGACGAGGAAGCACACCCACCGGTCCGAGACGGTGCGCGTGTACACCGGACACCGCCATGTACGGGTGAAGGGCTCGGTCGGCCGGGGCGAGGGCAGCTGGAGCTGGGCCCGCTACTGAGCCCCGCCGTCGGCACTACTCCTCCGCCGGAAAAACGAAGGCGCCACGCTGCCTGCCGCAGAGGACGGCAGGCAGCGTGGCGCCCATGCAGTCACTGCTCGAGTGTCAGGGCCCATCGAACCGTGGACGAGGCCGTGATACGGACCAGTGCCTCAGCTCGGGCACGCTTGAGGGACACCTCGTTGTAGGTACTGCTGACCTCGCCTTCCACGCACTTCAGCGGAAAACTGATGTTTGCGGGCTCGAGAGCGACTTCGAGGGTTCCAGCCCCTTGACAGTTGACCTGGATGCTGAGCGGCCCGGAACTCGTTCCATGCGTCAATGCAAGAGTTGCATTGCCGTGACGTGAGGCGGTACTGATGAGCACCTCACCAGTGTTGACCGGCTTGGGGGCGGCGGTGACGGACTCCCCCTCGACATGCTCTGATCTGTTGGTCCCCGGACTGGCAGACTGGGTCACCGAGGGGGTGGTGTGCTGGGGCCCGGGTGGCTTTTGGTCATCCTCAGTGCAACCCGCGAAACTCGCGATCAGCAAGGTTACCCCGACGACGGTCTTGACGCTTTGCCGCCAGCGTGAGTGCTTGGTTAGTCTTCCCACAGGTACCAGCCAACCCTCCAGGGTGTATAGCTGGTAATGGTCTTCTTGGCGCTGGTTTGGCAGTTACTGTAGATGACGTAGCTGGTGCCGGTATTTTTCATCCGATAAACACCGTACTTAGCATTGGTGGTCTTTTTCGACGGGGTGTCGACCGCGATGGAATTTCCCAGTTTCGCGGTCAACTTCAGAGAGAGGTTGACCTCGTACTTGGACTCAATCTTGGCGACCATCACGTCAACGCTCGTGGACAGCCCACCGGTTAGGCTGATGCCCACCTCGCCAGTGACTTCCGAGGTGAAGGTGGACCGTGCCGTGCGTGTACTTCCATTGTAGTTCGACAAGGTCGGCCCCACCCCCTTGTGCTTCCTGCCGCGGTTCGCCGTGGGAATGTAAACGTGCGACTTGTCGCAGTACTCGCTGGGGAGCTTTCCGGTGGGTGGTATGTCCGGAATGTTCGGCTCGCCTTCGATGGGATCTGCCAGGTCGGTTTCCTGGGGCTCTTCGGGTGGAGCTGTTCCGATTTCGACGACCGGCTCGGCGGGATCGGTATCCGCCGCGGACGCGGGTAAGGACATGCTGGCGAGAGCCGCGAGTGCGATGGCGGACACTGTGAGACCTCGGGTCTTTCTGATTCCCATGGTAGCCCTTCGTTTCTGTCGCCCCCGTGGGCAACTTGGATCCCCATAAAATCATGCACATGCCACGCCGGGTAGGGGTGGACTCGAATTCTGAGCCAGACTTGAGGTTGCGGCGGTGCGAAATTCAGCACGAAGTAGATTCGAGTGGCTGCTTGCCGACCGTGTAGCTTTTTCGCCAGGCGAGTGGAAGGTGACCGAAAATGCTCCTATCCGGCTTCTTGGCTCTCTTTGGTGAACCTGGGGTTTGGCCGACGCCGACGAGAGCGCATCTCGCGAACCACGAAGGTCCAGCTGCGCACAGTCCACGGGCTGGTTGCTGGGCCGGATGCGAGAGGGCCGTGGACACCGGGCACTTCACCCGGCCGTCCACGGCCCTTTCCGTGTGCACGGCACCGTCGGCGGTGCGTCAGCTCGCGCGGGCCCGGCGTCAGTACGTCAGTCCGTGGCCGACGGGATACAGCACGCGTGCCGGGTCGTCCGCCCGCTGGACCGGCACCGGGAGCCGTCCTTGAGGCCGTACCGTTCCGGCGATCACCCGGGCGGCGGCCCGCAGTTCGGGGTCGGACCAGGAGTAGGTCGCCAGGCAGGCCCGTACGGACGGCAGTTGGGCCACGTCGTACGGGTTGCGGAGGGCCACCGCCACCACCGGGCGGCCGGTCGCCGTCAGCCGGTCCACCAGTGTGCGCTGCGCGCTCGCGGCGGTGACGTTGCAGGTCGTCACCACGACGGCGTCGGCCTCGCCCGCCGCCGCCACCGCCCGGGCGATCGTCTCGGCCGACGGGTCCGTGCCCGTGGGCAGGGCCGTCGCGCTGAAGCCGAGCCCGCTGAGGGTGGCCGCCAGGACGCCGGTGGGCGGGCCGGTGGTGCCGGAGGGGGAGGCCGGGTCGGCGCCCACGACGAGGAGCCGGCGGTGCGCGTGGGGGGAGAGGGGGAGCAGCGGGCCCTCGTCGACCAGCAGGGTCGTGGTCCGTTCGGCGATCCGTTCCGCCTCGGCGAGATGTTCGGGCCGGCCGACCACCCGGCCCACGGCGGAGGGGTCGGTGTACGGCTCGGCGAGCAGCCCCAGCTTCTCCTTCAGCCGCAGGATCCGCAGCACCGAGGTGTCGAGCCGCTCCTCGGTGAGTTCCCCGTCCCGCACGGCCCTCAGGACCGCGTTCCGGGCCACCGCGAGGTCGGGCGGGTCGAGGAGCTGGTCCACCCCCGCCCTCAGCGCGAGCACCGGCACCCGCTCGTCGCCGTACTTGGTGCGCACCCCCGCCATGCCGAGCGCGTCGGTGACCACGACCCCGTCGTAACCGAGGTCCTCACGCAGGATGCCGGTGAGGATGGGGCGGGAGAGGGTGGCCGGGTCGCCGGAGGCGTCGAGGGCGGGGACCAGGAGGTGCCCGGTCATGATCGAGTCCACGCCGGCCGCGATCGCCGCCCGGAAGGGGGCCGCGTCCAGCCGTTCCCACTCCGCGCGCGTGTGGGTGATCACCGGGAAGCCGGTGTGGCTGTCGACCGCCGTGTCGCCGTGCCCGGGGAAGTGCTTGGCGGTGGCCGCGACCCCGGCGGCCTGGTACCCCCTGATCTCCTCGGCGACCAGGGCCGCCACGGCCTCGGGATCGGCGCCGAACGAGCGCACGCCGATCACCGGGTTGGCCGGGTTCACGTTCACGTCGGCCACGGGGGAGTAGTTCTGACGGACACCCGTCGCGCGCAGTTCTCGGCCCGTGATCCGGCCGAGGGTGCGGGCGTCCCGCCCCGATCCGCCGGCCCCGAGGGCCATCGCGCCGGGGAACAGGGTGGCCGGCCTGCCGATCCGGCAGACGACGCCGTGTTCCTGGTCGGTGGAGATCAGCACCGGCAGACCCCGCGGCTGCTCCAGGGAGGCGCGCTGGATGCCGTCGGAGAGCTCCGCGATCTGGCGCGGGTCGCGTGTGTTGTGGGCCCAGGCGAAGTAGATGACGCCGCCCGGCCGGTGACGGGCGATCAGCTCGGCGGCCGTGCGGACCCCGAGCTCCTTCAGGTTGGCGTCGACGTCGGCCTGGTCGGGCGCGGTCGCCGAATGGCCGTACACCCGCGCGACGAAGAGCTGGCCGACCTTCTCCTCCAGGGTCATCCGGGAGAGGAGGGCGGCCGGGCGGGCGTCGTCCGCGTGGGCCGCACCGCCGACGGCGAGGGCCGCGGTGACGCCCGCGCCGGCGGCGAGGACGGTACGTCGGGAGGGCATGCGCGCTCCTTCCGGAGGGAGCCGGTGACGGAGGGTCCGGGGACGGAAAAGGGTCCGCTGACCGGGGAATCCGTCGCCGGAGGGATCCGTGGCGCACGCTACCCGCGAGGGGGCCGCCATCGGCGCATTGGAGGGGGGCGCGCCGATGACGGCATGACCGCCGGCCGCGGTGCGGCGGAGAGGGTGGGTCAGCGATCGCAGCCAGCAGCGAGGGCCGACACCGCACCGAGGTGACTCGTCCGGCGGCTCGCGGGTTGGACGGGCGGGGAGGGTGACGGGTTCCCCCGGGTGCACGGATTTCCGGGAGCCGGGGCAGGAGGGGCACGAAGGGTATGAGGGGTACGAGGGGCACGGATGTGCTCGTGGGGCGGTCGGTCCGGCTGCTCCGGCTGCTCCCTGTGGGTTCCGGCTGCTCCCTGTGGGCCCCGGCGGTCAGCCGGTGCTGCGCAGGCCGTGCCGGTCGGCCCACGCGGAGATCGCCGCCGCGATCTCGGCCGGCCGGTCCTCCGTCGCGTGGTGTCCGGCGGACCCGCACGGCACCGTCTCCAGCGAGGCGATGTGCGTGGCGCACCAGTCCGCCGTGTCCGGCCCGATCAGCAGGGTGGGCGAGCCCTCGAAGGTCAGCAGCAGCTTGGGTACGTCCTCGCTCTTCGCGAGCCAGGCGTCGTACGCCTCGATACGGGCGACCAGCGCGGCAGGTTCGCCACCGAGCGGCATCTGGCGGGCCCAGGACAGCAGCGGGCGGCGGCTCTCCCGGGTCGGGTACGGCGCGAGGTAGGCCGCCAGGTCGGCGTCGGAGGCCGGGGTGAGGACACCGCCGGTGTAGGCCTGCCGTACGAAGAGGTTCTCGTCGAGCATCGCCTCGCCCGCCTCCGACCGGATCGCCTCCGAGCGCGCCCGGGCCTGGGGGGTCAGCTCCTCCCAGGCCAGCGGCTTGACGATGGATTCGAAGAACGCGAGGCCGCGCACCCGCTCCGGGTGCCGTGCGGCCCAGTCGAAGGCGAGGGCGCCGCCCCAGTCGTGCCCGACCAGCACCACCCGGTCCAGGCCGAGCGCGTCGCACCAGGCGTCCAGGTGACGGGCGTGGTCGTCGAAGGTGTAGGCGAGGTCGGGCTTGCCGGAGCGCCCCATGCCGATGAGGTCGGGCGCGAGGAGGCGGCCCGCGCCGATGCCGGGGAGGACATGACGCCAGGTGTGCGAGGAGGAGGGGTTGCCGTGAAGGAACACGAAGGCCGTCGCGCCGGCTCCCTCACCGGTTTCCTCGCCGACCTCCTCGTGGTGGAGGAACGAGCCGAGCACGGGTGTCGTAGGCATGCTCAGTACGGTACATGGATATTATGTCCATGGCTACTATCGAGTGCTGCTGGGGGCGCGGAGCCGCCCGGTGCCGGGCCGGATCGGGCCGGGGCGGGCTGGATCGGCACCGGGCCGGCACCGGGCGGCCGGTCAGTGGGTGGACGACACCCTGTCCCACTGCTCCCGCAGCACCCGCACGGTCTCGGTGATCGAGGGGCGCCCCGCGGCGCCCGCGCGCCACAGGGCGTACAGCCGCCGCACCGGCGTCGGGTCGAGGGCCACCTCGACCACGCCCTCGGGCAGCGGACCGCGGCCGAGGCGGGGGACGAGGCAGATGCCCAGTCCGGCGGCGACCAGGGCGACCAGGGTCGGGTTCTCGTCGGCCTGGTGGATGATGTCCGGCTCCTGACCGGCCGCGCGCAGGGTCCGTACGAGCCATTCGTGGCAGACCCGTCCCGGCGGCTGGCACACCCAGCGCTCACCGCCGAGATCCTCGCGCCGCACCGACGGCCGCCCGGCGAAGGGATGCCCCTCCGGGACGAGCAGCGTGCACCGGTCGTCCCCGATCGCCGCCTGCTCGACCCCGGGCGGCACGGGCAGCGGCGCGATGTCCCAGTCGTGCACGACCGCCATGTCGAACGCGCCCTTGGCCACCAGGTCGATGGACAGGTGCGGGTCGATCTCCGAGAGCCGGATGTCGAGAGCCGGGTGCCGCCGGGCGAGGTCGGCCAGCACGCCGGGCATGAGACCCCGCGCCGCCGAGGCGAACGCGGCCACCGTCAGCCGCCCCGCCGGCACCCCGCGCCGCTCCTCCAGTTCGGTCTCGGCCCGCTCCACGAGGGCGAACAGTTCCTGTGCGGTGTCGACGAGCCGGAGCGCCTCCGCGGTGAGCCGTACGCCCCGCCCGGCCCGCTCCAGCAGGACGGTCCTGGTCTCCCGCTCCAGCTTGGCGATCTGCTGCGACACCGCGGAGGGTGTGTAGCCGAGCGCGGTGGCGGCGGCGCCTACGGTGCCGTGCACGGACACGGCGTGCAGGGCACGCAGGCGTTGCAGATCGAGCACGGGATCCTCCCTCGCTGGGACACGGCGTGGTCAATGCTTAGCTCTGCTACATCCAACCGTGCAGCAATCATCGCTGGTGCTTCACGGTCGGTGCGGGTGATCCTCGACGCATGCGCCCCGCCCATCTCGCCCTCGCCGTCCTCGTCGCCGCCGTCTGGGGCGTGAACTTCACCGTCATCGAGATCGGCCTCGGCCACTTCCCGCCCCTGCTCTTCTCGGCCCTGCGCTTCCTGGTGGCGGCCGTGCCCGCGGTCTTCCTCGTGGGCCGCCCCAAGGTGGCGTGGAAGTGGATCGTGGCGGTGGGCCTGGTACTGGGGGTGGCGAAGTTCGGCCTGCTCTTCGTCGGGATGGACGCGGGCATGCCCGCCGGACTGGCGTCCCTGGTCCTGCAGATCCAGGCGGTGTTCACGGCGGTCATCGCCTTCGCCGTCCTCGGTGAACGGCCGTCCCGCGTACGGGCGCTGGGCATGCTGACCGCCCTCGCCGGGATCGGGGTCGCGGCGGTGGACGAGGGCTCGTCGGGCCCGCTCGGCGCCTTCGCCCTGTGCGTCGCGGCAGCGGCCTGCTGGGGGGCGTCGAACGTCCTCACCCGCAAGGCGTCCCCGCCGGACCCGCTGAACTTCATGGTCTGGGTGAGCACGGTCCCGGTCCTGCCCCTGCTGGGCCTGTCCCTCCTGACGGAGGGCGCGGACAGGGACTACGAGGCCCTGCGCGCCCTGGACCGGCAGGGCGCCGGCACGGTCGTCTACGTCGCCTGGGTCACGACGGTCTTCGGCTTCGGGGCATGGGGCTGGCTCCTGCGCCGCCATCCCGCCTCCACGGTCGCGCCCTTCTCCCTCCTGGTCCCCGTCTTCGGCATGTCGTCGGCGGCCCTCTTCCTCGGCGAGCCGGTGAGCGCCCTGCGCTGGTGCGCCGCGGCCCTCCTGGTCGGCGGCGTCGCCCTGACCTCCCTGTCCCCGGTACGAGCCACACCCCCGTCCCCGCCCCCGACCGACACACCCGCCACGCCGGCCGGCGCGTCCACGGCGCCCGCCGATCCTTCCCGCGCGCCGGCCGATCCGCCCCCGTCTCCCGTCGCCGCCCCGTCTTCCGGCGCCGGCTGATCAGTCACCGGCCCCTGCCGGCCCTCCTCGGCGCCAACTGGTCAGTCTCCGGCCCCTGCCGGCCCTCCTCGGCGCCGGCTGATCAGTCCTTGGCGCGCGAGGGTCTCCCCGTGCCGGCCGGCGCGTCCTTGGCGGCCGTCGCGCCGTGCCCTGGCGCCGGCCGATGCGTCCCAGGCCCGCTCCGGTCCTTCCCGCGTACCGCCCGATGCGTCCTCCGCTCCCGTGGCCGCCCGTCTCCCGGCGCCGACTGACTCGCCACTGGCGCGCGCCGATCCGTGTCCCCCGCCGACCGATCAGCCCTCGGCGCCCCCGCCCCTTCCCGCACGCCCGCCGACTCGTCCTGGCACCCGCCGATCGGTTCGCCTCGGTCCCGCCGATTTCCCGCCGATCGGTCTCCTCCTGCCCGCCGATCCGTCTCCCGCGCCCATCGATCCGTCTCCCGCGCCCGACGATCAGTCCTCGTCCATCTCGTGGACTTGCCCACATCCGAGGGGGCGCGCGCGGGATCATGAGCGCATGGCCCTCGTCGACATTCCCGGTTCCAAGTCCATCACCGCCCGTGCCCTCTTCCTCGCGGCGGCCGCCGACGGTGTCACCACCCTGCAGCGGCCCCTGCGTTCGGACGACACGGAGGGCTTCGCCGAGGGGCTGACCCGGCTCGGGTACCGCGTCGGCCGTACCCCGGACAGCTGGCAGGTCGACGGCCGCCCGCAGGGACCCGCCGTCGCCGAGGCCGACGTGTACTGCCGGGACGGCGCGACGACCGCCCGCTTCCTGCCCGCCCTCGCCGCCGCCGGCCACGGCACCTACCGCTTCGACGCCTCGCCCCAGATGCGCCGCCGCCCCCTGCTCCCGCTCACCCGCGCCCTGCGCGACCTCGGCGTGGACCTGCGGCACGAGGAGGCGGAGGGCCACCACCCGCTGACCGTGACCGCGGCGGGCGTGGAGGGCGGCGAGGTGGTGCTGGACGCCGGCCAGTCCTCCCAGTACCTGACGGCCCTGCTGATGCTCGGCCCGCTCACCCGCACCGGCCTGCGCATCACCGTCACGGACCTGGTCTCGGTGCCGTACGTGGAGATCACCCTCGCGATGATGCGGGCGTTCGGGGTGGAGGTCGGCCGGGAGGGCGACACGTTCGTGGTCCCGCCGGGCGGCTACCGTGCCACCACGTACGCGATCGAACCCGACGCCTCCACCTCCAGCTACTTCTTCGCGGCCGCCGCGCTCACCGGCGGCGAGGTCACCGTGCCCGGCCTCGGCGAGGGGGCGCTCCAGGGCGACCTCGGCTTCGTGGAGGTCCTGCGGCGGATGGGCGCGCTGGTGGACGTCGGCATGGACCGTACGACGGTGAAGGGCACCGGCGAACTGCACGGCGTCACCGTCAACATGCGGGACATCTCCGACACCATGCCGACCCTCGCCGCGATCGCCCCCTTCGCCTCGGGGCCGGTGCGCATCGAGGACGTCGCGAACACCCGCGTGAAGGAGTGCGACCGCCTGGAGGCCTGCGCCGAGAACCTCCGTCGGCTGGGCGTGGACGTGGCGACGGGCGAGGACTGGATCGAGATCCGCCCCGGCACCCCCACGGGCGCGGAGATCAGGACCCACGGCGACCACCGCATCGTCATGTCCTTCGCGGTGACCGGCCTGCGCACCCCCGGAATCTCGTTCGACGACCCCGGCTGCGTCCGCAAGACTTTCCCCGGTTTCCACGAGGCGTTCGCCGAGCTGCGGAGGAGTCTGATCGGGTGAGCTCGATACCGGAGGGGACGGTTCTCGAGGGCGCGCTGGTGCGTCTGGAGCCGCTGGAGCACCGGCACGCCGCCGAGCTGGCGGTGGCGGCGGAGGAGGACCGGGAGACGTACGGCTACACCCAGGTCCCGGCGGCCCGGGAGATCGGCGGCTACATCGACGACAAGCTCGCCGGAGCGGCCTCCGGCCTGATCACGGCGTACGCCCAGGTGTCCCTGGTCACCGGACGGGCGGTCGGCGTCACCGGCTACTGCGAGCCGCGCAGCTGGCGGGGCGACGGCAGGCTGGACGCCGTCGAGGTCGGTTTCACCTGGCTGGCCGCCTCCGCCCAGGGCACGGGCGTGAACCCCGAGGCCAAACTGCTCCTCTTCCGGCAGGCCTTCGAGACCTGGGCCGTGTCCCGGGTGGACCTGAAGACCGACGCCCGCAACAACCGCTCCCGCGCGGCCATCGCGAGTGTGGGCGCCCGTTTCGAGGGCGTGCTGCGCAACTGGTCCATCTCGAGGGCACCGGGGGAGGAGGGCCGGCTGCGCGACTCCGCGATGTTCGCGATCACGGCGTCCGAGTGGCCGGAGCGGAGGGAACGGCTGGAGCAGCGGGTGGCCCGATACCTGCCGGGCACGGCCGCGTGACACCTGCCGGGTAGGACTGCGTGGCACCCGCCGGGTGCCGCCGCAGGACACCGGCCGGGGCGACGACGAGGACGTACCCCGTGGACGTACACGAGGCCGTACCGCCAAGACGTACGGGGACCGGCTGTGGTGCAGGCCGGCGCTGTCGGCCGCGCTGGAGACGGCCCTCACGGGCGGGCCTGAGCCGCCGCGCTCGCGGGAGGCCGTCACGCGGGTGTGAGCGCAGCCGCGGCGGCCCGCAGCTCCTCCCGTACCGCCCCCAGCACCGGATCCCCCTCCGCCCCCGCCCGTACGGCGACGAAGACGTTCCGCGACGGCGGCTCGCCCTCGGCCGGGCGCAGCGCCAGCGCGCGGTGGACGTGCAGCGGGCGCACCAGGCGCGGGACGAGGGCGACTCCGGCCCCCGCCTCGACCAGCGCGGCCAGCGCCGCCCAGTCGCCGACGTCGTGCCGGATGTCGGGGGTGAAGCCGGCCGCGGCGCAGACCGAGCGGGTCACCGCCCCGCAGCAGCTCGTCGCGCCGCCCACGATCCAGGGCTCCGCGGCCAGTTCCCGCAAGGGCACCTCGGCACGGTCCGCGAGGGGATGACCGGGCGGGAGGGCGACGTCCAGTACGTCGGTGAGGAGGTTCTCGCGGGTGTAGCGGCGGTCGGTGTGCGGGGGAGCGGCGGCGAAGTCCACGGCGACGGCCACGTCCACCTGCCCGCCGTCCAGCGCGGTGAACAGGTCCGGCGGCTCGGCCTCCACGACGTCCACCCGCAGCCGCGGCAGCCGCTCGCGCAACGCCCGCAGCGTGGCCGGCAGCAGGCCCAGGATGCCGCTGGAGAAGCAGCCGACGGTCACCGTGCCCCGGCCGCCCTCCGTGTACGCCGCGAGATCGGCGCGGGCCCGCTCCAACTGGGCGGCGATGACGTCGGCGTGCGCGAGCAGGACCCGGGCCTGGCCGGTGAGCCGTACGCCTCTTCCGTCGCGTTCGGTGAGCGGGACGCCCAGCTCGCGGGCGAGGGCGGCGAGCTGCTGGGAGACGGCGGAAGGGGTGAGGTGCAGGGCCTGGGCGGTCCGCGCGAGGCTGCCCCGGCGCTGGAGCTCGCGCAGGACGGTGAGGCGGCGCAGATCGATGGTGAAGGCGGCGCTTAACGGTTCCACCGCAGAAGATTAACTGGACCTGGTGAGTCGCGGTCGGAAATCATCGGGCCATGCCCACCTCACCCTCCTTCCTCATCCTGCACGGCTGGCAGAACCACCGCCCCGGGGCCCACTGGCAGCACTGGCTCGCCGACCGCCTCACCGCGCTCGGCCACCCCGTCACCTACCCCCAGCTGCCGGACCCCGACGACCCGTCCCTGGAGGTCTGGCTGGGCGAACTGGAGCGGCACCTCGCCGGGTTCGACGGCGGCCGGGAGCGGGTCGTCCTCGCCCACAGCCTCTCCGCGGTCCTCTGGCTGCACGCCGTGGCCCGGGAGGTGCCCGGGGTGGCGGAGGCCGACCGGGTGCTGCTGGTGTCCCCGCCCTCCGGCACCGTCCTCGCACGCCACCCGGAGGTCGCGGAGTTCGGGCCGCCGCCGCTCGACGGGCTCCGGCTCCCCCACCCCACCCGGCTCGTCGCCGGCGACGACGACCCGTACCTCCCCGAGGGCGCCCAGCGGGCCTACGGCGACCCGCTGGGCCTCACCGCCGAACTCCTCCCCGGCGCGGCCCACCTCGACCTGGACGCCGGCTACGGCTCCTGGCCCGCCGTGCTGGAGTGGTGCCTGCACCCGGACACGAAGCTCGCGCCCCGGCCGCGGACCTGACGCGGACCTGAGCGGATCTGAGCGGACCTGACGGACCGTTCAGGCCGAGTCGTTGAGCAGCCGGCCCAGGTGCTCCCGCCCGGGGCCGAGCAGGCCCTCCAGCGGCTCGGCGTCCGCGTACCACCGCTTCTCGTACTCCCAGCACAGCCACCCGTCCCAGCCGTGCCGTGACAGCACCTCCACGCAGTCCGCGAGGGGCAGCACGCCGGCGCCCAGGGCCAGCGGGGTGGTGTCCTCGGCCGAGGCGATGTCCTTGACCTGCACGTATCCGAGATACGGCGACAGCGCCGCGAAGGTCTCCTGCGGCTGCTCGCCGCCCAGCCAGGTGTGCATCACGTCCCACAGGGCGCCCACCTGACGGTGCCCGACCAGGCCGAGGACGCGCATGGCGTCGGCGCCGGTGCGATGGGAGTCGTGGGTCTCCAGCAGGATGCGTACGCCGAGGTCGGCGGCGTGCTCGGCGGCGGTGCCGAGCCGGCGCGCTGCCACGGCGTCGGCCTCGGCGGGGGTCTGGCCGTCGACCCCGCCGGGGAAGACCCGGACGAAGGGCGCCCCGAGGTCACGGGCGAGACCGACGAGCCCCCGGACCTCCTCGATCACGGGCTCGTCGTCCCCCGGCGCGGCCATGCGCGTGTACCCGGCCACGCCCAGGACCTCGACGCCCGCAGTTTTGAACGCGGCGGCGGCGTCGGCCCGTTCGGCGGCCCCCAGACCCGGATGAACCGGCTCCTCCGGATGGGCGCGCAGCTCCACACCGTGGAAGCCGTGAGAGGACGCGAGCCGCAGCACGTCGGAGAGCGGCAGCCCGGGAACACCGAGGGTGGAGAAGGCGAGCTTCATAGTCACTACTGTCACCCGTACACGACCGATCAGGCCACATCTGAGCACCGGCCAGCGATTTCCGGCCACACCCCGGCGGTCCCTCCCCCGCACCCGGCCCATCGATGGCCTGCGGGGACCGGCCCTTCCAGGCCCCGGCCGCCACCCATCAGCCCGTCCGGCGTTCGAGGACGAGGCCCGTTCAGGGCCGAAGCGGGGGTCGGGGGGCTGCAAGCCCCCGGGCCGTCCACCCCGCGCAAGGGCGCGTCGCCGGAACGACGGCGCCCTACCCCCGCGGCACCCCGGAGGACCCCCGCACCATCAGCTCCCCCCGAACCGTCGCGATCCCGCCCGGCGGCGGCTCCTCACGCCCCATCGCGATACGCCCCGCCCGCGCCCCCGCCTCCGCCAGCGGCAGCCGCACCGTCGTCAGCGAAGGCACCGCGTCGATGCTGAACGGCAGGTCGTCGAAGCCCGCGACGGACACGTCCTCCGGGATCCGCAGCCCCGAGTCCCGCAGCGCCGCGCACGCGCCGAGCGCCACGGAGTCGTTCGCGGCGACGACGGCCGTCAGCGTCGGGTCCCGGCGCAGCAACTCCAGCGTCGCCTCGTACCCCGCCCGCCGGTCGTACCGCCCGTGCACGGTCCACCGGGGATCCTCCTCGATCCCCGCCGCCGCCAGCGCCGCCCGGTGCCCCTCCAGCCGGTGCCGGGTCGTCGTCCGCTCCTCGGGACCGGCGATGTACCCCAGCCGCCGGTGCCCGAGCCCGATCAGGTGCTCGGTCAGCTCCCGCCCGCCCCCGCGGTTGTCGAAGGTGAGCGCGATCGCCGAGGTGTCCGGCGCCGGCGGCCGCCCGCACAGCACGATCCGGGTCCCCGCCTCGCCGAGCTTGCGCAGCTTCGCCGCCACCGCCGTCGCGTGCGGCTCGTTCTCCATGGCCCCGCCGGTCAGCACCACGGCCGCGGCCCGCTGCCGCTGCAGCAGGGTGAGGTAGGTCAGCTCGCGCTCCGGCGAGCCCCCGGTGTTGCAGACCACCGCCAGCCGCTCGCCCCCGGCCCGTCCGCCCGGCCCCCCGATCTCCGACTGGATCGCGCTCGCCATGATCCCGAAGAAGGGGTCGGCGATGTCGTTGACCAGGATGCCCACCAGGTCGGAAGTCGCCGCCGCCAGGGCGCTGGCGGGTCCGTTCAGCACATAGTCCAGCTCGTCCACCGCCCGCAGCACCCGTTCCCGGGTGGAGGCGGCGACGGGGTAGTTCCCGTTCAGCACGCGCGACACCGTCGCGGGCGAGACCTGCGCGCGGGCCGCCACGTCCGCCAGGGTCACCGTCATCTCGTCGTCCTCCGGTCGCGCATCTCGTCGTACGTCCTCATACGTCCACGTAGACAGGCCGGCCGCGGTCACGGTTCCGGGTTCGCCGAGCGGACCGGTCCGGGCATGTCGAGCAGACCCTAAGGCCACAGGCCCCCTCTGTTCGCCCCCTCGAACAACTCGGGATGGACACGGTCTTGTCCGGACCACTGGTCAGAGGCTAGCTTCTTCTTGGATAGAAAGCGCTTGCTGTAACGCTGATCAGGAAGAGGCGTACGCGGCGCGCACAACCGCGTACAACGCCTACGAAGGGACCGACGTGACCCGCAAGACGGTGCGAATCGCCATGAACGGCGTGACCGGGCGCATGGGCTACCGCCAGCACCTCGTCCGCTCCATCCTCGCCCTCCGCGAGCAGGGCGGCCTCGACCTCGGCGACGGCACCGTGCTGTGGCCGGAACCGATCCTCGTCGGCCGCCGCGAGCACGTGCTGAAGGCGCTTGCCGAGCAGCACGGCCTGGAGCACGTCTCCACGGACGTCGACGCCGTCCTCGCCGACCCCACGGTCGACATCTACTTCGACGCCCAGGTCACCTCGGCCCGCGAGGAGGCGATCAAGAAGGCGATCGCGGCGGGCAAGCACATCTACACGGAGAAGCCGACGGCCACCGGTCTGGAGGGCGCCCTGGAGCTGGCGAAGCTCGCGGGCGCGGCCGGCGTCAAGCACGGCGTCGTCCAGGACAAGCTCTTCCTCCCCGGCCTGCTCAAGCTGAAGCGGCTGATCGACGGCGGCTTCTTCGGCCGGATCCTGTCCGTCCGCGGCGAGTTCGGCTACTGGGTCTTCGAGGGCGACTGGCAGGCCGCCCAGCGCCCGTCGTGGAACTACCGCGCCGAGGACGGCGGCGGCATCGTCGTCGACATGTTCCCGCACTGGGAGTACGTGCTCCACGAGCTGTTCGGCCGGGTGAAGTCCGTCCAGGCCATCGCCACCACCCACATCGCGCAGCGCTGGGACGAGAACGGCAAGCCCTACGACGCCACCGCCGACGACGCCGCGTACGGCATCTTCGAGCTCGAGGGCGGCGCCATCGCCCAGATCAACTCCTCCTGGGCCGTCCGCGTCAACCGCGACGAACTGGTGGAGTTCCAGGTCGACGGCACGGAGGGCTCGGCCGTCGCGGGCCTGCGCAACTGCCGCGTCCAGCACCGCTCGGCCACCCCCAAGCCCGTCTGGAACCCGGACATCCCCGCCACCGAGGTCTTCCGCGACCAGTGGCAGGAGGTCCCGGACAACGGCGACTTCGACAACGGCTTCAAGGCCCAGTGGGAGCTGTTCCTCAAGCACGTCTACGCCGGCGCCCCGTACCACTGGGACCTCCTCGCCGGCGCCCGTGGCGTCCAGCTCGCCGAGCTGGGCCTGAAGTCCTCGGCCGAGGGCCGCCGCCTCGACGTCCCGGAGATCGCGCTGTGACCGTCCGACTGCCCTACACGAACGGCGGCCTGAGGACGTACGAACCCCGCACGGAACCCCTCATCGTCACCACCGGCGCCCCCTTCACCTCCCGTACGGTCTTCTCGGCGGCGCACGTGGTCGCCGACCCCTTCGCGGACACCACCCCCGATGCGCCCGCCGCGATCGACTGGGACGCCACCCTCGCCTTCCGCCGTCACCTGTGGTCGCACGGACTCGGTGTCGCCGAGGCGATGGACACCGCCCAGCGCGGCATGGGCCTGGACTGGGCGGGCGCGGCCGAGCTGATCCGCAGGTCGGCGGCGGAGGCGAAGGCGGTGGGCGGCCTTATCGCCTGCGGCGTCGGCACCGACCAGCTCACCGGCCCGGCCTCCCTCGCCGAGGTCCGGGCGGCGTACGAGGAGCAGCTCGCGCTCGTCGAGGCATCCGGCTCCCAGGCGATCCTGATGGCCTCCCGCGCCCTGGCCGCGGCCGCCTCCGGCCCGGAGGACTACCTGGAGGTCTACGGCCATCTCCTGCGCCAGGCCGCCGACCCGGTGATCCTGCACTGGCTGGGCCCGATGTTCGACCCGGCGCTGGAGGGCTACTGGGGCTCGTCCGACCTGGACGCGGCGACGGACACCTTCCTGGAGGTCATCGCCGCGCACCCCGACAAGGTCGACGGCATCAAGGTCTCCCTGCTGGACGCCGAGCGGGAGATCGACATCCGCCGCAGGCTCCCGCAGGGCGTCCGCTGCTACACCGGCGACGACTTCAACTACCCCGAGCTGATCGCGGGCGACGAGCAGGGCTTCAGCCACGCCCTGCTCGGCATCTTCGACCCGCTGGGCCCGCTGGCGGCGGAGGCCGTCCGCGTCCTGGACACGGGGAACACGGCCGGCTTCAGGGGGTTGCTGGACCCCACGGTCGAGCTCTCCCGCCACCTCTTCCAGACCCCCACCCGTTTCTACAAGACGGGCGTGGTCTTCCTGGCCTGGCTGGCCGGCCACCAGTCGCACTTCACGATGGTCGGCGGCCTGCAGTCGGCCCGTTCCCTGCCGCACTTCGCCCGCGCCTACGAACTCGCCGACGGCCTGGGCCTGTTCCCCGACCCGAAGCTGGCCGAGGACCGTATGAAGACCCTCCTCGCCCTGTACGGAGTGACCCAGTGACCGGCTCCCTGTCCCGCTTCTCCCTCAACCAGATGACGGTGAAGCAGCTGTCGATGCCCGAACTGGTCGCCGCGTGCGACGACTTGGGCGTCACGAACGTCGGCCTGTGGCGCGAGCCGGTCCAGACGTACGGCCTCGAGGCGACCGCCAAGCTGGTCCGCGACGCGGGCCTGACGGTGACGACCCTGTGCCGGGGCGGCTTCTTCACGGCGATCGACCCGGCCGAACGCACCAAGGCCCTGGACGACAACCGCCGGGCGGTCGAGGAGGCGGCGGTCCTCGGCACCGAGGTGCTGGTCCTGGTCTCGGGCGGCCTCCCGCCGGGCTCCAAGGACCTGCACGGCGCCCGCGAACGCATCGCGGACGCCCTGTCGGTCCTGGGCCCCTACGCCGAGGACCACGGAGTGAAGCTGGCGATCGAACCCCTCCACCCCATGTACGCCTCCGACCGCTGCGTGGTCTCCACCCTCACCCAGGCCCTGGACCTCGCGGAACGCTTCCCGGCCCACCAGGTCGGCGTCACGGTCGACACGTACCACATCTGGTGGGACGACCAGGCCCCCGCCCAGATCGCCCGCGCGGGTGCCTCCGGCCGTATCCACACCTTCCAACTGGCGGACTGGACGACCCCGTTGCCCGAGGGCGTCCTCAACGGCCGCGGCCAGATCGGCGACGGCGCGATCGACATGCGCGAGTGGCTGGGGTACGTGGAGGCAGCCGGCTACACCGGCTCCATCGAGGTCGAACTGTTCAACGACGGGCTGTGGGCCCGGGACGGCCGCGAGGTGCTGGCGGAGACGGCGGAGAGGTTCGTCCAGCACGTTCTCTGACCCTGCAACCGGGCGAACACACGGACGGCCGCCGGATGTCGGAAAACATCCGGCGGCCGTCTGACACCCCGTCGCTTTGCAACTGCTCATGCGATAATACGTTCGATGCTCTGTGGGGCGCACAGACAACGGGGGAGCGGTGTGACGGGCTGGGACATCGACGTGGTCGGTGTGCGCGGTGTTCTGCGGAAGGGCATGCTGTGATCACCACGGATCCCATCGGTGACTGGACCTGGGAGATCGCTCCTGGCGACCAAGGGGTTGCGCCCTCGCGTGCGGCGGAACCGGCTGTGGCGGTTTGGAGCATCCTCGCCAAGGTAGGCATCGCGGCACCTGGCGCCGAGGCAAGTCTCTCCGCACGCTCCATGGGGGACAAGCGTGGGCTTCTTTTCCAAGAGGTCGGTATTCCCTTGGGGGAGGACCCGCTCGCGCCTGCGACCGCACTGTCTTCAGCCGCGGCACATGCCGACTCCCTGTACGGCGATGCCGCTGTTGGTGTCCGTGTGCGTGTTCCTGGCCTGTGGTCCGTACAGGGGGCCTGGCACCGTGCTGAACAACTCTTCTCGATCCAGGCGGACGTCTGGAGGCGTGGTCTCCTGACGGTGACGCTGGAGACCTATTCCGACGCCTGGCTGACCGTGGACACCCGGGGACGCGAACAGATCGCCGTGCATGACGAGAACGCCCCGCGTCTCGCGCTCGCCTTGAAAGAGATCACGGAGCTTCTCGGCTGTGTCCCTACACCGGGCGACGAGAACCGCTATGCGACCCCCACGGCGCACGGCTTCGAGGACGTCAGGATCGAGGGGCCCGCGTACGACGACGCATGGGGGACGTTCGAGGTCCCTGTTCGATCCCGACGGCTCCGGTCCGCGTTGCCACCCTCCGAAGAGGAGTACCACGAGACCACCGACCAGCCTGTGCGCTACTTCACGGTCCAGGACAAGGGGGAGACCCTCGGCTATGTGTGGGCCAGTCCTGAGGACAATGCGGCGGGCTACGAGCCGCGGACTGCGGCGGGCGAGCGGGCCTTCGAGGCTGGACGAGAGTGGCTTCTGAAATTGCGCGAGGCTCATGGCCTTGGCCTTTCAGCAGCGAGTGTCCTGCCTTGGCTTGCACAGCAGTCCATTTCCCCTGGAATCGGCAGCATTGCCGAGCAGGAGCCACGGGAATGTGCCTCTCTCGATGCCCTGGAAGAGTGGTCGGGATGCTGGTGACCATGGCTGCCTCACACCGTGACGACCGCTTGCGCCGGAAACACGGCAGCCTTGTATGACCGAAGACGTCATCGCCCTCACCCCGAAGATGCCCGACCAGGCGTCGCTGCTGGCCGCTCTGCACGCCGGTGGTCCTGACCTGGAACTGACGGCCACGGATGACGGTGCGGTCGTCCAACTGTGCACGGCTGAGGGCCGCCCGCTGGTGTCGGTGGAGGCTCCGCTGCTCGTCCACGTGCCGGGTGAGGCAGGGCGCCTTCTGGGTGCCCAGACCGCCGCTCCGCAGGCGCCGTACTGGTGGACCGAGGTACGCGCCTCCACGGCGGCCCCCGAGGCGGAGCCACTGGCGGGATCCGTGTGCGGACGCCTGACCATGCTCCTCGGTGGAACCACCTGGCCGCCCGGAACAGCCCACACCACCCGAGTCACCGTCCCCGACGAGCCTCACGGAACCCAGGACTTCCCGATCGTCGACGCGCTGACCGACTCGACCGCCGTCGTCCTGGCCGACCGCCCGGTCCTGCCGCTCACCGCCTGGTTCTCCGACGTCCTCCGCGCCACGGCACAGTCGAACCGCGCCCTCCACCTCGTCACGCCCCCACGCGTATGCCTCACCCTCCCCCTGCGCACCGCACTCGGTGGGGCGCCCAATCGCTGGGTCGTGCAGGATCCGCAGGGCGGCTACTACGACGGGCTGTCCGGGGCGCGACTTGGCTGGCGGGACGGTACGTTCGCGCCGATCGACGGCACCCTCGCCGACGCCTTCACCGCGGAAGCCGCTCCCACCGAGCACCGGCAGCTCACCCTCGCGTTCCGCACGGTGCACGTGCCCGGCGAGCGGCTTGTTTTCGGCCGTGCGCTGGAGGCGGCGTGGCGGCACCTCACCGGCTCCCCGCCCGTCGGCTGGGGCACGGCCGAGCCGGTCAACCTGCCCTGGTCACCGCACCAGTTGACCGACCTCGCCCGGGACCGGGCCCCCGCCCCCACCCAACTCGTCGCCGTGGGCGCCCCCGACCGTCCGGCCATCGCCACGCAGCGCGTCGCCCGTACGACGGCCGGCGTCGCCGAGGAGGTCAACCTCACCCTCGGCTACGAGCGACCTCAGGACGTCCCTCTCGACGCCCTGGAATCCCTCGCCGCGACCCTTGTCACGGAACACGGCCTGACGACGATGCTCACCACCGTCCGCGCGGCCCGCGCCGACCTGACCCTGCCGCCGCAGGTGGAGGGCCCGCCCCTCCCGGTCTCGTTCACCCTGGGATCACGCGACGTGGAAAGGATCGGCCTTCCCCGCGCGGGCCGCCCACCCATCGCCACACAGCCGCGCCCACTCGGCTCACCACCGTCCCCGGCCCTCCACTATCCCCTCGGAGACGGCACCGACCCGAAGGCCTGGAACGCCCTCCAGACCCTCGGCGCGTACCTCAGGACTGCTGGGGGAAGCACGGTTCTCCGTCCCTGACAGCCTTCACCGGCTCGAGCAGAGCCGGTGAAGGCCAGGGACGGGGACCGGGACAGTTCCTCAGCGGCTCCCGGCGCGACCGTGCCCCTGCGCCGGATCAACGGCACAGCGCGGAGACGACCGGACCATCGCTCTGAGACAGCACTCACCGATGCAGGGCTGGAGGATCTGCGGCGGCGGCGAGGGCTGTTACTGCGCTTCGGCTCCAGGCGTACCGGGCTTGGTCGCGTGTCGTCCGGTCGTCGCAGGCGGGGTATCCGAACGCCCCTGTCGTGTGCTGCTGGGCGATGAGGAAGGAGACGGCGTCCCGGGTGATGCGGTGACGACCCCATCCGTCTCGGGCAAGGGTGCGGATGGTGGCTGCGATCTGGCCGAGGTGGTAGGTCTTTCTCGCTTCGCACAGGGAGACAGCGGCCTGGAGCGGGTAGCCGTGTCGTTCGTGCGGCACGGTCTGGCGAGGGATGGCGGCGGCCGACGGGCTGAGGAAGCCGAGGCTGATCAGCCGGTGCACATTGTCCGAGACATCGGCTGGGATTCTGTCGAGTGAGCTGACCACGTCGGCTGTGGCTTTGAGGAAGTGTTCCAGGGAGGGACAACCGACGCCCGCCGCGCGGAGGGCCAAGGCGAACTCTCCCGCGACTTCCATGCCCTGTTCCTGCCAGAAGGCAGGGGGCCAGTCGGTGACGCTCGCTGCGTAGTGCTCGAGCGCAGGCCGGACGACGTGGTGTTCGCGGATCGCGGCGGCCCCGACAGCGGCGGCCGTGATTCCGGCCAGCCCCAGGCGTGCGTCCTTCCTCATGCTTTCGTCGCACAGCCACAGAACAGCGCGCCTGAGGGGCACCGTCAGGGAGACATCCGCAGGTGGCAGGTCAGGGCGAGGCCTGTCGAGGCGTCGGGGGCTTCGCCCGAGAAGGCCGGCCAGGGCGGCGACGACGGTGGTGTGGTATCCCTCTGCCCAGTGGCGGAAGTCGTCGTCGTCACTGTCCAGTCCGGGGTGGAGGATCCCCTCGGGCCCGTTCACGCGCCCGTTGTCCTCCTGGACGGATTCCAGGAACTCCCAGGCCCGGTGTGCCGCTTGCGATTCGGTGATGCCGAGGCAGTACAGGCAGCACAACAGCTCCCCGACCAAGTCGGCGTTCGCATGTGCCTCGGCCAGGGCGAGGAGTGCTTCGAGGAGTTCGACGGCCTCGCCAGGGTTGTAGCCGCGGGGCCATACAGGCTCACGCATGCCGAAGTCCGTGACGTAGAACAGCGTGTGAGTGATGGCGTAGACGTCACGGTCGGCCAGTTTGAGGACATTCGGACGCCGGCACAGAATGCTGAACGGCAGAACCGTGTCCAAGGCGGACAGATCGTGTTCGATCCCGCACAGGTACAGGGTGTGCAGCAGATCCAGTTGCCGATAGGGAACTCGCTCGAACGCCGCCGCGTACCCGCCGCTCGTGGCCTGCTGGATGAGGTGCCGGAATTCCAGGTCCTCACGGCCACAGAGCCGCAGTGCGGCGTACGTCCCCGCATACAGCAGGAGGGCTTTTTCGTCCCGCGCGACCATTTCTCGGTAAGAGGGTTGCCGCGCGACGTCCTGAACCTGTTCAAGAATTTCCGCATAGTCACCGGAAAGAGGTGTGCCGTCGAGGCGGGCACGCAACCCCACCAAAAAGGCCGTCTCGATCAGAGCTTTGCGGGTGAACAGTACCGTTCCCGGCTGGGCGTTGCGTGGGTCCAGCATGGCCCGGCGCGCAGCGAGCCAGGCAACAGCCCGGTCCTCCACCGCGCGCCTTCGAGATGACCGGACGCCGGGTTCTCCTTCTTCCACCGTGTTCCTCCCGGCAGTCACCTTGTTCAGCAGGTCAGACGTCTGCAGGCGCTGCGACGTCGGCTACGTCGCTGGCGACGACCAGCACGTAGCGTTCCCAGGCCAGTACGTAGCCTGCGACATCGTCCAGCTGGCTGACCTGACCGACGACACGCTCCAGGGGCATGCTGAGATCGACCAGACCACTGGATCTGAGGAAATCCAGTGCTTTGCGCGCGTCGATCGGCGGTGGAGAGGACATGGCGAACCTCCTGTTCGGAGTCCAGTATTTTCCCCTCTACTGTCGTCCCATTCTCCATGGCAATGGAATACGCGGACCGTAACTCATACAGTCACACTCAAATGTCTGAGGGGCCCTGACCGCCGTGACACCTCCGGAGCCCGGCGGTCGGTGGGCCCTCTGTGTCACCGCTCTCCGTCCGCCGCCATGATGCCGACGCACTCCTCGAGCGCCGCGTGCAACGCCGGTACGAAGGCGGCGAGTTCGGTGTCCGAGGATCTGCCTCCCTCCAGGACGACGCCGACGACCGTCACGAGGACGGCGGCGGCCTTCAGGGCGTGCGCGTCGGCCAGCTCCTCGAGGAGACCGCCGGGCCGTGCGTCCACGAACGCCTCTTCGCCGGTGACGGGGTCGACACCGACGCTGCGGAATCTCCTGACGCCGGAAGACTCGTTCCGGCGCGTACCCTCCGGGCACCCGGCTGCCTGGCGAACTGACCATGACGCACGAGTACAAAGTCGGTCCGGGCACAGTCCGCCGTGCCTTGGACATCCTTCGGGACCGGGGGCTGGTGGTGACCGTGAGGGCACGGGGATCGTTCGTCTCCGACCCCCTGCCGCCCGCCCCCGAGGCCGAGGCCGCCGTGCCCTCCGCCTAGGAGAGGACCGCCCCGCCGGCGACCGGAAAAATCTTCGGACGCCGCGCAACCCTCCCCACCCCCCGCGTGTCTCACATGGCGTCAGGACTTCTGGAGGGGGATCTGGGGGGATCACGGGGGTTCTGATGGAGGGGGTGAGCCGAGGGGCCTGGTCGACGGACCGGGCCCCTCGAAGTATGCCGACGGGTGAGCGGTCAGAAGAACACGCCGCAGCGGAGCAGCACGTTCGCGTACGGGCGCGCCTCTCCCGTCCGGACCACCAGCCGCGCCCCCGCCGACAGTTCCTTCAGCCGCTCGTGGGAGACGTAGACCAGCTCGCTGAAGTGGCCCGCCAGCAGCCCCGCCGCCCCGGGGTTCGCCTCCCGTACCTCCGAGGCCGCCGTGGCGCCCTCCACGACCAGTTCCTCCAGCAGGCCCTCCACCACCTCCGCGAACGACGGCACCCCCGCCCTGAACGCGAGGTCGACCACCCGCGGGCCGTGCGGGATCGGCATGCCGGCGTCGCACACCAGCACCCCGTCCCCGTGGCCCAGTTCGGCCAGCGCCCCGGAGAGATGACGGTTGAGGATCCCGGCCTTCTTCACAGGGCCTCGCCTCGCAGGGGCACTCCGGCCGCGCCGCCCGGTCCGCTCTCCCCGCCGGCCCGGTGCAGCGCCTCGACCTCCTCCGCCGTCGGGAACGACTCCTGCGCGCCGGGCCGGGTCACCGCCACCGCGCCGACCCGCGCCGCGTACGCCGCCGCCTCGGCCAGGGAGGCACCCGTGCCCAGCTTCCACGCAAGCGCCGCGGTGAAGGAGTCGCCCGCGCCCGTCGTGTCCACGGCGTCCACCTTCACCGACGGCACGCGCTCCACACCGCCCTCCGCCGACGCCACCAGCGCGCCCTCCGCGCCCAGCGTCACCACCACCGACCGCGGCCCCTTCGCGAGCAGGATCCGCGCCCAGTCCTCGGGCCCGGACGCCGTGTCGTAGGCCTCGCCCAGCAGCACCTTGGCCTCGTGCTCGTTGACGATCAGCGGGTCGCAGGCCGCGAGCAGTACGGCGGGCAGCGGGCGCGGCGGGGAGGGGTTCAGTACGAAACGGCTGTCCGGCGCCAGGCTCGCCGCCACCGCCACGACCGTCTCCAGCGGGATCTCCAGCTGCGCCGACACCACCCGGGAGGTCTGGAAGAGGCAGGCGGCCGCCCGCACGTCCTCCGGCGTCAGCCGCCCGTTCGCGCCCGGTGACACCACGATGCTGTTGTCGCCCGACGGGTCCACGGTGATCAGCGCGACCCCCGTCGGCGCACCGCCCACCAGCACGCCCACCGTGTCGACCCCGGCCGCCCGCTGCGAGTCGAGCAGCAGCCGGCCGTACGCGTCGTCGCCGACCCGGGCCAGCAGGGCCGTACGGGCGCCGAGGCGGGCGGCCGCGACGGCCTGGTTCGCGCCCTTGCCGCCGGGGTGGACGGCCAGGTCGGAACCGAGGACCGTCTCGCCGGCCGCGGGCCTGCGCTCGACGCCGATCACCAGGTCGGCGTTGGCCGACCCTACGACCAGGAGGTCGTAGTCGTACATGAGAGAACTCCCCTGCTATGTGACGTGAGACGGGGCGGTCCCCACCGGGCGGGGCCCCACCGCAGTGAGGCCCCGCCGGGGCGACCGCCCGCTCTCGCGCCGTTGTCAGCCGCTGAAGCCGGCCACGTTCTCCTTCGTGACCACCTTCACCGGCACCTTCACCGTCTCCTCGACCTTCTTGCCCTGCAGCGCCCTGAGCGCGTTGTCCACGGCGATCCTGCCCAGCTCGGACGGCTGCTGCGCCACGGACGCGTACAGCGTGCCCTGTTCAACGGCCGTGAGGCCGTCGGGGGTACCGTCGAAGCCGACGACCTGGACGGACCTGCCGGCCTTGGCGCCCAGCGCCTTGATCGCGCCGAGCGCCATCTCGTCGTTGGCGGCGATGACGCCCTGGACGTCCGGATGGGCCTGGAGCAGGTTCGACATCACGTCGAGGCCCTTGGTGCGGTCGAAGTCGGCGGGCTGCTGGGCCAGCACCTGGATGCCGGGGTAGGCCTTGAGTCCCTTGGCGAAACCTTCCGCCCGCTCCCGGGCGGCGGAGGTGCCGGCCTGGCCCTGCAGGATCACGATCTTGCCGGTGCCGCCCAGCTTCTCGGCGACCGTCTTCGCGGCCAGCTCACCGCCGGCCACGTTGTCGGAGGCGACCAGCGCGTCCACGGTGGCCTTGTTGACGCCCCGGTCCACCGCGATGACCGGGATCTCCGCCTTCCCGGCGGCCTTGACGGAGTTGCCGGCCGCGTCCGAGTCGACCGGGTTCACGATGATCGAGTCGAAGCCGGAACTGGTGAAGTTCTGCAGCTGGTTGGCCTGCTGCGAGGCGTCGTTCTGCGCGTCCGTGACCGTCAGGTCCACGCCCAGCTTCTTCGCCTCGGCCCTGGCACCCGCCTGGATCTGCACGAAGAACGGGTTGTTGAGGGTGGACAGGGCGAGGCCGACCTTCGGGTCGGCCGCCGGGGAGCTGCCGCCGTGCAGGAAGGAGGTCGCGCCGACGATCGCCACGGTCACCACGGCCGCGAGACCGTACGTCGCGGCCTGCCGGCCCTTGCCCCCGCCGAGTCCGGCACCGGCCGCCGCCGGGGTCGCCCCGGCCTTGCGGCGGACCGTGTCCAGGAGCACCGCCAGCGCGATGACGACACCGATGACGACCTGCTGCCAGAAGGCGGAGACGTTCAGCAGGTTGAGCCCGTTGCGCAGCACCGCCAGGATCAGCGCGCCGACCAGGGTGCCCGAGGCCTTGCCCGTGCCGCCCGCGAGGGAGGCGCCGCCGATGACGACCGCGGCGATCGCGTCCAGCTCGTAGCCGTCGGCGGCCTGCGGCTGCGCGGAGGACAGCCGGGCGGCGAGCACGACGCCGGCGGCGGCCGCGAACACACCGGACAGGGCGTAGATCGCGAGCTTCTGCCTCTTCACCCGCAGCCCGGACAGCCGGGCCGCCTCCTCGTTGCCGCCGATGGCGTACATCGAGCGGCCGATGTACGTCCGGCCGAGCACGAACGCCGCGACGAGCCCCATGACGACCATGACCAGCACCGGCACCGGCAGCCAGCCGCCGAGGGTGTCCCCGAGGTGCGAGACCGAGCCGGGGAAGGCGATCGGGGAGCCCTCGGAGATCACCAGCGACAGACCGCGGGCCACCGACAGCATCGCGAGCGTCGCGATGAACGGCGGCAGCTTGCCGTAGGCGATGAGGAAACCGTTCACCAGCCCGGCGGCGATGCCGGTGCCGACGGCGAGGACCACGGCCAGGGCGACCGGTACGCCGTGCTGGGTGGCGCTCCACGCCAGCACGGTGGCCGACAGCGCGGCCACGGAACCGACCGACAGGTCGATGCCCGCCGAGACGATCACGAAGGTCACGCCGAAGGCGAGGATGGCGGTCACGGCCGCCTGGACACCCACGTTCAGCAGGTTGTCCGTGGTCAGGAAGTCGCCCGACAGCGCCGACATGGCGACGACGAGGACGATCAGCGCGGTGAGCGCGCCGTTGTCGAGGAGCAGACGGCGGACCGCCGCGGCGCCACCGGCGCCCGTGGTGCTCTTGAGCGTGTCAGCGGCCACGGCCGGCCTCCACTTCAGTGGTCGTAGGGGTGGTGGGAGTGGTGGGGGTGCTGACGGCGAGGGCCATCACCGCGTCCTGGGTGGCTTCCTCCGCCGGGAGTTCACCGGCGATCCGGCCCTGGGCCATCACCAGCACCCGGTCGCTCATGCCGAGCACCTCGGGAAGGTCGCTGGAGATCATCAGGACGGCGGCTCCGGCGGCCGTCAGCTCGTTGACGAGCTGGTAGATCTCGACCTTGGCGCCGACGTCGATGCCGCGCGTGGGCTCGTCGAGGATCAGCACCTTGGTGTCGGCGAGCAGCCACTTGCCGATGACGACCTTCTGCTGGTTGCCGCCGGACAGCGTGCGCACGTGCTGGTGGAGTCCGGCCATCCGTACCCCGAGCTGCCCGGCGATCCGGGCGGCCGCCTCGCGCTGGGCCTTCAGGTCCACCAGCCCGCCGCGGGTCGCGGCCCGCATGGTCACCAGGCCGAGGTTCTCCTCGACCGACTGGTCGAGCACCAGCCCCTGACCCTTGCGGTCCTCGGGCACCAGGCCGATGCCCGCGGTCATCGCGGCGTTGACGTCGGACCCGGGGACGGGGACGCCGGAGACCTTCACGGCCCCCTGGTCGTAGGGGTCCGCCCCGAAGACCGCCCGGACGACCTCCGTACGACCGGCGCCGACGAGCCCGGCGACGCCGACGACCTCACCGGCGTGCACCTCGAAACTGACGTCGTGGAAGACGCCGTCGCGGGTGAGCCCCTCGACGGACAGCAGGGCGGCGCCCCTGGCGGCGCGCTCGCGCGGGTACTGCTGCTCGATGGAACGGCCCACCATGAGGCGTACGAGCTCGTCCTCGGGCGTGGAAGCGGGGACCTGGCCCACCGACCTGCCGTCACGGATGACCGTGACCCGGTCGCCGAGGGCGGCGATCTCCTCCAGGTGGTGCGTGATGAAGACGATCCCCACGCCGTCCTCGCGCAGCCTGCGCACGATGGCGAAGAGCTTGTCGACCTCCTCGGAGGTCAGCACGGCGGTCGGCTCGTCCATGATCAGCACACGCGCGTCCAGGCTCAGCGCCTTGGCGATCTCGACCATCTGCAGCCGCGCGATGCCGAGTTCACGCACGCGCGCGCGGGGCGACACGTTCACCCCGACCCGCTCCAGCAGGACGGCCGCGTCGGCCTCCATCTTCTTGCGGTCGATCATCCCGAAGCGGCGTGGCTGCCGCCCGAGGAAGATGTTCTCGGCGACCGTCAGATCGGGGACGAGGTTGAACTCCTGGTAGATGGTGGCGATCCCGAGGCGCTCGGAGTCCTGTGCGCCGTGGATGCGCACCTCCTCGCCGCCCGCCAGGATCCGCCCGGCGTCGGGGCGGTAGGCGCCGGAGAGCATCTTGATGAGGGTGCTCTTGCCCGCGCCGTTCTCACCGAGCAGCACATGCACCTCGCCCCGGCGCAGGTCGAAGTCGACGCCGTCGAGCGCGACCACCCCGGGGAAGGTCTTGCGTATGCCTTCGATGCGCAGCAACTCGTCCGCGTTGCTCACGTCTGGCTCCTGTTCGTTGCGGGTGACTGCGAGGACGCCGGCGACTCGCCGCAGGACCGGCGTACGACGAGACGGGCGGCGAGGGTGACGGACTGCGGGGGCCGTCCCTCGATGCGGTCGACCAGGGCCCGTACGGCGGCCCGGCCCAGCTCGCCCGTGGGCTGGGCGATCGCGGTGATCGGCGGATCGGTGTGCACGAACCAGCGGATGTCGTCGAACGCGGCCAGCGCGATGTCGTCGGGCACCCGCAGGCCACGCGCGCGTACGGCGTCCAGCGCGCCGAGCGCCATCAGGTTGTCGGCGGCGAAGACGGCCTCGGGCGGCTCGGGCAGGTCGAGGAAGCCGTCGGTGACCCGGAGCCCGCTCTCGGCCTGGAAGTCGCCCTGGCCGATGTAGGCGTCGGGCAGGGGAAGGCCGTACTCGGCCAGGGCGGCCCGGAAGGCCTCGACGCGCTCGCTGCCGGTGGTGGTGGCGGCCGGGCCCGCGATGATGGCGAGCCTGCGGTGCCCCAGCCCGTGCAGATGCGCGACGAGGTCCCGGATCGCCGCCCGCCCGTCGGCGCGCACCACCGGCACGTCGACACCCGGGATCCACCGGTCGACGAACACCATGGGCGTGCCCGCGCGCGCGGCGTCGAGCATCAGCGGCGAGCCGCCGTCGGTGGGGGAGACGAGCAGGCCGTCGATCCGGCGGTCCAGCAGGGTCCGTACGTGGTGGTCCTGGAGGTCGGGCCGTTCGTCGGCGTTGCCGATGATCACGCTGTAGCCGAGCGCGCGGGCCTCCTCCTCCACGGAGCGGGCCAGCTCGGTGAAGTACGGGTTCATGACGTCGCTGATGACCAGGCCGAGGGTGCGGGTCTGGTCGGTGCGCAGCGACCGGGCGACGGCGTTCGGGCGGTAGCCCAGCGTCTCGACGGCGGCCAGCACGCGGGTGCGTGCGTCCTCGCTGACCGACGGATGGTCGTTCAGGACGCGTGACACCGTGGCGACGGAGACCCCCGCCTCGGCAGCGACGTCCTTGATGCTCGCCATCGCCGCTCCACCTCCTCGTGGATTCGGTTCATGAACGGCGTGGAATCGATTACATCCACGCGCCAGGAAGGATTGGAATCGATTACACGGGGGTGAATCAAGACTCCGGAGTGGCCGAAACCGGATCGTGATGAATCGCGGGGGGAAGCGATCTAGGCTGCCTCCGACCGTGCGGGTGGCATGCCCGCGCCAAACAAACAGGGGAGAGCGTCATGCGCGCAGATCGGATTCTCGGTGCGGCCCTGGGGGCCGCCGCCCTCGTCGGGACCTCGTTCGTCGTCGCCACTCCGGCGGCCGCGGCCGGCTGTACGGCGAAGGCCCTGGAAACCGTGATCATCCGTTCCACGACGAGCACCGGCGGCACCGCCCTCGCCCAGCTCAACAGGGGCCAGAGCGCGTCGGCGTCCTGCACGATGTACTACGGCACCTCCTCGTACGAGAAGTGCGACATCGTCAGCAAGCGCTGGGTGAAGGTCACCAGGAGCGGCGTCACCGGCTATGTGGTCGGCACCTGTGTGACGGTCACGGAGAACTGACCCGGAATCGCGGCGCCGGACCCTCCGGCACCGGCAGGACCGACCGGACCGGCCGGGCGGCTCTGTCGGTGCCGGGCGGTACCGTCGGATCATGACCGATCAGGCGGGGGCCTCCCAGGCGGGAGAGCGGCGACTTGCCACCCTGGAAGGCGTGCTCGAACGCATCACGTACGCGAACGAGGAGAACGGCTACACGGTCGCCCGCGTCGACACCGGCAGAGGCGCCTCAGACCTGCTGACGGTCGTCGGCGCGCTGCTCGGCGCCCAGGTCGGCGAGTCGCTGCGCATGGAGGGCCGCTGGGGCTCCCACCCCCAGTACGGCAAGCAGTTCACCGTCGAGAACTACACGACGGTGCTGCCCGCCACGGTCCAGGGCATCCGCCGCTACCTGGGATCCGGCCTGGTCAAGGGCATCGGCCCGGTCTTCGCCGACCGCATCACCCAGCACTTCGGCGTCGACACCCTGAGGATCATCGAGGAGGAGCCGAAGCGCCTCGTCGAGGTGCCCGGGCTCGGCCCGAAGCGCACGAAGAAGATCGCCGACGCCTGGGAGGAGCAGAAGGCGATCAAGGAGGTCATGCTCTTCCTCCAGACCGTCGAGGTGTCCACCTCCATCGCCGTGCGCATCTACAAGAAGTACGGTGACGCCTCCATCTCCGTCGTGAAGAACCAGCCCTACCGGCTGGCCGCCGACGTCTGGGGCATCGGCTTCCTCACCGCCGACCGGATCGCCCGGTCCGTCGGCATCCCGCACGACAGCCCGGAGCGCGTCAAAGCGGGCCTGCAGTACGCGCTGTCCCAGTCCACCGACCAGGGCCACTGCTATCTGCCCGAGGAGCGGCTGATCGCCGACGCGGTGAAGCTGCTGCAGGTCGACACGGGCCTGGTCATCGAGTGCCTCGCCGAACTCGCGGCGCCCCCGGAGGAGGGCGAGGACCCCGGCGTCGTACGGGAGAAGGTCCCCGGCCCGGACGGCGGGGACCCCGTGACGGCCGTCTACCTCGTCCCCTTCCACCGCGCCGAACTGTCCCTCTCCGCACAGGTGTTGCGCCTGCTGCGCACCGAGGAGGACCGGATGCCGGGCTTCCGCGAGGTGGCCTGGGACAAGGCGCTGGGCTGGCTCCGGCAGCGCACCGGCGCCGACCTCGCCCCCGAGCAGGAGGCCGCCGTCCGGCTCGCGCTCACCGAGAAGGTCGCCGTCCTCACCGGCGGCCCCGGCTGCGGCAAGTCCTTCACGGTGCGCTCGATCGTGGAGCTGGCCCGCGCCAAGAAGGCCAAGGTGGTGCTGGCCGCTCCCACCGGCCGCGCCGCCAAGCGCCTGGCCGAGCTGACCGGGGCCGAGGCCTCCACCGTCCACCGGCTGCTGGAGCTCAAGCCCGGCGGTGACGCGGCCTACGACCGGGACCGCCCGCTGGACGCCGACCTGGTGGTCGTCGACGAGGCCTCGATGCTGGACCTGCTCCTCGCCAACAAGCTGGTGAAGGCCGTACCGCCGGGCGCCCACCTGCTCTTCGTCGGGGACGTCGACCAGCTCCCCAGCGTCGGCGCGGGCGAGGTGCTGCGCGATCTGCTCGCCGACGGCGGCCCGGTCCCCGCCGTCCGCCTCACGCGCGTGTTCCGCCAGGCCCAGCAGTCCGGCGTGGTGACGAACGCGCACCGGATCAACGCCGGACAGCATCCGGTCACCGACGGCATGAAGGACTTCTTCCTCTTCGTCGAGGACGACACGGAGGAGGCCGGCCGGCTCACCGTGGACGTCGCCGCCCGCCGCGTCCCCGCCCGCTTCGGCCTCGACCCGCGCCGCGACGTCCAGGTGCTCGCCCCCATGCACCGCGGCCCGGCCGGGGCCGGCACGCTCAACGGGCTGCTCCAGCAGGCCATCACCCCGGGCCGCCCCGACCTGCCCGAGAAGCGGTTCGGCGGTCGGGTCTTCCGCGTCGGCGACAAGGTCACCCAGATCCGCAACAATTACGAGAAGGGGAAGAACGGTGTCTTCAACGGCACCGTGGGCGTGGTCACCTCGCTCGATCCGGTGGACCAGCGCCTCACGGTGCTGACGGACGAGGACGAGGAGGTGCCGTACGAGTTCGACGAACTGGACGAACTGGCGCACGCGTACGCGGTGACCATCCACCGTTCACAGGGAAGTGAATATCCCGCCGTGGTGATCCCCGTCACCACGGGAGCATGGATGATGCTCCAGCGGAACCTTTTGTATACGGCCGTCACCCGCGCCAAGCAGTTGGTCGTCCTCGTCGGCTCGCGCAAGGCGATCGGTCAGGCGGTGCGCACGGTCTCGGCCGGCCGCCGCTGCACGGCCCTAGACTTCCGGCTCGCGGGCCGCTGACCGCCCCGTTCCCGGCCGGGTCGTAAAAAATGATCGATCAAATGAGTCACGAAGGTCACAGAGCACTTCCCCAACCGTGATGAAGACGGCAGGATGAGCAAGTTGGCGGCACTGAGTGCCGCCGATAAGCCCAATGGTCGACCCCGAGTGCACTCTCCTGCGCCAAATGGGGGATGGTAGAGACAGTCAGGGCAACCTCGAAGAAGAGGCACAACGTCGGTGAGGGATGACGTGAGCGACAACTCTGTAGTACTGCGGTACGGCGACGGCGAGTACACCTACCCGGTGATCGACAGCACCGTCGGCGACAAGGGCTTCGACATCGGGAAGCTCCGCGCCCAGACCGGTCTGGTGACCCTGGACAGCGGCTACGGCAACACCGCCGCCTATAAATCCGCCATCACCTACCTTGACGGCGAGCAGGGCATCCTCCGGTACCGCGGCTACCCGATCGAGCAGCTCGCGGAGCGGTCGACCTTCCTCGAGGTCGCCTACCTGCTGATCAACGGCGAGCTGCCGACGGTCGACGAGCTGAGCGTCTTCAAGAACGACATCACACAGCACACCCTGCTGCACGAGGACGTCAAGAACTTCTACAAGGGCTTCCCGCGCGACGCCCACCCGATGGCCATGCTGTCGTCGGTCGTCTCGGCGCTGTCCACCTTCTACCAGGACAGCCACAACCCGTTCGACGAGAAGCAGCGCAACCTCTCCACGATCCGGCTGCTCGCCAAGCTCCCGACGATCGCCGCGTACGCGTACAAGAAGTCGATCGGTCACCCGTTCGTCTACCCGCGCAACGACCTCGGCTACGTCGAGAACTTCCTGCGCATGACCTTCTCGGTCCCCGCCCAGGAGTACGAGCTCGACCCGGTCGTCGTCTCCGCGCTCGACAAGCTGCTCATCCTGCACGCGGACCACGAGCAGAACTGTTCGACGTCCACGGTCCGCCTCGTCGGCTCCTCCCAGGCGAACATGTTCGCCTCGATCTCGGCCGGCATCAACGCCCTGTGGGGCCCGCTGCACGGCGGCGCCAACCAGTCCGTCCTGGAGATGCTCGAGGGCATCCAGGCCAACGGCGGCGACGTGGACTCCTTCATCCGCAAGGTGAAGAACAAGGAGGACGGCGTCCGCCTGATGGGCTTCGGCCACCGGGTGTACAAGTCCTTCGACCCCCGCGCCAAGATCATCAAGGCGGCGGCGCACGACGTCCTCTCGGCCCTCGGCAAGTCCGACGAGCTGCTGGACATCGCCCTGAAGCTGGAGGAGCACGCGCTCTCCGACGACTACTTCGTCTCGCGCAACCTCTACCCGAACGTGGACTTCTACACCGGCCTGATCTACCGGGCCATGGGCTTCCCGACCGAGATGTTCACGGTCCTGTTCGCCCTCGGCCGCCTGCCGGGCTGGATCGCCCAGTGGCACGAGATGATCAAGGAGCCGGGTTCCCGCATCGGCCGCCCGCGCCAGATCTACACGGGCGTGGTCCTGCGCGACTTCGTTCCGGTCGAGGAGCGCTGACACCTGCCGGTGGGGCGCCGGGTGGCTGGTGCCGGTCCGTTGCGGCCGGTCGCACAGTTCCCCGCGCCCCTTGGTCGGCTGCGCCGAGCCGGCTGGAGAAGCTGGGCACAAAGCGGAAGGCGCCCTGACGTCAGTCCCCCCACGGGCCGACGACCAGGGCGCCTTCCCATGTCCCGGTGCGGATTCCCCCCACGGGATCCGGCCGGGCGTTTGTGAGGACAGCGCCTGAATTCGCTGTGTCGATATGCGGTTGTCGTGCGGGCGGTTGAGCAGAACGAGCAGAACTCGCCGTACTACCGCTGTGTGCGATCTGCCGGGACGCGCACGCAGGGAGGGCCGCTCAAAGCTTCCCGGTGTACGTGCCCCGGCAACGCATCTCTGAGGAAGTCCCCCAAGACATTCCCCAGATGCCGGTCCGCGCCCCCCAAGACGCTTTCCGACACCGTCAACTTAGACCTTCGAACCCCTTCGGTGGTTACGTTGACATCACTGTGATCTGTGTCTCTTGCATATGTCCGTTAGATGCGCAAGAGCCCGGATACGGCGATCGAGGCCCCAGCGTAAGGATGATGCGCGAGCCTTGTGAAGAGCTTATGTGAGGCTCGCGCAGGACTCCAGGGGGTCTCAGTCAAAGGTGCGCAACCTGAGACTGTTCGTCACGACGAACACCGACGAGAAGGCCATCGTCGCCCCCGCGATCATCGGGTTGAGGAGCCCGGCGGCGGCCAGCGGCAGCGCGGCCACGTTGTATCCGAAGGCCCACACCAGGTTGCCCTTGATCGTGGCCAGGGTCCGCCGGGACAGCCGGATGGCGTCCGCGGCGACTCGCAGATCCCCGCGCACCAGCGTCAGATCGCTCGCCTCGATCGCCGCGTCCGTCCCGGTCCCCATGGCCAGCCCCAGGTCGGCCGTGGCGAGTGCGGCCGCGTCGTTCACGCCGTCCCCGACCATGGCGACGACCCGCCCCTCGGCCTGCAACCGCCGTACGACGTCGACCTTGTCCTCGGGCATGACCTCGGCGATCACCTCGTCGATCCCGACCGCCGCCGCCACCGCCTCGGCGACCGCCCGGTTGTCCCCGGTCAGCAGCACCGGCGTGAGTCCCAGGGCACGCAGTTCCCGCACGGCCTCGGCGCTGGTCTCCTTGACCGCGTCGGCGACCGCGAGCACCCCGCGCGCCGCGCCGTCCCACCCGACGACGACAGCCGTACGACCGTCCCGCTCGGCCTTGTCCCTGGCGCGGGCCAGCTCGGCGGGCAGGTCGGCGAAGAGCCGCCCGACGGCCACCTCGCGCCCCTCCACGCGCCCCCGCACGCCCTGCCCCGGCACGTTCTCGAAGTGTTCGGCCGCCGGCAGTTCCCCGGTCCGTTCCTGCGCGCCCGCGGCCACCGCCCGCGCCACCGGATGCTCGGAGGCGTGCTCCAGGGCGCCCGCGAGCCGCAGCAGCTCCGCCTCGTCCGTGCCGTCGGCGACGTACACGTCCTGCAGGGTCATCCGGCCGGTGGTGACCGTGCCCGTCTTGTCGAGGACGACGGTGTCGACGCGGCGGGTGGACTCCAGGACCTCGGGCCCCTTGATGAGGATGCCGAGCTGGGCGCCGCGGCCCGTGCCGACCAGGAGGGCCGTCGGCGTGGCGAGACCCAGCGCGCACGGGCAGGCGATGATCAGTACGGCGACGGCCGCGGTGAACGCGGCGACGGTGTCCCCGGTGGCGCCGAGCCAGCCGCCGAAGGTGGCCGCCGCGATCAGCAGGACGACCGGCACGAACACCCCGGCGATCCGGTCGGCGAGCCTTTGCACCTCGGCCTTGCCGTTCTGCGCGTCCTCGACGAGCCGCGCCATGCGCGCGAGCCGGGTGTCGGCGCCGACCCGGGTGGCCTCGACGACGAGCCGCCCGCCGGCGTTGACGGTCGCGCCGGTGACGGTGTTGCCCGGTCCGACGTCCACCGGGACGGACTCGCCGGTGAGCATGGACGCGTCGACCGCGGACAGGCCCTCGACGACCGTGCCGTCGGTGGCGATCTTCTCTCCGGGGCGGACGACGAACCGGTCCCCGACCGCCAGCCGGTCGGCCGGGATCCGGGTCTCCCGTCCGTCGCGCAGGACGGCGACGTCCTTGGCGCCCAGTTCCATCAGCGCCCGCAGAGCCGCCCCCGCGCTCCGCTTGGAGCGGGCCTCCAGATAGCGGCCCAGCAGGATGAAGGCGGTGACACCGGCGGCGACCTCCAGATAGATCGTGGAGGCGCCGTCCGTGCGGGAGACGGTGAACTCGAAGGGGTGCCGCATCCCGGGCATGCCCGCGTCACCGAGGAACAGCGCCCACAGCGACCAGCCGAACGCGGCCAGCGTGCCGACCGAGACGAGCGTGTCCATGGTGGCGCTGCCGTGCCGCAGGTTCGTCCAGGCGGCCCGGTGGAAGGGGGCTCCGCCCCAGACGACGACGGGCGCGGCGAGCGTCAGCGAGAGCCACTGCCAGGAGTCGAACTGCAGGGAGGGCACCATCGCGAGCAGGACGACCGGCGCGGAGAGCAGGACGGTGACGAGGAGCCGGTGGCGGAGGGCCGAGAGCTCGGGGTCGCTCTCGTCCGCCGTCCCGGACTCCTCGCGGGGCTCCTCACGGGCGGGTTCCTCGGCCGTGTATCCCGTCTTCACGACCGTCGCGATCAGGTCGGCGACCTCGGTCCCCGCCGGATAGCTGATCTTCGCCTTCTCCGTCGCGTAGTTGACCGTCGCGGTGACGCCGTCCATGCGGTTGAGCTTCTTCTCCACACGGGAGGCGCAGGAGGCACAGGTCATTCCGCCGATGAGCAGTTCGACCTCGGAGGCCGGGGCGGCTATCGGCGCGTCGGTGGCGGTGCTGCTCGTCATGGCCGTGGTGACGGGCGGGTCAGGCCCGGCCGGTCAGCTCGAAGCCGGCCTCGTCGACGGCGGCACGGACGGCCTCGTCGTCGAGGGGAGCGGCGGAGACGACGGTGACCTCGCCGGTGGCGGCGACCGCCTTGACCGAGGTGACGCCGGGGAGCTCGGAGATCTCGCCCGAGACGGCGCCCTCGCAGTGGCCGCAGCTCATGCCGCTCACCGTGTAGACGGTGGTGACGGAGTCCGTGGTGTCGATCTGGGCGGTCATGTCGTTCTCCTCCTGGAGACGGATGGGCCGACGGGGACCAGAGAGGTCTCCCTGTCATCCCAGACTATACCCCTAGGGGGTATTTCTCCAAGCAGGGTCCTGACGGGCCAGCGAGCGCACCCAGGCCGCCCCGGCCAGGGTCACGAGGACCAGCCCGCCGGCCGAGAACAACGCGAACAGGTGCTGCCGGCCCTCGGCCGCCCCCGGCAGGTACCCCTCGGCGAACAGCCGCCCGGCCGGGCCGGCGGCGGTCAGCCGGGCCGTCAGCCAGAGCGCGATCCCGTGGGTGGAGTCCCCCAGGGCGTGCAGCAGCGCCACGCCGGCCCAGGTGCCGACGACGGGCGCGGCGAGCGGGAAGCGCCCGCCGGGGCGGCGGTACTCGAGCAGGACGCCGCCCGCGACCGCCGTCCACAGCCCGTGCCCGAGGGGAGCGAGTACCCCGCGCAGGATCTCGGTCTCCACCAGCGCCCTGAGGCCGACACCGTCCGTCGAGACGGCCGCGTCGAAGGCGTACGCGGCGCTCTCCGGCGCCGCGAAGCCGAAACCCACCGCCGCGCCCAGCACCACTCCGGCCCGCAGCCCCCGCAGCCGGGTCTGCCGGCGCAGCACGAACATCAGCGCGCCGAGCTTCGCGGCCTCCGCGACGAGTGCGGCCCCGACGAACATCCACAGGGACGGACGCAGCAGGTGGTACTCCATCACCGACGCGCCGAGCGCGCCCAGCGTGCCGCCGGCCAGGAAACAGCTCAGGATCACCCCCACGCCCAGGTCGCGGCCGTGCCGCTCGTACGCCCACAGCACGAAGGAGACCGGCACGAGGAAGCCGCCGAGCAGGATCAGGGTCGGCAGCGGGGCGGTGCTCTCCGTGGCGTACGTGACCAGCGCGGTGAGCGCCCACAGCAGCAGCCCGCCGGCCAGGCAGCGCTTCCACAGCCCGGCCGGTGTCCGCGGGGACGACGGAGGCGGCTGCTGCGGTCCGGGGATACGGGCCCGGGGCGCGCCGGGCGGCGGGGAGTGGGTCACGGCGGATCCCCTCGTCGTCAAGGGCTGCTCGGACAGGCCGAGGCGCCCGGAGATTTACGGGCACCTTATGTAGCTACGTCCCGTATCGCAGTCCGGGACGCTCGTCCGGAGGAGCCCGCCGCCGCCGGGGGGGCGGGGCCGAGGGGTGCTTCGGCGTGGTGACGGCCGCCGGGTCGAAGGGCGCTCGCGGGGTCGCGGTGGCCGCGGGGTGCTCAGGAGGTCGCGGTGGCCGCGGGGCTCCTGCCCAGGCGGTCGCCGACCAGCGGCTGCAGATAGCGGATCAGGACGCTCTTCAGCTCCTCGACGTAGGCGGCGCGCTCGGCGCCCTCGTGGGCCAGGATCAGCTCCAGGCCCGCCTTGTACAGGCCGAGACACATGTGCGAGGTGCGCGTCAGGTCGGCGGGTGGCGCGTCGGGCAGGAACGAGGAGAGCAGGCCCTCGATGCGGGAGACCAGCGTCGCGTGCAGCGCCTCGTGGTCCTCGGTGAAGCGGCCCGGCACGTCGGAGCCGTGCATCAGGGCGAAGAACACCGGGTGGTCGCAGTTGAAGGCGATGAACCGGTCGACGGCCGCGCCGACCGCCTCCTCCAGCGAGGTCTCCGGGTCCACCGGGGCGAGCGCCTCGCCGTAGGTCTCGCGCATCCGGTGCATGAGCCGGTCGCCCAGCTCGATGGCGATCGCTTCCTTGTTCGGGAAGAACTGGTACAGCGTGCCCGGTGAGACGCCGGCCTCGCGGGCGATGGCGTTGGTGCTCGCGGCGGTGTAGCCGCTGCTGGTGAAGACGGTGGCCGCGGCCTCCAGCAGCTGTGCGATACGCCGCTCGCCGCGCGCCTGACGGCGGCGCGGCTGCTCCTTCTCCTGGTTCTCGGGCACGCGTCATCCCCAGCTCTTCGAACGCGGTTGACAAACGCGAGAGGTCGCTCGCATTCTGGAACCCAGAAACGCGAGCGCTATCTCGTGTTCGCCATTTTACGGTTTTCACGACTGCTTGCAGGGTGAAGGGGACACCGCACCATGACCGAAGTCAACAGCCCACCCCGTCCCGGCGGGTGGACCCGGTTCGTGACCGCCCGGCCCAGGCTGACCCTGCTCGCGGCCCTGGTGCTCACCCTGCTCGCGGTGCTGGCCGGCAGCGGTGTCGCCGACCGGCTCGGCAGCGGCGGCTGGGAGGACCCGGCCGCGCAGTCCACCTACGCGACCAAGGCGCTGGAGCGCGAGTTCCCCGGCTCCCAGCCCAATCTGCTGCTGCTCGTCGACTCGGGCGGTGCCTCGGTGGACGACCCGGCGGTCAGGGCCGAGGCCGACCGGCTGACCGCCCGCCTCGCCGCCCAGAAGGGGATCGTGGGCGTCGGCTCCTACTGGCGGGCGGACGCCACGCAGGCTCCCGCCCTGCGCGCCGAGGACGGACACGAGGCGCTGATCGCGGCCCGCATCACCGGCGACGAGAAGACCATGGGGGAGACCCTCGACCGCATCGCCCCCTCCTTCCGGGGCGAGCACGGCCCGGTGAAGGTCAGGATCGGCGGCATCGTCGCGGTGCGGCACGAAATGCAGAAGACCATCCAGGAGGACCTGACCCGCGCCGAGATGATCGCCCTGCCGATCACGCTGGTGCTGCTGGTGATGGTCTTCGGCAGCGCGATCGCCGCCCTGCTGCCGCTCGGCATCGGCATCGTCGCGATCCTGGGCACCAACGCGATCCTCAGCGGCCTCACCGCGTTCACCGACGTCTCCATCTTCGCGATGAACCTGACCACGGCCCTCGGACTGGGGCTCGCCATCGACTACGCGCTGTTCATCGTCCGCCGCTTCCGCGAGGAACTGGCCACCGGCGCCGCGCCGCGCACCGCGATCGGCACCACCCTGCGCACGGCCGGGCGCACGGTCCTGTTCTCCGCTCTCACGGTCGCCGTGTCCCTGGCGGCGATGCTCGTCTTCCCCCAGTACTTCCTGCGCTCCTTCGCCTACGCCGGTATGGCGGTGGTCCTGCTGGCCGCGGGGGCCGCCCTGATCCTGCTCCCGGCCGCACTCGTCCTGCTCGGCGAGCGGGTCAACTCCCTCGATCTGCGCCGGGCGTTCCGCAGAAGGCGGAAGGAGTCCGGCTCCGCGGGCGCGGAGGGCCGCACGGCCGAGGGTGCGGCCCCGTCGGAAGGCGGAAGGGGCTGGGCCCGCACGGCGGACCTGGTCATGCGCCGGGCCCCCTTCTTCGCCCTGGGGACGACCGCCGTGCTCGTCCTGCTCGGCCTGCCCTTCACGGGCGTGAAGTTCGGCACGGCGGACGACCGCCAGCTGCCGTCCTCCGCCGAGTCCCACGTGGTGCAGCAGCACATCAGGGACGGCTTCCCGGGCAGCCCGGGCGGCGGCCTGGAGATCCTCGCCGAGGGCGGCGCGACCGGGCCGCAGTACGCCGCCTACAAGGAACGGATCGCGGCGCTCCCCGAGGTGGCCCGGGTCGACGGCCCGCTGGTGCACGGCGACGCGGCGTACTTCACGGTGCAGCCCGAGGGCGAGGCCGTCGACGACGCGGCACAGGACCTGGTCGGAGACCTGCGCGCCCTGAAGGCCCCCTTCGACACCAAGGTCACCGGCACGGCGGCCGTCCTGGTCGACTCCCGGCACGCCATAGGCGCCCAGCTGCCCTGGGCCGGGGCCTTCGTCGCCGTCGTCACCCTCCTCCTGGTCTTCCTCCTCACCGGCAGCGTGCTCATCCCGCTCCAGGCGGTGCTGCTCAACGCGCTCAGCCTGACGGCGATGTTCGGCGCGGTGGTCTGGGTCTTCCAGGACGGCCACCTCTCCGGGCCGCTCGGCTTCACCGGCACCGGCTCCATAGAGACCACCCTCCCGGTCCTGATGTTCTGCGTGGCCTTCGGTCTCTCCATGGACTACGGCGTGTTCCTGCTCTCCCGCATCAAGGAGGAGTACGACCGCACCGGCGACCACGAGCGCGCGGTCCGCCTCGGCCTGCAGCGCACGGGCGGGCTGATCACGGCGGCGGCGGTCATCCTGGCCGTGGTGATGGTCGCGATAGGCACCTCGCGGGTCACCAACACCAAGATGCTCGGCCTGGGCATCGCCCTGGCGGTGCTGATGGACGCGATGGTGGTCCGCAGCCTCCTGGTCCCGGCGATCATGCGGCTCACGGGCCGGGCCACCTGGTGGGCGCCGGCGCCCCTGCGGCGCCTCCACGAGCGGTTCGGACTGAGCGAGGGGGGCGGGGAACCCTCCTCGGACGCGGGACGTGACAGGATGCGGCTCCGCCCCGTGGACCCGACCGGCCACGATGAGCCGGCGGACGGAGACGGTGAGGAGAGCACGGATGCGAGCGGTGGTCTTCGAGCGGTTCAGCGCACCCGCTGAGGTACGCGAGCTGCCCGACCCCCGGCCGGCCCCCGGGGGAGTGGTCGTCCGCGTGGAGGCCACCGGCCTCTGCCGGAGCGACTGGCACGGCTGGATGGGGCACGACCCCGACATCACCCTCCCGCACGTCCCCGGCCATGAACTCGCCGGAACCGTCGAGGAGGTCGGCGACCGGGTCACCAGGTGGCGTCCCGGCGACCGGGTCACCGTCCCCTTCGTGTGCGCCTGCGGGAACTGCCCGTCCTGCGCGGCCGGCGACCACCAGGTGTGCGAGCGGCAGACCCAGCCCGGCTTCACGCACTGGGGCTCCTTCGCCCAGTACGTGGCCCTGGACCACGCCGACGTGAACCTGGTCGCGATCCCGGACGGTCTGTCCGGCGCCACCGCCGCCTCCCTGGGCTGCCGGTTCGCCACCGCGTTCCGGGCGGTCGTGCAGCAGGGCCGGGTCGCGGCGGGGGAGTGGGTGGCGGTGCACGGCTGCGGCGGCGTCGGCCTGTCCGCGGTGATGATCGCGGCGGCGAGCGGGGCCCGGGTGGTGGCGGTGGACGTGTCGCCGAGAGCCCTGGACCTCGCGCGGACGTTCGGCGCGGCGGAGTGTGTGGACGCGACGGGCGTACCGGACACGGCGGAGGCGGTCCGCGAGCTCACCGGTGGCGGCGCCCACCTCTCGCTCGACGCCCTCGGCTCGCCCGCCACCTGCGCCGCCTCGGTCAACGGCCTGCGCCGCCGCGGCCGCCACATCCAGGTCGGACTGCTGCCCTCGGCGGACGGCACGACCCCCGTCCCGCTGGCCCGTGCCATCGCCCTGGAGCTGGAGATCCTCGGCAGCCACGGCATGGCCGCGCACACCTACCCGCGGATGCTGGAGGCGGTCCGGGCCGGCGTCCTGCGTCCCGACCTGCTCGTGACCTCGACGATCGCACTGGACGCCGTACCGGAGGCGCTGGCGGCGCTGGGGACGGCCCCGGGAGCGGGGGTCACCGTCATCGAGCCGTGGGCCTGAGCGCCGGCCTCCGCGCGGACGCCGCCGTGCCCGCCCCGCCGCGGGCACGGCGCCGTGGTGCCGGCCGGGGGATCAGGCGGGTCTGCGTCCCCGGTTGCCCGGCCGGGAGGCGACCCAGGTGCGGACGGTGTCGGCGTACCAGTAGGGCTTGCCGCCCTCGACGTGGTCGGGTGCGGGCAGCAGTCCGTGCTTGCGGTAGGACCGCACGGTGTCCGGCTGCACCTTGATGTGCGCCGCGATCTCCTTGTAGGACCAGAGCCTTCGGTCGGTCATGAGTCGCACCTCCCTGCGCGCGCGGGGGCGGCGGCCGGGAGGCCGCCCGGGGGAGCCCGGCGCTGCGCTGGCGATCACCAGCCTGTGTCCGGTGAACGACGTGGAGCGACCATGCGCAAGCGGCTGTCGAGTGCGTGTGACGGGAAACCCGCGTACTCGCGACATGTGTGACAGGAAGCGGGTGTTTGTGACAGAAGTGACGCAAACGAATGCGCGGGATCTGCGGCGGGCTCCTTGACAGGTGCCGCCGGAGGTGTCGGCAGGGCGGGCCGGGCCCGCTGCGACGGGCCCGGCCCGGCCCCGATCCCCGCCGTCCCCCGGAGCAACCGGATCAACTGGCAGGACTCCAGCCTGTATTCAGCCGAAGCGCCGGGTCTTGGAGAAATGCGCACCCGGTCCGGACCCGTCGTACGGCCGGGCCGGCAGCACCAGGCTCGTGGCTTCCCCCGCCATCCGGTCCATCGCCGGTGACACCGGCACCGGAAGCCTCCTGGCCCGGGTGAACTCCATCGGCGTACAGCCCGTCATCGCCTTGAACTCACCGCTGAGATGGGCCTGGTCGTAGAAGCCGCAGAGGGCCGCGGTCTCCGCCGCGCTCCGGCCCGCCGTCAGCAGCCGTCGGGCGCGCTGCAGCCGCAGGACACGGGCCGCCGCCTTCGGGCCGAGCCCGATCTGCTCACGGAAACGGTTCTCCAGCTGCCGCACGCTCCAGCCGACCTCCGCGGCCAGCCGGGGCACCGGTATCGCGCCGTCCGTCCGCACCAGCAGCGACCAGGCCCGCACCACCCGCTCCGAACTCGGCGTACCGGCCTCCCGCCACCGGGTGAACACCTCGTCGAGCAGCCCGAAGCGCTCCGCCCAGCCCGGCAGCGCGGCCAGCGCGGCGGCGAGTTCACGCAGCGGCGTGGCCAGGGCGTGCGGGAGGTCGTCGGGGTCGACGGTGCGGTTGACGAGTTCGTGCTGGGGCGTGCCGAACAGGGTGAAGGCGGCCCAGGGCGCGAGCAGCACCTCGACGCCCGAGATCCGTCCGCCGTGCTCCCCGACGGCCGGCGTGGTGGTGGGCCCGCAGTACACGGACACCAGGGTGTCCGGATCCCGGCCCGCCCGGGTGATGCGGACCGGCTGGTCGAACCCCAGCAGCAGCGTCGTGGCCCCGATGGGTGTCTCCAGCCGTCGCCGGGGCCGCGTCATGGCGAGCCTGATCCCGCGATAGCCGATCACCCCCGGCCGCAGCCGGGGATGGGCGGCCGCCGTGGCGAACTCCCAGGATCCCCCGGGTCCCCGCCCGGACCGGGTGCGTACCGCGCTCGGCGTCATGGGCACCCATGGTGCTACGGCACGGCGGCGCCGTTAAGGGGTGTTCCGAAAGTCCCGCCTGCGCCGCGACCGTCCCGTCTCCGTTGGCGGCCGGCCCGCCTCCGCCGCCGGACGGCATGCGGCGGGCGGTGTGCGGCCTACGCCCCGCAGGACCTCAGGAACGCCCGCGTCCGCTGGGCGATGGGCAGCGGCTTGTCCGGCTCGCAGGGGTACATGTCCTGCTCGACGATCGCGAACAGGTCCACGTCCAGCTTCCCGGCGGCCTCCAGCACCGGCCCCAGCGCGGGCACCCCCGCGGGCGGCTCGCACATGACGCCCTGCGCCACGGCCGGCCCGAACGGCGTCCCCTTGGCCCGCACGTCGGCGAGGATCTCCGGGTCCACCTGCTTGAGGTGCAGATACCCGATCCGCTCACCGTAGGTCTCGATCAGCTTGACGCTGTCGCCGCCGCAGTACGCGTAGTGCCCGGTGTCCAGGCACAGCGAGACGAGGTCGGAGTCGGTGCCGTCGAGGAACCGGGTGACGTTCTCCTCGCTGTCGATGTGGGTGTCGGCGTGCGGGTGGACGACGATCCGCAGCCCGTACCGCTCCCGCACCTCCTTGCCGAGCCGCTCGGTCAGCGAGGTGAGGTTGCGCCACTGCTCGGGCGTGAGCGTGTCGGGCTCCAGCACCTCGCCGGTCTTGTCGTCCCGCCAGAAGGACGGGATGACGACCAGGTGCTTGGCGCCCATCGCCTGGGCGAGCACGGCGTTGTCCGCGACGTGCGCCCAGGTCTTGTCCCAGACGGCCTCGCCGTGGTGCAGGCCGGTGAACACCGTGCCGGCCGACACCTTCAGACCGCGCTTCGCCGTTTCCTCGGTGAGCACGGCCGGGTCGGTCGGCAGATAGCCGTAGGGGCCCAGCTCGATCCACTCGTAGCCGGACTGCGCGACCTCGTCGAGGAAGCGCTGCCAGGGGACCTGGGCGGGGTCGTCCGGGAACCAGACGCCCCAGCTGTCGGGGGCCGATCCGATCCGGATGCGGGAAAGTGAGGACTGAGGTGACAACGACGTCATGGGCGCCAGCGTGGGGGCTCCCCGGAGGGGTGTCAAGGGCTGGTCCGAATGTCTGGACAAACTATTGACAGGGTGGCGCGGACGGGACTACAAAGCCGTGGAGAGCCGACACGGGGACAGCCGCCAGGCGGCCGCCGACCGGTGGCACACACCGGACGGGGCCGAGCCGCACGGGCCGGAGCCGACACTGAAGGGAACTCGATGGCGTACGACCTGATCACCATGGGGCGGATCGGGGTGGACCTCTATCCGCTGCAGACGGGTGTGCCGCTCCCGCAGGTCACGTCCTTCGGGAAGTTCCTGGGCGGCTCGGCGACGAACGTCGCGGTGGCCGCGGCCCGTCTCGGCCGGTCCACCGCGGTGATCACCCGCACCGGTGACGACCCCTTCGGCACCTATCTGCACGAGGCCCTGCGCGGCTTCGGCGTCGACGACCGCTGGGTCACCCCGGTCCCCGGACTGCCGACCCCGGTCACCTTCTGCGAGGTCTTCCCGCCGGACGACTTCCCGCTCTACTTCTACCGCAGGCCCAAGGCGCCCGACCTGGAGATCGACGCCCACGAGCTGGACCTCGACGCCGTCCGCGAGACCCGTATCTTCTGGGTCACCGGCACCGGCCTGAGCGAGGAGCCCAGCCGTACGGCGACCCTCGCCGCCCTCGCCCACCGCGCCAAGGCCGGCACCACCGTCTTCGACCTCGACTGGCGGCCGATGTTCTGGAGCGACCCGGACGCGGCCCGCCCCTTCTACACCGAGGCCCTGAAGCACACCACCGTCGCCGTCGGCAACCTCGACGAGGTGGAGGTCGCCACCGGGGTGCGCGAACCGCGGGCCGCCGCCCAGGCGCTGCTGGACGCCGGCGTCGAGCTCGCCGTCGTCAAGCAGGGGCCCAAGGGTGTCCTCGCCGTCCACAGCGGGGGCGAGTCCGCCGAGGTCCCGCCGCTGCCGGTGAACGTCCTCAACGGGCTCGGCGCCGGCGACGCCTTCGGCGGCTCCCTCTGCCACGGCCTGCTCGCCGGCTGGGACCTGGAGAAGACCATGCGCCACGCCAACGCCGCGGGCGCGATCGTCGCCTCCCGGCTGGAGTGCTCCTCCGCGATGCCGACGGCGGACGAAGTGGCGGCGGCGATCGAGGCGGGAGCCGTCCTGTGACCGTCGACATCCCCGAACTCGTCCGGCTGCGCGCGCGGCACCCCGAGGCGATCGCCGAGGCCGCCGCCCGCCGTCCCCGCAGACCGCTGCTGGGCGACAACGGCCGGCTGATGATCGTCGCCGCCGACCACCCCGCCCGGGGCGCGCTCGGCGTCGGAGACCGCAAGCTGGCCATGGCCAACCGCGCCGACCTGCTCGAACGTCTCGTGCTCGCGCTGTCCCGGCCCGGCGTGGACGGTGTCCTCGCGACCGCCGACATCCTGGACGACCTGCTCCTCCTCGGCGCCCTCGAAGGCAAGGTCGTCATGGGCTCCCTGAACCGCGGGGGCCTCCAGGGCGCCGTCTTCGAACTGGACGACCGCTTCACCGGCCACCGCCCCGAGGACATCGAGCGCCTGAACTTCGACGCGGGCAAGCTGCTCCTGCGGATCGACTACGACGACCCGGGCTCCCTCACCACCATGGAGTCCACGGCCCGCGCGATCGACGACATGGCCGCCCGCGGACTGCCCCTGTTCGTCGAGCCGTTCATCAGCCGCCGCACCCCCGAGGGCAAGGTGCGCAACGACCTCTCCGCCGAGGCCGTCACCCGGTCGATCGCCATCGCCTCCGGCCTGGGCGGCACCTCCGCCTACACCTGGCTGAAGGTCCCGGTCACCGACAACCCCGACGACATGGCCGAGGTCATGGAGACCTCCACCCTCCCGGCCGTGCTGCTCGGCGGCGAGGTCGGCGACGACCAGGACGGGGCGTACGAGAAGTGGCGCGGGGCGCTGCAACTGCCCACCGTCCGGGGCCTGGTGGTCGGCCGGTCGCTGCTGTACCCGGCGGACGGGGACGTCGCCGGCGCCGTGGACACCGCCGTAGGACTGCTGTGAGGGCCGCATGAGCAACGACCTGTACCTCGCGCGCGGTACGACCGCCGACGCGGACCATGTTCTCGACATCGGCCCCGAGAGGGCCGGCTGGACCTATAGCAGCCTGCGGATCGTCGCGCTCGAACCGGGCGGCACCCACACCCTCACCACCGGTGAGAGCGAGTGGATCGTGCTTCCCCTCGAAGGCGGATGTACCGTGCAAACAGACGGAAAAGAGTTCCAACTCCTGGGCAGGGAAAGCGTGTTCGCGTCGGTCTCCGACTTCGCGTACGTTCCCCGCGACGCCCGGGTCACGATCGCCTCCGGCGCGGGAGGCCGCTTCGCCCTGGCAGGAGCGAAGTGCGAGCGACGACTCCCCGCCCGCTACGGCCCCGCGCCGGAGGTCCCCGTCGAGGAACGCGGCAGCGGCACCTGCGCCCGTCTGGTGCGCAACTTCGCCTCCGCCGACGCCTTCGACTGCGACAGGCTGATCGCCGTCGAGGTGATCACCCCCGGCGGCAACTGGTCCTCGTACCCGCCGCACAAGCACGACGAGCACCGGCCGGGCGAGGAGGCCGAGCTCGAGGAGATCTACTACTTCGAGATCGACGGACCGAACGGCTTCGGATACCAGCGCGTGTCCCCCTCGCGTGAGGGCGGCTCCGACGTCCTCGCCGAGGTCCGCTCCGGCGACGCCGTCCTCGTCCCCGACGGCTGGCACGGCCCGTCGATCGCCCAGCCCGGCCACGCCATGTACTACCTGAACGTCATGGCGGGCCCCGGAGAGAACCGCGAGTGGCGGATCTGCTTCCACCCGGACCACACGGAGGGTTACCGATGACCATCAGGCTCACAGTGGCCCAGGCGCTGGTGCGCTTCCTCGCCGCCCAGTACACCGAGCGCGACGGCGTACGGCAGCGGCTGATCGGCGCGACCTGGGGCATCTTCGGCCACGGCAATGTCGCCGGCCTCGGCCAGGCGCTGATCGAGTACGGCGACGACATGCCGTTCCACCAGGGCCGCAACGAGCAGTCGATGGTGCACGCCGCGGTCGGCTACGCCCGCCAGTCCAACCGGCTCTCCACCCACGCGGTGACGACGTCCATCGGCCCCGGCGCGACCAACCTGGTCACCGGCGCCGCCCTGGCCACCGTCAACCACCTCCCGGTCCTGCTGCTGCCCGGCGACATCTTCGCGACCCGCGTCGCCGACCCGGTGCTCCAGCAGCTCGAAGTCCCGTACGCGGGCGACGTGTCGGTCAACGACTCGCTGCGCCCGGTGTCGAAGTACTTCGACCGGGTCACCCGGCCGGAGGCCCTGATCCCGGCGGCCCTCCAGGCCATGCGGGTCCTCACCGACCCGGTGGAGACCGGCGCGGTCACCCTCGCGATGCCGCAGGACGTCCAGGCCGAGGCCTACGACTGGCCCGAGGAGTTCTTCGCCGAGCGCACCTGGGTCGTACGCCGTCCGGGCGCCGATCCGAACGAGCTGGCCGAGGCCGTCCGCACGATCCGCTCGGCGAAGCGGCCCCTCCTCATCGCGGGCGGCGGTGTCCACCACAGCCGCGCCGAGGAGGCCCTCGCCGAGTTCGCCGAGACCACCGGCATCCCGGTCGCCTCCACCCAGGCCGGCAAGGGCTCCCTGCGCCACGACCACCCCCAGGACGTCGGCGGGGTGGGCCACACCGGCACCGCGACCGCCGACGAGCTGGCCCGCACCGCGGACCTGATCATCGGCGTCGGCACCCGCTACACCGACTTCACCACGGCCTCGGGCACCCTGTTCCAGGGCGAGGGCGTCCGCTTCCTCAACCTCAACATCGCCCCCTACGACGGCCACAAGCTCGCCGGACAGCCGCTGATCGCGGACGCCAGCAGCGGCCTGGCGGAGCTGACGGCGGCCCTGCGCACGCACGGCCACCGGGTCGCGGACGCGTACGTCAGCGAGTACAGCGAGGACAAGGAGCGCTGGGAGCAGCGCGTCGACGCCTGCTACGAGGCCGACGAGCCCGACGTACGCCCGACGCAGCCGCAGGTGCTCGGCGCCCTCGACGCCCTGGCCGACGAGTCGGACGTGATCATCAACGCGGCCGGTTCGCTCCCCGGCGATCTGCACAAGCTGTGGCGGGCACGCTCGAAGGACCAGTACCACCTGGAGTACGGCTACTCCTGCATGGGGTACGAGATCCCGGCGGCCATCGGGGTGAAGATGGCCGCGCCCGAGCGGAACGTCTGGGCGCTGGTCGGCGACGGCACGTATCTGATGATGCCGACGGAGATCGTGACGGCCGTGCAGGAGGGGATCGCGATCAAGATCCTGCTCGTGCAGAACCACGGCTACGCCTCGATCGGCGGCCTCTCGGAGTCCGTCGGCGGTGAGCGGTTCGGCACCGCCTACCGCTTCACCTCGGAGGACGGCACCTTCACGGGCGCGCCGCTCCCCGTCGACCTGGCCGCCAACGTGGCGAGCCTGGGCATGCGCGTGCTGCGCGCGAAGACCGTCCGCGAGCTGCGCGAGGCCCTCGCCGAGGCGCGCGCCGCCGACACTCCCACTTGTGTCTACGTCGAGACCGAAACGGCCGACACTGTGTCGGGCCCGCCGCCGGCGCAGGCCTGGTGGGATGTACCTGTGGCCGAGACCGCGACCCGACCGTCCGCGGTGAAGGCACGAGAGCTGTACGAACGGCACGTCTCCACCCGACGCCGCCATCTGTGAAGGAGTACTCGGTCATGACGAAGATCGTCAACCACTGGATCGGCGGCAAGACCGTCGAAGGCGCGTCGGGTACGTACGGGCCGGTCACCGACCCGGCGACCGGCGCGGTCACCACCAAGGTCGCGTTCGCCTCCGTCGACGAGGTCGACGCGGCGGTGGCGGCCGCCAAGGACGCCTACGTCACCTGGGGCCAGTCCTCGCTGGCCAAGCGCACGGAGATCCTCTTCCGCTTCCGCGCGCTGCTGGACGCCAACCGTGACGCGATCGCTGAGCTGATCACCGCCGAGCACGGCAAGGTGCACAGCGACGCGCTGGGCGAGGTGGCCCGCGGTCTGGAGATCGTGGACCTGGCCTGCGGGATCAGCGTGCAGCTGAAGGGCGAGCTGTCGACGCAGGTCGCGAGCCGGGTGGACGTGTCGTCCATCCGCCAGCCGCTCGGGGTCGTCGCGGGCATCACGCCGTTCAACTTCCCGGCGATGGTCCCGATGTGGATGTTCCCGATGGCCATCGCGTGCGGCAACACCTTCGTGCTGAAGCCGAGCGAGAAGGACCCGTCGGCGTCCATCAAGATCGCCGAGCTGCTGGCCGAGGCGGGTCTCCCGGACGGCGTCTTCAACGTCGTCCACGGCGACAAGGTGGCCGTCGACCGGCTCCTGGAGCACCCGGACGTCAAGGCCGTCTCCTTCGTCGGCTCGACCCCGATCGCCCGCTACATCCACACCACGGCCTCCGCCAACCACAAGCGCGTCCAGGCGCTGGGCGGCGCCAAGAACCACATGCTGGTCCTGCCGGACGCGGACCTGGACGCGGCCGCCGACGCGGCCGTCTCCGCCGCCTACGGCTCGGCCGGAGAGCGCTGCATGGCGATCTCCGCGGTCGTGGCGGTGGGCGCGATCGGCGACGAACTGGTGGAGAAGATCCGCGAGCGCGCCGAGAAGATCAAGATCGGCCCCGGCAACGACCCGGCCTCCGAGATGGGCCCGCTGATCACGAAGGTGCACCGCGACAAGGTCGCCTCCTACGTCACCGACGCGGCCTCCGAGGGCGCCGAGGTGGTGCTGGACGGCACCGGCTTCACGGTGGACGGCTTCGAGGACGGCCACTGGATCGGCATCTCGCTGCTGGACAAGGTGCCCACGACGGCGAAGGCCTACCAGGACGAGATCTTCGGCCCGGTGCTGTGCGTGCTGCGCGTCGACACCTACGAAGAGGGCGTGGCGCTGATCAACAGCTCCCCGTTCGGCAACGGCACCGCGATCTTCACCCGGGACGGCGGCGCCGCCCGCCGCTTCCAGCTGGAGATCGAGGCCGGCATGGTCGGCGTGAACGTCCCGATCCCGGTCCCCGTCGGCTACCACAGCTTCGGCGGCTGGAAGGACTCCCTCTTCGGCGACCACCACATCTACGGCAACGACGGCACGCACTTCTACACCCGCGGCAAGGTCGTGACCACCCGCTGGCCCGACCCGGCCGACGCCCCCGCGGGCGTGGACCTGGGCTTCCCGCGCAACCACTGAGCCCCACCCACCAGGCGTCAGGCCGTCCGGATTCCGGACGGCCTGACGTTTTTTTGCCGCCCGGGGTGCGGTTCCCGTATGGCCCGCCAGGGCTGACAGGCTTAGCCGGAGTGCCGTAAACGCGTGTCAGGCCCTCTTTGATCTACGGATTCCGTAGGCAAACACCTATTGACGCAGCGGTTTCCGTCGGGATTCCATGCAGCCGCCGGGAGCGGACGAAGCACGTACGACCGAAGCCGCCGGAGGCGATAGCGCTCCCGCCCCTCACCCCGCCGCACGAGTCGATCGGAACCGCCGCATGACCGACACGCTCCGCCCTGTCGAGACCGCCCTCCCTCAGGCGCCCGACAGTCCCCAGAAGCTCAAGCGCTCCATCGGAGTCGTCGGCGGCACCCTCCTCACGCTGTCCTGCGTGACCCCCGCCTCCACCCTCTTCGTCGTCGTCCCGGACCTGTTCGGCTCGCTCGGCACCGCGACCGCCCTCACGATCGCGATCGGCTCGCTCCTCTGTATCGCCGTGGCGTTCTGCTACTCGGAGCTGGGCACCCTCATCCCCAGCGCGGGCGGCGAGTACGCCATGGTGTCGACGATGGCCGGACGCCTCGCCGGCTGGCTGGTCTTCGTCCTGTCCCTCCTGGTCGTCATGATCGTCCCGCCGGTGATCGCGATGGGCACGGCCGACTACCTCGCCCCGATCGTCCACCTCGACCCCTCCCTCGCGGGCGCCGGCGTCATGCTGCTCGCCACCCTGGCCGGCCTGCTGGACCTGCGCGCCAACGCCTGGATCACCGGCGTCTTCCTGGTCCTGGAGGTCATCGCCGCCGCGGTCGTCGCGGTCCTGGGCTTCGCCCACGGCCACCGCGGCCCCGGCAGCCTGGTCTCGATGCAGGTCGCGGGCGCCGACGGGGGCACCGACACCGTCACCGCCCTGCTGGTCGTCTCCGGCCTCGCCATCGCCCTCTTCGTCACCCAGGGCTTCTCGACCGCCGTCTACCTCTCCGAGGAACTGGAGCACCCGCGCCGCAACGTCGCCCGCACGGTCCTCGCCACCCTCGCCATCTCCTCGGTGATCATCCTGGTCCCGGTCGTCGCCATCACCTTCGGCGCCTCCGACCTCGCCGAACTCACCGGCGGCGACATCGGCTCCATGGTCACCGCCTGGTCCAACTCCGCCGTCGGCACCTTCGTCAGCCTCTGCGTCGCCCTCGCGATCATCAACGCCGGCATCGTGATGGTCATCCAGAACTCCCGCGTCCTGTTCGCCTCCGCCCGCGACAAGGCCTGGCCCGAGCCCGTCAACAACGTCTTCGCCAAGCTCGGCCGCTTCGGCTCCCCCTGGGTCGCCACCCTCGCCGTCGGCGTCCCCGGCGCCGCGCTCTGCTTCGTGAACCTGGACACCCTCTACGGCGTCACCGGCGTCTCCGTCACCGGCATGTACCTGCTCGTCGCGGTGGCCGCCCTGCTCTCCCGCCGCGGCCACCACCGGCACGTCCCGGCCTGGCGCATGCCCCTGTGGCCCGTCGTACCGGTCCTGCTGATCGTCGTCCTCGGCTACATCCTCACCCAGCAGGAGACGAGCTACCTCGTGTGGACCGGCGGCATCACCGCCGCCGCCACCCTCTACTGGGTCCTCTACCTCCGCCCCCGCCCCGACACCCGCTGGCTGGTGACCCTCCCGGAGGACGCGCGGGTCTGAGTCACGTGCCGCGGCCCGGGCGGCGGGAGGGCAGCCACGTCACCGCGTGGTCGACGGCCTCCCGGATGCCGAACACCCGGGCCGTGGTGCGCCCCGCTGGGCCGGTCCTGACCAAGGCCCCGCTGCGCTCGAACGACAGACCAAGCTCCGCGAAGTCGCTGTCGTCCAGCGCCACGTCCGTATAGCTCCACCAGGTCCGTTCGCCGCCGATCCGGATCACGCAGTGGTACTCCTGCGTGGGCCGGTCCGGCACCCGGTACTCGGCCAGGTGGAACGCGGTGCAGGAGGCGAATCCCACCCCCAGGAGCAGTACCTGGGCGCCCTCGTCGTACAGCCGGGCCAGGGGCGAGCACTCGCCGAGGTGACACCCCGGCGAGTGCCCGGAGACGATCTTCCGGGCCAGCGGACCGACAGCCGCGAACGACGTCTGCGGATGAGCGCTGCGCAACGCCTCGGGATGCGTGCGCACCTCCTCGGCGAGCCGTCCCGTCGACAGGGCCGGGGTGCGCCGGCGGTCGAAGGCGGGCATGCGCTCCCGCAGCTCCGCCACCTGCTCGGGGGTCAGCCCTCGCACGCGCCGCCGGTAGACGCGGGACGTGTCGGAGTTCTCCGGGGTGAAGGTGGGCACCACGAGAGTGCCTTCGGGCCCCAGCGCGGCACGGAGCGCTCGCAGCACCGTCCGGCTGTTGCCCCGCACCGGCCCCAGGCTGCGCAGCGAGGCGTGCGCGATGACGACTCCGCCGGGACCGATGCCGAGGGCGCGGAACTCCTCGGTGAGCGTCGCCTCGTCGACGGCCGGCCGGTACGGAGGACTGCCGAGCTTCCGCATGAGGACCTCTCCCGCGTCAGTGCTGGAAACGCTGCTGGAAGTGGGTGATCAGTTCGGTCAGGTCGCGGCAGTAGACCGACGGGTTGTCGAAGCCGTGGCCGGAGCGGAAGCGGTGGGCGTAGAGTCCGCCGCCGCAGACCTGAACCAACGGGCACGATCGGCACGTGGCGCACAGATCCGGGAGTCCCCGTCTGCGTTCCCGGAGACCGGGATGGTCGGAGACGTCGTCGAGACTGTGCGAGAAGACGTCCATCCCCGTCTCCGGCGCCCCTTCGTAGGCCGTCTTGAGGGAGTCCGCCTGTTCGATGGTGCCGTCCGTCTCGATCACCACGTGGTCGACGGAGGTCGTCCCCGTGGACTCCACGAAACTCGGGCCGCCCGCGAGCAGACTGAGGATGGATTCGAAGAGCCGCACCGGCACCGGGCGGCCGGTCGTGAACCATTCGTCGGCGATCGCGATCAGCCAGTCGGCATAGGGAGCCGGTCGGCCGTCGTGACGAGCGGGAGGCTGGTCCCAGGTGGCGTGCGGGAACAGGAAGTCCACCCGGGGAGGGGCCGCCGCCAGCAGGGCCGAGTAGACCCGCAGCGGGTCGTTCCGCGTGTCCACGGTGCACAGCAGGCCCGCGAAGAGATGCCGGTAGCGCGGCTCGTCGAGCAGCCGCAACCCCCGCAGGACGTGGTGATGGCTGCCGCGGCCGTCCCGGAACCGGCGGTGGCGGTCGTGCGCCGACCGGTCGCCGTCCAGTGACACACCGACCTTGATGTCGTGTTCCAGGAAGAGCTCGCAGAAACGCTCGTCGAGGCGTACGGCGTTCGTCTGGAGGCGCAGGTCGAGTCGGCAGTGGCCGGACAGCGCGGAACGGAACTCCGCCGCGATGGCGTGCAACCGCGCCGGTCCGGCCAACAGCGGTTCGCCTCCGTGCAGGACGACGTGCACGGTGTCCAGCCCGTGTGCGGCGGCGTGCTCGGCGATCCTCTCGGCGGTCCGGGCGACGACGGGGAAGGGAATGACCGACGGTCGGCCGCGCCAGCTGCTGTCGGCGTGCTCGTAGATGTAGCAGTGGTCGCACGCGAGATCGCAGCGGCTGTGCACCTTGACCACGAACTGGCGCAGGGCCTGGGTGACAGGAGCAGTGCCGCGGTCCTCAGATGCAGGAATTGAAGGTGACGACCCAGTGCCTTCCGTCATCCCCGGCCTCCGTTCCGCTTCCCGGCCCGCTCGCCGCGGTGAGCGGCGCCCGCCTCGAGCGGCCCCGTTCGGGCGGGGACGGCACCTCGTCACGATCCTTCTGCGGCGGCCACGGCGCTGCGGATTTCGACCTCGGCTGCCCGGAGGCAGTGGAGGATTCGCTCATGGGTGTCTCCTACGGCGTCGGTCACTCGTATGCGGATGTATAAGTTGTCGAGCAGGGAGAGCGCCGGTACGGAAAGGCGGACGGCGTACAGACCGTCGCGGTCGGTGGTGACACCGATCGGCGTTCCGGCGCCGAGAGCGTTGAGATCGAAATCCTTCCCGAGGCGCAGGCCCAGCGCTTCGAGTTCGGTGACGGTGGCTTCGTATCCCTGCCATTGAATGTCCGCGGCGGGGGTCATTTCGCCTTTGGGCTGCACATGGTATTCGAGGCTCTCCAGGGCGCCGCTGTGCATTCCGCCGTTCCGGATTCCCACGACCCAAACGAACCTGCCGTTCATGGTGGGCAGGTCGCTGCTGACATAGCCGTTCCAGCCGATGATCGGCCGTACCGCCCGGGCGAACTGGGCGCGAGCGAACACGAAGCCCAGGGAGACCGCGAGCAGGCTCGACAGAGCCTCCTGGTCGAGGAGCGCGAGTCGCCACGGCCAATGGTTTCCGGAAGGCCCCGTGATATTTCCCCTGATCGTTTCCCAGAGCGCCATGACGGTCAATACGGCGAGCAGAACGACCGGTGTGGTGAAGAGAACCGGACTTCGGTGTACGCGGCGCTGGCGGTCGTCCAGATGTCCGGACCCAGGTATGGGAGTGCCACCTGTCATTGAGTCGGTCTCCGCCTTCATCGGCAGGTGCTCAGGTGCCGGACAGTATGGCAGGGAGGGAAATTCTCCACCAGAAGCACTTCTGGACTGCGCATCACTGGGACGTGTGGGACGGAAGAGCGGGTGTGTACCGCGGCTGGTGTACGCGCGGGGGGTCACGTACGCCCCGGGGAGGGCGTCGAGTTCGGTCTTCGGTCGACAACTCCCCGACAGGTTGACCCCGTACCGTTGAAGCATGGATCTTCGACTGCCCGGTCTGCGAGGACCGCGGCGGCCGCGGCGGATCGTCTCCGCGGCGGCCGCCGTCGTCGTACTCGCCGGTGCCGGTACGTGGGCGGCCGCGGCCTCCTCCGACGACACGCGGACCGTGCGCCGCGCCGACCGGGTCATGGACGTCGACGGAGTGCGGCTCGACACCTCGTACTACACCTCCGCCGACGCCGGCCGCCGCCCCGCCGTCCTCCTCGGCCACGGCTTCGGCGGCACCAAGGACGACCTGCGGCAGCAGGCCGAGGACCTCGCCCGCGACGGGTACGCGGTCCTGACCTGGTCGGCGCGCGGCTTCGGCAGGTCCACCGGCAAGATCGGCCTGAACGATCCCGAGGGCGAGGTGGCCGACGTCTCCCGGCTGATCGACTGGCTCGCCGGGCAGCCCCTGGTCCAGCTGGACGAGAAGGGCGACCCGCGCGTCGGCGTGGCCGGCGGCTCCTACGGCGGCGCGATCTCCCTGCTCGCCGCCGGGTACGACGACCGCGTCGACGCCATCGCCCCGTCGATCACGTACTGGAACCTCGCGGACGCCCTGTTCCCCGACGACGTGTTCAAGAAGCTGTGGACCGGCATCTTCTTCAACACCGCCGGCGGCTGCGACAAGTTCGAGCCCGCGCTGTGCGCGATGTACAACCGGGTCGCCGAGTCCGGCACCCCGGACGCCGCCGCCCGTGAACTCCTCGAGGAGCGCTCGCCCTCCGCCGTCGCCGACCGCATCAAGGTGCCCACCCTGCTCGTGCAGGGCCAGGCCGACTCCCTCTTCACCCTCGCCCAGGCCGACGCGGCGGCGAAGGCGATCCGCGCCAACGGCGCGCCCGTGGACGTCGACTGGATCGCGGGCGGCCACGACGGCGGCAACCTGGAGACCAGCCGTGTGCAGGCCCGGGTGACCACGTGGTTCGACCGCTACCTCAAGGGCGACAAGGGCGTCGACACCGGCCCGGCCTTCCGCGTCACCCGCACCGGAGGCGTCGACTCCACCGACGGCACGATCCCGCTGCGCGGCGCGAGCGCGGACTCCTACGCGGGTCTGGCGAACGACCGCAGGACGATCAGGCTGACCGGCCGCGAGCAGAGCTTCGACAACCCCGCCGGAGCCAGCCCGCCCGCCCTCTCCGCCCTGCCCGGCCTGGGCGGCTCCAGTCTCGGCCGGCTTTCGGCGTTCGGCGTCGGCGTCTCGCTCGACTTCCCCGGCCAGTACGCGGCCTTCCAGTCGGCGCCGGTCACCGGCGACCTGCGGATCACCGGATCCCCCACCGTCACCGTCCACGTGAAGTCCACGAGCGACGACGCCGTGCTCTTCGCCAAGGTGTACGACGTCGGACCCGGCGGCAGCCGGCAACTGCCCTCCCAGCTGGTCTCGCCGGTCCGCGTCGAGGGCGCCAGGAGCGGCAAGGACGTCACGATCACCCTCCCGGCGATCGACCACGACATCGAGGACGGCCACCGGCTGAGCCTGGTCCTCGCCTCCACCGACCTCGGCTACGCCTCCCCGGTGGCGCCGGCGACGTACACGGTCTCCCTGAAGAGCGACCTGAAGGTGCCCACCGCCCCCGCCGTGACCACCGCGGCCGCCCCCCTCCCGTCCTGGGTCTGGTGGCTGCCCCTCGCCGGCGCGGGCCTCGCCCTGGCGCTGCTCCTGACCGGCCGCCGCCGTACCGTCACCCCCGCCCCCGACCCGGAGCTGGCCGAGGTCCCGCTCCAGATCAGCGGCCTGAGCAAGAAGTACGCGGGCGGCGACCGCTACAGCGTCCGCGACCTCTCCTTCCGCGTGGACAAGGGCCAGGTGCTCGGTCTCCTCGGCCCCAACGGGGCCGGCAAGACGACCACCCTGCGCATGCTGATGGGCCTCATCAAGCCCGACGACGGCGAGATCCGCGTCTTCGGCCACGCCATCCGCCCGGGCGCCCCCGTCCTCTCCCGGGTCGGCGCCTTCGTCGAGGGCGCGGGCTTCCTGCCGCACCTCACCGGCCGGGAGAACCTGGAGCTGTACTGGCAGGCCACCGGCCGCCCGGCCGAGGACGCCCACCTCGACGAGGCCCTGGAGATCGCCGGCCTCGGCGACGCCCTCGCCCGCGCGGTGCGCACCTACTCCCAGGGCATGCGCCAGCGCCTGGCCATCGCCCAGGCCATGCTCGGCCTGCCCGACCTGCTGATCCTCGACGAGCCGACCAACGGCCTCGACCCGCCGCAGATCCGCGAGATGCGCGAGGTGATGATCCGGTACGCGGCGGCCGGACGCACGGTGATCGTCTCCAGCCACCTGCTGGCGGAGGTCGAGCAGTCCTGCACCCACCTCGTGGTCATGGACCGGGGACGACTGGTCCAGGCCGGTCCGGTCGGCGAGATCGTCGGCTCCGGCGACACCCTCCTCGTCGGCACCGCCGCACCCGTGGAGGAGCCGGTCGTGGAGAAGGTGGCCGCGCTGCCCGGCGTCGCCTCCGCCGTACGCACCGACGAAGGCCTGCTGGTACGGCTCGGCGCGGACGGCACCGCCCGGCGCCTGGTCGCCGACCTCGTACGGCTCGACGTGCCCGTGCAGTCGGTCGGCCCGCACCGCCGCCTGGAGGACGCCTTCCTCACCCTGATCGGAGGTTCCGCATGAGCACGCTCACCGAGGTCGCCTCCGGCTACCAGGCAGGCCGCACCCTGCCCCTGCGCGTCGAACTGGTCCGCCAGCTCAAGCGCCGCCGCACGCTCGTCATGGGCGGCATCCTCGCCGCCCTGCCGTTCGTCCTGCTCGTCGCCTTCGCCATCGGCGGCGAGCCGGGCGGCCGCAACGACCAGCTGACCCTGATGGACACGGCGACCGCCTCGGGCGCCAACTTCGCCGCGGTCAACCTGTTCGTCTCGGCGGGCTTCCTGCTGGTCATCCCCGTCGCCCTGTTCTGCGGGGACACGGTGGCCTCGGAGGCCGGCTGGTCCTCCCTGCGCTACCTCCTCGCGGCACCCGTGCCCCGGGCCCGGCTCCTGTGGTCCAAGCTCGTCGTCGGCCTGGGCCTCAGCCTGGCCGCGATGGTCCTGCTGCCGGTCGTCGCCCTCGCCGTCGGCACCGCCGCCTACGGCTGGGGGCCGCTGGAACTCCCCACCGGCGGCTCGCTCGACTCGGGGACGGCGGCACAGCGGCTGGTGATCGTCGTCGGGTACGTCTTCGTCTCCCAACTGGTCACCGCAGGACTCGCGTTCTGGCTGTCGACGAGGACCGACGCGCCCCTCGGCGCGGTGGGCGGCGCGGTCGGCCTCACCATCGTCGGCAACGTCCTGGACGCCGTCACCGCCCTCGGCGACTGGCGCGACTTCCTGCCCGCGCACTGGCAGTTCGCCTGGGCCGACGCCGTCCAGCCCGCCCCGGAGTGGTCCGGCATGCTCCAGGGCACGGCGGTCTCCGTGACATACGCCCTCGTGCTGTTCGCCCTGGCCTTCCGGGGATTCGCCCGCAAGGACGTGGTGTCGTAGGCCGACGGAGGATCACCCTCCGGTCTCGGCGCCCCGCCCTCGTGGCCTGTTCGAGACCCATCCGCAACCCCCCGTGCCGCACGTTCCGGCCTCCTGTCCCGTCACCGTCACATACATCGACGGACACAGGGGGCCCGGCACATGAAGACCCGACGGACACCGGCACTGCTCGCCTGCGCGGCGGTCACCGCGCTCCTCCTCACCGGCTGCGGCGCCGGGGACTCCTCCGGCGGTGAGGCGAGCGACGGCGCGGCCCGCCGCAGCGACGCCTTCCCCGCCCCGAGCGCGCCCCGCACGGACGAGGACGGCCGGACGGCGGCCCCGGACCACCTCTCCACCTTCGCCCTCGACGTCGACACGGCCTCCTACGGCTACGCCCGCCGCACCCTCGCCGACGGCGCGCTGCCCGACCCGTCGACGATCCGCCCCGAGGAGTTCGTCAACAGCTTCCGCCAGGACTACGAACGCCCCGACGGCGACGGCTTCTCGGTCACCGTCGACGGCGCCCGCACCGGCGCCGGGGACTGGTCCCTGGTCCGCGTCGGCCTCGCCACACGCAGCGCCACCGAGGAGTCCGAACGCCCGCCCGCCGCCCTCACCTTCGTGATCGACGTCTCCGGCTCGATGGGCGAGCCGGGCCGGCTGGACCTCGCCCGGCACTCCCTCGGCACGATGACCGACCGCCTCCGCGACGACGACTCCGTCGCCGTCGTCACCTTCAGCGACAAGGCCGAGACCGTCCTGCCGATGACCCGCCTCGGCGGCCACCGCGGCCGCGTCCACGACGCCGTCGACAGCCTGGAGCCGACCGACTCCACCAACCTCGGAGCCGGCGTCGAGACCGGCTACGCCACCGCCGTCGACGGCCTGCGCGAGGGCGCCACCAACCGGGTCGTCCTGGTCTCCGACGCCCTCGCCAACACCGGTGACACGGACGCCGACGCGATCCTGGAACGCATCGGCACCGCCCGCCGCGAACACGGCATCACCCTGTTCGGCGTCGGCGTCGGCAGCGACTACGGCGACGCCCTGATGGAACGCCTCGCCGACAAGGGCGACGGCCACACCACCTACGTGTCGACCGAGCAGGACGCCCGCGAGGTCTTCTGCGCGGAACTCCCGCGGAACATCGAGCTGACCGCCCGCGACGCCAAGGCCCAGGTCGCCTTCGACCCCGAGACGGTCGCCGACTTCCGCCTCGTCGGCTACGACGACCGCGCGGTCGCCGACGACGACTTCCGCGACGACCGCGTCGACGGCGGCGAGGTCGGCCCCGGCCACACCGTCACCGCCCTGTACGCCGTCCGCACCAGGCCCGGTGCCCAGGGCCCGCTCGCCACCGCCACCGTCCGCTGGCTCGACCCCGACACGCGCACCCCGCACGAGACCTCCGGCCGGCTGGCGACCGGGGCCCTGCACGACGGCCTCGCCGACGCACCGGTCCGCTTCCAGGTCACGGCGACGGCCGCCTACTTCGCCGATGTCCTGCGCCGCGCGGAGACCCCCCTGCCGGCCGCCCCGTCCCTGGCCGAACTGTCCGAGCGGGCCCACGCCCTGGCGGACCGGACGGAGGACGAGGACGTCCGTGAGCTCGCGGCCGCCATCGACCAGGCAGCGCGGGCGGGCTCCGCGGACGGCGGCGACGAGCCGGCCCCGGCGAGCGGCTGAGTCCCGCCCGCCCCGGTCCGCATGGCCCGGACACAGCGGTTGAATTTTTCTTACCTGCGAGTAAGTTGACTGCCCAGCACCTGCCAGCCGCACCGCGACCGGGAGCCGTCATGGGCGTACGCAAGGATCTGAAACGGGCGAAGCAGCGCACCGACCTGGCCGCCCGCACCCGGGTCGAAATCGTCAGGGACGCCTCCGGCACCGTACGCGAGGCACGGACCGCGCCCCTGGTGGAGCCGCCCACCACCGGCAGCACCGCCGACCTTCCCTTCACCAACGCGGCCGAGGCCCCCGACGCGGTGGTCCTGCGCCGCAGACGGGCCGACGGCTGGCACCCGGTCACTGCCGCCGCGTTCGCCGCCGAGGTCACCGCCACCGCCAAGGGCCTGATCGCCCACGGGCTCGAACCGGGCGGCCGGGTCGCGGTGATGTCCCGCACCCGCTACGAGTGGACCCTGCTGGACTTCGCCGTCTGGGCGGCCGGCGGCCAGACCGTCCCGGTCTACGCCACCTCCTCCGCCGACCAGGTCGACTGGATCGTCCGGGACTCGGGCGCCGGCCTCGTCGTCGTCGAGAACGCCGAGAACGCGGCCACCGTGCGGACCGGCACGGCCCACCACCCCCTGCCCCCGCGGATCCTCGAACTCGACGCCGACGCCGTCACCGAGCTCACCGCCCTCGGCCGGGACCTCCCCGACGAGGAGGTGACCAAGCGCCGCGAGGCGCTCACCCCCGACACCACCGCCACCCTCTGCTACACCTCCGGTACCACCGGCCGCCCCAAGGGCTGTGTGCTCACCCACGCCAACCTGCACGCCGAGGCCGGGAACCTCCTCGAACTGCTGTACCCGATCTTCAAGGAGGTCACCGACGAGACCGCCTCCACCCTTCTCTTCCTCCCGCTCGCCCACATCATGGGCCGCACCCTCCAGATCGCCTGTCTCACGGGCCGTATCGAGGTCGGCCACTTCCCCAGCGTCAAGCCCGACGAACTCCGCCCCGCCCTCAAGGAGTTCCGGCCCACCTTCCTGGTCGGCGTCCCCTACCTCTTCGAGCGCATCCACGACACCGGCCGCGCCACCGCCGAGAAGATCGGCCGCGGCGCCTCCTTCGACCGCGCCGAACGCGTCGGCGTGCGCTTCGCGGAGGCGTACCTGGAGAAGTTCGTCGGCCGGGGCAAGGGCCCCGGCCCCGGCCTCTACGCCGCCTGGGCCCTGTACGACCTGCTGGTCTACCGCCGTGTCCGCAACGAACTCGGCGGCCGCATGCGCTACGCCATCAGCGGCGGCTCCCCCCTCGACCGGACCCTCAACCTCTTCTTCGCCGCCGCCGGCATCATCGTCTACGAGGGCTACGGCCTCACCGAGACCACCGCCGCCGCCACCCTCGTCCCCCCTCTGGAACCCCGGCCCGGCACCGTCGGCCGGCCCGTCCCCGGCACCGCCGTCCGCATCGCCGACGACGGCGAGGTGCTGATCAAGGGCCGGGTCGTCTTCCACTCCTACTGGAACAACCCCGCCGCCACGGCCGAGGTCCTCACCGACGGCTGGTTCGCCACGGGAGACCTCGGCGCCCTCGACGAGGACGGCTACCTCACCATCACCGGCCGCAAGAAGGACCTGCTGATCACCTCCGGCGGCAAGAACGTCTCCCCGGCCGTCCTGGAGGACCGGCTGCGCAGCCGCGCCCCGGTCGGCCAGTGCCTGGTCGTCGGCGACAAGCGTCCCTTCGTCGCCGCCCTGATCACCCTGGAACCCGACGCCGTCGCCCACTGGCTGTCCGTGCGCGGGCTGCCCGCCGACACCCCGCTGTCCGAGCTCGCCCGCGACCCCCGGATGCGCGCAGACGTGCAAAGGGCCGTCGACTACGCCAACGAGGCCGTCTCGCGCGCCGAGTCGATCCGGGCCTTCGCCCTGGTCGACGGCGAGTTCAGCGAGGCCAACGGGCTGCTCACACCGTCCCTGAAGGTGAAACGGCACGCGGTGACGGCCCGGTACGCGCGGGAGATCGAGGACCTCTACCGCGCGTGACGCACGGGAACGGCGGGCCACCGGAATTCCGGTGACCCGCCGTTCGCGGACTGTCAGAGGCGGCGGCTCAGCCGTTCTGCGCGCCGTTGGCCGAGAGCAGCGAGATGTCGTCCAGGATGTGCGACAGCGCGTCGTCGCCCTTGGCCTGGGTGGAGTTCTCGACGCACTGCTGGTTCTGCGACGAGGACAGGATCGGGGCGTCCTGGAGCAGCGCGCCGGGGCCGGGGCTCGCAGCGGTGTTGAGCTTGGCCGGCAGGCCGATGCAGGGCTTGTTCAGCGAACCCTGGACCAGCGAGAGCTGGGGGCTCATGTCACCGAACGTGGCCGAGTTGCCGAACTCCTGCGAGGCGCCGTTGCCGCTGGCGGAGGTGGTGCCGCTGTCGTCGCCGAGGGCCAGGGCCTGGGGGGCGGAGGCGATCGCGAGACCGGCCAGGGACGCGGCGACAGCCGCGGTTGCCCACAGCTTCTTCATGTTCTTTCCCTTCGAAAAAGCGGACTCCGGGGGAGGAGCTGCGTGATCGTCAACGCGCCGGCGCAGGCGGAGGTTGCGGCCTTTGCTCCGTTTGGAGCAGCGCGTGGGGCGCCACGGTCACGCGCCCCTCACCCGCATGCCGAACAGCGGGCCGCCGGTGACCGGCGACCCGCTGTTGGGTGAGGGGAGGCGTGGCTCAGTGGTTGCCGGCGCCGTTGCCCGTGAAGAGCGAGAGGTCGTCCAGGATGTGCGACAGCGCGTCGTCGCCCTTGGCCTGGGTGGAGTTCTCGACGCACTGCTGGTTCTGCGACGACGACAGGATCGGGGTGTCCTGGAGCAGCGCGCCGGGGCCCGGGGTCACAGCGTCGTTGATCTTGAGCGGCAGACCGATGCACGGCTTGTTCAGCGAGCCCTGGATGAGCGCCATCTGCGGGCTCATGTTGCCGAAGGTGGCCGAGTTGCCGAACGACTGGCTGGCGCCGTTGCCGCTGGCGGAGGTGGTGCCACTGTCGTTGCCGATGGCGAGGGCCGGGGCCGCCGCGGCGGCGGAGACGCCGAGGATGGAAGCGGCGACCGCGGCGGTGGCCAGTACCTTCTTGATCACGTGTAAGTCCCTTTCGTGTGAAACCCCGTCCACCGGAGCGTTCTGACCAACATCTCTCCGAGCCGTTTGGTTGCTCCGCTTCACTCCGATGGACCATTGGCACATTTTCCGCTGTTCAGGTGAAGTGCTTTTCCTGTGTGGGCAATACGTGTCAATAGTATGAAGACATTCGAGTGAATAACCCGGCGGTGGGCGTTCGCCGCATTCCGTGCCGTCAATCTCTCGTGTGCAGCCTGCTGGTCATGGTGCGAGCCGATCCGATAGCGCTCGCTCGGTTCCGACCGTCAACGAGGCATGGCCGCAGAGAAGGGACAATTCATGAAGAAGAGCGCTGCCGTCGTCGCGGGTCTGGTTCTGGCCTTGGGAGGTGCCGCCACACCGGCCTTCGCCGACGCCGAGGCGCATGGCGTCGCCATCGGTTCGCCGGGCTTCCTTTCCGGGAATGTGATCCAGAATCCTCTTCACTTCCAGCTGAACGCGTGCGGCAACACGTTCGGGTCCGGATTCCTGTCCCCGGCCTTCGGCAACATCTGCGTCAACGACTGACGACACGTCACTCCAGCCGCACGGCTGGGCCGAGGCCGGCCCTGGGACAGCTTCAACGCGTTCCGGGGCCGGCTTTTCCCACTTCTTCAAGCAGGAAGACAACGAGATTGCGACAGACCCTGAGCAAGGGAATGGTCGCGGCCGCAGCCGCGACCAGCCTCCTGTATCTGTGCGGGGGCGCCGCCCTGGCGAACTCGCACGACACCGGTACGGCCACGGCTTCGCCCGAGGTGGTGTCGACCACCACCGGCGCGACCCCCACGGACAAGGAGACGACCGGCCCGTACGGCACGTGGTCGTACGGTGACGAGGACGCCGGTTACGGCGGCCAGGACGACGAGGAACCCGGATACGGGGACCACGGCACCAAGGAACCCGGATACGGGGACCACGGCACCAAGGAACCCGGGGCCGGCAGCCACGGCGACAAGGACTCCGGTTACGGGGCCAAGGGCCCCGAGGAGCACGGCGACAAGGGCTCCGGATACGGGGACCACGGCGACAAGGAACCCGGTCACGGGGACCATGGCACCAAGGACCCCGGTTACGGCGGCCACGGCCACGAGGGCTCCGGTTACGGCAACGGCAACGGCAACGGCCACGGCAACGGCTACGGCCACGGCGACGGCCACGGGGACGACGACTCCAGCCACGGCACGCACCCGCCGCACACCAAGCCCCCGCACACGACCCCACCCCCCACCACGAAGCCCCCGCACACCGAGCCACCCCACACCATGCCCCCGCACACCCATCCGCCGCACACGACCCCGCCCCCCTACACCCACCCCCCGCACACCCGTCCGCCGCACACCACCCCGCCCCACGAGCCGCCGCAGCTGTCCCACACCGGCAGTGAGGCCATGCTGGCCGCCTCGGGCGTCAGCGCCGTGCTGATCGCGGGTGGCGTCATCCTGTACCGCCGGGGCCGGACCGCGCCCCGACGCTGATCGCGCCGGGTGCCGGACGCGCCCACGTCCGGCACCCGCGCGGACCGCGCCTCAGCGGCTGCCCGCCCTCTCGTCGTCGGTCTGCTCCGCCGCGGGCACCGGCGAGGGCGCGGGCACCCGGGGGACCGCACCGCCCGGCCGGGGGGCCGGTAAGGCCGGCCGGGGCAGCCGGTCCCGCAGACGCCGGGTGACATGAGCGCACCACAGGCGCCGCATCGCACGTCCGGGGGCGGGATCGTCACTCGCGTACCAGGCCAGTTCACGGCCCTGCGGCGCCGGGCGCAGCGCGGCGAGCGGCGCGTAGTTCTCGACGACGAACGTCCGTCCGGGCAAAGGCGCTTCGGCCGGCAGCGGACGGTGGGTCAGGTCCAGGTGCTGCGCCCGTACGACGTCCAGGCCCGCGGCGTCGGCGAAGAGCCGGAACTGGGCGCCGGGACGCGGGTTGAAGTCGAGCAGGTGGTAGGCGCCGGTGCCGCCGCAGCGGCGGAAGTCGAGATCGAGGATGCCCCGGTAGCCGAGTGCCTCCGTGAGCCGTTCGGCGTGCGCGCGGACCCGCGGGTTCTCGGTCCACTCGCCCACCGCCGTCAGCCCCGCGCCGCGCGGCCAGGCGCACAGCTTGCGGCCCGGGCCGCCGCCGCGCAGGGCGCCGGACCGGTCGGCGTACCCGTGGAAGAACCAGTCGCGCCCGGGACCCGGCGGCAGGAACGCCTGGAGCAGCAGCGGGCTGCCCGCCTCCTCGCCGCGCAGGAACAGCTCGCGCGCGTCGCGGGCGGAGCGCACGACGACCGTGCTGCGCAGTCCGGTGCCGGCCGGCAGCAGCCAGGGCCTGCTCCACTTCGCCACCAGCGGCAGCCCGAGCCTGCGGGCGACGGAGGCGGCCTGCGCGGCGCTGTCGGGGATCACCGTCCGCGGATACGGCACGTCCGCCGCCGCGCACAGCCCGGCCAGTTCGGCCTTGTCGGCGACCCGTCCGGGTACCGCGCCGGGCTGCTGGGGCAGCAGATAGGCGGGCGCCAGCTCCTCACGCAGCCGGCCCACCGCGACCGCGCCCGCGTCGTCCATCGGGATCAGCACGGCGGGCCGTTCGATCCGGGCGGCCACCCTCAGCAGGACGGCGGCGATGTCGGCGGGTGCGGCGCCGGGCGGCGGCGGGGGATGCAGCTGGCGTACGAAACGGGACCGGCCCACGGGGCTGCCGGTCGCGTCGGCGACCACGTGCACGTCGATCCCGGCGCGGCCGAGCGAGCGCACGGCTCCCAGCGTGCCGTGGTGGAAGGGGTTCCGGTCGATCCGCAGCAGTACGGCGGGGACACGGGTGTCGAGCTGTGACTCGGGCATCTCTCTTCTCTCCCAGTGCTTCTTCTGCCGGGTCACCGGCACGGACCAGCGGGGCGACCCGAAAGCCGTAACGCCGGTGGCGGCGTCAGGTTCTGTGTGCCTCTCATATGACTACGTGTCAGTAATGCGTCCGCATCCCCCGTGACACCGTGAGAGTGAAAGAGGAGCAGGCATGGCCCCACAGCAGCGACGGGTCCGCACCCGGCGGCCGGCCCTCGTCGTCGCCACGGCGGCGGCCGCGGTGTCGGCGGTACTGGCGTCCGGACCGGGACCCGCCGTGGCCTCGCCCGTGCCGGTGCCGAGCGCGACGCCGGCGTGGACACCCGGCGCCCCGCCCACGCACGCCCCGAGCGCGATGCCCGCCCCGACGTCCGGCACGACGTCCGCCCACCCGGCCGGCGGGACATCCAGTGAGGCGTCGGCCCAGCCGGCCGCCCCCACCTCCACCCCCGCGCTCGCGCCCTCGGCCCCCGTTCCCGGGACCCCCGCGCCTTCGGCCCCCGCTCCCACGACCTCCGTGTCCACCGTCCCCGCCCCCGCTGTCGCCGCCCCCGCGACCACGGCCCCCGCCGCCGAGACTCCCGCACCGGCCGCCGCCCCCGCCTCCACCCCCCGCGACACCTCCACCCCCGCGTTCGGCGCCTACCTCGACTACGGCGCCCTGGGCGTGGCCCGGATCGCCCAGTTCAGCGACTGGCTGGGCGGCGCCGAGCTGCGGGTCGGGCACACCTACCTGCCGGGTGACCAGTGGCGGAACATCGAGGGCGCGCCCGGCTTCCTCGACGTGTGGGCGGACTGGCGGCGGGAGAAGGACGACCGGATGCTCGTCCTCAACGTGCCCATGCTGGAGCGCAACGAGGAGGGCGTCTCCGACGCCGAGGTGCGCCATCTGCTCCAGCGGGGCGCGGCCGGGGAGTACGACCACCACTTCCGCGCCCTCGCCGAGCGACTGGTCGCGCTGCGGGTGCCGGACACGGTGATCGTGCTCGGCTGGGAGATGAACGGCACCACGTACACCCACCGCTGCGGACCCGATCCGCAGGCCTGGAAGACGTACTGGAACCGGATCGTCACCGCCATGCGCGCGGTGCCCGGGCAGAGGTTCCGGTTCGACTTCACGCCGACCCGGGGCAAGGACGCCGTTCCGTGGACGGAGTGCTATCCCGGGGACGACACGGTCGACATCATCGGCATGGACTCCTACGACCAGCCGACCGGCCTGTCCTTCGACGAACAGGTGACGGAGCCTCTCGGGCTCAGGGAGCACGTCGACTTCGCCAAGGCCCACGGCAAGCCCGTCTCGTATCCCGAGTGGGGGCTCTTCCGCAACGGCGACAACACGGAGTACATGCGGCGCATGCTCGCGTGGATGGACGAGCACAAACCCCTCTACCACACGCTGACCGACTACTGCCCGCACGGCGTGTGGCTGTGCCGGGAGAACCCGCGGGCGTCCGAGGTCTACCGCTCGCTCCTGTACGGCCGTACGGACGACCGGACGCCGCTGCCGGCGCTCCCGCTGCCCGCCGTGCCGCCGGCCGGCTCCACGGCACCCGTGACGACACCCACCACGCCCACGACGCCCACGGCCCCGCGGGTTCCGGCGGGCTGCTCGCCGCTCGGCCTCGGCGGCTGGTTCGGGAGCGGGCTCGGCGGCGGGTCGTGCGCGGGCCTCGACCGGTGGCCGCGCCACCGGTGACCCCCGGGGCACGGGCGGTGGGACCGCGTCAGGTCCCGCCGCCATCGGGACGCTCCTTCCGCTGCTCCCGGCGCAGCAGCAGCTCCTTGCCCCGCCGCCGCGCCGCCACGTCGCAGACGACCGCCGACAGCAGCGGGGCGGTGCGCCGGCGGGCCAGCAACAGCCGCTGGTTGACGACCGGTTCGGGCCGCCAGTGGTGCTTGTACGGCTCGTTGCCGCGCAGCAGGCTCAGCGCGGCCCGTCCGCCGTCCCGGGTGTGCTCGGCGCACGCGTCGAGCAGCATCACCGCCACGTCCGCCTTGCGTTCCCGCAACCGCGGATGGGCGCCGTAGAGGTAGCCGCCCGCCAGCCGGCGCGACAGCAGGGTCAGGTCAACGGCCACCACGTCGTCGTCCAGCCGGAACTCGGTGACCACCGCGTTCCCGGAGCGCACCATCGGCCCGACCGAGCGCACCAGGTGCTCGCAGAAGCGCGGGCGCAGGTGCTCGCCCGTCACCTTGCGGCCCTGCCACTGCAGCCGGTGCAGCTCCAGGAGCCGGCGCAGCGCCCCGTCCACCTCCTCGGGCCGTACGGCCTGCCGCTCCACGCCCAGCGCGGTCAGCTTGCGCAGCTTGGCGCGCACCCGCTGGGCCTTCGCCGAGGGGAGCCGGGCGACCAGCTCGTCCATGGGCACGGCCGGCAGCTCCAGGCACACCGAGTCGCCCACCCGGCGCCGGGGCCCGCCCCAGCGTTCGTAGACCTGCTCGACCGCGCCGCCCGGCCGCACCTCGCGGAAGTCGATCAGCGCGGTGCGGGCGGCCGCCGCGAGCCCCTCGGTGAGCGCGGCGACGGCCCGCTCGGCGTGTCCGTCGTCGACCAGCACGTCACCGTAGTCGGAGATCGCCCCGCCGAGCGGGACCAGCGCGGGCACCGGCCGGCGGACGGCCGCCAGCGGGGCGACCGCGACCAGTTCGGCGCCGTCGCGGACCACGAGCAGCCGCAGCCGGCCGCGTCTGCCGTAGGACAGCCACCACGAGTGCAGCCAGGCGTGGGTCTGGAACGGGGTGGCCGTGGCGCACCGCCGGTAGAGGCGGTCCCAGGCGGGGGCGAGGCCGGCGAAGGCCTGCTCGTCGGTGACGAGTTCCGTGCTGTACGGCGGTTTCACAGTGCTCCATGGAGGTCCGCGGCGAGGGCCTGACCCGGTACGGCGGCGGTGGCGGCCGGCGTCTCCCGGTCCCGCCTCGGCCGCACCAGCAGCACCAGGCCCCCGAGCAGCCCGCCCGCGCTCGCCCCGACCAGACCGGTCAGCGCCGGGGAGGCCGAGGACGGGTCGGTGGGCCGCACCGCGCGGGCGAACTGCTGGAGTTCGACGTTGGTGGTCCTCCGGCTGCTCCGGGCGTGCTCGGTCAGGGACAGGGAGACCGCGTTGGCCATGTCGGCGGCCAGGCCGGCGCTCGGGGCGGTGGCCGTGATGGAGACCATCGGGGCGTCCGGCGAGGTCGCCGTCCGCACACTGCGCTGGAGCGTGCGCACCGGCACCCCCGCCGCCCCCTGGGCGTCCCCGAGCACCGCGAGCTGGGTCGCGACCCGCCCGTAGGCCTGTGCGAAGCCCAGCGCGGACGCCGGGTCGGACTTCTCGGTGGGGACGGCGACGACATAGGCGGTGGCCGTGTACGCGGGCGGCTGGAGGGCGCCGTACGCACCGCCGAGGAGGCCGCCCGCGACGGCACCGGCGGCCAGCAGGGACCAGGGCGGGAGGGACCTGACGCGGCGCAGGGCGGCGGGACGGCGGGGGTGCTCGGTCATGGGGACGTGACTCCCTGGGGTGTCGGGGAAGCGGACGGGGAGGCGGCGGCGGAAGCGGCGGCGGAGGAATCGGCGTGAGGGACGGCGGACGGCAGGGGGCGCCCGGAGACGACCGCCGCGTACACCTCCATGAGCCGGTCGGCGCTGCGGGCGATGTCGTAACGGCGGGCCGCGTCGGGCGCGCTGCGCGGGCCGGGGGGTGCGGCGCGGGCCTCGGTGAGCGCGCGGACGAACGCGTCGGTGCCGCCGGTCACCCGGCGGGCGCCGGGCGCGGGGATGCCCTCGAGCGCGGGGCAGGAGGCGTAGAGGACGGGCAGTCCGCAGGCCAGCGCCTCCACCACCGCCAGACCGAAGGTCTCCTCGGGGGAGGGGGAGGCGAGCACGTCCATCGCGCAGGTGAGGGACGGCAGGTCGGGTCCGGGGGTGCCGTCGCCCGCGCAGGGGCGTTCGCCGGTGAGGAGCACGCGGTCCGCGACCCCCGCCTCCCGTGCGGTGCGCCGCAGCGCCTCCTCCTCGGGGCCGCCCCCGACCAGCAACAGGCGGCAGTCGGCGGGGAGCGCGGCGAGGGCCCGGACGACGACGTCGAAGCGCTTGCCGGCGGTGAGGCGGCCGATGCCGCCGATGACGTACGCGTCGTCCGGGAGGCCGAGCCGCCGCCGGGTGCGCAGACGGGCGGCCGGGTCGAAGCGGAAGCGGTCCGGCTCGATGCCGTTGGGCACGACCTCGATCCGGGGCGCCGGGACGCCCCAGGCCCGCAGCCGGTCGGCGACGGCGGGGGAGACGGCGACCGTGGCGCGGCCCAGACGCTCACTGGCCAGGTAGAGCGCGCGGACCCCCGCGGACAGCCGGCGGCCCTCCACCTGCGTACCGCCCAGGGAGTGTTCGGTGGCCACGATCGCCCGGATCCCGGCGAGGCGTGCGGCGGGGCGGCCGTAGACGCAGGCGCGGTAGAGGTGGGTGTGGACGAGGTCGTAGCCGCCGGCGCGGATGATCCGCACCAGGCGGGGGAGTGCGGCCGGGTCGCGGTTGCCGCGCATGCCGAGGTCGACGACCCGGACGCCGTCGGCCCTCAGCCCGTCGGCCACCGCGCCCGCGTTCGTCAGGGTCACGACGTCGCAGGTGACCGGCAGATGCCGCAGCAGCAGGCGCAGTTGCTGCTCGGCGCCGCCCACGCCGAGCCCCGTGATGATGTGCAGGACCTTCACCGCGCCACCCCGACGGGACGGCGGCGCAGCGGGTGCAGCCGGTACTTGAGGAAGAGCCGGGCGGCGGTGTCGTTCTGGCCGACGTGCACCCGGGGGAAGGCGTGCGGGCCGGTCAGCGGGCCGGGGTCGATCGCGCAGGCGTACGTGTATCCGGCGTCCCGTACGGCGTCCGCGGCCCGCCGGTCGACCGTCCCGTAGGGGTAGCAGAAGCCGGCGGGTGCCGGGCCCAGCAGCTCGGCGAGGGCGGCGCGGCTGCCGGCGGTCTCCGCCCGCAGGGCGCGGTCGTCGGCGCGGGTGAGGTCGACGTGGGTGAGGCCGTGCGAGCCGATCTCGACGCCCTCGGCGGCGGCCTGCCGGATGCCGTCGGCGGTGAGCAGCGGCTTGCGCGGGCCGAGCGGGTCCCAGGCGTTGTCGCCGCCGAGCCGGCCGGGCAGCACGAACAGGGTGGCCGTGCAGCGGTGGCGGCGCAGCACGGGCAGGGCGTGGGTGAGGAAGTCGGCGTACCCGTCGTCGAAGGTGAGGCCGACGAGACCCCGGGGGGCCGGCGCGGCGAGCAGTTCGGCCATGGAGACGCCCCTGAGGCCCCGGCGGGCCAGCCAGGCCAGCTGCCGGTCCAGCCGCTCGGGCGTGACCGTGACGCGGTACGGGTCGTCGGTGCAGTCGGCCACGGAGTGGTACATCGCCACCCAGGGGACAAAGCTGCGTCTGCTGGTGTCAGGAGCGGCCATGGGAGAGCCTTCGGGTCGCGGAACGTAGGGAACGGAGTGCGCGGGTGACGCCCTGGACGTCCAGGGCCCAGCCCAGCAGGGCGAAGACGGCGGTCACGGTGAGCCCGCCGGCGACGAGCCCGGCGAGGGCGCCGTCGAACCGGTCGACGACGAGGAGCCCGGCCAGGGCGGCCGCCAGGGCCGCCCACCCGGGCCGGCCGAGTTCGAGCAGCACGCCCCGGGTGTGCAGCGGGACGCTGCGGGGGCCCGTCCCGGCCAGCAGGGCCAGCGCGGTGACGGTGATGCCGGCCGCGTTGGCGGCGGCGATCCCGTACACGCCCCAGGGGCCGACGGCCAGCGCGCCGAGGCAGGACGTCACCACGATCCCGGCGGCCATCGCGCCCACCGGGTACCAGCGGCCGCGGCCCGCCGAGAAGTAGGAGCGGACGAGGACGCCCGTCAGCGTCTGGCCCAGCAGCCCCAGCGCGTACACCCGCATCACACCGGCCGTCGCCGCGGTGTCCTCGGCGGTGAACGCGCCCCGCTGGAAGAGGAGTTCGATGATCTGCGGGGCGCAGGCCACCACGGCGGCCGTGCCGGGCAGCACGATGCAGGCGGCCAGCGACAGGTCCCGCTCCACCCGGTTGCGGGCCCGCTCGGTGTCCCCCTCGGCGAGCGCCCGCGCGACCACCGGGAAGGTGACCGTGCAGACCATCACCGACAGGATCATCGGCATCTGGGCGACCTTCTGCGCGTAGTTGAGGTGCGAGATCGCCCCGGCGGGCAGGTTCGAGGCCAGGAACCGCTCGATGAGCACCTGCGACTGCCGGCACAGCGCGAAGAGCAGCACGGTCACCAGGAGGGCGGTGTCGAGCGGCCGCGCCTCTTCCCCGGCCGCCTCCCCGTCCGGTGTGCGCCTGCGCAACTGCCGCAGCAGCGAGGGCAGTTGTACGACGACCATCAGGCAGCCGCCGACCGCCACCCCGGCCGCCGCCGACCGCACCCCCCACAGCCCGCCGAGCGCGAACATCCCGGTGACGATGCCGACGTTGTACGCCACGTAGATCGCCGCGGGCGCCACGAACCGCCGGTGCGCGCGCAGGGCGGCGCTGCAGTACCCGGCGAGCCCGAAGCTCACCACGCAGGTCGCGGTGAGCCGGGTGCAGTCGACGGCGAGCGCCGGATCGGGCAGACCGGGGGCGAGGACCCCGACCAGCTGGGGGGCGACGGCGGCGAGCAGGGCGCCGATCGCGGCGAACGCCAGCGTCAGGCGCGGCAGCGTCCCGGCGACCAGGGCGCGGACCGGATCGCCGGGGGCGCCCTGGGCACGGCGGGCCAGCGCCATGCTGAACGCCGGGATCAGCGCGAACGCCAGCCCGTCCTCGATGAGGAGCGTGGCCGCGAACTCCGGCACGGTCCACGCGACGAGGAAGGCGTCCGTGTCGCTGCCCGCCCCGAACAGCCGGGCGAGCGCCTGGTCACGGACCAGCCCGAGCAGCGACCCGGCGACGGAGAGCGCGGCGGTGACGAGGGCGGCCCTGGCGAGGAACCCCCGGGAGGCCGGGGGGAGTTCGGCGGGCTCTTCGCCGCCGGGCTCCTGCTCGGCCCGACCGGCCGACCGCGCCGACGGCACCACCACCCCACCGCCGCCGCCGCGCGGGACCCGCCGAGGCGTCCGCAAAGCCGCCCACCTCATACCGCCCGGACCTCCCCGACCTCCCGGACCTGCCCAGCCTCCCGGGCGTGTCCGGCGTCCCGTCCGGCGTCCCGGGCCGCTCCGGCGTTCCGCCCGGCCTGCTCGGCCTGCCGGGCGTGTCCGGGGTCCCGGGTCGCTCCGGCGTCCCGTCCGGCCTGCTCGGCCTGCCGGGCGTGTCCTGCGTCCCGGGCCGCTCCGGCGTCCCGCCCGGCCTGCCCGGCCTCCCGGACGTGTCCTGCGTCCCGGGCCGCTCCGGCGTCCCGTCCGGCCTGCTCGGCCTGCCGGGCGTGTCCGGCGTCCCGGGTCGCTCCGGCGTCCCGCTCGGCCTGTCCGGCGTCCCGGGCCGCTCCGGCGTTCCGCCCGGCCCGCCCGGCCTCCCGGACCTGTCCTGCGTCCCGGGCCGCCCCGGCGTTCCGCTCGGCCTGCCCGGCCTCCCGGACCTGTGCAGCTTCCCGGGCCGCTCCGGCGTCCAACCCGGCCTGCCGCCCCTGCCGGACGTGTCCGGCGGCCCCCTCGCCCTGCCCGCCCCGCCCGGCCTGCCGGACCTGTCCGGCGTCCCTGGCCGCTCCGGCGGCCTGCTTGCCCCGCCCGCCCCGCCCGGCCTGCCGGGCCGCCTGTCCGCCTCGCCCGGCCTGCCGGGCCGCCGCCCCGCCCCGCCCGGCCGCCTCCCCGCCGATCAGCGCCCACCAGGCCGCTGTGCCGAGGACGACGGCGGTCAGTACGGTCGAGGGGCCGCCGATGTCGGCGTACAGGAAGTCGGTGAGCTGCCAGAGCAGCAGCCCGCAGGCGACGAGCGCGCAGTCGAGCCCGGCGCCGGACCCGCGGACCCGCGAGAGGCCCCGCAGTCCGCACACCAGCAGCGCCAGCCAGCCCCCCGCGAGGGCGAGCAGCCCGAACAGCCCCTGCTCGCTCAGGACCAGCAGATACATGTTGTGCGGGGACAACAGCGGCTGCCGGACGAAGCCGGAACCCGCGCCGTCGGTGTCGCTGCCGGAGGACAGCGCGAGAGAGGCGTGCGCGTCGCGGTGCTCGGGGAAACCCTTCAGCCCGACGCCCGTCAGCGGCTGTTCGCGCCACATGCCGACCGCGGCCGCCCACATCGTGTACCGGTCGGTGACCGACTGGTCGGGGGCGTCCGTGACCTGCGTGATGCTGCTGATCCGTTCCTGGAGCATCGCCGAGCCCACACCGAGGCCGCCGACCAGGACCACCCCGGCCGCGCCCGCCACCGCGGCAGCCTTGAGCGCCCGCCGCGGCCCGGCCAGGACCAGCTGCGCCGAGCAGGTCACCGCGGTCGCGATCCAGGCGCCCCGGCTGAAGGACAGGGCGAGCGGCACGAGGAGGGCGAGGGCGGCGACGGCGGCGGCCGTCCGCTGCCGCCCCGGGGTCCGGCCGAGGGCCAGCCCCACCGCGCAGACCAGACCGAAGGAGACGACCGTGGCCATGCCCATCACGTCCTGCGGCCCGAAGGTGCCGACCGCGCGGATCATCTCGCCCTGGTACGAGGCGCCCGTCCCGGTGACGTACTGGTGGACGCCGACCGCGCCCTGCCAGCCCGCCAGCCCGACGAACGACCAGGCCAGGATCCGCAGGTCGCAGCGGTCCCGGACGAGCAGCAGCACGGCGGCCGGGACCAGCACGAACACCTGGAGATAGCGGCCCAGCCCGGTCAGTGCCTCCCCCGGCGAGGACGCCCCCGCCGCCGCGAGCGCCAGCCCGGCCACCGGCAGCCCCAGGACCACCGCGGCCGTCCGGGACAGCGGGCGTCGCCGCTGCCGCAGCAGCCGGACCGCGCAGAACAGGACGACCAGCGCGGAGAGCGCGTCGGCCGGTCCGGCACCGGCCTCGCCGCCGGGGGAGACGGGCAGGGCGAGCAGCGCCGCCACGGCGGCCACCGGCAGCACCGGCGACAGGATCCGGGCGCGGGGCAGCCGCAGGGCCAGGGGCGGGGTCATCGGTCGGTTCAGCTCCCGGTCGGTCGCACGAGGGCCGCCGCCGTGCGCAGCAGGATGCACACGTCCTGCCACAGCGACCAGTTGTCGATGTACGCGTTGTCGAAGCGGGCCCGGTCCTCGATCGAGGTGTCCCCGCGCAGCCCGTGGACCTGGGCGAGCCCGGTGATGCCGGCACGCATCCGGTGGCGGGCCGCGTAGCCCGGATAGGTCTGGCTGAACTGACCGACGAAGAAGGGGCGTTCGGGACGCGGTCCGACCAGGCTCATGTCGCCCCTGAGGACGTTCCACAGCTGGAGCAGCTCGTCCAGCGAACTCCGGCGCAGGAAACGGCAGAAGGGGTTCATCCGCACCTCGCCGGCCACGCTCCAGCGGGTCGCGGACTCGTGCTCGTCGACCGGGCGGTGGGTGCGGAACTTCAGCAGCGTGAACGGCCGCCCGTCCTTGCCGATGCGCTCCTGCCGGAAGACGATCCCCGGCCCCTCGCTGAGCCGCAGCACGGCCGCGAACACCAGCAGCAGCGGGCTGATCAACAGCAGCAGCGTCCCGGAGACGGCGACGTCGAGGAGCCGTTTGCCGTGGCTCTCCCGATGTCCGAGCCCCACGTCCAGACGCCGGCAGGCGAACCCGGCGAGCTGCTCCCGGCTCGCGTACGAGGGCGAGTCGGCGTCGACCTCCCACACCGTGCAGCCCGAGGCGGCGAGCGCCCGCAGCAGCGGGCTCTGCCGGGAGCGGACGGCGGGGTGGACGCACAGGACGTCCTGGACGCCGTTCTGGATGAGGGCCCGCTGCACCTCCTGGCCCGTGGTCAGCACGGGCAGCCCGTCGGTGCCGTCCGGCCGCTCGGCGACCACCCCCACCGGCCGCACCCCGCAGCGCGGATGGCGCAGGACGGCGGCGGCCACCCGCTGGGCGGTCGCGGCGGGCCCGATGACGAGCGCGGCGCGCGGACGCCGGGTCAGCTCCCGGCGGCGACGCAGATGGACCAGCGCGCGTCCGGCGCAGGCGGCCAGGGTCTGCGCGGCGCAGCCGGCCAGAAGGGTGCGCGCCGACAGCGCGTGCGCCGGGTGCCAGGCCGCGGCGAGCGCGCCGAGCGCCAGCCAGGCCACCGCGATCCGGCCGCAGACGGAGGGCAGTTCGTCCAGCACGCCCGTCACCGCCCGCCGCCCCCGGGGACGCACCGCCGACGTCACCGCCGCCAGCACGGGCACCAGCGCCGGATGGTGGCCCACCACGAGCAGCGCCGCCGCGCCCGCCAGCGCGGCGAGGCCGTCGGCGAGCAGCAGCAGCGGCGGCTCCGGCGGCCGGGCCGGGGGACGGCGGGCGGGGAACCGGAAGCCCGTGCCGCCGCTCTCCCGCCGGGTGATGACCGACAGGGGCGGGTAACCGGGCTGCGCGCCGGGGGAGGTGACGGTGCTTTCCGCAGTGCTTTCCGCAGTCACGGGTGGATGGACTCCCTGGACTCGGTGGGCACGACGCGTGGCGCGGGCACCGCGCGGAGCAGTTCGCGGTACACGTCCGCGACCGCCGCGGCCGTACGCCGCACGTCGTGCGTGGACAGGACGTAACGGCGCCCCTGCGCCCCGAGCGAGGCCCGCAGCGGCGCGTCGGCCAGCAGACCGGCGACGGCCCCGGCCAGCGCCGCGGGGTCGCCGGCGGGCACCAGACAGCGGGGCGCGAGCGCCTCGGGCAGGCTCTCCCGGGCGCCGTCCACCTCGGTCGCCACCACCGGCCGCCCGCAGGCCAGCGCCTCCAGCGGGGCGAGCGCCATGCCCTCCCAGCGCGAGGGCAGCGCCACCAGGTCGGCGGCCCGGTACCAGGGGACGGTGTCGTCGACGGCCCCCGCGAACAGCACGGACCCGGGCGCCGCGGCGCGCAGCAGCTCCCGGTCCGGCCCGTCCCCGACCAGGACCAGCCGCGCCCCGGGCACCTTCCGTACGACGTCCGGCCACGCGTCGAGCAGCACGTCCTGGCCCTTCTGCCGGCACAGCCGCCCCACGCACACCACCAGCGGGGCGGCCGGGTCGAGATCCGGGAGCAGGGCCTTGCGCGCGGCGAGGGCGGGGGCGGGACGGAAACGCCCGGTGTCGACGCCGTTGGGGACGACGCTCCACCGGCCACGGATCCCGGCGCCCGTTCCGGTCGCCCGTTCCGCCTCGCTCACGCACACCAGCCGGGCGGCCCAGCGCGCCGCGAACCGCTCCCACCTGAGGGCGAGGGCGGCGGTGGCCCCGCCGACCGCCTCGAACGACCAGGCGTGCGGCTGGAACACCGTCGGGATCCGCCCGCGCACGGCGAGCCGCCCGGCCAGTCCCGCCTTGGCGCTGTGGGCGTGCACCAGTGCGGGGTGTGTCTCGTCGATCAGGCGTGCGAGCCGCCGGACCTCGCCCGGGAGCGAGGGCCCCGGGGACCGGGTCGCCTCCCACCGCCGTACGTCGGCGCCCAGGGCGCGCAGTTCCTCGGCGAGGGCACTGTCGGGGCAGGCCACGGTGACGTGCAGGCCGGCCGCGAGCTGGGCCCGCGCCAGGTCGGTGACGACTCGGGCGACACCGCCGTCCACGGGCTGGGAGAGATGCAGGACCCGGGTTCCGACGTCGGGTTCTGGCTGGTGCATCGCGCGGTTTCCTTGCTCACGGTGGCGCTCGGGACGGGCGGGAACGCGCCGACTGCTTCGTCCTGGTGCCGGCGGCGACGAGGAGCGCCCCGGCCCACGCCGCGTCCCGGTGGGGAACGAGACGGAACCTCGGCTGGTCACCGCCGCGCCGCAAACCCGCGCCGAGATCGAACATCTCGTCGCCGTTGCCCGGGGGCGGCGGAGTGCGCCGGGACACGCGCCGCCGGAGCCGCCCCGGCCCGCTGATCACGGATTTCAACGGATCGTCAGATGGACAGACCGGGTCGCCGGGTGCGGAGGCGGCCGGGAGCCCGTCCGGGGCGCGGTCGATCGCGCGAGCGAATCAGTTCACCCCTTTGGCGGCACAACCCCCGGCTGTGCGGCGCGTTGACAGAGCGCCGGGCATCCCCGCCCGGGTGTTTGTGTCAAAACCCCAAGGAGCACCTCTCCATGTCGCGTATCGCGAAGGGCCTGGTCCTGACCTCCGTTGCCGCCGCGGCTGTCGCCGGCGCCTCCGGCATCGCCGTCGCCGACAGCGGCGCAAGCGGGATCGCCGAGCACTCCCCGGGTGTGCTGTCGGGCAACGTCGTCCAGGTCCCCGTGCACGTGCCGCTCAACGTCTGCGGCAACACCTTCGACGCCGGCGGTCTGCTGAGCCCCGCTTTCGGCAACACCTGCGTCAACAGCTGACGTCACGCCACGTCCTCGTCGCACGGCCGCCCTTCCGCCAGGAGCGCGGCCGTTCGGCTTGCCCGGCCGGTCCGTTCCGTACGGGCGCCGGGGTGCGGGTTCCTCGAACGGGTCACGGAAGGTGACCATTGATTGCGGAGCGTGAGTACTCCTTTCAGGGTGGACTCAGGACCCGACGCACATCGAAAGGAACCCCATGCGTTGCCTGCCCGCACGGCGTATCGCTTCCACCGTTCTCTGCTCCGGCCTCCTCCTCGGTCTCGCCGCTCCCGCCGCCGTCGCGGCCGACGCGGCCCGTGAACGCACCGCCACGACCCACCGTGCGCCCGTTCCCGGCGCGGACGCGCTGCGCGCCCAGGTCAGGGGGATGGGGGAGATGGGGACCGTCTTCACACCGGTCGCCGATCTGCTCGACACCGTCCTCAGGGCCGAGAACAGCCGGCTCACGGCCGAGCAGGCGACCCGGCTCGGCGCCGCCGTCGAGTCGGCCGTCGCCCGGCACGCCGGGGCGAGCGCGGGGGCGGCCCCGTCGCTGCCCGCGGGACCGGCGAAGGGCGACGGCGGCACACGACGGCGGACCGACGCCCCCGATCCGGTGGCCGACGCGCTCGCCGCGCTGCGGGCCGCGGTGACCAAGCTCCTCGAGGCCGCCACCTCCGGCAGCCCCGCCGACACCGCCTCGGCCGCCACGGGTGTCGTGACCGCCGCGGTCGGCCTGCTCCTGGCCACCCTGACCGCCTCCGGCCTGCCGCTGCCGAGCGCCTCCGGCCAGTCGGCGACGACCACCGAACCCCCGGCCGCCACGTCCTCGCTCCCGGCCGCCACGTCCTCGCAGCCCACGTCCTCGCAGCCCACCTCGGTCCCGTCGCTCCCGGCCGCCGCGTCCTCGCAGCCGGTCTCCGCCCCGTCGCAGTCGGCGGCCGTGCCGCAGCTTCCGCCCGCCGCCCCGGCCCTGACGGCCGGAAACCTGCTGCCCACCCCCTGACGGACCGTCGGCGTTCCGTCGTCCCGGTTCCGCGCCCCGGTGTGGGCCTGCCCGCGGCCGGCCTTCCCACCGGGGCGCGGAAACTTTCCGCGCACGGGGTTTCCGCATCCGACGGGGATCGTTGTACACGGCGTCACCATTCCCCTGGAAAGGAACCCGATGAAGTCCCTGAAGGCCGCCGCCGTCGTCGCCGGGTCCGTCGCCCTCGCCGGAGTCGCAGCGCCCGCGTTCGCCTACGACACCGCGGACCTCACCCCCACCAGCCTCAACGGCGCGGTGAACACGCTCACCAAGGAGGGCATCACCGCGCGGGACGTGATGCCGCTGCAGCAGCAGTCGCACGCGCTCGACACCCAGAACAAGGACTCCGCGCTGCACACCGTCCAGGGTGCCGCCGACGCGCTCAACCAGCACAACCCGCTCCTCGGCGGACTGCCCCTGCACGGCTGACGCGCGCCATCCGGAGGGCCGGTTCCGAGCCGACGGAACCGGCCCTCGGCGCTGTCGGGGCGCGGGTTCCCTCGTTCGTGTGGAGCGCCCCCCGGGCGTCCCCCGGTCGGGTGAGAACGCGCCCGGCCGCCCGCCGGGGCGCCGATAGGGTCACGCGGTGACCTCAACCCCAAGCACAACCCGCCCCTTCAGCGTGGCCGACCTGGGCACCCTCGTCGTGATGCCGTGGAGCGGCGAGGCCCCCGACGGCAGCGACATGCCCTACCTGCTCGCCTACTCCCTCGGCGACGCTCCCGACGGCGGCGCCGAGACGACCGCCGCCGCGATCGAGCGCCTGCTCACCGACAACGGCCTGCCCGTCGGCGGCGATCTCGTGGACGGCACCGAACGGCCCAGCCTGCCGGTCACCCTGCTCGTCACGGCCGGCGCGGCCGTCCTGAACATGCCGAGCCTCAACGCCCAGTGCGTGCCGCCGCCCGAGTGGCTCGCGGCCGTGGAGAGCCGCGGCTTCGCCTACCTCGTCTTCACCACCCGCGCGTGGCCCGAGGCCGTCCCCGGCAAGGCCGTCGAACCCGAGGCGCTGGCCGCGTTCGCGGGCGCCGAGGAGACCCTCACCGCGGCGGCGCACGTCGTCCTGCCCGCCCGCAGCCTGCGCGGCTGACGCCCGTGCCGAGGGCGGCCGGCCCGGGTCCCGGGACGGCGGCGGGCGGCAGCCGCGCCTTCGCCCTGCTGCTCGTCCTCACCGGCGCGGCCGGGCTGCTGGCCTCCTGGGTCATCACCCTCGACAAGTTCAAGCTGCTGGAGGACCCGGGCTTCACCCCGGGCTGCAGCCTGAACCCGGTGGTGTCCTGCGGCAGCGTCATGGAGAGCGACCAGGCCTCGGTGTTCGGGTTCCCCAACCCGATGCTGGGCCTGGTGGCCTACGGCATCGTCGTCTGCGTCGGCATGAGCCTGCTGGCCGGCGCCGCCCTCCCCCGCTGGTACTGGCTCACGTTCACCGCCGGCTGCCTCTTCGGCGTCGGGTTCGTGTCCTGGCTGCAGTTCGAGTCCCTGTACCGGATCAACGCGCTGTGCCTGTGGTGCTGTCTGGCCTGGATCGCCACGATCGTGCTGTTCTGGTACGTCGTCTCCTTCGACGTACGCCACGGCTTCCTGCCCGCCCCGGACGGCCTGCGCGTGTTCTTCGCGGAGTTCACCTGGGTACCGCCCCTGCTGCACCTCGGCATCGTCGGCATGCTGGTCCTGACCCGCTGGTGGGACTTCTGGACCGGCTGAGGCCGCTTCTCCCGACGGGCCCGGACCCCTCGTCCGGGCCCGTCCGTGTGCTTCGTGGTGACCCGGCGGGCCGCCGGGCGGTTACCGCTACGGACGAACCGCACTTGTACGAGGAGCACACGATGGTGGCCCATGTGAACGGAGTACCCGTATCCGCACGGCACTCGGGATCCGCGAGAGCCGGTACCCGACGGGAGGCCCTGCGCGGGCTGCTCGGCGTCGTCGCCGGCCTCGCGCTGGTCCCGGTCGTCGCCGCCTCCTGGCCGCCGGACCCGCTGGACGACTCGGCGGGCATCGGATTCGACGAGGTGTACCGCGGCCGGCGCATCCAGGGTTTCCCCGCCCCGGCCGGCCGTTCGGTCCTCGGGGGAGCCGAGTGGGAGGTCACGGTCGACGGGCGCCCGCTGCACCTGATGCGCCGGGCCGACGGCACCTGGCTGAGCATGATCGACCACTACCGCTCGTACCGCACCCCGCTGGAGGCCGCCCGCGCCGCCGTGGACGAGCTCGGGCCGGGGGAGAGCCTGCGCCAGGGCTCCCCGGCCCACGGTGGCCACGCGCACGACCTGGGAGGACGGCATGGTCTATACGCGTAAGGACGTCAGCACGCTGACCGCCGGCGAGCGAAGGCGGTTCGTGAAGGCGATGCTGGAGATCAAACGGCGCGGAGAATACGACGAGTTCGTACGGCTGCACATCGACTTCTACGTCTCCGACGGCGAGGGCGGCCTGCGCACGGCCCACATGGCGCCCTCCTTCCTGGCCTGGCACCGGCAGTTCCTGCTGGAGCTGGAGAAGGCGCTGCGCCGGGTCGACTCCTCGGTGACCGTGCCGTACTGGGACTGGACGCGCAGCCGCGGCACGACCTCGGCGCCCTGGACCAAGGACCTCCTCGGCGGCAACGGACGGCGCTCCGACCGCCAGGTGACCACCGGGCCGTTCGCCTACGCCACCGGCAACTGGACGCTCAACGAGAACATCACGGACGGCGAGTTCCTCACCCGCGACCTCGGCCGGGCCGCCAACCCCATCGAGCTGCCCACCAGGGCGGAACTGGAGTGGGCCCTGCGGGACCCGGTCTACGACACCGCGCCCTGGGACTCGACGGTCACCGAGGGCTTCCGCAACAAACTGGAGGGCTGGGGGACCGGCCGGGGCAGCTCCGCCTGGCGCAACCACAACCGGGTCCACCGGTGGGTGGGCGGAGAGATGCTGGGCGGCGCCTCGGTGAACGACCCCGTCTTCTGGCTGCACCACGCCTTCATCGACCTGGTGTGGACCCGCTGGCAGGCCCGTCACCGCAACCACCGCTACCAGCCCGCCGTACCCCCCGGTCCGCAGAGCCGGCAGCACCGCCGGGTCGTCGCCCGTCACGAGAAACTGCCCCCCTGGGACGTGACACCGGACCAGTTGGAGGACGTGTCCCGGATCTACCGGTACGCCTGACACCCCGTCCGCGGGGGTGCACACGGGGAGAGCCCCGGCGCTCGAGGTGCCGGGGCTCTCCGGTGGTCCGTACCAGGGGTACGACCGGGGTGTACGGGTGGGACGTACCGACCGCGGTCAGCCGCCGTAGCCCTTGGCACCGCCGTGCTTGTCGTAGCCGTGGTGGCTGTGCTTGTCGCCACCCTTGTCGTGGTGGTCGACGTTGGCGCAGGTGTTGCCGAAGGCCGGGTTCAGCAGACCGCCGCCGTTGACCGTGTTGCCGCAGAAGTTGATCGGCACGTGGAGCGGGGCCTGGATGAGGTTGCCCGACAGGAAACCCGGCGAGTGAACGGCCGCACCCTGCGCACCCGCGTCCGCCATGGCCAGGCCGGCCCCGCTGACCACCACGGCGCCGGTGCCGAGGGCAACGGCGGCCACCTTCGCGATGCGAGACATCACGTTCTCCTTAAGTGACTCGGTTCGTGCGACGGCAGGACGCGCCGTCGCACTCCCCGTTCAACGCGGCCACCCGGGGCGGGTCACGGCACTTCCGCCCGGATCACCCTTTTTCAACAGGAGAGACGTACGGATGGGTGCCCGGACACGACCTAGGGCGTCCGGTGGGCCGCCACGAAGTCGGCGAGCGTGGCGATGGACTGGAGACTGTCCAGGCTCAGGTCCAGCGCCGCGACGTCCACGCCGAACCGGGCGTCGACCGCGCCCAGCAGGGTCACGCCGGCCAGCGAGGTGAGGGCGATCTCCGGACCGAACAGCTCGGTGTCGGCGGGGAGTGCCTGGACCAGGTCCGGGTCCAGGCGGGCGGCCTCGGCGATCATCGAGCGCAGTTCCCGCTCCACGGCGGTGCGGTCCTGGGTGTCCGTCACGCCTCGGCGTCCTCTCGGTCGGATACGTGCAGATAGGGGGGTGCCTTCGGGAGGTCGCCGTGCAGCGACCGGGCGAGGACGGCCGCGTCGGGAGCGGCGCCGGGGGTGTCGTCCGCACGGCGCAGACCCGCCTGGCGCAGCAGGATGCGCATCTCCAGGTTGGCGTCCGTCGGACGCAGGGTCACCCGGAACTCCTCGGCGCCGGCCTGCCGGGCCCGTTCCATCAGCCAGAACAGGAAGGCGGCCGCCGCGCCCCGGCCGGCGACCCGGCAGGAGAGGGCGAGCAGCGGGACGGACCAGGCGCCGGGGGCGGTGCGGTCGACGAGGGCGGCGCCGATGATGCCGTACGCGCCGAACCGGTCGGTCATCCGCGCGGTGTACAGCTCGTGCCCGGCCGAGGCGGTCAGCTCGCGCAGCCGGTCCGGGGTGAGGCCGGAGGAGTTCAGGCGGTGGGTGCGGGCGGCGAGCTCCAGGGCGCGGGGGATCTCGTCGGGGGAGGCCGCGCCGACCATGAGCCGCATGGCGCACCAGCGCAGGAACTCCTCGCGGGTCCCCTGGAAGCGTTCGCCCTCGGCCCGGCGGGTCTCCTCGGTGCGGTAGCGGTGCACCCGCTCACGGGACTCGGGGGTGACCTCCCGGCCCTCGAACGCCGCCAGCAACTCGGGTACGTCCGTGGGGGCGAGGGTGCGGACCCCCGGCAGCAGGGCCTCGACCTCGGCGCGTTCGTAGGGCGAGTCGTCGACCAGGACCAGGGCCTGAACGGCGATGCCGAGGTCCTTCGCGATCCTGCGCAGCGACTCGCTCTTGTCCTGCCAGGACACCTGCGGGGCGAGGAACCGCTCGCGCACCTCCGGGCGGCCGCCGGTGAGCCGGTCGAGCACCGCGGGCGCGCTGCGGCTCGCGATGCTGCTGAGCACGCCGCGGGCCGCCAGCGCGTCGATCGCGGCCAGCATCTCGGGCCGCGGGGTGGGCAGTTCGTCGGTGGCGGACTCGACGGCGACGTCGTCCCACAGGGTGCCGTCGAGGTCCCAGACGACGCACTTGACGCCCTCGGGGTCGAAGCCGGTCATCGGTCCCCCCGGGGCAGGAACAGCTTCATCGCCAGACTGGTGGGGTCGAAGCCGAACTTGCGGTAGACGGTGCGCATCGGAACGTTGCCGACGTGCACCCGGCCGGTGACCTCGGTGATGCCGTTGGCCAGGCAGAACTCCAGCCCCGCGGTGAGGAGGAGTTCGGCCACGTCGCTGCGGTTGTCCACCGGGGAGACCGCGAGGGAGCGGAAGTTGGCGTAGCGGTCGCCGGTCATCGCGTTCTGGTTGATGCTCACCCAGCACCAGCCGACGGGCTCCTCGCCCGGACGGTGGGCGACGATCATGCCCTCCTTCGACTTCTCCATGGCGCGCCCCAGCCGGGACGCCCAGCGGGCGGGGTCGTCGATGGCGTCCTCGCCGAAGGAGACCCGGGCGATCTCGGCCTCGAACGCGCCGATGGCCGGGAGGTCACGTTCGTCGGCCTGCCGGGTGACATAGGGGTACGCCCGCTTCTCGAGGGCGGCGCGGTCCTCGGGGGCCGGGGGGCGCCAGCCGACGGTCCGGCCGGCGGGGGCCGGGGCGGAGGCGGGCTGTGCGGGCTGTGCCACGGGGGCCTGAGTTGTCTCCCGGGCCTCCCGGGCCGCCGGGGCCGTCTCACGGGCGGGAGCCGCCTCCCGCACGGATGCCGGAGCCGATTCCTGAGCGGGTGCCGGAGCCGGAGCGGGACCCGCAGCCGCTGCCGGTGACTCCTCGGCCGCGACCAGGCGGCCCGGTCGGAAGGGGCCCTTTCCGCAGTTCGGGCAGCCGTCGGCGCGCAGGGCGGCGACCGAGGCCCACCGCGCGCCGGGGCCGACGCGGATCTGCGTGTCGCACGCCACGCACGTGTACTCGCGCTGCCGGGTCCGCTTGTCGCCCGTGTACAGGGGACCGCCGTACTCGCCCTGCCGGGAGGCGGTGGAGCTGGTGGTGAGGAGGTGCTGGAAGAAGCCGACACCGCCGAGGATGCCGCTGCCCTCGTACTCGTTGAAGTTGCGGATGTAGCCGTTGGTGACCAGGCCGAGGGCCATGATCTCGCGCTGGACCTCCAGCATCTCGTCCGGGCTCTTGCCGCCGAAGGAGAAGAAGACGCTGTGCGCGGGGCCGGGCCGCAGGCCCTCCACCGCACGGGAGAGGAAGAGCCGCGCGCCCTCGGCGGTGTACGGCGGGTCGGTCATGGCCACGTCGTGCTGTCCGTGCAGCTGCGCGGGCAGCGGCTGCCGCAGATCGTGCCGCACGGTCTCGACGCGGGTGCCGAGTCCGGCCGCCGTCTTCTGGATGTGGTCGAGGATCTCGGCGGAGATGTCGACCACGGTCACCCGCTCGACGAGGGGCCCGCCCAGCACGTCCCCCACGACGGCCACGGCCAGCGACACGAGGTCGTCGTCGCCGATGAGCAGCAGGGAGCCGCCCGGCAGCGCGCCCGCCGTCAGCAGCGCGAGCACCCGGCGCACCTTGGTCTCGGCCGTGCAGTGCGACTGGTCGATCGCCATGTCGGCGGCGGGACCCGACTCCATGAGCGCCCGCAGCCGGCGTACGGCCTCGTCCAGCACCTCGGGGATCACGAGCTCACGGCCGTCGCAGGTGCGGCAGGTGGCGTCGAGGGTGAGGTCCATGCCGAGCTGCGCGACGAGGTCCTGGCCGGCCTCGGTCAGCCGCGACGGGCGCTCCTTGGTGACCAGGCCCCGGCGGCGCAGTTCGTTCCCCAGCGCGGCCACGATCGGGACCGGCAGGCCCGTGGCGCGGCTGAGGTCCTTCGTGGAGGCGGGGGCCAGGCGGCGCAGGGAGCGCAGCACGGACCGCACTCCGGGCGGACCCTCCTGGAGCCGGACGGCGTCCGCGACTTCCGTGAGCAGTTGATCGGCGGTGGTACTCCGCGGGTGCCGACGCGCGTTCGTCACAATGCTGCTCCAGGGAAGCTGATGGATTCCGGGGGTATCGAGTATACGGGCTGGTAGGCGCGCCGATCGGACACGGTGCGACGGCCCGGAATATGAATCGGAAAAGGGAATTCCGGAGGCGTTCCGGCGGCCTTTCGGCGGAAAGCGCTTTTCACCCTCTCCCCGTGCCGTCGACCGGGCGGATTCCACGGGATTTCCCGGACGGTTTTCCGTCCGAATGTGCCCCCGGCCTTCCCGCCCCCTTGACGCGTTGTGCTCGCGAGCCCCTGAGCGCCCCTGATGCTAGGCTTGGCCCCACCGAGAGCCAGTCACCGGCCTCGTGACCTTCCTCATTCAGCCGCGCGGACCAGCGCAGATCTATCTGAAAGGAGACGGGGGCGGCGGTTCGCCACCCCCGGTTCCCCATGACCAACTCCGCCAACCTCGCCACCGAGGGTATAAACGTCGACGATCTGTGCTCTTATGCCGTCGACGTGTGGGTGAGCGACCACAGCATCCTGACCGACGAGGAGCGCCTGCTCCAGGTGCTGCGCACGGCCGCCGAAAAGGGAAACGCCACGGTACTCGGTGAGGCCTCGCACGTTTTCCCGAATGGCGCCGTCACCGCCATTCTGCTGCTTTCCGCCTCGCATCTGAGCATTCACACCTGGCCCGAATTCAGCCTGGCCAACGTCGACCTGCTCGCCTACGGCCGGCTGAACGGCGAGCGGATGATGCAGAGCGTGGAACTCGGCCTCTCGCCGACGAAGATCAACGTGACGCGCATGCTGCGCGCGGTGCACTAGCCGTTCCCTTGTCGGCCGCGTGTGCCGGTCCGGTGCCGGTGGAGGTCTCGTGGGCGCGCCTGAGCGACGCCCACGCCGGTCTGCTGCCGCTGCTCGACCCCGTGGAACGCGCCCGCCACGACGCCCTCGCCGACCCCGCCACCCGGGGTCGTTTTCTCGTCGGCTGCGCCCTGAGCCGTCTGCTCCTGGGGGAGCTGCTCGGGCTGCCTCCCGCCGCCGTCCCGCTGCGGCGCGTGTGTCCACGCTGCGGCGGCCCGCACGGCAAGGTCCGGCTTGATCCGCCGGGCCGGCCCGCGGCGTACGACTTCTCCGTCACCCACAGCGGCGCGCTCGTCGGCGTGGCCGTCTGCCGGGGCGCGGAGGTGGGCCTGGACGTCGAGGAGGCCGACGCCGCCCTGGACGTCGGTTCCGCCGCCCGCGTCGCGCTCTCGGCCCGCGAGTCGGCCGCCCTGGAATCCCTTCCCCCCGCCGAGCGAGAGCGCGCCTTCCTGCGGATCTGGACGCGCAAGGAAGCGGTGCTGAAAGCGCTCGGGGTCGGCCTCCGCATGCCGCTGCGCGGGCTGGAGGTGTCGGCTCCCGACGCCCCGCCGGCCGTACTGGCCTGGCCGGACGAGTCGGACCGACCGGCCGCGCGGCCCGTCCCGCACCTCGTGGACCTGGTGGTCGACGGCGTCCATCCGGCGGCGGTCGCGGTGACGGGGGCGGGCGTGACGGGCGTACGGATCGCGGAGCGCGACCGGTCCGGAGCGGTGTCGGCGTACGGCCGTACGGCGTGACGGTCGCCCCGCGCGAGGTCCGGCGTGGCGGTCGCCCCGCCGGGCTCCGTCGTGACGGTCGGCGGACGGCGGGGCGCCGTGGGTGGCCGGCGCCCCGTCGCCCGCTGCGTCAGGAGCGACGCGTGCGGGTGGTGGCGTAGACCGCCGCGGCCCCGATGGCGACCGCGAGAGCCGCACCGCCGGCGATCAGGCCGACGGGTGCGCTGGAACCGGTCTCCGCCAGCGGCGGCGTGCTGCCGCTGGGCGAGGGCTTCGGCGTGGCGGGCGGTGTGGACTCCAGCGGAGGCACGTCCGAGGTCGTGGTCGGGGTGGTGGAGGACGGCTCGGGGGTGGTCGGCGGGGTCGTCTCCTCGGCGGGAGGCGTGCTGTCGGCCGGGCTGGTCGGGGTGCTGGGGGTGGCCGGCGTGGAACCGGAGGGGCTCGGGGCGGGCGTGCCGGGCTCCTCGGGGGTGCAGGGCTTGTCGCCGCCGTTCCACGCGGCGATGAGGTGGTACGGCGTGATGACGCCGTCGGGCTCGTACGGGGCGGGGCCGTGTCCGTCCTCGGACTTGCCGTCGTAGATGACGTCGTCGCCGTAGAGGTCTATCTGCCCGTAGCAGTCGGGCGTCTTCACGGTCAGTTTCTGCCAGGTCCGCCTGGCGTCCTTCGCGTCGGCGACGTCCGCGGCGGTCAGGTGGACCGTGGCCTTGTCGACGAGTGTCTGGTGGCCCGAGGTGTACCAGCTGGAGCCCTCGGTGGTGTATTCGGCCAGGGAGACCGGGTACGTGCAGCCGTCGCCTATCTTCTGGCCGGGGGCCAGGCGTACTTCGACGGCGCCGGGGGCGGTGTCCCACAGGTGGAACCCGCCCTGTGAGGTCCAGTCGGCGCCCACGGGGTTTCCGTCGGTGTCGACGATGCGGTACTGGACGGTGGCGGACTGGCAGCCCGCGCTCGTCGTGGCGCTCGCCGCGGTTGCTCCGAGGACGGGCACGGCGGCAGCGGTGAAAGCGGTTGCGGCGAGCGCAGCCAGCGTTCTGGTGCGTTGCGAACGCGACAAGTTTGCCTCTGGGGGAGTCGAGTGGGTGGGGGGTGGCCGAGTGTGTGGACGGCACGTGCGGGCGCCCTTGGGCGGCGCCGCTGCCGTCACTCGTGTCACTTCGCTCACTTCAGGCACAGCGAAGTGAGGCGCATTCTTGCCACCTTTCACAACTCCCGTCAATTCTTCGCGAGTTCCTCACGCATCGGGCCGGGGCGGGGGCCGGTCGAGGGCTGGGAGGGCCTGGGCGGCCAGTTCGGCAGCCGGGCTGCCAGGGGTGGTCCGGAGGTGGACCGCTCGTCGGGGAGCGCGGGGTCGTAGCAGGTCGGCGTGCGGACCCGCGCGCTCGGCGTCTGCGGCCGGCAGGCCGGGAGCAGGTCGGCGTGCGGACCCGCGCGCTCGGCGTCTGCGGCCGGCAGGCCGGGAGCCGGCTTCAGGGTGAGCGCCCTGGTGAGGCCGCCGGCCGGGGGTGTCCTCGGCGTCGAAGGTGCCGCCCATCGCCCCGGCGAAGCCGCGCGCGACGGCGGGGCCGAGGCCCACTCCCGCGCCAGGACCGCTCGCCGGGGCCACTTGCTTTTGATCCCGGACTCCGCACCGCGCGCCGCGCTCCCGGCCCGGAGGATCGGTTGCACACACGCCCGACGGGTGCTGATGGAGGTTGCCGGAGGGGTACGGAAACCACCGCGGCCCCCCTTCGTGCCGTCGCGCGCTCAGAGCCGCGGGGCGGAACCCATCTCCGCGCTGAAGACCACCGGTTCGCTGTCGAATCCCCGGAGCATCTCGTGGAACTCCCACGTTCCGGAGGCGTCCTTGACGAACTCCGCGACCGTCCCCGCGGTGGATCCGGCGATCTGCGCGAAGTCGTCCTTCATCAGTTCCGTGTACCCGTCGACGACCAGAACTCCGGCGTTCGACAGGTCCCCGAAGAACTTGGCCCCGGCGTTCTGATGGATGGCCACCCCCACGACCACCCGGGCGAAGGAGGGCGCGAGGCGGTCGAGTTCCAGGGTCATCGCCTCGACGTAGCCGAAGCCCTGCCCGGTCAGGCTGTGCCGGCTCATGTTGATGGTGCCGTCCGGCGAGCGGCTGTCGAAATGCACGATGTACACCGGCGGCCCGTAGGGCGCGTCCGCCGAGTAGGTCGCGGCGATGATGTCGAGGTGATGCGGCGGCCGGCCCAAGGGGCTCGGGTCCCACTTCAGTCGCACGTCGACCTTTTCCAGCCCCTTGCTGCCGCCGCTCATGGGATTGCCGCCTCTCCCGCTCCGGGTCCCCCACGGGATGCCTTCCCGCATGGCGAGTATGGCTCCACGAGCGGGCTCCACCGCTCCCGTGCCCCCTGACGAGCCCCGCTGAATGGCCTCTGACCAGCAAAAAAGCCCTCCCGGAGGGGAGGGCGGAGACTTGCGCCCCCGGCAGGACTCGAACCTGCGGCCAAGCGCTTAGAAGGCGCCTGCTCTATCCACTGAGCTACGGGGGCCGGTGTGGTGGCCTCGTACGTGCTGCCCGGGTGTGGGCTGATCCGTGACGTTGCCGGGGACAAGGATAGGGCTCCCGGTTCCTTGTCCTGGTTGCTTCGCCTCCGTGGCTCAATGTGGAGGTTCGGTGAAGCGGTCCTGATAATCGCAGGCAGGTGCGAATCGTGCATCGCTTTTGGCGTCTCGGACCCCGGGTGTTGTGCACTCGTTATGCCTGGGCTGTGCCTGTGTCCCAGTCGTCCCCTCCGCCCCTTGTGTCCTGTCGGCGCGCAGACATGCCCATATGCTTCATAAATCCCCTGAAATTGGGCATTCTTCGCATGTGGTGACCTTGGACGTACGGCCTCAGCTGCTCGACGCACTCTCCGCCCTGCGCGACCGTGTCGCCGCCGCACGCTTTCCGCTGCCCGTGGCGGGGGCGCCACGCGCGCGTGCCAACCGCGACGAACTCCTCGCCCAACTGGACGACTATCTGGTGCCCCGGCTCAGACAGCCCGAAGCGCCGCTTCTGGCCGTCATCGGCGGCTCCACCGGCGCGGGCAAGTCGACGCTCGTCAACTCCCTCGTGGGACGGCGCGTCAGCGAGGCGGGCGTGCTGCGGCCGACGACCCGGACCCCGGTGCTGGTCTGCCATCCGGAGGACCATCACTGGTTCAGCGGTATGCGGGTCCTGCCCGGCCTCACCCGCATGTGGGTACCCCAACAGGACGCGGCGGACGACCTCCTGCCGCCCGGCGGGGACAGCCGGCGCGTCCTGCGCATCGAGACCGCCGAGACCCTCCCGCCCGGCCTCGCGCTCCTCGACGCGCCCGACATCGACTCCCTCATCGCCGACAACCGCGTCCTCGCCGCCGAACTGATCTGCGCCGCCGACATCTGGGTGATGGTCACCACGGCCGCCCGCTACGCCGACGCCGTGCCCTGGCATCTGCTGCGCACCGCCAAGGAGTACAACGCCACCCTCGTCACCGTCCTGGACCGCGTGCCCCACCAGGTCGTCGCCGAGGTGTCCCGGCAGTACGGCGCCCTCCTCACCAAGGCGGGCCTCGGCGACGTACCCCGCTTCACCGTGCCCGAACTGCCCGAGTCCGCCTGGGGCGGTGGACTGCTCCCGGCGACCGCCGTGGCACCGCTGCGGACCTGGCTCGTCCACCACGCCCAGGACCCCGCCGCCCGCCACCATGTGCTGGCCCGCACCGCCCACGGTGTCCTCGACTCCCTCAAGTCCCGGATGCCCGAACTCGCCGGCGCCGCCGCCGCGCAGTACGCGGCCGCCCTGCGGCTCACCTCCGCGGTGGAGAAGGCGTACGACAGTGAGTACGCGCGCGTACGGGGCCGGCTGCAGAACGGCGCCGTCCTCGCCGGGGACGCGCTCAAGCGCTGGCGGGCCTTCCCGCTGGACTGCACCGCCGGCGAACTCCTGGACGCCCTCGTGGAGAGTCTGGGCGCCCTGCTGCTGTGCGCCGTCACCGCCGCCGACGAACGCGTCGACGAGGCCTGGCGCCGTGAACCGGCCTCCGCCGCCCCGGCCCTGACGGACACCGACTCCTCACCGGAGAACGCCGAACACCGCATCGGACTGGCCGTACGGCGGTGGCGGCGCGAGCTGGAGGAGTACGCGGAGGAAGAGGTGCGCGCCCTGGAACGCGGGACCGCGCCCGAACCCGAGACGGTCGCCGCCCTCGTCGCCACGGTCCTGCTGGGCGGCCGCCGCGCCCGCACCGCGGGCGAGGGCCTCGCCGAACGGCTCGGCGCGCACGGCGCGCTGCGGCTGCGCGACCGCGGCGGACGGCTGCTCACCGAGCACCTGGACCGCGTCCTGCACGCCGAACGCGAGCGTCGCCTCGCCCCCCTCGACGGACTCGACGTCCACGCCGAACCCCAGGCCGAACTCATCGCCGCGCTGTCCGTACTGCAGAAGGAGAGGTGACCGGTGACCGCCGTCACTGACGAGGACCACACGGACCACTCGGGCCACACTGACAACACGGGTCGCGAGGACGGCGGCCGGGCCGCCCAGGACACGTCCGGCGGGGACCCGTCGGCGGAGGCCGCGCCCCCGAAGACCACGGACCAGGCGCAGGTGCAGGGACAGCCCGTCGGCGACGGCCCGGCCGGCCACGCGCGCGTGAGCGACCGCGGCGGTGAGGACACCACGGGCCGTGCGGAATCCCGTACGGAACGCCGTGGCGGATCCGATGGCGAAGCCGGCACCGGATCCGGTGCCGCACCCCGCGCCGGATCCGGTACGGCACCCCGTACCGAATCACGCGCGGAAGCCCGTCCGGAATCTCCCGCCGACGCCCGCGCCGACGCCCCCGCGGACCCGCCCGGTGTCTGGGACGACGGGCTCATCGCGCGCCGGGTGAACGAAGGGTCCGCCGCTCAGCCGTCCGCCGCCGAGCAGCCCGCCGTGGCGGAGAGCAGGGGCGCCGCCGCGCCGCCCGCGGCCCCGCTCCTCTACGACGGCCGGCTGCGCTCCCGGCTCGACTCGCTGCGCGAACTCGTGGGCCTCTCCCGCACCCGCCTCGACAGCAGGACGCTCGCGGAGGCCGGGCAGGTCCTCGACGAGGCGACGGCCCGGCGCAAGCTCTCCGGGCAGCACACCGTCGTCGCCATCGCGGGCGCCACGGGCAGCGGCAAGTCCCAGCTGTTCAACACGCTCGCCGGGGTCCCCATCTCGGAGACCGGCGTGCGGCGGCCCACCACCGCCGCGCCCATCGCGTGCACCTGGAGCGACGGCGCCGCGAGCCTCATCGACCGCCTCGGCATCCCGGGCCGGCTGCGCAGGCGGCCGGTGCAGAGCCCGGAGGCGGAGGCGCAACTGCGCGGACTCGTCCTGATCGACCTGCCCGACCACGACTCCGCGGCCGTCCAGCACCGCGAACAGGTCGACCGCATCCTCAAACTCGTCGACGCCGTCGTCTGGGTCGTCGACCCGGAGAAGTACGCCGACGCCGTCCTCCACGAGCGCTATCTGCGGCCCCTCGCGGGCCACGCCGAGGTGATGTTCGTCGTCCTCAACCAGGTCGACCGGCTGCCCGGCGAGGCCGCGGAACTCGTCCTCGACGATCTGCGCCGGCTGCTCGACGAGGACGGCATCGCGCTCGGCGAGTACGGCGAACCGGGTGCCACCGTGCTCGCGATGTCCGCGCTCACCGGGGACGGCGTCGGTGAACTGCGCGAACTGCTGGGCCAGTTCGTCGCGGAGCGGGGTGCGGCCGGTCGCCGCGTCTCGGCCGACGTGGACGCCGCCGCGGGCCGGCTGCGGCCCGTCTACGTCACCGGGCTGCGCACCGGGCTCAGCGAGGAGGCGCGGGACGAGTTCGCCGACCGGCTCGCGGACGCGGTGGGCGCCACCGCGGCGGGCGAGGCCGCCGAACGGGCCTGGCTGCGCAACGCCAACCGCGCCTGCGGGACACCCTGGCTGCGGCTGTGGCGGTGGTGCCAGGACAGCGGCGACTCGCCCACGGGCCGGCTTCCGGTCCGTACCCAGGCCGACGAGGAGGCCACGGCACGGCAGCGCGTCGAACAGGCGGTGCGGACCGTGTCCGAGCGGGCCTCGGCCGGGCTGCCCGCGCCGTGGGCGCAGGCGGTGCGGGAGGCGGCCGTACGCGGTTCCCAGGGGCTGCCCGAGGCGCTGGACGAACTGGCCGCCCGGGCCGCGCTGCCGACCGGGCGTCCGCCGCGGCCGGGGTGGTGGCCGGTGGCCGTGATGGCCCAGGCGGCCATGACGCTCCTTCAGATCGTCGGCGGACTGTGGCTGGTGGGGCAGATCGCCGGAATCATGGCACCGAACCTGGGCGTTCCGGTGCTGCTGATGGTGGCCGGGATCATCGGCGGGCCGCTCGTGGAGGGGAGTTGCCGGATGGCGGCACGCGGCCCGGCCCGGCGGTACGGGCAGGACGCGGAACGGCGGCTGCGGGAGGCGGCCGCCGGGTGCGGCCGGGCCCGGGTCCTGGATCCCCTGGCGGCGGAACTGCTGCGGTACCGGGAGGTGCGGGAGCAGTACGGGAAGGTGGTGGGGGCGGGGGTGCGCTGACCTGCGCGGATCCCCTGGCTCACCCGTCCGGGTGGCGGACTTGTCCACAGGCCGGTGGTGATCCACAGGGCTCGGCGGGCCCGGCCCGGCGGAGGCAGTCTGGCTCCACGGCGATCGCGACGGACGCGGTCGCCGTGGCAGACGCAGCCGTACGAACGGGAGGGACCCGAGCATGAACGAGACGATGGTGTGCGCGGTCGGCAACGTGGCGACGCAGCCGGTCTACCGGGAGCTGGCGGCGGGGCCGTCGGCGAGGTTCCGGCTGGCGGTGACCGCGCGCTACTGGGACCGGGAGAAGAGCGCCTGGACCGACGGGCACACCAACTTCTTCACGGTGTGGGCCAACCGCCAGCTCGCCACGAACACGGTCGCCTCGCTGAGCGTGGGTGATCCGGTGATCGTGCAGGGCAGGCTGAAGGTGCGCACGGAGACGCGCGAGGGGCAGCAGGGCTGGACGTCGGCCGACATCGACGCGGTGGCGATCGGTCACGACATCGCGCGCGGTACGTCGGCCTTCCGCCGCTCGGGCAGGCCGGAACCGGCAGCCGCCGCCGACGCGACCGCGCAGCCGGAACCCCGGTGGGAGACACCCGCGCCAGCGGTGGACGCCGGCGCGACGGAGGACCGGCCACGACGTGAGCCGGTGGCGGTGACGTGATGTCACACAGTGCTCCGAGCTGACCGGACCACGGCTTATCGACGGGTAAATACCCTCTCGCGCGGTGGATTTGTCGATAAGCCCCGATCCCGCGCCGCCGTCGGACGATCTTGGCGATAACGATTACGAGTCGGATCGTCCATCCGATGACATCCCCGCGAAACGGGGTGCGCGGGCGTCTCTAGGATGCCTCCACGTGGCTCACGGGGCTTCTGATTCGGCTGGTGGGACCGTACCCCCCACGTCAACGGGTCCTGCTCGAAGGGGAATTGCGTTGATTTCTTCGTTCTCCGCGCCGTTCGCGCGCCGGCCGGGCATCGCCCGGCTCGCCGTGGCGACGCTGGTGTCCGGACTCGCCGCCGCCGGTGTGATCGCCTCCGCGGGCACGGCCGTCGCCGACGGGACCACGCAGACCCAGGGCGGAGCCACCGCGACCATAGGCGGCCTCAAGACGTACGGCGCCGCCGTGATCCACGACGACAGCGGGGACCAGGAGGTCTCGGCGGGCCTGTTCGAGATGTCCGTCGAGGGCGGCGGCACCCTGCAGACCTACTGCGTCGACCTGCACAACCCCACCCAGGGCGGCGCCAAGTACCACGAGACGCCGTGGAGCGGCACCTCGCTGGGCGCCAACGACGACGCGGGCAGGATCCGCTGGATCCTGCAGAACTCCTACCCCCAGGTCAACGACCTCGCCTCGCTGGCGAGCAGGGCCGGCATCGACGGCGGACTCACCGAACAGGACGCGGCGGCCGGCACCCAGGTGGCCATCTGGCGCTACTCGGACGACGCGGACGTCGACGCCGTCGACCCGCAGGCCGAGCAGCTCGCGGACTACCTCCAGAAGGCCGCCCGGGACACCGCCGAGCCGGAGGCGTCCCTGACCCTCGACGCGCCGGCCGTCTCCGGGCACCCGGGCGAACGGGTCGGACCGGTGACGGTGCACACCGACGCGAGCGCGGTGACGGTGACGCCGCCCATGGACGCCGACATCAGCGGGGTGCGGATCGTCGGCAGGGACGGCCGGCCGGTCACCTCCGCGCAGGACGGCACCCAGCTGTTCTTCGACGTCCCCGCGGACGCCGAGGCCGGCTCCGCCGAACTGACGGTCACGGCCTCCACCACCGTCCCCGTCGGCCGCGCCTTCACCTCCGAGAGCCGCAGCCAGTCCCAGATCCTGGCCGGCTCCAGCGAGTCGACGGTGTCGGCGACGGCGAGCGCGACCTGGGCGGAGCAGGGAGCCGTACCGGCGCTGTCCGCGGCGAAGAACTGCGCCAGGAGCGGCGTGGACATCACCGTGGCCAACCAGGGCGACGAGGCCTTCACCTTCGAGCTGCTGGGCGCCGAGCACGCCATCCCGGCGGGCACGTCCCGGACGGTGACGGTCCCGCTCCAGGAGGACCAGCCCTACGACTTCACGATCACCGGCCTGCAGGGCACCGACAGCCGCTTCACCGGGGTCCTCGACTGCAAGACCCAGACCGCGGAAATCGCCGGCCTGACCACCCAGACCCTCAGCGAACCGAGCCCGGCCACCGTCGGCGGCACCACCGCCACCGACACCAACCTCGCCGAAACGGGCTCCTCCAGCACCACCCCGATCATCGCCGGCACAGCCATCGGCCTGGTGGTGATCGGCGGAGCGGCACTCCTCCTGGCGGGACGGAAGGAGAACCGGACGCGGGGCTGAGGGGCACCCTTCGGCACTCCACGGCGACGGTAGCACCCGCGGTAGCATAAGGAGTATGAGCGAGCCCACCCAGAAGTACTCGATCACGATGCCCCGGGACATCGCCGAAGCCGCTCGCGCCCGGAGCGGACCCTCCGGGCTGTCCGCCTACGTGGCGGCCGCCGTCGCCCGGCAGATCGAGCGCGACAACCTCAACGAGCTCATCCAGGTCGCGGAGGCCGAGCACGGCCCCGTGACCGAGGAAGAGGTGCAGGCCCTGCGCGATCAGCTGCACCAGGCACGCGCCCGGCAGACCGGTGACGGGGCGCACGCGGCGTGACACGCTCGCCCGCCGCCCCGGGCGGCACGCTCGTGCTCGACAGCCAAGGGCTGGCCAAGGCCGTGCTGCGCGACCGGACGGTCACCGCCTGGCTCGCCCTCGCCCGTGCCGACGACCTGCGCGTGGTCACCTCCGCGGCCACCTTGGTGGAGGTGGTGCACCCCCGCATCAACCGCCCCGCACTCGAATGGACGCTCTCCCGCCTCGTCCTGGAGCCGGTGACCGAACCGATCGCGCGCCATGCCGCCGCCCTTCTGGCCGACGCCGGCCTGCACGGCCACAAGCACGCGATCGACGCCATGCTGACCGCGACAGCCCTCGCCGCTCCCGGCCCCGTCACCATCCTCACGTCCGACCCGGAAGACCTCGCCGCCCTCTGCGGGTCCCGGGCGACCGTCATCAAGGTCTGAGCACCCCGGGGTGACGCTGTCCCTCCAGCCGCGGCACCGAAACCCCAGGTCAGCCGCCCCCGACCATTCGGGTTACCACCCGAGGGTGGCGGTCAGGCAAGATGGGGTGTTACTTACCGTGCGAGGGCACAAAAAGGCCCCTCACCAGCACTTTTCCTGCCGATGAGGGGCCGTGTCAGGCCGCGTGGGCCGTCTCTGGGCCGTCATGCGTCCCGGGGCCGTCGTGAGCGTGTCCGGCGGCCCGGTACATCGCGGAGACGGCGTTACGGGTCCGGGTCTCGCTGGACGGCATCAGGTGCGTGTACACGCGGAGGGTGAACCCCGGATCGCTGTGACCGAGGTAGAGGCTCAGTGCCTTGATGTTCTCCCCGGCGTCCAGGAGCACGGAGGCGTAGAAGTGCCGTAGGGCGTGCATGCCGTGTTCGCGGGCTGGTGCGTACCGCTGCCCCTGCTCGGGGACGGGGATGATGCCGGCGGAAGCCAGCGCAGGCTTCCACGCCTGATCGTTGAAGCCCTGACTCCAGATGGCCGCGCCGATACCGCTCGTGAAGACGAGGCGATGAGTCACCTTCGGCCCGGTCGGAGCCAGCCAGGGCAAAGTCACCTCGACGGGCGGGAAGCGCTCCATGTGGTCGCGGAGTGCGGCCGACACCTCGGGGTCGAGGGGTACGTCACGGAGCTTGCCGCGCTTGGGCGGGGCGAAGACGAGCGTGCCGCGCACCTTCTTCACCTGCTGGCGGACGTAGATCCAGCCGAGGTCCCCGATGTTGTCGACGGCCAGGCCGAAGATCTCACCCTGTCGCAGCCCGCAACCGGCGCCGACGTCGACCATGGCCCGGTAGCGCTCGGGCAGCCCGGCCCGGACTCCGAAGACCTGGTCTGCGGACCATGGACGTACGCGTGTCGGCGCAGGACGAGGCGCCTTGACCGATCGGACTCGGCAGGGGTTCGAGGCCAGCAGACGGTCATCTACAGCCGCGTTGAGGACAGAGGAGACGGCGTCGAAGATCAGGCGCCGGTATTGGGCCGAGGACACGGAGTCTTCGAGTTGGCGGTTCCAGTCCCGGATGTGCTCAGGTTGGAAAGAGCCGATGGGGCGGGTGCCGAGGTAGGGGAGTGCGTGGAGACGCAACCGGCCCTCCACGGCGGCCCGACTGGTGAGGTCCGTGGTGAGCGCGCCGAGCCAGCGTTCCGTGTACTCCCGGAAGGTCGTCCGCGCCGCCCTGGGGTCGATGTACTGGCCGCGCGCCATGTCGGCCTCGATGTTGGTCAGCCAGGCGTCGGCCAACCGCTTCTGTTTGTCCGGGAAGCTTTTGCTCTTCTCCGTGCCGTCGGGGCCGATGTACCGGGCGCGGTAGCGCATGCCCGAGCCATAGCGCTCGGTCCTGACCTTGATGGTCTTGCCGTCCGGGCCGGTTTCGGCGCGGTACCACCGGTCTTGGATGTGCCCGGCCATCAGGCAGCAGCCCCCTCACGCTGGGAGTCCACCCAGGCGCGCACGTCGGCCGGGTCGAAGCGGAGATGCCGACCGACACGGAAGCCACGGGGGCCTGTGCGCTTGCGGCGCCACTGGTAGACCGTCTCGACGCTGGGCAGCTCGAACAGCTCCACCAGGTCTTCGGGGGTGAGGTAGCGCGAAGGCAGCGGGCGGGGTTCGGTGGCCACGTCGGCCACGGCGAGGCGCCGGTTAGCCACGGGTTGGTTCTCCTTCCGTTCCGGGGGCGGGTTCGATGGAGGCGGCCAGCCAGGCTTCGGCGTCGGAGAGGCCGGTGCCGGCGAAGACCCAGTGGGCGAGGACGTACGTCGTCTCGGGCCCGGTGTCGGGGGTGTTGGCTGCTGCTTGTGCGCGGCGCCATTCGGCGCGGGCGTCGCGGAGTGCGCCGAGGGTGGTGGAGTAGCGGCGGGACTTGGTGGAGAAGTGGCCGCGGAAGCCGAGCATGTGGGCCCAGGCGCGCAGGCGGAGGTGTTCGAGGTCCTTGCGTGCGCCGAGGGTCCATGCGGTTCGGATGAGGCGGCGGGCGTGGTCGCTGATGTCGAGCTGGGCGAGTTCGGCGGCGAACTTCAGGGGGCGGTCGAGAGCTCCCGTGGCCGTCTCGGCGCCCTTGGTCGCGTACTTGGCGATGTACGCCGCTACGGCCCGTTCGGTCAGCTCCTGGCCGTCGTTGAAGTCGGCGGAGCGGATGGTGCGGACGTCGAGTTGGCGGCCGAAGGTGAAGGTGTGCGCTCGGCCGTCGAGGGTCGGACCGTTCACACGGACCTTGGCGGCGGCAGCGCCGATGGCGTCGGTGAGCAGCTCGGCCGTTGCCCAGGCTGGGGGCGGGGAGTCACCGCCGGTCGGTCCGTCGATGCGGATCACCGCGTGGAAGTGGACCGCCCCACGCTTCTGGTACTCGGCGACCTTGGCGAAGGAGACGCGGGCGTGGTCGCGAAGTCGGCGCTGCGACAGGCCCGCGCGCTTGGCGACCTCTCGGCGCAGGTGGATGGAGAAGCGCCGCCAGAGGGACCCGGCGTGCGCGTTCCAGAGCACGGCCCCCTCGTAGTCGTAGGTGTCCGGGTCCAGCGGGGTTCCAAGCGCCACGTCGTCCTGATTGTGGTGGCTTCCGCAGCGGCAGGGGCGGCCGGTGGACGGGCGGTTGTGGACGGGGCCGAAGCCGGGGGCGGTGAAGGTGGCGAAGACGCGGGGGTGGGTGGCGACCTGTTCGGGAGTGCCCTTGCCGCCCCGCAGACCGGCGGTGATCAGCTGGAAGGTGTCGCGGCGGTAGACCTCGGCACAGGCGGGGCAACGGGTGGTGCGGCGGTTGTTGCAGCGGACGAGGAGTTGGCCCGCCGGGAGGGTGGACGAGTCGAGGTGCTGGAGGATGCGGCCGATCTCACCGGTGGTGGTGTCGACGTCGTACTCGGTGCGATGGCCGTCCAGGCGGATCGGGTGGGTGCAGCCGCCGAGCCCGGAGAGTTGGCGGAGGATACCGGGCAAGGTGCCGTCTGCGGCGAGCTTGCCGAGTTCCGGGAGTGGGGGCGGGGTGGGGCGGGCGAAGATGGCGGTCTCCTTCTGACGGGCACTGGTCGGGAGGGGTGGGCCACCGGGGCGGCGGATGCTTGGGCGTGTCATGCCGCCCCGGAGGCCGGACCGCTGATCAGCGGCGGTGGTGGTCGCGGAGCAGGGAGCGCAGGACCACGGCGGCGACGGCCACGGAGATGGCCGTGACGGCGACGGCGGCCAGGAGCGCGGTGAGGACGACTCCGCCGACGAGGACGGCCGCGACGGTCTTCTGATCGATGGAGATCGAGGGGAGCGCGGGGCGCCGGACGGGGGCCGGGTCGGTGGGGGCGTGGGTGTGGGTGGGCTGCGGTGTGGGGTTGACCGGGTACTTGGGCAGGAACACGGCCAGATCTCCTGTCTACTCGTCTAGATGTGTTGGCCGTTTATGACGGTCACGCCGGAGCGCGTGCCGGACTCGATCGCGGGGGCGAGGAAGGTGTGCGAGAGCCAGAAGCCGAAGAGGGCGATCAGGACGACGATCCAGGTACGGACGCCGAGGTATTTGACCGCCGCCCAGGCGAAGAAGCCGAGGACGACGACGAGGGGGAGGTTGAGGGTCACGGGGTGCGGGGTCCTTTCAGCGGACGGGGCAGCGGTGGGTGCGGGCGGCCAGCTCGGCGGCGGCGCGGCTGTCGTAGTCGGCGGAGAAGTTGCAGCGTGGGGCGGTGCAGGCGGCGGTGTGCTTCTCGCGGCCGCGGTGGTCGTAGGCGGTGCCGACCTGGACGTGGCCGATGCGGGTGACGTTGCGGAAGCGGCGGTTGGCAGGCATCGGGCTTCCTTTCAGAGGTGGGCGGCGATGGCTTCGGCCATGAGTGCCGGGACGCCGAGGCGGGCTCGGAGGGTCGGGGTGTCGATCGGGGCGCCGGTGCGGGTGTGGTGCTCGGCGGCGACCTTGCGGGCGTGGTGGATGAGGGCGGCCGGGACCGGGACGGGAGGGGGTTCCGGCGGTGCCTCGATGGCTGGTGGGGTGGCGGTCTCGGGGGTGGGTTCGGGGCCGTCCTCCTGGTCGTCGATGACCTCGGCGACTGCGGCAGCCTGGGGTGTCGAATGGGCGAGGAGGGTGCCACCGAGGAAAGCGACGGCGGGCCAGCCCGCGACGAGGATGCGCAGCCAGGCCGGTACGTCGGCGAGGTCGAGCAGGCCGGCGGTGACGACGTTGGCCCCGAGGGAGGCGGTGATAGCGATGACGAACCAGCACCAGGCCGCCGTCTTCCCTGTACCGGAGCGCAGTCGACGCCAGGCGGCGACGAGCAGCAGGTCTACGGACACCGGGTAGGCCCACGCCTTCCAGCCGTCTTGTCCGGCGGCCATGGCGATGTCGTGGATGTGGGCGAAGGACAGCGCGGCGGCGATGAGCGCCTGTACGAGCACCGCGTCTACGCGGGCCAGTTGGGCGCGCATGAAGCGGCTCCTTCCGGGTTTTGGCATGGGAGGGGTAGAGATATGGCGCGGGACGGTCACGTCGACCGGGGTGGAGGGGTGTGTCAGTCCGTGACGGGGTGCGGCTGGACGACAGGGGCCGGGGCTTTGACGGGCGGTACGGGGACGTCGGGCCGGAAGGGCTTCAGCGCGGGCAGGTCAGGCACCAGGTGGGCCGTCTCCCGGCAGATGTCGGCGGCGTCGCCGAGGGAGAGGTAGGGGGTGCGGATGCGGGACCAGCCGCCGGATGTGTCCCCCGCGACGGCGAGGCCGGGAAGCTCAGGGGCGATGGCGCAGGCAGCCATGACCGCTTCCGGGGCGATGTCGCCCAAGGCCATCTTGGCGGAGGCTTCGTCATTGACCCGGTGGCAGACGCGGCCGGTGAGCTGGGCCCGGAGCATGGTGGCACCCTTGCCGAGTTCGGCGCCGAAGCGCTGGCCGCAGACTTCCAGGTAGATGCCGGCCGCACGGCCGAGCTGGGCGAGGCGGATGAGCTGAGTGACCATCTCGTCGCGCCGTTCTTCGTCCTTCTTGGTGGCGACGAGGAAGAGTTCGGCGACCTCGTCGACGAACAGCACTACGGGAAACGGTCGCTGATGTTCCGGCAGGCCCCAGATGTCCGAGGTGATCTCCTCGTCCGGGGTGCCGGGGGCGATGCCCTGCCGGGCCCTTATCAGGTCGTATCGGTCCTCCATCTCTTTGACCAGGACAGGCAGCAGCTCAGCGACTTCATCCGGCTCCGTGGCGAGGGCGGACAGTCGCGGCGCGAACGGGGCCAGCTCGACACCGCGCTTGCAGTCGAAGCCGACCAGGGCGACGTTCTGACGGGCGAGCCCGGCGACGAGATGCCGCAGGTACATGGACTTGCCCGACAGCGTGGCGCCGAGGGTGAGTTGGTGGGGCACGGCCCGGTAGTCGCGTACGAAGGGCACGGCGTCCTCCCGCAGCGCGACCGGCACCCTGAGCAACCCGGCATCGAGCTTGCGCGGCATCCGCACCTTGCGCAGGACATCGAAGCCGACGAGCCGCAGTTCGACGACACCGGGCTTGACGGTGGTGACGTAGACGGCGTGGACGCCCCAGGCGTGCCGCAGCCGTTCGGCCGAGGCGGCGACGTCGGCGGGTTCCTGCCCCGGAGCGAGGCGGAGCCGGAGCCGCAGCCCGGTCGAGGTGGGCCGGATGATGCCCCGCCGGGGCGGCACGGGCCGGATCTCTCGCCGGGTGGTGGCCTTGACGGCGAGGACCCGCAGCCGGGACGGGGCCACGGTCAGGCCGCAGGCTTCCATGACAGAGGCGTACGAGCTGAGGAGGCGGACGGTGGATATGGGACCGCCGACCGCCGACCAGTACAGGGCCGGGTGGTTGGTCCGGGCGTAGGCGGCCCCGCCGCCGAGCGCGGCGAGGGGACCACCCACCTCCAGGAGCGTCGTCAGGTCGGTCATCAGGCGGTGGCCCCCATGTCGGCCGGGAAGGCGGCCGGGGTGACGGCGGCGGCGCGGTAGGCGATGCCGTGACGCTGCTGCCCGTTGAACACCGACTCCCACGGCCGGGCGATCAGCCCCGGCAGCGAGACGGGCGAGCCCAGGATCAGGCCCTCGGTGACGCCGCCCTCCGGGACGGTGACCTTGATGAGCGAGGACTCGCCGTCCTCGATGTACACCACGCCGATGGTCATCAGCGCCTCACCGCTGACGGCGTCCTTGGCGATCTCGCCGGTCTGCCGGTCACGGACCTTCGGTTCCGGGGCCTCCGTCAGGAGGATCGTCGCGGCGGAGGTCTCTACACGGATGGTGCGCACAGCCCACTCCCCTATCTACTCGTCTATACATGTAGCGATCTGTGAACCCGATCTCCCGGGCTCACGACCATCACCCTGCCACACAACTTGCCCACTCGTCTATACGAGTAAGCGTGTTGGGGTGTACGAGTTCGAGGAAGTGTCCCCGCGCACCACCACCGGTCACCCGCTCACGTGGCCGGGAGCTGGTACGACAGGACGTACGCGTCCGCCGCCATGACCGTGTCGCAGACCTCCACGGGCCGTCCCTCGGTGTCGAAGGCGGTGCGGATCAGGTGGATGACGGGCACGCCGGCCGCCAGGTGGAGCGTCTTGACCTCGGCGGGCGAGGGCATCCGGGCACGGATCTCCTCCTCGAAGTGGTCGAGACGGTGGCCCAGCTCTTCGAGGCGAGCGTAGATGCCGCCGGGGCCGGGGTTGGGTTCGGCGATCTGCGTACCGCGGGCGATGTCGAGCGGCAGGTAGGAGGTCGCGAACTCGACCGGCCGCCCATCAAGGAGGTACCTGCGCCGCCGGGCGAGCACCCGCCGCACGGAGCCGAGCCGGGTGGAGACGTCCTGACTGGCCCTTTCTTCCTTCACCTCAAGACTGTCGACCTGGGGGTGACTGCCGGCGGCATCCGCCTCCACGATGAACGCGGACTTCCCCTGCTCGCGGTGGCGCCGGGCGAACCGGTCCGAGGCGAGACGCCGCACCGGCGGACGCGGCCGGACAAAGACGCCCTTGCCGTGCTCGGCGTGCACCAGGCCCTCGCCCTGGAGGACGGAGAAGGAGTTGCGGACCGTCATCCGGGACACCCCGTAGTGGTCCACCAGCTCAGCCTCCGAAGGCAGCTTCTCGCCCTCCCGGAACCGCCCCCGGTCGATGGCTTCGCGCAGCTGGTCGGCGATCTGCCGGAAGACCGCACGATCGCTCGTGGGGTCGAGATCACCGAGCAGGCCCGAAGGAAGTGAAGGGCTCACGTGTGTACTCCTTTAGGTATCTAGACGAGTGGGCGAGTGTTGTTGCTACGGTGGAGAGCCTAGCCATCCGAGAGGGCCGAGGAACGTGAGCACAGAACGCCCGCACTCCGTGAGCGTGGCCGGGGTCGTCGTCGACTCCCAGGGCCGGGCCCTCCTGATCCAGCGCCGGGACAACGGCAAGTGGGAGCCCCCGGGCGGTGTCCTCGAACGCGAGGAGACCATCCCCGAAGCCCTCCAACGCGAAGTCCTCGAAGAGACCGGCATCAAGATCGCGCTTCCCGCGACCCTCACCGGCGTCTACAAGAACATGACGGGCCTGATCGTCTCGCTGGTCTTTCGATGCGAGGCCGCCGACGGCGTGCCCACCACCGGCGACGAGACCCGCGCACTGCGCTGGGCCACCCGTGAAGAAGTCTCCGAACTCGCCGACGAGGCGTACGCGATCCGCGTCACCGACGCATTGGACGCGGCGTCGCCGCCGGTCATCCGCGCCCACGACGGCGTGAAACTCGTCTAGCCCGAACCCGCTACACATGGCGGCCTACCAGCATGAAGGAACTTGTATGCACGAGTATACGAGTATGACGCGAGTCTGGGGACTGTCTTGCCCAGGTTTCCCGGAAGAGGTCAGCCGGGCCCGCCGCTGGACCCGTGACATCCTGCGCGGCTCCCCTTTTGCCGAAGACGCCGAACTGATCGTGAGCGAGCTGAGCGCGAACGCGATCCTCCACACGGCGAGCGGCCGAGACCAGGGCAGCTTTCACCTGGCCGTCGCGGTGTCTGCCCAGGTGATTGCGGTCTCGGTGACGGACGGCGGAGGCACAGGCACGGCTCCGAAAATCGAGCACCAGGACCAGGACGCCGAAGGCGGCCGCGGACTCGGCATGGTCAGCTCGATCGCCCACCGGGTCGTTGTCCACGACAGCGAGGCCGGCCACACGGTCACCGCGGAGCTCTTCACGGACGCACGACGAGGAGGGCACCCGTGCTGAGGACGACGACCAGCCCCGGATTCTGGTGCGAGTGCTGGACACAGGACCTGGACAGGCAGCAGGCGCCGGCACTCTTCGGTTCCTACGACGCGTTTGACGCCGTGGAGGCCAACAACTGGGTAGCGACGATCCTGCGCACCATCTCACCAGCCCTCGACACAGCGGCCTGCGCGGAAGCGTGGGAACGGCTCTACGACCACCGCATCGATACCCGCCGAGCGCTCTTACGACGCGAGCCGTGGACTGTGTCCGTCATCCACGCCAGCACACGCATCACATGGACCGTGCGACCGGTGCTCTTCCTGTCGCTCGCACACCGCCAGGGCGGCGAACTCCCCCTGTGCGCATACGACTTCAAGCCCACACATTCCAAGTGATGATCGACTGCGTTACAACCTTCTTTACGGGTTCAAGGCGGCTCGCTCCGCTCACCGCGCGCGGCCCGGCCCCCGGCCGGGCCTGCGCTCCTGTCTACGCCCCGCTCCAGCCCGGCCGGCACCCGTGCCGCGCTGATGGCATGCAGCCGCCTGATGCCAGAGAAGGAGTACGTCGTGGCTGGGGCGGTCGGCTCCACGGCTTTACGCAGCCACTTTGGCGCGAGCCTCGAAGATCATGGCCCCAACGTCGTGCTTTACCGGGCAGGTCCACAGACTGCCCGACGCGCCGGAAGCTTACGGGGCCATGATCACTCGCGCCAAAGCAGCTCCAGCCCAAAGCCGCTCCGCCGCCCTACTCTGACACCCTCGTGTAGTTGAATCGCTTCCACACCTACCGGGTAGACAGCAAGATAGGGCATCCTGATGAAATCGCAGCCGAGAGGGGGGAACTGTGATGCGCATGCAGGTACGGCTGACTGGTGATCTTGGGGCGATCTCAGTTCTGGCGCTACGAGACGTGCTGTCGAGCACAGTCTCGCTGCTCAACGAGTTAGACCCAAGCGCTGGACGTTCCGACCTCCACCGAGACTGGGTTGTCACTGGGCTAGCTGAGGGAAGCGCCTGCGTGGCGATTGCCGCAGCCCACTCAGAGGGAGAGTTGGCGTTGCCACGGGCGTTGGAAGCAGTCCGTGAGCTCCACGAGAGGCCAGCAATTCCGCTCGGAGCCAACGAATTTGCCGTCCGTAAGGTAATCAAGCTGCACCAATTGGCGGGGAAGCGCGGAGTTACTGGCATTGAACTCAGCGAGGTCGGCGACAAGCTGGCCCGGGTGACTCCAATTAACGCCCTGGTGGCCGCGCATGCTCGCGAGGCAATCAAGGAAGTCTCGCGCACTCGGAGCTCGTTTCGTGGCCGCCTGGATAAAATCAATCTTCGTGCGCGGTCACCAGAGTTTTCACTCTTCGACGAGAATCGCGGAATCGGACTACGGTGCCACTTGGGGAACCGCGACGATGCAGACCTACTGGAACAGGTCAAATCTAACGTAGGGGCTGTCGTGAGCGCTCGGGGGGACCTTAAAAGAAACTCAATGGGGCAACCAATCCATATGCGAGTGGATCGCCTTCGAGTGATCGAAGAGGCATCAGCACAGCCAACATTGCATAGCATTGCAGGAATTGCACCGGACTGGACTGACGGCTTGAGCTCCGTAGAGTTCGTCAGGATGCAGCGCCGGTCGTCAAATGAAGCGGTTGAGGGGGGCGAGGGGCAAGAGTGAGCCGACGTAGGGGGGGAGTCGCGCAACGTTGCTATATAGACTCCTGCGTTTACATTGAAGTCATCAAGGGACGCACAGGCGTCGGGATCGACCACGATGAGCAGGACTATGACCGCTGCCTTCAAGTGTTAGCTCAGTTCGAGAACGGCAATCTCGACGTGACGGCATCAACCATGGTCTACGTCGAAGTGTTCGGAAAAGGGGAAGCCAAACTCCACGACAAGCGAAAGAGCCAGCTTGCCGCAGGAAAGACTCAAGCCGCAGCGTCTGCCATCATTGACCCATGGTTCAAGTCCTCCCCAATTTCCTGGGTTGAGGTCCACCAAGACATAGCCGAAGACGCACGAGAGATGGCGAGGAAGTTTCATCTCGACTCACAAGACGCGGTGCACCTGGCGACAGCAGTTGACGAAGAGTGCGGGATCTTCTACACGCTTGATCGACGTCTGATCAGCCGTATCGAAGGCGGGGGCGGTATTCCCAATCTCCAATTGCTCCTCCCCGTCGCCATGGGACAACTGACTATCCCAAGCCAGGCACTCCACGGAGAGAAACTGTCGCCGCTTGAGCCCTCCTAATGGGCCTTGCAGCCGCAGTCTTCGATTACCGCTACGTCGTCTTCACGCGCGGATACTCCCTGGCCGCTCTCCATTCCGCCAGGGCAGACGATGCCGGCATCGTCGGGTTCCGAGCATAGGCAGGTGCCACACCTACGGGAGGCAAGAATCATGAGCACGCCCAAAGTTCTGACTGTGACTCTCGAGTTCGAGATGGGCGACCGTAAGATCCATGCTGCGAGAATCAAGGCGGCTTACGAGGCTGCAGTAAGCGCCGCCATAGAGGCAGCAAAGAAGGAGCTCCTTGACGGTAGCGTGACAACCGTACGCAGTCGTATGACATGGGACTACAGGTGGGCTGAGACGTCGGCTCAATACACAGATATCGACGTTGAGTGGTCTGAGGACGACGACGAGCCAGACGAGTGATACGGCTCGATTCCCACAGCGTGTAGCTGGATCCGCGGACCTGCTCGTTACTGCAACCGCCCAAAATCAGCTACCGCCCCAGCGTCAGAGCTGGCTGATGCCTTCACGGCCACTGTTTAACGCGAGGCCTTCAGGGAGAGAGAATGGCCGAATCCGTCGAGCATACTTTTCTGTCCGAGACAGCGCTCAACATCATGGAGGAGTCGTCAAACGCAAAGCTCTTCGCCTGCAAAGAATCCGGGCGCAAGCGATTCGACTTCTCGTGCGATATCACGAGAGACTGGACGCGTGCAGTTTCGGGACAGACGCTCTGGAAGCATGACCGAGACGGAATCGACAAAGACCTTAGAACTTTACTGACAGATGATGAAGCATCTGCTGCCGTATATGTCGCGAGAGACTCTGTGGCCACACGCGGCCGCATGGATGAGATCATTCGTGACTATAGAAATTCTCCCTTGCGGGCGAGTCTCTCCAAACTGAGGATTTTTTGGATCCCGGCCGACTTTGATGCTGATGACGAACGCGCTCGTGAAGTTGTACGCCATGGCCTCCGTCACGACATGTATCAAGACCTTCTGCTGCGGGTCGCACTGGGAGGTATTACATCACAAGACGTCAGGAACTTCGCCATCTCTGGGCGCCTGGGGTACCCGGTATGGATACTCACACAGATCAGCAGAGACGGCTTTCTTGACAACTACACGAAAGCCTCAAAGCGTTACCGGATGGGAATTCCGGCGCTGAAGGAAGAAGTCCTGAGGCTACAGCTCACCGGGATGGTCTCGCGCGAGGAAAATGAGCATGGGCTCATCCAGGTGACCGAGAAGGGGTATGCGATGCTGGACATTTGCGCGCACCTCTACAGGTACCTATCGGGCGAAAATGAGGAAAGTGAGGAGTTTCTGTATATCTGCAAACTCCTCGGAATGGAATTCCCCCTATTTGACCCCGACGGCCAGCGCGCTGACTTCAGGTTCTACGAGGCCAAAAGCGAGACGCCACCGTTCGGCCATCTGGCGAATAATGCACAACTGATGCTGACCTGCCTTTACTATTCATCTCAGCATGGAGAGATTGAATGGCGGCCACCCCGTTTCAAACTGCCCGGTAACCAATAGGCCATACCATGAAATTTGAACCCATGGCGGGGCGGAATGCCTCTGCCTCTCTCGCCTAACCTGGTGCCTCACCGAGCCCATATCCGCTGGAACTCTTCGGCGGGAATGGCCTCCAGCGGATCCTCTTCAGGATCGATCGCTTGGTCTGTCAAGCCGCCGCGCTCATCCTCCAAGTGCTCCCAGCTGTACCGGTGGAGTTGGTCGGCCGAAGTGAGCTCGGCTTGCTTGATGACGATCAGCTCGCCGCGGTCGGGTACGGCCTCGATGTACCACAAGCCGCCCTCCTCGTCAGCGTGGCGGAAGTGGTGCCGCAAAGTGGCGTTCTCATCGAGTGCTCGGAAGTAGGCCACGCTCTCTGCTTTGATGCGCTCCAGGTCGACCACGGGACCATCGTGCCAGCGAGCGCGCGGGGTTGCATTGTTCTGACATCCACGAGTGACATCAACGGCGCCGGACACCAGCACGCATAGACGGTCCGGCATGGCCAGTGTCGCCGGGTAGCTCCCCGGCAGTGCCGAGGCGTGATCGAACTCCTAAAGCGGGTATCGCAGGTTCGAATGCTGCCGACGTGCGGTCTGATGCCTCTGACATGAACGGGGTCGGTCACTGGCAACTGGGGCCCCTAGGGCGATCGACAACAGGAAATGTTGAGGCCCTGCCCGCAAGCACGGGCAGGGCCAGGTAGAGCTTGCTGGTTCGTCAGGTGGCGAACGTTGGGGTCAACGATTCGTCCACTTCTCCCAGGTCCAGGCAAGCGCGGTGACAACGAGATAACCCGTCAGTTGCTGGGCCTGGTTGCCGGCACCGGCTGCGTAGCCAGCCGAGTAACCCACGGCAGCTGCGGCTGCAAGCACTTCCAGTGGGGGAGGTCGCTCGCCTTCGGCAGTCCTAAAACGCATAATGGACAGGGTTCTCCTCCTTGATCGATGGGGTGGACCATCCGCCGGGGCCCCGAGGATCTGTGGTAGGTGACACGGGGTCCGGCGGAAGTATCTATCTCAGGCCAAGCCATCACTTCCAGACGGCTCAGCCTCATCAGTGATCTTGGAAACGACTAGTGCGCCCAGCTTGGCGGCCAGTTCGTTGCGGTCCTTGTCAGGCAGGCTACGCAGGGCGCGCCATGCCCGTTCAGCGGGTGAGCTCGGCCTGTGCCCAATAGCCATCCACGCCAGGATCAGCGATCGCTCGCTGTCGGTTAGCCCCTCCAGCAGCTCCCAGACCGTCTCGGGATCTACGTGTCGGGTTGGACGCGATGGCTCCGGGTAGTACGTCCTTGCTCGAGGAGCGACCCGCCGGGCACCCGGAACCCAAACAGGCGTCCCAGCCCGTACAAAGCGCGTTTCTCCAGACGAGATCGCCGGATCCTCCCGGTTGGTGTGGAGCACCCAACCTTGATCCCTCAGATCGCGCACCCTGCGATCGATCTGGGTCACTTCTGGAAACGCCGCGCGAAGGTCCTCCCGGGTGAAAACGTTTCCTTCGCCGACCTGGGTGACAAGCCACAGGGCTGCTCGCACCATCGTCCCCCTCTTGGGTTCCCTCCAGTCAGGTAGCTGCTCATCAGCCATGCCGCTCAACACCTCCCTCGCCGTTCGACACCTAGTAAAGCACAGTCGGCGGAGTTAGGCGCAGTTAGGCGAAGTTCGGCATGCCGAAGTTCGCCGATCGTCGCCAGGACAACGTCTCCGACGTGAGGGTCAGCGAGCTGCGGACTTTCCCCAAGGTGTTGGCGCAGGCGGAGTCGACCACCCGCACCAACTAGCCGACTGGGCTCCTCAAGCGCCTGAGGCATCGGAGGGGGAGAGTGAGGGTGTGGGGTGAGTGGAAGCAGGGGAAGGGCGGTTGACCAACAGCCCGAGGTATCTGACGCGACAAGGCGACGAAGGACACGTAGCGCTGTTACCTCTACCGAGGTGACTAGACGAAGCGCGGCCAGGCTGAGTGAAGAAGAGGGCAAGCAAGCGCCGCAAGAGGTAGGGCCTTGACCCCGGGTCTTGGACACCCGAGAGACTGGCTCTTGAGTCCAGGAGAACTGATGTCCCGTGGTCATGAAGCACTATCCGCCGCAGTTCAAGGCGGACGCGGTCGCGTTGTACGAGTCGCGGCCGGAGGCGACGATCAGGTCGGTCGCCGCTGATCTGGGGATCAACCCGGAGACGTTGCGCAACTGGGTCCGGGCGGCCGGGGTGAGCCGGCCGCGGGGGCGCCGGGGGCAGGCGTCCGCCGAGTCGCCCACGCTGCTGGAGGCAGAGAACGCGGCCCTGCGCAAGAAGGTTCGTGAGCTGGAGGAGGAACGCGAGATTCTGCGGAAGGCGGCGCCAGACGCGTGCCAGATCCTGCGGGGAACCGCAGGGAACAGCGGGGAACCCGTCGACCGTCCACCACGCGTCTGGGTCCCTCCGCCGCAGGTCAGGCCCGGAGCAAGCCCTAGACGCCCTAAGCTTCCCAAGCTGAGGGCGCAGTTCACGGTTCGGTCGGCGCGGCTTGCTCTGGTCGACGGCATGGCAGCGTGGCTGAGGCCGGTGGGGGTGCAGCGAGGCATACGCGTGCGTGGTCGGGCGGCGCGCCCGCCGTCGTGGCTGGCTGTCGTCGGCTGAGGTTCAGGCGCGGGCACCAGGGGGTCCGTCGTAGACCCACCGGCCGGATCGCGATGATCACCCCTGGGCCGTCCCTGGGCCGTCCGAGGTCCCCCGAGGCCACTCGACAGCGACCGGCGACGACAGGCGTCCCGCACCTGTCAACAGGGAAACCCCAGGTCACAGCCCCTCGACCGAACGGGTTTCCCCCCAGGGGTAGCAGTCCGGCAAGATGGGGTGTATCTGCCCACTGCCAGATTTCAAGCTGCCGGACGGTTTCTCTTGGCTGAGTACATCTACACCATGCGCAAGACGCGCAAGGCACACGGCGACAAGGTGATCCTTGACGACGTCTCGCTGAACTTCCTGCCCGGCGCGAAGATCGGTGTGGTCGGCCCGAACGGTGCCGGTAAGTCGACCGTTCTCAAGATCATGGCGGGGATCGAGCAGCCGTCGAACGGCGACGCGTTCCTCTCGCCCGGCTACAGCGTCGGCATCCTCATGCAGGAGCCCACGCTCAACGAGGAGAAGACCGTCCTGGAGAACGTCCAGGAGGGTGTCGCCGAGATCAAGGGCAAGCTCGACCGGTTCAACGAGATCGCCGAGCTGATGGCCACCGATTACAGCGACGCGCTGCTCGACGAGATGGGCAAGCTGCAGGAGGACCTCGACCACGCCAACGCGTGGGACCTGGACGCGCAGCTCGAGCAGGCCATGGACGCGCTCGGGTGCCCGCCCGGCGACTGGCCCGTGGTCAACCTCTCCGGTGGTGAGAAGCGCCGCGTCGCGCTCTGCAAGCTGCTGCTGGAGGCCCCCGACCTGCTGCTCCTCGACGAGCCCACCAACCACCTCGACGCCGAGTCGGTGAACTGGCTGGAGCAGCACCTCGCCAAGTACGCGGGCACCGTCGTGGCCATCACCCACGACCGGTACTTCCTCGACAACGTCGCCGAGTGGATCCTCGAGCTCGACCGCGGGCGCGCCTACCCGTACGAGGGCAACTACTCCACGTACCTGGAGACCAAGGCCACCCGGCTCAAGGTCGAGGGCCAGAAGGACGCCAAGCGGCAGAAGCGGCTCAAGGAAGAGCTCGAGTGGGTGCGGTCCAACGCCAAGGGGCGTCAGGCCAAGTCCAAGGCCCGCCTCGCCCGCTACGAGGAGATGGCCGCCGAGGCCGAGAAGATGCGGAAGCTGGACTTCGAGGAGATCCAGATTCCCCCGGGCCCGCGGCTCGGCAACGTCGTCGTCGAGGTCAGCAAGCTCAACAAGGCCTTCGGTGAGAAGGTCCTCATCGACGATCTCAGCTTCACCCTGCCGCGCAACGGCATCGTCGGGGTCATCGGGCCGAACGGCGCCGGCAAGACGACCCTGTTCAAGATGATCCAGGGTCTGGAGACCCCGGACTCCGGCGACATCAAGGTCGGCGACACCGTCAAGATCTCGTACGTCGACCAGAGCCGCGAGAACATCGACCCGAAGAAGACCCTCTGGGCGGTCGTCTCCGACGAGCTCGACTACATCAACGTCGGTCAGGTCGAGATGCCGAGCCGGGCGTACGTCTCGGCCTTCGGCTTCAAGGGTCCCGACCAGCAGAAGCCGGCCGGTGTGCTCTCCGGCGGTGAGCGCAACCGCCTGAACCTCGCGCTCACCCTCAAGCAGGGCGGCAACCTGCTGCTCCTCGACGAGCCGACCAACGACCTGGACGTGGAGACGCTCTCCAGCCTGGAGAACGCGCTGCTGGAGTTCCCCGGGTGCGCCGTGGTCGTCTCCCACGACCGGTGGTTCCTGGACCGGGTCGCCACGCACATCCTCGCCTACGAGGGTGACTCCAAGTGGTTCTGGTTCGAGGGCAACTTCGAGTCCTACGAGAAGAACAAGATCGAGCGTCTTGGCCCGGACGCGGCGCGTCCGCACCGTGCCACCTACAAGAAGCTGACCCGGGGCTGATCGATCTTGCGGCACATCTACCGCTGCCCGCTGCGCTGGGCGGACATGGACGCCTACGGCCACGTCAACAACGTGGTGTTCCTCCGCTACCTGGAGGAAGCCCGTATCGACTTCCTGTTCCGCCCGGAGAAGGACTTCAAGCAGGGGTCCGTGGTGGCGCGCCACGAGATCGACTACAAGCGCCAGCTCGTCCACCGGCACTCGCCCGTGGACATCGAGCTGTGGGTCACGCAGATAAGGGCGGCGTCCTTCACCATCACCTACGAGGTGAAGGACGGCGACCACGTCTACGTCACCGCGTCGACGGTCATCGTGCCGTTCGACTTCGAGGCGCAGCGCCCGCGGCGGCTCACCGCCGAGGAGCGTGAGTTCCTGGAGGAGTACCGGGACGACGCCGAGGAGGCCGTCGCCGCATGACGGTGCTCCACCTCGCCGACGAGGGGGAGGCGGCGGACCTCGCGGCCTTCCTCTCCCGGCTGCTCCACTACGACCGTGGAGCCGCGGTCCGGCTGCAGGCGGCCGGCACCGCGCTCGCCGTCTTCGGCCGGCCGCCCTCCTTCGAGGTGCTCGCGATCCGCGCCGTGCGGCTGGCCAAGCCGTACGAGGACGGACTCGAGGCCACCCTGGACGTCACCGTGTCCGCCGGCGAGCTGCTGGAGAGCGTGGACGAGGCCGGGGCGACGGCCGCCGTGCCCGGGGCGGTGACCGGGCCGCCGTGGGCCGGTGTGCTGCCGCCGCGCGGCGGCTGGCGTCCGCAGGAGGGACTGCCGGAGCCGGACGCGCTGCGCGCGACGGTCGCCGCGGCCGTCGGTGAGTTCCGGCGCCGCAGCGATGCGTTGCCGGCCGAGAGCCGTCAGCGGGCCGAGCTCGACCGGATCGGGCGGGAGATCTGGTCCCGGACGGTCGCGGACACCGGGCTTCCCGTACGGGCCGTGCACGCGGCCCAGTCGCTGGGCTTCCTGCGGGCCGCGGGGGCCGGGGCGGATCTCGCGCTGCTCTCGTCGGGTGCGTGGCTGCGGCTGCGCACGCCGTACGGGTCGATCGCCGTACGCCGGGCGGGGGCGGGACTCGGGACGCCGTCCCTCAGCGTCCGCCCCCGGCATCCCTGAGTGTCCCGCGCCGACGGACGCCAACGCACCCCCAGGGCGTCGGCCGACAGCACCCCCTGAGAGTCCGCCGACAGCGGCCCCCGACGCGGTCACCCCCAAGGACGCCCCGGAGTCACTCCGGGGCGTTCACCATCGACGCCGCCGCGTACGTCAGGTAGTTCCACAGGGTCTCCTCGTGCTCCTCGGAGAGCCCGAGCCCGTCCACCGCGTCCCGCATGTGCTTCAGCCAGGCGTCGTGCGCGGCCCGGTCGACCACGAAGGGCGCGTGCCGCATGCGCAGCCGCGGGTGGCCGCGATGGTCGCTGTAGGTCGTCGGGCCGCCCCAGTACTGCATGAGGAACAGCGCGAGGCGCTCCTCGGCCGGGCCCAGGTCCTCCTCGGGATACATGGGCCGCAGGACCGGGTCCTCGGCGACTCCCTCGTAGAAACGGTGGACCAGCCGGCGGAAGGTCTCCTCCCCACCGACCTGCTCGTAGAAGGTCTGCTCCTGAAGCGTGCCGCGCCGAATCTCTTTCACCTCCCCATGGTCTCAGACGGGGAGACCGAGGACTCCGGGCTTAGGACCACGAGGACGCCGGCCCCGGGACCACCAGGTTCGCCGCGGCGCGGGTTCGGCCGCACAGTGGAGGCATGAGCGCGCACGCCCTCGACCACGACCTGGAGGACCTCTCCGCCACGGCGCGGGCCGCGATGGTGCGCGCGGTCGCGGCGAGCGGCGCCTTCGCCGCCGACCCGCGCTGGCAGCAGGCCTTCGCGACGGTCCCGCGCCACCTCTTCGTGCCGTACTACTACGTCAGCGGCGTCGGCGGATACGAGCGGCGCTGGGGCGAGAGTCCCGACCCCCGCACCCGCGAGCGGTGGGTGCGCGGAGCCTACGAGGACACCCCGCTGGCCACCCGGCTGCGCGACGGCGAACTGCTCTCCTCCAGCAGCCAGCCCTCGCTGATGGCGCTGATGCTGGCCGAGCTGCGGGTCGAGGACGGCGACCGGGTGCTGGAGATCGGGGCCGGGACCGGCTACAACGCGGCGCTGCTGTCGTACCGGCTCGGCGACGACCACGTCACGACCGTGGACCTGGACCCGGAGATCACCGAGTCCGCGCGCCGGCACCTGACCGCCGCCGGTTACCACCCGGTGGTCGTCACCGGGGACGGGGCGCGCGGGGTGCCGGAGCGGGCGCCCTTCGACCGGATCATCGCGACCTGCCGGCTGGCGTCGGTGCCGCGCGCCTGGATCGCCCAGTGCCGGCCGGGCGCGATCGTCCTCACCCCGCTGGCCACGGGCCTGGTCGCGCTGACGGTACGGGACCGGGAGCACGCCGAGGGGCACTTCCTGCACACCCCCGCCTACTTCGTCCCCCTGCGCGGGCAGGGCCGGCCCGCGTCCGAGCCGGTCGCGCTCGGCGGCGTTCCGCGCCGGGCCAGGGAGAGCGATCTGTTCCGCTTCCTGCTGGACCTCACCCGGGGCACCCTCGACCCCCAGGAGGCGTACGCCCTGTGGGAGCGCGAGGGCATGCCGGACCGGCGGCGCTACGGCGTCACGGTCGGCGCGGAGCACGCGTGGGCGTGGCTGGACGAACCGGAGGGCCCGTACGCCTGGCCCCTGCCGGGGTCGACGGGGGCGCGGCTCGTCGAGCCGTGACCCCCGGCCCCGGACACCTCCGGGGTACGTCAGCCGCGGCGGATCGTGATCGTCGTCCAGGCGCCCACGTGGACCCGGTCGCCGTCCTGCAGCGGCACCGGGACGAACGGCTGGATCGGCTCCTCCCCGCCGTTGACCGTCGTGCCGTTCGTCGAGTTCTGGTCGACGACCGCCCAGGTGCCGTCCGGCTGCTGGACCAGGACCGCGTGCTGGTGCGAGACGCCCGGGTCCTCCGGCGGCACCGACAGGTCTATGTCGGGGGTCTCGCCGGTGGAGTGCCGGCGGCGGCCGATGGTGACCTGGTTGCCGGTGAGCGTGCGCTGCTGCTCGGGCGAGTACGCGGGCAGGTTGAGCCCCGCGGCCTCGGGACCCGAGCGCTGCATCATGGCCATGAAGTACGCGCGGTCCGGTCCGATCGTCGCCGTCCAGGTGGCCGGCTGCTGCGGGAACGCCGGGCCGGGCGGGGGCGGCGCCTGGGTGGAGCCGGGCTGCGGGTAGCCGTAGCCGCCGCCCTGGGGGGCGGAGCCGGGGCCACCGGGGCCCTGGCCCTGACCGTGGTGCGAGGGCGGGGAGATCACCCAGTCGTCGTCGCCACCGCCGAACGGCCCGGCGCCGGGCTGCGGCCGCCCCGTCTCCTGCGGGTAGCCGGACGGAGCGGACGGACCGGGGGGCTGGAAGGCCTGCGGTATCCCGGGACCACCAGGACCGCCGGGGCCACCCGGGCCGGGCGGCGGCGGGACGGGACGGGAGGGGTCGGCACCGAAGCCGGAGGGACCGCCCGGACCCCCGGGGGGGCCACCGGGGCCGGTGGGCTCACGTCGGAAGGGGTCCGCGGACGGACCCGAAGGCTCGCGCCCGAAGGGGTCGGCGGAGGGCCGGCGACCGCCACCGGGGCCGGAGGGCTCCCGCCCGAAGGCACCACCGGGAGGACCGGGAGGGTTCGGAGGACCGGAAGGCTCACGCCCGTAGGCGCCGGGGCCACCGGGACCGCCCGGGCCGCCCTGACCGCCGGGCTCGCGTCCGAACGCGCCGGGACCGCCGCCCTGACCGCCGGGCTCACGCCCGAAAGCACCCGGGCCGCCCGGGCCACCGGGGCCGCCGCCCTGACCGCCGGGCTCGCGTCCGAACGCGCCCGGACCGCCGCCCTGACCGCCGGGCTCACGCCCGAAAGCACCCGGGCCGCCCGGGCCACCGGGGCCGCCGCCCTGACCGCCGGGCTCGCGCCCGAACGCGCCGGGACCGCCGCCCGCACCCCCCGGCCCCGAGGGACCCTGCGGCTCGCTGCCGAAGGGCGGGCCCGGCGGGATCGGTTCGGCGGGACGGTTCACCTGCGACGGGCGGGAGCCCTGGTACTCGAAGGAGTCACCGCCGCCGAACGACGGGGGCGGTGCCGGGAAGCGCGCCCCGGGACCGCCCGGACCGCCCGCGCCGCCGGGACCGCCCGGGCCGGGGGCCGGCGGGCGCGGGGCGGCCGGGGTGTACGAGGTCGCGGTGTTGGTCAGGAAGTTCCACCGGCACTCCTCGCAGAAGGGCGCGCCGCCCTCGCGGGGCGTACGGCACTGCGGGCAGAGTTCCGGCTCGTGGCCAGGCGCGCCGGACAGGTGCGACCGGCCACCGGGCCGGCCACCCGGCTGGCCCGCGGGCTGACCTCCGCCCGGGCCGGGCTGGGTCGCCTGCGGGGGCGGGAAGCCGTAGCCGCCGGCCGTGGGCGGAGGCGGCGGGGGCGGGGGTACGGCACCGGCCATGCGGTGACCGCAGACCTCGCACCAGTCGTCGGAACCCGACTGGTGTCCGTTCGGGCAGGTCGGCATGTCGGCGCGTCCCCCTCTCCTTCGGTGACCTAGTGGTTACGTCACTTCTTTACACGAACAGTCTTTGTGGACCGGGTCTCGAGGGTCATCTCGTCCGCCTCGGCGACCTTCGCCTTCAGTCGCACAGTACCTGTCGGGGCATCGACCACGTCCACCACCTTCGCAAGCAGTTTCGCAGTATCGGCATTTCCCGAGACGCTCGCGAGCTGTACGGCACGGCCCAGTTTGGCCGTGGCTCCGTCCATGTCTCCCGCTTTGCGCAGGTCCAGGCCCTGTTGGATGACCTGTGCCAGTTCGGCCTGTCCCGTGTAGTGCGCGACCTGCGGGTTGATCGACGTCGAGGCGGCCATGTCGTCGGTCCACACGGCCCGTACGAGACCCTGTGCGCCGAGGTTGTGGACCGTACCGTCCGGCTGCGGAACGACCAGGGAGACCCGTGCGGCCAGCATCTCCTGGCCCACGTGCGCGGCCGGGACCTCGACGCACACGTGGTAGTCGCGGGACTCGTCGCCCCAGGAACCGGTGGGGTAGTCGCCCGCGCGCGGACCGGCCTCGGTGCGGCGGTCGGTCAGCTCCACGACGGTCGGCGCGACCTGCTTGACGAACTTGATGGTGGTGCCCACCGGCGTCCACAGCCGCAGCGCGACGTCCGCGACCTCCTTGCCCATCGCCGTCTCCATCATCTGCGTGAAGTCGGCGGCGAGACCGGACGGGTCGGCGACGATGTCGGCGGTGCCGAGCAGGGCCGAGGCGATCCCTGTGACTTCTTTCACTTCCCAGTCGGTGCCCACACCGCGGGCGTCACAGGTGAAACGGCCCGCGCAGTCGTCGAGGGCGGCCTTGAGGTCGGTCGGCGACTCGTGCTCGTTGCGGCCGTCGGTGAGCAGGATGCCGTGCCGGATGGCGACCTCGGCGGAGGACAGCAGCCGGTCGGCCAGCCGCAGCCAGGTGCCGATCGCGGTGCCGCCGCCCGCGCTCAGCCGGCGCAGGGCCTGCTTGGCCTGCTCCCGGGTGGTGGGGTCGGCGACCGCGAGGCGTCCGCCGCCCGGGTAGACCTCCTTGGCCACGTGCGTGCCGCCGACCACCGCGAAGTGCACGCCGTCGCGCAGGGTGTCGACGGCGGCGGCCGTGGCGTCACGGGCGTTGCGCATCTTGGCCGGCGGGTAGTCCATCGAGCCGGAGCAGTCCACCATGATCGCCACGGCCGCGGACGGGCTCTGGCCGGGCGCGTACAGGTGCGGAGCGGCGACCGCGCCGCCGACGGTGCCGCCGCCGGTCGCGGTCACCGTGACGATCGCGTTGACCTCGCGGCCGCCCTCCGGCAGGTACTCGTTCTGGTAGACGTCCACCGAGAACTGCGGCACGTTCGACTTCGAGAAATTGGCCATGCCTGATCGAATCCCCCTCGCTGGGTACGGACCGGTCCCCTCCGGCCCGCGGGCGTGTGACCCATGGTCTCCCCGTGTGCGCCCTCAGGCGTTTCCTGCCCCCTGCGGGGGTGCGGGGAACGGTACGACGGCCACTGTTACGTTGTCGTGGCCCCCGCCGTCCAGGGCGTGACCGACGAGGACCTGGGCGCAGTGCAGGGGCCGTACGGCGGCGTCGAGGGGGACGATCTCGGCCATCTCCTCGGCCGCCTCGGCGTAGTTCCACAGGCCGTCGGTGCACACCACCACCACACCCGGACGGTCGGGCTTGAAGGAAGCGGTGTGCGGCTCCAGTTCGTAGGCGTCCGCGCCGAGCCAGCCGGTGATCGCGTGGGCGCGTTCGTCGGCGTAGGCCTCCGCCTCGCTCATCAGGCCGGCGGCCACCATCTGGGCGGCCCAGGAGTCGTCCTCGGTGAGCCGGGCCGGGGGCGCGCCGCGGTCGGCCGGCACCCAGTAGACGCGGCTGTCGCCGACCCAGCCGACGACCAGCAGACCCGAGGTGACCACCGCGCCGACGAGGGTGCAGGCCGGGGAGTTCTGGTGCGGGGCGTGCTCGCGGGCCGTGGCGGGCTCGTCGGCCAGCGCGTTGACCGCGTGCGAGGCGGCGACGATCGCCTCGTGCATCGCCTGCTGCGGGTGGGCGCCCTGGGGGAGGGCAGCCAGCAGCGACTCGCTCGCCGCCCGCGAGGCGGCCATGGAGGCGTCGTCGGGGCGGGTCGCCGAGGAGACGCCGTCGCAGACGATCGCGACGAGCGCGGGGGAGCCGTCGGGCAGCGTGGCGTGGCCGAGGCCGAAGGCGTCCTCGTTGCGGTGGTGGCGCAGGCCGCGGTCGCTGACCGCGGCCACCGGGCCCGACTCCAGCTCCATGTGGTCGCGTTCGCGCGGCTGGGCGTGGCCGCAGTTCTCGCAGTACCCGTCGTCGTCGACCCGTCCGGCCCGGCAGGCCACACAGACCTTGGCCGGCCCGCTCACCGTGACGGCCTCGGCGGCGACCCGCGGATCCGGTGCCTGCAACGGATACTCCTCGGGCTCGGCGGGCCGGTCGAACCGCACCCCGGAGGCGGGGGAGACGGGAGAACCGGGGGAGGGCACGGAGCCGGCGGGACCGGCGGCCTCCGGCGGGGCCGGGGCGCCGGCGGCGGGCCGGGCCGGGGGCGTGGCCCAGCCGGCGAGCGCCTCCGGGGGAGCCGGCACGGCAGCGCCGTTCATCGTGAGGGTCGGGTGGTCCTGCGGGCGGGGCGGTACGACCGACAGGTCGTATCCGCACGCGCCGCAGAAACGGTCACCCGCGTCGAGCGGCTCCGCGCAGCTCGGACACGTCGGCAGGGCGGCCTGCCGGGGCATCTGGGACATCAACTACACCCACGTCCGGGGGCGGTAACGATTGGCACGTTCCACCAGGTCGATCCTCTCCTCACCGCCGGTCGCCAGCCGGGCCAGCGTGCGGTACGAGCGCTCCAGGCCGAACCGGAGCCCCCGTTCGTCGAGTTGGCTGCCGAGCAGCGCCCGCCGGGCGTCCGGGCCGGCACCCTGGCCACCGGAGAGTATCCAGTCCAGCGCGCAGCCGAGGACTTCCGCGGACAACTGCTCCCGCCGCGTGGGGTCGAGCCCGTACGCGTCCAGTGCCTCGACCTGCGCCGCCGCCGCGGTGAGGTCCTCCTGGAAGGGTACGTCGGCGGCGGCCGCGGTCCGCCGGCGGAGCCGGGCCCGCACCGCCGCCACGCGCGCGGCCGTGTAGTGGATGGACGACTCCGGCACCGATTCCAGCGTCCGTACGGCACTGCGGCGGTCCCCGGCCGCGAGCTGCACGCGCGCGAGGCCGAACGCGGCGCTCACATAGCTCGGATCGGTCGACCAGACGAGGCGGTAGTACTCCGCCGCGTTGTCCAACTGGCCCAGCACCTCGGCGCACAGGCCGAGCGCCAGCTTGGGCGCGGGCTCGCCCGGGAAGGCGTCGTAGATCGCGTCGAAGGCGAGCGCGGCGCCCTCGTGGTCGCCGGTGACCAGGGAGGCCACGCCTCTGTACCAGACGACCCGCCAGTCGTCGGGCCGTTCGTCCTCCAGCTTCTCCAGGGACTGCAGGGCGGCCTGGTGGTCGCCGTTCTCCAGCCAGGCGCGGACCTGCCGCAGCCGGGTCTCCACGGACGGCGCCGGCGCGGCCGCGAGGGCCGTGATCAGCTCGGACGGCGCGGAGGTCATCAGGCCCGCGAGGAAGCCCGCGTTGGGGTCGGTGGGGTCGACGTGCGGGACGGGCAGCGCGAGGCCGGCGGGGGACGCGGGGACGGTCCTCACCAGAGCGGGGGCGGTGGCGGCCGGGGCGGTGGGGGTGCCGGACACCGCCGCGGCCGGTGCGGAACTGCCGTTCCCCCGACGGGTCCTGACGACCCGTGCGCCCAGCCGTGACACCTCCCCGTCCAGCTTCGGGAACAGCTCGGTGTCGGTGACCTTCACCTCGGGTCCGAACAGCGTCGACAGGGCGGGCCGGGCCCGGCCGCTCTGCAGCGAGACGACCTCCCGCAGCACGCCCGTGAGCTGCTCGGCCATCTCCTGCGCGGAGCCGAACCGGCGGGCCGGGTCGGGGTCGGTGGCCCGGACCAGCAGCCGGTAGAAGGACTCGTACCGGCGGAAGACGTCGATGGTGTCCGGGTCGGGGAGCGAGTCGGCGAAGACGGTCGTGTAGCCCTGGAAGTCGAAGGTCAGGACCGCCAGGGTGCGGCCGACCGTGTACAGGTCGGACGCCACCGAGGGGCCGGCGTCCGCGACCTCCGGCGCCTGGTAGCCGACCGTGCCGTAGATGGCCGACTCCTCGTCGTCCATCCTGCGCACCGCGCCCATGTCGATCAGCTTGAGCTGGTCCTCGGTCTGGATCGCGTTGTCGACCTTGAAGTCGCAGTACAGCAGGTTGCGGCTGTGCAGGTGGCCGAGGGCCTCGAGCGCCTCGATGCCGTAGGCGCAGGCCTGCTCCACCGGCAGCGGGTCCCGCTTGCCGTCGGAGGTACGGCGGGCGTTGGCGATCTCCTTGAGGGACTTGCCGCCCACGTACTCCATGACGATGTAGCCGTCGAGCGAGCCGGTCCGCTGGTCGAGGTGCTCGACGAAGTTGTAGATCCGCACGATGTTGGCGTGCTCGATCTCGGCGAGGAAGCGCCGCTCCGAGATGGCCGCGGCCATGGCGTCCTGGTCGCCGGTGTCCAGGAGGCCCTTCAGCACCACCCAGCGGTCCGAGACCGCGCGGTCCACCGCCAGGTAGATCCAGCCCAGACCGCCGTGCGCCAGACAGCCCGCGACCTCGTACTGGCCGTGCACGACGTCGCCGGACTTCAGCTTCGGGACGAAGGAGTACGGGTGGCCGCACTTGGTGCAGAAGCCCTCGGTGCGCCCGGGCCGGTCCCCGCGCGCGCGGCCCACCGGCGCGCCGCAGTCGGAGCGCGAGCAGAACCGCTTGCGCTCGGGCACCTCGGGGTTCTCCAGCACCATCGCGCGCGGGTCGGGGCGCGGCACCTGCGGCACGGAGACCAGGCCCACGCCCAGCCGCGCCCGCCCGGAGGAACCGGCCGACGAGCCGGAGCTGCGCACCGACACCGAACGGCCCGTCGACCTGCCCGACAGGGAGCGCGAGAGCCGTCCCGAGACCGAGCGGCGCGACTTCGACGACTGCGACGACGTACGCGACGAGCCGGCGGGGGCGCTGGAGCTGCCGCGGGTCACCCCGGTCGGGGACGAGCCGACCAGGCCGTCCCCGGAGGAGGGACCCCCGGCGGAGACGACCGGGGCGAGCCCGCACGTGTCGCAGTACAGCTCGCCGCCGCCCACGTCCTCGTACGACCCCTCGCAGCCCGGCCGCTGACATGTCTGCCCTGCCTGACTCATGGCTACCGCTCCCCCCTGTGGTCCTCGGGCCCGCCCTGGTCCGGCACGCGCGGGGCGGACAGCAGTTCGGCGGCCGCCTGCTGGTAGCGCAGCACCGCCTGTTCGGCGACGCGCAGATCGCAGGGCGCGCTCCACAGCATGCGGCGCGCCGCGTCGTAGCGCTCGATGAGGAACGGGTCCTCGGCGAGGCCGTGCCGGGCCACCTTCGCCTTGTACGCGTCGAGCCGGCCGCGCAGCTCCGCGCGGACCGCCAGCGGCGCGGTGACCGCGGTCAACGACTCGCGGGCGCGCAGCAGTTCGTCCTCCGCCTTCTGCTCCAGGGACTCCAGGAGCGGGGACAGCCGGTGCCACTGCCCGTGTCTGCGGTACTCGGCGGCCGTCGCCAGCTGTTCCTGGAGCACGGTCGGCGGGCCGCTGACCACCGGCACCTCCGTCGCGGCGATCTTGGCGAGCACCTCACCGCGCGCGGTGCGCGCCTCGGCGAGCGTGCGGTCGGCGCGGCTGAGGACGTCCCGCAGCTTCACCAGCCGCTGCTCGGCGTCCTGACGGACCGTCAGCACGGCGTCGATCTCCCGCCGTACGTCCTCCAGCGCGCGGGCCTCGCGGTCGTACACCGTGGTGTCCGGGCGGCCGCCGCCGGGCGCCGAACTGCCCTGCGCGGGCACCCAGTACGCCAGCGGGTCGGACACCACCTCCTCGCGCAGCCGGGTCAGCGTGTCCGTGATGCGCTCCAGGTCGTCGCCCGCCGGGTGCTCGCCCGGGCGCACGCCCACGGAGTGCGCGAGCCGGCGGGTGCGCTGGAGCTCGGCGGCCAGTAAATCGATCCGCGCGGGCAGCGCCGACCACACCGCGTCGGCGGCGACGACCATGTCCAGCGACGCGGCGTACAGCTCGTTCATCCGGTCGACGAGGGTGGCGAGCGAGAAGCTCTGGCTGAGCTTGCCCGTGCCGTGCAGCGTGGGCGCGTTCGCCGTGGCGGCGGCCGAGCCGGCGACCGTGACGGACTCGCCGCGCAGCAGCTCCGTCAGCTCCACCAGGTCCTCGCGGCTGGACCAGCGGCGGCGCGAGCGGATCTCCCGCGCGGAGCGCAACGCGTCCGTGTACGCGTCGAAGTAGGTCCACAGCAGGGTGATCGACGCCTCCGCGGCCGCCCAGCGCTCCTTGGTCACCCCGGTCAGCCGGGCGCCTTCGAGGAGCCGGCGGCCCGCGTGGTCCTGCAGGGCGAGGAGCGAGGTCTCGATCGCCTCGTGCTCCGCGCCGAGCCGCGCCAGCGCACGGTCGACCTCGTCCCGGTCCATCACCGGCCCGGGCGGTCCCGTGACGCCCATCGATCACCTCTCCGCTGCTGTGTCGTTCGTCCGTTCGCTGCCCGCCCCGGTGGCCCGTCAGCTCTTGCGCAGGTACTGCGGCGGCGACGGCGGCTTCGACGTCGCCGCGTCCCTCCCCAGTGTGGCCGACAGCCAGCGGTCGTACGACGTCTGCCAGCCGCTCGCGCGGTAGTCCACCAGAATCTGATTGACCCGGCGTACCAGGTCGTCCGCCTTCACGTTCATCGCCACGCCGTAGTACTCGGTCGTGAACGGGGCGCCCTTGAGCGCCAGGGTCGGATCCTGGGCCGCCTGGCTCGCCGCGAGCGCGCCGTCCGTGACCACCGCGTCGACCTCGCCGAGCTGCAGCCGTACCAGGCAGTCCAGTTGGTTGGGGACGACGGTGCCGAGGTCGACGCTCCTGGGGATGACGCCCGCGTCGCGGTCCTTGGTCAGCTGCCCGTTGGCCGTGGAACTGGCCGCCGTGCAGATCTTCTTGTCCGCCAGGGTGTCGTCGTAGCCCTCGACCGGCGACGACTTGGGGGCGAGGACCTGCTGGCCGGTCTTGAAGTAGGGCGCGGAGAAGGCGACTTCCTTCAGACGGCTGCACGTGATGGTCATCGTGCGCACGACCATGTCGACCCGGCCCTCCTGGAGGGCCGGGATGCGCTGGTTGGTCGGGATGGCCTTGAACTGGACCGCCTCCGGGTCGCCGAGGATGTCCTGGGCGATCCGGTGGACCAGGTCGATGTCGAAGCCCTCCAGCTGGGCGCTGCTGTTGTTGGGGTCGCGGTAGCCCCAGCGGTAGCTGTTCTGGTCGACGCCGACGACCAGCTTGCGCTTCTCGCCCTGCCGGGCCTTGATCGCGGCGATCGTCGGACCGTCCGCGCCCGACGGCGACAGCGTCTGCTTCTCCGGGTCGGTGCAGTCGTCGTCGGCCGCCTGGGTGCCCGCGGCGACCCGCGGGCCGCCCAGGCCCGTGGAGCCGTCGCCCTGGCGCTGGGTCAGCGGCAGCAGCAGCACGAAGGCCAGCGCGAGGGCGCAGACGACCGCCATCGCCCCGACGCCGCCCCAGCCCTTCAGACCGTCCCGCACACGTCGCGCACGCATCGTCACGCCCCCTCTCACCGGTACTCCGACAGCCTGCGGCCGATGCCGAGGACCGCGCCCGCCGCGCCCAGCACGGCGAGGACGGCGGCGCCGACCGGGAGCCCGGTCATCGCGTCCAGACCGTCCCCGGCCGCCTGCTGGAACTCGGCCCGTTCGTGCCGGAGAGCGAGGTCCAGGTTCTTGTCCACGCTGTCGAAGCATTCGGCGGTCGCGCCCTTGGCGCCGATCACCAGGGCCAGCGCCTGCTCGTAGTTGCCGTTGTCGTCCTCGGCGCGGGCCGCGGTGTGGCGCTTCTTCCACACCGCCATGTTGCCCTCGGCGGAGGTCACCGGCTTCTCGCCGGCCCGGTCGTCGGCGTACTCGGCCGCCAGGGCGAGCCCGCTGCCGAGGTCGTCCATGTCCGCGGTGAAGTCGTGGTCGTACTTGTCGAGGGTCGTCGCGTCCGTGCCGCTGCCGACCTTCACCGTCTCCGCGCCGCGCGCCACCAGCGTGAGGTTCTCGTTGCCGCGCGCCTTGAGGGAGGCGATCCGCGCGTCGTGCAGCACGTTCAGCGAGCGCACGCCGTGGTCGTAGGAGTCGTTCAGGGCGGCGCGGGCCACGCTGTGGCCGACGACGAGCCACAGCAGCACGACGGTGGTGGTCGCCGTGGCCGCGACCAGCCCGTGGTTCAGGACCCGGTTCGTCCGGCGGTAGTTGCGGTGCTGGGCCCAGGCCAGGCCGGCCAGCGCGAGGACGCCCAGCGCGATCGCCGCCCACGGGTAGGGGGTGGCGTCGGCGTAGTCGTCCTCCAGGCGCTGGTTCTCCTTCTGGTAGAGGTCCTCCGCCGCCGGGAGCATGTCGTCCTGCATCTTCTGGTTCGCGTACCGCAGGTAGGCGCCGCCGACCGGGAAGCCCTGCCGGTTGTAGGTGCGCGCCCGCTCGACCAGGCCCTTGTACTCCGGCAGCAGCTTGTTCAGTTTGGTGATCGCCGCGGCGGAGGGGGAGCCCGGGTCGGAGTTGTTGGCGGCGGTGACGAGGTTGGCGGCGGCCTTGTCGATGTCGTCCTCGTAGCGCTGCCGGGAGGCGGCCGTCTCCTGGCCGCCCGCCAGGAAGCCGCTGGACGCCGCCGTGTTGGCGTCCGCGAGGGAGCGGTAGATGTCGGCCGCTGCGGCGCTGAGCGGCTGGCTCTGGTGCAGCACGTCGTCGGCCGCCGCCTCGCGGTCGGCCGTCTGCCAGGCGGTGACCGCCCCGAAGGCGACCACGAGGAGGGCGAGGAGGGCGCCGATGACCCGCAGCCGGCCCGGTTCCGTGGTCGCGGCGGCGCGCGCCTTGTCGACGCCCTCGGCGAAGGCCGTACGACGGGTCGGCGGTGGAGTGAGTGTTGCCGGTTCTGCCACGTTGTTGACCTCCCCCATGGTCATGCCTCGCCGCAAGTATCGCTGGCGGGAGTGACAATGCGAACCGGCATCCCTGGATCTTGATCAGATCGCAGTCACCCCTGCTCATCAATACGCTGCGGGTGTGTGTTCGGTTCCTTCGCCGGGGGCCGCGGCCGGGGGACGGGCTACCCCGCGTCGAAATGCGCGCGCACCCTCTCCTGTGCTCCGGCGCCCGCCTCCAGCCGGTCCAGGCCCAGGAGCGCCGCCCCCAGCACCGGGCGGGCGCGCACCACCCGCGCCACCGCCTTCGGCGCCCGTGCCGCCAGCCGTTCCCGCACCCCGTCGTCCAGCCGGCTGTGACCCGCCGTCAGGACACCTCCCCCCAGCAGCACCGGGGTCTCCTCCTCCAGCAGCTCCAGCCGGGTCAGGGCCACCGTCGCCATCGTCACCACCTCCTCCGCCAGGCGGTCGACGATCCCGCGGGCCACCGTGTCGCCCTCCGCCGCCGTCGCGAAGAGGACCGGCGTGAGTTCGTGCCGGCGGGCGTCCGGGATGCGGGCCAGGTGCAGTGCCTCGATCAGGGCGTACATGCCGGGCAGGCCGAAGTGGGCGGGCAGCGTGCGGGCCAGGGCCGTGTCGCCGCCCCTGCCGTCCTCGGCCCGGGCCGCGTGCCACAGCGCCTCCTCGGCCAGCCCCCAGCCGCCGCCCCAGTCGCCGGAGAGGCGGCCCAGGGCGGGGAAGCGGGCGGTGCGGCCGTCGGGGCGCATGCCGACGCAGTTGATGCCGGCGCCGCAGACGACGGCCACGCCCCGGGGGTCGGGCACGCCGGCGCGGAGGATGGCGAAGGTGTCGTTGCGGACCTCCACGGTCGTGCCCCACGCGCGTGCGTGCAGCGCGGCCGCCAGCTGCTCCTCCTCCACCGGCAGGTCGGCGTTGGCGAGGCAGGCGGAGACATGGGTCACCGAGGTGACACCGGCGGAGCCGTACGCGCGCGCGACGGTGCCGGCGAGCGTGTCCACGGCCGCCGTGACGCCGACCGCGGGCGGCCGGAAGCCGCCCCCGCGGGCGGTGGCGAGCACCTCCCCGTCGGCCGCCACCACCGCCACGTCGGTCTTGCTGTTGCCCGCGTCGATGGCGAGGACGCTTGCGGTCAGGCCCACGCGAGGTGCTCCCGGTTGTGTGCGATCAGACGGTCGGTCAGGGCATCGGCGTACTCGTACTGGGCGACCAGGGGGTGGGCGAGGAGGGCCTGGAAGACCCGGTCACGGCCGCCGCGCAGGGCCGCGTCCAGGGCGAGGGCCTCGTACGCCGTCACGTTCGCCATCAGGCCCGCGTAGAGCGGGTTCACGGGGGCCACCGGGAGCGGGGAGGGGCCCTTGGAGCCCACCGCCGCCTGGACCTCGATCACCGCGTCGTCCGGGAGGAAGGGCAGCGTGCCGTTGTTGTACGTGTTCACCACCTGGTACGGGCTGCCCGTCCCGGTGAGCAGCGACGCCGCCAGGTCCACCGCGGCCTCCGAGTAGTACGCGCCGCCGCGTTTCGCGAGCAGCCCGGGCTTCTCCGTCAGCGCCGGGTCGGCGTACAGCTCCAGCAGCTCCCGTTCCATGGCGGCCACTTCCGCCGCCCTGGAGGGCTTCGTCCGCAGCTCGCGTACGACCTCGTCGTGGGCGTAGTAGTAGCGCAGGTAGTAGGACGGGACCACGCCCAGGCCGTCGAGGAGGGGCCGGGGCAGGCGCAGTTCGGCGGCGATGGCGTCGCCGTGGCCGGCCAGCAGCCCCGGCAGGACGTCCTCGCCCTCCGGGCCGCCCAGGCGCACGCCGGTCTCCCAGGTGAGGTGGTTGAGGCCGACGTGGTCGAGGTGGACCTCCGGCGGGGAGACGTTCAGCAGCGCCGCGAACCTGCGCTGCAGGCCGATCGCCACGTTGCACAGGCCGACCGCCCGGTGGCCCTCCCGCAGCAGGGCGCGGGTGACGATGCCGACCGGGTTGGTGAAGTCGACGATCCAGGCGTCCGGATTCGTGCGGCGGACCCGTTCGGCGATGTCCAGGACCACCGGGACCGTCCGCAGCGCCTTGGCGAGGCCGCCGGCGCCGGTGGTCTCCTGGCCGACGCAGCCGCACTCCAGGGGCCAGGTCTCGTCCTGTTCGCGGGCCGCCTGGCCGCCGACGCGGAGCTGGAGCAGCACGGCGTCGGCGCCGTCGACGGCCCGGTCCAGGTCGGAGGTGGTGACGATGCGCCCGGGGTGGCCCTGGCGGGCGAAGATGCGCCTCGCCAACCCGCCCACCAGTTCCAGGCGTTCGGCCGCCGGGTCGACCAGGACCAGTTCCTCCAGCGGGAGGGTGCCGCGCAGCCGGGCGAACCCGTCGACGAGTTCGGGCGTGTAGGTCGAGCCGCCGCCGACCACGGTGAGTTTCATGGCTTGTTAACCCTTTACTCCGGTGAGGGTGACACCTTCGACGAACGCCTTCTGCGCGAAGAAGAACACGAGGATCACGGGGGCCATGACCAGCACGGTGGCCGCCATGGTGAGGTTCCAGTCGGTGTGGTGGGCGCCCTTGAAGGACTCCAGGCCGTAGGAGAGCGTCCAGGCGCCCGGGTTCTCCGAGGCGTAGATCTGCGGGCCGAAGTAGTCGTTCCAGGCGTTGAAGAACTGGAAGAGCGCCACGGCGGCGATGCCCGGCCTGGCCATGGGGAGGATGACCTTCAGCAGGGTGCGCAGGTCGCCGCAGCCGTCCACCTTCGCCGCGTCCACGTACTCGTTCGGGATGGTCATCAGGAACTGGCGCAGCAGGAAGATCGAGAACGCGTCGCCGAACGCCAGCGGGACGATCATCGGCCACAGCGTGCCCGACAGGTCCAGCTGCTTCGCCCAGAACAGGTACATCGGGATGACGACCACCTGCGGGGGCAGCATCATCATCGAGATCACCAGCATGAGCGTGAGACTGCGGCCCCGGAAGCGGAACTTGGCCAGGGCGTACGCCACGGGGACGGAGGACACGACGGTCAGCACCGTTCCCAGCCCGGCGTAGAGCAGCGTGTTCCGCCACCAGGTGAGGAAGCCGGGGGTGTCGAAGACCTTGCGGTAGTTGGCCCATTCCCAGGTGTGCGGGACCAGGTCCCGGCTGAGCGCCTGCGAGTCGCTCATCAGCGAGGTCAGGAACACGAACACGAAGGGAAGGGTGAAGAAGAGGGCCGCGGCCACGCCGAGGGAGTGGACCGCGATCCATTCCAGGACCGCCCTGCGGCGCGCGGTGCGCCCGGCGGGCGAGGCGGGGGTCCGCGCCTCCACCGGCCGGTCCAGTACCTGAGTCATGTCAGTCACCTGCCTGCATGAGACCGCCCCGGCGCCGCATCAGAAGCGCGGTGAACGCCATCGACAGGGCGAACAGGACCAGGGCGACGACACACGCGGAGCCGTAGTCGAAGCGCTGGAAGCCGAGGTTGTAGACGAGCTGGGGGAGGGTGAGCGTCGAGTGCTCCGGGTAGCCGGGCTCGAACAGGGTGCCCGCGCCCTGGATCACCCCCGAGGCGACCTTTCCGGCGACCAGGGGCTGGGTGTAGTACTGCATGGCCCCGATCACGCCGGTGACGACGGCGAACATGATGATCGGCGAGATGTTCGGCAGGGTCACGTACCGGAACCGCTGCCACGGCGACGCCCCGTCCAGCTCGGCCGCCTCGTACTGCTCCTTCGGCACGTCGAGGAGCGCGGCCATGAAGACGACCATCAGGTCGCCGACGCCCCACAGGGCCAGCAGGGTCAGCGCCGGCTTGGACCAGTCCGGGTCGTTGAACCAGCCCGGGGCGGGGATGCCGATCCTCCCCAGGATCGAGTTGACCGGGCCCGTACCGGGGTTGAGGAGGAAGGCGAAGGCCATCGTGGCCGCCACCGGCGGGGCCAGGTAGGGCAGGTAGAAGAGGGTGCGGAAGACACCGGTACCCGTCTTGATCTTCGTGATCAGCATCCCCACGCCGAGTCCGAACAGGACCCGCAGGGTCACCATGATCACGACCAGCCAGAGGGTGTTGCGCAGGGCGGGCCAGAAGAACGGGTAGGACTCGAAGACGTACGTCCAGTTCTTCGTCCCGCTCCAGGCCGGCGGCGTGAAGCCGTCGTAGTGCATGAACGAGAAGTAGACGGTCGAGATCATCGGGTACGCGAAGAAGACCGCGAAGCCGATCAGCCAGGGCGAGAGGAAGGCGAGGGTCCGAAGCGCCGACTTCCGGCGCTTCGCCCGCAAGGTGACCGTGCTCATGGCTGCTTCGCCTGCGCGATGTCCGTGTCGATCTGCGCGGCGGCCTTCTTCAGGCCGGCCTGCAGGTCGGTGAGCCTGCCGCTCTCGTAGTCGTAGCCGAGCTGCTGGATGGTGGTGAGGTAGACGCCGCCGTTGACCGAGGCCGGGGAGGTGGTCGAGTTCGGGTTCGCGGCGATGTCGAGGAAGGTCTTGAAGCGCGGGTCGTACTTCAGGTCGGGGGACTTGAGGGCGGCCAGCGTGGAGGGCACGTTGTGGATGGCGTTGGAGAAGCCGACCACCGCGTCGGTGTCCGTGGTGATGTACTTGACGAACTCCCAGGCCGCGTTCTGCTTCTTGCTGGTGGCGGCGATGCCGGCGATGGTGCCGGTGATGTAGCCCTTGCCGTACTGGTCGGCCCGGTCGTCGGGGACGGGCAGCGGGGCGACGCCGATCTCGAAGCCGGGCTTGGCGTCCAGGGCCATCCCGAGGCGCCATTCGCCGTCCAGCTGCATGGCCACCTGGCCGGTGTGGAAGGGGTGCTTGGGACCCCACTCGTCGCCGAGGCCGGCCCGGAACCTCTCCAGCTTCTTGAAGCCGCCGAGTTCGTCGACGAGCTTCTTCTGGAGGGTGAGGGCGTCGGCGACGGCCGGGTCGGTGGCGATCGTCGACTTGCCGGACTTGTTGAAGTAGGTCGGCGAGAACTGGCCCATGTAGTGCTCGGTCGTCGTCTCCCAGCCGTGGTAGTTCGGCATGAAGCCGAGCTGCTTGTACGTGTCGCCCTGGGGGATGGTCAGCTTCTTGGCGTCGGCCGCGAACTCCGACCAGGTCTTCGGCGGGCTGATGATGCCGGCCTTCTCGAACGCGGTCTTGTTGTAGTAGAGGCCGTAGGCGTCGCCCAGCAGCGGCACGGCGCAGCGGTCGAGGTCGTACCGGGTGTACTCGTTCATCGCCTTCGGGAAGGTGGTGTCCGGGTCGATGCCCGACTTCTCGAAGAACGGGTCGAGGTCGACCAGGGCGCCCGAGGAGCAGAACTTGCCGACGTTGTTGGTGGTGAAGGACGAGATGACGTCGGGCGCCTTGCTGCCGCCCGCCCGCAGCGCCTGGTTGATCTTGTCGTCGGTCATGTTGCCGACGACGCGGACGTGGATGTTGGGGTGGGCCTTCTCGAAGCCGGCGACCAGTGCCTCGACGCCCTTGACCTCGTTCGGCGCGCTCCAGGCGTGCCAGAAGGTGATGGTCTGCTCCTTGGAGGCGTCGTCGCCCGCGCCGGAGGACGACGCCTGTCCGGTGCAGGCGGTGGTGCTCAGCAGCAGGACCGTCGAGGCGGTCAGGGCGAAGGCCGCGTTTCGAGCGACTTCGGGTACACGTGTGGGCATGACGGAACCTCCTGGGGACAGGACGGGGTGAGGTGAGGGGCTGTGCGGGGTGAGGAGAGGGGCGCTGCGCGGGGGTGCGTCTAGCGCGAGGTGTCGAAGACCTCGTCGCGGGTGGCCGCCAGCGCGCTCTCCAGCGCGCCGCGCAGCACGGGCCGTTCGGTGACGTCGCCCACGACCAGCTTCGGCCGGGACGCGGCCAGCTCCTCCAGTTCGGCCTGGACGAGGGCGCGCAGCACCTCGCCGCCGGCGGTCAGGGAGGCGCCGCTGAGGACGACGAGTTCGGGGTCGAGGACGGAGACGAGCGAGGCGAGTCCGGTCGCGAGCCGGGTCGCGTACGTCTGGAGCAGCAGCCGGTGCAGGACGGTGTCCTCGGCCGCGGCGCGCTCCACGAGGGCGGCGGCGACCTCGGCGTAGGGCCCGTCCGGGATGCCGGTCATACCGAGTTCCCGGGCGAGCAGGGGGATGGCCTGGGAGCCGGCCAGCTCCTGGTAGCCGCCGCTGTTGGCCTTGGTCACCTGCCGGACCAGCGGTGCTCCCGGGACGGGCAGGAAACCCACCTCTCCCGCGCCGCCGGTCCAGCCGCGGTGCAGCCGCCCGCCGAGGACGAGGGCGGCGCCGAGACCGCCCTCGTTCCACAGCAGGACGAAGTCGTCGTGCCCCTGTGCCGCGCCGAGCCGTTGTTCGGCGACGGCGACGAGGTTGACGTCGTTCTCGTACTCGACCGGCATCGGCAGGGCTGCGGCGAGTTCGTCGAGCAGCGCGGGCGAGTGCCAGCCGGGCAGGTGGGAGGCGTAGCGCAGCCGGCCGGTGGTGGGGTCGAAGGCGCCGGGGGTGGCGACGACGAGCCGGCGCACGTCGTCCCGGGTGAGGCCGGCGGCCTTCACCGCGCCGTCGAGGGCCTCGGTGACCTGTCGTACGACGGCCTCCGGGGTCTTCCTGGGGGGTGCGGGCACCTCGTACGTGCCCACGGTCCGGCCGGTGACGTCGGCGACGGCGGCGAGGACGCGTTCGGGGGTGACGTCCAGTCCGGCGGCGTGGGCGGCGGTCGGGTTGACCTCGTACAGCTGGGCGTTGGGGCCGGGTCGTCCCTCGGTGGTGCCGGTGGCGAGGACCAGGCCCGCCGCCTCCAGCCGGGCGAGGAGCTGGGAGGCGGTCGGCTTGGACAGGCCGGTGAGCTTGCCGATGCGGGTGCGGGACAGGGGGCCGTGCGCCAGCAGGAGGTCGAGGGCGGCGCGGTCGTTCATGGCGCGCAGGACGCGCGGGGTGCCCGGCGTACCGGCGGTTCCTGCCATGGGTCGACACCTGCCTCTCTGAACTGCACAGCTTCCCAGTGACGTGGGAGGTGAGTCCACTTCCGGCCACTGTTAGGAAACTTTCCTATCGGCTGGAAGGGACGGTAAGCCCGTCGCGAAGCGGGCGTCAAGGCAGGAAAACGGAAACCGCCCCCGAGGCAACGCAGTCGTTACCTCGGGGGCGGTGCGGGGGCGGTGCGGGGGCGGTGCGGGGGCGCGCGAGGGCCGTGGGCCCGGGCGGCCCGGCGGGCTACTTCACGTCGACGAAGTCACCGGCGGCCGTTCTGGCCGCGGTGGTGGAGGTGCCGGCGAAGGTGAAGCGGTAGTAACCGTCCTTGCCCGCCTTCACGGTGGTGGAGAGGGCGCCGCCGGTGCCGGAGGTGATCGTCTTCACCGTGGTGTAGGCGGTCGCGCCCTTGGCCCTGAACTGGAGGGTGACCTTCTGGTTCGTGTAACCGCTGTACGTGCCGGTCTCCCAGTTGGCGCGGGTGAGCCTGCCCTTGACGGTGAGCGTCCGGCCCTTGACGACGGGCTCGGGCGTGGCGTTGACGGTCAGCCTGGCGGCGCGCTTGATCTTCGCGGTCGCCGGGTTGGCCCAGATGTCGTAGCCGAGCTCGAAGCTGATGTGGCCGTCGGAGTCGTCGAGGTCGGTGGCGCCGTGGCCGTAGAAGCCCGCGGCCTTCCAGGTGCCGGCGTCCGCGGCCTCGTAGAGGTGGTCCCACGGGTCGATGACCAGCGTCTCGGTGCACGACTCGATCACCCGGGTGTCGCTGGTGGCCGTCGTGGTGCAGGCCGGCGCCGTGTCCGGCTCGATCGAGTTGTCCTGCTCGGCCAGGGAGCCGCGGTAGAGCATGACGCCCGCGAAGTTCGTCTTGTAGTCGATCGCCAGGTCGGCCGGACGGGCCAGCGTGTACGTCACCGGCACCTTCACCTTGGCCGTGGTGCCCACCACGATCGCCTTGCCGTTGTTGACCTTGACGCCGGTGAACGTCAGGTCCGGCGAGTCCGCGGAGGCGGCGGGTGCGGTCAGAACCCCCAGGGCCAGGGCGCCGGACAGAGCGGTGCCTATGGCGAGTCTTCTCATGTATCCCCACATTCGAGCCGGGCCCCTGGGCGTTGCGCTCCAGAACAAGGGCCCGGTACCAGAGCGACGATATGGGGTGGTGTGACGCGGGGGAAGGGTGGGGCACCTGTGAAGATCATGGGGATGCGGACCGGCTGTGCACAGGTGCCCGGGGAGGGCGAGCCGCTCTCGCGAGCCGCCTTCGCGAGCCGCCTTCCTTCCGGCTACTTCGGCGCGGGTGCCGCCGCCCGCTGCGGAGTGAGCGGGGACGCCGCCATCGCCTGGGGCGAGTCCGTGTTGGCGAAGGCCGACGGGGCCGCGACCGTCGCCGTCGGATCGGCCGGGTCCTCCTCGGCGGGCGCCGTGGCGCCGCCGACGATGCGGATGTCCGCCGCGTCGAAGGCGCGCTTGATGCGCCAGCGCAGCTCGCGTTCGACGGTCAGGGACTTGCCCGGCATCGTCCTCGCCGAGACCCTCACCACCATCGAGTCGAGCAGCACGCTGTCCAGGCCCAGCACCTCGATCGGGCTCCACAGGAGCTCGTTCCAGGGCTCCTCCTTGCTCATCTTCTCGGCGACCTCGTCCAGCGTCGCCTTCAGCCGGTCGAGGTCCTCGGACGCCTTCACCGTGACGTCGACACCGGCCGTCGCCCAGCCCTGCGAGAGGTTGCCGATCCGCTTGACCTCGCCGTTGCGCACGTACCAGATCTCACCGTTGTCGCCGCGCAGCTTGGTCACGCGCAGCCCGACCTCGATGACCTCGCCGGTGGCCACACCCGCGTCGATCTGGTCGCCGACGCCGTACTGGTCCTCCAGGATCATGAAGACGCCGGAGAGGAAGTCCGTGACCAGGTTGCGCGCGCCGAAACCGATGGCCACGCCCGCGACACCGGCGGAGGCCAGCAGCGGGGCGAGGTTGATCTCGAAGGCGGACAGGGCCATCAGGGCCGCCGTGCCCAGGATCAGGAAGCTCGCCACCGAGCGCAGCACCGAACCGATCGCCTGCGACCGCTGCCGGCGCCGCTCGGCGTTGACCAGCAGACCGCCCAGCGTGGAGCCCTCGGTCGACTCGACCGACCGGGTCATCCGGTCGATGAGCTTGCTGATCGCCCGCAGCACGAACTTTCTCAGCACGGCCGCGATCACCAGGATCAGCAGGACCCTCAGCCCGATCGCGAGCCACGTCGACCAGTTCTGCTCGACCCAGCTGGCCGCGTTCGTGGCACTCTCCTGGGCGTCCTGGAGCGAGGGGACCGCCACGGTCGGCGACTCCGAGGGAGTCGGCGTCGGCGAGGAGCCGGCGGCCATGAGGACGGCGGGCAGGGACACGGCAGGTACCTCCAGGTGCAGCGGTCCGCCTCCGGTGCGATGGTCAAGGTCGTCAAGGTCACGGAACGGTCACCGGACAGGCAGAACCACCACACTAACGGGGCATTGTGTGTGGGTCCGCCCGATGCGGCAAGGAGAGACGGTGCTCACCTGCGCTTGAACAGGCCATGATCCTGGGGATGAATCAGGGTGTGGTCGAAAACACTCCCAGCCCGTTACCGGGACATGGTGGCGCGTCCACCAGGCCAGAGGAGAGACTGACTGCAGTTCGTCCCGGCGCGAGCCACGCGCCGCCGACGCCCAAGGAGGCATCCGTGCCGCATGTCCTGGTCCTCAACGCGTCGTACGAGCCGCTCGGCGTCGTACCGCTCCGCCGCGCGCTCGTCCTCGTCCTGGAGAACAAGGCCGTCTCCCTGGAAGAGTCAGGCGCCTTCCTGCACAGCGCGACCGTCACAGTCCCCGCACCCAGCGTGGTCCGGCTCAAGCGATTCGTCCGGGTTCCCTATCGGGGGCCCGTTCCTCTCACCCGTCGTGCGCTCTTCGCGCGGGACGGAGGCCGGTGCATGTACTGCGGTGGCGTCGCAACCAGCGTCGACCACGTCATCCCGCGCAGCCGCGGGGGCAAGCACGTGTGGGACAACGTCGTGGCGTCCTGCCGCCGCTGCAACCACGTCAAGGCCGACCGCCATCTCGTCGAGATCGGCTGGCGGCTGCGCCACAAACCCGCTCCGCCCACCGGCCTCGCCTGGCGCATCATCGGCACGGGCCACAGGGACCCGCGCTGGCTGCCCTATCTGCAGCCCTACGGCGCGGACGACGCCTTGGCCCGGATCGACGGCATCTCCGCCTGACGATCCGGGCTTCTTCGTGCCCCGTGGCACCGGCGCCGGGCCGGTTCAGCCACGGGGCCCTTCGGGGCGGGCACCCCGTACCGCGTACAGGGCCGTGCCCAGCAGGAACGCGACCGCGGCCGCCACCCACGCCGCCGTCACCTGCCCCGGCTGCACCGGCCAGGCCCACACCGTGACCGCCCGCCCGTGCACCCCGGCCGACGCCAGACAGACCGCGCCCACGTAGGCGCACCCCGGCAGCCAGCTCATCCGTGCGCCCAGCACCCCCGCCGCGGCGGCGGTCACCCCCGTGCAGCCCAGGACGTTGCGGAGCATCGCCGACGGGCCGAAACCGAGCCCGTCCCCGACCACGACGAGCGGCAGCAGGGCCGCCGCCACCGCCGTCAGACCGAGCAGGTGCGCCAGCCGGCGCGGCCACCAGGGGCGCACGGCCGTACGGTCCAGCTCGTCGGAGGCCGCGTACAGGCTCATGCCCAGCACCGAGACGGCCGGCAGCGGGGCCAGCGCCACCACCGCCGCCAGCCGGTCCGGGTCCGCTCCGGCGCCCGTCCGGGCGGCCCCCACGGCGAGCCCGGCGAGAACGGCGGTCCCGGCGAGAGCGGCGAGCGCGCCGGGCACGGCCCGGGACCGGGCGTACAGCAGCACACCGCTCACAGGGCCGGCACCTCGCCCGCGCCGCAGGCGCCCACCGACGCGAAGTACGCCGACAGCCACCTCCGGCGCTCGTCGTCGCCCATCGCGGCCAGCGCGGCACGGGCCGCCTTCCGCCGAGCGAACTCGCGCCGCCGCTCCTCGTCGCCCTGCGCGGCCAGCTCGTCGAACGTCCGCTCGGCCGGGCTCGGCGCCAGATAGTGCTGCACGGCGTCGTCCGCCAGGCGCAGGTCCGGGTCCAGCTCGCGGCAGTCCCCCCGGCCCTCCAGCATCATCACCGCCTCCCACGCGTACTGCTCCGGATCGGTCAGCCGCCCCCGCACCACCGACCAGCCGATCGGCGTCAGCATCGGCAGCTGGACCTCGCCGTCGCGCGGCTCGCCCCGGTGGTCCTCGAACCGCGCCGGCAGGTTCCGTACGCCCTCCAGCCGCCGGGTGACCCCCGACAGCGCGGCCGTGACCTGCGGCAGCAGCTCGCCGTAGCGGGCGTTCACACACACCTGGGGCGTGGTCGAGGTGTCGCACACCTGACGGCCGGCGGCCGGGTTCTCCCGCCACAGCCCGTCCCCGCTCCCCACCAGCAGCGCGCCCGCCGCCACGGCCGCCACCAGCGGCGGCAGCGCCGTCCACCGCCGCCGGGCCGCGTACGCCAGCACCGCGGCCGCCGTCAGCCCCACCGCCCACACCGCCATCGCCGCCGGCTGCCATCCGACCGGCACCAGGTGCTCGGCGACCGGGACCGCCGGGTCCAGCCGGCGGCCGGCGCCGGTCCCCGACCGCCCGGACAGGCCCAGGCCGGCATACCCGCCCGCCGCGACCAGCGGCGCCGCCACCCGCCAGGGAACCAGCCGCCCCACGACCTGACCGGCCACCCCGGCGGCCGTGAGCACCACCGCGTCCGCCGGCAGCAGGTCCAGGTACGGCCGGTCACCCGTGGCGTACGGCCAGGACGCGAGCATCGCCCCGGCCGCGGCCAGCAGGTAGCCCGCCGTCACCCACAGCGCCACCGGCAGCGCGGACGCCAGGAACCGGGCGAGCGGGCCGCGCACGGCCGTCCCCCACAGCTCCTCGGTGCCCCGCCGCCGCTCCCGGCCGCCCTGCCAGCAGCCCGCGGCCGCCGCGAGCGGCAGCAGGATCAGCAGCACACCGTGCAGCTCGGTACGGGTCTCGGCCCAGCCGCCCTGCCAGCGATCGGCCCCGGCGGCCGACGGCACGGCCGTGACGAGGAAGCCGGCGACTCCGGCCCAGGGCGCGAAGCCGCGCACGGCCTCGGCCCGCAGGGGGTGCCCGGGCGCGCGCCGCCCGGTCTCTCGCTCCGCCATCAGGGTCATCGCGCCGCCTCCAGACCGGTGCGGCCGGCGCGATGGGCGCGCAGGGCCGCCGTGTACCCGCGTTCGATCGGGTTGTCGCCCACGGCGTCCGCGCCCTCGCCCAGGGCGGTCAGGGACGCGGGAGTGCCCCGGTGGGCGACCCGGCCCGCGTCCAGGAGCGTGACCTCGGTGCAGGCGGCCGCCACGTCCTCCACCAGATGCGTGGAGACCACGACCGTGGACCGCGCGCCCAGTTCGCGCAGCAGTGCGCGGAACTCGACGCGCTGCTCGGGATCGAGGCCCGCGGTGGGCTCGTCGAGGAGCAGGACGTCCGGCTCGTTGACGAGGGCCTGCGCGATGCCGACCCGGCGGACCATGCCGCCGGACAGCGTCCGCACCTTCGCGTCGATCCGGTCCCCGAGACCGACCCGCTCGACGGCCCGCTCCACGGCGGCCGCGGTCCCGGCGGCCGGCATCTCCTTCAGCCACGCCACATACGCGACGAACTCGCGCACGGTGAAGCCCGGGTAGTGCCCGAACTCCTGCGGCAGATAGCCGAGCCGGGCGCGGACCGCGCCGCGCCGCCGGGCGTCGCCGGCATCCTCGCCCAGGATCTCCACCCGGCCGGCGTCCGGCCGCGCCACGGTGGCCAGCACCCGGATCAGGGAGGTCTTCCCGGCGCCGTTGGGGCCGAGCAGGCCGTGCACGCCGGGGCCGAGGTCCAGATCCACGGCGTCGAGGGCCACCGTCCTGCGGTGGCGGACGCGCAGTCCGCTCACGCGTATCGTGCTCACGTCTACTCCAGGCTGTGCGTGCGGGGACTGCGGGGCCGGCCGCGAGATCCGGTTCACCGGGCCGGCAGGTGGTCGTAGGCGGAACGGCGGGCGGCCAGCAGCGCGGAGCTCAGCACGGCCGCGGCCGCCCAGCCGCCCTGGGCCACGGGGCCGTCGAGACAGCGGCCGAGCTGCTCGGCCAGCCCGGCGAGCGCGGGGCCGCCGGAGGCGGTCAGCGCCGGGACGAGGACGGCACCCAGCCAGCCCCCGCCGATCACCGCGGTGGCGGCGCGGCAGCCGACGAAACCGGCGAGCACCAGCGAGGCCAGGGTCAGCGCGAGGCCCGGCAGCAGCCAGGCGGCCGCGCCCGGGGCGCCGGAGGCCGGCAGCAGCAGACCGGTGAGCGTGAGCAGCGGCAGGCTGACCCCGAGGACGGCCGCCGTCCGCGTCAGCACCAGCCGCAGCCCGCCGGAGGGCGTGGCCGCCGCGATCTCGTGCAGGGGATCGGCGTACGGCCCGTAGGACAGGGCGACCCCGGCGACCGGCACGACCGGCGCGAGGACGAGGAGCAGCGGCCGGGCGGCCTCGACGTCCGCCCCGTACGCCAGGCCGAGCGCCCCGAGCGCCACCAGCAGCACCGCGGGCAGCCAGGCACCGCGCACGGCGGGCCCGGCGGCCCACAGCGCCCGGGCGAGGAACGAGGACCAGAGGCGGGCACGGGGGGCGGGCGGGGCGGCGACGGGCGGGCGGGGCGCGGCGGTCTCCTGCTGCCGTACGCCGTCGTCGTCCGGTACGGCGTTCCCCAGCACCGCGGCTGCGCGCCGTCCGGCGTGGTGCGGGACGGCGTGGTGCGGGACGGCGTGGTGCGGGACGGCGTCGTGGGCGACGGCGCCGTGGGCGACGGCGCCCTCCGACGTGGCGCCCTTCGGCCAGGCGCCTGCCGGAGCAGTGCCTGCCGGAGCAGTGCCTGCCGGAGCGGCGGCTGCCGGTGCCGTGGCCGCCCCGGCGCTGTTCAGCGCGGTGCCGCGCGCCACGGCGACGCCACGGACGGCGTCCTTCTCCAGCGCGGCCTCGCCGAGTACGGTCTCCCGCACCTGCGCCAGGATCAGGGCGGCCGCGGGCACCTGCCCGACCGCCGCCGAGACGCGCCGCGCGCACCCCCCGCACCCCTCCAGATGCTTCTCCAGGGACCAGGCGTCGGCCTCCGGGAGCGTGCCGTCGGCGTACCGGGCGGCGTGGTCGTGGCTCACATGCCAGTGGTCGGTGCTCATGCCTGGCCTCCCGCCGGAGCGGCTGTCGGGGTCGGAGTCAACTGGGCAAGGGCGCACCGGAGTTCGGCGCGGGCCCGCATCGCGCGGGTCTTGACCGTGCCCTCGGGTATGCCGAGCAGCCGGGCCGCCTCCCGGGTGGTGAGCCCGTCGACGACGGTCGCGCGCAGCACCTCCCGCAGCTCCGGCGAGATCCGGGCGAGGGCGGTGCCGACGTCGCCGTACTCCAGCCCGGCCAGTACGCGTTCCTCGGCGGAGGGCGCCTCGGCCGTGACGGAACCGGCGACGGTGTCGAGGGGCGCCGTCTCGATCCTCCCGGCCCGCTCCCGCACCCGCCGCGCGTCCACGAGCCGCCGGGCGGCGATGGTCCACAGCCATCCGCCGGCCTCCCCGCCCCGGTGCCCGGCCGCCGACCGCCACACGGTCACGAAGGTGTCCTGCACCACCTCCCGCGCCACCTCGGCATCCGCGCACCGCCGGACCAGCCGGGCGTACAGCCACCCGGCGTGCCGGTCGTACAGCGTGCCCAGGGCCCCCGCGTCCCCGTCGGCCACGGCCCGCAGCAGCGCCGCGTCCGTGTCACTCTCCCCGTGGCCCCTCATGGGGCGGAACAGTCTCACACCCCCTCTATCGACCGGCTCCGCGGCGACGGTTCACGCCGCCGGGGCAACGGCACGCGCGCGTGCCGGGATCTTCCGCGGGGCGTGTGGCAGCGTGGGACGGGGCGGGGACGTCTGTCCTCGCGTCGGCTGGGTAGGCCTGCGATACCGGCACCGCACCCCACAAGGAGGCCCCCGTGATCGCACCGGCCCACTCCAAACGCCCGGCGGAACCCTCCGCCGACCCCCTAGAAGAGCCCCACCTGTGCGCTTTCAGCGCCGAAGGCGCCCGTGCCGAGGTCCCGCTGACCAGCGAGCCTCCGCTGCCCGACGCCGAACCCCTCACCAGCGAGCCGCCGCTCGCCGCCGCGGACTCCGACTCCACGAGGCCGTAGATGACCGCACCCCTCGGCGAGGAGCTCGCCCGGCTCGCCGGTCTGCACGGCGTCGCCGTGTCCTACCAGCCCGCACCGGACCGTACGGTCATGGCCTCGCCCGCCGCCGTCACCCGCGCGCTCACCGCGCTCGGTGTCGACGCGGACGGCCCGCGGGCCGTCCGGGCCGCGCTCGCCGCCCGGGAGCGCGAGCTGGCCGAGCGGCTGCTGCCGCCGACGGTGGTCCAGTGGAGCGGCAGCCCCTGCGAGGCGCTCACCGCCCTCCCCGAGGGCACCCGGCTGCGCGTCGAGACCGAGCAGGGCGGGACCCGGGACAGCGCGGAGCGACTGCCGCACGGGGTCCACCGGCTGACGGCCACCGCCCCCGACGGCCGTACCACCCGCGTCCACCTCGTCGTGGCCCCGCCCCGGCTGCCCGCGCCGCCGGGACGCTCGTACGGACTTCTCGTCCAGCTGTACTCCCTGCTCTCCCGCCGCTCCTGGGGCATGGGGGACCTCGGCGACCTCCGGGAGCTGGCCGACTGGGCCGGGCGGGTGCTCGGGGCCGGGTTCGTGCAGGTCAACCCGTTGCACGCGGCCGTACCCGGGGCGCCCACCGATCCGTCCCCGTACCGGCCGTCCTCGCGCCGCTTCCCCGACCCGGTGCATCTGCGCGTCGAGGACGTGCCCGAGTACGCGTACGTCGACGACGACCGGCTGCGCGCCCCGGCCGAGCGGGCGGCGCGGCTGCGGGAAGCCGTGCTGGAGAAGGGGGAGCTGATCGACCGGGACGCCGTGTGGGAGGCCAAGCGGCAGGCCCTGGAACTGGTCGCCGGGGTACCGCTCGGACCCGGACGGCGCGCCGCCTACTGCGACTTCCTCGCCGAACACGGCCAGGCCCTGGAGGACCACGCCACCTGGTGCGCGCTCGCCGAGGTGCACGGGGCGCAGTGGCACCGGTGGCCCGAGGGGCTCAGGGACCCCCGTTCCGCCGAGACCGCCCGTGCCCGGCGTGAGCTGATGCACCGCGTCGACTTCCACTCCCGCCTCGCCTGGCTCACCGACACCCAGCTCACCGCCGCCCAGCGCGCCGCGCGCGAGGCGGGCATGGCCGTGGGGATCGTCCACGATCTCGCGGTCGGCGTGCATCCGGAAGGCGCCGACGCCTGGGCGCAGCAGGACTTCTTCGCCGCCGGGATGTCGGTGGGCGCCCCGCCGGACGCCTTCAACGCGCGCGGCCAGGCCTGGGGGCTGCCGCCGTGGCGCCCCGACCGGCTGGCCGCGTCCGGCTACGCCCCCTACCGGCGGCTGCTCGCAGCCCTCTTCCGCTCCGCTGGCGCCCTGCGCATCGACCACGTCATGGGGCTGTTCCGGCTCTGGTGGGTGCCGCAGGGAGAGCCGCCCACGGAGGGTACCTACGTCCGGTACGACGCCGAGGCCATGCTCGCCGTCCTGGTGCTGGAGGCGTCCCGGGCCGGTGCCGTGGTGATCGGGGAGGACCTCGGCACCGTGGAGCCGGGGGTGCGCGAGGCGCTGCGGGAGCGCGGGGTGCTCGGGACGTCCGTCCTGTGGTTCGAACGGGACTGGGAGGGCGACGGGCGCCCCCTGCCGCCGGACCGCTGGCGCGCCGACTGCCTCGCCACCGCCACCACCCACGACCTGCCGTCCACGGCCGCCCGCCTCACCGGCGAGCACGTCGAACTCCGCGACCGGCTCGGTCTGCTGACCCGCCCCCTGGAGGAGGAGCGCGCCGAGGCCGCCGCCGACGCGGGGGAGTGGCTGGACCTGCTCACCCGGCTGGGGCTGCTGGCCGGGACGGGCGGCGGCGGTGACCGTTCCTCGGAGGAGGCGCAGGTCCAGGCGGTCCACCGGTTCCTGGTGCGCACCCCCGCCCGCATGATCGGCGTCTGGCTCCCGGACGGGGTCGGCGACCGCCGTCCCCAGAACCTCCCGGGCACCTGGGACCAGTACCCGAACTGGCGGCTGCCGATCGCCGACGGAGAGGGGCGGCCCGTGACCCTGGAGGAACTGGCGGCGTCACCGAGACTGCACGCGCTGATCGACGTCCTGCGGGAGGCCCCGGAGGCCCCGGAGGCCCCGGAGCCGCGGGAGGTCCCGGGGGTTCCGGAGGGTTAGGGCGTGCTCGTACGGCACCCCGGGCGCGCGGCCCTTCAGGGCGTTCGCTACGTTTGCTCTGTGGACAAGAAGAACGCCCTGCGCGCCGGCGCCCTGGCCGCCGGTACGACGCTGATGATGCTGCTCATGTCGTCCCCCGCGCTCGCGCTGACCCGCGACGACGGCGACGACCCCGGCACCGGCCTGAGCGTCGCCGAGACGCTGGGCCTTTACGTCGTGCTCCCGATCGCGCTGTTCGCGCTCATCACCGGCCTGGTGATGGTGCTCGACAAGTCCAAGACCGAGCACCGCGTGGTGAAGCCGGGGAAGGCCAAGGCCTGACCCGCCGGACCACCTACGACCTCTGAGGGCGCCGTCGCCGAGTACGGCGCCCTCGGTCGTTTCTACGGATGCGGCGCGGTCAGGTAGCGCTGGACCGTCGGTGCCAGCCAGGCCGTGATCTCCTCACGGTGCAGCGCCACCGTCGGCGGGAGCCGCAGCACGTAGCGGGTGAGGGCCAGGCCGAGCAGCTGGGTCGCGCAGAGCGCCGCGCGGGCCGGTACCTGCTCGGGGTCCGGGCACACCGCCACGGCCACCGGGAGCAGCTGGTCGCGGAAGATGCCGCGCATCCGCTCGGCGCCGGCCTGATGGGTGGCCCCGACCCGCAGCAGGGCCGTGAGCTCCTCGTTCTCCTCCCACAGGGCGAGGAAGTGGGTGACGAGGGCGTGGCCGACCTCCTCCCGGGGGAGCGCGGTGAGGTCCGGCAGCCGCAGATCGACGGCGACGGCCGCCGCGAACAGGCCCTCCTTGTTGCCGTAGTAGCGCATGACCATGGAGGGGTCGATGCCGGCGTCCTTGGCGATGGCCCGGATGGTCGTCCGCTCGTAGCCGTCTGCGGCGAAGCGCTCGCGGGCGGCGTCGAGGATCGCGGTGCGGGTGGCGTCGGAGCGTCGGCGGGCGGGGCCCGGAGCGGAATCCGTTTCGCTGATGTCGCTGCCGTTCATGCGCACGATCGTAGGCCAACGGGCGTGGGCAAATAAACGTTGGCCAACGGTCGTGGGCAGTCAAGCGTTAGTCAACAGGCTTGGTCAACATGCGTTGGCCAGCAGGTGTAGGCCAATGGGTGCGGGCCAATGGGTGCGGGGTAGAAGGCGCAGGTCGCCGAGGGGGTCAACAAGCGTTTGCCAACACTCGTTGACATCCCCCCGACGGCGGTCCTATGTTTGCCAACAAGCGTTGACCGGCAGGTGTTGACCAACACATGTTGGCCAACGACCGTTGGCACCCCAGGAGGCCCGCATGAACGGCACCACTGGCACCACCGACATCACCGGCACCACCCACAACGTGATCGTCGTCGGCTCCGGCCCCACCGGCCTCCTCCTCGCCGGCGACCTCGCCACCGCCGGCGTCCCGGTGACCCTCCTCGAAAAGCGCTCCGCCGACATCAGCAACCTCTCCCGCGCCTTCGTCCTGCACGCCCGCACCCTCGAGCAGCTCGACGCCCGCGGTCTCGCCGACGAGGTCGAGGAAGCCGGCCGCCCCCTCGACCGCCTCCGACTCTTCGGCCGTCTCACCGTCGCCCTCGACACCCTCCCCTCCCGCTTCAACCACCTCCTCGTCATCCCGCAGTACGAGGTGGAGAAGGCCCTGCGGCGGCGCGCGACCGAGGCCGGGGCCGAGTTCCGGTACGAGCACGAGGTGACCGGCGTCGAGCAGGACGCGGACGGTGTGACCGTCACCGTCCGCACCCCCGCCGGAGAGGCGGATGAGCTGCGCGCCGAGTACGTCGTGGGCACCGACGGCATGCGCAGTGCCGTACGGAACGCCCTCGGACTGGACTTCCCCGGCCGCTCCGTCATCCGCTCCGTCGTCCTCGCCGACGTCCGGCTCGCCGAGGAGCCCGAGACCCTGCTCACCGTCAACGCCGTCGGCGACGCCTTCGCCTTCCTCGCGCCCTTCGGCGACGGCTACCACCGGGTGATCGGCTGGAACCGCGCCCGCGACGTCCCCGACAGCGAGCCCCTCGACCTCGACGAGGTCAGGGAGGTCACCCGCCTCGCCCTCGGCCGTGACTTCGGGATGCACGACGCCCGCTGGATGTCCCGCTTCCACAGCGACGAACGCCAGGCGCCGGCCTACCGCGTCGGCCGCGTCTTCCTGGCCGGCGACGCCGCGCACGTGCACACCCCGGCCGGCGGCCAGGGCATGAACACCGGCTTGCAGGACGCGGCCAACCTGGGCTGGAAGCTCGCCCAGGTGATCCATGGCCACGCGCGCCCGGAGCTGCTCGACACCTACCAGGCCGAACGCCACCCGGTCGGCCGGTCCGTCCTGCGCAGCAGCGGCGGCATCGTCCGCCTGGCCATGGCCAAGCGCCCCTGGACCCTGGCCCTGCGCGCCGCCCTCACCGCCTTCCTCGGCACCGCCGCCCCGGCCCGCCGCAGGGCGGTCGGCCGACTCACCGGGATCGGCTACCGCTACCCCGCCCCCCGCGGCGCCCACCGCCTCACCGGCACCCGGGTCCCGGACGTCGCCCTGGCCGGCGGGGGCCGCCTCCACGAGGCCCTGCGCGGCGGCCGCTTCGTCCTGATCACCCCGGACGTGTACGACGACGAGCGGGGCGCCGCCCGCAAGGACCGGCTGACCGTGGAGCGCTGGGCGAGCGAGCGCCGTACGGCTCTCCTCGTGCGGCCCGACGGTTACGTGGCCTGGGCCTCCGACACGGCCGGCGCGAGCGCGGTGGAGGCCGCCCTGGCCGCCCACGTCGGCTGAGGTGCGCAGCGTGTTGCCCCCCGTACGGCACGCTGCCGCTCATGTCCCCGTGGCGGCGAGTGCCCTGCGTCTGTCCGCCGCGTAGCTCGCCACGGTCCTTCTGTCACGTGCCGTCAGCAGGCGCTTCTCGACGGCCCGTTGCACGTCCCGGACGGCTTCGGAGAGTCCGGTTTCGACCCGGCAGTCCGCGTCGGCGCGGGCCGTGCGGATCTCGTCGCGGCCGAGTGCGCGCAGGGCGTCCTCGTCCGCCGCGGCCTTCCGCAGCCGGGAGTCGACGTCCTCGCGCGGGGTGAGGCGATCGCCCTGAAGGACCTCGCCTCGGTGGAGCGGCAGCTCGGCCGCTACGGACAGGCCGCCGACCATCTCGAGCAGGCGCTGGCCCTGCTGCGCCGCACCGGCAACCGGTACCTGGACGCCCACGCGCTCAACGACCTCGGCCTGGTCGAGGCGCGGCTCGACCGGCTCGGGCCGGCCGCCCGCCACCAGGAGCAGGCCCTGGCCCTGCTCCGGGAGGTCGGCGACCGGTACGGCGAGGCCGGGGCGCTGGACAGCCTGGGCATGATCCACACACGGCTCGCCCAGCCCGAGCAGGCCGCCGCACACCACCGGCAGGCGATCACCATCTACCGCGAGAACGGCGACCGGGACGGCGAGGCCAGGGCGCTCAACGGGCTCGGCGAGGCCGCCCACGCCACCGGCCGCCACACCGACGCCCTCACCCATCACACCGGACGCGCTCACCATCGCCGAGGACATCGGCAACCCGGGCCAGCAGGCCCGCGCCCACAGCGGACTCGGCGACGCCCACCGGGCCCTCGACGACACCGGCCGGGCCGTTCGGTGCTACGAGCGGGCGCTGGCCCTCTACTCCGAGCTCGGCATGCCCGAGGCCGACGGGGTCAGGGCGAGCCTGTCGCTCCTCACGGGTTGCCGGCCGCAGCCGTGAAGTAGTGCCCCTCGTCGAGGTCCGCGAGCAGACCCGGACCCGTCGGCTCCCAGCCGAGCCACTTCCTCGTCAGCGCGTTCGACGCCGGGACGTCGAGAGCGGTGGCGATGGCGAACCAGCCGAAGTGCGCCGGTGCGTCCTCGGGGGCGACCGGGGCGACCGGCAGGCCGAGGTGACGGCCGATGGCGGCGGCGATGTCGCGCAGCGGTACGCCCTCCTCGCCGACGGCGTGCAGACGGCTGCCCGCCGGTGCCGACTCCAGTGCGAGCCGGACCAGCCGGGCCGCGTCCGAGACGTGCACGGCGGGCCACCGGTTGGCGCCGTCACCGATGTGGGCCGCGAAGCCCTTCTCCCGGGCGAGGGAGATGAACCGCGGGACGAAACCGAGGTGGTCGCCCCGGCCGTGCACGGCCGGCGCGAAACGGATGGACGCGGTCCGCACCCCGCGCCCGGCCATCTCCACGACCGCGGTCTCCGCCCGGGCCCGGAGCGCGCCGAACGACGAGGGATCCACGTCGTCCTCCTCCGTGCCGACCGTTCCCGGCGCGAGGCCCGCCGTCCCCGAGGAGATCACGAAGGGCTTCTCCGAGCCCTCCAGCGCCGCCCCGATCGCCTCCACGGCCCGCAGGTCGGTCGCGCAGGCCGCGGCGAAGTCCGAGAAGTCGTGGACGAAGGCGAGGTGGGCGACGCCGTCGGCCGCGACCGCCCCCTCGCGCAGACTGCCGAGGTCGGAGAGGTCCCCGCGGTGCACCCCGGCCCCGGCGGCCGCCAGCGCCGCCGCGGCCCTGTCCGAGCGGGCGAGCCCGGTGACCTGGTGACCCGCGTCGAGGAGTTCACGGACGACGGCGGAACCGATGAATCCGGTAGCACCAGTGACGAAGACACGCATGCTGAAGTCCTTCGAAGAGGTAACGAGTGGCGGTGCCTCCATCCTCGGGAGGAGCGGCCCCGCGCGTCCAAGGCCTGTCGGGTATGGCGCGATACGCTTCGGGCATCACGGCAGGTGGATAGGCTGGAGACATGGCCGACCTCGATCTCCGACTGGTCCGGTACTTCGCCGCCGTCGCCGAGCACCGCCACTTCGGCCGGGCCGCCGAGGCGCTGCACATCACCCAGCCCTCACTGAGCCGGCAGATCCGACGGCTCGAACGGCAACTGGGCGCCCGCCTCCTGGACCGCACCCCGCGGGGCACCCGGCTCACCGAGGCGGGCGAGGTGTTCCTGCCCGGGGCCCGGGCGCTGCTGCGCTCCGCCGCACGGGCCGCCGCGCAGGCCCGGGCGGCGGCCGAGCCCGGCCGGATCACCGTCGGGTTCTCCAGCGGGCTGATCGTCACCCCGGCGGTGCGCGAACTGCGGCGCCGGCACCCGGACGCGGACGTACGGTCCATGCACCTGGACTGGACCGAGGCACGCGCGGCCCTGCTCGACCGCACGGTGGACGCGGTGGTCGTCCGACTGCCCTTCGCCGGCGACCAGTTGGACATGACCGTCCTCTACGAGGAGCCCAGGGTGGTGGTCGTCCCGGTCGACCACCGGCTGGCCGGCAAGGAGTCCGTCACCGTCGACGACATCGCCGGCGAACCGCTGCCCCAGGTGACCGGAGCCGATCCGGAGTGGAGCGCCTTCTGGCGCATCGACCCCCGCCCGGACGGCCGCCCGGCGCCCGACGGCCCCTTCGTGCAGGCCCTGGAGGACAAGCTGGAGGTCGTCGCCGACGGCCGGGCCATCGTCATCACGGCCGGGATCCGCGGCCACCATCTGCGCCCCGACCTCACCACCGTCCCGCTGCACGGCGTCGCGCCCAGCCAGGTCGCCCTCGCCACCCGGGCCGGCGACCGGAGCCGCCTGGTGACCGCCTTCCGCGCGTGCGCGCGCAGCCACCTCACCGGGACATGAGCGAGGGCGCCCGGTGCGACACCGGGCGCCCTCACCACCGTGGGAACCACGCGCGAACGACTACCGGGCGTCGGCCGCCTGGGCCTTCAGCGCGCGCTCGACGCCCGAGCGGGACTCCGAGACGAGGCGGCGCAGGGCCGCGTTCGGCTCGGCGGCGGCCAGCCAGGCGTCCGTCCTGTCCAGGGTCTCCCGGGAGACCTGGATCGTCGGGTAGAGGCCGACCGCGATCTGCTGGGCGATCTCGTGCGAACGGGAGTCCCAGATGTCCTTGACGACCTCGAAGTACTTCTCCGTGTACGGGGCGAGCAGCTCGCGCTGGTCGGTCTGGACGAAACCGCCGATGACCGCCTCCTGGACGGCGTTGGGCAGCTTGTCGGACTCGACGACCGACGCCCAGGCCTCCGCCTTGGCCTCCGGCGTCGGACGGGCGGCCCGGGCCGTCGCCGCGTGCCGCTCACCGGCGGCCGTCCTGTCCCGCTCGTACTCGCCGGAGATCTCCGCCTCGTCGAACCGGCCGACCGCCGCGAGGCGCTGCACGAACGCCCAGCGCAGCTCGGTGTCTACGGCCAGGCCCTCGATCGTCTGCGAACCGTCGAGCAGCGACTCCAGGAGGTCCAGCTGCTCCGGCGTACGGGCCGTGGCCGCGAACGCGCGCGCCCACGCCAGCTGGTGGTCGCTGCCGGCGGCGGCCGCCCGCAGGTGGGCCAGGGTGGCGTCGGTCCAGCGGGTGAGCAGGGCCTCGCGGGCGGTGGGGTCGGCGTACAGGTCGATGGCGAGCTTGACCTGACGGTGCAGCGACTGGACCACGCCGATGTCGGACTCCTTGCCGATGCCGGACAGCACCAGGGACAGGTAGTCGCGGGCGGGCAGCTCGGCGTCCCGGGTCATGTCCCAGGCCGACGCCCAGCACAGGGCGCGGGGCAGCGAGGACTCGAAGTCGCCGAGGTGCTCGGTGACGAAGGCGAGGGACCGCTCGTCGAGGCGGACCTTCGCGTACGACAGGTCGTCGTCGTTGAGCAGGACCACGGCCGGACGGCGCGTGCCGGTCAGCTGCGGTACGGCGGTCAGCTCGCCGTCGACGTCCAGCTCGACGCGCTCGGAGCGCACCAGCTTGCCGGACCCGGCGTCGAGGTCGTACAGGCCGACGGCGATGCGGTGCGGACGCAGGGTGGGCTCGCCCTTCGCGCCCGCCGGGAGCGCCGGGGCCTCCTGGCGGATCGCGAAGGACGTGACGACCCCGTCGGCGTCCGTCTCGATCTCGGGGCGCAGGACGTTGATGCCGGCGGTCTCCAGCCAGGCCTTCGACCAGGCCTTCAGATCACGGCCGGAGGTCTTCTCCAGGGCGCCGAGCAGGTCGGAGAGGCGCGTGTTGCCGAAGGCGTGCGCCTTGAAGTACGCCTGCACGCCCTTGAAGAACTCGTCCATGCCGACGTAGGCGACGAGCTGCTTCAGGACGGACGCGCCCTTGGCGTAGGTGATGCCGTCGAAGTTGACGAGGACGTCGTCCAGGTCACGGATCTCGGCCATGATCGGGTGGGTGGACGGCAGCTGGTCCTGCCGGTAGGCCCACGTCTTCATGGAGTTGGCGAAGGTGGTCCAGGAGTGCGGCCACCGGGACTGCGGGTGGTACGCCTGGCAGGCGATGGAGGTGTAGGTGGCGAACGACTCGTTCAGCCACAGGTCGTTCCACCACTCCATGGTGACGAGGTCGCCGAACCACATGTGCGCCAGCTCGTGCAGGATGGTCTCGGCGCGCAGCTCGTACGCCGCGTCGGTCACCTTGGACCGGAAGACGTACTGGTCGCGGATGGTGACCGCGCCCGCGTTCTCCATCGCGCCCGCGTTGAACTCCGGCACGAACAGCTGGTCGTACTTCTGGAACGGGTACGCGTAGTCGAACTTCTCCTGGAACCAGTCGAAGCCCTGCCGCGTCACCTCGAAGATCGCGTCCGAGTCGAGGAACTCGGCGAGGGAGGGCCGGCAGTAGATGCCGAGCGGGACCGAGCGGCCGTCCTTCTCGTACACGCTGTGGACGGAGTGGTACGGCCCGACGATCAGCGCGGTGATGTAGGTGGAGATCCGCGGGGTCGGCTCGAACACCCAGACGTCGCCCTCGGGTTCGGGCGTCGGGGAGTTGGAGATGACGGTCCAGCCCGTCGGCGCCTTCACCGTGAACTGGAAGGTCGCCTTGAGGTCCGGCTGCTCGAACGAGGCGAAGACGCGACGGGCGTCCGGCACCTCGAACTGCGTGTACAGGTACGCCTGCTCGTCGACCGGGTCGACGAAGCGGTGCAGGCCCTCACCGGTGTTGGTGTAGGCGCAGTCGGCGACGACACGGAGGACGTTACGGCCCTCCAGCAGCCCCGGCAGCGCGATCCTCGAGTCCTTGAAGACCTCGGCCGCGTCCAGCGCGTCGCCGTTGAGCGTGACCTCGTGGACGGCCGGGGCCACCAGGTCGATGAAGGACTCCGCGCCGTTCTCCGCGACGTCGAAGCGCACCGTGGTCACGGACCGGTAGGTGCCGCCCTCCTGCGCGCCGGAGAGGTCGAGATCGATCTCGTACGAGTCAACGGTGAGCAGCTTCGCCCGCTGCTGCGCCTCTTCGCGAGTCAGGTTTGTGCCAGGCACGCGGTCATCTCCTCGTCATGGGTGGGTTGCGCCATCCTTCCACGTGAGGGGCGTGCGGGGCGACGACGTTCCCGACGCGCGAAAGGGGCGGCCACCACCGGGTGACCGCCCCCTGAACAGCCGGACGTCCTACTTCGCGGCGAGTTCCGCCGCCACCAGCTCCGCGATCTGCACCGCGTTCAGCGCCGCGCCCTTGCGCAGGTTGTCGTTGGAGACGAACAGCGCCAGGCCGTTGTCCACCGTCTCGTCACGGCGGATGCGGCCCACGTACGACGGGTCCTTGCCGGCCGCCTGGAGGGGCGTCGGGATGTCGGTGAGCACCACGCCCTCGGCGCCGGACAGCAGCTCGGTGGCGCGCTCCACCGACAGCGGACGCGCGAAGCGGGCGTTGACCTGGAGGGAGTGGCCGGAGAAGACCGGGACGCGCACACAGGTGCCGGAGACCTTCAGCCCGGGGATCTCCAGGATCTTGCGGGACTCGTTGCGGAGCTTCTGCTCCTCGTCGGTCTCGTTCAGGCCGTCGTCGACGATCGAGCCGGCGAGCGGGACCACGTTGAAGGCGATGGGGCGCTGGTAGACCTGCGGCTCGGGGTAGTCGACCGCCTCGCCGTCGTGGGTCAGCCGGTCCGCGTCGGCGACGACCTTCTGCGCCTGGCCGTGCAGCTCCGCCACGCCCGCGAGGCCGGAGCCGGACACCGCCTGGTAGGTGGCGACGACCAGCGCCTCCAGGCCGGCCTCCTCGTGCAGCGGCTTCAGGACCGGCATCGCGGCCATCGTCGTGCAGTTCGGGTTGGCGATGATGCCCTTGGGGCGGTTCGCGATCGCGTGCGGGTTCACCTCGGAGACCACCAGGGGCACCTCGGGGTCCTTGCGCCAGGCCGACGAGTTGTCGATCACGACCGCGCCCTGCGAGGCCACCTTCTCGGCCAGCGCCTTCGAGGTCGCGCCGCCCGCGGAGAACAGGACGATGTCCAGGCCGGTGTAGTCGGCCGTCGCCGCGTCCTCCACCGTGACCTCGTCCAGGACCGTCCCCGCCGAGCGGGCCGAGGCGAACAGGCGCAGCTCCGTGACCGGGAAGTTCCGCTCCTTGAGGATCCTGCGCATGACCGTGCCGACCTGACCGGTGGCTCCGACGATTCCGACCCTCACGGCGACTCCCTCTGTCTCGTTGCGTACGCATTGCCTGGCCGTGGCTTTTCCATCATGCGGCCGACCCCGGCCCGCCTGTCCAATTCTTTGCCCGGCATGCCCGAGGACTGGGACGCCCCAGGATGACCGCGGGTTGCGGAAATTCCTCCCACACCCCGCTGAACTGGAGAAATTCCCCCCGCCGGGGCCTCGCGCCGCAAGCTGTGCTGCCCCGCTCCGCGGTGTGACGTACGCCTCCGCGGCACGTCCCGGGATTTCCCACCGCCGCGCCGAACGTTTCCGCGCCCGCACGCGTCGTAGGAGAAACGCGGCTGGGGGAGGGGTGGCTGTTGCTGCGCAGAACGAGCCGCCGCGGCCAGGGGGACGGCACCGTGCACGGTGATCCCCTGGACGCGGCGCAGGAACGCCGGGTGCGGGCGGTGCTCGCGCTCGGCGGGGTGCCGCAGGCGGACCTGCCGGACGGGGTGCAGCAGGTCCGTCTGCGGCTGCTGGAGCGGGCCGCCAAGGGCTACGAGGCCCCGCGGGACGTCTCGGCGTGGGCGGCGGTCGTCGCCTCCAACCTCGCCATGGACTGGCACCGCGCCAAGCGCCGCCAGGAACGCCTCGGCGAGCGGCTGGCCTCGCTGCGCCAGCACGAGCACCCCTCAGGCGAGGAGACCAGCGTGCTCTCCCTGGCCGTCGCGCGGGGCCTGGACGACCTGCCCGACGCGCAGCGCCAGGTCGTCGTCCTGCGCTTCTTCGCCGACCTGCCGGTGCGCTCGATCGCCGAGGAGCTCGGCGTCCCGGAGGGCACGGTCAAGAGCCGCCTGCACACCGCGGTCCGGGCGCTGCGCGCCCGCCTGCACGAGGACGAGGTGGTGTGACATGCCCGCAGAGCGGCACGAGAAGCCCGAGGGGTACGACGGCACGGATCCCCTCATGGCCGCGATCACCGGCGACCCGCTGCCCGAGGAGATGCGCGCCGACCCCGCCCTCCTCGCCGCCCACCGCTCGGCCGCGGCCGACGTGGCGCTGCTGAGGGAGCAGCTGGGCCTGGTCGCGGAGGCGCTCACCCGGCCCGTCGAGGAGCCCGCGCCGGCACGCGCCCGGCCGCCGCGGCCGACCCGGCGCCGGCTGCGCCCCCTGGCCCTGCGTGCCGTGGGTGCGGCCGCCGCCGGAGCCCTGGTGTTCGGAGCCGGCTGGGTGGTGGTCCAGGTCGGGCAGGGGACGGCGGGCGTCGAGTCGAGCTCCGACAGCGGGGCGAAGGCCGCGTCGGGCGCGGAGGACGCCGGCAGCCCGCTCGGCGATCCCGGCTACCTCGCCTGCGTCCGCCTGGTCGTCGAGGGCGACGTGACGGCCGTGGACCCGGTGCCCGGCACGGACGAGGAGCGCGTCACCCTGCGCGTGACCCGCGCGTACACGCCGGAGAGGACACAGCGGGAGGTCCGCTTCGTGCTGGCGCGGGACATGGACCCGCTGGTGGCCGAGGGCGACCACGTCCTGGTCGCCCTCCCGAAGGGGTCCTCCTCCCCGGACGTGTGGGCGGTCGGCGAGGCCGGGATCGCCGCCGAGCGGGACGCGCTCGCCCGCGCCCTGCCGGACGCGGAGGGCGTGTCCTGCACATGACGAAGGGGCGGGTGTCCCCCCGGACACCCGCCCCTTCGCCCTCTCATACGCGTGCTACGGGGTGACCTTCTCGATCGCCACGTTGCCGAATCCCGTGACGGTGCCGCGGGCGTTCACCAGCTGGACCTGGCCGAAGAAGGCCCGGCCCTCCGGCGCGGCGGCCGCGGCGGTGACGGTCGCGGAGACCTGCGCCGAGGCGCCCGTGGCCAGCTTCACCGGCGCCGACTCGTCTACGGCGATGGTGCCGAGCGACGACGCGTAGAACACGTCGAAGTAGTCGTACTCCGTCGTCCCGGCCGGGACCGAGTAGCCCGAGACCACGATGGTGTAGGTGCCGGCGGCGGGCGACGGGATGGAGACCGCCTCCTCGGAGTCGCCGTCGGCGGAGCTCCCGACCTGCTTGCCGGTCGAGTCCAGGACCACCAGGTCGAGGTCGGCGGAGGCGTCGGAGACGTCGCCGATCGCCACGTCGAGCGACTTGGCGCCCGCGGGGACGTCGACCGTGGTGGTCTGGTCCTCGCCCTGCTTGATGGACGGGCGGGCCGTCTTGGACGAGCCGAGCGGGCCGCCCACCAGCTTGCCGTCGATCGCGGCGAAGCCGTTCGTCACCTTCCAGGAGGCGGCCGCCGGGGTGCCGACCTTCGCCTCGGGCACGGTCACGGTCGCCGGGTCGAACGCGGCGCCGTAGACGGTGACGTCCAGCTTGTAGGGGTTGTCGAGCAGCGGCGAGGTGCGGCGCGACTCGACCTCGATCTCCCAGACGCCCGGCTGCGGGTCGGCGTAGGAGCGGACGTCCGGCTTGCAGCCGTTGCCGTCGAGGTAGTTGTTGTAGCAGTAGATGGTGGCGCTGTCCTCGACCGCGACACCGTACGGGTGGATCGAGATGAACCGGGTCTGGCTCTTGTCCTTCAGCCCGCGGATCGCGACCTCGAGCGCCTTGGCGCCCTCGGGCACGGTCAGGAAGTAGTGCTGCGAGCTGTTGCGCTGCACGGTGTTCGACGCGTGGAACGCGTAGTGCACCGGGGTGGAGACGACGACCGTGTTGAGGATCTGCTTGTCGGTGCCCACGGTCTTCGGGTCGTCGACCTCGAGGATCGCGCTCTTGAGCCCGGCGGACTTCGGCGCGGCCTGGATCTTCACCGTCACCGGCTTGTTCAGCGGCAGCTTCACCGCGTCGGAGCCGAGGATCCGGAAGGTGCCGGCCGCGTTGTTCGCCAGACGCAGCGTGTGGCGGACCGCCTTGTCGGCGCCGGACGTACGGGTGATCGTGACCTTGTACGTCTTCTTCTGGCCGGCCTTGAGGCCGCCCTCACGGTCGTACACGCCGGTGCCGAAGCCCGGCGTCTTCAGGGCCTGGTCGAGCGCGGTGTCGACCGGGGCCTTGACGGTGTAGTCGTGGGCGGCGGCGCCCTTCCTGATGGACTTCCAGGCGTCCACGATGTTGATCGCGCCCGCGCCCTCCTCGTAGGCCTGCAGGCCCTTGATGTGGTCCGCGGTCGAGGTCAGGGCCGTGCGCAGGGTCGCCGGGGTGAGGGCGACGTGCTTCTGCTTGGCGGCCGAGATCAGCAGCGCCGAGGCGCCGGCGGCCTGCGGGGAGGACATCGACGTGCCCTGCAGCATCGAGTAGCCGGCCGGCAGCGTGTAGCCCGACTCGGCGACCGGGGCGCCCGGCAGCCAGGTCTGGGTGGTGTTGATGGCGGCGCCGGGCGCGACGAGCGTCGGCGTGAAGCCGCCGTCCTCACGCGGGCCGCGCGAGGAGAAGGGCAGCAGCGCGTACTTCTTGGTCACCTTCGAGCCGTAGTTGGCGGCCCAGGTCTCCTTGGAGATGGCCGCGCCGACCGAGATCACCTTGTCGGCCAGACCGGGGTCGCCGATGGTGTTGGCGCCCGGGCCCTCGTTGCCCGCGGAGATCACGAGCTGGACGCCGTAGGTGTCGATGAGGCGGGTGTACAGCTCGGCGCGCGCGTTGTTGCCGTCGTTCAGGCCCGGCAGACCGCCGATCGACATGTTGACGATGTCGACACCGCGGTTGACGACCAGGTCGATCATGCCCTCGGTGAGCGCGACGTTGGTGCAGCCGCCGGACCAGGTGCAGGCCCGCGAGGAGACGAGCTTCGCGCCGGGCGCGGCGCCGTTCATCTTTCCGCCGAACAGGCTGTTCGCGGCGGTGATGCCGGCGACGTGCGTGCCGTGCTCGGACTCGATGATGCCGATGTTGACGTAGTCGGCCTTCGCGCCGTCCGCGTTGTAGACGACGTCCTTGCGGGTCTCGACGACGAACGGGATGCGCTCGGCGACGTCGGTCGCCGGGTTGTCCGTCCCGAAGTAGCCGACCTGGTAGCCGTCCTTGTACGGCTTCATCGGCGCGTCGTCGGTGAAGTCGAGGTTGTCGTTCGCGTCGACGCGCACCGCGCCCGTGGCCGCGTCGTACAGCACACCGAAGGCGTCCGTGGTGTCGCCGTCGCGGTTGACGTCGCCCTTCTCGTCGCCGCCGGCGGTGATGGACTCGTAGAAGTAGTTGAACTTGTACGAGCCGGCCGGAGCGTTGAACGTCTCGGCGACGCCCGTACTGGCCGGGGTCGCGGAGAACTGCGGACCGCTCACCGAGGTGAGCATCCGGCGCCAGGTGGCGTCACCGTCGGCGACCGGGTCGGTGGCCGTCACCCAGTCGACGATCTTGCGCTCGCCGGTGGTGGTCTTCTGCAGCGCCGGGTGCGCCAGGTCCACGCCGGAGTCGAGGATGCCGATGGTCACCCCGCGGCCGTCCGCCTTCGGGTTCTTCTTCACGAAGTCGACGGCGCCCGTCTCGAAGGACGGGTTGTACGGGTTCTTGGCGGGGGTGTTCCTGCCGGGACCGGTGTAGGTCTTCGCCGTGGCCGGGGACGTGGCGCCCTTGGCGGTGTCGGCGCTCGGCGTCGGGTCGTCCAGGGCGATGTCCTGCCGCAGGTCGATGCCGTGCACGGAGGACAGCTTGGCGGCGGCGGAGATCGCGGCGTCCGCCTTGGCGGTGGGAACGGTGGCGCGCACGTAGCCGACCTTGTCGAAGGTCCGGCCGACGATCCCGCCGCTCACCGCGTCCAGCTGCTCGGCGACCTGCTCGGTCTTGCCCGGCGCGGTCGCGACCATCATCGTCACGGTCCGGTCGCCGTCGGCCTTCGCCTCGGCGAGCAGGCCGGCGTCGTCGGAGCCGAGCTTGTCGTGGGCGGACTTCACGCCCGGGTCGGCGGCGGCGGGAGCCTGGCCGGCGTCGGCGGAGAACGCCATCGGAATCGGTCCGGCCGCGGACAGCGCGGCCACCAGGCCCGCGGCCACGGCGATCCGGACCGCGCGTCTGGCGCCCGGTATCGGTTCGCGCTGGGGGGTGAAAGTCATCGGCATCCCTTGTAGGTAAAGGAACAGGCGACCGGGCTGGTCATGCCTGATCGCGAACGTCCGGAATGCGATCCCGGACGACCGCAAAGCTTTACGCAAGGGGCGGTTGTTTGGGGAGTGTTGACCGAATCGATATGGATGTATGGGGAAAACCCTCTACGAGAACCCTGTGTGAGAAATTTTCGTCCGCTGTGGACGATTCGCGGGCTAACGTGCCTGTGTGCGCAAGAGGTTGAGGGTGGCGGCCTACGCCGTCTGCGTCCGTGACGGCCGGATGCTGCTCGCCCGCTCACCGGCGGACGGCGGCGGCTTCGAATGGGTGCTGCCCGGCGGCGGCATGGAGCACGGCGAGGACCCGCTGGACACCGTCGTGCGCGAACTGGACGAGGAGACCGGCTACCGCGTCGAGGTGACGGGCCTGCTCGGGCTGGACTCCTCCCGCCACGTCTTCGGCCGCGAGGGCCTGCACGGCCCCGTCGACCACCACGGCCTCCGCATCGTCTACGAGGGCCGGATCGTCGGCGGTGAACTCCGCAACGAGGTGAACGGCTCCACCGACATGGCCGCCTGGCACGACCTCGACGCGGTGCCCGGCCTCACCCGGGTGCGACTGGTCGACGTGGCGCTCCGGCTGTGGCGCGAACGGCCCGTGGACGGAAGGGCGTTCGTCCCCACCGAGAGCTAGGTCGTGTCCGCAAGGTCCCGCCTGCTCGCGCGGGAGGGGCCCCCACGACGCCGCGAGGCCCGCCCTGCGGGCGAACGGCGGGACTTTGCGGACACGACCCAGGGCCCGTTGCGACTCTCCGGTTACCCCGACGGAAGAA